>CAWFMR010000065.1:0-18534 GCA_963816845.1 uncultured Actinomycetes bacterium | reverse complement strand
GCGTGGCGCGAGCCTGAAATCCGACAAGGCGCGCCACCGGTGTCGAACCGCGTTTGCTGCGCCGCCCGCATTTGGCAGGATGCCGGCCCTATGGCGCGCTTCGGCATCCTCACCGGGGGCGGCGACTGCCCCGGCCTCAACGCGGTGATCCGTGGCGTCGTGCGCGCCGGGGTCAACCGCCATGGCCACCAGATCATCGGCTTCCGCTACGGCTGGGCCGGCGTGCTCGAGGCCAACACGGTCGAGCTGACGCCGCAGAACACGGCGGGCATCCTGCACCGCGGCGGCACGATCCTCGGGACGTCGCGCACCAATCCCTACAAGGGCGAGGGCGACGGCACCGCGCTGGTGCGCGAGACGCTCGAGCGGGAGGGCATCGATGCCCTGATTCCCATCGGCGGCGAGGACACGCTCGGCGTCGCGGCGAGGCTGGCGGCCGACAGCGTGCCGGTGGTCGGCGTCCCCAAGACGATCGACAACGACCTGGCCGGCACCGACGTGACCTTCGGGTTCCACACCGCGGTGCAGATCGCCACCGACGCGATCGACCGTCTGCACACGACGGCCGAGTCGCACAACCGCGTCATCATCCTCGAGGTCATGGGCCGCCACGCGGGCTGGATCGCGACCTACAGCGGCATAGCGGGCGGGGCCGACGTGATCCTCGTGCCCGAGCGCCCGTTCGACATCGACGAGGTCTGCGAGCGCATCAAGCGCCGCCACGCGAGAGGGTCGACGTTCTCGATCGTCGTCGTCTCCGAGGGGGCCACGCCGCGCGATGGCGGCGGCATCACCACGGCGGGAGCGAAGACCGACGCCTTCGGCCACGCGCGCCTGGGCGGGATCGCGGTCGAGCTCGAGCGCGAGATCGAGGAGCGCACCGGGTTCGAGACGCGCATGACGATCCTCGGCCACGTCCAGCGCGGCGGCACGCCGACCGCCTACGACCGCGTGCTCGCCACCCGCTTCGGCGTCAAGGCCGTCGCGGCCGCCGATCGCGGCGAGTGGGGCACGATGGTCTCGCTGCGCGGGTCCGACATCGTCCTGGTGCCGCTGGCCGAAGCGGTCGCCGAGCCCAAGCTGCTCGACGACGATCTCTACGACACCGCCGAGGTCTTCTTCGGGTAGCCGCCCGCCGGACCGTCTTCCGGATCGTGGCGCTACCCTCGCGGTGTGCGCCGCCTGTGGCCGGGTCTCCTCGTCGTCGCTCTCGCGCTCGTGGCCTCCGGCTGCGGCTCCGACACCAAGGCCGCCAACGACTACGTCGACGCGGTCAACCGGGCCCAGAGCGAGTTCGCGACGAAGTTCGACCAGCTCTCGGCCCAGATCACCTCGACGAGCACGGCGGCGCAGGATCGCCAGACGCTCGACGGCTTCCGGCAGGCCATCGACAAGGTCGTCGCCGACTTCCGCGCGGTCAAGGCGCCGAGCAAGGTCAAGCCCCTGCACGACAAGCTGATCGCCGAGGTCTCGGCCTACGGCGCGCAGATCGACAAGGCCAAGGGCGCCTTCTCCGACAACGACCCGCAGGCGATCGTCAAGGCGCAGACCGATCTCGTCAGCGCGGTGACGAAGGTCCAGGCGCAGATCAACCAGACGATCGCGGATATCAACAAGAAGCTGCGCGAGTAATTACGCTGGGCCCATGCTCGAGGGCCTGATGCAGAACGACTTCCAGCTCACCGTCGGGGCCATGCGCCGGCGGCTGCGCAGCTGCTATCCCGACCAGGAGGTGGTGACGCTCGAGGGCGACGGTCCCGTGCGCGCCTCCTACGCGCAGGTGGCCGAGCGCGTCGACCGCCTCGGGCGGGTGCTCGAGCGCCTCGGCGTGCAGCGCGGCGACCGCGTGGCGACCTTCGCCTGGAACGGTCAGCGCCACTTCGAGCTGTACCTGGCGGTGCCGTCCTACGGCGCCGTCCTGCACACGCTGAACATCCGCCTGTTCCCCGAGCAGGTCGTCTACATCGTCAACCACGCAGAGGACGGGGTGATCTTCGTCGACGGCTCGCTCGTCGAGCCGCTGGCCAAGCTCGCGCCCCAGTTCGAGGGCGTGCGCCACTTCGTGGTCATGGGAGACGGAGACCTCGACGCGCTGCCCGGCGCCCTCTCCTACGAGCAGCTGCTCGAGGAGGCCGGTGAGGGCGAGTTCGCGTGGCCCGAGATCGACGAGCGCGCGGCCGCTGCGCTCTGCTACACGAGCGGCACCACCGGCAACCCGAAGGGCGTGCTCTACTCGCACCGCTCGGTGTCGCTGCACTCGACGACGATCTGCGCGGCCGACGCCGTCGGGCTCTCGTCGCGCGATCGCGTGCTGGCCATCGTGCCGATGTTCCACGTCAACGCCTGGGGCCTGCCCTTCGCCGCGGCGCTCACGGGCGCCGAGCTGCTGCTGCCCGGCCCGTTCCTGCAGGGCGAGCCGCTGGCGCGGTTCGTCGAGGCCGAGCGCGCGACGCTGCTGGCCGGCGTGCCGACCGTGCTCGGGGCGCTGCTCGCCCACGTCGATCAGCACGGCGGCGACCTCAGCACGCTGCGCGGCGGGATCTGCGGGGGCTCGGCGGTGCCGCGCACGCTCATGGAGGGCTTCGAGCGCCACGGCGTGCGCATCCTGCAGGCGTGGGGGATGACCGAGACGAGCCCGATCGTCACCGTGGCCCGGCCCCCGGCGGGCGTGGACGAGGGCGAGGAGCATTGGGCCTACCGCACGACCCAGGGCCGGATGGTGCCGTGGACCGAGATCCGCTTGAGCGAGGGCGCCGGCGAGATCGAGGCGCGCGGGCCGTGGGTCGCGGCGCGCTACTACGAGGACTCCACCGGCGACGACAAGTTCACCGACGACGGCTGGCTGCGCACCGGCGACATCGGCGAGCTCGACGAGCGCGGCTTCGTGCGCATCACCGACCGCGCCAAGGACCTCATCAAGTCCGGCGGCGAGTGGATCTCGTCCGTGGAGGTCGAGACGCTGCTCATCGACCACCCCGGGGTGCTCGAGGCGGCGGTCATCGCCATGCCCGACGAGAAGTGGGGCGAGCGGCCGCTGGCCTGCGTGGCGCTGGCCGAGGGCGCGGGCCTCTCGCCCGGCGATCTGCGCGAGCACCTGTCGTCGGGCCTGGCCAAGTGGCAGCTGCCCGACGCCTACGCCTTCATCGACGAGGTGCCCAAGACGAGCGTGGGGAAGTTCGACAAGAAGGTCCTGCGCCGGCGGCTGGCCGAGGGCGAGCTGGCGGTGGAGCGCACGGAGCGCGACCCGGTCAGCTAGCCGCGAGGGCGAGGAAGTTGCGCACCGCCGCGCGCGACTCGCCCGGGCGGCAGGCGATCGCGGCGACCGACGGCTCGACGTCGGCCACGCGGACGAAGGCGAGCCCCGGCCAGGCGCGCGACCGGGCCACGGACTCGGGGACGAGGCCGAGCGCCTGCCCGACGCGTGCCGCTTCGAAGAGCTCGTCGAGCGAGGTGCAGATCGCGCCGATGCGGGCCGGGCGCGTGCGGTGCTCGGCGCACATCCAGAACGCGCACCAGACGTGGTCGGTGTCGAGGTTCATCCACGGCTCGTCGGCGATCTCGGCGAAGGTGACCTGCTCGCGGTCGGCCAGCGGGTGGCCGGACGGCAACGTGACGTAGCGCGCCTCGCGCGCCAGCTCGTGCAGCTCCAGCGCGGCGGCGAAGGGCGGCCGGACGATGGCGACGTCGGTCTCGCCGGTGAGCAGCCCCCCGTACGGGTCGGCGAAGGTGAAGTGACGGACGTCGAGCGCGACGTCGGGGTAGCGCTCGCCGAAGGCCCGCAGCAGCTCGGGCGTGGCGGGCAGGCCGGTGGTCGAGCTCAGGCCGATGACGAGGTGGCCGGCCGCGCCGTCCGCGTGCTGGCGGGCGGTCGCGAGCGCGAGGTCCATGGCCGCGAGCGCCTCGCGCGCCCGCGGAAGGAAGTCCTCGCCGGCGGCGGTCAATCCGCACCCGGCGCGTCGTGCGCTCGAAGAGCTTCACGCCGACGAGCGCCTCGAGCTGCGCCACGCCCGCGCTCAGCGCCTGCTGGACCACGTTGACCCTGGCGGCGGCCCGGGTGAAGTTCAGCTCCTCGGCCAGCGCGACGAAGTAGGCGAGGTGGCGAACCTCCGGGCGCACCCATCGGACTCTAGAGAGCGCCGTTCAGGTGCTCACGGCCTGCGCCTCGGCGGCGAGCTCGGCGGCGACGGCGTCGGCGCTGAGGGCGACCAGCCACGCCAGCGCGGGGTCGGGCAGGAAGGCCGCCATGCGGGCGGTCAGCTCCTGCTTCGCGGCGTCCGACAGCGACGGCTCGCCGTGAGCGAGGTTGCGGACGGCTTCGCGCAGCATGAGCTGGTAGCGGCGCTGGGCCTCGAGCGCCTCGGGCCCGGCCGGGCGCCCGTGGCCGGGGTAGAGGGTGTCGATCCCGGCCAGCAGGGCGGGCGCGCGGTCGAGCGCGTCCAGCCAGGCCGCGGTGAAGCCGTCCGCGTTGTAGCTGTGGTGGGCGTTGTAGAAGAGGTCGCCGGTGAAGGCGACCGGCGCGGCGTCCTCGCCCTCGACGACGAAGAGCGCCTCGCTGGCCGACTCGCACGGTCCGAGCTCGTGGGCGTGGATGCGCAGGGCGCCGATGGTGAGCGTCTCGCCGTCGTCGAGGGTCGCGTTGGGGTAGGCGGTCTCGGTCGGCCACTCGTCGCCGTACGTCGGCGACCACTGCGCGCGCTTGGGCTCGGCCACCTCGTCGATGACGGCCTTGCCCTCGGGCGTCGCGTAGATCGGCACGTCGCCCTGCCCGCGCACGAGCTCGACGACGCCGTTGAAGTGATCGGGGTGGCCGTGCGTGACGAGGACGGCCAGCAGCGGCTTGTGGAGGGCATCGAGGCGGGCGCGGAAGGCGCGGGCGTCGGAGACGAGCAGGCTGCCGTCGATGGCGACGACGCCATCGTCGCTCTCCACCAGGTACGAGTTGACGAACAGGCCGTTCGCGGCGGCGGTGTAGGTGTAGATCGCTGGGGGCATCGGGCGCCGGAGCGTAGGCGCGCGCGCCGCGGCCGGGAAACACCGATCCACGCCGATTGACCATCGGCGGCGGTCAATGGCCGGGACAAGGGGGAGAGTGTCGGCTGCGCCCGCCGAATCGGTGAGGGCCGATCCGGCGGGCGCGCCGCGCGGGGGTCAGCGACCGGCGGGGAGAGAGACGGCGGCCGGGCGCTTGGAGGCAGGCGACACCATGTTGGGGAGGAGGACCCAGGTGCTGCCCGCTCGCGTGAGCTCAGTGACCTTCGGTGTGAGCATGCGCGCAGCTTCGCGTCTCGCGGCCCGTACGACGACGGGGCCACCCGGCATCTTGGAGGTACGGGCAGCCGCACACCCGATTAGGGTTGGCCGCCGTGCGTGCCGTGGTCATCGCCAAGCATGGCGGCCTCGACGTCCTGGAGGTGCAGGAGCGTCCCGAGCCGTCGCCCGGTCCGGGTCAGGTGCGCATCGACGTGCGCGCGGCCGGGGTGAACTTCGCCGACACGCTGGCGCGTGTCGGGCTCTACGCCGACGCGCCCAAGCCGCCGTGCGTCGTGGGCTACGAGGTCGCGGGCACCATCGCCGCGGTCGGTGACGGCGTCGACGCGGGTCGCGTCGGCGAGCGCGTGATGGCCGGGACGGCCTTCGGCGGCTACGCCTCGCAGGTCGTGGTCCCGCAGGACGATGCGGTGGCGCTGCCCGAGCGCCTGTCCTTCGAGGAGGGCGCCGCCGTGCCGGTCGTCTACGCCACGGCGTGGGCGTCGCTGTACGGCTTCGGCTCGCTGCGCGCGGGCGAGCGCGTGCTCGTCCACTCGGCCGCCGGCGGTGTCGGCATCGCTGCGCTGCAGCTGGCCAAGCGCGGCGGTGCGGAGGTCCACGGCACGGCCTCGCCGGGCAAGCACGACCGGCTCCGGGAGCTGGGCCTCGACCGCGCCATCGACTACCGCAGCGACGGCTGGTGGCGCGATCTGCCCCGCTACGACCTGGTCATCGACGGCATCGGCGGCGCCTCGTTCAAGCGCTCCAACGCGCTGCTGCGCCCCGGTGGGCGCCTCGTCGCCCTCGGCGCGTCGTCGGTCCAGGAGGGCGAGACGCGCAATCTGCGCCGCGCGCTGCCGCAGGCCCTGCGGATGATGCGCGGCTTCGACCTCATCAAGCAGATGGGCGACTCCAAGTCGTTCATCGCGATCAACATGAAGCGCCTGTGGGACGACCGCGGGACGCTGGCGCCCTGGATCGAGCCGCTGAGCGCCTTCCTCGACGACGGCACCATCGCGCCGGTCGTCCACGCGGCCGTCCCGTTCGACCGCGCCCGCGAGGCGCATCGGATCCTCGCGGCGCGGGAGAACGTGGGCAAGGTCGTCCTCGTGCCGTAGGGCGCGAACAGCATCATCGAGGGAGGGAGGTTGGCGGCTGGCGGGGCGCTTGCCGCCTCCGCGGGCGCTGCCGGCTCCCGGCGCGGAGTCCTTGCGCAGTTCGCGGGCGTTTCGCAACACCTTCTGCGGGCGGCCAGAGGGGGTGGGCTCTCAAAGCGGCGATAGTCGCCGTCAGAGAGCCCACCCCCTTGGCGTCTCCAAAGACTGTCGCGAAACACGCGGGCTTCGTGCATCCCGCCGCGCGCCGGAGGACGACGACACGGGCCGCGAACTGCCCGCCGGCTCCCTTCCCTCGATGCCCTGGCCGCGCGGCGCCGCAAGACGCCGCGCGGAGCAGAGCAACCAGGACCCTAGTCGGCCGTGGCCACCGCGACCTCGCGCTGCGGGACGAGCCCTGACAGCGCGATCGCCAGCCCGGCGACGGCGACCCCCGTGACGACGATGAGCGCCGTGCGGTACGCGTCGAGGATCACGCCGGTGTCGGTCGAGGCCGCCGGCGCGGCTGGTGATGATCGCGCTGACGACGGCCAGCCCGATCGGCCCCGCCGACCTGGAACGAGGTCTGCACGAGCCCGGAGGCCAGGCCCTGCTCGTGGTCTCCGACGCCGCTGGTCCCGGCGATGTTCAGCGTCGGGAAGCTCAGCGCGAAGCCGAAGCCGAGCAGGAGCATGGTCGGCAGGAGCTCGAGGATGTAGGACGGGGCGATGTCGATGCCGCGCACCGCCAGCGCCGTGTAGCCCGCGGCGAACGAGAGCGCGCCCAGCGCCACCAGGCGCGACGTGCCCAGCGGTCGACGATCGGGCCGATCCGCGTGGAGAGGAGCGCCACCAGCAGGCCGGCCGGCAGGAAGGCCAGCGCGGTCTGGATCGCCGACCAGCCGTTGAGCGTCTGCAGGTACAGCGTCATCACGAACTGGAAGCCGACGTAGGCCCCGAACATGGTCATCATCCCGAGGTTCGCGCGCACCAGCGAGCTCGAGCGCAGGATGCCGAGGCGCACGAGCGGCGCGGGGGAGCGCCGCTCGATGGCGACGAAGAGCGACAGCAGGACCGCGCTCAGCGCGAAGGCCCCGATCGTCTGCCCCGAGGCCCAGCCCTGGTCGGGCGCCTCGACGATGGTCCGCACGAGCAGGAGCATCCCGGTGGTGAGGGTCACGGCGCCGGGGACGTCGAAGCGCCGGCGCGACAGCGCCGCCCCGCGATCGTGCGGGATCACGCGCGGGCCGATCGCCAGCAGGGCGATCGCGATCGGGACGGGGAGCAGGAAGGTCCAGCGCCAGCCGAGCTCGGTCAGCAGGCCGCCGAGCACCAGGCCGAGCGAGAAGCCGCTGGCTCCCGTCGCCGTGTAGATGCTGAGGGCGCGGTTGCGCTCGGGGCCTTCAGCGAACGTGGTCGTGATGATCGAGAGGCCCGCCGGGGCGGTGAAGGCCGCCGCGGCGCCCTTCAGGAAGCGCGTGACGACGAGCAGCGTGCCGTTGTCGACCAGCCCGCCGAGAGCCGAGGCGACGGTGAAGACGCCCAGGCGCGATGAGCAGGGTCCGCCGCCGGCCGAGCAGGTCGGCGGTCCGGCCGCCCAGCAGCAGCAGGCCGCCGTACCCGAGCACGTAGCCGGACACGATCCACTGCAGCTGCGAGGTCGTGAGGTGCAGGTCGGCGTCGATGGAGGGCAGCGCGACGCCGACCATCGAGACGTCGAGCCCGTCGAGGAAGAGCACGCCGCAGAGGACGACGAGAAGGAGATTGGAGGGGGAGATGCGGGAGAGCATCCCGAGATAATACATGCAGATGCATAAATTCTGTGTGCATCAGATGTGAACGCAAAAATTGCCTGCGATTGCTATACTGCGCGGCACGTTGGACCCCTCGAAGGACGACACCCGCCTCGTCGAAGCCTGGCGCGACCTGCTCGACCGCCACGCGCGGACGACCTCCGCGCTCGAGCGCTCGCTCCACGAGCACGGCCTGGGTGTCAGCGAGTACGAGGTCCTCGAGCGTCTCGCGACGGGCGAGAAGGACGAGCGCCGCATGCAGGACCTGGCCGAAGCGGTGCACCTGAGCCAGAGCGCGCTCTCGCGCGTCGTCGCCCGCCTGGAGGCCGACGGCCTCGTCACGCGCGCCATGTGCTCCACCGACCGCCGCGGCATCTTCGCCTGCCTCACCGACGCCGGCCGCGAGCGCTACACCGCGGCCCGCCCGGCGCACCGCGCGGTGCTGGCGGCGGCGCTCGACGCCTGAACCGACTGTCGCTGGCGCCGGGCCAGCCGGCCTGTCATCGCCGATGCAGACAACCTGCCGGCCCGTCTGTCATCCAAAGCGCTCGGCGCGCACCCTCATCGCGCGCCGTCGGGACGCAGCCGGCGTGGGGGTTAGGCGGCGATGAGCAGCTTGTCGGCGTACTCACCAGGCAGGCCGGCTTCGCGGACCTGGGCGGCGACGGTCTCGGCGTCGTAGGCGACGCGTTCGATCTGCGCGGCGATGGCGTCGGGGGTGGCGGTGAGGATGGCGAACGCGCCGCGTGGGTCGCCGTCCTTGGGTTTGCCGACCGACCCGCAGTTGATGAAGCGCACGCCGCCGTAGTCGTGGACCCAGGGCTTGTGCGTGTGCCCGAAGACGAGTGCGTCGGCGTCCTCGGCGGCGGCGAGGCGCTCGTAGAGGCGGGCGGGCTTGTCCTCGAAGAGGTACTCGTTGACCTTGCGCGGGGAGCCGTGGACGAGATGGACCGTCTGCACACCGAGGTCGAAGCGCAGGTCGAAGGGCAGCTCGCGCATCCAGTCCTTGGACGCTTGGTCGGTGTGCGCGAGCGTCCACTCCACCGAGAGCTGGCCGAGTTCGCGGTCGTGGGCGGTGACGTAGGCGCAGCCGCAGTCGTCGAGGTCGCGGGCGATGGCGTAGTCGTAGTTGCCATAGATGGTCGGGATCTCGCGTTCGGCGATCAGCGCGCAGACCTCGTTGGGGTGCGGGCCGTAGCCGACGAGGTCGCCGCCGCAGTAGACGCGCTCGATGCCCAGCTCATCGATGCGCCCGAGGGCTGCATGAAGGGCCGGGAGATTGGCGTGAATGTCGGTGATGACGGCGACGCGTTCCACGGTGTCCAGCCTACGCCGGTTGCATTGACGGGTGTTGATGGATGGTGACCGCCATCAAGCGGAGCCGAGCGCGGCGCAGGTGTCCTCACGCAGGCATTCGCGGGCCTGGCGGGTGGCGAGGATCGTCGTGTAGGAGCGGACGGGGGCGTCGTCGTAGCGGGCGAGGATCGCATCGGCGCAGCCGCGGATCTCCTCGGCGCTGTGCTGGGCGGCGAACTCCTCCACGAGCGGCGCAAGCATCTTCGCAAGGCGCAGTTCGTGCGCGGTGCGGTCGGCGTAGATGGCGTCGAGCTTCGTGTCGATCAGCTCGCGGACCCGGGCCTCGATGCCGTCGCGGATGGCGCGCACATCGGAGAGCGGCAGGCCGGCCGGGTCGGGGATGTCCCAGCTCTCGACCATGGTTGGGACGTAGGGGCAGGCGTCGCCGCAACCCATGGTCACCGCCCAGTCGGCATGCAGCTGCATCTCGATGAGCAGCTTGCGCGGTTTGCGCCCCGACAGGTCGATACCGACCTCGGCCATCGCCTCCACGACCGTGGGCCAGACCTCCTGCGCCGGGTCGCTGCCCGCCGACTCGGCGCGGATGTCGGCCGGCGCGTCGCGCTCGAAGAACGCCTGAGCCATCTGCGAGCGCCCGGCGTTGTGGTTGCACACGAACAGCACGTACCTCATGGCTGCTCCTCCCGCGGCTCCGGCTCCAGCCGGTAGCCGATGTTGTGGTGGGTGTGGATGTACGTCCAGTCCGGTGCCGTGGCGGCGAGCTTGACCCGCAGCCGGCGGATGTAGACCTCGACGGAGCGGTCCTTGAACCCCTCGACGCTCTTACCCCAGACACGGGCGTGGATGTCGGCGCGCGCCACCGGGACGCCCGCGCGCTCGGCCAGGACCGTCAAGACGTCAAGCTCGCGGCGCGTCAGCCACAGCCGCCGACCGGCGACAACGACGAGCATGTCGTCGGGGATCACCTCGAGCGGGCCGATGACCAAGCGCCCCGCGCTCTGCGTGCTGCCTCGCACGAGCATCAACCCGCAATGGGGCTCGACGACAACGACAGCGACCGGGGCTCGCGAAGTTCGTCCGTATGCACGAGTGGCTCCACAGACCGAGCCGCAAGCCTATCCATTGACAAACATCAGTTCAATCGATATACATATATCGATGCCTGTCGATCTGGAGTTGGTTCCCAAGCAGAAGCGCCCCGCCGGGGAGCCGTGCTGCGAGCCCGTCGTCTACCCCGACGTCGAGCGCCACGAGGCCGAGCGCATGGCCGTGATCGCCAAGGCCCTGGGCGACCCGATCCGCCTGCAGCTCGTCGATGTGCTGCGCAAGCACGCCGGCAAGGTCTGCGTGTGCGAGCTGGTGCCGCTCTTCGACATCTCCCAGCCCACCCTCAGCCACCACCTCAAGAAGCTGCGCGACGCCGGCGTGGTGGACTCAGAGCGCCGTGGCCTGTGGGCCTACTACTACGTTCGCACCGACGCGCTGAAGGAGCTGACCGCATGGCTGAGCTGACGCAGACCTCGACCACGAACTGTTGCGCCCCCGAGGCCCAGGCCACCTGCTGTGAGCCCGAGGCCAAGGACGCCTGCTGTGCGACCAGTGCCGCCGGCGGCTCCTGCGGCTGCTCCGCCGGCCAAGGCCTTCCCGGCCAGTCCGACATCCGCGAGACCGTCCGCGAGCGCTACGCCGCCGCCGCCCGCGCCGCCGCCCAGGCGGAGCCCACGGGGTGCTGCACCAGCGACGTCAGCGTCTCCGACGAGCACGGCAACGAGGTCTTCGGCGGCGCCCTCTACGACACCACCGAGGCCGACGGCGTACCCGACGGTGCCGTCAAGGCATCGCTGGGATGCGGCGTGCCGACCGCGGTCGCCGACCTGCACGAGGGCGAGACGGTCCTCGATCTCGGCGCCGGCGGCGGGGCGGACGTGCTCATCTCGGCCCGCCGCGTCGGTGAGACCGGCAAGGCCATCGGCTTGGACATGACAGACGAGATGCTGGACCTCGCCCGCCACAACGCCCAGCAGGCCGGCGTCGGCAACGTCGAGTTCGTCAAGGGCTACATCGAGGACATCCCGCTGCCCGACGCGTCGGTCGACGTCGTGATCTCGAACTGCGTGATCAACCTCTCCGCCGACAAGCCCCAGGTCCTGCGCGAAGTCGCCCGCGTCCTGCGCCCCGGCGGACGCTTCGCCGTCTCCGACGTCATCGCCGACGACAACATGGACGAGGCCACCCGCGCCGACATGGCCCAATGGACCGGCTGCGTCGCCGGTGCCCTGACCCGCGACGAGTTCGAGCACGCCGTCGCCGCCGCGGGACTGGCCGAGCATCGAGATCACCGCAACCCACCGCGTCCACCAGCACGCAGCCTCCGCGATCATCCGCGCACGCAAGCCCTAGCTCGACCGTGCGCTGGCCCGCGCGGATTGCCGGCGACTCCCCATCGCCATGCACGACGAGGAGCGCCCGCGTCGACTGACGTCACCCTGCATAACGGCCAGACGGAAAGCGCCTTTCGGAACTTCGTAGAACGCTCCAGACGGAGGGGGAGGGATTCGAACCCTCGGTGCGCCAATGACGCACAACGGTTTTCGAGACCGCCCCGTTCAACCACTCCGGCACCCCTCCACGGGCCCGTCACGGGGAGCGGGAAGCGTAGCGGCGCCGGGCGCCGCGCCGCGCTCAGGTGGCGACGGTGTCCGGGTCCCAGCCGATGACGGCGGCGCCCCAGCGCTCGCCGTGGACGTACACGGGAACGGAGAGCACGGTGAAGATCGCGCCCGTGTCGCGCGCGTAGGTCTGCACGAGGCGGCGGTGCTCGCCGCCCGCGGGCTCGGTCAGGTCGCAGCCGGCCGCCCGCATCTCGGCGCGCGACAGCACGCGGTGGGGCAGCTCGGGGCTGATGCCGACGCGGTTGGCCCGCACCAGCGCGGGGTTGTCGGTGAGGATGCGCTTGATCCGGTTGCCGAGGAGGTCCTTCGACGGATCGCCGGTCCAGTCGGCGCACAGGGTGCGCGCGTGGACGGGGGCGTAGACGTTGAGGTCCGAGCCGGCGGCCAGGATGAGCCACGGGTTGTCGGCCAGCGTGCGGTCGTAGACGGCCATGAGCGGCTCGTCGATCAGGTGGTCGTAGCCGGTCGAGAACTTGGGTGGGTCGAAGCCGCTGAGCGGCACGCGAGAGACGTCGAAGAGCCGGCGCAGCTCGGCGATGCGCGCGCCGGTGATCTCGTCGTAGCGCGGGTCGAGGACCTGCGCGAGCGAGACGCGGCCGCTGTCGACGATGCCCTCGAGGACGCCCCCGATCTCGCCCGCGAGGCGATGGGCGACCTCGCCGGCGCGGTCGACGAACGAGTCCGTCCAGAACGGGAGCAGCAGCTCGTAGACGGCCTCGGCCGAGGACGAGAGGGCGAGCGCCTGGGCGCTCATCTGCGTGGAGTGCTCGTCGACCTCGGCCACGGCGAGGACGCTGCCCTGCATGTGGCCGGACATCTCGCCCAGGGCCTGAAGCTGCTCCTCGGCCGCGGCGGCCACGCGCTCGGCCGGCTCGGTGAGCTGCTCTGCGAGCTCGCCGATCCGGCGCACGGTCTCGCGCGCCGCGTGCGCGTCGGCGACGCCGTCGCCGTGGGCGCGGGTGGCGTCGATGGCCTCGCGCAGGGGATCGAGGTCGGAGTGGGTGGCGGCCACGACGCTGGCGATGCGGCGCGTCTGGGCCTCGCTGTCGGCGGCGAGCTTGCCGATCTCGTCGGCCACGACGCGGAAGGCGGCGCCGTGGGTGCCGGCGCGCGCGGCCTCGATGGTCGCGTTCAGGGCCAGCAGCTTGGTCTTGTCGGCGACCTCCTTGATGACGCCCGAGAACGTCGCGATCTCCGCCAGCTGCTCGGCCAGGCGCTCGATGCGCTCGCGCTGGGCGCCCATGGCCTCGACGGCCTCGACGACCCGGGCCAGGACCGCGGCCCCCTGCTCGACCTCGGCGGCGAGGTCGCCGCACATGCGCGCGGACTGCTCGCCCGCGAGGGCCGCGTCCTCGGCGCCGCTGTGCAGCGCCTCGACCGCGACGGCCACGCCCTCGAGCTCGGTGCGGATGTGATGCACGCGCGAGGACACCGCCGCGGTGCCCATCGCGGTGCGGGCGCCGCCGCCGCTGAAGGCCAGGACGGCGCGATGGACGCCGCTGACCATGTCCGCGACAGCGCTCGACAGCGCGGCGAGCTGGTCGGCGGAGTCGGCGTCACCCGCGGGAGGAACGGAGGTGAGGTCCCAGTCCGCGTGAGACAGCTCGACCTCGGGCTCGGTCGTGAAAGGGGAATCCAGCATGGTCCCCTCATCGGCCAAAAGTGGTGACAGGTGTAGGACATTTGTCCGCGCGCGCAGTTGGCGCCCCGGCGCGCGCTCAGCGACGGGTGCCGAAGAAGTCGGTCAGCAGCGCGGCGCACTCGGCCGCCAGCAGGCCGCCCGCCAGCTCGGGCCGGTGGTTCAGGCGCGGGTGCGAGAGGACGTCGAGCACGCTGCCGGCCGCGCCGGCCTTCGGATCGGTCGTCCCGTAGACCACGCGCGGGACGCGGGCGAGCACGATCGCCCCCGCGCACATCGCGCACGGCTCGAGCGTCACGTAGAGCACGCTGTCGAGCACGCGCCACGAGCCGAGGGCGGTCGAGGCCTCGCGCAGCGCGAGGATCTCGGCGTGCGCGGTCGGGTCCTGGCGCAGCTCGCGCTCGTTGTGGCCGGCGCCCACCACCTCGCCCTCGTGCACGACGACCGCGCCGATGGGGACGTCCTCGTGCTCGAGCGCGCGCTCGGCCTCGCGGAGGGCCAGGCGCATGAACCACTCGTCGCGCGGAAAGAAGCGTTCGGCCGGGGCACGCCCTCACCTTACGTCCGCGCGACAGGCATGGTGCGAGACTGTTGGGCACTTGGGCTGTTGTCCTTCCAGGAGGGCAGCTGCCCTTCTCTGCGCATGCGTCGCTTCACGCTCATCGTGCTCAGCTCGCTGCTGGGCGCGCTCGCCATGACCGCGAGCGCCCAGGCCGATCTCGACACCGGCCAGGTCGTCGTGCGCTACCGCGACCGCCAGGTCGTCGCGCACTACGCCGATGCCGAGGCGGCCGGTCGCGCGCTCCCGGCGCTGCGCCGCCGGCCCGGGGTCGTCTCGGCGCGTCCGCGCTTCGTCGCGCGCCCGGCCGACTTCGACGACACCGGGGTGGCCAAGGCCGCCGGGACCCCGGGCGGCTGGCAGGCGGTCGAATGGGACCTCGTCGGGCCGTTCGGCATCGACGCTCCCGGCGCCTGGACGCAGCTGGCGGCGATGGGGGCCAGGGGCGGCGAGGGCATCAAGGTCGCCGTCGTCGACACCGGCGTGGCCTACTCCAACCGGCCCCCGTACCGCCGCTCGCCCGACCTGCCGGCCAACCGCATGCGGGCCGGCTATGACTTCGTCGCGCACGACCGCTACCCCAACGACCGCAGCGGGCACGGGACGTTCGTCGCCAGTGCCATCGCCGCGGCCGCCGACAACCACTTCGGCATGATCGGGGTCGCCTACCGCGCGGAGATCATGCCCGTGCGCGTCCTCGACTCCCTCGACGAGGGGACCTCGTCGGCCATCGCGCGCGGCATCCGCTACTCCGTGGACCACGACGCGCGGGTGATCAACCTCTCGGTCGAGTTCTTCGACCTGCTCAGCGGGCGGCCGTACACGATCACGAGCTCGCCCGACGTCCGCGACGCGATCCGCTACGCCGGCGAGCACCGGGTGCCCGTCGTGGTCGCCGCGGGCAACTCCGGCGAGGCCGAGATCCCGTCGACGGTGCTCAACGACTCGATCGTCTACGTCGGGGCCACGACCGAGCACGGCTGCCTCGCCGACTACTCGAACTTCGGCCGTGGGGTCGACGTGGTCGCGCCCGGGGGCGGCAGCGACGCCTCGCTGCCCAACGACCCCAACTGCGCGCCCAACGCCAAGGCGGGGCGCAATGTCCAGCAGGTCAGCTTCAAGCACGGCCAGTACGGCGACTTCTCGATCCCGCACGATCGCAGCGGGCGCATCGGGCTGAAGGGCACGTCGATGGCCGCTCCCCACGTCACGGGTGTCATTGCCCTGCTGCTCGCATCGAAGGTGCTCGGCGAGCACCCGACGACGAAGCAGGTCGCCCAGCGGCTGACCGACACCGCGCGCGACCTGGGCGCACCAGGCCCCGATCGCTACTACGCCGCCGGCCTCGTCGACGCGGCGGCGGCCCTGCGCGGTACCAAGGCGCCCGTCGGTTAGCTGGTCCGAATGATCAGCACGCTGCACGGCGCATGGTGGCTGATCTTGTTGGGCACCGAGCCGAGCAGGAAGCGCTTGGCGCCCGTCATGCCCTTGTTGCCGACCACGATCAGGTCGGCGCCGCGCTCCTCGGCCACGTCGAGGATGGCGTCGGCCGGATCGCCCTGGCGCGCGTAGGTCTCGGTGGCGACGCCAGCGGCCTGCGACTCCGCCGCCGCCTCGCGCAGCGTCGCGTCGACGTCCTCGCGGGCGTTGACCATCCACTGCAGGTCGCCGGGGACCTGCTGGGCCTCCTCGCGCAGGCGCCCGGCGGGCACCGGCTCATAGGCGCTGACGATGTCCAGGCGCGCTCCGAGGCGGCGCGCCAGCTCCACCGCCTGACGGACCGCCTCCCGGGCGGTCTGCGATCCGTCCGTCCCCACGACGATCGAGGCGAACATGGCGCCGCAGTCTAGGCAAGCTTCACGATGGCGATGACGATGCCCGCGAGCACGAAGACGCAGATGGCCACCTGCGTCCAGATCCAGAAGGGCGACATGTGGCCAAGCTAGCATCGCGCCCGTGAGCCCTGACTCGCACACGCCCGCCCAGCGCGCCGATGCCGTGCTGCGCGCCGCCGAGGCGGCTGCCGCGGCCGCGCAGGCGGCTGCCGCGGCAGCCCAGGCCGCGTCGCTGCCCCTGCCCGAGCCGGTGGCGGTGCCCGCGCCGGCGGCGCCCGTCGCTGCGCCGGAGCCTCCCGCGCCGCCCGAGCCCGTCGCTCCGCCCGAGCCGGCCGCACCGCCCGAGCCGGCCGCACCGCCCGAGCCGCTCGCGGCCGCTACCCCGGTCGTGGCGGTGGAGGCGGCCGCGATGGTGCAGCCGGCTGGGCCCGTGGCGCGGGTCGACGCGGTGCGCCCCGCGCCCGTCGCTCGCCCGGTCGTTGCCGTGGAAGAGGCCGCGATGGTGCAGCCGGCCGGGCCGGTGGCGCGGATCGAGGCGGTGCGCCCCGCGCCCGTCGCTCCGCCGTCGGACCACGCGCCCGAGGCCCCCCACGCCCCCGCCCTATCCCGAGGCGCCGCGCGAGCCGCCTATCCACGAGGCCGGCGCCGCGGGGCGCCTGCTCGCCGCCGCCGGCGAGCTCGAGGCGCACGTCGCGCGGGCCCGCGAGCAGCTCGACGCGCTGGAGGAGGCGCTCCGCCGGCTCGAGCGTTACGACGCGCCAGCCGACTAGAGTGTCCCTCGCCGCATGGCGTTCGACCCGACCGGATTCTCGATCTCGATCTCCGACCGCGACGGACGCGCGGTCGTCGTCATCCGTGGCGAGTTGGATCTTGCGACCGCGCCGGACCTCGAGGCGGCGATCCAGGGCCGGCTCGATGACGGGCAGGACGTCGTCGTCGATCTGCGCGAGCTCGAGTTCATGGACTCCACGGGCCTGCGCGTGCTCGTTGCCGCCCACGCGCGTGTCGAGGGCACCGAGCAGCGCTTGCAGATCGTGCGGCCCCTCCCCGGGGCGTCGATCGAGCGGATCCTCGCCGTAGCGGGCGTCGAGCGCGTGCTCGACCTCGTCGACGACGCCTGACGAGCAGCGGCGAGCCCGCGGGCGCTACGGTGCCGGGATGTCGACCACCGCGGACGTCGCCTTCGACCAGGCCACCCTCGAGCGCTTCGCCGATCTCGCCATCGGGTTCGCCGCGAACGTCCAGAAGGGCCAGATCGTCGCCATCGGCGCCGAGCTCGGCAAGGAGGCGATGGTGCGGGCGCTGGCGGCCAAGGCCTACCAGCACGGCGCGAGGTTCGTGGACGTGCAGTACTTCGACATGCACGTCAAGCGGGCGCGCATCCTCGACGCCGACGAGGACACGCTCGACTACGTGCCGCCGTGGTACGGCCAGCGGCTGCTCGAGCTCGGGCGCCTGCGCTGCGCGCGCATCGGGCTCTCGGGGCCGGCCACGCCCGGGCTGCTCGACGACCTCGACCCCCGCCGCGCGGGACGCGACCAGCTGCCCTTCGTCCGCGAGGCCGGCGTCGTGGTCAACGAGCGCACGACCAACTGGACGATCGTGCCCTACCCGACCATCGGCTGGGCCCGCCAGGTCCATCCCGGGCTGTCCGACGAGGACGCGCTCGCCCGCCTCTCCGAGCAGATCCTGCACGTCTGCCGCCTGGACGAGGAGGACCCGGTGGCAGCCTGGACGGAGCGCGCGGACTTCCTCGTCGCGACCGCCGAGCGCGTGACCGAGCGGCGCTTCGACGCGCTGCGCTTCGAGGGCCCCGGCACCGACCTCACGGTCGGGCTGCTGCCCACCACGCTCTTCATGGCGGCGCGCTTCGAGACGGTCGACGGCATCGTCCACATGCCCAACCTGCCCTCCGAGGAGGTCTTCGGCGCCCCCGACCCCCAGCGCACCGAGGGGGTCGTGCGCGCGACGAAGCCGCTGGTCATCGGCGGCTCGATCATCAAGGGCCTCGAGGTCGAGTTCCGCGACGGGCGCGCCGTCCGCATCGACGCCGAGGAGGGCGCCGACGTCCTGCGCGGCTACGTCGCCCGCGACGAGGGCGCGTCGCGCCTGGGCGAGGTCGCGCTCGTGGACGGCGAAGGGCGCATCGGCAAGCTCGAGACCGTCTTCTTCGACACGCTGCTCGACGAGAACGCGGCGTCGCACATCGCGCTGGGCGAGAGCTACCGCTTCACAGCAGGCGAGGAGGACCATCCGCGCCTGAACCACTCCTCGATCCACGTCGACTTCATGATCGGCGGCGACGACGTGGCGGTCACCGGCGTCACGGCGGCGGGCGAGGACGTGCCGGTGCTGCGCGGCGGCGCCTGGCAGCTCTGA
>CAWFMR010000064.1:0-433118 GCA_963816845.1 uncultured Actinomycetes bacterium | reverse complement strand
CCTCGTCGAAGCTCTTGCCGACGACGTCGGGGACCTGGACCTGCGGCTTGCCGCTGGAGACGACGAGCGTGACCGACGAGCCCTTGTCGACCTTCTGGCCCTCCGGCGGGCTGACCGAGATCACCCTGCCCTGGGCCACGGTGTCGGAGTTCTCCTCGCGTTCGGACGCCTTCAGGCCCGCCTTCTGCAATCGCCCGCGCGCCGAGGAGACGGTCAGGCCGACCACCGGCGGCACCGCCACCTGCTGGGGGCCGGCCGAGACGGTCAGCGTCACCGTGGAGCCCTTCTTGGCCTTCGTCCCGCCGGTCGGGTCCTGCCCGATGACCTGCCCGGCGGGCTGCTCGGCCGTCTTCTGCACGGTGTCGACGTGGAAGCCGTCCTGGCGCAGCTTGGCCTCGGCGTTGGCCTGGTCGGCGCCGACCACCGTGGGGACGCTGACCTTCTGCGTGCCGGGCAGCAGGAGCACCGCGGCGAGGCCCAGGCCCGCCACCAGCACCGCCAGCAGCCACAGCCACCAGCGCCCGCCGTCGCGCGGCTCGCGCGGCGCCAGCGGCTCCTCGGGATAGACGTAGGCCTCGCTCGGGGGGTCCAGCGGCGGCGGGGGGACCGGCGCGAGGACGGCCGTGGCCGTGCCGTCGCGGGCGGCCTGCAGGGCGGCGATGAACGCGTCGGCGTCGGGGTAGCGGTGCGCGGGGTCCTTCTCGAGCGCCCGCATCACCGCCTCCTCGAGCTCGGGCGTGACCGCGGGGTTGTAGGCGCTGGGCGGCGTGGGGCGCTCGTTGACCTGCTTGAGCGCGATCGTCACGGCGCTCTCGCCGTCGAACGGGACGCGCGCCGGTGAGCAGCTCGTAGAGCATGATCCCGATCGAGTAGATGTCCGACGCCGCGCTGACCGCGTGGCCCTGGGCCTGCTCGGGCGACAGGTACTGCGCGGTGCCCATGATCGAGCCCGTCTGGGTCATGTCCGACGCCCCGGCGCGGGCGATGCCGAAGTCGGTGACCTTGGCGCGCCCGTCGGCGTCGACGATCACGTTGTGGGGCTTGAGGTCGCGGTGGATGATCCCGCGGCGGTGGGCGAAGCGCGCGGCGCGCAGGACCTGGATGGTCAGGTCGATGGCGCGGTCGGGGTCGAGCGGCGCCTCCTGCTGGACGATCGTCTTCAGCGAGCGCCCCTCGAGGTACTCCATCGCGATGTAGTAGGTGCCGTCGTACTCGCCGCGGTCGTAGACGGCCACGACGTGCTGGTGCTGCAGGCCGGCGGCGCTCGACGCCTCGCGACGGAAGCGCTCGACGAACTCGCTGTCCTCGGCGAAGCGGCGGTAGAGGATCTTCAGCGCCACCTTGCGCCCGAGCTGGAGGTCCTGGGCGCAGTAGACCTCGGCCATGCCGCCGCTGCCCAGGCGGTGCAGCACGCGGTAGCGGCCGTCGACGACGGTCTCGGCTTCGAGGCGTTCGGTCACTTCAGGAGCTCCTGCATGACGGCCTTGGCGATCGGTGCGGCGACGGTGCCGCCGAACCCGGTCCCGCATTCCACGGTAACGGCGATGGCGACGCGCGGGTCCTGCGCGGGGGCGAAGGCGATGAACCACAGCTGGTTGGGCCCGCACGGGCGGTCGACCTCGGCGGTGCCGGTCTTGCCGGCCACGTCGATGCCCTCCAGCGCCGCGGCGGTGCCGGTCCCCTCCTTGACGACCTGGGCCATCATCGCGCCGACCTGCGAGGCCGTCTCGGGGCGACATGACCTGCGACATCTCCTCGGGCACGATGTGCCTGACCGTGCGCCCGTCGCGGTCGACGATCCGGTCGCCGAGGTGGGGCTTCATGAGCTTGCCGCCGTTGGCCACCGCCGAGGCGACCATCGCCATCTGCAGCGGCGTGACCGTGAGCTTGTCCTGGCCGATGGCCATGCGGCCCACGTCGACCGCGCCGTTGGTGGCCGGGACGACGCGCCCGTGCACGCGCTCGCCGCTGGCCGCGCGCTCGTCGCGCGGGAGGTCGACCTCGACGGGGCGGCCGAAGCCCAGGCGGTCCATGTACTTCTTCATCGTCGCCTTGCCGAGCTTCTCGCCGATCTCGCCGAAGACGGTGTTGACCGACTTGGTCAGCGCCTCCGTGAGGGTGATGTCGCCGAAGGACTCGCCGCCGTCGTTGTTGAGGGGAACGCCCGAGATGCGTCTTGCCGTTGCGCCCGCTGATGCGCGAGTCGGGCGTGTAGCGGCCCGAGTCGATGGCGGCGATCGCCGTGACGACCTTGAAGGTCGAGCCCGGCGGATAGCCCGCCTGCGTGGTGCGGTTCAGCAGCGGGGCGTCCTGGTCGCGGTTGAGCGCGTTGAACTGGCTGCTGGTCCTTGACCGTGTTGGGGTCGTAGCCGGGAACCGAGGCCATCACCTTGATCGCGCCGCGTGCGCGGGTCCAGCGCGACGACGGCGCCCTTGCGCCCGCCGAGCTGCTGCAGGGCGACGCGCTGCGCGGCCGGGTCCAGCGAGGTGACCAGGTTGTCGCCCTGCCTGCTCGGTGCCCGACAGGCGGTCGAGCGAGCGAGCCGAGCTCGCTCGCTGCGCCCGCTGAGGTCGTCGTCGTAGAAGCGCTCGAGCCCGGCGCGGCCCTGGCGGACGAAGCTGTAGCCAACGGCGTGGGAGAACAGCCGGCCCTGCGGATAGGTGCGCACGTAGCTCTTGTCGGGCTGGCGCAGCGAGCGGGCGAGCACGCTGTCGTCGCCGGCGCGGATCAGCCCGCGGCGGATCTGCTGCTCCTCGATCAGCTCGCGGTGGTTCTTGGGGTTGTCGCGCAGGGCATTGGCGTCGAACACCGTCCAGCGCGAGGTGAAGCCGACGAGCACCGCGAAGAGGACCACGACGACCACGAACAGGCGGGCGATGGGGGCGTTCATCGCGGCTCGATCGCCTCGCGCCGCGCGCGGTCGGAGATCAGCAGCAGCAGCGCGAGCAGGACGAAGTTGGCCAGGATCGACGAGCCGCCGTAGGAGATGAAGGGCAGCGTCACGCCGGTGAGCGGGATGACGCGGGTGACGCCGCCGACGATCACGAAGACCTGCAGCGCGAAGACCGCGGTCAGGCCCGTGGCCAGCAGCTTGGAGAACGAGTCGCGCGCCAGCGTGGCGATCTTGAAGCCGCGCTCGACGGCCAGCAGGTAGGTGCACAGCACCGCGCAGGCGCCGATCAGCCCCAGCTCGTTGACGATCACCGAGTAGATGAGGTCGGTCTGCGCCGCGGGCAGCAGCGGCGAGTCGCCGACCTTCAGCACGGCCTGCCCGAAGCCGCGGCCGAAGAGGCCCCCGTCGGCCTGCGCGAAGACCGACTGCGCGATCTGGTAGCTGCCGCCCGGCACGTCGTAGAGGGCGCCGAAGGGGTGCAGCCACGCGTCGACGCGGTGGGTGATGGTCGGGCGGGCGTGGTAGAGGACCCACGACCCCGCGGCGAAGAGCGACAGGCCGACGGCCACGAACGAGAAGCGGTTGGTGGCCACGTAGAGCACGGCCAGGAAGCCGCCGAAGAACATCAGCGAGGAGCCGAGGTCCTGGATGACGAAGAGCATCAGCCATCGCCGCGCCCCAGACGATGAGCAGCGGCCCGAAGTGCTTGAGCGGCGGGATGGTGACGCCGGCGAAGCGCCGCGCGCCGATGACCAGCAGCTGGCGCGTGTCGCGCAGGTAGCTGGCCAGGAAGACGATGATCGCGATCTTGGCGAACTCGGCGGGCTGGAAGGTCAGCGGCCCGAGCCGGACGCCGAGGTAGGCGCCGTTGACCTGCGAGCCGATCCCGGGCAGGCGCGGCAGGAGCAGCATCCCGATCCCGACCGCGGCCACCGTGTAGCGGTAGCGCTCCAGCGCGCGGTAGTCGCGCAGCAGGATGATCGTGGCGGCGAAGAGCCCCAGCCCGATGACGAACCACTGCGCCTGCTCGCGGGCCAGCTTCGTCGTCGATGCGGTAGATCATCACCAGGCCGAAGCAGGCCAGGACGGCGAAGAGCGGGAACAGGTAGGGGTCGGCGTAGGGCAGCGTGAAGCGCAGGACGATGTGCGCCGCCAGGCACAGGCCGAGGAAGATCGCGCCGTAGGTCAGCGAGACGTTGTTGACCACGTCGTTGCGCTCGATGAACACGGCCGCGAAGCCCGCCGTCAGCAGCAGCGAGGCCGGCACGAGCGCGAGCAGCTCGCGGTTGCGCGCGCTGGTCATCGTGCCAGCTCCCCCGTCTCGAGCTGGCGTGACGAGGTCCTGCGCGTCGTTCTTGGAGCGCAGCGTGTGCTCCGTGACCGTCTGCTTCTGGGCCGGGGTGAGCTCGTCGACCGGCACGCCGGACTCGTAGTTGACGGAGTACAGGTCGAGGCCCGCCGGCAGGTCGTAGGGCAGTCCGCGGTAGACCGTGACGAAGCCGTCGTCGCTGGCGCCCACGAAGTAGACGGTCTGCGAGGCGTAGTAGGCCCCGAGGAGCACGCAGGCGACGAGGAAGAGGACGAGGATCGGGCCGACCGGCACGCGCGGGCGGCGGCGGCGGCGCGCCGGGGCACCACGGCGGGCCGGGCGCGGCTGCTTGCGCGCCACGGGCGCGGTGACGGTGGCCGTCGCCGGCGCGGCCGCCCGCCGCCCCCGCCGCCGTGGCCGGCTCGGGCTCGGCGGCTCGCGCGCCACCGCGCGGTGCTCGGCGGTCTCCTGCGGCACGGGTGCGCCCGCGGCGATCTCCTCCAGGCGGAAGAGGACGACGGTGATGTTGTCGCGCCCGCCGGCGTCGTTGGCCGCGTCGATGAGCATGCGCCCGGCGCTCGCGAGGGACGGCGCCTCGGCCAGGATCTGGGCCACGTGGGCCTCGGGGATCATCGAGGTCAGCCCGTCGGAGCAGATGAGGTACACGTCGCCGTCGCGCCCGGCCCACGTGTGGCTGTCGGCCTCGACCCCCTCCTCGGCGCCCAGCGCGCGCGTGATGATCGAGCGCTGGGGATGCTCGTCGGCCTCCTCGGGCGTGAGCTTGCCCTGGCGCACGAGCTCCTCGACGAGCGAGTGGTCGTCGGTCAGGCGCTCGAAGGTCGCCGTCGCGCAGGCGGTAGAGGCGGCTGTCGCCGACGTGGGCGACGGTGAGGTCGTCCTCGCCGACGTAGGCGACGGTGAGCGTCGTGCCCATGCCGGCCCGCGCGTCGTCGGCCTGGGCGGACGCCATGATCCGCGCGTTGGCCTCGCGGACGCGCGCGCGCAGGCGCTCCTCGACCGACCCGTCGCCGCCCGGCAGGCCCTGCTCGAGGACCTCGACGGCCAGGTGCGAGGCGACCTCGCCGGCCTGGGCGCCGCCCATCCCGTCGGCCACCGCGAAGAGCGGCGCGCGCGCGTAGAAGGCGTCCTCGTTGCCCCGGCGCTGGCGGCCGGTGTCGGTGCGCTCGAAGTGCTCGGCGACGCGCAGCATCAGCGATCCGCGAAGGTGAACTCGCTGTCCCCGATGCGCACGCGGTCGCCCTGGTGCAGCGGCTGCGGGCCGGAGAGCAGCTCCTCGTTGAGGTAGGTGCCGTTGGTGGAGCCGAGGTCCTCGATCACGACGATGCCGCCCTGGGGCGTGAGCTTGGCGTGGCGCGAGGACGCGAAGGGATCCTCGAGGCGGATCTCGGCCTGATCGCCGCGCCCCATGACCGCGCCGTCGCCGACGTCGTACTCCATGCCGGGAGTGTGACCGGGTGCGCGCTCGACGATCAGCCGCGGCTCGATGGGGCCGCCCCGTCCACCCGCCTGCGACGCGGGGTGCAGGCCCGTGGCCTCGGTCGCCACATCCGACACGACGGCCGGCACGGAGCGCCGCGGCGGGTTGCGCAGGTCCTTCAGGGCGCTGCGCGAGACCCACAGCAGGAACAGGTAGAGCACGGCGAGGAAGCCGAACTGCAGGCCGACGGTGATCGGCTCGACGACCACGGCGGCCATCAGTCGACCTCGAAGCGCGCGTCGACGGTGCCGATCTCGACCCGGTCGCCCGAGCTCAGGCCGTGCGGCTCGTTGGCGCGCACGTCGCGCCCGTTGACGCGCACGCCGTTGGTCGAGCCCAGGTCG
Source organism: uncultured Actinomycetes bacterium (assembly GCA_963816845.1). Taxonomy (GTDB): domain Bacteria; phylum Actinomycetota; class Thermoleophilia; order Solirubrobacterales; family Solirubrobacteraceae; genus JAOPZW01. The sequence continues at coordinate 427,073 of CAWFMR010000064.1, read as the reverse complement.
GTGACGGTCCAGCCATCGCCCAGCGGCCGCAGCTCGGCGTGCTGGCGCGAGACGTTGGTGTCGGCCAGGACGATGTCGCACTCGCGGCTGCGCCCGATGGTGGCGCCCGCCCGGGCCGACGGCGTAGCGCTTGCCCTCGGCCACGAGCACCGCGCGGCCGCGCCGCGCGCTGCGCGAGTCCTGCAGCTCCTCCTGGGCGCGGGCCGCGGTCGAGTAGACCATCGTGTGCCCGTGGTCGGCCTGCTCCACGGCCTCGGCGGCGGCGCGCACGAGCCGCGCCTGGATGCCGAACTCCCCCAGGCGCAGGCGCTCGTCGGTGTCGAAGGTGATCTGCGGGCGGCTGACGAGCGCGAGCTTCTCGCGGCGGGCGTGCTCGAGCAGGTAGGCCGACAGCTCGTCGGTGACCTCGTCCTCGACGCCCTCGAAGCGCTGGCGATCCTCGGGCCCCAGCCAGACGACGTACTCGTTGGGCACGTAGGTGCGCGAGACCGAGACCGTCTTGTGCTCCTCCATCTCGCGCGCCAGCTTGCGCGCGATCTCGACCGGCCGCACCTGGGTGCGGAAGACACGGCCGAACGTCCCCTCGACGAGGCCGGCGATCTTGTCCTCGAGGTTGCGCAGGAGGCTCATGGGGGGCGTGGTAGTGCCCGACGGCGCGGGCATCCAGCCCGAGGTCGCGTCGGAAAGCGGTGATGCTACGAGGCGGAACGCCCGTACGTCTCGCCACGTGACGCCGCGAAGACGACCGCCAGGCCGCCCGCGACGACCGCGCCGGCCACCAGGCCGCGCATCGCCGGCTGCCAGGACAGGGTATCGGCCACGGCCTGGGTGGCGGACCCCAGCGCCGCCGCCCACGCCGTGGCGCCGACGACGTCGGCCGCGAGCACGCGCCCGCGCACGACGACGGGCAGGGCCAGCGCGGCCACCGCCCAGAGGCCGGCGAGGGCCAGCGCGCCGCTCGTGAGCAGGGGGTCGAGGTGCTTGGCGTCGAGGGCGGCGCCGGGCGGAGCGCCGAGCGCGAGGCGGTCGCCGGTGAGGACCTCGGCGAGCGCGAGCCACCAGCCGCCGAGCGCGCCCAGCGCGGCGCGCTGCCACGGCCGCGACGCCTGCGCGGCCAGCGCCGGCCAGGCGCCCGCCAGGCCGGCCAGCCCCAGCAGCGGCGCTCCGGCCGGCACCGACCACAGGGTCCCTGCGCGGCGCAGGAGCACGACGGTCGGCAGCGCCGCCAGGGCGATGACGAGCGCCGTGGGCCCGCCGGCCCATGCCGCCAGCGCGCAGACCATCGCGATCCAGCCCAGCCGCGGAGCGAGCAGCACGGCCAGCGCGCCGGCGGCGGCGCCCACCGCGGGCGCGACCTCGAAGCGCGCCGGCGGGCGTCAGCCACGCCAGCGCCGCGGCGGCCAGGGCGCCCGCGCACGAGCGCCGCGGCGACCCGGGCGCGCGGGCGCACGCGCGGGCGCGGCGCCGGCCCGGCCAGACCCTCGAGCGGGCTGCCGGCGATCGTCCCGCGCTCGTCGTCGGCCACCGGCAGGCCGTCGGCGAGCGCGGCGCGCAGGTCGGCCAGCGTGCCGCGCTGCTCGGGGCGGGCGAGGACCGCGCGGTCCAGGGCGCGGCACAGCTCGAGCGGAAGGTCGCGGCGCAGGCGCCCCAGCGCGGGCAGGCGCGCGCCGACCCGCCGGGCGGTGGCCGCGGCGCCGCGGCCGCGCACGGGGTTGACGCCGCTGAGCGCCTCGTAGAGGACGAGGGCCAGCGCGTAGAGGTCGGCCTCCTCGCCCACCTCTCCCCCGGCCGCCTGCTCGGGCGCCATGTAGGCCAGCGTGCCCACGACGTCGCCGGTGATGGTCAGCGCGTCGTCGCCGATCATGCGCGCGACGCCGAAGTCCGTGAGCTTGGCCACGCCGGCGCCGTCGTGCGGCTGGTCGGGCACGATCACGTTGCCCGGCTTGACGTCGCGATGGATGACGCCGCGTCCGTGGGCGTGGGCCAGCGCGTCGCACAGCGCCACGCCCACGCGCAGCACGTCGCGGTCGGAGAGCTCGCCGTCGCGCATGAGCTCCGCCAGCGTGCGCCCGCGCACGAGCTCGGAGACCAGGTAGAAGGCCTCGTCGTCGCGCCCGGACTCGTAGAGGGCGACGATCCCCGGGTGCGACAGGCGCGCCGCCGCGCGCGCCTCGCGCTCGGCGCGCGCCGCCACCGCGTCGTCGTGCATCGCGATGCGCTTGACCGCCACCGCGCGCTCGAGGCGCTCGTCCTCGGCCAGCCACACCACGCCGAAGCCGCCCGAGCCGATCTGGCGCGCGAGCCGGTAGCGGTCGAGCACGCGTCGCGCGTCGCCGCCGGCGCCCAAGGCGCGCGCGGTCGTGGCGTCCGTGGGCTCGTCGGCGGTCCTCACCACGTCCTGGCTTCGCCGTCGCCGGCCTGCCTCCTCGCCGTGCACGACGTCGTGCGCCGCGCGCCCGCTCGCCGCTGCGCGAACCACCCTCGCTGCGCTGCACGACCTCGTCCCCGGCGCGCCCGCTCGCCGCCGCGCGAACCACCCTCGACGCTCTGCACGACCTCGTGCGTGCCGCGAAAGGTCCGGTCCGATGGGCATACTGGTCGTTTCCCAAGCCCAACCGGGAGCAGTTGTTGTCGTTCTTCGACGAGGGTGACGAGCCCACACGAGTGCGATCGCGCCCCGCGCGGCCGCGCCGTCCGGCCACCGCCGCACGCGGCGGTGGTGCGGGAGCCCCACCGGATCGCCAGACCGCCCGCCTGCGCCAGGCGGTCGGCCTCGGCGCGCTCGTCGATCCTCGCCATCCTCATCGTCCTCGGCTTCAAGGGCTGCCTCGACAGCCGCAAGGACAACGCGCTGAAGGACTACAACCGCAACGTCACGGCGGTCATCAACGACTCCGACCAGTCGGTGGGCAAGCCGTTCTTCCAGCGCATGTCCGACGGCGCGCGCAACTCGTCGCAGCTGCAGGTCCAGGTCAACCAGCTGCGCCTGGCCGCCGAGGACGACGTCAAGCGCGCGAAGGCGTTCGACGTCCCCGGCGACATGGGCCCGGCCCAGCGCAACCTCGAGCTCGTGCTCAACCTGCGCGCCGAGGGCCTGACCAAGATCGCCGACCAGATCCCCGCCGCGCTCGGCCGCGGGCAGACCTCCGAGGACGCGATCAACCAGCATCGCCGGCGAGATGCAGGCCTTCCTCGCCTCCGACGTCGTCTACGCCCAGCGCGTGGCGCCGCTCATCAAGGACGCCCTCGACAAGAACAACGTCAACGGCCAGCAGATCGCCGCGAGCCGCTTCATGACCGACGTCTCGTGGCTGGCGCCGGCCACCGTCGCCTCGCACCTCGGCCGCAGCGCGAGCACCGGCTCCTCCGGGACGTCCGGCCAGGCGGCGCCGGGCCTGCACGGCCACGGACTGGACTCCACGAGCATCGGCGCCGTCACGCTGCAGCCCGAGGCGCCGGGCGTGGTCAACCGCCCGCCGTGGTCGAGCAACCCGACGTTCACCGTCAAGTTCACCAACCAGGGCGACAACAACGAGTCCAACGTCAAGATCTCCGTCTCGGTCAAGCCGACGTCGGGCAAGACCATCGCGGTCACGAAGACCATCGGCCAGACGACGGCCAAGCAGTCCTCGACGGTGAACATCCCGCTGGGCTCGGCGCCGCCCGCCAACGCGCCCACCACCGTGACCGTCGCGATCGCCAAGGTGAACGGCGAGAAGACCACGAGCAACAACCGCTCGAGCTACACGGTCATCTTCACGCGCTGAGCCCGGGTCGCCCGGGCGCCCGCCCCGCCGAGCGCCGCCGGCTGCGAATCCACCGCCCGCGCGCCTATCCTTCGCGGCCGTGGACGACCTCTCCTCGACAACGGGGATCGTGGCGCTGGCCGCGGCCGGCCTGGCGCTCGTCGCGCTGATCGCCGTGCTCGTGCTCGTGCGCTCGCTGCGCCGGCTGCGCGCCGACCAGAGGGCGATCCTGGGCGGCAGCACGCCCCAGGACCTCGTCACCCACGCCGCCGAGCTCGACCGCGGCTTCGGCTCGCTCAACGACTACGTCACCGACGTCGTCGCCGGGCTCGACGCGCGGCTGGCCGCGGCCGAGGGCCGGCTCGACGGTGCCGTCGCCTTCCACGGGCTCGTGCGCTACGACGCCTACAACGAGATGTCCGGCCGGCAGTCGACCTCGATCGCGCTGCTGGACTCCCGCGGTTCGGGCATCGTCATCTCCTCCATCCACCACCGCGACCAGGCACGCCTCTACGCCAAGCAGGTGGTGGCCGGCCGCGCCGAGCTCGAGCTCTCGCCCGAGGAGGAGGAGGCGATGCGCGCGGCGCTGGCCGGCGAGGCGCCCGACGTGGGCGAGCGCCAGCGGCGCCGCTCGTCGCCGTGATGCGCCTGGGCTACCTGGGCCCGCCCGGCACGTTCAGCGAGGAGGCGGCGCGCCGGGCGACGGCCGACCGCGAGGCCGAGCTGGTGCCCTTCGGCTCCATCCACGAGGCCGTGATCGCCGTCGACCGCGGCATGGTCGACCGCGCCCTCGTCCCGGTCGAGAACTCGCTGGAGGGCGGGGTCACCGCGACGCTCGACGCGCTGGCCTGGGACGCGCCCGACACGGTGATCCTCGGCGAGGCGGTCCTCGCCATCCGCAACTGCCTCATCGCCCGCGAGGAGATCGCGCTCGACGCGATCGAGGCGGTCATCTCGCATCCCCAGCCGCTGGCGCAGTGCGCGCGCTTCCTGCGCGACGAGCTGCCGCGGCGCCGCCGTGCGCGCGGCGGCCTCGACCGCCGAGGCCGTGCGCACCGTCGGCGAGTCGGACGCGCCGTGGGCCGCGCTCGGCCCGCAGCGGCGCCGCCGAGCGCTACGGCGTGCCGCGTGCTGCGCGAGGAGGTCGACGACGAGCCCGGCAACGCGACGCGCTTCGTGTGGCTCGGCGCCGCCGGCAGCGACCCCGTCGAGTCCGACGGCGCGGACGGGTGGAAGACGTCGGTGGTCTTCGCCGGCGCGGGCGACGCCCAGCCCGGCTGGCTCGTGCGCTGCCTGTCGGAGTTCGCCTTCCGCGGCGTGAACCTCACCAAGATCGAGTCGCGCCCCCGGCGCGGGCGCCTCGGCCACTACCTCTTCCACGTCGACATGGAGGGCCGGGCCGGCGAGTCGTCGGTGGACGATGCGGTGCAGGCGCTGCACGCGCACTGCGAGGAGGTCCGGCTCCTGGGCACCTATCCAGCGGCAGAGGCGGCCGGCTGACCCACCCGCCCGGTCCTCTACACTTCCGCGCAGAATCCGCCATGGGAAGGGTCAATCCACCAGGCCGATTGGGGTCCGCGCCGGCTCACGAGCACCGGCGGCGCGGGCGTGACGCTGGTCGGGTGCTCGTCCTCAACGCGACCTTCGAGCCGATCAACGTCTGCTCGGTACGGCGCGCGGCGGTCCTCCTGCTCAAGGACAAGGCCGAGATGCTCGAGCACGCGGCCTGGGAGCTGCGCTCCGAGCACACCGCGATTCCACGCCCGGTCGTCATCCGCCTGGTGACCTTCGTCAAGGTCCCGCGCGACACGCATCGGCGCAAGATCACGCGCCGCGCGGTCTTCGCCCGCGACGGGTGGGCGTGCCAGTACTGCGGCTCGCGCTCGAACCTCACGGTCGACCACGTCATCCCGCGCTCCAAGGGCGGCCCGTCGAGCTGGGAGAACATCGTCGCGTCGTGCGCACCGTGCAACCGGCGCAAGGGCGACCACCTGCCCGAGCGGGCCAACATGCACCCGCGCCGACAGCCCACCGCGCCGAGCCCGCACGTGTTCATCCACGTCGCCAGCCCGACGATCCCGGCGGCCTGGCGACAATGGCTGCCCGCGACGGGCGCCGTGGCCGACGCGGCCTGAGTGACCTGGACGCAGGCCGTCCCGCCGGCCGCGATGCGCTGGGCGCAGGAGGCGGCCGGCGCGCGGGTGGTGGCCGCGCTGCCGCTCGAGAGCCAGTGGCTGGCCAACCACCTGCTCGTGCTGGGCGACGGTCGCGAGCTGGTGCTGCGCCGCTGGGCGCGGCCCGGCTGGGAGCGCGACGACCCCGACCTCACCGCCGCGCGCGAGATGCTGGTGCTCGAGCGGCTGGCTCGACACGCCGGTGCCGGCGCCCGAGCTCGTCGCGGCCGATCCGGAGGCGGCGGCGTGCGACGTCCCGGCCCTGCTCATCACGCGCGTCCCGGGCGCGGCGTTCCAAGGGCGCCCGCCGCTCGGGCCGCTCGTCGGGGCGCTGGCCGAGATCCACGCCGTCGACCCCGCCGGCCTCCCGCCCTACCGGCGCTACTACGAGCCCGACCGGTTGGCGGTCCCGTCCTGGGCCGGCGACCGCGACGTGTGGGAGCGCGCCATCGCGCTGGCCCATGCGCCGCCGCCCGAGCTGCCCGAGCGCTTCATCCACCGCGACTTCCATCCCGGCAACACGCTGTGGGAGGGCGCCGAGCTGACCGGCGTGGTCGACTGGACGACCGGCTCGCGCGGGCCGGCGGCGGTCGACCTCGGCCACCTGCGCTGGAACCTCGCGCTGGACTACGGCCAGCGCGTGGCCGACGCGGTCCTCCCCCACCCCGAGCACCATCCGTACTACGACGTCGTCACCGCCCTCGACGTCCTGCCCGACCTCGGCGCGAGCTTCGCCCACGCGGAGTTCCTGCGCCTCGAGGAGCACGTCGCGCGCGCGCTCGACGCGCGCTAGTCCGAGCGCACCCGCGGCGCCTGCCGGCCGCCGCGCGCCGCAAGCGCCCAGCAGCACGAAGGGCGGCCGTGGGCCGCCCTTCGCGTGAGAATGACTGGATAAAGGATCGAACGGCGGTAGGTACTGCGCCGGTGGGACCAGTTCCGGCAAGCCGTCCGACGGTGGCCCGGGTTGGATTCCGCTACGCGGCTCCAGCCTCCGACCTACGTGCGGCCGGTCACCTCCAGGGTCCCGCAAGAACTAGAACTACTTATACGGACCACCTCCTTTCTCTGGTGATCCGAGATTATCAAGCCGCAGCGACGACTCAATCCCCGTTCGGTGAGTTCTCGTCGCCGTCCTCGATCTCGGCCCCGTCCTCGCCCTCGAGATCGTCGTCGACCTCCGGCTCGATGGCCTCGAGCGGCTCGGCGCCGTCGATGGCCTCCGCACCGTTGGTCGTCACGCCGTCGGCCACCGCCGCCGCGGTCGGCGCGTCGGACTCGACCACCAGCGCCACCGCCGACACGCGGTCGTCGTCGCGCACGTTCATGAGCGTCACGCCCTGAGCCGAGCGGCCCGTCTGGCGGATGCCGCGCACGCCGGTGCGCTGGACCATCCCCTCCTGGGAGATGAAGAGCAGCTCCTGGTGCGGGCGCACGACGAGCGCCGCGGCCAGGCCGCCGCGCTTCTCGGAGAACTTGATCGTCTGCACGCCCTTGGCGCCGCGCGAGGTCTTGCGGTACTCGCTGACCGGGGTGCGCTTGCCGAAGCCGTTGTCGGTGACCACGAGGACCTCCTGGTCGTCGCGCGCGACGTCCATGGTCAGCACCTCGTTGTCCTTGCCGGTGATGTTCATGCCGCGCACGCCGCCGGTGTCGCGGCCCATCGCGCGCGCGTCGTCCTCGGCGAAGCGGACGGCCAGGCCCTCCTTGGAGATCATGAGGATCTCCTCGCCGGGGTCGACCCGGCGCACGGCGACGAGCTCGTCGTCGTCGCGGATCGTTGATGGCGATGATGCCGTCGGCCTTGATCGGCGTGTTGTACTTGGCGAACTCGGTCTTCTTGACCGTGCCCTTCTTCGTCGCGAAGACGAGGTACTTCGACTCGGCGAAGTCGCGCGTGGAGAGCACCGACTGGATGCGCTCGCCCTCGCGCAGCGGCAGGACGTTGACCAGCGCGCGGCCCTTCGCCGTGCGCTGCGCCTCGGGCAGCTCGTAGACCTTCGAGCGATAGACCTTGCCGCGGTTGGAGAAGAAGAGCAGGAAGTCGTGCGACGAGCACACGAAGAGGTGCTCGATGTAGTCGCCGTCCTTCATGTCCATCCCGGTCACGCCCACGCCCGCCGCGGTGCTGCTTGCGGTAGGTGGTCAGCGGCAGCGACTTGATGTAGCCGGTCTTCGTGATCGTGATGACCATCTGCTGGTCGGCGATCAGGTCCTCGATGTCGATCTCGTCCTCGGAGGCCGTGATCTCGGTGCGGCGATCGTCGGCGAAGCGCTCGGCGATCTCGCCCAGCTCCTCCTTGATGAGGCCCAGGACGCGCGACTCGTCGCCGAGGATCGCGCGCAGCTCCTTGATGCGCTCGACGACGTCGGCGTGCTCGTTGCGGATCTCGTCGGACTCGAGCGCCGTCAGCTGCGACAGGCGCAGGTCGAGGATCGCCGTCGCCTGCAGCTGCGTCAGCTCGAAGCGCGACATCAGCTCGGTGCGCGCGCTCTCGCGGTCGCGCGAGGCGCGGATGAGCTCGATCACCGCGTCGAGGTTGTCGATCGCGATGAGCAGGCCCTCGAGGATGTGGGCGCGGCGCTCCTTCTCGGAGAGCTCGAACTTGGTGCGCCGGACGATGACCGTGCGCTGGTGCGCGACGTAGGCGGCGATGACCTGCTTGAGCGACAGCGTGCGCGGGATGCCGTCGACCAGCGCGACCATGTTCACGCCGAAGGTCGACTGCATCGCGGTGTGCTTGTAGAGCTGGTTGAGCACCACCTTCGGCAGCGTTCCGCGCTTGAGCTCGATGACCAGGCGCATGCCGTGGCGGTCGGACTCGTCGCGCAGGTCGCTGATGTCCGGGATCTTCTTGTCGTGGACGAGGTCGGCGATCTTGGTGATCAGGCCGCCGTCGCCGCCCTTCTTCACGGCGTAGGGCAGCTCGGTGACGATCAGCGCCTCCTTGCCGTGGCCGATCTCCTCGATGCCCACGCGGGCGCGCACGCGCACGCGGCCGCGGCCGGTCTCGTAGGCGTCGCGGATCCCCTGGTGGCCGACGATGATGCCGCCGGTCGGGAAGTCCGGGCCCTTGACGTGGCGCATGAGCTCGTCGGCGGTGACGTTCGGGTCGTCGATGTAGGCGATGACCGCGTCGGTGACCTCGCGCAGGTTGTGCGGCGGGATGTTGGTCGCCATGCCGACCGCGATGCCGGTCGAGCCGTTGACGAGCAGGTTCGGGAAGCGCGCCGGCAGGACCAGCGGCTCCTGGTGGTTGCCGTCGTAGGTCGGGATGAAGTCGACCGTGTCCTGGTCGAGGTCGCGCAGCATCTCCATCGCCAGGCGCGTGAGGCGCGCCTCGGTGTAGCGCATGGCCGCGGCCGGATCGTCGTCGATCGAGCCGAAGTTGCCCTGGCCGTCGACGAGCGTGTAGCGCATGGAGAAGTCCTGCGCCATGCGCACGAGCGTGTCGTAGATCGCCGAGTCGCCGTGCGGGTGGTACTTGCCCATCACGTCGCCGACGACCGCCGCGGACTTCGCGCGCGGGCGCGTCGGGCCGAGGCCCTGCTCGCTCATCGAGTACAGCACGCGCCGGTGCACGGGCTTGAGCCCGTCGCGGACGTCGGGCAGCGCGCGCCCGACGATGACCGACATCGCGTAGTCGAGATACGCCGAGCGCATCTCGTCCTCGAGCGCGCGCGGCTCGATGTTGCCGCCGCCGATGATGTCGGTGCCCGTCATCTAGATCACCACCTCAGACGTCGACCGTCGCCGCAAGGGCGTTGTCCTCGATGAACTGGCGCCGGAACTCGACCACGTCGCCCATCAGCATCGAGAAGATGCGATCGGCCGCCGCGGCGTCCTCCATCGTGACCTGCGCCAGCGTGCGGGTCTCGGGGGCCATGGTCGTCTCGCGCAGCTGCTCGGCGTTCATCTCGCCGAGGCCCTTGAAGCGGTTGAGGCCCACGCCCGGCTGGCGGCGCACGACGTCGAGCACCGTCTCGCGCAGCGCCTCGAAGGACAGCGCCTCGTCGGACTTGTCGGCCAGCTTGACCGTGAACGGCGGCGTGCCGGCCAGCTCGACGAGCGCCGCGTGGACCTTGATGAAGGTCTTGTACTCGGGCGACTCGAACAGCGTGCGCTTGATGGGGTGCGTCTGCGCCAGGCCGGTGCGCGTCTCGATCGCGCGGATGCGCAGCTCGTCGGCGTCCTCGTCGGACATCAGCTCGGTGGTGTGGACGGCGCCGTCGATCGAGCCGCGCTTGATGATGGCCAGCGCGTCCTCGACCGTGCTCGCCTGCTCGTCGAGGATCGAGGACTCCTCGAGGAAGCGCACCGTGTCGTGGCCGTGCTCGGCGCGCAGCGCGCTGGCCCAGCCCTCGTACTGCTTGCGCAGGCGCGTGTAGCGCTGCCAGCGCGCCTCGGTGAGCTTGAACTGGTTGCCGGAGCCGTCGCGGATGTCGATCTTCTCGAACTTGTCCGAGAGCAGGATCTCCTCGAGCTCTGACTCCTTCTCGATGTAGCGCTCGTTGCGCCCCTGCTTGAGCTTGTAGAGCGGCGGCTTGGCGATGTAGACGTAGCCCGCCTCGATGAGCTCCTGCATCTCGCGGAACAGGAGCGTCAGGACGAGCGTGCGGATGTGGGCGCCGTCGACGTCGGCGTCGGTCATGAGGATGACCTTGTGGTAGCGGGCGCGCTCGAGGTCGAACTCCTCGCGCACGCCGGTGCCGATGGCGGTGACGAGCGACTGGATCGCGTCGTTCTGCAGGACCTTGTCGATGCGCGCCTTCTCGACGTTGAGGATCTTGCCGCGCAGCGGCAGCACCGCCTGCGTGTTGCGGTCGCGCCCCTGCTTGGCCGAGCCGCCGGCCGAGTCGCCCTCGACGATGAAGATCTCCGCCAGCGAGGGGTCCTTGACCGAGCAGTCGGCCAGCTTGCCCGGCAGGCGCGTGTTCTCGAGCGCGCTCTTGCGGCGCGTGAGGTCGCGGGCCTTGCGGGCGGCCGAGCGCGCCTGCGCGGCCTGGACCGCCTTGCGGATGACCTGGTTGGCCTCGGCCGGGTTCTCCTCGAGGAACTCGCCCAGCCGCGCGTTGACGATGGTGGCGACGAAGCCCTCCATGCCCGGGTTGCCGAGCTTGGTCTTCGTCTGGCCCTCGAACTGCGGATCGGCCAGCTTGGCCGAGATGACGGCCGTGAGCCCCTCGCGCACGTCCTCGCCGGAGAGGTTCTCGTCCTTCTCCTTGAGCAGGCCCTTCTCGCGCGCGTAGCGGTTGAGCGTGCGCGTCAGCGCGGAGCGGAAGCCCGAGAGGTGCGAGCCGCCCTCGTGCGTGTTGATGTTGTTGGCGAAGGAGAAGACGGACTCCTGGTAGGAGCCGTTCCACTGCATGGCGACCTCGACCGCGCCCTCGTCGGACTCGCCCTCGAAGAAGATGACCTTCTTCTGGATCGGCTCCTTGCCCTCGTTGAGGTAGCGGACGAAGTCCTCGATGCCGCCGTCGTAGCGGAACTCGACGCGGTTGCCGCCCGAGCGCTCGTCGGTCAGCGAGATGGCCAGGCCGCGCGTGAGGAAGGCGGTCTCGCGCAGGCGCTGCTCGAGGATCGAGAAGTCGTGGTCCAGCGACTCGAAGATCTCGGCGTCGGGCAGCCAGCTGATGGTCGTGCCGGTCTCGCTGGTCGACTCGCCCTTGGCAAGGTCGGCCTGCGGCGCGCCGCGCTCGTACTCCTGGCGCCACGCGTGGCCCTCGCGGCGCACCTCGACGATCAGCGACTCGCTGAGCGCGTTGACCACCGAGACCCCGACGCCGTGCAGGCCGCCGGAGACCTTGTAGCCGCCGCCGTCGCCGAACTTGCCGCCGGCGTGCAGGACGGTGAGCACGACCTCGACGGCCGGGCGGCCCTCCTTCTCCATCATCCCGACGGGGATGCCGGCGCCGTCGTCGACGACGGTGACCGAGTTGTCGGGGTGGATGGTGACGTCGACGCGCGAGGCGCGGCCCTGCAGGGCCTCGTCCACGGAGTTGTCGACCACCTCGTAGACGAGGTGGTGCAGACCGCGCAGGCCCGTCGACCCGATGTACATGCCCGGGCGCTTGCGGACAGCCTCCAGACCCTCGAGGACCGTGATGTCCTGAGCGTCGTAGTGGGCCGATCCGTCGCGGCCATTCGGGGGGTTCGAGTCCTGCGCCAACGTGCCTCCGTAGACGTCAAGAACCCCGGTCTCGGGCTAATCGCCACCCGGCCGGGGCTCGAGCAACTGGTTGACAGAAGAATAGCACATCAACCCCCCTCTTCCCCCACTCATGCGGCCATGAAAGTCCTGCAAAACGCGGCAAAAGCGTGGTGGAACGGCGACCTTCTCGCCGATGTCGGCGGCGGTCGCGTCGCGGCGCCCAATTCGGCCATGCTCGACGGTCGAGTAGGACTTATCGATTGCGCGCAGGCGGTCGGCCGTAGAGGATGCGCGCATGAGGAGATTTCTGCCAGGGATGGCGGCGCTCGGCGCCCTTGTCATCACCGCGCCGGCGCAGGCGTCGTTCGCGCCCGAGGGCTCGCCGCTCGCCGTCGGGGCGGCCCAGCCGTACGGGGTCCTGACCGCGGACTTCAACCGCGACGGACGCACCGACGCGGCCACCGTCAACGGCACCGGGAGCAACCTCTCGGTCTTCCTCCGCGGGCCCGCGGGCTTCGCAGCAGAGGCGGGCTCGCCGTTCCCGACCGGCCTCGGCCCCGGCTACGGGTTCGTCGCCGATTTCAACGGCGACGGCTTCCCGGACGTCGCCACGCAGAACTTCAGCGACGGCACGGTCAGCGTGCTGCTCCGCCAGCCGGGCGGCGGCTTCGCCGCGGGGACGCCGCTGAGCGTCGGCAGCACGGGCTCCGTCACCGCCGCCGACTTCAACGGCGACGGGCGCGCGGACATCGCCGCGCCGAGCTACAACGGCAACACCGTCGTCACCTTCCTGGGCAACGGAAGCGGCGGCTTCACGCAGGAGGGGCCCGCCAACCCCACCGGCGCCACGCCGCGCGACATCGTGGCCGCCGACTTCAACGGCGACACGCGCCCGGACCTCGCGATCACCAACCTCAACGGCGGCTCGGTCACGGTGCTCCTGCGCCAGCCGGGCGGCGGCTTCGCGTCGGAGGGCGCGGCGATCCCGGTCGGCGCCTCGCCCGAGGGCATCGAGGCGGCCGACTTCAACGGCGACGGGCTGGCGCGACATCGCCGTGGCCGTCCTGGGGACGAACACGGTCAACGTGCTGCTGCGCAACCCGGCCGGCGGCTTCACGGCGGAGGCGCCGATCCCGGTCGGCGCCGGCGCGCTCGGCCTGGCCACCGCCGACTTCAACGCCGACGGGCGCCCCGACCTCGCGGTGACCAGCAACACCGCCGGCACGGTCACCGTGCTCCTGCGCCAGGCCGGCGGCGGGTTCGCGGCCGACGGCGCGCCGCTGGCGGCGCCCGGCGCCAACGGCGTCGCGGCCGGCGACTTCAACGGCGACGGCAAGCCCGACCTCGCGGCGTCCAACGACCAGGCCAACACGCTCAGCGTGTTCCTCAACACGACCGCACCCGCCGCCCCGGCGCCGGCGCCCGCCGCCCCGCCCGCTCCCCCCGCCCCGGGCAAGTCCGTGGTCGTGCGCGTCGTGTCGGGCACGGTCTCCATCAAGTACCCGGCCGGCAAGGCGCCGGCGGGAGTGGGCAACGGCTTCGTCCCGCTCACCGGCGCGCTCAACATCCCCATGGGCTCGCAGCTCGACACGACCAAGGGTCGGGTCGCGCTGACGTCCGCGGCCGACACCGCCGGCAAGAAGACCCAGACCGCCGACTTCTACGACGGCATCTTCCAGGTCAAGCAGTCGGTGCCCAGGAAGAAGCCCAAGAAGCCCGCCGCCCTCATCACCGACCTGGTCATGAAGGGCCAGATCGCCCGCTCGCAGTGCGCGCCGCTGAAGGGCGCGCGCTCGGCCGGCGCCGACAAGAAGAAGGGCCCCAAGTCGGTGCTCGGGAAGCTGTGGGGCAGCGGCAAGGGCAAGTTCCGCACCGACGGCAAGTACAGCTCGGCCACCGTGCGCGGCACGATCTGGCTCGTCGAGGACCGCTGCGAGGGCACCCTGACCAGGGTCCGGCGCGGGACGGTGGCGGTCCGCGACTTCAAGCGCAAGAAGACGGTCAACGTGAAGGCCGGCCACACGTACCTCGCCCGCGCCGCGCGCGCGGCGGCCAAGTCCAAGCGCTAGCTAGGACCAGCCGCGCGCGGGCGCCGACGAGCAGCGCAGCGAGCGCACGGCGTCGCTGCCGAGCGCCGCGTTGAGGCGCTCCACCAGCTCGGGGCCCATGAGGTCGAGCTCCTGAGCCCAGACGGCCGACGCGCACGTCACGGTCAGGACGCCGTCGCGCTCGCCGGTGGGCTCGGCCTGGGCGGCGACCACCTCGCCCACCGCCTCGGCCCACACCCGCTGGACCTCGGCCAGCGTCGTCTGCGGCGCGAGCCGATCGGCCAGCGCGGCGACCGCGTGCGACAGGGCTCGGGGCTCGCGGCGCCTCATGCCGGAACGGGCTCGGGCGTCACGACGCCGTCCTCGACGCGCAGGCGCACGACGTCGTCCTCGTCGGCGCCGGGCACGTGCGCCACGTCGGTCGTGGTCACGAGCGCCTGCCCCGCGCGCAGACGCTCGACGAGCCGCTCGCGGCGCCCGAAGTCGAGCTCGCTCATGACGTCGTCGAGCAGCAGCAGGGGCGGTGCGCCGCGCTCGTCCTCGAGCACCGCGCGCTCGGCCAGCAGCAGCGCCAGCAGGCCCATCCGCTGCTCGCCCTGCGAGCCGTACGCGCGCAGCTCGCGCCCGTCGCGCAGGAGCGCCACGTCGTCGCGATGCGGCCCGTGCGTCGTGAAGCCGCGCTCGAGGTCTGCGTCCAGGCGCTCGGCCAGCTCGGCGGCCAGCGCCTCCGGGCTGTCGGCCCGGGTGCGCGGGCGGTAGCGCAGCTCCGCGGCGCCGGCGAGGCCGAGCTCGGAGGCGGCCTCGGCGAAGCGCGGGCGCAGGAGGTCCAGCGCCGCGGCGCGGTCGTCGCGCAGCGCGATGCCGTGCCGGGCGAGCTCGAGGTCCCAGGCCGCCAGCGCCGAGCGCGATCCGCCGGCGCGCACGCGCGCGAGCAGCGCGTTGCGCTGGGCCAGCGTCTGCGCGTACTGGCGGCGCGTGGCCGTGCGCCCGGGCCACAGGGCGCCGACGACCTGGTCGAGGTGCGAGCGCCGCAGCGCCGGCGGACCCTTGACGAGCTCGAGCCGATCGGGGAGGAAGACGCTGACCAGCGGGCGGTGCGGCGCGTCGAGCAGCCGCTCGGCCGGCGCGCCGTCGACCTTGAAGCGCTTGGCCTCCCCGGGCTGGAAGCCGACGCTGAGCTCGTGCTCGCCGTCGCGGTCGCGCCCGTGGACCTCCACGCGCACGACGCCCCCGGGCCCGGCGTCGAAGCGCAGCAGCTCGCGCTCGTTGGTGGTCCGGCACGAGCGTCCCGTGCACCCGAAGTACAGCGCCTCGAGCAGGTTCGTCTTGCCGGCGCCGTTGGGCCCGTGCACGACGGTGAGCCGCTCGCCCAGCCCGACCTCGGCCGCGGTGTAGCTGCGGAAGTCGCGCACGCGCAGGCGGGTCACCACCACGGCGGCCTCAGACGTTCAGGCGGATGGGCATGATCAGGTAGAGGAAGCCGCTGCCGTCGGCCGACTCGAGCAGCCCCGGGCGCAGCGGGCTGATGAGCTTGAGCACGACGTCCTCGGAGCCCGCGCTCTCGAGCCCGGCGATCAGGAAGTCCGGGTTGAAGCCGATGTCGAACGGTTCGCCGGCGAACGGGATCGGCACCGGCTCGCTCGCCTCGCCCACGTCAGGGGTCTGCGCCGAGATGCTCACCTCGCCCTCGCTGAAGGACAGGCGCAGCGGCGCGTTCTTCTGCGCCATGAGGCTGATGCGGCGCACGACCTCCAGGAGCTCCTCGCGGTTGATGGTCAGCTCGTGCTCGTAGGCCTCGGGCAGCAGCTGCCTGTAGTTCGGGAACTGACCGTCGATGAGCCGCGACGACAGCGCGAGCCCGTCGACCTCGAAGACGACCTGGTTGGCGCGCACGCCGATGCGGATGTCGTCGACGTCCTCGCGCACGAGGCGGCCGAGCTCCTCCAGCGCGCGGGCCGGCACGTTGGCCTCGAAGCCGTCGGGCAGGGAGGACTCGAGGTGGGTCTCCTTCACGCTCAGGCGATAGGAGTCGGTGGCCACCATGCGCAGCTCGTCCCCCGCGGCGGAGACGAGGATGCCGGTGAGGATGGGGCGCGTCTCGTCGCGCGAGGCCGAGCGGGCGACGCGGGCGATGGTCTCGGTGAAGGCCGGCGCCGGCATGGTGACGATCTGGTCGCCGCCCGGCTCGGGCAGCGGGGGGAAGTCCTCGGCGCGCAGCGTGCGGATGTGGAAGCGCGCGGTGCCGGCGACGACCTCGACGTCCTGCTCGGCGGGGCGCAGCTCGAGCGAGACGTCGCCGGCGGGCAGCTGGCGCACGACGTCGAGGAGCAGGCGGGCCGGGAGGACGACGGTGCCCGCGCGCTCGATGGTGGCCTCGAGCGGGACGCGCAGGGCGACCTCCATGTCGGTGGCGCGCAGCTGCACGGAGTCCTCGGCGGCGATCTGCACGCCGGAGAGCGCCTGCACGGCGCTGCGCGTCGACGCGACGCGCGAGACGACCTGAAGCTGGGCGAGCAGCTGCTGCGACGAGGTCGACAACTTCACGATGACCACCTCTGGATAGGAATCGAAGTCATAGGGGTTGTGGAGATGTGCACAGGCGCCGAAAGGGCCGCAAGGTGCGGGGGGACAGCGCACAACGGCTGGTGGGCGGAGCCGCGGAGTCTGTCAGTCATGCCGGAGAGAACTGCCGGCGGCGGTGTGCCCCCGAACGGCCGGATGCAGCTGCTCGGTGAGGCGCCGAACGAAGTCGAAGGCCTCGGGGTCGGCGGCGATGCGCTGGGCGGTGCGGCGGCAGGCGTGCAGGACGGTGGTGTGGTTGCGGCCCGCGAAGCGCGCTCCGATGGCGGGCAGGGTCTCGCTCGTGTGCTCGCGCGCGAGGTACATCGCGACCTGTCGCGGCCAGGCGAGGCGGGCCGCGCGGCTGGCGCGAGAGGAGCTCCTCGCGGCTGAGGCCGAACGCGTCGGCGGTGATGTCCTGGATGGCTTCCACCGTGAGCGGCGCCGGGCGGTCGCTCGCGCGCACGGGGTAGAGGTCGGCCAGGACCTCCTCGGCGAGCGCGGTGGTCAGCGGGCGCCCGGTGAGCGAGGCGAAGGCGACGACGCGGATGAGGGCGCCCTCGAGCATGCGGACGCTGTCGGGCGCGCGGGCGGCGAGGAGGGGGAGGACGCCGTCGTCGGCCAGGACGACGCCGTCGTGCTGGGCGCGCTTGCGCAGGACGGCGACCCGCGTGGTGAGGTCGGGCGGCTCGATGGCGGTGACCAGGCCGGCCTCGAAGCGCTCGCGCAGGCGGTCCTCGAGGGCGCTGAGGTCGCGCGGGAGGCGATCGGAGGTCAGCACGAGCTGGCTGCCGAGGTCGTGCAGGGCGTTGAAGGTGTGGAAGAACTCCTCCTCGGTCTTGGCCTTGGAGGCGAGGAACTGGATGTCGTCGATGAGCAGCACGTCGGCATGGCGGTAGCTGCCCTTGAAGCGATCCATGTCGCCGCGCTGGAGGGCCGCGAGGAACTGGTTGGTGAAGGTCTCGACCGTCGTGTAGCGGACGCTGAGGCCGGCGCCGTAGGCGAGGACGAAGTTGCCGATCGAGTGCAGCAGATGGGTCTTGCCGACGCCGGGCGGCCCGTAGATGAAGAGCGGGTTGTAGGCGTGGCCGGGGAGCTCGGCCACGGCCAGGGCGGCGGCGTGCGCGAAGCGGTTGGCGTCGCCGATGACGAACTGCTCGAAGGTCAGCGCGGGGTTGATCCCGTGCTCGGGCGCGCGCGAGACGGGCGGCTCGTGCGTGGTCGGGCGGGCGCTGGGGCCGCGCTTGGCGGCGGCGCCCGAGCGCACGTCGACGGTCACCTCGGGTCCGAGGACCGCGGCCGCGCTGGCCTGCAGCACGCGCGCGAAGCGCTCGGCGACCCAGGCGCGCAGCTCGAGCGGGGCCTCGACGACGAGGACGTCGCCCTCGAGGCCGAGCGCCCGGAGGGGCGCGAGCCAGACGTCGTACATGTCAGCCGGGACCGCTTGGCGCAGTTCGTCCTGGATGGCGTTCCAGATGTGCTCGGGGTCCTCGGTCACGACAGGGGCAGTCGGCTCCTCGGCGGGCAGCGTTTGGCGGCAGATGGGGGAGGAGGCCGCCCTGGGGGCGACCGGCGCGGCGACTATAGCAACGGGTCAGGGGCCCGAACGCGGGGCCCGCCGGGGGCCTCCGGACGCACGTCGCAAATCGCGAACAAAACCGCCGGCGGGCCATGCACACGCCTGTGCACGGCGTGTGGAAGGGAGTGTCGACAACGCCCGCGCGCTAGACTGGCGCGCCGGTCACCGACCCTTCCTCTTGCCATGAAGCGCACCTATCAGCCCAAGAAGCGCAAGCGCGCCCGCACCCACGGGTTCCGCGCCCGCATGAGCACGCGGGCCGGGCGCCTGACGCTCAAGCGCCGCCGGGACAAGGGTCGCAAGCGGCTGACCGTCTGACCGCGGTGGACCGCTTGCCGCGCGCCGTCGGCCGGCGCCCGAAGCGCGGGCGCCTCTCCCGCAGCGCGGAGTTCGAGCGCGTCTACCGCCAGGGTCGGTCGGTCGGCAACCGCTTCCTCGTCCTCTACAGCTTCCCGCGCTCGTCCGCGGGCGAGCCGGCCGACGGCACCCGCCTGGGCGTGTCGGTGTCGCGCAAGGTGGGCGGCGCCGTCGATCGCAACAAGGTGAAGCGCCTGCTCAGAGAGGCTTTCGTGACGCTGGCCGAGCAGCTGCCGGCCGACCAGGACGTCGTGGTCGTCGCGCGCCCCGAGGTGCGCGAGCTGGCCGAGCGCGACGGGCTGGAGGGCGTGCGCGGCGCGCTGGCCGAGCTCGTCGAGAAGTCGGTGGCCGGCGGGGAGGGCGACGGCACGTGATGCGCCGCCTCGTTCTCGCGCCGATCGTCGCCTACCAGCGCGTGGTGTCGCCGGCGCTGCCGCGGCGCTGCAAGTACGAGCCGACCTGCTCGGCCTACGCCGTCCAGGCGATCCGCGACTACGGCATACTGCGGGGGCTGGTGCTGGCGGCGTGGCGGGTGCTGCGCTGCAACCCGTTCAGCCACGGCGGCTTCGATCCCGTGGACGCCCAGCGCCTGTTCCGCCGCCGCGACCCGAGCCGATGAACTTCCTCCCGATCGCCAACCCCGTCCAGCCGCTGATCGACGTGTTCGATCACGTGCTCGTGTTCTTCCACGACACGGTGGGGTTCTCGTGGGGCTTCTCGATCATCGCGCTGACCATCGTCGTCCGCGCGGCGCTGATCCCGCTGACGCTCAAGCAGTTCAAGTCCATGCAGGCCCTGCAGCGCCTCTCGCCCGAGATCAAGGCCCTGCAGGCGAAGTACAAGGACGACCGTCAGCGCCTGAACCAGGAGATGATGAAGTTCTACCAGGAGAACAAGGTCAACCCGTTCGGGTCGTGCCTGCCCCTGGTACTGCAGCTCCCGGTCTTCTTCTCGCTGTTCTACATGCTGCGGAAGGACCTCAAGCTCGACATCTGCCCGGGCATCGTGCGGTACGCGGCCGAGCATGGGACGAGCGTCACGAACGTCGCGTGCAACCAGGTGGATCCCGGCAGCGCGAAGTTCCTCTTCATCCCGGACCTGACCGCCCACGCGACGGGCTGGGTCCTGGCCGTCCTGCTCGTCCTCTACGTCGGCTCGCAGTTGCTGTCGAGCGTGCTGATGTCGGTCACGGCGGACCGCAACCAGCGCTTCATCATGATCGCGCTGCCGTTCGTGTTCGTGCCCTTCATCCAGGGCTTCCCGGCCGGCCTGCTCGTCTACTGGATCACCACGAACTTCTGGACGGTCGGCCAGCAGTACATCATCCGGCGCGGCGCGGGATTGCCTGTGCTCGGAGCGCCCGGGAGCGGGCCGGCCACCGCCGGCGCGGCGGCCGCGGTCCCTGACAAGGGAGGCGGCGGTCCGAAGCCGAAGGAGCCGAAGGAGCCGAAGGCCAAGCCGAAGCCGAGCGCCAACGGGGGCGATGGCGCGGCGCCCGAGCAGCGCGACCGGCGGACGAGCGCTCCGCCGCCGCCCCCACGCCAGCGGCGCAAGAAGAAGACCGGAAGGCGCAGATGAGCTCGGACGTCGTCGAGAGCACGGTTCAGGAGGTGCTCGAGGAGGTGGTGACGGCGCTGGGGCTGAAGGGCGACGTCGAGGTCGACCGCGACGGCGACGTCGTGACCGGCACCGTCCACGGCCACGACCTGGGGCTGTTCATCGGGCGCCACGGGCAGACGATCGACGCCGTCCAGCACCTCGTCTTCCGCATCGTCCTCACGCGCGGCGGTGGCGCCCCCGCCGGCGACCTGCGCGTGGTCATCGATGCCGAGGGCTATCGCGCTCGCCGTGCGGAGGCGCTGCATCGGCTCGCCGACCAGGCGGCCGACGACGCGCGGCGCCAGGGGCGCCCCGTCGCCCTCGATGTCATGACGGCGAGCGAGCGCAAGCTCGTGCACGAGTACCTGCGCGACCGCGGTGACGTCGAGACCTACAGCGAGGGCGAGGAGCCCGACCGCCACCTCGTCGTCGCGCCGCTGGTCACCTAGCCACCGACGAGGTTTCACGTGGAACACGGCCGGCCATCCCGCTCCGATCGCCGGGGAGCGCCGGCGAGGTTTCACGATTGACGGTGGCGGCTGACGTCGGCACCCGCCTGGCCGAGCTCGCCGCGCGGCACGGCCTTCCCGCAGGGGCCGAGGACCGCCTCGCCGCGCTCCTCGACCTCGTCGCGGCCGAGCCCGCGGCCATCACCACCGTCCGCGATCCGGCCGAGGGCGTGGACGCGCACGTGGCCGACTCGCTCGTGGCCCTCGACCTGCCGGCCGTCCGCTCCGCGCGCCGTGTCGCCGATCTCGGCTCAGGGGGCGGGTTTCCGGGCCTCGCCCTGGCGATCGCGCTGCCCGCCGCGCACGTGGCGCTCGTCGAGAGCGTGGGGCGCAAGTGCGCCTTCCTCGCGACGGCGGTCAGCGAGCTCGGTCTCGGCAACGTGGAGGTGGTCAACGCGCGCGCGGAGGCGTGGCCGGAGGGAATCGGCGCCCAGGACCTGGTCGTGGCCCGGGCGCTGGCGCCGCTGCCGGTCCTGCTGGAGTACGCGGCGCCGCTGCTCGAGCCGGCCGGCGTGCTCGTGGCCTGGAAGGGCCGCCGCGAGCCGGCAGAGGAGGCTGACGGCGCGGCCGCGGCCGATGCGCTCGGCATGGGCGCGCCGCGAGGCGATCTCCGTCGATCCCTTCCCGCGGGCCCGCGATCGTCATCTCTACCTCAGCTCGAAGGTGAGCCCGACGCCGAGCCGCTACCCGCGGCGACCGGGAATGGCCCGCAAACGGCCGATCCAAGCCTCGAGTTGAAGGTGATGGCGCTTCGGCGCCGAACGAAGAGGGGCGCGCTCCGACCGGAGTCGCCGCTAGCTTGACGGGCGATGGGGACGATCTACGCGATCGCGAATCAGAAGGGCGGCGTCGGCAAGACGACGACCGCGGTCAACGTCGCGGCCTGCATCGCCGAGGCCGGCTACGCGACGCTGCTCGTCGACATCGACCCGCAGGCCAACGCGACCGTCGGGCTCGGGCTCGAGAAGGACCGCGAGCCCAGCGTCTACGACGTCCTGTGCGGCTCGGCGACGGCCGAGGAGGCGCTGTCGACGACCGCCATCGCCAACCTCACGATCCTGCCCTCGCACCCCGATCTGGCGGCGGCCAACGTCGAGCTCCCGCGCGTGCCCGGCTCCGAGCAGCGCCTGCGCGAGGCCCTGGCGCCGCTGCGCGACCGCTTCGCCTACACGCTCCTGGACTGCCCGCCGTCGCTCGGCCCGCTGACGGTCAACGCGCTGGTGGCGGCCGATCGCGTGATCGTCCCGGTCCAGACCGAGTACTACGCCCTCGAGGGCCTCGCCGGCCTGCTCGACACGCTGAGCCTCATCCAGCGCGAGCTCAACCCGCGCCTGGCCGTGGCGGGCATGCTCCTGACCATGCACGACGGGCGCACCCGGCTGGCCCGCGACGTCGAGCGCGAGGTGCGCGAGCACTTCCCGCAGCTGGTCTTCGACACCGTGATCCCGCGCAGCGTGCGCCTCGGCGAGGCGCCGAGCTTCGGGCGCCCGGTGATCCATCACGACCCGCACTCGAGCGGTGCGGAGGCCTACTTCGAGTTGGCCAAGGAGGTAGCCGCCCGTGGCTGAGCGTCGAGGCATGGGCCGCGGGCTCGCGGCCATCCTGTCGGTGTCCGAGGGCGAGCACGACGGCGCCGAGCTGCGCGAGCTCCACGTCGACCTCGTCGCGCCGAATCCGCGAGCAGCCGCGCAAGCGCTTCGACGAGGAGGCGCTGCAGGCACTGGCCGACTCGGTCAAGGAGCGCGGCGTCGTGCAGCCCGTGCTCGTCCGGCCGCGCCCCGGCGGGACGCTACGAGCTCGTCGCCGGCGAGCGCCGCTGGCGCGCCGCGCGGCTCGCGGGCCTCGAGACGCTGCCGGCCCTCGTCCAGCAGCGCGACGACGCCCAATCGCTCGAGGACGCGCTCATCGAGAACATGGCGCGCGAGGACCTCAACCCGATCGAGGCCGCCCGCGCCGTGGCGGGCCTGGTCGAGGAGCTGGGGCTCACGCGCGAGGAGGTCGGCCGCCGCGTGGGCCGCAGCCGCGTCGCCGTCTCGAACCTCCTGCGCCTGCTCGACCTGCCCGACGAGGCACTCGCGCTGGTCGAGGACGGCTCGCTGACCGAGGGCCACGGCCGCGCCCTGCTGCTGGCCGACGACCACGCCGACCGGCGCAGCATCGCCCGCGCGGCGGTCCACGGCGGCTGGTCGGTGCGCGTCGTCGAGCAGCGCGCCCGCGAGGCCAACGCGCCCGCACGAGCCGCCAAGCGCGGCCGCGCGGCCGTCCACCCGGACCAGGAGGCGGCCGCCGCCCGGATCTCCGAAGCCCTGGGCGCGGCCCTCGGAACCGAGGTCCGCGTGCGCCCTCGCGGCACGGGCTACAAGGTCGAGCTCGCCTTCGAGGACGTCGACGAGGCCCTGGCCCTGGCCCGCCGCCTGCGCCCCCGAGCGGTCGCCTGATCCTCGCTACAATCCGCGCCCCGTAGGGGCGATTAGCTCAGTCGGTTAGAGCGCTTCTCTGATAAGGAAGAGGTCCCAGGTTCGAGTCCTGGATCGCCCATGACAGGCGAGTGCCGAAGACCCCGCCACGACGGGGTCTTCGCCGTTCCGGGCCGGCACGGCGCGCGTATCGCGCTGCCTGGCATCACGATCCTGGACGTTCGATGGCGCCCGTGTCGTCGAGCGCTTCTCGCAGCGCGGACATGCCCGGCCTGATGGTCCAGATCGGGCGATCCCGGCCCCCGCCTGAGCGGGCGCTCAGCGCTTGGGCTGGCTCTGCGTGGTGAAGAAGCCGCCCTGCACGTTGCCGCTCTCGGCCTGGCGCGCCGCGTCGTCGGGGCTGGCGCCCATGCTGCGCGCCCTGCGCCGCGCGCGACGGTCGGCACGCATCGCCCTGCGCTCGGCACCGCGCTCGCGCAGGCGGTCCACCCAGCTGCGCTCGCCGTCGGTCGGCTGATCGGACATCTCTGGCCTCCGATGCTCGGTTGGCGCGACGCTACGCCCGGCCGCTCAAGAATGCAATGCGGTCGGGCGGCGAGCGGCCGGGCGCTACGCGCCGCGCGGCAGCACGAAGGTCGCCACCGCTCCCGCGGGCAGCGCGTAGGAGAACGACTGCCCGCCACCGGCGACGTTGAAGTGCTGCGTCGTCGTGCCCCAGTCGTCGTTGACCACGACCAGCACGACGGAGCCGTCCGGGTTGCGGAAGGCGACGTTCCAGGCGTTGCCGGCCACGGTCGAGTCGACGCGCACCGCGCCCGGGCGGATGAAGCGCGTCACGTGCCCGAGGACGTAGTAGTCGGCCGTCGGCGTGGCGTGGCCCGTGGCGGGATCGATGGTCACGACGCCGAAGCACGTGCCGCAGCCGCCGTTGTGCGGACCGCCGGACGGGTCGAGCGCGAGGTTCCACGTGATGACCGTCTTGGCCCAGTTGCGGACCGCGCCGACGGTGAGGAAGCGGGTGTGCCAGTGCAGGGTGTCGGGGAACGTGGTCGCCGGGTCGCCCGACAGCGAGCCCGAGCACTCGGTGAAGTAGATGTCCTTCTGCGGGAAGGCGTCGTGGAGGGCCGACTGGCGCTCGGGGTCGCCCGAGTAGCAGTGGAAGGCGGTCCCGGCGAGGTAGTGGCTGCGCGGCCGGGTTGGAGAGCAGCGAGGCCGCGTACTCCGGGTTGGCCGGATCGTCGGGCGGGCCGACGTCGTTGGGGTGCAGCGACCAGTTGTGGTCGTAGCCGAGGATCTTCGTGTGGATCCCGGCGCGCTGGAAGGCGCGGCCGACCGCGACGACGAGCCGCGCCTCCTCGTCGTCGCGCAGGTCCATGCCCGGATAGGCGCTCGGGTTGCGGTTCTGGGGCTCGTTCTGCAGCGTGACGGCGTCGATCGGGACGCCGGCGCGCCGGTACTCCTGGACGAAGCGCACGAAATACCGCGCGTAGGCGTCGTAGACGCGCGGGTCGTCCTTGAAGCGCCCGCCGACCAGCGAGTCGTTCGTCTTCATCCACGCGGGCGGGCTCCACGGGGTGGCCATGACCTTCAGGCCCGGGTTCAGGCGCAGCGCCTGGCGCAGCAGGGGCAGGATCTCCGCGCGATCGTGGGCGATCGAGAAGTGCTTGAGCCGGAAGTCGGTCTGGCCGGCGGGGACGTCGTCGTAGGTGTAGTGAGGCCCGGCGACGAAGTCCGAGGCGCCCATCGGCTGGCGCAGGTAGCTGAGGCCCAGGCCACCGCGCGGGTCGAAGAGCGAGCGCATGATCGCGTCGCGATCGGGCGAACGCACGAGCAGATGGGCCGAGGAGTCCGTGATCGAGGCGCCGAGGCCCTCGATGCGCTGGTAGGAGCGGGCCGGATCGACCGCGATCGTCGGCGCGGCCGGGTCCGGGGCGCCGAGCGCCGCGGGTGGCTGCTCGGCGAGCAGGCTCGACTGATCGCCGGTGGTCAGCCAGGCGCGCACGCCCGGGCCGTGGGCGAGCGATGGGGCGGCGCACGCGAGCGCGACGACAACGGCGAGAACGAGGCAGATCGGAATCCGGCGCTGTGTAGGCATACGCCCCTCGTATGCCCGCCGCGCGGCGATCCATGCCACCGGCGAGGCCGCAAAGGCCTCCGGCGGTGGCCGGCACCGTGCCTATACTGGATCGACCACCGACTCGCGCGAGGGAGCCGCAGTGCAGGAAATGGTCATCTACGGCGTGAGCTTCGACATGGTCGGCAAGCAGCCGATCGTCCTGCTCAAGACCGCCGACAGCAACAAGTTCCTGCCGATCTGGATCGGCCACCCCGAGGCCGCCGCGATCCTGATGAAGCTCCAGGGGGCGACGACGCCGCGCCCGATGACGCACGACCTGCTCGTCGACATGCTGGGCGAGCTCGACGTGCGCTGCACGCAGGTCGCGGTGACCGAGCTGCGCGACAACACGTTCTTCGCCTCGATCACGCTGGCCGTCAACGGCCGCGAGCTCGAGATCGACTCGCGCCCCAGCGACGCGCTGGCGCTCGCCGTGCGCTCGGGCGCGCCGATCTTCGCCGCCGAGGACGTCATCGCCGAGTCGGCGATCGAGTTCGAGCACGAGGTCGAGGACACCGAGGAGGTCGTCGACCGCTTCAAGGAGTTCCTCGACCAGGTCACCCCGGAGGACTTCGCGGGCGACTCCTAAGGGGTGGCGATGGCGGCCACGTGCCGCCAGCGCGATGGTCGGTCGTCAATGGCCGCCTGAGCCGGACCGTCCCACCCTCCCCGGCCGAAGGCCGGACGGTCTCTAATTCGAGGGCGCGGAGGGGACGAGCGCGAGGTCGACGATCCGGCCGATGAGCTCGTCGAAGGAGATCCCGGCGGCCTCGGCCGCCTGGGGCAGCAGGCTCGTCTCGGTCAGCCCCGGGATGACGTTGGACTCGAGCACGTAGAGCTCGTCGCTGCCCTCCTCGAGCATGAGGTCGACGCGGGCGAAGCCGCGGCAGCCGAGCAGGCGGAAGACGTCGAGCGCGAGCTCCTGGGCGCGCGCGGTGAGCCGGCCGCCGAGCTCGGCGGGGCAGACGAAGCTCGTGCGCCCGATCGTGTAGCGCGCGGCGAAGTCGTAGAAGTCCTCCTCGCGCGGGACCGCCTCGACCACGGGCAGGGCCTCGTCGCCGAGGATCGAGACCGCCAGCTCGCGGCCGTGCACGTGGCGCTCGAGCAGGACCTTCTCGCTGTAGGAGAAGGCGGCCACGATGGCCGCGGGCACGTCGGCGGCGCTGGCCGCGAAGCGGATCCCCAGCGCGCTGCCCTGGTCGGCCGGCTTGACCACGATCGGGAAGCGCAGGCGGTCCTCGATGGCGCCGAGGGCGTCGCCGGCGCCGAGCTCCTTGAACGCGGTCTCGGTGAAGGCGTAGAAGTCGGGCGTCGGCAGCCCTGCGTCGCGCATCGCGTGCTTGGCCACCACCTTGTCCGAGCAGCGCATGCAGGCCGACACCCCCGACGCGGTGTAGGGGATGCCGAGGACCTCGAGCAGCTCCTGCACGATCCCGTCCTCGCCGTCGCGCCCGTGCAGGGCGACGAAGGCCACGTCGGGCTCCACCTCGCGCAGCCGCGCGACGAGGTCGTGCCCGACGTCGATGCCGACCACGTCGTAGCCCAGGCGCTCGAGGGCGTCCTGCACGCGCGCGCCCGAGCGCAGCGAGACCTGGCGCTCCAGCGAGCGCCCGCCCTTCAGCACCGCGACGGTGCCGCCCCCGCGCGGCTGCGCGCCCGAGCCTGCGCCGACGCTCATCGCGCCCGGCGCTCGCCGCGATCGTCGCGGCGCGGGAGGTGCAGCACGTCGGCCAGGTCGAGATCGACGGGCGCGGGGACCGGCTCGGACGGCAGCGACCGGCGGCGCGGCGCCGGTGAGCGTTCCGTACAGCGCGACCTGCTCGCGCACGACCTCGCCGATCCGGCGCACACCCTCGCGGATCGCGTCGTCGTCCACGCCGGAGAAGTTCAGCCGCATCGACGAGCCGCCGCGGCCGTCGAGGTAGGCCGCGCGCCCCGGGACGAAGGCCACGTTGCGCGACAGGCCGAGGGCGAGCAGGTCGGTCGTGTCGATGTAGTCGGGCAGCGTCGCCCAGATGAAGAGCCCGCCGGCCGGATGCGTCCACGCGGCCTCGGGCGGCAGGTGCTCGGCCAGCGCGTCGAGCATCGTGTCGCGCCGGCGCCGGTAGAGGTCGCGCAGCGTGGCGATGTAGTCCTGCCAGTGGCCCTCGGCGAAGTACGCGGCCACGAAGAGCTGCGACAGCGACGACGAGCACAGGTCGCTGGCCTGCTTGCCGAGGTTCATCTTCTCGAGCACCGGCGCGGGCGCCACCGTCCAGCCCAGGCGGATGCCGGGCGAGAGGATCTTCGAGAAGGTGCCGAGGTAGATGACGAAGTCGCCGCCGTCGAGCGAGCGCAGCGTGGGCAGCGCCTCGCCCTCGTAGCGCAGCAGGCCGTAGGGGTTGTCCTCGAGGACGAGCAGCTCGCGCTCGCGGGCGACCTGCACGAGCCGCTGGCGGCGCGGCAGCGACATGGTGACCCCGGCCGGGTTCTGGAAGGTGGGGATGGTGTAGATGAACTTCGGCCGGCGTCCCTCGCGCTCGAGGCGCTCGAGGGTCTCCTCGAGCTCGTCGATGCGCATGCCGTCGTCGTCCATCGCGATCTGCACGACGTCGGCCTGGTAGGCGCTGAAGGCCGGCACGGCGCCGGGATAGGTCGGCGCCTCGGCGACGATGACGTCGCCGGGGTCGATGAGCGTCTTGCACACGAGGTCGATGACCTGCTGGCCGCCGGTGGTGACGAGCACGTCCTCGGGGTCGACGTCCATGCCCTCGGCGGCCATGACGGTGGCGATGGCCTCGCCGACGGCCGCCATGCCCTCCGTCGGCGCGTACTGCAGCGCGCGGGCCGAGTCGGTGGCGGCCAGCTTGGAGAGCAGCGCGGCGAGCGACTCGGCCGGGAAGGTCGACGTGTCCGGCAGGCCGCCGGCGAGCGAGATGACCTCGGGGCGCTCGGTGATGGCCATGAGGTCGCGCATGGCCGAGGACTTCATGACCGAGGTCCGCGAGGCGAAGAGCCCCGCGTAGCGCTCCAGGTCGCGCCGCTGACTCAGACCCACGGGGTCCCCCCTTTCGGTGGTTCCGCACTCAGCAGGAGGCTGGGCGGGGGGTGTGGACTCTTTTCGCCGCCGGCCCCGTGGCCCCTGTCGTCTACAGTCATGCCGGCTTCAAGCTATCGGACCGTGAAGCTCCTCCTCGACATCCTGCAGGGGATGGGGGTGTCCACCGCCACCGGTGTCCGCCCCTTCCTCCCGACACTGCTCGTCGGCGCCCTGGCCGCCGACGATCTCGGCGTCGACTTCGACCACACCGACTTCGCCTTCCTGGAGAGCCCGTGGTTCCTGCTGGCCATCGCCGTCGCCCTCGTGGTCACGACGGTGCTGCGCGCGCGCTTCGAGACGCCGGCCGGCGAGGCGGCCCTGGGCGGCATCGGCATGGGCCTGGGGGCGCTGCTCTTCGCCGGCACGCTCGCCGACCACTACTCGACGTGGTGGCCGGGGATCATCGGCGGCCTGGTCTGCGCGCTCATCGCCCAGCAGGGGACGCGCTCGCTGCTGACCCGCACGCGGGCGCGCCTGGACGCCGCGGCGGCGGCCGCGCTCTTCCTCTACGCCGACGCGGCCGCGCTCCTGATCAGCGGGCTGTCGGTCCTCATCCCGCCCGTCAGCGTGCTCGCCATCGGCTTCTTCATCTGGCTGCGGCTCGGCGGTCGTCGCCGCGAGGGCGAGAAGCACGCCGGACTGCGCATCTTGCGGTGAGCACCAAGCTGCTGCTCGCCGTCGTCGACGGCCTCAAGCCGGCGATGCTCGAGCGCGCCGTGGCCACGGGCCGCGCACCGGCGATGGCCGCGGTGATGGAGCGCGGGACCTACGTCGACGAATGCGCCGCGGCCTTCCCGAGCGTGACGCCGGCGTGCGCGGCGACGATCGCCACCGGCGTGCGCCAGGACGCCCACCACATCCCGTCGATGAACTGGTACTCGCGCGACGAGCGCCGCTACGTCGAGTACGGGTCGTCGTTCAGCGCCTCGCGGCGCTTCGGGCTCGTCCAGCAGCTCACGGACACGATCTACAACATGAACGCCACGCACCTGCCCCAGGACGTGCTCACGGTGTTCGAGTCGCTGGACGACCTCGGCGTGCGCACGGCCGGCACGACCTACCTGATGTACCGCGGGCGCTACGAGCACCAGACGTCGAAGACCACGGCGCTGACGCGGCTGGCCTCGACCGTCTTCCGGCGCCCGGTCATGGGCCCCAAGGAGCTCTTCTACGCCGACATCTTCGCCAGCCGCGAGACGCCGTGCCGCTCGCAGCTCGGCCTCCCAGGGATCCGCGACCAGCACGCCGGCTGCGTCGGCGCCTACCTGGTCGAGGAGGACCTCTTCGACTTCCTGCTGCTCTCGCTGCCCGACAACGACACGCACTCCCACCGCCACGGGCCCCACGCGCAGGTGACCTCGATCGCCGCCGCCGACCGCCAGCTCGAGCGCCTCTTCCACGCCGGGGGCGGGACGGAGAAGTTCCTCGACGAGCACGCGGTCATCGTGGTGGCCGACCACTCCCACGCGCCGGTCGAGAAGGCGATCGAGCTGCAGGCCGCCTACGCGGAGCTCAGCGTCCTGGCGCCGTCGGGGTCTCGCCGCGGCGACGCCGAGATCGCCGTGTGCCCGGCCCAGCGCAGCGCGATGGTCTACGCGCTGCTGCCCGAGGGCCGCGACGCGCTGGTCCCGCGCATCGTCGAGATCGCCCTGGACATCGACGGCGTCGACCTCGCGCTCTGGCGCCCGGCGCCGCGCGAGGGCGCGATCGCCAACGCGACCGGCGAGCTGCGCTTCGCCCCCGGCGGCGACGTGCTCGACGAGCGCGGCGGGCGCTGGTCGATCGACGGCCCGCTCGAGGTCCTCGACGCGCGCGTCGAGGACGGCGTCCTGCACAGCCACGCCTACCCCGACGCCCTCGGGCGCGCGTGGTCGGCGCTCACCTGCCCGACGTCGGGCGACGTGCTGCTCTCCGCGGCGCCCGGCTACGAGTTCGCCGACTGGGGCGGCGTCGACCACGTGGGCGGCGGCAGCCACGGCTCGCTGCACCGCGTGGACTCCCTGGGCGCGCTGACCTTCTGCGGGGTGGACGCGCCCCACGACCACGGGTCGTGGTCGATCGCCGACGTCGCGCCGATGGTCCGCGGGCACTTCGGCGCCTGACGGGTGTGGCGCTTCGAACACCTTGGTTGACCCCGTGCCGGGGCTCGGGCGTCGCACCATGAGGGCATGCCCTCTCTTCGCAACCTCCTCCTCACGACCGCCGTCGTGGGCGCGGCGCTGACCCCGGTCGCCGCGGCCCAGGCGGCCACCGTGCTCAGCAGCGAGCCGGTTCCCACGCACGTCGCGGCCTGGAACGGGACCGTCATGTGGTCCCAGCTCGATCAGGCGACCGGCCGCTACCGGCTCGTCAAGTCCGTCGACGGCGGCGCCCCCGCGCCCGTCGCGGTCCCCGAGCGCGCCGGCGGCCCGTTCGACATCGACCTCGGCACGAACCGCTCCGGCGCCACGTACGCCGTCTACACGCGCGGCGGCGACATCTACCGCCTCAGCGTCGCCACCGGCGTCGAGACGAAGATCACCAAGCTCAGCTCGCCGACGCTGGTCGAGCGCGACCCGACCATCCAGCGCGGCGAGATCGCCTTCATCCGCCGCGACGGCGGCTACGACCAGCTGCGCATCGGCGACACCACGAGCGGCTCGAAGGGGAGCCGCTTCCTGGTCAAGAAGCGTTCGATCGCGGGCGCCGAGCTCGCCATCAAGCAGGTCGCCTACGTCGAGCAGTCGGGGTCGTCGACCCTCGTCCACGTGCGCAACCTGAGCACCGGTCACGACCAGGTCGTCTACCGCGCGTTCTCCGGCGGCGCGAACGACGCCAACGTCACCCGGCCGACCTACGACGCCGACACGAACGCCTTCGTCTGGGCGCGCACCAACCTCGGCTCGGGCGCAGGCAACCGCATCGTGCGCTACACGCTGCCGGGGTCGAAGCTCACCTACGCCCAGGGCTCGCCGCGCTACAACACGACGGCCTGGGCCGGGCGCAGCTCGGCGCCGCGACCTCCTCGTCGCTGGACGGCGGCGATGGCGTCAACTCGTGCGACGACGCCGGCGTCCACTTCTGCACCGTCACGGTCACCGGCCCGCTCAGCTTCACGCTGAAGCCGTAGCGCCGGCGCTGCGGCGGGCGGCGCGCCGGGGCCGCTACGCTGGCCCCAATGGCGCGCGCCGCCCGCATCGCGGCCGTCTGCGCGGCCGCGGCGCTCGCGTTGCTGACGGCCGCCCCGGCCCACGCCGACGACCTCGTGCGTCCCAAGAGCATGGACCGCCCGCCCGCGGGCTACCGGCTCACCGGTCGCCAGGCCGAGCAGATCGCCGACCGCACGCCCACGGCGGTCCACGCGCGCCGCAGCGCCCGCGGCGTCTTCGACAACGTCTTCCAGAAGTCCGGGTCGCGCTGGCAGGTCAGCTACTACCTCACGCGCGGCAAGGAGACCAAGGAGATCGCGCAGATCTACGTCAGCGACGTGACCGGGAAGGTGACCGAGGCGTGGACCGGTCCGCAGGTCGCGTGGACCATGGCCCGCGGCTACCCCGGCGCCTTCGGGCGCAAGGTCAACTCGCCCTTCGTGTGGATCGCGCTCACGCTGCTCTTCATCGCGCCGTTCGTCGACCCGCGCCGGCTCCTGCGCGTGCGCCACCTCGACCTCGCGGTCCTCATGGCCTTCGGGGTCAGCGTGGCCTTCTTCAACGACGCCAACATCGACGTCTCGGTCCCGATCGCCTACCCGCTGTTGGCCTACCTGCTCGGGCGCATGCTGTGGATCGGGCTGCGCCGCGGCCGGCGCCGCGACCCGCTGCGCCTGCTGGTGCCGGCGTCGTGGCTGGTCGTCGGGCTGCTCTTCCTCGTCGGCTTTCGCATCGGGCTGAACGTCGCGGACTCGAACGTGATCGACGTCGGCTACGCGGGCGTCATCGGCGCCGACCGCCTGGCCGACGGCGACAAGCTGTGGGGCGCCTTCCCGAAGGACAACGAGCACGGGGACACGTACGGGCCCGTGACGTACGCCGCCTACGTCCCCTTCGAGCAGGTGCTGCCCTGGAGCGGGCGCTGGGACGACCTGCCCGCCGCCCACGCCGCCTCGATCGCCTTCGACCTGCTCTGCCTGGGGCTGCTCTTCCTCATCGGGCGCCGCATGCGCGGTCCCACGCTCGGACTCGCGCTCGCCTACGCGTGGGCGGCGAACCCGTTCACGCTCTACGCGCTGGACTGCAACGTCAACGACGGGCTCGTGGCCGCGCTCGTCCTCGGCGCCATCGCCGCCGCGTCGTCGCCTGCCGGGCGCGGCGCCTTCATCGCGCTCGCGGGGATGGCGAAGTTCGCGCCGCTGGCCCTGGCGCCGCTGTTCGCGACCTACTCGCGCGGGGCGCTGCGCTTCGTCCTCGGCGGCGCGCTGGCGCTCGCGCCGTGCCTGCTGCTGGTCCTCGGCTACGGCGGCCTGCACGACTTCTACGACCGCACGCTGGGCTTCCAGGCCTCGCGCGGGTCGCCGTTCTCGATCTGGGGCCTGTACGGATGGGACACGGCGCAGGCGGTGGTCCAGGCCGGCGCGGTGCTGCTGGCCGTGGCCGTCGCCTTCCTGCCGCGCCGGCGCGACCTCGTCGGGCTCTCGGCCCTGGCGGCCGCCGTGCTCATCGCCCTGCAGCTCGGCGTCACGCACTGGTTCTACCTCTACATCGTCTGGTTCCTGGGGCCCGCGCTCATCGCGCTGCTCGGCGACGCCGAGCCCGCGGAGCGCCACGCGCCGCTGACCTACGCCGAGCAGCTCGGGCGCCTACCCGCGCCCGCCGTCGCCTGGCGCTGAGGTCGCGGCCAGCCCCAGGCGGTGCGCGGACGTCGCCGCCTCCACGCGCGAGCGCACGCCGAGCTTGGCCAGGATGCGCGAGACGTGGACGCTGGCGGTCTTCTCGGAGATGAAGAGCGACTCGCCGATCTCGCGGTTGGTGTGGCCTTCGGCGACCAGCGAGAGGACGGTGAGCTCGCGCTCGGTGAGCCCCAGGCGGTCGACGTCGGGGTCCTCGGCGGCGGCGTCCGGCGCCGCGTCCAGCGACACGCGCGCGCGCCGGGCCAGGCCCTTGACCTCGGCGGCGAGCAGGGGCGCGGCCAGGCCGGCGGCGAGATCGGCGGCCTCGCGCAGGGCGGCGGCGGCCGCGACCCGGTCGCCGCCGCCGGCGATCAGCGCCTCGGCCTGGCGCCAGCGCGCGTAGCCCAGCTCGAACGGCTCGTTCAGCGCCGCGAAGCGCTCGGCCGCCGACGCCCAGGCGCCCGGGTCGGGGCGCCCCTCGGCCCGCGAGAGCTCCGCGACGCCCAGCGCGTCGAAGGCGGCCGGCTCGGGACCCGGCGCGCCGTCGTGCCAGCGCTCGGGGGCCAGCAGGGCGCGCAGGCTGGCGAAGATCGCCCGGGCGTCGCGCTGCGCCTCGGCGGCGCCGCGGCTCGTCGCCGAGGGCGTGCGCGCGCTGGGCGCGGTCGGCGGCGGCGCGCAGGGCCGTCGCGTGCAGCCGCGTCGTGTAGTGCGCGTACTGGTCCTCGGGGACGAAGTCCAGCGCGCCGGTGGCGATCTGCCACGCGTGCTCGGGATCGGCGGCCCACAGCGCGGTCTCGGCCCGGCCGGCGGCCTGGTTGCCGATCCACATCGAGTCGCTCGTGCCGCCGAGCAGCTCGCGCGCCAGCTCGAAGTGCTCGGCCGCGCGGTCCAGGCGGCCGCGGCGCATGGCGAGGTGGGCGGCGTTGTCGTGCAGGACCACCGCGGCCACGCCCTTGGGCCCCTGGGCGAGGACGCGCTCGACGATGGCCGCCGTCTCGTCGAGGCGGCCCAGGCGCGTGAGCCGCCAGCACGCCTCGCCCTGCAGGAACTGCGCGTAGGTCCGCATGCCCAGGCGATCGGCGCTTGCCGCGCCCTCGAGCGCGAGCGCGGCCGCCTCCTCGAGCCGACCCTGCTCGTCCAGGCACTCGCTGAGGTTGGTGTAGGCCCGCCAGATGCCGTCGTGGTCGGAGACCTCCTCGGCGATGCTCTTGGCCTCGCGCAGGGCGCGCTCGCCCCCGGCGAAGTCGCCGACCCCGAAGCGCGTCACGCCGAGGCTGTTGAGCGCGTGCCCCTCGAAGGCGCGCGCGCCCACCGCGCGGGCGATCTCGATCGCACGCTCGCACGCCGCGCGCGTCTGCTCGCCGGGCGCGCGGAGCATCAGGATCTGGGCCTCGGCCGCGAGCACGCGGGCCAACGCGGGCGTCGGCGGATCGGGCGGGAGGATGCGGACGGCGTCGCGGTAGGCGGCCAGGCTGCCGTCGCTGTCGCCTGCGATCCACAGGTAGCGACCGAGACGCTCGCGCGCGAACGCCGAGCTGACCACGTCGTCGGAGCGGTCGGCGAGCTCGATGGCCATGCGACCGAGCGCGACCGCGCGGTGGTGCTCGCCGGCGATGTGCGTGTTGTGCGCGGCGTGGGTGACGACGCCCACCAGCTCGAGCTCCGCGCGCTCGGCGGCGTCGTCGACGAGGTCCCAGATCTCGAGCGCGCGCTCGAAGTGCTGCGCGGCCTCCACGAAGGCGAAGACCTGCTCGGCCTCCAGGCCGGCGCGCACGTAGGCGGCGAGCGCCTCGGGCATCCGGTGCGCCGCGCGCCAGTGCAGCGCGAGCTCGGCGGCCGCGGTGCCGTCGGCGAGGCTGGGGTCGTCGCGCAGGGCCTCGGCCAGTGCGAGGTGCAGCGCGGTCCGCTCGCCGGGAAGCAGGTCGGCGTAGGCGGCCTCCTGCAGCAGCGCGTGGCGGAAGGCGTAGCCGTCGGCGTCCTGGACGAGCACGTGCTGGGCCAGGGCCTCGCGCAGCGCCTCCACCAGGGCGGGCTCCGGCAGCCCGGCGACGGCCGCGAGCAGGCGATGGCTCGAGCGCCGGCCGGCCGCGGCGGCCACGCGCAGCACGCCGCGCGCGTCGTCGGGCAGCGCCTCCAGGCGCAGGTTGAGGACGTCGCGCAGGCTCGAAGGCAGCGGCCCGGCGGCGGCGTCGGAGGCCGCGAGCAGCTCCTCGGCGAAGAAGGCGTTGCCCTCGCAGCGCGCGTGCAGGCGCGCGACGAGGTCCGGCGCCGCGGCGTCTCCGAGGATGCCCGCCACCTGCTCGGCCAGCTCGGCCTGCGAGAAGGCCCCGACCTCGAGGCGCTCGACGACGGCGCGGCGCTCCTCCTCGGCCAGGAACGGGCGCAGCGGATGCTGGCGGTGCAGCTCGTCGCTGCGGTACGTGCAGACCACGAGCAGGCGCTCGTCGCGCAGGCCGCGCACGAGCGAGGAGAGGAACTCGAGCGTCGAGCGGTCGGCCCAGTGGATGTCCTCCACGGCGAAGAGGACCGGCGCCTCCTCGGCCAGGCGGTCGAGGAGCGCCCGCAGCAGCCCGAACAGGCGCGCCTGCCCGATCGCCTCGCCGGTGGCGCTCATGCCCTCGCCGGGCTCGTCCGCGGCGTGGGCCGCGCTCAGCTCCGGCAGCAGCCGCGCGAGGTCGCCGCCCGAGGGCCCCACGAGCTCGGCGAAGACGCCCGGCTCGAGGTCGCGCGCCAACCCGCGCAGTGCGGCGGCGATCGGCGCGTAGGGCAGGCCGTCGGCGCCGAAGGCCAGGCAGTCGCCGCGCAGCACGCGCACGCCGCGGGCGAGGGCGAGGCGCTCGAGCTCGCGCAGCAGCCGCGTCTTGCCGACGCCCGAGTCGCCGGCCACGAACACCGCGGCCGCCGTGCCGCCTCCGCCCGGTCGAGCGCCGCCTCGAGGCGCCCGAGCTCCGCCGTGCGGCCCGACGAACGCCGGGCTCGAGACGCGTGTTGGCACATTGGCGATTATCTTCGCCGGCTCGCGGCGGGGAGGGGCGGTTTACACGAGTCCCAGGCGATGCGCGGCCGTCGCCGCCTCGACGCGCGAGCGCACGCCGAGCTTGGCCAGGATGCGCGACACATGGACGCTGGCGGTCTTCTCCGCGATGAAGAGCGACTCGCCGATCTCGCGG
The DNA here is from genome assembly GCA_963816845.1 of uncultured Actinomycetes bacterium. GTDB lineage: Bacteria > Actinomycetota > Thermoleophilia > Solirubrobacterales > Solirubrobacteraceae > JAOPZW01. Next base: position 390,767 of record CAWFMR010000064.1, on the reverse strand, counting down.
TTGGTATGGCCTTCGGCGACCAGCGAGAGGACGGTGAGCTCGCGCGCGGTGAGCCCGAGGCGATCGACGTCCGGGTCGCCGACGGGGGCCTCGGGCGTGGCGTCGAGCGACACGCGGGCCCGCCGCGCGAGGCCCGTCGACCTCCGCCGCCAGCAGGGGCGCGCGCAGCTGCGCGGCGAGGTCGGCGGCCTCGCGCAGGGCGTCCGCCGCCGCGGTGCGGTCGCCGGGCCCCAGGATCAAGGCCTCGGCCTGGCGCCAGCGGACGTACGCCAGCTCGAACGGCAGCCCCAGTGCCACGAAATGCTCCGCCGCGGCGTCCCAGGCCTCGGGATCCGGGGCCGCCTGGGCCGCGCGAGAGCTCGGCGACGCACACCGCCTCGAAGGCGACCGGCTCGGGGCCCGCCGTGCCTTCCGGCCAGCGGTCAGAAGCCAGGAGGGTGCGGAGCCGCTCGAGCGTCGCGCGGGCGTCGCGCTGCGCCTCGCCCGCACGTCGTTCGTCGCCGACGGCCAACGCGCGCAGCGCGCACTCGGCGGCGGCCCGCATCGCGGCGGCGTAGACGCGCGCGGTGGAGAGGACGTTCTCGCGGCCGGCGACGACGTCGAGCGCGCGGGCCGCGATCCGCTGCGCGCCGTCGGGATCGGATCGCCAGAGCGCGACCTCGGCCCGGCCGCAGGCCGTGTTGCCGATCCAGTTCGAATCGCGCGTGCGGCTGCGCTGCTCGCGCGAGCGTTCGAAATGCTCGGCGGCGGCGTCGAGCCGGCCGCGGCGCAGCGCGAGATGCCCCGCGGCGTCGAGCACCAGGACCGCGGCCATGCCCTTCGGCGCGGCCGCGAGCGCGCGCTCTGCGATCGCCTGCGCCTCGTCGAGGCGCCCCCGGCGTGTGAGCCTCCAGCATGCGTCGCCTGCGAGGAACAGAGCGTGGGTTCGCACGCCGACGCGCTCGGCCACGCGTGCGCCCTCGAGCGCGAGCTCGGCGGCCTCCTCGAGCCGGCCCTGCTTGTCGAGGCAGACGCCGAGGTTGACGTAGGCGCGCGTCGTGTCGTACTCCTCGGAGAGCTCCTCGGCGATGCGCATCGCGTCGCGCAGCGCTCGCTCGCCGCCCACCCAGTCGCCCGTCATGGTCAGGGCGGCGCCGAAGGTGTTGAGCGCGCGCCCCTCGACGGCGCGCTCGCCGACGGCGCGCGCGGTCGCGACGGCGCGCTCGGAGCATGCGCGCGTCTCCTCGTCGGGCGCGCGGAGCATCAGGATGTTCGCTTCGGCGGCGAGGACGCGCGCCAGCTCGGGCGTCGGCGGCTGCGCCGGCAGGACGCGCACCGCGTCGCGGTGGGCGGCCAGCGCGGCATCGCTGTCGCCCGCGGCCCACAGGTAGCCGCCGAGACGCTCGTGTGCGAGCGCCTGGGAGACGACGTCGCCGGTGCCGTCGGCGAGCTCCAGCGCCCTGCGCCCGAGCGTGACCGCACGGTGAGGCTCGCCGGAGACGAGCGCGTTCTGCGCCGCGTGGGCCACGACGGCCGCGAGGCCGAGCTCGGAGCGCTCGTCGGCGTCCGCGACGAGGTCCCAGATCTCGAGCGCGCGCTCGAAGTGCTGGCCTGCCTCGGCGAAGGCGGAGACCTGCTCGGCCTCGAGGCCGGCGCGCACGTAGGCGGCGAGCGCCTCGGGCATGCGGTACGCGGCGCGCCAGTGGTGCGCCAGCTCGGCCGCCGCGGCGCTCGCCGGCGAGGCTGGGATCGGCGCTCAGGGCCTCGGCGAGCGCCAGGTGCAGCGCGGTCCGCTCTCCCGGGAGCAGGTCGGCGTAGGCCGCCTCCTCCAGCAGGGCGTGGCGGAAGGCGTAGCCGTCGCTGTCGTGCACGAGCACGTGGTGGGTCACGGCGGCGCGCAGCGCATCGAGGAGTGCCGGCTCGGGCAGGTCGGTGACGGCGGCGAGCAGCCGATGGCCGGCCTGCGCGCCGGCGGCGGCGGCCACGCGCAGCACCGCGCGCGCGTCCTGCGGCACGGCCTCCAAGCGCAGGCCCAGGAGCTCGCGGAGGGTGGAAGGCAGCGGGCCGGCCGCGCCGCCAGAGGCGGCCAGCAGCTCCTCGGCGAAGAACGCGTTGCCCTCGCAGCGCGCGTGCAGCCGCGCGACGAGCCCGGGATCGGCGGCGTCGCCGAGGATCCCGGCGACCTGCGCCGCGAGCTCGGCGGGCGAGAAGGGCTCGAGCTCGACCCGCTGCACTCCTTCGCGGCGCTCCTCCTCGGACACGAACGGGCGCAGCGGATGGCGTCGGTGCAGCTCGTCGCTGCGATAGGTGCAGACGAGCAGGACGCGCTCGTCGCGCAGGCCGCGCAGCAGCGAGGAGAGGAGCTCGAGCGTCGAGCGGTCGGCCCAATGCAGGTCCTCGACCGCGACCAGGAGGGGCGCGTCGGCGGCCAGCTGGTCGAGCAGTCCGCGCAGCCTGCCGAACAGGCGGGCCTGGGCGAACGCGTCGCCGGACGCGGTCGGATCGCTCTGCGCCGCGGCTGAGGCCCACTCGGGCACGAGCCGCGCCAGCTCGCCGCGCGCCGGCCCGACGAGCGCCTCGAACGCCGCCGGTTCGAGCTCGCGCTCGAGCCGTCGCAGCGCCGAGGCGATCGGCGCGTAGGCCAGCTCGCCGGCGCCGAAGGCCGGGCACTCGCCGCGCATCGTGCGCACCCCGCGGTCGGCGGCGCGGTCCTCGAGCTCGCGCAGCAGCCGCGTCTTCCCGATGCCGGACTCGCCGGACACGAAGACGGCGCCCGCGACCCCGCCCTCGGCCCGTGCGAGGGCCGCCTCGAGGAGCTCGAGCTCTGCTGCGCGACCCACGAACTCCGGGCTCGAGACGCGCGGGGGCACATGCCGAGTATCTCCGCCCGAGGCCGGCGCGGCGAGGGCAGTCATCACGACCTCTGGACGTCCTCCGGCTTGGTGGCCAGCACCGTCACGCTGGTGACGCCGTACTTCTCCGCGGCGGCACGGGCCCGCGGCGAGAGGAAGCGGTAGGCGTTCTCGCGCACGGTCTCCACGCGCAGGCCGGCCGCCTCGATCGCGCCGAGGTAGTCCTCCTGCGGGACGGCGCCGGCGATGCAGGCCGCCCACAGCGCGACGTTGCGCCGGGTGCGCTCGATCAGCTCGCGCGCGCTCACGATGTCGGCGATGGCCAACCGGCCGCCCGGGCGCAACGCCCGCGCCGCCGCGCGGAACACGGCGTCCTTGTCGGGCGACAGGTTGACGACGCCGTTGGAGATCACGACGTCGACGCTCGCCGGGTCGACGGGCGGGTCCTCGATCAGGCCCTCGACGAACTGGACGTGCTCGAGGCCGAGCCCGTCGCGCAGTCGGCGCGCCTTGGCCAGCTGCGCGTCGGTCATGTCGACGCCGATCACGCGGCCGGTCGGTCCGGTGAGGTGCGCGGCGACGAAGGCGTCGGTGCCCGAGCCCGACCCGAGGTCGAGCACGGCGTCGCCGGGCTCGATGGCGGCCAGGTCGAGCATGTGGCCGACGCCCGCGAAGGACGCCAGCGCGTCGGGCGGCACGGCGTCGAGCCAGTCGCGCGGATAGCCGAGGCGCTCGGCGACGGACCGGCCGAGCTCGAAGTGGAAGTCGCCGTCGGGCTGCTCGGCGACCTCGCGGTACATCGCGCGGATGTGGTCGCGCAGCTCGCCGGCGTCGACGATGGGCTCTACGTGAGCGGACATGGGATCTCCTGATCTGGGGTCGCGGCTAGTGCAGGACGAGCTCGCGCCCGAGGGCGACGTCGCCGAGCAGGTCGTAGGCGCGGTTGGCGCCGAGCGGGTGCATGAAGGCGCCGGCGCGGACGTCGCGGTAGGCGCGCGAGAGCGGATGGGCGCTGAGGTAGCCGGCGCCGCCCGAGAGGGCCAGGGCCCGATCGACGATGCGGGCGGCGGTCTCGTTGACGAAGGTCTTCGCCAGCTGGGTCTCGGCGAACAGCGCGGCCGTGTCCTGGTCTGACTCGTCGACCAGCGTGGCCGCGCGTGCGAGCGTGGCGCGGCTGGCGCCGAGCTCGACCACGTTCTCGGCCAGGAGGGTGCGCGCCCGCGCGTCGGGCTCGCCGCGCGCGGCGAGGGTCCCGGCGACCGCCGCCGCGGCGCTCTCGGCGATGCCCAGCGACGCCGAGGCGTGGAAGAGGCCGGCGGCGAGGTTGCGCTCCATGTAGGCGTCCGAGTCGCCGGCGAGGAAGCCGCCCGGGCAGCGCCGCGCGCGGGAGCTCGACGCCCGTGAAGGTGATGGAGTGGCTGCCCGAGGCGCGCATGCCGAGCGCGTCCCAGTCGCCGCAGATCTCGACGCCGGGCGCGTCGGTCGGGACCTGGGCGTAGCCGTAGCGCTCGACCCCGTCGTCGTCGAGGAAGGTGACGGCGGTGTAGAGCACGGTGGCGGCCGGCGACATCGTGCAGAACGCCTTGCGCCCGTCGACGCGCCAGCCCGAGGGCGTGCGCGTGGCCGTGGTCTGCGGCCGGGTCAGGTCCTGGCCATGCTCGCTGATGGCGGCGGCGATGACGACGCCGTCGCGGGCGATGGAGCGCATGGTGGCGGCGAAGATCTCGGCCCGTCGCTCGTCGCCGGCGCCGACGGCGATCTGCCAGCGCCGGACGATGTTCATGAGGATGACGAGGTGCATGTTCACGCCGATGGCGACGGACGCGTCGCCGCGGGCCAGGCGGCTCGACGCGACGACGACGTCGTGCAGGGACGTGGCGCCGAGGCCCCCGTGCTCGACGGGGATCGGGGCGGCGAAGTAGCCCGCGCGCTTGAGGGCGTCGATGCTCTCGTGGGGGAACGACGCGTCGCGGTCGTGCTGGGCGGCGCGCGTCGCCAGCTCGACGGCGAGCGACTCGGCCAGTCCCACCAGGCGGGCGCCGTTCTCGGTCTTGGCGGTGAGCTCAGACATGTGTTCTCTCCGATGAGGAGCGGGCGGCCGGGGGCGTGCCCGGCCGCCCTGCCCGCTCAGCTCGTGACGAGGGCCACCTCGACCGGGACGCCGTGGTTGACCATGTCGAAGACCGCCGAGCGCGCCTGGGCGCGCTCGATGACCTCGTGCAGCTTCTCGGCCGGGGCGTCGCCCTTGACCTTGAAGGTGACCTTGATGGCGGTGAAGCCGTTGCGCACCTCGTCGGAGAGCCCGAGCGCGCCGCGGACGTCCATGGCGCCCTCGAGCGTGGACTCGACCTCGGTCAGGCGGACCTTGCGGGCGGCCGCCACGTAGACGAGCGTCGTCGTCAGGCACGCCGCGAGTGCGTGCAGGAGCGCCTCGGCCGGGTTGGGGCCGGTGTCGCTGCCGAGCAGGACCGCCGGCTCGCCGGCATCGATGGTGAACGCCGCGGCGCGGGAGGTGTCCTCCTGCCCGGCGCCGTAGAAGCCGTGGATCGTCGAGCGGTTGTGCGCGCCGTCGATCCAGTGGTTCTGGACGCGGAACTGGAAGCGCCCGAGCGACGGATCGGCCTTGATCGCGTCGAGGGTGCCGTACATCTGCTGGGTGTCGACGCCGTTGCGGGCGCGGTCGAGGACCTGGGACACGGAGACTCCTTCGGGAGTGGTTGGTGGAGGTGCGCGCTACGCGCGCTGGAGGGCGGCGCCGCGGATGCGGGCCCCCACGGTCGGTGCGGCGAAGAGGAGCTCGCGGAACTGGCGCCGCGCCATGACGAGCAGACGCATCGGCGACGTCGCGACGACGGTCGCGCTGCGCTGCCAACGCGGGTCGAGGAGCCCGACCTCGCCGAAGAAGTCGCCGGGCCCGAGGGCGCCGACGCGCTCGCCGGCGCGATGGACGTCCGCGGTGCCCGAGACGACGACGAAGAACTCCCGCGCGTAGCCGCCCTCCCGCGTCAGCTCGGCGCCGGCGGGCACGCCGACGTCGTCGGCCAGGCGCGCCAGGTGCCAGTGGCGCCGTCGCGGGACGTCGGCGAAGAGCGGGATCGATGCGACGGTGCTCAGTTCCATGGTGCTCGGCTTTCGGTCAGGGATGGGACGCAAGGGCGTGTGGACCAGGGTGAGCCGACGGTACGTCTGAGGCCTGCGCCCGCGCATCGGGCGACCGCGCTGAGGTGGGCCTTATCTTCGGAGTCGCGGCGCTTACGAGTGCGGATCGGGCGGCGGGCGGTGGGCATTGGCGTCGTTGTACGCCCCGGCCGTTGCAGCGCCGTTGGCGCCGCGTTGGTGACGTAGACTCGCGGCGCTGTCGTGATGGGAGCTGTCGTGTCCGAGCCAGGAGTGAGGACCAGGGTCCGCCTCTGCGGCCCGCTGGCGCTCGAGATCGACGGCCGGGACTCAGTCGCCGCCGTGCCCGCGGGCCAGGCCCGGTCGCTGCTCGCCTACCTGCTGACCCGGGACGACCGCCGCGCCGAGCGCGGCTCTCACGATCCGCCTTCCGCGAGACCGGCCATCGCCTCTTGATGGAGGCGCTGGCCGCCACCGGCAACGTGGCCGAGGCGCTCCAGGTCTACGACGAGCTGCGCGTCCTCCTGCGCGACGAGCTCGGCGCCGCCCCCGCCGCGGACGTCCAGGCGCTGCACCAGCGGCTGCTGGCCGGGGAGCCCACGATTTGCGGCCGTTCGCACGGTCGTCCGCGCCGGGATCGCGGCGGCGCCGACCCGCTACGCGCGCAACGGCGAGATCAGCCTGGCCTACCAGGTGCTCGGCGACGGACCCACCACGCTCCTGCTCGTCACCGGCTGGGTCCTCCCGATGGAGGCGATCTGGGAGGACCCGGCCTACGTCCGCTTCGTCGAGCGGCTGGCCTCGTCGTTCCGCGTGATCCTGTGGGACAAGCGCGGCACGGGGCTGTCGGACCGGGTTGCCGTCGACCGGCTGCCGACGCTCGAGGAGCGCATGGACGACATCGGCGCCGTGCTCGACGCCGCCGGCGCCGAGCGGGCGGCGATCGCCGGCCTGTCAGAGGGCGCTGTGCTCGCCGCCCTGTTCGGCGCCGCGCACCCCGAGCGGACGCGCGCGCTGGCGCTCTACGGCGGCTGGCTCGCGGCCAACATCCCCGGTGCCGAGTACGTCGAGCTGGCGGGCGACGACCACCTCTGGTGGCTCGGCGACCAGGACGCCCTGCTCGACGAGATCGAGCGCTTCCTCGTCGGCGCCGCGCCCGCACGCGAGCCCGATCGCGTCCTCGCGACGGTGCTCTTCACCGCCGGCTCGGGGATCGCGTTCGAGGACCGCGGCACCCACGACCTCAGGGGCGTCGCGGACGACTGGCACCTCTACGCGCTGGCGTCGGCCTGATCGCTCACGTGCCCTGGCCGGCCTGCCAGGGGAGCAGCAGCTGCTCGATCGACTCGGCGCGCAGCGGCGCGTCGGCGCAGCGCACGAACACGCCCATGAGCCACGGGTCGTCCTCGGCCGTCTCGAAGCGCACGGACATGTGGGTGCGCAGCGACTCGATCGCCTGCTCCTTGCGCACACCGATGACGCCGCCGCGCGGACCCGTCATCCCGACGTCGGTGATGTAGGCCGTGCCGCCCGGCAGGACGCGAGCGTCGGCGGTGGGGACGTGGGTGTGGGTGCCCACGACGACCGTCGCGCGGCCGTCGAGGAACCAGCCCATCCCGACCTTCTCGCTCGTGGCCTCGGCGTGCATGTCGACCAGGACGTGGTCGACCTTGCCCTCGAGCTGGCCGAGCACCGCGTCGATCTCGACGAAGGCGGGCCGCCCCGCACGCAGATAGAGGTTGCCGCTGAGGTTGACCACCCCGAGCCGCACGCCGCCGTGCTCGACGACCACCCAGCCGCGACCGGGCTGGGAGCGCAGGTAGTTCGCCGGGCGAATGATGCGCTCCTGCGCGTCCAGGTACGGGTAGATCTCCTTGCGATGGTAGGCGTGGTTGCCCAACGTGATGACGTCGACCCCGGCGCCGAGCAGCTCGTCGGCGATCTTGGGCGTGATGCCCAGGCCGCCCGCGACGTTCTCGGCGTTGACCACGACGAACGTCGGCTCGTAGCGCTCGAGCAGCCCGGGCAGCAGCGCGAGCAGGGTACGGCGGCCGAGGCCGCCGACCACGTCGCCGATGAAGAGGATGCTCGCGGGCACGTCGGGCACCGCCCATACTCTGGCGTACCGGGGCGATGAGCGAGCACGAGCGCAACGACGACCTGCTTCCCGACGATCCCCCGCCGCGCCACCGCGACGAGGACTTCGACGACCACGATCCGCTCGAGGCCGAGCCGCCGCCGCCGTCGGCCGAACCCGTCGTCGTCCCGCGCTGGATCCAGCTCGTCGCGCTGCCCCTCCTGCTGCTGCTGGGCTTCGCGATCATCAAGGCGGCGGGGACGGTGGTGCTGCTCTTCGTCACCGCCGCGGTCATCGCCCTGATCCTCAACCCGCTCGTCGCCGGCCTGCAGCGCTTCCACCTGCCCCGCGGCGTCGCCATCGTCTGCGTCTACCTGGGCTTCGTCGCCGCGCTGGTCGCCGCCGGGGTGCTGCTGGCCAACCCGATCTCCGACCAGGTCACCGCGCTGCGCGACGACATCCCGTCGATCACCGACTCCGCGAACCAGCGCCTGGCCGACGTCCAGGACTACTTCGATCGCAAGGGCATCAACGTCGAGATCAAGAAGCAGGGCCACACGGCGCTCGACACGCTCCAGTCGAAGGTCGTCGGCGGCACCGACTCGATCGTCTCGTTCGGCACCGACCTGCTGACGAAGATCGTCACCGCCAGCTTCGGGCTGATCCTCGTCTTCGTCCTCTCGGTCTACATGCTCATCCACGGCGAGCGAATAGGCGCGCTCGTGCGCGGGGTGATGCCGCCGGGGAACGGCACGCGCGAGGACGACTACCCCTCGCGGGTGGTGCGGGCGGTCGCGGGCTACGTGCGCGGCCAGCTGCTGTTCAGCGTCGTCATGGGCGCGGGCGCCGGCATCGGGCTGTGGATCTTCGGCGTCATCGGGATCTTCCCCGACGGCAAGACCTACGCGCTCGCCTTCGGGGTGTGGTTCGGGCTGATGGAGCTCGTGCCCTACGTGGGGCCCTTCCTGGGCGCCGTGCCGCCGCTGCTCGTGGCCCTCTTCCAGGACCCGATCACCGCCGTGTGGGTCGCCCTGCTCTTCATCGGCCTGCAGCAGATCGAGGGCCACATCGCCTCGCCGCTGATCTTCGGCCACGCGCTGCGCATCAACCCGCTGCTCGTCATCTTCGCCCTGCTGTTCGGGGCCGAGCTGTTCGGGATCATCGGCGCCCTCGTGGCGCTGCCGGTGGCCGCGGTCGTGCGCGAGACGGTCGTCTACCTGCGCCAGCACCTCGTCCTCGAGCCGTGGGGGACGATGACCCCGTTGGAGATCGTGGAGGCACGCTCGGCGCGCATCCGATGTCCGGAGTGCGGCGCGCGCTGCGCCGCGGGCGACGCGTACTGCCCGTCGTGCGGCGTCGACCTGGCGCGCCCGCAAGTACCGTCCGGTACGTGAGCACGGCCATCGCCAGCGGCGCGGCCATCGCGGCGGCGGCCGTGACGAAGCGCTATGGGGCGCGCGAGGCCCTGCGCGACGTCAGCTTCGAGGCGCGGGCCGGCGAGGTCGTCGCCGTCATCGGCCCCAACGGGGCGGGCAAGACGACGCTGCTGTCGATCCTCGCCGGCCTGGTGGCGCCGACCAGCGGCACGGTGAGCCGCCCGGCTCGGGAGGTCGGCTGGGTCCCCCAGCAGCCGGCGGTCTACGCCAAGCTCAGCGTGGCCGAGAACCTGCGCCTGTTCGCGCGCCTGGAGCGCGTGGCCGATCCCGACGCGGTCGTGGCGCGGATGCTCGAGCAGACCGCCCTCGGCGACCGCGCCGGCGACGAGCTGGGGACGCTGTCGGGCGGCAACCGCCAGCGGGTGAACATCGCGGTCGGGCTGCTGGCCGATCCGCCCGTGCTCGCGCTCGACGAGCCGTCGTCCTCGCTGGACCCGCGCCAGCGCGAGCGGCTGTGGGAGTTCATCGGCCGCCTCGCGGCCGCGCGGAACGGCGGTCGTCTTCTCCACGCACAACGTCGGCGAGGCCGAGCGCTACGCCGACCGCGTGCTCGTGCTGGCCGACGGCGAGGTCCTCTTCACGGGCTCGCCGGCCGACCTCGAGGCGCTGGTCGGCGGCGACCCCCGGGACTTCGAGGCGGCCTTCGTGCGCTTCCTCCACGAGCGCGGCCACTAGGAGATGGCCCCTTCGGCGACCATCTGATGCGCTGGCTGCTGCTCAAGGACCTCCAGATCCTGCGCCGCTCGCCCTTCCTCGTGGTGATGCTGATCGCCTACCCGGTGATCATCGCGGTCCTCATCGGCCTGGCCCTGTCGCGCGGCCCGGACAAGCCGAAGGTCGCGATCGTCAACGAGCTGCCCGCCGGGCAGACGAGCTTCTCGGTCGGCAGCCAGCGCCTGGACGTCGCGCAGTTCGCCAACGAGCTGTTCAAGTCCGTCAAGCCGGTGGAGGTCAAGACGCGCGCGGAGGCGATCGACAAGGTGCGCTCGGGCGAGGTCCTCGGCGCGCTCGTCGTGCCGCCGGACGCGACCAAGAAGCTCCAGGACGCGATCAACCTCGCCGGCACGGCGCCGCCCACGGTGGAGGTCCTCTACAACGGCGACGACCCGATCCGGGCCCAGCTGGCGGAGTCGACGATCAAGGCGCGCCTGGCCGACGCCAACAAGGCGCTGAGCGACAAGCTCACCCAGCTGGCGGCGCAGTACCTGCGCATCCTGCTCAAGGGCGGCGACTTCTCGCTGCTGGGCCAGAAGTTCGACGTCCTCGGACTCGAGCGCTCCAAGGCGTCGCTCGAGCAGACCCTGCAGCACGCTGCCGCCCGGCTCCCAGCAGGCGCGCGACGTCAAGCAGGTCATCGACTTCGCGCAGATCGCCATCGAGAACCTCGGCCTGTCCGACAAGGTGCTCGCCGCCGTGGGCCAGCCGCTGGCGGTCAAGCGCACGGTGATCGCCGGCCATCGCACGACGCTCGACGCCTTCGCCGTGGCCGTCTCGGTGACCGTGTCGCTCATGTTCGTCACCGTCCTGCTGGCCTCGGGCATGCTCGCGCTCGAGCGCGAGGAGCACGCGTTCGGGCGGCTCGTGCGCGGGCTGGTCTCGCGCCTGGGGCTGCTGGGTGAGAAGGTGGCGCTGGCGGCCGCGTGCGCCTTCGTGGTCACCCTCGTCATGCTTTGCGGAATCGGGATCTTCGTGGCACTCGACTGGGGGCGCTTCGCCCTCTGGCTGGCCGCCCTGGCCGGCGGCGCGATCGGTTTCGGCGCGCTCGGGGTGGCGATCGGGGCGCTGGCGCGCGAGGTCCGGACCGCCTCGCTGCTGGCCTTCCTGCTCACGCTGCCGATGGCCTTCCTCGCCCTCGTGCCGGCCGGGACCGTGGCCACGTGGCTCTACGACGTCATCCGCGCCGTCTCGGCGCTCTTCCCCTTCCGCCCGGCGCTGCAGGCGGTCGACGCCGCGCTCAACGGCGCGCAGCCGGGCCTGGGGCAGACGCTGGCGCACCTCGCCGTCCTCGCCGTCGCCTACCTGGCGGTCGCCCGCGTGGCGCTCGCCCGCTTCCAGTGACCGCGCGTCATCGCTCGCCCGTCGTGACAGGGGCCTCCCACAGGGAGCTCTCGCGATGAGCACCATCCGCATGCGCCTGGAGGACCCGCCGACGGCGATCCGCCCGACGGCCCCGGAGGACGCGGCGGAACAGCTCGCCCTGCGCAAGGCCAACCGCGAGCACACGGGCCCGTGGGACCCCGCGCGCGACGAGAGCTTCTACACCGAGGCCGGCCAGCGCCTGGAGCTCGACCTCGACCAGCGCTCGTGGGCGGCCGGGAGCGCCTACGCCTTCGCCGTCCTCGACACCGAGCGCGCCGACCGCCTCATCGGCCGCGTCGCCCTGGCCAACGTGGTGCGCGGCCCGTGGCAGAACGCCACCCTCGGCTACTGGATCGACGCGGAGGCGCTCGGCAGGGGCCACGCCACGCGCGCCGTGCGGCTGGTGCTGCGCTTCGCCTTCGAGCACGCCGGCCTGCACCGCGTCCAGCCCGCGATCATCCCCCGCAACGTGCGCTCGGTGCGGGTGGCCGAGAAGGCCGGCTTCCGCCTCGAGGGCCGCGCCCTGCGCTACCTGAAGATCAACGGCACCTGGGAGGACCACGACGTCTACGCCCTGACCGTCGAGGACTGGGATGCCATGGGGCGCCCGTAGGTCCCGAGGGCGGATCGGTTTGCGCCTACGATGTAGGCGTGCCCTTCCCGCAAACGCGCCTGCGCCGCCTGCGCGCCACGCCGGTGCTGCGCGACCTCGTGCGCGAGACGCGGCTCGATCCCGGCGACTTCGTCCTGCCGCTCTTCGTCGAGGAGGGGCTCGATGGGCGCGCTCCGATCGGCGCCATGCCCGGCGTCGACCGGCTCTCGATCGCGGGCGCCGTCGCCGAGGCGGGCGAGGCCCACGCGCTGGGCATCCCCGCCGTCCTGCTCTTCGGCATCCCCGCCGACAAGGACGAGGAGGGCTCGGGCGCCTGGGACGACGAGGGCGCCGTCCAGCTCGCCACGCGCGCGATCAAGGATGCCCACCCCGACGTGCTCGTCATCGCCGACCTGTGCCTGTGCGAGTACACGAGCCACGGCCACTGCGGCCTGCTGCGCGCCGACGGGTCGGTCGACAACGACGCGAGCGTCGAGCTGCTGGCGCGGACCGCGCTGTCGCAGGCCCACGCCGGCGCCGACGTGATCGCGCCGAGCGACATGATGGACGGGCGCGTCGGCGCCATCCGCGCCGCCCTCGACGAGGACGGCCTCAGCGACACGCCGATCCTCGCCTACAGCGCCAAGTTCGCCTCCGCCTTCTACGGCCCGTTCCGCGAGGCGGCCGACTCGACGCCGGCCTTCGGCGACCGCCGCGGCTACCAGATGGACCCCGCCAACGGCGACGAGGCCCTGCGCGAGGCGCTGCTCGACGTGCAGGAGGGCGCGGACATGGTCATGGTCAAGCCCGCGCTGCCCTACCTCGACGTCGTGCGCCGGGTCAAGGACGCCACGCACCTGCCGGTCGCCGCCTACAACGTCAGCGGCGAGTACGCGATGGTCAAGGCCGCCGCCGCCGCGGGCTACCTCGACGAGCGCGCCGCCGTGCTCGAGGCCCTGACCTCGATCCGCCGCGCCGGCGCCGACATCGTCATCACCTACCACGCGAAGGATGCCGCCCGATGGCTTCAGTGACGCCCAAGCTGCGCTCCCGCAAGCTCGGCGCGGCGATCGCGCTCGACGACTTCGACAAGCGCCTGCTCAACGCGATGCAGGGCTCGTTCCCGATCGAGCCGCGCCCCTACGCGTCCGTCGCGGCGGCGCTCGAGGTCCCCGAGGAGCGCGTGCTGGCGCGCGTCGGCGAGCTCGTCGAGGAGCGCATCATCCGCCAGATCACGCCGATCTTCGACACCCGCGCGCTGGGCTACGGCTCGATGCTCGTCGCGGCCAAGGTCGACCCCGAGCACCCGTGGCGCGCCGCGCGGATCATCAACTCGCACCCCGGCGTGAGCCACAACTACCTGCGCAACCACGACTTCAACATGTGGTTCACGCTCGCCGTGGAGGAGGACTCCGCGCTGGGCCTCGACGGCACCCTCGACGTGCTGCAGGAGCTCACCGGCGCCGAGTCGATCCGCCAGCTCCCGACGCTCAAGCTGTTCAAGATCCGCATGGACCTCGAGCTCGTGGGCGGCACCGACGAGCTGGCCAAGGCCGCCGTGGCCGAGGACCCGATCGAGCTCGACAAGCAGCCCTACGACGAGCTCGACATGGCCGTCATCCGCGCCACCCAGGGCGACCTGCCGATCGTCGCCGAGCCCTACGCGGCGGCGGCCGCCGCAGCTGGGCATGAGCGTCGACGCGCTGGTCGAGCACCTGCGCGGGATGGTCGACCGCGGCCTGCTGCGCCGCGTCGCCGCGATCCTCTTTCACCGCCGCGCCGGCTTCAGCGCCAACGGCATGGGCGTGTGGCAGGTCCCCGACGAGCAGCATCGCCGCGGTCGGCCCGCGGATGGCCGCCTACCGCGGGATCTCGCACTGCTACCAGCGCCCGACGTACGCCGACTGGCCGCTACTCGATCTTCACGATGGCCCACGGGCGCTCCAAGGAGGAGTGCGACGCGATCCTCGACGCGATCGCGCGCCGAGAACCCCGAGATCGAGGACCGCGCGACGCTCTACAGCTCGACCGAGTTCAAGAAGATCCGCCTCCTCTACTTCACCGAGGACTTCAAGGCCTGGGAACGCGAGCACGCATCGGTCTGATGGCCGTCTCGCTCACCGACGCCCGCTCGACCGAGCTCTACGCTCGCGCGCTCCAGCGCCTGCCCGGCGGCGTCAACTCGCCGGTGCGCGCGATGGGGGCGATCGGTCGCAACCCGGTCTTCATCGAGCGCGGGCACGGCGCCGAGATCATCGACGTCGACGGCAACCGCTACGTCGACTACGTGTGCTCGTGGGGGCCGCTCATCCTCGGCCACGCCCACCCCGCGGTCCTCGCCGCGGTCGTGGCGGCGGCCGAGCGCGGGACGACGTTCGGCGCGCCCACGCAGGGCGAGGTCGACCTGGCCGACGAGATCGTCCGGCGGGTGGCGTCGGTCGAGATGGTGCGCATGACCTCGTCGGGGACCGAGGCGACGATGAGCGCGATCCGCGTGGCCCGCGCCGCGACCGGGCGCGAGAAGATCCTGAAGTTCGCCGGCGCCTACCACGGCCACGTCGACGGCCTGCTCGCCCAGGCCGGCTCCGGCCTCGCCACCGGGGCGATCCCGGCCAGCCCCGGCGTCCCCGAGGCCGCCACCGCCGCGACGGTGGTCGTCCCCTGGAACGACGCCGAGGCCGTGGTGCGCGCCACCGAGGAGCACGAGCTCGCCGCGATCCTGGCCGAGCCGTTCGCGGCCAACATGGGCCTCGTCGCTCCCGCCGACGGCTTCCTCGACCTGCTGCGCGAGCGCGCGAGCGCCACCGGCGCCCTGCTCGTCCTCGACGAGGTCATCACGGGCTTCCGCGTGGCCCGCGGCGGCGCCCAGGAGCTCGCGGGCGTCATGGCCGACCTGACCGTGATGGGCAAGGTCATCGGCGGCGGCCTGCCCGCCGCCGCCTACGGCGGCCCGCGCGAGCTGATGGAGCTCGTCGCGCCCGCCGGCGACGTCTACCAGGCCGGCACGCTGTCGGGCAACCCGCTCGCGGTCGCCGCGGGCCTGGCGACGCTGCAGCTGCTCGACGAAGCCGCGTACGCCTGCCTGACGGCCCGCACGGAGACGCTGGCCGCCGGCCTGCGCGACGCCGCCGGGCGACCTTCCCGTGCACGTCGTGACCGCTCCCGGCCTGCTCACCGTCTTCTTCTCGGCCGAGCCCGTGCACGACTACGCGGGCGCCCAGGCGTGCGACCACACCGCCTTCGCGGCCTGGTGCCGCGGCCTGCTGGCCCGCGGCGTGTACGCGCCGCCGTCGCAGTACGAGGCCTGGTTCCCGTCGCTGGCGCACGACGCCGAGCACGTCGAGCGCACGGTCGACGCCGCCGCCGCGGCCTTCCGGGAGGCGTTCTAGCGTTGGCCCTGGCCGCCGTCCACGCCGCCCTGCTCGCGGAGGGCGGCCTGCTGGCCGAGGCCCTGGGGCCCGCGCCCGCACGAGGACGGCGCCTTGGGGGCCGCGGCCGCGTCCGGGCCGCGCTCGAACGGCCGCGAGGCCGACATCGCCTTCGTGGTCGAGGCCATCCGCGAGGGCGAGCTGCTGCACTACGGCGCCCCGCGGCTCTTCGGGCCGATCGAGCCCGATCTCGCCCTGCTGGCGGGCGATCGGCTCTACGCGCTCGGCCTCGCGCGGCTGGCACAGCTGGGGGACGTCGAGGCCGTCTGCGAGCTGGCCGACGTCATCGCGCTGTGCGCCCAGGCGCGCGCCGAAGGCCGTCCGCAGCTGGCCGACGCGGTCTGGCAGGCGGGCGTGGCCGCGGTCGGCTGGGGTCCGTCGGAGGCCGTCGACGCCGCCAAGGCCGCGGCCCGGGCGGGCGATCCTGGCGCGGCGGGCGCCCTCGAGGCGGCATCTCGCAAGCTCTCCGGTACGTAGACTTATCGGGCGATAAGGTTCGCCCCCGCCGAGATGGCCGACGACCGCCGACAGACCAAGAGCAAGTACACCGCCGACCGCAGGATCCCGGGCGCCTTCGAGGGCGAGACGGTGACGCGGCGACGGTTCATGACCGGGACGGCGAACGTCGCCGGCGCCGTGGCCGCGTCCGCGTTCCTGCTGCCGGCGCTCGGCTTCGCCCTGGGCCCGGTGTTCGAGAAGCACGAGCAGCGCTGGCAGCAGGTCGGCACGCTCGACGAGTTCCCGGTCACGACGTACGTGCCCAAGGTCATCACGATCGTCGACGGCATCGGGCAGGCCGGCAAGACGACGACCTACATCCGCAAGCGCGACCCGAAGGTCGACACCGACAAGCCCGACAAGTACAACCAGTACATCGCGATCTCCACGCGCTGCATGCACCTCGGCTGTCCGGTGCGCTTCGTGGAGGCCGCCGAGCGCTTCATCTGCCCGTGCCACGGCGGCGTCTACGGCTTCACCGGCAAGGTCGACGGCGGCCCGCCGGTGCGCCCCCTCGATCGCTTCTACACCGAGGTGCGCGGCAACGAGCTGTGGCTCGGCCCGCGCTACTCGGTCAACGAGGAGCTCAAGCGCTTCTCGCCGCGCGACCCCGCCGAGCCGCTCGACGGCATCGGGCAGTACCTGTACCCGTCGCGGCCCACCGTCCGCAAGCTGCCGGGGACCTAGGCCATGCCCAAGCTCCCGTTCCCACCGCCCCCGAAGCTCAACCCGGCGCCCAAGCGCCCGGGCGAGGCCAACGGCAAGACGAAGCCGCTCGACACCGCCGCCGAGGCGGGGATCTCCGCCGTCGACTGGATCGACGAGCGCACCCAGCTGTCGGGCGCCGCACGCTGGCTGATGTACCGCAAGGTCCCCAAGGGGACCAACTGGTTCTACACGCTGGGCACGGCGACGATGTTCGCCTTCCTCAACCAGGCGGTCACCGGCGTCTTCCTGGCCATGTACTACGACCCGTCGCCCACCCGGGCCTACGAGTCGGCGCGCTACATCACCAACGAGGCGTTCCTCGGCGAGTTCGTGCGCGGGATGCACAAGTGGGGCTCGTCGGTGATGGTGATCCTCATCTTCCTGCACATGGCGCGGACCTTCTTCTTCGGCGCCTACAAGTACCCCCGCGAGCTCAACTGGGTCATCGGCGTGGCGCTGGTCATCCTCACCTTCGTCATGGCGCTGACGGGCTACCTGCTGCCCTTCGACCAGCGCTCGCTGTGGGCGACGGTGGTGGCCAACAACATCACCGCCAGCGGCCCGTTGGTCGGGCCCTACCTGGGCGACTTCCTGCGCGCCGGACCCGAGTTCGGGGCGACGACCCTGTCGCGCTTCTACTCCATCCACATGCTGCTCGTCCCCGGCGCGATCGCGGCGCTCATCGGGGCGCACCTGTACCTCGTGGCCAAGCTCGGGACCACGGCGCCGCCGTGGCTGCGCGCCGAGGTCGACGAGAAGCTCCTCGAGGAGCGCACGTGACGGCGCGTCAGTACTCGGCCGCGCGCTGGCGCTCGCGCCGAGAGGCAGGTGCTCGCGATGAACAAGGTCGAGAAGGAGGCCTACCTCCGCGAGTACTCGGTCCTGAAGGCGCAGGGGAAGCCGTTCTTCCCCTACGCGGTGGCCAAGGACGGGGTCATGGCCTGCGTGGTGATGCTCGCCATCATCCTGCTGTCCCTGACCCTCGGCGCCGAGCTGGGCCCCAAGGCGGACCCGACGACGACGACCTACACGCCGCGGCCCGAGTGGTACTTCTTCTTCCTCTTCGAGCTGCTGCGGGTCATCAAGCCGCCGAGCCTCGTCGCGCTGGCGACGATCGGGATCCCGACGATCTGCATGATCCTGCTCTTCCTGCTGCCGTTCTACGACCGCGGGCCGGAGCGGCGTCCCGAGCGCCGGCCGATCGCCACCACCGCCGGCATCTTCACCATCGCCGCGATGGGCTACCTGACCTACCTCGGCGCGGCGGCCGGCCCACCGACCCAGATCGACGAGCCGACGCCGGCCCGCATCAAGGCCATGGGGCCCGAGATGCTCGCCAAGTACGAGAAGGGCAAGCAGGTGGTGGCCCAGTCGGGCTGCCTGGCCTGTCACAAGATCGGCGAGAACGGCAACTCCGGACCCGGGCCGCCGCTCACCGAGATCGGCTCGCGGCTGCCCTCGCAGGCGATCGCGCGCACGCTCGTCAACCCAACCGCGCCCATGCCGTCCTTCGTCGGGCTGCAGAAGAACTCGCCGGACAAGTTCGACGCTCTGGTGACGTACGTCTCGCAGCTCAAGGGCTGAGCCCCGCGTGAGCGTGAGCGGCGGAACGCCGCAGTCGGGGACGATGTCCGAGCCGCAGGTCCGGGCGATGTTCGATCGCATCGCCGGCTTCTACGACCTCATGAACTCGGTCATGACCGCCGGGCTGCACCATCGCTGGCGCGCCCGCGCGGCCGACCTGGCGTCGCTCGGGCCGGGCGACAGCGCGCTCGACGTCGCCTGCGGCACCGGCGACCTCGCCATCGAGCTCGCGCGCCGCGTGGGGACCCGGGGCGAGGTCATCGGCTCGGACTTCGCCGAGGAGATGCTCGAGCGCGCCCGCGCCAAGGCGCCCGAGCTCGCCTGGGAGTGGGGCAACGCGCTCGAGCTGCCCTACGCCAGCGGGCGCTTCGACGCCGCGACGGTCGGCTTCGGCGCGCGCAACTTCTCAGACCTCGACCGCGGGCTGGCCGAGATGACCCGCGTGGTCAAGCCCGGCGGCCGCGTCGTCGTGCTCGAGATCACCACGCCGCGCAAGCCGCCGCTCTCGACCTTCTATCGGGTGTGGTTCGACCACGTCGTGCCCGCTGATCGGGCGCCTCACCGGCGAGCAGGAGGCCTACACCTACCTGCCGAGCTCGGTCCGGCGCTTCCCCGGCCCGGAGGGGCTCGCCGCGACGATGCAGCGCGCCGGGCTGAGCGACATCCGCTGGGTTCTTACGGCCGGTGGGATCATCGCCCTGCATGTGGGGACCAAGCGCTAGATGGCCGTGACCGGACCCGTGACCGAGGTGATGCGGGCCGGGGGGTCGCACATCCCCGACCTGCTCGACAGCGTGGAGCGCCTGCTCAGCGAGGTGGCCGCCAGTCACGGCGCCCTGCTGGCCGAGCATGCCGGCGCGACCATCGCCGCGGGCGGCAAGCGGCTGCGCCCGCTGCTGGTCTTCCTGGCCGCCGACACCGAGGAGGGCGAGGGCCTCGTGCGTGCCGCGGCCGCGGTCGAGCTCGTCCACTCGGCGACCCTCGTCCACGACGACGTGCTCGACGCCGCCAGCCTGCGCCGCGGCGTGCCGACCGTGGTCGCCGTGGGCGGGCGCGGCGCCGCGACCGCCACCGGCGACCTGCTCTTCGCGCGCGCCTTCGCCGAGCTGTCGGCCAACGGGCGCGCCGACGAGATCCAGGTCCTCTCCGAGGCGTCGTCGGCGCTGGCCGAGGGCGAGCTGCTGCAGCGCGCCGACGCCTGGAACGCGGAGGTGTCGCTCGAGCGCTACCTGCGCCGCTGCGAGCTCAAGACCGCGCGCCTGTTCGAGGCGGCGTGCCGGCTGGGGGCTCTGGAGGGCGGCGGCGCCCCCGAGGAGCTCGGCGCCTTCGGGCGGCGCATCGGCCTGGCCTTCCAGCTGCTCGACGACGTCCTCGACGTCTCGGGGCCCGCGGAGCGCACCGGCAAGCAGCGCGGGACCGACCTGCTCGACGGCACGGTGACGCTGCCCTTCATCCTCGCCCGCGAGCGCGACAGTGGGCTCGCCGCCCTGGATCCGCGCGCGATCGACTCCGCCGCCGTGGCCGAGGACGTCTGCGATCGCATCGCGGCGACGGGAGCGCTCGACGAGGCCCGCGCCCGCGCCCTCGAGATGGTCAACGAGGCCAAGGCCGGGCTGCCGGACGGGCTGTCGGCGCGCCAGCGCCACGCGCTCGAGCTCGTGGCCACGGGCGTCGTGGCCCGCTACGCCTGACCTGCGGTCAGCCGGAGGGTGACTCGGGGGCGCGCGCCAGGGACGGGCGCATCCGCGCCTGGCACGCTGTGTCCGTGAACGCCGATCGCTCGAGCTATGACGTCTGGGGCGCCGCCATCGCGGTCGAGGCCGCGTTGTCGCTGCTGCTCTGCCTCGTGCTCGTGTTCATCTGGGGGCTGACCGGTGCCGGCTACCCGTGGCCGAAGTGGGTCGCCTTCGCGCTCGCGGTGCCGCTGGCGATCCAGCTCGCGGTGCGCTTCGCGCTGCGGGCGCCCGAGGGGCGCCTGCGGGCGCTCGCGCTCCATGGCGCGGCCTCGGGCTGGGTCGCGGGGGTGCTCGTCGTGGTGTACCTGCTGGCTGGCGGCGGCACGTTCTGGCCGCTGTGGGCGGTGGCGACCCTGGCGCTCGCGTTCGGAGCCCACGCGATCGTCGTCGCCGCCCTGCCGAGCCTGCGCCCGCAGGAGCGCCAGCTGGCGGCCCGCGTCGACGAGCTCACGCGCACCCGCGCCGGCGCCCTCGACGTGCAGGCCGCCGAGCTGCGGCGCATCGAGCGCGACCTGCACGACGGCGCCCAGGCGCGCCTCGTCGCCCTGAGCATGCAGCTCGGCCGCGCCGAGGAGCGCCTCGATGGCCAGCCCGAGATCGCCGAGCTCGTGCGCGGCGCGCGCGAGGAGGCGAGCGCGGCCATCGGCGAGCTGCGCGACCTCGCCCGCGGCATCGCGCCGCCGGTGCTGGCCGATCGCGGCCTCGTGGCGGCGGTCGAGGCGCTGGGGCGGCGCGCGCAGATCCCGGTCGCCGTGAACGCGTCGATCATGCGCCGCCCGGTGCCCGTCGTCGAGAACGCCGCCTACTTCGTCGTGGCCGAGGCGCTGACCAACGCCGCCAAGCACGCCGGCGGCGCGGCGGCGACGGTCGAGCTCGCCGACCACGGCGACCGGCTCGTCGTCGAGGTCCGCGACGAGGGTCCGGGCGGCGCCGACGCCACCGGGACCGGGCTGATGGGCCTGCGCCACCGCGTGGCCGCACTCGACGGCACCCTGTCGGTCTCCAGTCCGGCCGGGGGCGGGACCAGCGTGCGGGCGGAGCTGCCGTGCGGGTGGTGATCGTCGAGGACCAGGCGCTGCTGCGCGAGGGGCTCGTCGCGCTCCTGCGCGAGCAGGGCATCGACGTCGTCGCCCAGGCCGAGGATGCCCCGGGGCTGCTGCGGATCGTCGCCGGCCACAAGCCCGACCTGGCGATCGTCGACGTGCGCCTGCCGCCGAGCTTCACCGACGAGGGCCTGCGCGCCGCGCTGGAGGCGCGGGCCCGCCAGCCGGGGCTGGGCGTGCTCGTCCTCTCCCAGTACGTCGAGCCGGTCTACACCGCCGAGCTGCTCGAGTCCGGCGAGGGCGGGATCGGCTACCTGCTCAAGGAGCGCGTCGGCGACGTGCGCGGCTTCGTCGACGCCGTGGAGCGCGTGGCGCGCGGAGGGACCGCCCTGGATCGCGAGGTCGTCGCCGAGCTCGTGCGGTCACGGACGGGGCAGACGGGCGACCCGGCGCTCGCGGCGCTGACGCCGCGCGAGCGCGAGGTCCTCGAGCTGATGGCCGAGGGGCGCACGAACGCGGCGATCGCGCGGGCCATGGTCGTCACGGCCGGCGCGGTCGAGAAGCACGTGTCGAGCATCTTCGGCAAGCTCGACCTGCCCGCGACCGATGACGATCACCGGCGGGTGCTGGCGGTGCTGACCTTCCTGCGGGCGGCTTAGGGATGCCGGAGGCGGCTCAGACGGCGGAGCCGGCGGGGACGACCTAGAAGTCGTCGGGGAGGATGTGATCAGCGTCGAGCGCGGTGACGAAGCGCTCGATCTCATCCTCCATGTTGGCGTGCATCATCCGCTTGAGGTCGCGGACGAGGGCCTCGGTGCCGCGGTCGAGCACCTCGTCGAAGCGCTCGACGATGGTCTGCTCGAAGACGCCGGTGCCGGTCCACTCGCAGTTGGGGCAGCGCAGCGTGACCTCCCAATGGGTCGCGCCGGCCTCGTCCCACTCGACGGGGTAGACCAGGTCCGAGCCGCAGCTCCCGCACACGTGCAGGTCCTCGCCGGTCTCGGTGTAGCCCGAGTCGCCCACCGCCGGGAAGGCGGGGATCTCGTCGAAGTAGACCACCTCGATCGTCTTCCCCGAAGGAAGGACGACGCGGCGGACGTAGTGTGGGTTGTCGGCTTCGCGGCTCATGATGAGGGTCTCCGTCTGGCCCCTTCATCGGCCGCCCCCGCCCTCGCCTTTACGGGTCATTCGTACGACATGACATGTGGCGCATTGCCGCTCGCTTGCAACACCACTGGCGAGGGCCTTGCCCGGTCCCCGGTACGCTTGCCCCATGCCTTCAATCGGACCGCTCGAGCTGGGCATCATCTTGCTCATCGTGCTCATCGTCTTCGGGCCCAAGCGACTGCCGGGCCTGGGCCGCCAGCTGGGGTCCGGCATGCGGGAGTTCAAGGACTCGATCACCGGCAAGGACAAGGACGACGAGAAGCCCGACGCGGACCCGGTCGTGCGTCAACAGGAGCTCGATCGGGCGCCGGCCGAGCCCGAGGTGGTGTCGGGTGACGCGCGCCCCCAGGATCAGCCCGCCTCGCGCGCGGACGTCTCCTGAGCCCCGCCGGAGGCGCGCTTGAGCCGCCTGCGTCCGATCAGCCATGAGGACCGGCTGAGCCTCGTCGAGCATCTCGACGAGCTCCGCAACCGCCTGATCGTCTCGCTCGTCGTGCTCGGGGTGGCCTTCGCGGTCTGCTACTGGCAGAACGACTGGCTGCTGACCACGATCAACAAGCCGCTGCAGTCGACGCGGAAGATCAGCGCCGACCCCAGCAAGCGCAGCCCGCTCGAGGACACCGCCGTCTACGGCCTGAAGACGGCGCGGGCCCAGAGCCTGACCCTGCCGGTGCTCGCGACCCAGAAGCGCGTCAACGACCTGCTCGCGAGCAAGCTCGATCTCACGGTCGCCCAGCAGGCCCTGCTCGCCAAGCAGAACCGCCAGCTCGACGCCGCCTACCGTGCCACCCGCGACGCTGCGGCGGCCGCGCCGCGGAACACCACGCGGCTTCCCGTGACGCTGGGGGTGACCGAGCCGTTCGTGACGACCTTCACGGTGGCCGGCTACGCCGCCCTGCTGCTGGCGCTGCCGTTCCTGCTCTACCAGGCCTACGCCTTCGTCCTGCCGGCCTTCAGCCCTCGCGAGAAGAAGGTCGCCCTGCCGCTCATGCTCATGGTGCCGGCGCTCTTCCTCTCCGGCGTGGCCTTCGGCTACTTCGTGGCGCTCCCGCGCGCCATCCACTTCCTGCTGACCTTCAACGACGGCAACTTCGACATCCTCATCCGCGCCACCGACTACTACAAGTTCGCGATCGTCCTCATCGCGCTCATCGGCCTGCTCTTCCAGATCCCGGTCGGCGTGCTGGCGGTCACGCGCCTGGGCATCATCAGCGCGCGCCAGCTCGCCAAGAGCCGCGGCTACGTGATCCTGGGCATCGCCGTGGTCGCCGCGGTGGCCACCCCGACGCCGGATCCGGTGACGATGCTCATCGCGATGGCGCCGCTGCTGGTCCTCTTCGAGCTCAGCGTCCTGCTCGCCCGCATCCTCGAGCGCCGCCGGCGCGCCGCCGAGCCGGACGAACGCTGGGACCTCGACGACGATCTGTCCCTATCCTAGATTCGATGCTCTTCGACCTGCGCGGCCGCGGACGGCGCCGCACCGTACAAGTCATCTACCTCTCGCTCGCCGTGCTCATGGGCGGCGGCCTCGTCCTGTTCGGCATCGGCGGCGGCACGAACGGCGGCCTCTTCGACGCCATCGGCGGCAACGGCTCCAGCAGCACGAGCACCGACAAGGTCTTCCAGGACCGCCTCGCCGCCTACGAGCGCCAGCTGAAGGTCAACCCCCAGAACACCGCCGCCCTGATCGGCATGACCAAGCTGCGCTTCGGCAACGCGGGCACCGGCGAGAACTTCAACCAGACCCAGGGCGCCTACACGGCGAAGGGCCTTGCCGAGCTGCGCCAGGCCTCCGCGGCCTGGCAGCGCTACCTGGCGACCAACCCCGCCAAGCCCGACCCGAACACCGCCAACCTCATGGTCCAGGCCTACGGCCCCGCCGGCCTCAAGCAGTACGACCAGGCCGTGACCGCCTTGGAGGCGGTCATCGACAGCCGCAAGGAGACCGCGAACCTCTACGCCCAGCTCGCGATCCTGGCCGCCGCCGCCAAGCAGGACCGCAAGGCCACCCTGGCCGAGCAGAAGGCCCTGGACCTCACGCCCAAGAAGGACCGCAAGCAGCTCAAGTCGGAGATCGACCTGCAGAAGAGCCAGCTCACGGTCCAGCAGCCAGGCCAGTCTCAGAGCGGCTGACGCGAAGGCGCCGCTACCATTGCCGCCGCGCCCCTGTAGCTCAACTGGCAGAGCAGCGGACTCTTAATCCGAAGGTTCCAGGTTCGATTCCTGGCGGGGGCATGCTGACGGCCGGCCGAGCGCGCGAGGCGCTCGGCCCGCCGCTGAGTGGCTAGTAGCGGCCGATCCTCGCGGTCCCCTTGGCCGCGACGACGTACCACTTGGCGCCGAAGGCGGTGAGGCCCTGGCCGTTGGTGGAGCCGCGCTTGCCGGCGTCGCCGACGAACGTGTAGAGCGGGTGCTTGTTGTAGGTCACCTGCGTCGTGCCGTCGGCGCGCTTGGTCGTCCCGAGCAGGGAGGCCTTGGCGCTCGGGCCGGCCTTGGGCGCGCCCTTGGTCAGCAGCGGCGGCCAGTTCTGCGCGCAGGCGCCCGAGCAGGCTGCTCTTGGCGCCCTTGTCCTTCTGGAACAGATAGAGCGTGTGGGACTGGCCGTCGACGACGATCCGGCCGAGCGAGCTCGTGCCCGTCTTGACGGTGGCGGGCTTGCTGGTGGCCGACGAGGCGATCGCGGTGAGGCTCGCGAGCGCGGCAACGGTGACCACGAGGACGGCGAGTAGGGCGGTGGGGCGTCTCATGGGGTCCTTCCTGGCTGTGCCGGACCCAAGGGAGCGGTGGTCCGGGTGTGCGGTTAAGGACGCCCTCCGGACCCCATCCTTCGTTGGCGCACTGTGGCGTTCGTCACGCAGCGCCGCGGAAGGGCTAGCGTTCGCGCCATGCTCGCGATCCTCGACGGCACCGTCACCGACGCCTCACAGGCGCACATCCCCGCCACCGACGACGGGTTCCTGCGCGGCGACGGGGTCTTCGAGGTCATGCGCCTCTACGGCGGGCGGCTGTTCGCGCTCGACGACCACCTGACGCGGCTGGGGCGCTCGGCGGCCAACCTGCGGCTCCCGATCGACCTCGACGCCGTCCGCGCCGACGTCGACACGCTGGTCGAGCGCAACGACGTGCAGGACGCGGCGATGCGCGTCGTCGTGACGCGCGGCGGGCACCGGCTGGCGATCGTCGAGGAGCTCAAGCCGCTGCCCGACACGCTGGCGCTGGCCACGATCGAGTACGCCCCCACGCGCGTGCTCGACCAGGTCAAGTCGCTCTCCTACGCCGGCAACATGCTCGCCCGCCGGCTGGCCCAGGAGCAGGGCGCCGACGACGCGCTGCTCGTGACCCCGCACGGGCGCGTGCTCGAAGGCCCGACCACCACCTTCGTCTGCTCGCTGGACGGCGAGACGCTCGTCACGCCGCCGCTCTCCGAGCACATCCTCGACTCGATCACGCGCCGGCACCTGTTCGAGACGATCGACGTGACCGAGCAGGTGCGTCGCCCGCGACGACCTGCCGCGCGTGCGCGAGGCGTTCATGGCCTCGACGCTGCGCGAGGTCCACCCGGTGCGCGCGATCGACGGCGTGGCGCTGCCATCGGCGCCCGGCGCGCTGACGCAGGAGGCCGCCGGCCGGATCCGCGCGCACATCGAGCAGGAGCTGGGCGTCTCCGCCTGACGCTTGCGCGTCCTCACCGTCATCGGGAACCGGCCGCAGTTCGTCAAGGCCGCGGCGGTCTCGCGCCTGCTGCGCGCCGAGCACGACGAGCTGCTCGTCCATACCGGCCAGCACCACGACGACGAGCTGTCGACGATCTTCGTCACCGAGCTCGGCATCCCGCGCCCCGAGCGCGAGCTGGGCATCCACGGCGGCACCAACACCGAGCAGACGGCGCGCATGCTCGCCGTCCTCGGCCCGCTGGTCGCCGAGGAGCGCCCCGACGTCGTCCTCGTCTACGGCGACACGAACTCGACGCTGGCCGGCGGGCTGGCCGCGGCCCAGGCCCGCGTGCCGGTCGCCCACGTCGAGGCCGGCATGCGCTCCTTCGATCGCGCGATGCCCGAGGAGCTCAACCGCGTCCTCACCGACCACCTCTCCGACGTCCTGCTGTGCCCCTCGCCGACCGCGGTCGACCAACCTCGAGCGCGAGCACGTCGCCGGGCGGATCGAGCTCGTCGGCGACGTGATGGTCGACGTGGCGCTGCTCTTCGCTCCGCGCGCGCGCGCCGACGACGGCCCGCTGCGCGAGGCCGGCGTCAGCCCCGGCGAGTACGCGCTGGTCACCGCGCACCGCGCGGGCAACGTCGATGACCCCGCGCGGCTGCGCGCGCTCGTCGACCTGCTGCTCGCCCTGCCGCTGGCGGTCGTCCTGCCGCTGCACCCGCGCACCCGCGCGCGCCTGGAGGACGCCGGCTGGCTCGGCGAGCTCGAGGCGGCCGCGCACATCCGCCTGATGGCCGCCGCTGGGCTACGTCGCCTTCACGGCGCTGCTCGCGCGCGCCCGCGCGGTGCTGACCGACTCGGGCGGGGTGCAGAAGGAGGCCTACCTGGCCGGCGTGCCGTGCGTGACGATGCGCGACACGACCGAGTGGGTGGAGACCGTCGACGTCGGGTGGAACGTGCTGGTCGACCTCGACGCCGGCGCCGCGCTGGCCGCGCTGCAGCGCACGCCGCCGGCCGAGCGCCCCGAGCTCTACGGCGACGGGCACGCGGGCGCCCGCGTCGTCGCCGCGCTCGCGGCGCGCTGACCGGCTCAGCCGCCGCCGATGCGCCGCAGCGCCACGCCGGCCGCGGCGAAGCGCGCGCCGTCGAGCAGCCCGCGTCCGTCGACGACCGCGCGCACGCCCGGCAGGTCGCTCGGGCCCAGGGCCGTGTAGCCGGCGTGGTCGGCCTGCAGGATGGCGCCGGCCGCGTCGCGCCCGTCCCACGGCTCGAAGCCGAGCGCGCGCAGCTCGTCGTCGTCGTAGAGCGGGTCGATGACGAGCGGCTCGGCGCCGCGCGCGGTGAGCGCGTCGCGCAGCGCGAACGCGCCGCTGAACGCGGTCTCCTTGACGTTGCCGCGGTAGGCGACGCCGAGGATGACGACGCGCGCGCCGGCCAGGGAGCCGAGCTCGGCCTCGAGCAGGTCGACCGCGTAGGCCGGCATCGCCTGGTTGACCTCGCGCGCGGCGCTCGGCAGGCGCGCGTCGGCGTCGGCGTCGAGGTAGAAGCGCGGATAGACCGGGATGCAGTGCCCGCCGACCGCGACACCCGGGCGGTGGATGTGGCTGAAGGGCTGCGAGTTGGCGGCGGCGATCACGCGGTCGAGGTCGATGCCGGTGCGGTCGGCGAAGCGCGCGAACTCGTTGGCCAGCGCGATGTTCACGTCGCGGTAGGTGGTCTCGGCCAGCTTGGTCAGCTCGGCGGCCTCGGCGGAGCCCATCGGCCAGACCTCGGCGTCGAGGAAGCTCCGATAGAGCTTGACCCCGCGGGCCTCGCCGGCGGCGCTGAGCCCGCCCAGGAGCTTCGGGTAGGTCGCCAGGTCGCGGAACACGCGCCCGCTGTAGACGCGCTCGGGGCTGAAGACGCAGAAGAACTCGGCTTCGGCGCGCAGGCCGCTGTGGCGCGCGAGCGCCGGGGCGACCCGGTTGCGGGTCGTGCCGACCGGCAGCGTCGTCTCGACGGCCACGGTGGTGCCCGCCTGCAGGCCGGCGCCGATGTCGGCCAGCACCGCGTCGAGCGTGCCGAAGTCCGGACGGGCGTCGGCGTCGACGACCAGCGGCGGCACCGCGACGACGAGCTCGGCGCCGCCGGCCACCGCCTGGGTGGTGTCGGTGGTCGCGCGCAGGCGGCCGGCGCCGACGACCTCGGCCAGCGCGTCGGCGAGCCCGTCCTCGCCGGGGAACGGCGGCTGCGCGGCGTTGACGAGGTCGACGGTGGCCGCGTCGATGTCGCAGCCGATCACCTCGTGGCCGGCGCGGGCGATCTGGGTGGCGAGCGGCAGGCCGATCTTGCCCAGCGCGACGACGACCGCCCTCAAATGGCCACCTCGACGGCGACGGTCGTCGCCGCCGCGCGCGCTCGCCAGCGCCGCCTCGGCGACGAGCACGGTCTCGAGGCCCTCGGCCAGCGTGACCACGGGCGCGTCGGCGTCGCCTGCGAGCAGGTCGCAGAACGCCTCGAGCTCGACCAGCAGCGGCTCGCGGCGGGCCAGCGCGTAGCGCGTCGAGTCGCCCTCCGAGACGCCGCGCAGCGACTGCGTGTTCTCCCAGTCCGACGCCACGTCGCCGTTCTCGTAGAAGGTCAGGTCGGCGGTCAGCGTGTCGGCCACCAGCATCCCGCGCTCGCCCAGGACGCGCGTCTGGCGGACCTTGGTGGGCGACAGCCAGTCGACCACGCAGTTGAAGCTGATCGCGTTCTCGAGGCGCCCGGTGGCGAGCAGGAGATCCTCGTGCTCGCGCCCCATGCGGTGCTGGGTCTCGGCCGTCACGCCGCTCCACGGGCGCGCCGCCCAGCCAGCGCACGAGGTCGAGGTCGTGGGTCGCGAGGTCCATGATCACGCCGACGTCGCGCACGCGATCGGGGAACGGGCCGATGCGCTCGGTGGCGACCAGGAAGACCTGGCCGAGCTGGCCCGCCTGCGTCGTCGCGCGCAGCTCGAGCAGCGCCGGGTTGAAGCGCTCGACGTGGCCGACGGCGGCGTGGATCCCGGCCGCTCGGCACGCGTCGATGAGCGCGCGGCCCTCGGCCGCCGTCGCGGCCAGCGGCTTCTCGACGAGGACGTGGATGCCCTCGGCGGCGAGCGCTGCTCACGGCGGACGACGTGCTCCTCGGTGGGCACGGCGACGATGGCGAAGTCCGGCGTCCCGGCGCTCAGCAGGGCGTCGAGGTCGGCGAACAGCAGCGCCTCGTCGCGCACGGAGGCGAAGCGGTCGCCGCCGGGATCGACGGCGCCGGCGAAGTCGACGCGGGGCGAGGCCTGCAGCAGCCGCGCGTGATGGCGGCCGATCATCCCCAGCCCGAGCACGGCGCCGCGCAGCGGCCGGGTGGAGTCGGGGCTCGGCACGGCGCCACTAGGGTATCCGCCATGCCCGATCACCCCGCCCCCGGTCTCGTTCTCAGCCCCACGGCCTCGGTCGGCCGCGATGTCAGCTTCGGCGCCAACGTCGTCGTCCACGACGGCGTGGTCATCGGCGACGGCGTCGTCGTCCAGGACAACGCCGTGCTCGGCAAGCCGCCGCGCCTGGCGCCGACATCCGGCGCGCCGCGCACCGAGCTCGACGCCCTGGTCATCGAGGAAGGCGCGGCGGTGTGCGCCGGGGCGATCGTCTTCGCCGGCTCGCACATCGGCGCGGGGGCGATCATCGGCGATCAGTCCTTCGTGCGCGAGCGCACCCGCGTCGGGGCCAACAGCGTCATCGGGCGCGGCTCGGCCATCGACAACGACGTCGTCATCGGCGCGCGCGTCAAGGTCCAGACCAACGTCTACGTGACCGGCTTCAGCATCGTCGAGGACGACGTCTTCCTCGGCCCCGGCGTGCTGACCACCAACGACGACGCCATGGGGCGCCACCCCCCGGACCTCCAGCTGCGCGGAGCGATCCTGCGGCGCGCGTGCCGGATCGGGGGCGCTGCCGTGCTCGTGCCCGGCGTCGAGGTCGGCGAGGAGGCCTTCGTGGCCGCCGGCGCCGTGGTCACCAACGACGTGCCTGCGCGCGCCGTGGTCATGGGCGTCCCGGCCCGCGTCATCCGCCACGTCGGCGACGAGGACCTGCTGGAAGCCTGGAGGTGAGGCTTCCGCACCTACCGGGTGCGCGCGAGCCGGCGCTGGCGCGGCGCCGGCGGCTGCGCGCCGAGCGGCGCACGCGCGGGATCGCCGTGGCCGCCCTGCTCACGGGCGGCGCGGTGGCGGCGACCGAGCTCGGGCGCGTGTGGAGCCGCGGCTCGGCGCCGCTGCCGATGGAGGCGGTCGGGGCCGACAGCGAGGCCGCGGCCCGCATCGCGGCGGCCGGCGCCGAGGCGCTCGGGCAGACGGTCGAGGTCGCGGTGCGCGGCTACCAGGAGGGCACCACGGGCGAGAACGCGCTGCTGAACCTGCTCGGCTCGTTCACGATGAGCTGGGCGGTCGTCCGGCTCTCGACGCACGCCATCCGCCGGCGCGGGCGCTTCGGCCCCTTCGGCGACCTCGTCCTGGGCCAGCACCACATCCATCACTTCGTGCCCGGGATCCTGCTCGCCTTCGTCGCCGGCGGCGCCTCGGTCGTCTCGCGCAACAAGGCGCTGGACCCGTGGCTCGCCGTCCCCTTCGGCACCGGCGTGGCGCTCACGCTCGACGAGTCCGCGCTGCTGCTCAAGCTCGACGACGTCTACTGGACCGAGGAGGGCATCGTCAGCGTGCAGATCTCGCTGGCCGTGGTCTCGATGCTCTCGGCCGTGGTCCTCGCGCTGCGCATGCTGCGCCGCGGCGAGCGCGTCGTGCTCGAGGACGGCTAGCGCGCCCGCTCAGGCGGCGGCCGCATTGAGGCGGTCGCCCGCCTCGGTCCAGATGATCTGCTCGCGGCCGGGGCCGACGCCGACGAGCACGATCGGCACGCCGAGGAAGTCGGCGATGAAGTCGAGATACTCGCGCGCGGCCTCGGGCAGGTCGGACCACGAGCGGCAGCCGGTGATGTCCTCGCTCCAGCCCGGCAGGTCGACGTACTCGCCCGAGGCGTGGTGCAGGACCGACTGGTGATAGGGGAAGACGTCGAACGACGCCTCGTCGTTGCCGCGGTAGCGCGTGCAGACGCGGATCGTGTCGAAGCCGCTGAACACGTCGAGCTTGGTGATGACGAGGCCCGTGAGGGTGTTCAGGCGCGCGGCGTAGCGCAGGGCGACGAGGTCGATCCAGCCGGTGCGCCGGGCGCGCCCGGTCGTGGTGCCGAACTCGCCCCCGCGCTCGCGGATGTCGGCCCCGACCTCGTCGTCGAGCTCGGTCGGAAACGGCCCGGCGCCGACGCGCGTGGCGTAGGCCTTGGCGACGCCCCAGATGACGTCGATGTCGCGCGGCCCGACGCCGGCGCCCACGCACGCGGCTCCGGCGATCGGGTTCGACGACGTGACGAAGGGATAGGTGCCGTGGTCGAGGTCGAGCATCGTCGCCTGGGCGCCCTCGAAGACGACCGTGCCGCCGTCGTCCAGGCAGCGCTGCGTGAGCGCGGAGGTGTCGGCGATGTACTGCTCGATGCGGTGGCCGAAGGTCAGGTAGTCCTCGGTCATGCGCTGCAGGTCGAGCGCGGGGTCCTTGGCGAACGGGCGCAGCGTCAGGCGCTTGGGCTCGAGCGCGGCGGCGATCTTCTTCTTGAGGATCTTCTCGTCGAGCATGTCCTGCACGCGGATGCCCAGGCGCGCCGCCTTGTCGGCGTAGCACGGCCCGATCCCGCGCTTCGTCGTCCCGATCGAGAGCTTGCCGAGCTTGGCCTCGCCGGCCGAGTCGAGCATCAGGTGGTAGGGCATGATCAGGTGCGCGTTGGCGCTGACGCGCAGCCCGGAGACGTCGACGCCCTTGGCTCGCAGCCCGTCGATCTCGTCGTTGAGCACGCGCGGGTCGACCACGACGCCGTTGCCGATCACGCACAGCTTGCCGGGGTAGAGGATCCCGCTCGGGATGAGGTGGAAGGCCCACTTCTGCCCGTCGCGCACGATCGTGTGGCCGGCGTTGTTGCCGCCCTGGAAGCGGACGACCATGTCGGCCCGCTCGGCCAGGAGATCGACGATCTTGCCCTTGCCCTCGTCGCCCCACTGGACGCCTACGATGACGATGCCCGGCATGTCCGACGCAGTGTGTCAGGCGACGAACTTGCGCGCGTCTTCGCCGTAGAGCGGCACGAGCGTGCACATCTCCTCCAGGCGCGAGACCGTGCGCTCGTTGATCTGGGTGGCCAGCGCATCGCGCTCGAGGTTCGTCGTGATGACGACCGAGCGCTCCTCCTCGTAGCGGGCGTTGACGATCGCGTAGAGCTGCTCGAGCACCCAGTCAGACGTCTTCTCGGCGCCCACGTCGTCGACGTGCAGGAGGTCGACCGCCGCCAGGCGGTCCAGGAAGGAGACGTAGGACCCGTCGCCGTCGGACTCGAAGGTCGCGCGGATCTCGGCCAGCAGGCGCGGCAGCGAGTAGATCGCCACCGAGCGCCCCGCGTCGAGCGCCGCGCGCGAGACGAGCATCGCGAGCGTCGTCTTGCCCGTGCCCACCTGGCCGTGCAGCCACAGCCCGCGGCCGGCGTCGAGGTTCTCCTCCAGCGCGCCGACGAAGCGCCGCACGATGCGCACCTGCGGCTCGGGCATGTCGGTCACCGGCGAGCGGTCGAAGGAGACCCCGCGGTACTTGCGCGGGATGACCGCGCTCAGCCGCCGCGAGCGCCGGCGCTCGACGCGCGCCGAGCGGCAGCGGCACGGCCGGGCGACGCGCGTGTCCTCGTCGATGACGAAGCCGCTGCCGTCGCACTGGCCGAAGGGGCACGGCGCCTCGTCGATCATGCGGCGCGCTGGAGCCCCAGGAAGCGCGGGTACTCGTTCTGGAAGGTGAGGGGCACGTCCCCCAGGCCGCCGTTGCGGTGCTTGGCGATGATGAGCTCGGCCTCTCCGGGCTTGTCGGTGGTCTCGGGGAAGTAGTACTCGTCGCGGTAGATGAACATGACGAGGTCCGCGTCCTGCTCGATCTGGCCCGACTCCCTCAGGTCGGAGAGCATCGGGCGCTTGTCGGTCCGCGACTCCACGCCACGCGAGAGCTGGCTGAGCGCGATGACCGGCACGTTGAGCTCGCGCGCGAGGATCTTCAGCCCGCGGCTCATCTCGCCCACCTGCTGCACGCGGTTCTCGATGCGCGAGTCGGCCCGCATGAGCTGCAGGTAGTCGACGATGACCAGCCCGAGCCCGCCGTATTCGGCCATGGCCTGCTGGTGCAGGCGCCGGGCCTTGGCGCGCACGTCCATGATCCCGATGTCCGACGAGTCGTCGACGTAGAGCGGCGCCGAGTCGTACTCGCCCGCGGTGCGCAGCACGCGCTTCCATTTCGCCTCGTCGCGCAGCCGGCCCTTGCGCAGGTCGTCGCCCTTGATCGAGGCCTGCGACGCGATGAAGCGCTGCGCGAGCTCGGCCTCGGACATCTCGAGGCTGAACAGGGCCACCGGGCGCCGGTGGTCCTTGTTCAGGGCCACGTTCTCGGCCATGTTGGTGACCAGCGCGCTGTTGTGGACGACCACGTCGTCGGCGACGAAGTTGTGATCGCCGGGCACGGTGATGTCGAAGGTCTCCTGCTCGCCGATCGGCTCGATCGAGGCCACCTCGTCCCACCACAGGTCCGATGTGGCGAGTGCCTGCAGACCGTCGTCGGCGGTCGCCTGCGCGAGCTCACCGATGAGCGGGCGTGAGAGGCCGCGCATGCCGACGTGCCAGTTGTGGTTGCGCGGGCGGTTCGTGGCGACGCTGACGTCGGCCCAGGAGCGAGCACCCTTGGCCGCCAGCACCGCGCCCCAGACGGCGGGCGGGATCGTGTCGACGTTGGTCCCGTGCCCGACGCGCCGCAGTCCGGCGACGACGCGCGCCAGCGGCGCGGCTCTTGCCGCAGACGCGGACCCGGCTGCAGAACGTCGCGAGCCCGTCCTGGCCGGTGATGAGCACCTCGCGCGCGACCTTGTCGGTGCCCTCGTACACCGCGCGGCGCAGCGTCCGGATGCGCGAGACGATGCCCAGGCGCAGGAGCAGGTGCTGGACGTCGAGCGCGAGCCGCTCGCTGATCGTGGAGTAGCCGATCTGGTGCAGGCGGTCGCTCGCGTAGGCGTGGCCGTCGCACGCGTAGAGCACCGCGAGGAAGCGCTCGAGCCGACTCTCGTCGAGACCGAAGATGGCGTCGGGCACGAACTTCTCGGCGGAACGTAGTCCCCACAGGCCGTGCAGCTTCGCACAGCTCGCGCACCGGGTTGCTTCTGGAGCCGCGTCCGGCGCTGATCGTGGCGGTCCCGTGCCCCGCCCTCGCTCGTGTGCAGCCTCATGCCGAAGGCGGCGGCCGCCTCCTGCACCTCGTCGAGGACCGGCGAGTCGGGACCGAAGCAGAATCGCGGCGTCCGTTCGGTGAGGCTGCCGTCGGCGATGAGGGCGGCGAGCATGACGATCTCGTGGTCGGGCATCGTCTGCTCGTACTCCGGTCGCGGCAGCCGCCGCGGGACGGCGATGCGCGAGCCGGGCGTGAGCTCGTCGAGCCGGCGCCAGCCGCCGATCGTCAGCAGCGGGTGGTTCGCGGTCGCCTCGATGCGCCGCCCCAGGCGGGTGGTGAGGCGATAGAGGGGCCGCACGCCGTTGCGGAACGCGGCGGTCGCTCGCGTCGCACGCAGCTTGAGATCGGGTCCGACGCTCGCGACGTGGACCTCCTCGCCGCCCTCGATCAGCGCGACGACCTCGTCCATGCGCCGGCGCGCGCCGGTCATCGGGTCGTAGACGAGCGCCGAGCCGCCAAGGCATTTTCCCATCGACGGTCTTGCCGCGATGATGATCAGGTTGCCGGGCTGGAAGCCGCCGGTGATCGTGTCGAGGTCGGCGAAGCCGGACGGGGTGCCGGTGAGCGAGCGGCCCTCGGCGGACAGCTCCTGCCACTTGCGCACCTCGGCGTGCAGGACCTCGCCGACGCGGCGGAAGTCCTTCTGGCGGTCGTCGTGGGCGACCTCGAGCACGGCCCGCTCGGCCCACTCGACGATCTCGCGCGGGCCGCCGTCGTGGCCGTGGACGCTGGCCTGGATCTCGTAGGAGGCGGCGAGCAGGCGCCGCAGGAGCGCGCGGTCGCGCACGATCTGCGCGTACTGGCGCAGGTTGCCGACCGCGGGGACGGCCGCGGTGAGCGAGTCGATCTCCGCCTGGCCGCCCGCCGCGTCGAGCCGGCCGCGCGAGCGCAGGTGCTCGGTGACGGTGAGGACGTCGATCGAGTCGCCCGCCGTGAAGAGGGCGAGCATCGACTCGTAGACCTCGCGGTGGCGCTCGCGGTAGAAGTCCTCGACCTTGAGCCCCTCCTCGATCACGAACGCGTAGTGCGTGCGATCGGACAGGAGCATGGCTCCGAGGACGGACTGCTCGGCCTCGATCGAGTGCGGCGGAGCGACGCCCGCCGGAGGGCCCTGCGCGCCGTCCGAGCCGCGTCCGTTGGTGGTCTGGGGAGTGCTCATCGAGTGGGCTCCGAACGTAGCAACGGCGGGGGTCGGCAGCCCCGGGCTTCCCCGCATACACGGTGGCTTTCTTCACACGCCTGCGCGAAGTCGTCACACGTGCGCGGGCCGCGCGGCGCGCCGGGCGGAGCGACCGAAGAAGGCCTCCCGGAGGAGGCCTTCGGCACGACCGGACGGGTGGCGCGCGCTACTGCTCGCTGACCATCGTCTTGACGTTGGCGGTGACTCCGTCGGCCATCTCCACGACGACCATGTAGGTGCCGACGTGCTTGATGGGCTCGTCCAGGTGGATCTTGCGGCGGTCGATCGCGATGCCGCGCGCCTCCTGGATGGCGTCCGCGATGTCCTGGGTGGTGACCGAGCCGAACAGGCGGCCGTCGTCGCCGGCCTGCTGGCTGATGGTGAGCACCGTCTTGTTGAGCAGCTCGGCCTGCTCGGCGGCGCGGCCGACGGCCTCCTGCGCGGCGCGCTCCTCGGCGGCGGCGCGGCGCTGGGCCGCGTCGATGGCGCCCTTGGTCGCCGGCTGGGCCAGCTTGCGCGGGATCAGGTAGTTGCGCAGGTACCCCTTGGAGACGTCGACGACGGTCCCCTTCTCGCCGAGCGTCTCGACGTCCTTGAGCAGGATCGCCTCGGGCATCGCGCTAGCGCTCCTCGCGCTCGCGGTACCCGCCACCGCGCCCGCCGCGCTCAGGGCGCTCCTCGCGGGCGTCGCTCACGTAGGGCAGCAGCGCGATCTCGCGCGCCCGCTTGACCGCCTTCGCGAGCTGGTTCTGGTGGCGACGGCAGGCGCCGCTGATCCTGCGCGAGCGGATCTTGCCGCGCTCGGACACGAAGCGGCGCAGGGTCGCGACGTCCTTGTAGTCGACCTGCTCGATCTTGTCCTTGCAGTACGGGCAGGACTTGCGCCGGCCGGAACCGGGGCCGCCCTTCTTGTCGCGCCGCCGTGCGGGCTTGGCTCTGCGTGCTTTGGCCACGTCGTGGAGTCCTTCTGAAGCTTCGTCAACAGTCGAACGCGCGCCCGGCAGGCGCGCGAAGCCTCATTGTGACACGTTTGCCACAGCCGGCCCCGCGCAGCTCAGTTGCAGATGTGGCAGCGCCCGCGCGCGCACGAGCAGGCCAGCAGCGCGGGCGTCGCCCCGCCGGGCCGCCAGCGGCGCAGCGGCTCGACGCCGCTCGGCTCCTGGCGGTCGACGGGGCCGCCGGGATAGCAGTGGCCGCCGAGCATCGACGCGAGCCGGTCCTTGTCGGCGTCGGTCCAGCTGGCGATCGTCTCGATGAGCGCGGTGATGAGCGTGTGGTGGTAGTGCTTGTCCATCGGGGTTCCCCTGTGGCACGGGCGCCGGTCCTGGCGCGTGCGCGCTTGGTACCCCCCTACGACCATCCAGCAACCGCAACGCGCCGATCGCGAAGCGGATCGTCCTGCGACCGTAGGACGCCGACGCCGGGCGCCCGCAACGTCCCGCGCCCGGCCGGGGCGCGGGAGGCCGGGTCGACCTAGAACGGGATGTCGTCGTCGGCCGGGGCCGAGGAGCCCGAGCCGCCGCCCGCGGGGGCGGCCGCGAAGTCGCCCGTGTCGGCGGGGATGTCCGAGCGGGGCGTGAAGCCGCCGCCGTTGCCGCCGCCTGCGTCGTCGCGCGGGCTGGAGAGGAACTGGACCGTGTCGGCGATGATGTCGATCGCCTGGCGCTTCTGGCCCTCCGGGCTCTCCCACTCGCGCCACTCCAGGCGTCCGTCGATGGCCACCGGGCGGCCCTTGGACAGGTAGCGCGCGCAGTTCTCGCCCTGCGCGCCCCACACGGTGACGTCGAAGTAGTTGGGCTTGTCGACCCACTCGTTGGTCGAGTTGTCCTTGCGGCGCGTGTTGCACGCCACGCGGAGCTTGCACAGCGAGGTGCCGCTCGGCAGCGAGCGCAGCTCGGGATCGGCGGTCAGGTTGCCGGTGATGATCACCCGGTTGATGTTTGAGGCTGCCATTGGGGTTGCTCCCTTCGGGGGCGAACAGTCGTCGCGGAACTCGTCTGCGATCGAGTCTAGACACGGCCCCGGAGCGAACCTGCCGAAGAGCCCGCTTTCTCCGCGCTTTTGTTGCAGAGTGGCCGTGAAGGCGGTGCAGACCGCGGCCGCTAGGCGGCGGAAGGCGCTTCGGCCTCTGCCTCGGCCGGCGTCCGGCGCGGGGGCCGGGGCGCGCTCCGCGGCAGGCGCCGGCGCGGCGGCCGGAGCCTCCGCGCGCGGCAGCTCGGTCGGGGCGGGCGTGCCCGGAGCGAGCTTGACGATTCGGAAGCGAAGGACGCCGTCGGCGATCCGCAGCGAGCGCTGCAGGTTGGCCAGCAGCGTGGCCGGGCCGTGGAACTGCAGCAGGTGGTACTCGGCGTCGGTGCGGTGGCGGATCTCGTAGGCCAGGGCACGCGTGCCCCAGTCGTGATCGCTCACGATCGAGCCGGCCGACGAGATCGCGGCCTCGGTGTCGGCGAGGACCTTCTTGCGCTGGTCCTCGGGTGCGCTCGTGTCGAGCAGCAGGACGAGGTCGTAAAGGGGTTCAGGTGCAGCCATGAGAAGTTCGCCGGCGATGGACGGCGGCGGCGGAAGATAGCAGGGGGCGAAGCCCCCGCGCCGGCCGCCTAGCAGGCGCGATGGGCCCCGACGGCGTGTGGCGCAGGATCCGCTGGGACAACGTCGCCCGACTCGCGGCGCTCGTCGCGCTCGTGCTCCTGGTCGTCGCGTGGCCGCGCCTGAGCGGTCGCGCGCCGCGGCTGCCGCCGGCCGCGGCGGTGCCCGTGGCCGCGCCGCCGGCGAAGCCGCGGGGGTCGAGCGGCGGGGTCGGGCGGGCCGAGCGGCGGGCGCGGGCGGAGCGGTCGGCGGTGGCGGAGCGGGCGGCGAGGGAGCGGCGGGCGCGGGTGGAGCGGCGCGGCGGGCGCGCGGGAGCGGCGGGTGCGGGCGGAGCGGCGGGCGGCGGGCGGAGCGGCGGCGCGGGTGGCGGCGCAGCGGGCCGCGCGGAGCGGCGGGCGGGGCGGAGCGGCGGGCGGTGAGCGGAGCGGGCGCGCGCGGAGCGCCAGGCGCAGCCGGAGCGCCAGGCGCAGGCGGAGCGGCGGGCGGTGGCGGCACCGGACGCGCCGGCGGCACCACAAGCGGCGAGGGAGAGTCGACCGCGGCCGAAGCGGCGCGCGCCGCGGGCGCCGCCGGCAGACCCGGCCGTCGCCGAGTTCGGGCTCCCATGACGCCGCCGTGGGTGGAGCTGTCCTGCCCGTGGGTGGCAGGACGACCTCAGGCCAGGACGGCGACGCCCGACCCGCGCATGGCGGACCCTCTCCCTCGATGCCGCCGCGCAGCACCGCAACGCCGCGCGGACGGAACCCCGAACCCCGAACGGCCTACGAGCGCTCCGCCGCCGTCTGCGCCGCCTTGGCGCGGATG
Organism: uncultured Actinomycetes bacterium; assembly: GCA_963816845.1. GTDB lineage: Bacteria > Actinomycetota > Thermoleophilia > Solirubrobacterales > Solirubrobacteraceae > JAOPZW01. The sequence goes on along the minus strand of CAWFMR010000064.1, from coordinate 351,897 downwards.
TCGTGGAGCTGCTCGTCGATCCAGTCGCCCGGGTCGCGGGCGGTGACGATCTCCTTCAGCCCGCGCAGGCGGTGGGCGCGCTCGGCGGGCTGCATCGTCAGCGCCGCGTGGATCGAGTCCGCCAGGGCCTGGATGTCGAACGGGTTGACGCTCAGGGCGTGCTCGCCGAGCTCCTCGTGGGCGCCGGTGTTCTCCGAGAGGATCGAGACGCCGTCGCGCTCGTTGACCATCGGACCCTCCTTGGCCACGAGGTTCATCCCGTCGAACATCGCGTTGACGAGCAGGACGTCGTAGTGCTTGTAGGCCGCGACGGCCTCCTCGAGGTCGTCCTTGAGCTTGAGCTGGATCGGCATCCAGTCGGGCGTCCCGTGGCGGTGGTTGACCACGGCCACCAGCGCCTCGATGCGCTCGAGGTACTCGGCGTACTCCGGGACGTCGGTACGCGAGGGCATGAGCTGCGCGATGAAGGTGATGCGCTCGCGGAACTCCGGGTGCTGCTCGAGGAAGAGGTCGAAGGCGGAGAAGCCGCGCAGGACGTTCTTGGACAGGTCCGCGCGGTCGACGCGCAGGATGAGGTGGTCGCGCCGGCGGCGCAGGAGCTCCTGCTCCTGCTGCGCGACGCCGTCGGACGAGGCGACGTTGAACAGCGCCCTGGCGTCGATCGGCAGCGGGTAGTTGCGCACCCACACCTCGCGGTCCTCGAAGTGCACGACCCCGGCGTCGAAGTCGACGTCGAGCTCCATGAGGTCGCGGCAGCACTGCAGGAAGTTGCGACGGTAGGAGGAGGTGTGGAAGCCGATGATGTCGTTGGAGAGCAGCCCGCAGTAGAGCTCCTCGCGGATCTTCGCGGGGAGCACGCGCCATGCGTCGCTCTGCGTCCACGGGATGTGGACGAAGTGGTGCAGGAAGACGTCGGGGCGCGCGCGGCGCACGAGCGCGGGCAGCGTGTAGAGGTGGTAGTCGTGGACCATCACCACCGGCTCGTCGGTGCCCTCGATCTCCTCGATGACGGCGGTCGCGAGATCCTCGTTGACGACGTTGTAGCCGTACTCGAACGCCTCCACCTCGTTGCGCCGGATGTCCGGGGCGTTGGAGAGGTCCCAGAGGTAGTGCTGGATGAACCACAGCATCGGGTTGGCGAAGATGTTGTAGAAGCGGTCGTAGGCGTCGGGGTCGCTGACGACCAGCCGCACCTGGTACTCGCCGCCCGCGGGCGAGCGCACGGTGAACGAGCTGCCCTCGGCCTCCTGGGCCTTGCGCGTGTCGCCGTCGGTCAGCGCGGAGGCGATCCACACCGCGTCGCGATGCGACGCCAGCCCCGTCAGGGCCGTGACCAGCCCGCCCGTTCCGCGCTTGGCGCTGCCGTCGTCCTGGAAGGTCACCGGCCCGCGGTTCGAGACCAGTACGAGCGGACCGCGCGAATCGGGCATCAGCTGGACCTTAGGCCTCTGCGAGCAGCTCCGTGAAGATCTTCAGGTAGTCGCGCAGGTAACGGGGCGTCAGGAAGTGCTTGCGGACGTGCTCCTTGCCGCGCCGCCCGAGCGCCTTGCCGAGCGCGGGGTCCTTGAGGATGTCCAGCGTGCGCGCCGCGCACGCGTCGACGCTGTCGACGAGGTAGCCGCTCACGCCGTTCTCGATCTGCAGCGGGATGCCGCCGACGTTGCCGCCGATGAAGGGCCGCCCCTTCCAGATCGCCTCGGTCACGGTCAGGCCGAAGCCCTCCCGCGTGGACTTCTGGATGAGCACGTCGGACTGCGACTGGAAGGCGTTGACCTCGATCGAGCCGACGTTGTTGAAGTTGTTGAGGATGTGGACGTCCGGGTCGCCGTCGGCGTGCGCGATGGTGGCGTTGAAGAAGTCCCAGCCCTCGGGGTCGTCGGAGGCCATCGAGCCGACCAGGGCGAGCTGCACGGACGGGACCTTCTCCTTGACGATCCGGTAGGCGTCGATCACGCCCAGGGGGTCCTTCCAGGGGTCGAAGCGCGACACCTGGGTCATCAGCGGGCCGGTCGACGTCGATGCCGAACTGCTCGCAGACGTACGCGGCGTCCTCGGGCGACAGCGCCATGTTCTTCGGCGCCAGCGGGTCGATCGCCGGCGGGACGATGTTGACGTGGCCCCGCATGCCCGCCGGCACGTAGTCGCGCACGTGGAAGACCGACTGCGGATAGGTCGAGATGTAGGGCAGCAGCTTGCCCATCGTGTCCGGGTTGGGCGAGGACATGTCGATGTGGCAGCGCCAGCACCAGCCGCGCGCCTTGTCGGGCACGAGCGTGTGCAGCGCGGCGGGCTGCGGGTCGTGGATGAGGGCCACGTCCCAGCCGCCGACCAGCTCGCGCGCGTTCATCTCGTTGTAGCGCCGCCAGGTGTCCCACTGCTCGTCGCTGAGGTCCTCGGGCGCGCCCTGCAGCGCGTTGTGCATCAGCTTGGTCGCGTTGAAGAACTCCTCGCGGCCGTAGATGACCTGCCACTCGACGTCGAGCCCCACGTCCTTCATGAGCGGCACGAGGGTGTAGAGGATCTCGCTCACGCCGCCGCCGAACGCGGTGGCCGAGACGTGCACGACGCGCGACCCCGTCAGGGGCTCGGCGAGCTCGCGGATCTCCTCGACGAGGTCGCGCCCGACGATGTGCGTGTAGTCCGCGAGGGTCTTCGATCCGACGGCGACCGGCTGGAGCACGCGCGGGAGAGTAGCTGCGTCAGCCGCGCCGCGGCGTGTCGAGCGGCCGCTCGCCCAGCTTCACGCGCACCTGACGGCGCTCGCCGCCGCGCCGGACGTCGAGGGTCACGGTGTCGCCCGGCTCGTAGTCGAGCAGGGCCTTGGCGAGGTCGCTCTCCGCGTGCACCGGGTGCCCCTGGACGGCCGTGACGACGTCGCCGCCGGTCTGGAAGGAGCGCTCCTGGAAGCGCTCGGTGTGGTCGCCCGGCTTGAGGTGGGCGCGCGCGGCCGGCCCGTCGGCGGTGACGTCCTGGATCCAGGCGCCCGACTGCACCGGCAGGTCGAAGCGGGCCGCCAGCTGGGGGTAGACGGGGACGCTGGCCACCCCGAGGTAGGCGTAGCGCGCGCGCCCGTCGCGGCGCAGCTGGCGCAGCGAGCGGCGGACCGTGTCGGCCGGAACGGCGAAGCCGACGCCCGAGCCGTCGCCCGTGGAGGTCTGGATCTGGGCGTTGATGCCCAGCACGCGCCCGCGCCCGTCGAGCAGCGGCCCGCCCGAGTTGCCGTGGTTGATGGCCGCGTCGGTCTGGATCGCGCCGGTGGTGTCGAAGCCGGTGAGCGACTGGATCGAGCGGTCCAGCGCCGAGATGACGCCCACGGAGAGCGACTGCTCCTCGCCGAACGGGCTGCCGATGGCCGCCACCGGCGCGCCGACGTGCAGGTCCTTGGTCGAGCCCAGCGGCAGCGGGCGCAGCGTGAGGCCCTTGGGGTCGATCTTCAGCAGCGCGACGTCGGCGAAGGGGTCGAAGCCCTTGACCTGGGCGGGGACCTGGTTGCCGTCGGCGAAGCGCACGAAGACGTTCGAGGCCTTGCGGATGTCGGGCCCCTCGCCGCTCGTGACGACGTGGGCGTTGGTGGCGATCTCGCCCGTCGCCGGAGAGCACGAAGCCCGAGCCGAGGCCGGCCGCGTTGCTGCTCCCCGGTGCCGCCAGGCCGGTGGCGATGACGGTCACCACGCCGGGCGACTCGCGCTCGTAGATCCCGCGCGGATCGAAGGGCGTGCCCTCGCTCTGACCGGCCTGCTGGAGCACCTCGACCCTGGTCGTCGTGCTGTGCACCGTGTCCGTCCTGGTCTGCCCGCCGCCGCAGCCGGCAGCCAGCAGCGCCACGGCCGCGAGGCCGCCCGCCACGCGCGCGTTCACAGCGGCAGCTCCAAGGCGAAGGTCGTGCGCCCGGGCACGCTCTCGGCGGTGAGGTCGCCCTCCATGCGGTCGGCCAGCTCGTGGGCGATGGCCAGGCCGAGGCCCGACCCCTGGGCGTCGTCGGAGGTGAAGAAGGGCTCGAAGACGCGCTCGAGGTCGCCGCGCCTGATCCCCGTGCCGAAGTCGGTCACCGACAGGCGCGCGCGGCCGTTGCGGCGCGTCGCGGCGAGGACGACGTCGGTGCCGGCCGGGGTGTGGTTGAGGGCGTTGTCGATGAGGATGCGCATGATCTGGGCGACGCGCTCAGGATCGCACAAGGCCTCTACCCGTCCGCCGGTCAGCCGTAGCTCCAGATGCGACTCGTGGGCGGCGAGCGCCGGGGTGAACTCGGCGGCCACGGTCTTGGCCAGGTCGCCGATGTCGGTCGGCTCGGGGCGCAGCTCGAGCGAGCCGGCCTCCAGGCGCGAGAGGTCGAGCAGCTCGGTCGCGAGCTTGCCCAGGCGGTCGACCTGCTGGCGCAGCTGGTGCAGGAAGGCCGCGCGCGTCTCCTCGTCGAGCTCCTCGTCCTCGAGCAGCTCCAGGAAGCCGCTGAGCGAGAAGATCGGCGTGCGCAGCTCGTGCGAGGCGGTGGCGATGAAGCGCCGCCGGGCGGTCTCGAGCTCGGCGAGCTGGCGCTGCATCGCGTCCAGCGTGCGGGCGAGCTGGCCGAGCTCGTCGCGAGCGCCCGACTCGAAGCGCGCGCCGAAGTCGCCCTGGGCCACGCGGCGGGCGGCGTGCTCCATGCGCCGCACGCGGCGGCTGAACGCCCGCGCCAGCAGGTAGCCGGCCAGCAGCGCGCCGAGCAGCGCGAGGCCGCCGGCGACCAGCACGCGCTGGCGGATGAGCGAGACGGTGGCGTCGACGTCCTCCAGCGGGGCCGAGTAGACGGCGACGTAGTAGACGCCGGGCCGCTTGGTCCCCGCGGCGGTCAGCCACAGCGGCAGCGCCGCCTCGGCCACGCGCCCGACGTTGCCCGCCTCGGTGCCGCGCGCCACCCGTCGCGTGCGCGCCGCCTCCAGCGCGACGGCGAACTGCAGGTCGCCGATCTCGCGCTGCGCGGTCGAGTCCGAGGCGACGTAGGTCTGCAGGCCCTGCGTGCCGCGCGTGAGGCCCAGCAGCGTGACGCGCGCGCCCGACGCGTCCGCCGCCTGGCGCACGCGCGCGTCGAGCACCTTGCGGTCGAGCGAGTGGTTGAGCGCGTCGACGATCGGGCCCGAGTACTGCCGCGCGACGGTGGTGAGGGTGTCGAGCTTCTTCGCGCGCACGCCGGTCTCGAGGCCGGAGGTGACCCCGAGGTACACGCCGGCGATCACCACCAGCGTGATGGCGAAGAACAGCAGCGCGAGGCGGTTGGTGAGCGATCGCAGCTGCTAGGTCTCCGTATCGCGGAAGCGGTAGCCCACGCCGCGCACGGTGAACAGGTACTCGGGGTCCTTCGCGTCGCGCTCGAGCTTCTCGCGCAGGTGCCGGATGTGCACGTCGATCGTGCGGGGGTCCCGGTAGGCGCTGTCGCCCCAGATGCGCGTGAGGAGCATGTCGCGCGTCCACACGCGCCCGGGGCTGGTCGCCAGGGCGACGAGGATCTCGAACTCGACGTAGGTCGTCTGCACCGGCGCGCCGCGCACCTCGACGGCGCGCTTGGCGGGGTCGATGCGCAGCTCGTGGACCTCCAGCGGCTCATCGTCCGCGCTCGGCTCGCGCCGGGCCATGCTCGCGCGCCGCAGCGCGGCCTTCACGCGCGAGCGGAACTCGCGCAGCGAGAAGGGCTTGGTGATGTAGTCGTCGGCCCCGAGCTCGAGGCCGAGGACCTTGTCGATCTCCTCGGCCTTGGCCGTGAGCATGATGATCGGGACCGAGGAGCGCGCGCGCATGCGCCGGCACACCTCGAGGCCGTCCAGGCGGGGGAGCATGACGTCGAGCACGACGAGGTCGAAGGCCGTCTCGCCGAAGCGGGCGAGCGCCTCGCGGCCGTCGGTGGCCTGCACGACCTCGTAGCCGTCCTTGCGCAGCGGGAACGAGAGCAGCGTCTGGATCGACTGCTCGTCGTCGACGAGGAGGATGCGGGGCGTGTGCTCGAGCATGTGCTCTCCGGACAGGGTACGCCCAGCTACCCTGCGGAATTCGCATGCTCGACCCGCGGATCTACCGCGCAGCCCTCATCCCGATCCTCTTCGCGCTGATCGTGGGCGCGTTCTCGCTCAGCGACCGTCCCCGGCCCATCGGGACCACGCTCGAGCCCGACGCCTTCTCGGCCTCGCGCGCGCAGGCCGACCTCGACGCGTGGGCCGGCGCCTATCCGGCGCGCCGCGCGGGCGACAGCGGCGACGCGGCGCTGGCCGCCAAGCTGGCCGCCGCCTTCCGCGCCATGGGCTCCTACCAGGTCAGCACGCCGTCGTTCGAGGCCGAGACGGCCGACGGCCGGCGCCGCCTGACCACGGTCATCGCGCGCCAGGTCGGCCAGCCGGGCCCCGGCCTCGTGGTGGTGGCCCATCGCGACGCGCTGGGCCGCGGCGCGCGCGCCGAGCTGTCGGGCACCGCGGCCATGATGGAGCTGGCCCGCGTGGTGCGCGGCGGGCGCCTGAAGCGCACCGTGACCTTCGTCTCCACCAGCGGCGGCAGCGCCGGGCTCGGGGGCGCGCGCGACCTCCCCGAGCGCCTCACCGGCCGCCCCGGGGCGGTCCTCGTGCTCGGCGACGTCGCGGGGGCGACCGTGCGCCGGCCGTTCGTCGCCGGCTGGTCGACGGGGGACGGGGTCGGTTCGCTGCAGCTGCGCCGCACCGTCGAGGCCGCCGTGCGCAAGGAGGCCGGCACCAACCCGGGCGGCGCGCGCGCGACGTCGCAATGGGCTCGCCTGGCCTTCCCGGTCACGGTGGGCGAGCAGGGCCCGCTGGTGGCCGACGACCTCCCGACGGCGCTGATGTCCGTCAGCGGCGAGCGCTCGCCGCCGGCCGACGACCCGATCGTGCGCAACCCGTCCCGGCTGCAGCCCTTCGGGCGCGCCGCCCTGCGCACGCTCACCGCGCTCGACAACACGCCGACCCTGCAGCTCGGCGGCTCGACGCGCTCGCTCGTCACGCTGCGCAAGGTGCTGCCCCTGTGGGCCGTGCGGCTGCTGATCGCCTCCCTGCTGCTGGCCCCGATGCTCGTCGCCGTCGACGGCTTCGCGCGCGTGCGCCGCCGCCACGAGCCGGTCGGTCCGTGGGTGTGGTGGATCCTCGCCTCGGCGGCGCCGATCGCCGTCGCGCTGGCCTTCGCGTGGTTCCTGGGCGTCACCGGTCTGCTGCCGGCCACGCCGCCGGAGCCCGTGGCGGCGGGGGCGATACCGGTCGGGACCTCGGGCACGGTGGCGCTGGTGGCCATCGGGCTCGTCGCGCTGCTGGGTTGGATCGCGCTGCGCCCGGCGCTCATGCGCAGGGCCGGCACGCGCCCGGCCCCGTTCCGCGGGGAGGGCGCGGGCGCCGCCCTGCTCGTCACCTGGTGCGCGGTGGCCGCCGTGCTGTGGCTGCGCAACCCCTACGCCGCGGCCCTGCTCGTCCCGGGCGCGCACGCCCTGCTCGCCGTCGTCGCCCCCGAAGTGCGCCTGCGCCGCGCCCTGGCCGTCGGCCTCGTCGTCGTCGCGGCCGCGCCCTTCCTGATCGTCGACCTGTCGATCGCCGGGCAGCTCGGGCTCTCGCCGCCCGCCTTCGGCTGGTTCTGCGTGCTGCTCGTGGCCGGCGGCGTCGTCGGGCCGCTGGGCTGGGTCATCTGGAGCCTCGTGCTCACCTGCCTGGTCGCCGCGCTGCTCGTGGCGCTGCGCAGCCGCTCGAGCGTGACGCCGCCGCAGACGCCGCAGATCACCGTCCGCGGGCCCGTCAGCTACGCGGGCCCGGGCTCGCTGGGCGGCACCGAGTCCGCTCTGCGGCGATGAGACGGGCGCTCGGGACCGCGCTCGTCGTGGCCGGGCTGCTCGTCCTGGCCGATGCGGCGGCCACGCTCGCGTGGCAGGAGCCGCTCAGCGCGCTGCGCGCCGCTCGCACCCAGCACCACCTCGCCGCGCAGCTGCACGCGCTCGAGCTCTCCACCCCGCGCCACGCCGCCGATGGCGCCCACCTGGCCATCGACGCGCGCACCCTGGCGCGCTCGCGCCGCGACGGCCAGGCGGTCGCCGAGCTGCGCATCGCGCGGATCGGCCTGCGCGCCGTCGTGGTGCGCGGGACCACGCCCGCCGACCTGCGCGAGGGCCCGGGGCTCATCGCCGGCACGCCGCTGCCCGGCGAGCACGGCACGACGGCCATCGCCGGGCACCGGACCACCTACGGCGCGCCCTTCCGGCACCTCGACGCGCTGCGCCGAGGTGACGCCATCACCGTCCGCCTGCCCTACGGCACCTTCCGCTACGCGGTCGAAGACCAGCGGATAGTCCAGCCTCGGGACCTTTCGGTGTTGCGCCGGGTGGGCCATGATCGTCTCGTGCTCAGTGCCTGTCATCCGCTCTTTTCCGCCGCTCGTCGCATCGTGGTCTTCGCGCGGCTCACCGGAGTCGGACAGTCGGCCAGTCGCGGGGGTCCCCATGTGTGAGCCGGGTAGCAGGGCAGCCGATACAGCCCCCGACCGGCAGGACCGCCTGATGAAGCTCGCCACCCTCAAAGACCAGATCGCCCGCGACCAGTACGCGGTCGACCCCGACGTCGTCGCCGAGGCGCTCATCCGCCGCGTCCGCGCGCAGCGTGCGGGCACGCCGCCGGTCAGCCGAGGCGATGCTCGTAGCCGCTCAGGTCGCGCTCCGCGCCGCCCGAGCTGAAGCTCACCCCGGGTTCGCCCGCGCTGACCGCGCCCACGCGCGTGGCGCCGGGAGCCTCGCCGGCCAGGCACGCGCAGAGCTCGAAGTCCTCGCCGCCGGTCGCCGCCAGCTCCCACGGCTCGACGCCGAGCTGCGCGCGCGACGTCGGCCACCCCCGGCGCGAGCGGCAGCGCGTCGAGGTCGATCGTCGATCGCCACGCCGCTGCGCCGGGCGAGGTGGCGCGCGTCGGTGGCGAGGCCGTCGGAGAGGTCGATCATCGCGCCGGCGCCCAGGGCGGCGAGGGCGCGCCCCTCGGCCAGGCGCGGCTCGGGCCGCAGGTAGGCGCGCACGAGATCGTCGTCGCCGCGCGCGCGGCCATCGAGCACGGCCAGGCCGGCGGCCGCGGCGCCCAGCGCGCCGGTGACGACGACGCCGTCGCCGGGTCGCGCGCCGTCGCGCCCCACCAGCTCCTCGCTGGTCTCCGCCCAGCCGGTGACCGTCACCGCCAGCGTCAGGACGGGCGCGCGCACGAGGTCGCCGCCCGCGATGGTCGTCGCCGTGCGCTCGGCCAGCGCCTCCATGGCGCGCACGCACTCGACCACCGCCTCGGTCCCCAGGCCATCGGGCACGCCCATGGCCACGTACGCCTCGCCGGCCTCGGCGCCCATCGCGGCGAGGTCCGACAGCGCGGCGGCCAGCGCCCGGTGGCCGGCGTCGGCCGCGGTGACGCCGGGATGGTCGAGGCGGAAGTGCACGCCGTCGACCATCGCGTCGACCGAGGTGACCGCGAACGGGCGCGCACGCACGACGGCGGCGTCGTCGCCGACCCAGCGCACGATGCGCTCCGAGCGCGGCCGCAGCAGCTCCTCGAACGCCGCGATGAGCGAGAGCTCGCTCACGGGCGCTCGTCCCTAACGATGGCGGTAGACGATCCGCGCGCGATCGAGGTCGTAGGGCGACAGCTCGACGCGCACGCGGTCACCGGGCAGGATGCGGATCCGGAAGCGGCGCATCTTGCCCGCCACGTGGCCGAGGACGACATGATCGTTGTCCAGCTTCACGCGGAACATGGCGTTGGGCAGGGCCTCGATGACCTCGCCCTCGAACTCGACCTTCTCCTCCTTGGCCATGCCACGCGGGACCGTACCAAGCAGGATCAGCCGGGTGTAGGCGCCGTCGTTCCGCCCTGACCGGTGGCCGGCGGGGTGGCCGCGGGGGGCGTCGCCGGCGGCGGCTGGGTGTTGGGCGCCTGCTGCGGCGGGGCCGAGTAGGCGTCGGGCGGGTACTGCGTGCCGCCCTTGCCGGTGCCCTGGCCGTTGGCGTCGGGCGCGACGCCCTGCTGTCCGCGTCCGGCTGCCGGCTGGCCGGGCTGCTGGTCCTTGCTCGTCTTGGCGCCGCTGCGCGAGAACTTCCCGAAGAACGGCTGGGCCGAGAAGGGGACCTTGGGCTTGGGGAAGTCGCCGCAGAACTTGCCCCTGGCCGACTTCATGTACGCGCCCCAGATCGGCGCGGCGATCGCGCCGCCCTGCGCGTTGGGCCCCAGCGGATAGGGATCCTTCGGGTGGCCGACCCAGACGGAGCTCACCAGGCGCGGCGTGAAGCCGACGAACCAGGCGTCGGTGAAGTTGTCGACGGTGCCGGTCTTGCCGGCCGCCGGACAGCCGATCTGGGCCTTCACGCCGGTGCCGCCCTGCACGTTCTTCTCGAGGATCTGCGTGGCCTCGTAGGTCACGCCGTCCTCGAAGACCTTGTGGCGGGTCGGCTTGCCGAGGACGTCCACGTGCCCGTCGGGGAAGGTGACCTTGCGCACCACGATCGGCTTCACGCGGTAGCCGCCGTTGGCGATCGTCGCGTAGGCCCGCGCCATCTCCAGCGGCGAGACGCCGTTGGTCAGGCCGCCCAGGCCCTCGGCCGGATAGCCGTGCAGCGGGCTGGTGATGCCCATGTCGCGCGCCGTCTGGGCCACCGTGTCGGGGCCGAGATCGGCGTCGAGCTGCGCGTAGACGGTGTTGTCGGACTTCAGGGTCGCCGTGACCAGGTTCATCGACCCGCCGTAGGTCCGGCCGAAGGTGTGGACCTCGTAGTCCGGTGCCGTGGGCAGCCAGCCGCGCTGGAGCGGGCGCGAGACGTAGCTCGTGCGGTTGGGGTCCACGCCGCGGCGCAGCGCGTCCATCAGCACCATGACCTTGAACGTCGAGCCCGCCTGGCGATGGCCCTGCGCGGCGAGGTTGTACTTCGAGTCGCCGTAGCGCGACGACGAGGCCATCGCGCGCACGTAGCCGGTGTGCGGGTCGATGGTGACGATCGCGCCCGCGCGGTCGGGGGCGCCGAGGTTGCCGTCCAGCGCCCTGCGGGCCAGCTTCTGCAGGTGCAGGTCGATCGTCGTGTCGACGCGCAGGCCGCCGCGGCGGACGGTGTCGAGGCCGTACTTGTCGATCAGGTACTGCTTGACGTAGTCGAAGACGTAGCCCTCGCGCTTGGCCGTGTAGTAGCGGTTGTGCTTGACGCCGAGGCTCATCGCCATCGTCTTGTTCGCCGTGGCCTGGGTGATGTAGCCCTGGTCGGCCATCCGCTGGAGCACGTCGTTGCGCCGCGCGGTGGCGGCGCCCTTGTCGAGGAACGGGTTGTAGTTCGAGGGCGCCTGGGGCAGCCCGGCCAGCAGCGCCGCCTCGCGCAGCGTCAGCCGCGCGGCCGGCTTGTCGAAGAAGATGCGCGCCGCGGCCTGGATGCCGACCGCCGTCTGCCCGCCCACGGTGCCGTAGGGCACCGAGTTGACGTACTTGTTGACGATCCACAGCTTGCCGGGGCGGCCGGGATGGCGGTCCTCGAGCTCCTGGGCCAGCTTGGCCTCGCGGATCTTGCGCTTGTAGCCGGCCACGCCGTTGCGCGCGCGCTCGCCCGTGTAGAGGTTGCGCACGAGCTGCATGGTCAGCGTCGAGCCGCCCTGGATGTCCTTCTTGGACTCGAGGTTCTTGACCGCGGCGCGGACGATGCCCTCGAAGTCCACGCCCTGGTGCTCGTAGAAGCGCCGGTCCTCGATCGCGACCGTCGCCTCGCGCACGACGTCGGGGATCTCGTCGGAGTGCACCGGCGTGCGCAGGATGTTGGCGTTGATGAAGCCCAGCCGGGTCTTGCCGTCGGCCGCGTAGACGCGCGAGGTCGCTCCGAGCTCGATCGGCTTCTTCGTCGACAGCGACGGCGCGCTGTTGGCCACGTTGATGACCCACGCGACCGCCGCGATCCCCGCGATGGCCACGCCGGTCACGACCAGCCCGAGGAACACGAAGATCACGCGACTCGCGCTGCCCTCGTTGCGACGCCTGCGGCGTTGGCGCTCTCTTCTCGACATCAGGAACCCTGGAAGGGTAGATCAGGGTTCGTCGCGGGGACCCCGACACCCTGCTTCGCGCAGTGCCCGCAAGACATCTGCCCGAAGCTCGCCTTCGCGCGCGATGCGCTCGGCCGGCGCCACCGGCGGCCCGGCGACCTGCAGGCGCAGGCCCGTGTCGGTCACCTCGGCGATGCGCGCCGCGCGGGTCTCCTCGAGCGCGTGCACCGCCGCCAGCGCCGCCGTCTCGTCGGCGTCGGGCGCCAGCCAGGCGGAGACCTCGAGCGCCACCGTCGGCGAGCGGATCGAGTCGTTGCGCAGGACGCCGGCGGCCAGGCGCTCGTTGGGGATGATCAGCCGCGCGTCGGACCCCGTGCGCAGCCACGTGTAGGTCAGCGAGACGTCCTCGACGGTGCCCGTCTCGCCCTCGAAGGTCACGAGGTCGCCGATGCGCAGCGGCTGGGTGACGGCGAGGACCATGCCGGCGATGGCGTTGGCCAGCACCTGGCGCGAGGCGAAGCCGACCACGGCCGCGGCGATCGCGCTCGAGGCCAGGACGGTCGCGGCGAGGCGGTCGAGGCTCGTGAACTGCGCGAGGGCCAAGGCGCCGCCGACGACGATGATCGCCGCCTCGACCACGCGGCGCAGGAAGCGCAGGCGCGTATCGAGCATCGGGCTGATCTCGGCGCCGCCCAGCGCGTCGGGCAGCTTGTGCGCGCGCCCGCGCATCAGGCGGTGCACGATGGCGACGAGCACGAGCGCCGCGAGCAGCGTCAGCCCGGCGGCGACCAAGCGGCCCGACGACGAGTCGGCTGCGACGATGAGGACCGTCATGGCGCGTGAAGGTATCCCCTCGGCGGTCCTGCTCGATGCCCTCGGCACCCTGGTCGAGCTCGAGGCGCCGTGGCCGCACCTGGCGCGCGAGCTCGCGGCTCGCGGCGTGGTGGTCGACATCGAGGACGCGCGCGCGGCGATGCTGGCCGAGATGGCCTACTACCGCGCCCACCACGACGAGGCGAGCGACTGGGCCGGGCTGAAGGACCTGCGCCGGCGCTGCGCCGGCGTCGTGCAGGAGTCCCTGGGGACGTCGCTGCCGCTGGCCGACGTCGAGGACGCCCTGCTGGCGGCGATTCGCTTCCGCGCCTATCCCGAGGTGCCCGCCGCGCTCGAGCGCCTGCGCGCCGGCGGCGCGCGCCTGGCCGTGGTCTCGAACTGGGATGTCTCGCTGCACGACGTCCTCGAGCGCACCGGCCTGCGCGGCCTCGTCGACGCCGTCGTCATCTCGGCCGAGCTCGGCGCCGCCAAGCCCGATCCGGCGATCTTCCGCGCCGCGCTCGAGCGACTGGGGGCCACGGCCGCCGAGGCGATGCACGTCGGCGACAGCGTGGAGGCCGACGTCGCCGGCGCGCGCGCGGCGGGCCTGGAGGCGGTGCTCGTCGCCCGCGACGGCGCGCAGGCGCCCGACGGCGTGCGTGTCGTGGCGTCCCTCGACGGCCTGCTCATGACGTAGGACATACCGGCCGCCTCGTACTCTGCATCCGAGCACGCATGTCCACCGCGCCCTCATCGATCCCGCCGCCCTCGTTCGACGTCGCGCCCGAGCTGCCCGAGGGCGTCGAGCTCCGGGCCCGGCCCGACAGCACCGCGCTGGAAGCCGTGGACGGCGTGGGCGGCGCTCGTCGCCGCCTTCGCCGGCGCCCTCGTCGGGGCGCTCGTCATCGGGGTCATCGGCTCTGCCGCGGGCTCCAGCTTCACGGACCCCAGCCCGGCCGTGAGCATCTCGGCCACCATCGTCCAGGACCTCTCGTTCATCGGCGCGGCGCTGCTCTTCGCGGGAATCGCCTCCCGGCCGCTGCCCGAGCAGTTCGGCCTGCGTCCGACGCGCTTCTGGCCGGCCGTGGGCTGGATCGCCGCCGCCTTCGCCGCCTTCTACGTCTTCACGCTCGTGTGGGTGTCGATCCTGGGCGTCAGCCCCGACGACACCAAGCTGCCCGACGAGCTCGGCGTCAAGGACAGCACCTTCGCGCTGCTGGCCGTGGCCTTCCTCGTCTCGGTCGTGGCGCCGATAGCCGAGGAGTTCTTCTTCCGCGGCTTCTTCTTCGGGGCGCTGCGCAACTGGAAGGGCCCGTGGCCGGCGGCGGTCCTCACCGGGCTGGTCTTCGGAGCGATCCACGTCGGCTCGGCCGAGGCGGCCTTCCTGCTGCCGCTCGCGTTCTTCGGCTTCACCCTGTGCCTGCTGCGCGAGCGCACCGGATCGCTGTATCCGGGCATCGCGCTGCACTGCATGAACAACTCGCTCGCCTTCGGCGTCTCCCAGCACTGGGGCTGGGAGATCCCCGTGCTCTTCGCGTGCGCGCTGGGCGTCATCTCGCTCGTCGCGCTCGCGGTCCGCGCGCGCTGGACGCCGGCCCCGGCGCCGGCCGGCTGAGCGGCCAGCGGCCAACCTCTTGCTCAGACTGGCTGCATAGGTACATTTCCGCGCCATGCCCAAACGGTGCGGTCTGCTCCTCTTCCTCCTGCTCATGGCCGCGCCGAGCGCCGCCTCCGCGGCCACGGGGCCGTTGCTGTCGCTCACGCCCGAGCGCGTGAGCAACGGCCACCTCGCCCTGGCGGGCCAGCCATGGCGCGTGCGGGTGGTCATGCAGCCCTGGGTCGAGGGCCAGACGGCGACCGTGCGCTTCTATCGCCACGGCCACAAGCTGCGCGTGGTCAACGTCAACCTCACGATGTCGCCCACGGGCAAGTCGGGCATGGCCGTGGTCGCCTTCGGCACCACGAAGCCCGGGACGGTCGAGGTCCAGGCCACGCACCTGGCCACGCCCACGGCGATCCAGCTGGTGGCCAAGCCGGTGCGCGTCGACGTCGCGGCGCTGCATGCCGCACCCGGGGCGCGCGGCCCGGCCGTGCGCCTGCTCCAGCAGCGCCTGGCGGCCAAGGGCTACGTCGTCGGCCAGCGCGGCCTCTTCGACCAGCGCACCGCGCGCGCGGTGATCGCCTTTCGCAAGGTGACCGGCATGGCTCGCACGACGGTCGCCGACACCGGGCTCTTCAAGGCGCTGCTGGCCGGCAAGGGCACCTTCAAGGTGCGCCACCCCGAGCACGGCAAGCACGTCGAGGCCGACCTCTCGCGCCAGGTCATCGCCCTCATCCAGGGCGGGAAGGTGCAGCGCATCTACCCGGCGAGCTCGGGCAAGCCGTCGACGCCGACGATCCAGGGCAGCTTCCGGGTCTACTCGAAGTCCCCCGGGTTCAACGCCAAGGGGATGTACTACTCCGACTACTTCATCCGCGGCTTCGCCATCCACGGCTACGCCGAGGTGCCGGTCTTCGCCGCCAGCCACGGCTGCCTGCGCATCCCGATCCCCGACGCGATCTCGGTCTTCCGCTGGATCAAGATCGGCGACATCGTCGACGTCTATCCGTAGGTCTCCTCGGCCTCGGCCACGAGCAGGTCGAGCAGCGCCGGCATGCCGCCGCGGGCGTGGGCGGCCCGCTGGCGGTCGGCGCCGTTGCCCTCGGCGAGGATCCGCTCGATGCCCTCCAGCGCGTCGCCCGAGCCGAGCTCCGCGGCGTGCGGGCGCGCGCGCTCGAGCGCGGCCCGGGCGACCTCCGGCGCGGGGCGCAGCGCCCCGTCCATCGGCAGCCGCGCGCGCAGCCCGTCGCGGGCGGCGGTGAACGAGGCCTCCATCAGCACCTCGCGCGGCGCCCAGGTGTCGCGGACCTCGTGCGCCTCGGCGCGCGCCAGCCCGTGGACGAGCGCGGCCAGCCCGGCCGCCGACCACAGGGCCGACTGGCTGTCCATCGCGCGCACCTCGACCGTGCCCAGGCGCGGGTGCGGGCGGATGTCCCACCACAGGAAGGTGTAGTCGGGCAGGTCGCCGGCCGCGACGACCGCTTCGGCGGTCTCGGCGTAGTCGTCGTAGGAGTCGAAGGCGCGCGGGATCTCCGCGCGCGGGTAGCCGCGGAAGAGCTGTGCGCGCGAGGTGGCGAGGCCGGAGTCGCGCCCATGCCAGAAGGGCGAGTTGGCCGCGAGCGCCTGCAGCAGCGGAAGCTGCTCGCGCAGCCCGTTGAAGACGCGGATGGCGGTCGCCGCGTCGGGCATGCCGACGTGCACGTGCAGGGCGCAGGTCGGCGTTCGCCTGATGAGCCCCTGCAGCTGGTCGACGACGCGGTGATAGCGCGGCTCGTCGACGTGCACGACGTCGCCGAAGGCGCCGTCGGGATGGATGCCGGCGCCGATGACCGTGCCTCCCGCCGCGCGCACGCGGGCGCGCAGGGCGCTGAGCGCGGCGACGCCCTCGCCGGCGTCGCGCGCCACCGGCGAGGCGAGCTCGATCAGCGCCGAGTAGGTGTCGGGGTGCGCGTAGCCCTCGGCCCCCGCGTCGGGCTCGCCCAGGCGCGCCAGCACGTCGACGCCCGCGTGCGACAGCGCCCGTGTGGCCGGGTCGACCAGGATCAGCTCCTCCTCCACGCCGATGGCGAAGTCCGCCTGCCCGCCGAAGTGGACCTCGGCTGTCGGCCCGCCCACCCCGGTCAAGCTCGTCCCCGCGCGAAGCGGGCCAGGAACGACAGCCCGAAGCCGTAGAGGACGAGGGCGATGAGCGTCGGGACCCCGCGCCGCACCCACGAGCTGTTCGAGGAGTCCACCAGTCCGGCGAAGGGTGCGACGAGCACGTCGTCGGCGTCGTCGATCGCCTCTCGCACGCGCGAGTGGGCGCGCTCGCGCGCGCGCTCCTGGCTGGCCGACGGGTCCGACGACCGCGTCGCGTCGAGGCCCGCGATCGCCGCCGTCGTGTTCTCGGACGCATTGCGCGTCTCGTCGATGGCGAACAGGGCGAAGCTGAGCAGCACGATCGCGCCCGCAACGACCGAGACCGTCCGCAGGAGGCCCTCCAGCACGCTCGATAGGGTACGCGCCGCATGCAGGCACGGCAGCGGCTGATCGACGAGTTGCGCAGCCACGCCCTCGTCCTGGGAGAGGTCGTCCTCACGAGCGGCCAGGTCGCGCAGTACTACGTCGACGCCAAGCGCGCGATCCTGCGGCCCGCCGGCTTCGCCGCGCTGTCCGAGCTGGTCGCCGCCCGCGCGACCGAGTGGGGGGCGACCGCCGTCGGCGGCCTGACCATGGGCGCCGACGCCCCGGCGTGCGCCGCGCTGGCCGGCGGCGCCGACGTCAAGGCCTTCTTCGTGCGCAAGGAGACCAAGCAGCACGGCCTGCAGCGCCGCATCGAGGGCCCGGCCCTGGACCGCGGCGATCGCTGCCTGATCGTCGAGGACGTCGTCACCACCGGCGGCTCGACCCTGCAGGCCATCGACGCCGTCCGCGAGGCCGGCCACGAGATCGCCGGCGTCGTGACGGTGCTCGACCGCCTCGCGGGCGGCGCCGAGCGCATCCGCGAGGCCGCCGCGGGCGCGCCCTACGAGGCGCTGGCCACCATCGACGACGTCTACCCCGAGCGCCCGGACCGCGCCTGAGCCGGCGGCCCGACGCGCCGGCCATGCCCCGAGCAGGATTCGAACCTGCGGCCTACTCCTTAGGAGGGAGTCGCTCTATCCAGCTGAGCTATCGGGGCCCGCGCGGAGAGGATACGTCGGCCATCCGTTGCCTAAGCACGTTCCTTTAACCGATCGTTACGCACCGAGGCCTACAGTGCGCCACCTGGCCTCTAGGGATGGGAGGAGAAGGCCATCGTGGAGCGAATCGACACTGCGGCCCTGACCGCTGTGTCGACCCGAACAGGAGTAGAGTCGCGGCGTGCGGGTAAGGACCCAGCCGCACTTGGGAGAGGGACCCATCAGCGAGGTACGTAGATGACGCGAGGCCGTAGGCCGTGAGCACCGGCGCTGCCGAGCTGCTTCAAGACACCGGTGGCACGATCACCGATGAAGCGGCCACCACGACAGGCGAGATCGCCGCACGCTCGCCGCTGGCGCTGTTCTGGCGCCGGCTGCGGCGCGACAAGGTGGCGCTCGTGGCGCTGGCCGTCATCGTGCTGCTCATCATCGTCGCGATCTTCGCCGGCCAGATCGTGAAGCTGTTCGGCGCGCATCCGCCGAACGCGCAGAACTCCGACGCCCTCGACTCGTTCGGCTCGGCCGCGGCGCCGGGCCACGGCTACATCATGGGGACCGACGCGCTCGGGCGCGATGTCTTCAGCCGCACGATCTACGGCGCGCGCATATCGCTCGCCACCGCCTTCCTCGCCACCGGCCTGATCGTGATGATCGGCGTGACGCTGGGCATGATCGCGGGCTACTACCGCGGTTTCGTCGACACCGCGCTGTCGCGCTCGATGGACGTGGTGCTCGCCTTCCCGGTGCTCCTGCTCGCCCTCGGCCTCGGCGCGGCGTGCTCGCTGAAGGGCTGCCTGACGGCCGACTCGGTCGGCCGCGACCTCTTCATCTTCGCGCTCGTCCTCCTGCTCATCCCGGTCATCGGCGCGGCCATATCGCAGCTGCGCGGGCGCCCCGGCTTCCGCGGCCTCACGGGCAGCGACTGGGTGCTGCGCCTGGCGCCGGGCGTCGTCTTTCTCTTGGCCGCCATCGTCTTCTCGTTCGTCCTCTCGTCGAACGCGACGCTGATCCAGCCGGGCCTGCCCGTCGTGATCTTCGTCATCACGCTCGCCGGCTGGCCCTACATGGCGCGCATCATTCGCGGCCAGGTGCTCTCGCTGCGCGAGAAGGAGTTCGTCGAGGCCGCCCGCTCCCTGGGCGCCTCCGACGCGCGCATCATCTTCCGCCACATCCTGCCGAACCTCGTGGCGCCGATCATCGTCTACACAACGCTCTTGATCCCGACCAACATCCTGTTCGAGGCCGCGCTCTCGTTCCTGGGTGTCGGGGTCCAACCGCCCACGGCCAGCTGGGGGGCGATGATCGCCGACGCCATCGCGATCTTCGACACGGCCTGGTGGTACATGACGTTCCCGGGGGTTGCGCTCCTGCTCACCGTCCTCGCCTTCAACCTGATCGGCGACGGACTGCAGGACGCGCTCAATCCCCGGACGGGGCGCTGAGGGGCGCCCGAAGGGAGAGAAGTGCACAGCGTTCCGCAACAAGGAGGAAACCTATGAGGAGGTCCGTTCGCTGGACCCTCTTCGCGAGCGTCATGACGGCGCTCGCGCTCTTCGTCGCCGCTTGCGGCGGCAGTGACAACGGCAACAGCAGCACGAGTGGTGGCGGCGCGTCGACGTCCGGCGGTACACGAGGTCAAGGCCGGCAAGCCAGGTGGCACGCTGACCTATCTCGCCGCCAGCGACGTCGACTACGTCGACCCGGGCCAGGACTACTACACGTTCGGCTACATGGTCCAGTACGCCGTCAACCGCCCGCTCTACTCGTTCAAGCCCGACAACTCGGTCAAGCCGGTCCCGGACCTCGCCACGGGCCCGCCCGAGATCTCATCGGACAACAAGACGATCACCGTCCACATCAAGCCGGGGATCAAGTACGCACCGCCGGTCAATCGCGTGGTCAAGACCGCCGACATCAAGTACGCGATCGAGCGCGCGTTCTCCAAGGAGGTCCCCAGCGGCTACGCGGGCGCCTACTTCAGCTCCATCGTCGGCACGCCGGAGAAGGCCAACAGCGGCGACATCAAGCCGATCTCGGGCATCGAGACGCCGGATGACACCACGCTGGTCCTCAAGCTCAAGACGCCGAGCGCGCCGCTCGTCTCGCAGGCGCTCGTGATGCCGATCACCGTGCCGGTCCCCGAGGAGTACGCCAAGAAGTTCGACTCGAGCACCCCGTCGAAGTACGACCAGTACGTCGCCTTCACCGGCCCGTACATGGTCAAGAACGACCCCAAGACGGGCAAGCTCACCGGCCGGGTGCCGGGCAAGTCGATCACGATCGTCCGCAACCCCAACTGGGACAAGTCGACCGACTACCGTCCCGCCTACCTCGACGGGATCAACATCGAGGAGGGCAACGACGACCTGGCGACGGCCTCGCGCCGCGCGCTGAACGGGTCGCACTCCGTCTGCTGCGACGCCGGCTCGCCGCCGGCCCCGGTCCTCAAGCAGGTCGTGCAGAAGCAGAAGGACCAGGTGCTGTTCGTGCCGTCCGGTGGCACGCGCTACATCGCGTTCAACAACACGGTCAAGCCGTTCGACAACATCAACGTCCGCAAGGCGATCATCGCGGCCTCCGACCGCAACGCCCTGCGCCTGACGCGTGGCGGCGCGATCCTCGGTGACATCGCCACCGGCTGGATCCCGCCGGGCATCCCCGGCTTCGAGGAGGCCGGCGGCCTGAAGCAGAACGCCGATCTGGACTACCTGGCCAGACCCGAGCGGTGACCCGGCAGTGTCCAAGAAGTACATGCTGGCGGCCAAGCAGCAGGACCCGAGCCTGCCGATCGACGCCAACGGCAAGTGGACCGGTGGGAACAAGATCCTCACCATCGCCACGAACGCCGACCCGGGCAAGAAGACCGCTGAGGTCTTCCAGGGCCAGATCGAGAACCTCGGGTTCAAGCTGAACTTCCGGATCGTGCCCCAGGACACGCTCTACACGAAGTTCTGCGGCGTGCGCAAGGAGGAAGTCCCGATCTGCCCGAACGTGGGCTGGTTCAAGGACTTCGCCGACCCGCAGTCGATGCTCGACCCGACGTTCAACGGCAAGAACATCCTCGAGCAGGGCAACGTCAACTGGCCCCAGCTCAACGTGCCCGCGATCAACTCGGCCATGAAGACCGCCGCGGTCGTGCCCGTCGGGGCCTGCCCGCAACAAGGCCTGGGCCAACATCAACCACATGATCGCCGAGCAGGCCCCGGCGATCCCGTACCTGTGGGACAAGACGGCCCTGGTGAACTCCAAGGACGTCGTCGCCGTTGCCAACGGGTACTACACGACCCACGACCTGAGCTACACCTCCCTGAAGTAGGAGGGCACAGCTCGCCAGAACCACACCTGAGGTGAAGGTGCCCCGTCGAGCCCCACGGCCGGCGGGGCACCGCCTCAGGGCCTCAGCCCCGCTCCACCCAAGGCCATGATCCCCTTCATCATCCGCCGGTTGCTCTGGATGGTCGTGCTGCTCCTCGTGATCAGCTTCCTGACCTTCGTGATCTTCTACACGCTGCCGGCCGCCGATCCGGCCACGCTGCGTGCGGGGCGCCAGCCCTCGCCGGAGCTGCTGGCGACGATCCGCCACACGCTGGGGCTCGACAAGCCCTGGTACATCCAGTACCTGAAGTACCTCGACCGGCTCGTCTTCCACTTCGACTTCGGCTACAGCTTCCAGAACAACGTCTCGGTCAAGTCGCAGATCTTCGACCGCCTGCCCGCCACCATGGCGCTGTCGGTCGGCGCCGCGATCGTGTGGCTGCTGGTCGGGATCCCGGTGGGGATCATCTCCGCCATCAAGCGCGGCACGTGGATGGACCGCGTGGCCATGGGCTCGGCGCTCGTGGCGATCTCGGCCCCGGTCTACTGGCTCGGCCTCGTCTCGCTGTACCTCTTCTCCAAGGACCTGGGCAAGATCCCGCTCTTCGAGGGCCAGGGCGCCTACCCGACGAGCGGCAACATCTTCACCGATCCCGGCCAGGTGATACCGGCGCTGATCATGCCGTGGTTCGTGCTCGCCGCGTCGTTCGCGGCGATCTACGCGCGCTTCCTGCGCGGCAACCTGCTCGAGACGATGTCCGAGGACTACATCCGGACCGCGCGCGCCAAGGGGCTGCGCGAGCGGACCGTCGTCTTCAAGCACGGCGTCCGCTCGGCCATCACGCCGATCGTCACCATCCTCGGCCTCGACCTGGGCATCCTGCTCGGCGGCGCGATCCTCACCGAGACGGTCTTCAACATCCCCGGCGTCGGCCGCCTGGCCTTCGACGCCATCCAGAAGAGCGACCTGCCGACCGTGCAGGGCACGGTCCTCATGGGCGCCTTCTTCATCATCTTCCTGAACCTGATCGTGGACATCGTCTACGCCTTCCTCGACCCTCGCGTGAGGTACTAGCTTGGCCCTCCTTGAAGTCACGGACCTCAAGGTCCACTTCGCGACCGACGACGGCATGGTCCAGGCCGTCGACGGGGTCTCCTACACGGTGGACCGCGGCCAGGCCCTGGGCATCGTGGGGGAGTCCGGGTCGGGCAAGAGCGTCTCGTCGCTGACGGTGATGGGCCTCACGCGCTTCGCCGGCAACGCGCGGATCTCGGGGTCGATCAAGTTCGACGGCAAGGACCTGCTGGGCGCCTCCGACGAGGACATGCGCAAGCTGCGCGGCAACGAGCTCGCGATGATCTTCCAGGACCCGCTGTCGTCGCTGCATCCCTTCTACAAGATCGGCGACCAGCTGGTGGAGGCCGTCCAGGCCCACCGCGACGTGTCCAAGGCCAAGGCCCTCGATCGCGCCGTCGAGATGCTCGGGCTGGTCGGCATCCCCGAGCCGCGCCGTCGCGTGGACTCCTACCCGCACGAGTTCTCCGGCGGCATGCGCCAGCGCGTGATGATCGCCATGGCGCTCATCAACGATCCCAAGCTGCTGATCGCCGACGAGCCGACGACGGCGCTCGACGTGACCGTGCAGGCGCAGATCCTCGACCTCATCCAGCGCCTGCAGCGCGAGCTCGACACCGCGATCGTGATGATCACCCACGACCTCGGCGTGGTGGCCGAGGTGGCCGACGACATCGGCGTGATGTACGCCGGGCGGATCGTCGAGTACGCCGACAAGGACACGATCTTCGCGATGCCCGAGCACCCCTACACCTGGGGGCTGCTCAAGTCGATCCCCCGCCTGGACTCGCCGCGCGGCGAGGAGCTCGTGCCCATCCCGGGCCGCCCGCCGTCGCTGATCAACAAGCCGGCGGGCTGCTCCTTCCATCCGCGCTGTCCGTACGTGCGCGAGGCGCACAAGCGGATCGACCCGCAGCTGGCGCCGGCCGCCGACGCGGGCGAGGGCGGCAAGCACGAGGTGGCCTGCCTGCTGCCGGCCCAGACGCGCCGCGCGCTGTGGGCGGCCCTGCGCGCCGGCGGCACGCCCGACGAGGCGCTGACGCGCGTGGACGTGCCCGACGACGTCGTCGACCGCGAGGCGGTCGGCGAGGTCCTCGCGCCGGCCGGCACCGAGGTGGTCCCCGGCGTCGAGGGCACGCAGGCGCCGAGCGAGGACGCCGCGCCCGAAGGAGCCACGTCATGAGCACCAACGGCGCCACCAAGCTCATCGAGGTCACCGACCTGCAAATGCACTTCCCGCTGCGCCAGGGGATCATCCTGCAGAAGCAGGTCGGCGCCGTCCGCGCCGTCGACGGCATCTCCTTCGACGTCTACGAGGGCGAGACGCTGGGGCTGGTGGGGGAGTCGGGCTGCGGCAAGTCGACCACCGCGCGGCTGGTGACGCGGCTGCTCGAGCCGACTGCCGGGGAGATCATCTACAAGGGCAACGACATCGCGCATTCGTCGCGCGCCGAGCTCAAGCCGCTGCGGCGCGACATGCAGATGATCTTCCAGGACCCCTACTCGTCGCTGAACCCGCGCAAGACGGTGGGCTCGATCATCGGCGAGCCGTTCATCATCCACAAGCTCGAGAAGGACGACGACAAGCGCAAGAAGCTCGTCCAGGAGCTGATGGACCGCGTCGGCCTGAACCCCGAGCACTACAACCGCTTCCCGCACGAGTTCTCCGGCGGCCAGCGCCAGCGCATCGGCGTCGCGCGCGCCATCGCCCTGAAGCCCAAGCTCGTCGTGGCCGACGAGCCGGTGTCGGCTCTCGACGTCTCCATCCAGGCGCAGATCATCAACCTGCTCTCCGAGCTCCAGCGCGAGCTGGGGCTGACGATCATCTTCATCGCCCACGACCTCTCGGTCGTGCGCCACGTGTGCGACCGCGTCGCGGTCATGTACCTGGGCAAGATCGTCGAGCTGGCCGAGGCCGACCAGCTCTTCGACCATCCCGCGCCATCCCTACACGGGGGCGCTGCTGTCGGCCGTGCCGGTGCCCGACCCGCGGCTGGCGCGCGAGAAGCAGCGCCAGGTGCTGGGCGGCGACGTGCCCTCGCCGACCAACCCGCCGCCGGCGTGCCGCTTCCACACGCGCTGCCCCAAGGCGCGCGACGGCGTCTGCAACGTCGACGAGCCGCTGCTCGAGGTCAAGGAGGGCGGCAACATCGCCGCCTGCCACTTCCCGCTGACCGGCGAGGAGATCGCCAAGCGGGTGCCGACCGCCGCGGCGTGAGCGCCGCGCGCTTCGAGAACGCCCGGGAGTTCCCGGCGGGCACGCGCACCGCCGCCGACGCCGCGGCCGCGATCGGCTGCGAGGTGGGGGCGATCTGCAAGTCGCTCGTCTTCCGCGTCGGCGACGAGCCGCTGCTGATCATCGCGTCGGGCGCCAACCGCGTCGACGAGGCGCGCTTCGGCGCCGAGAAGGCCGACGCCGCCTTCGCCCGCGAGCAGACCGGCTTCGCGATCGGCGGGGTGCCGCCCTACGGCCACGTCCGCGCGATCGAGACGATCGTCGACGAGGACCTGCTCGCCTACCCGACCGTGTGGGCCGCCGCCGGCACGCCGTCCTCGGTCTTCCCGATCGCCCCCGGCGAGCTGGTGGCGCGCACCGGCGGGCGCGTCGAGCGCGTCGCGCCGTCGCGCGACGCCTAAGCGTCCTCGTCGCCTCGTCGTCGTCGTCCTCGGTGTAGAGGGACTCGTGCGCGAGCTCTGAGCCGCGGCGGTCGAAGACCTTCACGTCGAGCGTGTCGCCGCGGTAGTCGTCGGGGGCCAGGAGCGTGAAGCGGCCCTCGAGCAGCGGGCACTGGTCGACCGCGAGGTCGGCCAGCTCGCCGGTCACCACGGCGCCGCCGTCGACGAGCGGGCGCCCCCACACGAGCGTCATGGCGGCGGCCTTGCCCTGCTCGCCGCGCCAGGTGCCGACGACCTCGTCGCAGAGGTCGATCTGCCAGTCCGGATTGGCCTCGGCGGTCTCCGCCGTGTAGTCGGCGACGCTGTGGAAGTCGGTGGGCTCCTCGCCGTCGCCCCCCGGTGCGTAGCTGACGTAGCCGAAGAGCTCGTAGCCCTCGGAGGTCAGCAGCCGTGGCGGGCACGAACGTGCGCCCGTGCCAGGTGCGGTCCGGATACCAGGTCACCTCGTCGGGCTCGCCCAGCTCCTCGCCCTCGCTGTCGATCCGCAGGCAGGCGGCCAGGAACTCCTGGGTCAGCGTCTGCGACCAGCGACCGTAGGGCAGGAGGTCCTGCGGCGGCTCGGCGGCGAAGCGGGGGACGAAACGATCTTCGGGTGGCATGGGGGGCGGAAGGCTACGCAAGCTCGAGCAGAAGCGTCACCGGGCCGTCGTTGACCAGCTCGACCTCCATCATCGCGCCGAACACGCCGCGGGCCGCACCGAGGCGATCGGCGAAGCGCTCGTAGAGCGGCTCGGCCTGCTCGGGGCGCGCGGCGGCGACGTAGGACGGGCGGTTGCCCTTGCGCGCGTCGCCGTAGAGGGTGAACTGGCTGACGACGAGCACCTCGCGCCCGTCGCCCAGCGCCTCGTTCATGCGGCCCTCGTCGTCGGCGAAGATCCGCAGGGCGGCGACCTTGTCGGCCAGCCGGTCGCACACGGCCTCGTCGTCGTCGTGGGCGACGCCCAGCAGCACGAGCATCCCGGCGCCGATCGAGCCGACGGTCTCGCCGTCGACGCGCACGGCGGCGCGGCTGACGCGCTGCACGAGCGCGCGCACTAACGGTGCACCCGCACTACTAGACCTCGCGCAGCTCGGCCGCCGCCTGCTCGGGCGCGACGATGTTCAGGTGCACGCCGGTGCCGAGCTCGAGGCCGGCCATGTGCGTCAGGCGCGGGACGACGTCGATGCGCCAGCAGAAGTGCTCGGCCCCGAGGGGGGCGGTGCGCACCCAGAGGTTCAGCGGCGGGACGTTGCCGAGCTTGCGCCCCAGGCGGCGCAGGCCGTCGTGCAACAGGGCGGCGCCGGTCGGGCCGTCGTCCTCGAAGCGCGCCCGCGGCACGCGCGGGGCGAGCATGAGCTGGAAGGGCAGCCGCGCGCCGTAGGGGGCCATGAGGACCGCGTCGTCGTCGATGGCCACGATGCGGTCGCGCAGCTTGACCTCCTCCTGGACGAGGTCCTGCAGGAGGTTGCCCCCCATCGTGCGCTGGGCGTAGGCGCCGAAGCGCTCGCGCTCGCGGGCGACGACGGCGGGCACGAAGTCCAGCGCGTAGATCTGCGCGTGCGTGTGGGGCAGCGAGGCGCCGGCCTCGCGGCGCTCGTTGACGATGACGTGCACGTAGGCGGCGCCGTTCTCGGTGTGGGTGCGCATCCGCTGACGCCACACGTCGACGGCCTCGACGACCTGCTCCACCTCGAGATCGGCCAGCGAGACGACGGGGTCGGGGGCGTTGATGACCACCTCGTGGGCGCCGCGCGCCGGGGCGACGCCGAAGAGGTCGGGGTTGGCGAAGGGCTGGGGCTCCGCACTGCCGGGGTCGAGCGCCGGGTAGAGGTTGGGCACGACGCGCACGCGCCACCCGGGCGTGTCCGGCGCGGCGCCGTTGGCGCGCAGCGCGTAGGTCTCCGGCGGCGTCTGGTCCTCGTGGCCATCGAGGAAGGGGTCCCTCTCGGTGTCGATCGGATCGGGCGGGGTGGCCGACAGGCCCCCGCCGGGCCGCGAGGCGCGGTCGGAGGCGACGATCGTCCGAAAGCCGGAGAGCGGGTCGATGCGGACTTCGGGCATGCCCCGGCAGGGTAGATGCCCGAGCGCCTGCCTGAGCGTCGAACGTCGGTCGTCCCCCGTCCTGACGGGGTAGGACCGACGTTCGACCCGCCCTGGGCGCGCCTAGCGCGCCGGGTACTGCTCGCGGGCGTAGCCCAGCAGCCCGCGCGCCTCCAGCCGCTCGGCCGGCGCCCGGAAGGTCACCTGCACGACGCCGGGGTGGCGCCCGATCTCGATCGCGCCGGCGATCGTCGCGCGGTTGCGCACCTCGGGCACCGTCATCTCGAGCAGCTCGGCGGCGCGCGCGAGGCCGTTGTCGGTGGCGGTGTTGAGGTCCGGGCCGCTGCCGACGACCGAGATCGGCACGTCGTCCTCGAGCTCGTCGACGCCGTGGGCGCGGGCCAGCTCGGCCGCCCGCGCGCGCTCGGCGGCGCTCAGCGGCCGCGCCAGGAAGGGCAGGTCCTGGGCGACCGGGAAGAGGACGGGGCCGTCGATGCCCAGGCCCTTGATGACCTCGACCTCGAGGGTGACGGTGCCGGCGACGTCACAGGTGTGCCCGGCGATCTCGCCGTCGCCCTGGAGCGCGTGCATGTCGCCCATGTAGACGCCGCCGCCGGCGACCTTCACCGGGCAGACGAGGATCGCGCCCGCGCGCACCGCGTCGATGTCCATGTGGCCGTCGGTCTTGTGGCGCTGGACCTCCTCGGCCGTCATCGCGAAGCGGTGCGGCGCGCCGATGAGGAAGGCCCCGAAGTCGCCCGCGTTGTGGGAGTCGGGGATCGTCGCCGAGGGCGACGTGCCGAGCTGACCCATGAAGGGCCGCAGGCGCGTGGCCAGCGCGACGAGGTCGTGCGGGGCGAAGCCGAGGATCGGGTTCTGCGCCGAGCCGTCGGGCAGGGCTGCGAAGCGCGCGGCGTCGCCGGCGAAGCGCTCTGCCTCCTCGCGCCCGACGGTGACGCCCAGGCCGCGCGCCTCGTCGAAGGCGATCGTGTAGCCGTGCGTGAAGGTGAAGGGCGTCGCGTCGGCGCCGCAGTTGGCGCAGCGCACGCTCTCGGGCCCGATCCCCTCCACGCGCGTCTGGGGCCACTCGGTCCCGCAGCCGGGGCACACGGCCGCGCAGTAGGGGTCGCCGTTGAAGCGCCCCTCCATCGGCAGGTCGTTGCCCGAGCTCGTCGCCATCGAGGTCACTTCGATGTCGCGGATGCGGATGGCGATGGCGTCGCCCACCTCGGCGCCGGCGACCGCCACCGGCGTCGAGACCTCGTGGCCGCCGCGGATCGACGGCGTGATCATCGGACCCCAGCAGCCCGGTGTCGTGTTGACCACGATGTGGCCGCCGTCGGCCACCGGTCCCGCCATCGGGACGTCGGGCCCCAGGAGGCCGTCGGTGAACGTCTCGACGAAGACCGTGCGGTGGGCCTGGGTCGTGGTCGGGGGCGTCTGGGTGGCGGCCATGCGTGGACTCCTTCGATTCGGCTATCCCCCGGACACCGGCGTGACGAGCGCGAGCTCCTCGCCCGCGCGCAGCGGGCGATCGCGCCCGGCGTGGACGCCGGCGACGACGGGCAGGGCTGAGGGCAGGTGGTCGGCCAGCACGGGCTGGTCGGCGGCCAGGCGCGCGAGCGCGTCGGCAACGGTCGCGCCGTCGTCGAGCTCGAGTCCGACGACGGGCGCGACGGCCAGCCGTGACAGACCGGCACCGAGGCGCACGCGGACCTGCATCGCTGCGCCGACCCTACCGCTGCGCGCGCGCTACTCCAACGCCTTGCCCATCATCACGTGCTCGATGTCCGCGTCGAGGAAGACCTCGCCGTAGGGGGCGTAGCCGGCGCGCTCGTAGACGGCCTGCGCGGTGAGCTGGGCCGCGAGCACGATGCGCCGCCCGCCCAGCTCGCGTGCCCGGGCGTCGGCCTCGACGAGCAGCGCCGCGGCCAGGCGGCGGCCGCGGTGCGAGCTCGCCACCGCCATGCGGCCGAGCTTGACCTCCGAGCCCTCGGCCACCAGGCGGCAGGTGCCGACGACCTCGCCGTCGTCGGCGACGACGAGGTGCAGCGCCTCGTCGTCGCGTCCGTCGCGCTCGTCCTCGAGGCTCACGCCCTGCTCGACGCAGAAGACCTCGTAGCGCAGCGCCAGTGCGGCGTCGACCTCCGACGGATCTCGCGCCGGCCGGACCTCGGTCACGACGCCGCGTAGCGCTTGATGTCCGCGTCGAGCTGGGCGCGATCGAGGTACTGGCCCTGGTGGATGTAGGTCTGCTTGCCCGAGGCGTCGTAGTAGATCGTGCTCGGCGTGCCCACCAGGCGCAGGCTGTTGGCCACCTTGCCGTCGGGGTCCTCGTACGACGGGTAGGTGAGCGGGATGTCGCGCAGCAGCTTGGCCGCGGCGCCGCGGTTGTCGCGCAGGTCGACGCCGAGGAAGGCCACGCGCTTGCCGTAGTCCAGCGAGGCGCGCTGGATGACGGGAAGCTCCACGCGGCAGGGAACGCACCACGCCGCCCACACGTTGACCACCACCGGGTGCCCGCGCAGGGCGCGCACCCGCGCCTGCAGGCCCTTGCGCGCTCCGGGCAGCAGGTCGTTGGCCTGCGCGTGCAGCGCGGCCAGCGCCGGCGGGGCTCCGTCGAGCTTGGCGTGCAGCTCCTGCGCGGAGATCTTGCTCACCTTCGGCTGGCTCGGGGTCTTGGACTCCGGAGCCTGGTTGAGGCCGACGGCGACGATCGCGGCGAGGGCGACCGCACCGATGATCCATGGCAGCCAGCGGCGCATTCGCTGAAGGGTGTCAGACCCGACGATGCGCCCGGCGCACCCGGCCGCGAGTGCGGTATCCTGCGTCTTACTCACGGGGAGGGTCGCTGAATCCAGGGAAGTCCCTCCCGTGCATCGTCCCCGGACCAGCCGGGGGGCTCCGAGTCGCTAGGCACCGTTGCACGCCGCGACTCTCCGTTCAGCACAGATAGCCAGGTCATGGCTGATTCCATGTCGGCGGCCGCTGAGGCCGCAGCGATTCCCGATCAGGCCGCCATCGAGCGCGCCGAGGCGTTCACGCGTGAGCGCTTCGTTCACGACGGCGAAGATCCCGCCGTCGCGCTGGCCCCTGGCTCGGGCCGCCGCCGCGCCCTCGACGATGCGCTGCGCGAGATCGACGCCGGCGCGACGGTCCCGTCGACCAGATGGCGCCGGCGCTACGCGCTGCTGCTCGGCCTCGAGCGCGTGCTCAGCGAGGACGAGCCGCGCCTGGCCGACGGCGCGCTGCTCAACCCCCACCAGGTCGACGCGCTCTCGGGCACGCTGACCGCGCTGCTGGCCGCCGTCCAGAACGGCCACAGCCTCGCCGGCCCGGCCGCCGAGCCGGTGCTCGCGGTCGACGACGAACCCGAGCCCGAGACGCCCGCCGCCGCGGCGCCGGACGAGCCCGAGGACGACGACGAACCCGAGCTGGACGTCGACGAGGACGACGACGCGGACGACGACGAGAGCCGGAGATCGAGGCCGTCGCCGACGAGGACGACGAGGACGACGACGAGGACGACGACGACGAGCCGGAGTCCGACGACGAGGACGACGAGGACGACGAGCCCGAGGACGTCTGGGAGGACGACGCCGAGCCCGAGGTCGACGAGGACGTCGAGGAGGGCGCCGCCGACGACCCCAACGCCCACAAGCGCTTCTGGTTCGAGCACGCCACCGGCGCCGGCAAGACCGTCGCCGCCATGGGCTTCGTCGACGCCTCGCGCACCGGCGGCGTCCTCATCCTCACCCACCGGCGCAACCTGGTCGACCAGTTCCTCGGCGAGCTGCACGACCGCGGCTACGGCGACCGCGAGTCTCCGCCGCTGCTCGACGGCGCGGGCACCGACCGCTCCGACGGCCCCGTCACGGTCGAGACCTACCAGTGGTTCGTGCGCAACGCCGGGCGCATCTCGGACGCCTACACGATCGTCATCTGCGACGAGGCGCACACCGCGCTGGGCGAGAAGACGTCGGCGGCCATCCGCGCCTGGACGGGCCCGATCTTCATCGGCATGACGGCCACGGGCGCGCTCATCGCCCGCCACGTCACCGATCTGTTCCCCACGCAGACCTCGCGCTTCGACCTCGCGCAGGCCGCGCGGCGCGGCGTCATCGCGCCGCTGCGCTGCATCCGCATCCCGCCCGGCCCGGGTGTGCGCACGATCGCGAAGGTGCCGTTGCGCCGCGGCGACGTCGACGTCGAGTTCGACCAGGAGATGCTGGCCGAGCTGCTGGACCAGCTGCCGTTCAACATGGCGATCGCCAACCTCTACAAGACGCGCTTCAACGGCGTGCCGGGCGTGATCTACGCGGCCGGCGTGCGCCACGCCTACAACGTGGCCGAGTCCATGCGCCTGGAGGGCATCAAGGCGCAGGCCGTCTCGGGCGAGACGCCCAAGCGCGAGCTGGCCGAGATCCTCGCCGCGTACGAGCGCGGCGAGATCGACGTGCTCGTCAACGCCCAGCTGCTGGCCGAGGGCTGGAACTCGCCGCGCGCCACGGTCTGCATGCACCTGGCGCCCACCGCCTCGCGGCGCGTGTACCAGCAGCGCGTCGGCCGCGTGACGCGCCGGCACCCCGGCAAGGAGGCCGGCGTCGTCGTCGACTTCGTCCACCCGGCGACCAAGCACGACGATCCGGTCATCACGCTGCACTCGCTGCTGGACCGCGACGTCTACCGCGGGGGCGCGATCGTGGTCGGCCCCGTGCGCCGCGGGCGCGGGCGCCGGGTGCGCGTCGAGCGCCGCGTCATCCCCGTCACGGCCGAGGAAGAGCGCCGTCACGAGGTCTTCGAGCGCGAGCTGTGGCGCATCGCCGTCGAGCATCTCGACTACGGCGAGCAGCACATGTGGGCCGCGCTGGCGGGGGCGCGCGTCGCGCCCAGCGGCTGGCGCCGCGCGCGGGCGATGCTGCACTTCGATCGCACGGGCGAGCTCAAGCGCCGCTTCCTGCTCACCGCCGTCGAGCGCAATCGCAACGCGCAGCTGCGCGTGCGCGCGCTGCAGGAGATCGCCGCGGCCAAGGACGCCGAGGCCTTCGACCTCTCGATCGACGTCATCGGCACCTGGGCGCGCGAGGAGCGCCGCGAGGGCGCCAAGGTCATGTTCCAGGCGCTGGCCGAGAAGCGCATCGGGCGCCGCGACCAGGCCAACGCCTGGATCTGGCGCCTGGCCGAGTACACGCGCGAGGTCCATGAGGAGTACGCGGTCCAGCGCTGGCCCGAGACCAAGCGCCTGCTCGGCCTGCTCGTGAACTCGAGCGGCGGCGCGCACGCCCGCAACGCGCGCCGGCTCGTGCACGCCGCGCGCAAGCAGGATCGCCGCCTGCAGGCTGCCCTGCTCGCGGCCGCCGTGGCGCACACCCCGGAGGCCGAGGAGGTCCTGCGCGGCGCCCGCACGCGCCTGGCCCGCAAGCCGAGCGCGCTCTCGCGCGAGCTGCTGCGCAACTTCCCCAAGGGCAAGGGCCGCCGCTCGCGGCGCCGGCGCAAGAAGGCGGCCGCCGCGGCGGGTGGGCGCCCGGGCGCGGGCGCGGTGCAGACCCGGGCCGGGCCCGACGAGGAGGCGCTCGACGACGCCGTCGCGACCACCACGGCCGACGGCGCCTCGTCCTCAACGGCGCGGGCCAGGGCGCCGAGCAGTCGAGCGACGGCGACTCGCCCGCCGCCGAGAAGCCCGCATCCAGGTCGCGCTCGCGCCGCTCGCGCCGGCGCAAGGACGCCGACCCGGCGCGCGACGGCGCCCGACGCCGAGGCCGGCGCAGCCCGGGAGCCCACGCCCGCGGTCGCCACGGCGAGCGAGAGCGCCGGCGACGAGCAGCCCGAGGCGAGCGCCGACGGCGCCAGCGAGCCCGCGCGCAAGCGCCGGCCGCGCCGCGCGGCGACGACGGCATCCGGCGGGTCGGCGGCGTCAGAGAGTGCCGCGGCAGTCCGAGGCGACCGACGCGACGTCCGAGGCTCCGGCGGCGGATGGCTCGGCCGACGGCAAGCCCGCCGAGAAGCCCAAGCCCAAGCCCCGCCGTACCCGCAAGGCGCCGGCGGCCAAGAAGGCCGACGACGGACGCCGACGGGTCGCCCGCGGCTCGCCCGCCGATTCTCCGGCGGAGGCTGCGTAGGGCGCCTGGTCGTCCGCTGTGCGCTTGCGGCGGCCGCGCGCGCTTACAGCATCAGCGAGGGAACGAGGGTGGCGGCGAACGCTGCGCTCGCCGCTCCGCTCGCGTCGGCGGTTCCGGGCGCGGAGTTCCTGCGCGGTTCGCGCGTGTTTGGCAACACCTTCTGCTTGCCACCAGGGGGTGGGCTCCCAAGACGGCGATAGTCGCCGCAAAGAGAGCCCACCCCCTCGGCACTCCGAGAACTGTTGCGAAACACGCGCGCTTTGTGCACCAAGGCGCACACGCCTGAGGACGACGGCCCGCGCCCCGAACCGCCCCACCTCCCTTCCCTCGATGATGCTGTTCACGAGCGCCGCGCGGCGCCGCTAGCGCAGCAGATGCACCTCGCCCGCGCTCAGCGCGGTGCGCCCCCCACCCACCAGCTCCACGACCAGCCGCCCGGCGCCGTCGATGCCGGCGGCCGTCCCCCGGCCGCCGGACCACGCGACCTCGTGCCCGCGCAGCGCGTCGCGGGCGCGGTAGGCCTCGAGCAGCGCCGACGCTTCGAGGGCCAGCACGCGCTCCAGGGCGGCGAGGAGGCGCGCGAGGGTGGGCTCGAGGTCGGTCGGGGTCAGGCCGAGGGTGCCCGCGGTGTCGTGCAGCTCGGGCGGCAGCTCGTCGATGCGCAGCGCGACGTTGACGCCGATCCCGAGCACGGCCCAGCCCTCGTCGGGGCGGCCCTCGGCGAGGATGCCCGCCACCTTGCGCCCGTCGATCAGGACGTCGTTGGGCCACTTCAGCGCGGCGGCGGGGCCGGCGACCTCGGCGACGGCGAGGCCCGCGGCCAGCGGCAGCAGCGCCGGCGGGTCGCGCAGCACGAGCGAGAGCAGGAGCGCTCGCCCGGGTGGGGCCGACCACGTGCGGCCCTGGCGCCCGCGCCCCGCGTGCTGCTCGCCGGCCGTGACGAGCGTCCCGTGCGGCGCGCCCGCGTGCGCCAGCGCCCGGGCGCGGTCGTTGGTCGACGTGGTGGCGCGCAGGTGCAGCCGCGGGCGGCCGAGCGCGCTCGCGGTATGGCCGCCGCTCGCCATCCGGGCTCGCCTTTCAGGCGGCCCCGCGAGTCATCCGGCTGCCGGGCGGATGTGGACCTCGGCGTCGAGGTCGAGGCCCAGGTGCAGCGCCGCCGAGCCGCGGTTCACGGCCAGCGCGAGCGTTCGGTAGGCGTCCTCGTAGAGCAGGAGCTCGCCGGGCGGGACGTCGGCGAACGTCGTCGCGTAGTGCGCGAGCTCGTCGTTGATCGTGACCCGGTGGCCGAGCTTCAGGCCCGAGCCGGCCAGCTCGGCATGCTCGATGTCGAGCATGACGTTGCCGAAGCGGTCGAAGGCCAGCGCGTGCGCGACGAGGCCGCCGTTGTCGCGGCGGGCGCTCGGCGTGTGCAGCGGCGTGAGGTCGTCGGCATCGATCGGGTCGCCCGCGTCGGCCAGCGGCGCGCCGGCCGCCAGGTGGGCGGTCACCGGCGCGAACAGGTCGCGCCCGTGGAAGGTGGCCGACGTCGGTTCGAGGCGGTGCGGCGAGCGCGCCACGTCGACGGCCTCCACCGCGCCCCCGAAGCGCTCGATGGCCAGCGCGAGCAGGCCGTTGTCGGGCCCGACGAGGATGCGGTCGTCCTCGGCCGTGCGCACGGCGACGGCACGGCGCTCGCCGCCGACCTCGGGGTCGACGACCGCCAGGTGCACGCCGGGCGGGAAGTACGGCAGCGCGCGGCGCAGGACGAGCGCGCCGGAGCGCACGTCGTGGCGCTCGATCCCGTGGCTGACGTCGATGACGCGCGCCTCGGGCGCGATCCGAGCCATGACGCCGTGGCACACGCCTACGAACTCGTCGTCGTGGCCATAGTCGGACAGGAAGGTGATCACTGTCGTCATCGGGACTGGGCGAGTCTAGTAGTCGCCGCACCCGCTCGGAGGCCGGGTAGCGTGTCGGCCATGAGCGACCAGCCGAGCACCCCCGACGACGCTCCCAGCGGGCTGCCGCCCGAGGAGCCCGAGGAGGCGCCGCTCGGCGTCCCCGAGGCGCGGCCCGAGGGCGAGGATGAGCCTCAGCGCGGGGCCGACGCCATGCCCGGCATTCCCACCGAGGGCGAGCCGCCCGCGGCCAGCTGAGCCGGCGGGGCGCCGGCCGGCCGTCCGGGCGGCCGTCGTTTGACAGGCCGTCGGAGCGGCGTAGTCTCGATCGCATGCTCGAGGTGCTCGTCGGCATCCTCCTTCCGCCCGCGATCTTCGGCGTCTTCGCCCTGCTCGCGGTGTGGCTCGGCGCCGAGTCGCGCCCGTGGTTCGACGAGCGTCCCGTCCTCGACGACCGTCCCAACTGGTGGCCGATCGTCCGGCGGCTGCCGCGCGATCGCGACGAGGAGCCGCTCGAGCCCGCCGAGCCCGGCGGGCCAGACGACGGCACGCCGGTGCCCGTGGAGGCGCCGGTCGCCCGTCCTCAGCGCCCCGCGGCGCTCACGAGGGCGGCGACCAGTCCCTCCGGCGTGTGATCTGAGGCCTCGAGGTCGGGCTCGTAGCCGAGGTCGCGCAGCGCCGCGCTCGTGACCGGGCCGATCGAGGCCAGGCGTGGGCCGTCGAGCGTGCCGGCCGCGGCGTGGAAGAAGCGCGCCGACGACGCGCTCGTGAACGTCGCCCAGTCGGCGCTCAGCGCGGCGGCGCGGTCCTCGTCGCCCAGCGGCTCGGGCACCGTCCGGTAGAGCGCGACGACGTCGACCGTGCTGCCGGCGTCGCGCAGGGCATCGGGAACGACGTCGCGTGCGTCCTGGGCGCGCGCGACGAGCACGCGCCGGTAGGGGCGGCCGGCCAGCGCCTCCACCAGCCCCTCGCCGACCGCGCGCTCGGGCACCACGTCGGGTTCGACGCCGCGCGCGCGCAGCGCCGCGGCCGTGCCGGGGCCGATGACCGCGATCGCCGGCCCGGCCAGCGCGCGAGCGTCGCGCACGTGGCGGAAGAGCTGGTCGACGCCGTTGGGCGAGGTCAGCACGACGAGGTCGTAGGCCGCCGGGTCGCCGAGCTCGACGGGCAGCGCCTCGATGCGGATGGCGGGCGCCTCGATCGCGCGGGCGCCGAGCGCCCGCAGGCGGGCCGCCAGGCCGCTGGCCTGCGCCCGGGCGCGCGTCACCGCGACGCTGATGCCGGCCAGCGGGCCGCGGCCCAGCCACGCGAGCTCGTCGTGCAGCGCCGCGACGGGGCCGACGACGGTCACGGCGGGCGCGTGGGCGTCCTGCTCGCCGAGCGACGACAGGGTCGTGCGCAGCACGCGCTGGTCGGGCAGGGTCCCGCGCTCGACGATGGCCGCCGGCCTCGCCGGGGTCGCGGCCGGCGGCGACGAGCTGCTCGGCGATGCGGGGGAGCTGGCGCACGCCCATGTAGAAGACGAGCGTGCCGGGGAAGGCGGCCAGCGCCGCCCAGTCGATCGCGGTCTCCGGCTTCGAGGGATCCTCGTGGCCGGTCACGAAGGCCACCGCGCTGGCCATCCCGCGCTGCGTGACCGGGATCCCGGCGTAGCCGGGCGCCGCCACGCCGGCGGTCACGCCGGGCACGACCTCGTAGTCGCAGCCGGCGGCGCGCAGGGCCTGCGCCTCCTCGCCGCCGCGCCCGAAGACGAACGGATCGCCGCCCTTGAGGCGGACGACCGTGCGCCCGGCGCGGGCGTGCTCGACGAGCAGGCGCGTCGTCTCGCGCTGGGGCACCTGCTCGCCGCCGCCGACCTTGCCGACGTCGACGACCTCGGCGTCGGCCCGCGCGTGGGCGAGCGCCTCGGACGGGATCAGGCGGTCGTGGAGGATGACGTCGGCGCTCGCGATGAGCTCGATGGCCCGCGCGGTGAGCAGGCCGGGATCGCCGGGGCCGGCGCCGACGAGGTAGGCGGTCACAGCGCGAGGACCTCGCGCGCGCCGGCGCTCAGCAGCCGCTGGGCGACCGCGGCGCCCAGGCGCTCGGGGTCCGCGCCGTCGAGCTCGTCGCGCACCCAGGCGCTGCCGTCGGCGGCTCCCACGAACGCGCGCAGTCTGAGCGCATCGGACCCGAGGACCTCCGCGTGCGCGCCCACGGGCGTGTGGCAGTCGGCCTCGAGCGCCCGCACGAGCGCGCGCTCGGCGGCCAGCGCCCGCGCCGCCGCCGGGTCGTCGATCGCCGCGACCAGCGACTCCTCGCCGGCGCGGGTGGTCACGGCCAGGCAGCCCTGGCCGGAGGCGGGGACCAGCTCGTCGAGCGGCGTGCCCGCGTCACCGCGGCCCAGGCGCTCGAGCCCGGCCGCGGCCAGGACGATCGCGTCGTAGTCGCCGTCCTCGAGCTTGCGCAGGCGGGTGTCGACGTTGCCGCGCAGGTCGACCACGGCGAGGTCGTCGCGCAGCGCGCGCACCTGGGCGGCCCGCCGCAGCGACGACGTCCCCACGCGCGCCCCCGCCGCCAGCGCCGCCAGCGCCGCCGCGCCGCACAGCGCATCGCGCGGGTCCGCCCGGGGCGGGACGGCGGCGATGACGATGCCCTCCGGCAGCTGCGCCGGCACGTCCTTGGCCGAGTGCACCGCGCAGTCGACGGCGCCGTCGAGCAGCGCGGCGTCGAGCTCGCGCACCCAGCGCTCCTTGTCGGAGACGGCCTCCCCGCGATCGCCGCTCGTCACGACCTCGACCAGCTCGTGCTCGCCGCCGCCGAGCAGCTGCGCCACCTGGCGCGCCTGCACCAGGGCCAGCGCGCTGCCGCGCGTCCCGATCCTCACGCCCGGCGCTTGAGCGGGCGGACGTTGTCGGCCGCCGGCGCCTCGGGCGCCGTCTCGGCCGACGGCGCCGGCGCCTCCGCGGGGCCCTCGTCGAGCCCGAAGAGCTCGCGCAGGACCTGCTGGCGCCCGTGCCCGCTCTCCTTCAGGCGGATCGTCGGCTCGTGCAGCAGCCGCTGCATGACCGCGCGCGCCACGGCCTCGACACGGGCCAGGTCGCGCGGCGACAGCGTCTCCCAGCGCCCGGCGTTCTCGGCCAGGACCTGGTCGACGATCTCGGCGCCGTGCTCGCGCAGCGACGCGATGGTGGGCATCACGTCGAGCTGCGCCAGCCAGCGCGCGAAGCGCTGGATCTCCTCCTCGACGACCGCGTCGGCCCTGGAGCGCTCGGCCTCGCGCACGCTCAGGTTGCGCCTGACGACCGCCTGCAGGTCGTCCATGTCGTAGACGCTCACGCCGTCGAGCTCGCCGCACGCGTGCTCGATGTCGCGCGGCACCGCGATGTCGATGAGCACGAGCGGGCGCCCGTCGCGGACGCGCATGACCTCGGCGAGGTCGTCGGCCTCGACGATCGGGTGCGGCGAGGACGTCGAGGAGACGACGATGTCGGCCTCCTGGAGGCGAGCCGGAAGCGAGTCCAGCGAGCCGACCTCGCCGCCGAAGCGGTCGGCCAGCGAGCGTGCCCGGTCGGCGTGGCGGTTGGCGACGAAGACGGTCCGCACGCCCTGGTCGACCAGCGCCTGGGCCGTCAGCTCGGCGGTCTCGCCGGCGCCGATGATGACCACGGAGCGCGACTCGAGGTCGCCGACGACGTCGCGGGCGAGGTCGACGGCCACGCTCGAGATGCTGACGCGCTCGCGCGCGATGCCGGTCTCCGAGCGCACGCGCTTGCCGGCCTGCAGCGCGGCGCCGAACAGGCGGTTGGTCATCGGCCCGGTGGTGCCGGCCTCGAGCGCCGCCTCGTAGGCGCGGCGGACCTGGCCCTGGACCTCGGCCTCGCCGACGATCATCGAGTCCAGGCCGGCGGTCACGCGGTAGAGCTGGCGCGCGGCGTCGCAGTTGCGCGGCGAGTAGACGACCTGCGCGAGCTCGGTCGGGCGGATGTCGGCCCGGCGGGCGAGCTTGCCCAGCAGCTCGGCCTCCGCGCGCACCGGGTCGGCGGTCACGAGGTAGATCTCCGTGCGGTTGCACGTCGAGATGGCGACGGCCTCGTCGACCTCGTCGCGCGCGACGAGCTCGGTCATGAAGCGCGTGGCGGCGCGCTCGGTCAGCGCCAGGCGCTCGCGCAGCGCCACCGGCGCGGTGTTGTGCGAGATGCCGAGGACGAGCAGCTCCATCAGGTGCCCACCGCCTCGCGCTCGCGCTCCTCGATGCGCTCGTCGGCCAGCTCCTCGAGCTCGGACAGCTCGCGCTCGAAGCGCGACAGCTTGGCGGCCATGATCACGACGTAGATGAGGACCAGCGCGAAGAAGACGAGATAGGCCGCGGCGACGTAGCCCGTGTTGTCCGGCAGCGCGTCGGTCACGAGCTCGTCCCGAGGCTGGGGGCGGCCGTGCGCGCCTGCGGCGCCACCGCGTCGTCGCCGCCGAGCTTGCGCCGCAGCGAGCGCAGCTGCGCCGACGTGTGCTTGGAGGCCATCTCGTACTTCCACAGCGTGGCGAAGAGCAGCGCCATCCCGATCAGGCACAGGTAGAAGGGCAGCTGCATCTTGGCCGGCAGGCCGCCGTCGGTCGTCGCGAAGACACGCGGGTGCGTGTAGGCCTGGGCCAGGCGCACGGCCAGGAAGTTCAGCGGGACGAAGGCGCCCGCGGTGATGGCGAACACGCTGGCGTAGCGCGCCTGGCGCTCGGGGTCCTCGATCGAGAAGCGCAGCGGCTGGTAGGTCGCGTAGAGCAGGAAGACGACGAGGAAGGAGACGAGCGTCGGCTCGTCCCACACCCACCAGTGCCCCCAGCTCGCCTTGGCCCAGATCGAGCCGGTGATGAGCACGCCGGCCCCGAGCACGAGGCTCAGGTGGATGGCCACGTAGGAGCGCAGGTCGTAGCGCGCGTCGCGCGTGCGCAGGTGCTGGATGGCCATGATCCCGCCGAAGACGAAGCCGCCCAGCGCCACGATCGCCAGCGGCACGTGGACGTAGAAGATCTTCTGCATGAAGCCCTGGTCGGCGTCCATCGGCGCGTAGAAGAAGGCCAGGCCGAAGCCCGCCGTGAGCGTGACGGCCGCCAGGATCGACAGGGCGCGTAGGCGCGTTCCGTACAACAAGGAGGCGATTCAGTCCTCGACGAGGTAGTCGAACACCGCGTAGGCAAGCAGCCCGAAGACCAGATCATAGAGGCCGAGGATGGCCAGCCAGCGCCCTGGGAGCGCCTCGGCGCCACCGGCCAGGAAGAGCGGCGTGGTCGCCTTCGCCGCCGCGATGACCACCGGAATGAGGAGCGGTAGGGCCAGCAGCGGCACCAGCAGGTCGCGCGAGCGGGTCTGCACCGCGAGGGCGCTGACGAGCGTGCCCACGACCGCGATGCCGGCATCCGCGAGGAGCAGGACAACGACCAGCGAGGCGACCGCGCCCGCGTCGGGGGTGGGCCCGAGCAGCAGCAGCGCGAAGGCGGGCACGGCGACGACCTCGACCGCGGCCAGGAAGCCGAGCAGCGCGAGCGCCTTGGCCACCAGCAGCGCCGTGCGGTCCACCGGCGCCAGCAGGAACCCGTCGAGGCCGCCCTCCTCGTGGTCGGCCACGAACAGGCGGCTGGTGCCGAGCATGGCGGCGAAGAGCAGGGTCACCCACAGCACGCCGGCGGCGAGATCGCCGTCGACCTGCCCGCGCTGCAGCGCGAAGTGAAAGACGACGAGCGTGGTGACGCTGAAGAGCGCCATGGCCGGCACGGCCTGCGGCGCGCGCAGCTCCAGGCGCAGCTCCTTGCGCAGCACGGCGCCGACGGTCCGCCTCACCGGTACAGCGCCCCGATGCGCGCGGCGTCGATCTCGCCGTGCCGGCGCCACCAGGTCGGCGCGCCCGGCGCGCAGGCCGAGCGCGAGGTCGGCCTCGGCGAGCCCGCCGGCCGGGTCGTGGCTGGTGACGATGCGCGTCCGTCCGCTCGAAGCGCCCGATGAGCGGCTCGACGAGCTCGGCGGCGGCGGGGTCGAGGTTGGCCCGCGGCTCGTCGAGGAGCAGGACCTCGGGGTCGTGCAGCACGGCGCGGCAGACCGCCAGGCGCTGGACCATGCCGCGCGAGTAGGTGTGGACCTTGTCGTCGGCGCGCGCGGACAGGCCGACGCGCTCGAGCAGCTCCCACGCGCGCTCCAGCGCCACGCCGTGCAGGCGGGCGTGGAAGGCGAGGTTCTCGCGCCCGCTGAGGTCGCGGTAGAGCAGGGGCGCATGGCCGAGCAGCCCGATGCGCCCGCGCACGGCCCAGCCCTCGTCGGGCAGGGAGCGGCCGAGGACCCGGACGGTGCCCGCGTGCGGGCGCAGCAGCGTCGCGAGCACGCGCAGCAGCGTCGACTTGCCGGCTCCGTTGGGGCCGAAGACCACGAGCGTCGCGCCCGCCGGCAAGGTCAGGGTGACGTCCTGCAGCGCGACCCGCTCGCCGTAGCGGCGCGTCAGGCCGGCGAGCTCAATGGCTGGCGCGGCTGCCACCTTCGCTGCCCAGCGTGGCGGCGGCGTGCCCGAGCACCGGCGCCAGCACGGGGAAGACCTGCTCGATCGCCTTGGGGCTGCCGGGGAAGTTGACGATCAGCGTCTGGCCCGCCACCCCGGCCACGCCGCGGCTGAGGATGCCCATCGGCGTGTGCTGCGCGCTCACGGCGCGCATGGCCTCCGCGATGCCCGGCGCCTCGCGGGCGATGACGGCCCACGTCGCCTCGGGCGTGATGTCGTCGAGCGTCAGGCCGGTGCCGCCGGTGGTGAAGACGAAGCTCACGCCGGCGTCGACGTAGTGGTGCAGGCGGTCCTCGATGAGGGCGAAGTCGTCGGGCACGACCTCCATCGCCACGATCTCGGCGCCCGCGTCCTCGGCGAGATTGGCGAGCAGCGGGCCCGAGAGGTCCTCGGCCTCGCGGCGCGAGACGCTGCTCGAGATGGTCATGACGACGGTGCGCACTGCGCCGGACGATAGCCGTGCCGCTCGGCGCCCGTCCGACGGGTGGAGCGCCCGGCTCGCGAGCGCGAGGCGTCAGCCCGCGTCGCGCACCCAGTCGCCGCTGCGCCCGCCGGACTTGCTCAGCAGCTCCACCGCCTCCACGCGCACGCCGCGCTCGAGGCCCTTGACCATGTCGTAGACGGTCAGCGCGGCGACCGCCGCGGCCGTCATGGCCTCCATCTCGACGCCGGTGCGGGCCGTGACCGCGGCGGTGGCGGTCAGGGTGACGGTGCCCTCCGCGGGGTCGAGCGCGGCGTCGACGTCGACGTGGTCGAGGCCGATCGGGTGGCACAGGGGGATCAGCTCGCCGGTGCGCTTGGCCGCCTGGATGCCCGCGATGCGCGCGACGCCGAGCACGTCGCCCTTGGGCGCGTCGCCGGCCGCCACGCGCTCGGCCGTCGCCGGGGTCATCCGCACGACGGCGCGTGCCACGGCGCGCCGCGCGCTGACCTCCTTGCCGCCGACGTCGACCATCCGCGCGGTCCCCTCGGCGTCGAGGTGGGTGAGGTCGCCCATCAGGCGGGGGCCACCGCGCTGCGCGCCCCCTCGATGAGGTCGCGCACGGCCTGCCGATCGCCCGCGCGCAGCAGCGCGATCGGGTCGGGGTCGCCGTTGACGATCCCCTCGAAGAAGTCCTTGCGGTCCTGGTAGGTGGCGAGCGTGCCCTTGGCCCACCCGCGGACGTCGTTGAGCATCACCGCGAGCTCGGCGTACTCCTCGCCGAAGAGGTCGGCGACCTCGGTCTTCATCCGCTTGGCCAGCGCGGGCGAGGCGCCGGCGGTCGAGATGGCGATCGCCAGCGGCCCGGTGCGCACGATGGCCGGCAGGATGAAGTTGCACAGCGGCGGGACGTCGACGACGTTGACGAGCATCGCGCGGCGCTCGGCATCGTTGTAGACGGCGATGTTGACGTCGGTGTCGTCGGTCGAGGCGATGACCATGAAGGCGCCCTCGAGGTCCTCGGGGCCGGCGTACGCGCGCCGCTCCCACGCGATCGAGCCCTCGGCGGCCAGCTCTTGGAGCTGGGGGCCCGCGTCGGGCGAGATCAGCGTCACGTCGCCGTCGCAGGCCAGGAGCCCTTCCACCTTCTCGAGGCCGATCTCGCCCCCGCCGACGACCAGGCACCGCCGCCCCGCGAGCTTCAGGCACGCGATGTAGAACGGCGTGTCGAGCATGTCGCGCACGCAGGTCTGGTCGCAGATCCCGCGGCGGAACTGGCAGACGCATTCCTTCCCGGCGTAGGCGGCGGCAGGCATCGTCCCCACAGGGTAGTCGCCCGTACTCTTGGTCATGGGCGTGTCCTCCGAGAGCCTGTTCACCGACGACTCGATGCTGCGGCGCGTGATTCGCGAGCAGGTGGTCGGGCTGTCCGGCCCGCGCGCGCTGCTCATGCAGGCGGCGCACCCGGTCGCCTTCGCGGGCTTCTTCGCGCACACGGGCGCGCTCGACGAGCCCTACCAGCGCCTGGCCCGGACGGCTCGCGTGCTCGACCTCGTCGCCTTCGGACCGGCCGAGGACGCCCGCCGGGCGACGCGCCGCGTGCGCGCGATGCACCGTCGCGTGCGCGGCGAGCTGGCCGCGCCCGCCGGGCGCTTCGCGGCCGGCACGCCGTACGCGGCGGACGATCCGGCGCTGCTGCTGTGGATCCTCGCCGCGCTGGCCGACTCGGCCGCCGTCGTCTACCAGCGCTACGTCACCGCGCTGAGCGCCGCCGAGCGCGAGGCGCTGTGGGGCGACTACCGCCTCGTCGGCCGTCAGTTCGGCCTGCGCGCGGCCGAGATGCCGTCGACGTGGGACGACTTCCAGGCCTACGTGCTCGACATGGTCGAGGGCGAGGACCTCCACGTCACCCAGGAGGCGCGCGACCTCGCCGTCGAGATCGTCATGCGCCCGCCGGTCCCGCTGCGCATGCGCCCGGTCCTCGAGCTCGCCAACCAGATCACGATCGGCCTCCTGCCGCCGCGCCTGCGCCGCCAGTACGGCTTCGCCTGGGACCCGGTGCGCGCCGTCGCGATCCGCGGCGGTGCGGAGTACGCCAAGCGCTTCGTGGTGCCGTTCCTGCCCGAGCGCCTGCGGGTGGTGCGCAGCGCGCGCCGGGCCGCGTAGGTCGTCCGCTCTGCGCGTGTGGCGCTGCGCGGCGCTTACTGCCGCATCGAGGGGAAGGAGCGTGCCGGTGGTCGACGCCCGAGGGGGTGAGCCCTTTTCCTCCCGGTATGCCGGGAGCCAAAGCGCACACCCCCTCCAGCCGCCCGGGTCAGGTGTTGCGAAACGCGCACGAACCACGCAGGGACTCCGCGGGCGTCCCGACCGGGCGCGGCGGCGGACTCCCTTCCCCCTCGGTGATGCAGTAAGCGCAGCGCGGCGCCGCAAGCGCGACGCGGAGACCGCGCGAGCTACCGCGGGTGCATACCGCCGTCGAGCGACACGACCTGGTTGGTCATGTAGCCGTTGCGCAGCACGGCGAGCGCGAGATCGGCGACCTCCTCGGGGCGGCCGAGGCGGCCGACGGGGATCATCGTCGCCAGCGCGCCGGGGTCGCCGGGGAGCATGC
Organism: uncultured Actinomycetes bacterium; assembly: GCA_963816845.1. Lineage (GTDB taxonomy): Bacteria > Actinomycetota > Thermoleophilia > Solirubrobacterales > Solirubrobacteraceae > JAOPZW01. Next base: position 307,706 of record CAWFMR010000064.1, on the reverse strand, counting down.
CGGTGTCCTCGATGAGGGCGGGCGCCAGCGCGTTGACGGTCACGCCCTCGCCCGCCGAGCGCCGCGCGAGGTAGTGCGTGAGGCCGTGCAGCCCGGCCTTCGACGCCGCGTAGTGCGGGCCGACGATGCCGCCGGTGAGCCCGGCCACGGAGGACATGAAGAGCACGCGCCCGAACCCGCGCTCGCTCATCTTCGGGATCGTGCGGCGGGCGAGCAGGAACGGCGCGCGCAGGTTGACGGCGAGCATCTCGTCGAAGGCATCGGCGTCGACCTGCTCGAGGCGGGCGATCTGGCTGCGGCCGTGGTTGGCCACCAGCACGTCGACGTGTCCGAAGACGGCCTCGACCTCGTCGACCAGGCGGTCGGGTGCGTCGGCCTCGCCGAGGTCCGCCCCGAAGGCGGCCGCCTTGGGCAGCGCCGACGCCAGCTCCTGCGCCGGCTCGGCGTTGGAGGAGTAGTGCAGCGCGAGCGCGGCGCCCGCCGCGGCGAGGCGCTCTGCGATCCGGCGCCCGATGCCGCCGCTGGCGCCGGTCACGAGCGCCGTCTTGCCTTCGAAGGTGGTCATGGCTGAGTGGCCCACTGCATGATGAGCAATGCGCGCGCGCCGCGCGGCCCCGCCTCGTAGAGGTGCATCTCGTCACCCGCGAAGCCGGCGTAGTCGCCGGCGCGCAGGTCGGCCGTTCGGTCGACCGGACCGGTGCGCAGCGCGCCCTGCGTCAGCACCACGTGCTCGCGCGTTCCCGGGCCGTGGGCGCCGGCCGCGCGCTTGGAGCGCGGCGGGAAGCGGGCCTCGTAGAGCTCGATCGGCGGATTGCCGGGCAGGCGGACGATGAGGCGCAGGGTGTTGGCGGTGCCGGGGACGGTGGTGCCCTCGGCGGCGTGCACGACGTGCACCGGCTCGGGCGCGCCGCCCGCGAGCAGGTCGCCGAACGGGACGCCGAGCGCCGTGGCGAGCGACGAGAGGGTCTCGATCGTGGGGTTGCCCCGGCCGGCCTCGAGCGCCGAGAGCGTGGCCTTCGCGATCCCGCTGGCCCGCGCCAGCTCCGACAGGCTGCGCCCCTGCTCGCCGCGCAGGCGGCGCAGGTTGGCCGCCACGACCGGCATGAGGTCGTTTATCATGCCGAACGAGCGTACCAATGAGTCGAACGGAAACGACAACACCGCATCGGGTACGCGACGGGGCCCGGGTCATCGCTCCCTTCGCCGTGGCCGTGGCCGCCTTCGGGGTCACCTTCGGCGTCCTCGCCCGCGATGCGGGCCTCGGCGGCGCGAAGGCCGTCGTCTTCTCGGCCACCACCTTCGCCGGCTCGGCGCAGTTCGCCGCGACCTCGGTCCTCTCCGCCGGCGGGACCCTCGCGGCCTCCATCGCCGCCGCCGTGCTGCTCAACACCCGCTACATCCCGATCGGCCTGTCGGTCGCGCCGTCGCTGCGCGGGCCCGCGTGGAAGCGCGGACTGCGCGCGCAGCTCGTCGTCGACGAGTCCTGGGCGGTCAGCCACCTGGGCGGGGGGCGCTACGACCCGCGCCTGCTCCTCGGGGCCGGCCTCACGCTCTACTGCGCCTGGGTGGCCGGCACGACGGTCGGCAGCGTGGCCGGCTCGCTGCTCGGCGACCCCGAGACGCTCGGGCTCGACGCCGCCTTCCCGGCGCTCTTCCTCGCACTCCTCGCCGGCCAGGTGCACGGCCGCACCGGCGTGGTCGCGGCGGTCGGCGGGGCGGTGGTGGCAGCTGCCCTCGTGCCCTTCGTGCCACCCGGCGTGCCGGTCGTGGCCGCGTCGGTCGTGTGCCTCATCGGCCTGCGCCGCCCGGCGGACGAAGCGCCGTCGTGATGCGCGCCTGGGCCCTGATCGCGGTCGTCGGCGCCTGCACGATCGCGCTGAAGGGCGTCGGACCGCTGGTCATCGGCGGCCGTTCGCTCCCCCGGCCCCTGCTCGGCGTCGTCGCGCTGCTGGCGCCGACCCTGCTGGCCGCCCTCATCGTCACCCAGGCCTTCGCCGACGGACGCCACCTGGTGCTCGACGCCCGCGCCGCCGGCCTCGGCGTCGCGCTCGTCGCCGTGCTGCTGCGCGCGCCCGTGCTCGTCGTGGTCGTGCTCGCCGCGGCCACCGCGGCACTGGCCCGCGCCGTCGCCTGAGTAGGCTCACGGCGGTCCTGTGCGCAGGGCCGTCTCGCCATGGATCGAGTGGACCACTTCGGCCGCGATCTCCTCGTCGTCCTCGACCGCGAGGACCGCAGGCCGCTGCGCGTCCAGCTCGAGGAGCAGCTGCGCGACGGCGTGCGCGACGGGCGCCTGCACGCCGGCACCGCCCTGCCGTCGACGCGGGCGCTGGCGACCGAGCTCGGCATCGCCCGCGGGGTGGTCGTCGAGGCCTACGGGCAGCTCGTGGCCGAGGGCTTCCTCGTGGCGCGCCGCGGATCGGCCACGCGCGTCGCGAAGGTGGCCCCCGCCGTCGGGGCGCCCACCGCCGCGCCCGTCGCGCGCATCCCCTCCGTGCGCTACGACCTGCGCCCGGAGTCGGCCGAGCGCGGGGCGTTCCCACGCGGCCCGTGGCTGGCCGCCATGCGCCGCGCGCTGGCCGCCGCGCCCGACGCCGACCTCGGCTACGGCTCGTGGGCCGGCGCGCCGGCGCTGCGGGCCGTCCTCGCCGCCTACCTCGGCCGCGCCCGCGGCGTGGTCGCCACCGCCGACGACATCGTCGTCACCGCGGGCATCACCCAGGCGATCGCGCTGCTCGCAGGGCTCCTGCGTGCCCGCGGGGCCGCCCGCGTGCTCGTCGAGGAGCCGGGCTTCTGGCAGCACCGCACGATCCTGCAACGCGCCGGGCTCGAGCTCGTCCCCGTGGACGTGGACGTCCGCGGCCTGCGGACCGACGCGCTGCCCGCGGCCGCGGCCGCGCTGGTCACCCCCGCGCACCAGTTCCCGACCGGCGCGGTCCTCGCCCCCGAGCGCCGCGCGGCGCTGCTCGACTGGGCCGCCGCGCACGACGCCCTCGTGATCGAGGACGACTACGACGGCGAGTACCGCTACGACCGCGAGCCGCTCGGTGCGCTGCAGGGCCTCGGCGCGGGGCGCGTCGCCTACCTCGGCTCCACGAGCAAGACGCTCGCGCCCGCCCTGCGCCTGGGGTGGATGGTCCTGCCCGGCGCCCTCGCCGGGGCGATCGCCGACGAGCGCGGCTGGGCCGACGGCGGCTCGCCCGCCCTCGATCAGCTGGCGCTGGCCTCGTTCGTCGAGCGCGGCGAGCTCGATCGCCACCTGCGCCGGATGCGCCTGCGCTACCGGCGCCGGCGCGACCGGCTCGCGGCGGCCCTCGGCGAGCACCTGCCCGACAACGAGGTCGGCGGGGCGGCGGCGGGGCTGCACGTCACCGTGGCGCTGGCCCCCGGTGCCGACGTCGACGCCGTCCTCGCCGGCGCATCCGCGCGCGGCGTCGGGGTCTTCGCCACCCACCACGCGGGGCGCCCGCTGCTGCTCGTCGGCTACGCGAACATCGCCGAGGAGGCGATCGAGCCCGCCGTCCGCGCGCTGGCGCAGGCCGTTCGCGCGTAGCCTGGGCTGCGTGTTCCTGAACATCCTCGTCGCGATAGACGGGTCACGGCACGGCGCGGCGGCGCTGCGCACGGCCGCCCAGCTCGCCCGCGAGGGACACGCGCGCCTGACCGTCCTCACCGCGGTGCCGCCAACGCCGGCCTACGCCCAGCTCACGGCCGCCGGCGCCGCCGTCCTCAGCGACGCGGCCCACCTGCTGGGCGAGGCCGGTGTGCGCATGACCAAGCAGGTCGCGGAGCTCCCCGACGACCTCTCGGTGACCAGCGTCGTGATGGCTGGCCAGCCCGCGCCGGTCATCCTCGAGCGCCTGCGCGAAGGCCGTCACGACCTCCTCGTCATGGGGACCCGCGGGCTCGGCCGCGTGGGCAGCGCGCTGCTCGGCTCGGTCTCGCAGCACGTCCTGCACGAGGCCGAGGTGCCCGTGCTGGTCGTGCGCGCCCCGCGCGCGCCTAGCCTCGACGCATCGCCCGCAGCCAGCGGCCCGTGACGCGCAGCAGCGCCAGGCCGTCGCGCCGCCAGGCGCGCTCGCGGTCGCGGTCGCGCGCGCTGCGCAGCCCGGCAACGGCCCGGGCGGCGCCGACGAGGGCGCCGTCGTAGGGAAACCACCACACCGGGCGCCCGATGGGCGGGTCCCAGGTGACCACGCGCGGCTCGGCGCACGTGCGCAGCGCGATGGCCCCCCGAGCGCGCCCGATGCCGGCACCGCCGACGCCGCCCCACGGGATCTGGGGGGCTGAGCGCGCCACCAGGTGGTCGTTCATCCACACCATCCCCACGCGCAGCTCGCGGGCGATGCGCGCGCCCTTGTAGCGATCGGCCGTCCACACCGACGCGCCGAGGCCGAGCGTCGCCTCGTTGGCGCGGGCGACGGCCTCCTCCTCGGTGCCGACCGCCTCGACCGCGAGCACCGGGCCGGGCACCTCCTCGCGCGCCAGCCGCATCCCCGGCGTCACGCCGCTGAGGACGGCGGGCGCGTAGTGGGCCTCGCCGTGGCCGCCGCCGCAGTGCAGGGTCGCGCCCGCACCAACGGCCTCCTCGACCAGCGCTCGCACCCGCGCCGCGCGCTCGCGATCGACGAGCGGGCCGATCGAAGTCGAAGGATCCGAGGGGTCGCCCACCCGCAGCCCGCGGGCCGCCCGCACGACCCCGGCGAGGAAGCGCTCGTGGACCTCGGGCACGCACAGCACGCGCTCGACGGATCCGCCGCACTGGCCCGCGTTGGCGAAGGCCGCCCACGCCGCGCCGCGCACCGCGCGCGGGACGTCGGCGTCGGCGAGCACGATCATCGCGTCCTTGCCATCGAGCGAGATCACCGAGCGCGTGAGGCCGCGCGCGCACGCCTCGCCGACCTCGCGCCCCGCGCGGGCCGAGCCCGTGAAGCGGACCTGGGCCACCGGGGCGGACACGAGCGCGGCCCCCGCGTCGGTGTGGCCGTGGACGACCGCCAGCAGGCCCTCGGGCAGGCCGGCGCGGGCGAAGACGCGCGCGATCCGCTCACCGCACAGCGGCACGTGGGGCGAGGGCTTGAGCACCACGCCGTTGCCGGCCATGAGCGCCACCGCCACGTCGCCCAGCGGCGTGGCGAACGGCTCGGTGGCCGGACCGAGGACGCCGACGACCCCCAGCGGCTCGTAGCTCCAGCGCCCGCGCTTGACCGGGTGCTGGGTGCGCGAGAAGGGGATCTTCTCGCCGGCCAGGATGCCGGGGCCGTGCTCGGCCAGCCACTGGAGCGTCTCGACCGCCGCGAGCAGCTCCATGACCTCCGCCTCGGCGCGCGGCCGGCCCTGCTCGGCGACGATGAGGTCGGTCAGCTCGTCGAACTCGTCGATGACCGCCTGGGCGGCGCGGGCCATGTACCGGGCGCGGTCGCCGAGACGCAGGGTCGCCCACAGCGGCTGCACGCTGGCGGCCTCCTCGACGGCGGCCGCCACCGCGCGCGGGCGCGCCACCGCGACGGCCCCCAGGCGCTCGCCGGTGGCCGGGCTGAAGGACTCCAGCTGTGCAGCGGCTGCGCTCGGCTCCACGGGGAGGCGAGGCTACCGTCCGCGCGCCCGGCGGATCTCCTCCAGGCGCTCGCGCAGCGCCGCCTCGGCGTCGTCGGGCGAGTAGAAGCGCGCGCCCACCACCTCGTCGGGGAGCAGCTCCTGCTCGGACACGTGGCCCGGGCGGTCGTGGGGGTAGTCGTAGCCGACGCCGCGCCCGAGGCGCGCCGCGGCGTTGTAGCCCGCGCTCTGCAAGTAGGCCGGCGGAGGCTTGGCGCCCTGCTCGCGGATGTGCTCGCGGGCGGCGCCGATGGCCTTCTTCGCGCTGTCGGACTTCGGCGCGAGGGCGAGGTAGATGGACGCCTGGGCGAGCGCGAACTGGCCCTCGGGCAGGCCGACGTGCTCGATCGCCTGGGCCGCGGCGACCGCGACCTCGAGCGCGCGCGGGTCGGCGTTGCCGATGTCCTCGGAGGCCAGGATGACCATCCGCCGCACGATGAAGCGCGGGTCCTCGCCGCCTTCGAGCATGACCGCGAGGTAGTAGAGGCTGGCATCGGGATCCGAGCCGCGCGTGGCCTTGATCCAGGCCGAGATCGTGTCGTAGTGGCGATCGCCGGTCTTGTCGTAGGTCAGCGCGCGCCGCTGGAGGGCGTCCTCGGCCGCCTCGAGTGTCACCCGGCCGTGGGTGTGGACCGCGAGGTCGAACGCTGCCAGTGCCGTGCGCGCGTCGCCGCCGGCGCGCGCGGCCAGGAAGGCGATCGCGTCGTCGTCGGCCTCGGCGCCGAGCGTCTGCGCCGCGCGGCGCAGGACGACCTCGATGTCGCTGGCCAGCAGCGGGCGCAGCTCGTAGATCTGGCAGCGCGACAGCAGCGCCGAGTTGACCTCGAAGTAGGGGTTCTGGGTCGTGGCCCCGATGAGGGTCACGAGGCCCTCCTCGACCGCCGGCAGCAGCGCGTCCTGCTGGGCCTTGTTGAAGCGGTGGATCTCGTCGAGGAAGAAGACCGTGGGCTCGGCCAGCTGCCGGCGGTGCTGCGCGCGCTCGAGGACCTTGCGCACCTCCGGGCGCCCGGCCTCCACGGCGCTCAGCTCCTCCAGGGCGGCGTGGGCCGCGGCGGCCACGATCCGCGCCAGCGTCGTCTTGCCCGAGCCCGGCGGCCCGTAGAGGATCATCGAGTGCGGCCGGCCCTGCTCGATGGCGCCGCGCAGGGCGGAGCCCTCGGCGAGCAGGTGCTCCTGGCCCACGAGCTCGTCGAGCGATCGCGGCCGCAGGCGCGCGGCCAGCGGGCGTGCCAAGGCATCGGCAGACGAGCGCCTGGGCCCGACGTCGTCGGTGTCGAAGAGCTGGCTCATGCCCCACATCCTCCCGCGCGCGGCGGTGGAGCGCGCGCACCGAGGCCGTCGCGTAGCCTGGAGGCGATGGCCGAAGACCTCGAGCGCGAGACGACCGAGCTGCTGCAGCGCCTCGTGCGCTTCAACACGGTCAACCCTCCCGGCAATGAGCGCCCGGCCCAGGACCTGCTGGCCGGCCTGCTGCGCGACGCGGGCTTCGAGGTCCAGCTGCTCGGTCGTAGCGAGGAGCGCCCGAACCTGGTGGCGCGCCTGCGCGGCGCCGGCGACGGGCCGACGCTGTGCCTGCTCTCGCACGTCGACACCGTGCTCGCCGACCCCGCCGAGTGGCAGCGCGACCCGTGGTCGGGCGACGTGGTCGACGGCGAGCTGTGGGGCCGCGGCGCCCAGGACATGAAGTCCCAGACGGCGGCCGAGGTGACCGCCGCCCTCGCGCTCGCGCAGTCGGGCTGGCGCCCGGCCCATGGCGACCTGCTCGTCGTATGCGTGGTCGACGAGGAGACCGGCGGCGGCGAGGGCGCGGTATGGCTGACCGAGAACCACCCCGACGCCGTGCGCTGCGACCTGCTGCTCAACGAGGGCGCGGGCGCCGTCTTCCCCTTCGGCGACGAGCGCGTCTACGGCGTGTGCGTGGCCGAGAAGGGCGTCTTTCGCTTCACGGTGACGACCGAGGGCGTCGCCGGGCACGCCTCGACGCCGAAGATGGGCGTCAACGCGCTGCTGAAGATGGTCCCCTTCCTGCAGGCGATGGGCGAGCGCCAGCCGCCCTACGACGTGACCGAGACGCCGCGCGCCCTGCTGGCCGAGCTCGGCCTTCCGCTCGACGGCGATCCGGCGCCCGTGCTCGACGCGCTGCGCGAGCGCGACCCGATCCTTGCGGTGATCGTCGAGCCGATGCTCGGGGTGACGCTCGCGCCGACGCGCATCTTCGCCTCGGAGAAGATCAACGTCATCCCCTCGCGCGCGCGGCTCGCGGTCGACTGCCGCACGCCGCCGGGCATGGAGGAGGCCGAGGTCCGCGCCCGCATCGTCGACGTCCTCGGGCCCAACGGCTACGAGCTCGAGTTCACCGAGAAGGTGGTCGGCAACTCCTCGCCGCCCGACACGCCGCTCATGGACGCGCTGCGTGGCTGGGTCGCGCGCGAGGATCCCGAGGCGCGCGTGGTCCCGACCATGCTGCCGGCCTTCACCGACTCGCGCACCTTCCGCGCCGCCTTCCCGGAGTGCGTGGCCTACGGCTTCTTCCCCCAGCGCGAGATGAACCTCTACGAGACCTCTCCGCTCGTGCACTCGCGCGACGAGCGGATCGCGACGGCCGACCTCGGGTTCGCCGCGCGCTGCTATCGCGACGTGACCAAGGAGCTGCTCGGTGAGTGAGAACGACGACAAGCTGCGCCTCGGCGGGATGGCGCTGCGCAACGGGCTGCTCGTGCACGGGCCGAACCACTGGGCCGCGGCCGTCCGCGCCGACGACGGCGCCATCGCCGTCGCCTCCGGCCCCAAGCCGCGCGTGCGCGGCGGCGTCGGGCGGATCGCCGGCGTGCGCGGGGTGGTCCGCCTCGGCGAGGCGATGGCCGTCATCCCGCTGGTCAAGCGCGCGCTGCCGCAGGCGCGCCTGCCCTTCCAGGACGCCACCGTCGCCGTGGCGATGGGCGCCACGGCGGCCGCCGGGGTGGCCCTGCGGCGGCGCACGCGCGGTATCGGCGGCGAGGCCGCGCTCGCCGCGCTCTCGCTCGCGCCGTCGCTCATCGCGCTGCGCAGCGGCGACCTGGCCGCCTACCACGGCGTCGAGCACAAGGCGATCGGCGCCTACGAGCAGGGCGCCGGCGACGCCCGCGACGCGACCAAGGAGCACGACCGCTGCGGCTCGCACCTCATGGCGCCGCTGCTGGCCGCCAACCTGGCCGGCACGGCGCTCCTGCGCCGCACCGTGGAGCGTCCGTCGCCGCTGGCCGGCGCCGCGGTGCAGCTCGCCTCGATCGGCGCCGCGGTCGAGGTCTTCGCGTGGTCAGAGCGCCACGAGGAGACCGCGCTGGCGCGCGCGCTGCGCCGGCCCGGGCACGAGCTCCAGCGCGTGCTGGGCACACGCGAGCCGACCGAGGAGCAGCTCGAGGTGGGCCGCGCGGCGCTGGCCGAGATCCTGCGCGTCGAAGCGGCGCGCTGACGCACGGCGCGCGGGCTGGAGAAATCCGCCGGGGCTGCCGATACACCAGGCGTGCTTGGTGCATCGACCCTGCTCGCTGTGGCCAGCGACGCCGCTCCGGCCCGCCAGCACGTGCTGGAGGTCATCGCCGGGCTGCCGGACCGGCTCGTCGCGCTGACCTCCGTCCCGCCCGCTCCGAGCGTGCTCGACCGCATCCGCGACTTCGCCAACAACTGGCAGGCCGTCTTCGCGATCTTCTTCATGGTCGCGCTGATCGTCGTCCTGTGGCGGACGCTGCGCCTGATGCCGCAGACCAAGCCGATCGAGATCAGTCCCGAGGCCAACCTCGAGGTCGGCTGGGAGGACATCGCCGGCGTCGACGAGGCGAAGGCCGAGCTGCGCGAGGTCGTCGACTTCCTGCGCTCGCCCAAGCAGTTCGAGCGCCTGGGGGCCAAGGTCCCCAAGGGCGTCCTGCTCCACGGCCCTCCGGGCACGGGCAAGACGCTGCTGGCCAAGGCCGTGGCCCACGAGTCGGGCGCGCACTTCTTCTCGCAGTCGGCGTCGTCGTTCGTGGAGATGTTCGCCGGCCTGGGGGCCGCGCGCATCCGCCGCCTGTTCCGCGAGGCGCGCGCCGCGCAGCCCGCGATCATCTTCATCGACGAGCTCGACGCCGTCGGCGCGCGCCGCGGCTCGGACAACAACTCAGAGCGCGAGCAGACGCTCAACCAGCTGCTGGTCGAGATGGACGGCTTCGCCTCCTCCGCGGAGGGGCGGGTCGTCGTCATGGCCGCCTCCAACCTGCTCGAGAAGCTCGACCCCGCCCTCCTGCGCCCAGGTCGCTTCGATCGCCAGGTCTTCGTGTCGCCGCCCGACGTGAAGGGGCGCGAGCGCATCCTGCGCGTGCACACGGCCAACAAGCCGCTGCGCGACGACGTCGACCTGCACGTCGTGGCCCAGCAGACGGCCGGCCTCACCGGCGCCGACCTGGCCAACATCTGCAACGAGGCGGCGATCTTCTGCGGACGCCGGGAGGGCCACGCCGTCTCGCGCGCGGACTTCGACAACGCGATCGAGCGCGTCATCGCCGGCGTGCTGTCCTCCACCACGCTCAACGACCACGAGCGCCGCGTCGTCGCCTTCCACGAGGCCGGCCACGCGCTGTGCCGCGAGCTGCTCGAGGGCATGGACCGCGTGCACAAGATCTCGATCGTCCCTCGCGGCAGCGCGCTGGGCTACGTGGTCAACCTGCCCGACGAGGACTCCTACCTCAAGACGCGCGAGGAGCTCGTGGACCAGATGACCGTGCTGCTCGGCGGCCGGGTGGCCGAGCAGATCGTCTTCGGCGCGGTGACCACCGGCGCCGCCAGCGACCTGCAGCGCGTGGAGGAGATCACCCACGCGATGATCCACCAGTACGCGATGGGCTCCGGCGACGCGCCGCAGGCCGCGCTCAAGGAGCAGGCGCTCTCGGACCTCACGCGCCGCATCCGCGACGAGGAGCAGCGCGAGCTGGCCTTCGAGGCGCACCGTGGAGCGTGGGACCTCATCACCTCCCACCGCGAGCTGCTGGACCGCATCGCCGCCGAGCTGCTCGAGAACGAGACGCTCGAGCGCGGGCAGATCGACCGCATCATGGAGGGCGTGCCGCGCATCGAGCGCCGCAGGCCCCTGCCGGACCTCCGCATCGCCGCGGCGGAGAAGCAGGCGCAGACGGGCGACTAGACTCCCGGCCCGGATGTTCGCCCGGGTCGACCACATCGGCGTGGCCGTCGAGGACCTCGACGCCGCGATCGCCCTGCACGAAGAGGCCTACGGCATGGCCGTCGCGCATCGCGAGGTCGTGGAGGAGCAGGGCGTCGAGGCCGTGCTGCTCGACGTCGGCGAGAACCACGTCGAGCTGCTGCGCCCGCTGAACGGCGAGACGCCCGGTCGGGCCGCTTCCTGTCCAAGCGCGGGCCGGGGCTGCACCACGTCGCCTACCAGGTGGCCGACGTGCAGGCCACGCTCGACACGCTGCGCGACCGCGGCCTGCGGCTCATCGACGAGGCGCCGCGCACCGGCATCCGCGGCTCGCGCGTCGCCTTCCTGCACCCCGCCTCGTCCGGCGGCGTGCTCACGGAGATCGTCCAGCCCTCGGAGGGACACTGACACCATGCCCCAGCGCATCAGCATCGGCTTCCAGGCCAGCGCCCCGCTCGCCCTGCGGGTGAGCGACGAGCAGCTCGCCAGCCTCAACGACGCCCTCGGCGGCGAGGGCTGGCACGAGATCGAGGCCGATGACGGCTCGGTCAAGCTCAACCTCGCGCACGTGCTCTGGGTCCGCACCGAGAGCGACGAGCACCGCGTGGGCTTCGGCCTCGCCTCGTCGGGCTAGCGGCCTTCGCGCCCCGGAGGCAGTCGACGCCATGGGCGCGATGAAGGAGCGCATGCTGCGCGGCGAGCTCTATCGCCCCGACGACCCTGAGCTGGCTCGCCGGCCACGAGCGGTGCGCGCGGCTGCTCGACCGCTACAACGCCACCCGCCACGACGAGCAGGCCGAGCGCGACGCGCTGCTGGGCGAGCTGCTGGGCAGCGTCGGCGAGGGCGTCGTCGTCAAGCCCGCCTTCCGCTGCGACTACGGCACGAACATCATCATCGGCGACGGCACCTTCGTCAACTTCGACTGCGTCATGCTCGACATCGCCCCCATCGCCCTCGGCTCGACGTGCTGGCTGGCCACGCTGGTCCAGCTGCTCGCGGCCACCCATCCCATCGACCCGATCCCGCGCCGCGACGGCTGGGAGTACGGCGCGCCGATCACGATCGCCGACAACGTGTGGCTCGGCGGCGGCGTCATCGTGTGCCCCGGCGTCACCATCGGCGAGCACACGGTGGTCGGCGCCGGCGCGGTGGTCACCCGCGACCTTCCGGCCGGCGTCGTCGCGTACGGCAACCCCGCGCGCGTGGTGCGCGAGATCGGCGAGCGCGATCGGGTGCAGCTGCCGTGAGCGCCCTCGCGCGCGCCGACCTGCACCTGTTCGCGCTCGTGCGCTCCGCGGCGCGCCCGCCCGTCAGCGACCTCGTCGGGCGCTTCTCGAGCCTCGGCGAGCACGCGGCGCTGTGGCTGGCGATGGGGACGCTCGGCGCGCTGGTGGACCGCCCGCGGCGCGCGCGCTGGAAGCGCGGGACGCTCGTCGTCGGTGCGACCTACGCGGCCAACACGGCCATCAAGGCGCTCGTCCGCCGCCACCGCCCGGTGGTCGAAGGCCTTCCCGCGCTCGTCGCCACCCCGACGAAGCTCAGCTTCCCTTCGGCGCACTCCTCGACCTCGTTCGCGGCCGCCCGCGCCTACGGGCGGCTCATGCCGGCCGGGCCGCTCTACGCCACGGCGGCGGCGATGGCCGCCTCGCGCGTCTACCTCGGCGTGCACTACCCCACCGACGTCGCCGCCGGCGCGCTGCTGGGGCTGGCCATGGGGAGCGCGGCGCGATGAAGGTCGGGATCGTCGGGATGCCCAACGCGGGCAAGTCGTCGCTCTTCAACGCGCTGACGCGCGCGGGCGCCGAGGCGGCCAACTACCCGTTCACGACCATCGAGCCGAACGTCGCCGTCGTGCCGGTGGTCGACGAGCGCCTCGATCGCGTGGCCGACACCATCGGGTCCTCGAACGTCGTGTACGACACCATCGACTTCCACGACATCGCCGGCCTCGTGCGCGGTGCCAGCGAGGGCGAGGGCCTGGGCAACAAGTTCCTGGCCAACATCCGCGAGGTGGACGCCATCGTCCACGTCGTCCGCGCCCATCACGACGACAACGTCATCCACCCCGAGGGCGACGTCGATCCGCGTCGTGACATCGACACGATCGAGACCGAGCTGCTCTACGCCGACCTCGAGCAGGCCGAGCGCCGCCTGGAGCGCGTGACCAAGCAGGCCCGGGGTGGCGACAAGCAGGCCCAGGCCGAGGAGCGCTGGGTGGCCGAGGTCATCGCCGCGCTGCAGGAGGGGCGCCCGGCGCGCACGGTGCCGGTGCCCGCCGACGCGCCCGACGCGCTGCGCAACCTGCACCCGCTCACGGCCAAGCCCGTGCTGCTGGTGGCCAACGTCGACGAGGGCGACGACACGGTCCCGCCCGCCGTCGCCGAGCACGCCGCGCAGATCGGCGCGCTGGCCGTCGCGGTCTCCTCGCGCCTGGAGGCCGAGCTCTCAGAGCTCGACGACGAGGACGCGAGCGCCATGCGCGCCGACATGGGCGTCGGCGAGTCAGGCCTGCGCCGCGTCGTCGACGGCGCCTTCTCGCTGCTGCACCAGATCGCCTTCTTCACCGCCGGCGAGGACAAGCCGGCGCAGTCGTGGCACATGCGCGACGGCCTCACGGCCTGGCACGCCGCGGGCCAGATCCACTCCGACATCCAGAAGGGCTTCGTGCGCGCCGAGGTCATCGGATGGGACGCGCTCGTCGACGCCGGCGGCTACGCGGGCGCGAGAGAGCGTGGCGTGCTGCGCCTGGAGGGTAGGGACTACCTCATGCGCGACGGCGACGTGATCACGGTGAAGTTCACGCCATGACCGAGCAGCGCGCCGCTCTCGTCACCGGCGCGGGGCGCGGCATCGGCCGCGCGGTCGCGCAGCGCCTCGTCGACGACGGCTTCGACGTCCTCGCGGTCGATCTCGAGCCGGACGCCGACGGCCCCGGCGTGCCGCACGCCGCGGACCTCGCCACGCGCGAGGGCAACCGCGGGGCCGTCGAGGCCGCGCTCGAGCGCTTCGGGCGCCTGGACGCCGTGGTGGCCAACGCCGGCCTTCAGCACGTCGCGCCCGTGGCCGAGTTCGACGAGGACCGATGGGACCAGCTGCTGGCCGTGCTGCTCACGAGCCCGTTCCTGCTGGCCAAGCATGCGTGGGCCGCGCTGAGCGCGAGCGGCGAGGGCCGCTTCGTCGCCATCGCGTCCGCGCACGCGCTGGTCGCCTCGCCGTACAAGGCCGCGTACGTGTCGGCCAAGCACGGCGTGCTGGGGTTGGTCAAGACGCTCGCGCTCGAGGGGGCCGACGCCGGCATCGCCGCCGTCGCCGTGTGCCCGGGCTACGTGCGCACGCCCCTCGTCGAGCGCCAGATCGTCGACCAGGCCAAGGCGCACGGACTGCCCGAGGAGGACGTCCTCGAGGAGGTCATCCTCGCGCCGCAGGCGATCAAGCGGCTGATCGAGCCCGAGGAGGTGGCCGAAGCCGTGGCCTACCTCCTCGGACCCGGCGGGCGCACCATGACCGGCGTCCCGCTGACGATGGACCTGGGCTGGACGGCCCGCTGACTACGCCGTCTCGACGTAGTCGCGCGTCGCGAAGCGGTCGACCCGGCGGTGGAACAGGTCGCCGGCCTTCCCGCCGAGGACGGCGAAGAGCAGCGTGACGACCACGGCGGCGGCCAGCGTCAGCCAGCCCCCGGTCGTCAGCGACTGGTCGCCGACGGCGACGTTGGGCAGGTTGAGCTGCTGCAGGACGTTGTACTCGGTGCCGCCGATGACCGCGGCGATCGCGAGCGCGCAGGCGATCGCCAGCGTCCACACCCAGACGCCGATGCCCTGGCGCAGGCCGTCGAAGCGCGCCATGCGCCCGGCGACGTAGCCGCCGCAGTACCACGAGAGCGCGAGGATGGCCAGCAGCAGGATGGCGCCGCCCAGGCCGATGGTGTCGGCGGTCCCCGTGCGGACGTCGTTGATCTCCGAGAGGCCGAAGGCCACGCCGGCCGCGGCGGCGATCCCGAGCAGGATCGCGGCGAGGCCGATGGCGCTCAGCAGGCCGAAGAAGGCGCTGCCCCAGCGGATGCCGCCGAAGCGGTCGCGCTGGCGGGCGCGCATGGCCACCACCGTGTCCTCGGCGACGACGGCCGGGATCGTGCGCGGCTCATCGTCGAGGTCGCGGTCGACGACCGGCGCGCGCTCGTCCGCCGGCGCGTGCTCGACGACCGGTGCGCGCTCGGTGCGCGCGAAGCGGTCGCTCTCGTCCGTGCGGCCCGTCTCGACGGCGCGCTCGCGATCGAGCCCGCGCGTGTCGGGATCGCCGGCCTGGGTCGCGTGCAGCTCTTCGAGACGGCGCTCGCGCGCCGCCGGGTCGGCTGACGGCGCGGCGACGCTCGTCGCCGGCTCGTCGCGCTGGCTCACCGCGACCGCGCCGCCGTCGTTCTCACGTGCTGGATCGTTCGTCTTGCGAAAGCGTCCGAACATCGGGGAGCCTCCTCCCGTGGGGTTCGGACCTGGGGTTCCCCGTCAGGCGCCTGCCCACGCATCCAAGCGCTCCGCAAGCCGGTTCATCGAGCGCTTGCGGGCCGCCTGCGCGGCGCCGGCGAAGTCGGTCGGCGCGTCCGGCGGGCGCTCCACGCCCGTCGGCTGCAGCGTGGCGATCTGCTGGAAGGCGCGCAGTTCCTGCGCCTGGTCGGTCAGGCTCTGGCGCACGCGCGGGCGCAGGCTCATGGGGAGCGCCAGCAGGGCCTCGAGGGTGTCGTGCTCGTTGAGCAGCTCGCGGGCGGTCTTCTCGCCGATCCCCTTGGCGCCGGGCAGGCCGTCGGAGGGGTCGCCGCGCAGGGCGATGAAGTCGGGCACCTGGTCGGGGCGCACGCCGTAGCGCTTGCGCACCTCGGCCGGGCCGATGGGCTCGGTCTCGCCCTTGCCCGCCGGCCACAGCACGGTGACGTCGTCAGAGACGCACTGGAACATGTCGCGGTCGCCGGTGAAGAGCAGCGCCTGCCCGCCGGCCTGCGTCTCGGCCTGGGCGAGGCCGCCGAGCAGGTCGTCGGCCTCGAGCGTCTCGTGGCGCATGACGATCCAGTTGAAGGCGCCGAAGAACTCGGCCGCGTCGCTCCACTGGGGCACGAGCTCCGCGGGCATGTCGATGCGGTCGGCGTGGTAGGTGGGGTAGAGCTCGACGCGGTAGTGCGCCGCCTCCTCGCCGAAGCACAGCACGACGGCCCGCGGCGCGTGCTTCTCGACGGCCTGGAGCACGAGGTTCGAGACGCCGAGCAGCGCGTTGACCGGCGTGCCCGCGTCGTCGGTGATCGTCTTGGGCAGCGCGTAGAAGGCGCGGTAGAGCAGCGAGGGCGCGTCGACGGCGAGCAGCGGACCGGGCATGGCGGCTGATCCTAAGGGGCTTGCACGCACGCGCGGCGTGCGCCGCCTAGCCTGCCGCGCGTGCGGCGCGCCCTCTCCTCGGCGACCCTTCCCCTGTACGTCGGAGGTTTCCTCGGGCCGTTCGGCGGCGGCGCGATCGCCGTGCTCTTCCCGCAGCTGCGCGACGCCTTCGACGCGACCACCGGCGAGGTGGCGCTCGCCATCCCCGCCTACTTCGTGCCCTTCGCGGTGGTGCAGCTCGTCTCCGGCACGATCGGCGAGCGCATCGGCCGCCGGCGCGTGGTGCGCGCCGGCTACATCGCCTACGCGATCAGCTCGGTGGCCGCGGCCGCGGCGCCGACGATCGGGCTCTTCATCGCCGCGCGCGCGGCGTCGGGCACCGCCAACGCCTTCCTCACGCCGCTGCTGCTCGCCGGCCTGGCCGAGGTCGTCCCGCGCGGGAGCCTGGGCCGGGCGGTCGGCACGTTCGCCGCCGTCCAGACCGCCGCGATCGCGCTGGCGCCCGCCGTCGGCGGGCTGCTGGGCGAGATCGACTGGCGCCTGGCCTTCCTGACGCCCGCCCTGGTGGCGGTGGTCCTGGCCTTCTTCCCGCCGCCCGACCCCGAGCGCGTGGCCGACGCCGAGCCCGCGCGCCTGCGCGCCGTGCTCACGCGCCGCGTCGGCGTGCTGTCGGCCGCCGCCTTCGCCGCCTACGCGGGCGTCACCAGCCTCGGCTTCCTCGTCGCGCTGCGCTGCAGCGACGACTTCGGCCTGGGCTCGAGCGCGCGTGGCGCGGTGCTGGCCGGCTTCGGGGTCGCGGGCATGGTCACCGGGCGCCCGTCGGGGCGGCTCGTCGATCGCGTCGGCCGCATCTCCGTGACCGTGGCCGGCGCGGTCGTCTGCGCCGTGCTCGTCGCGCTCATCGGCGCGGCCGGCACCGTGGCCGGCCTCACGCTGCTGTGGCTGGGCGCCGGCGCGGCATCGTCGCTCATCTGGGCGGGCCTCAACACGCTGACCATCGAGGCGGTCCCGGCCAACCGCGCGGGGGCGACCTCCGTGATCTCGGCCTTCAAGTTCGCGGGCAACGCGGCTGCCCCGGTCATGTGGCTGCCGCTCTACGCCAACGACGTGCGCCTGGCCTTCCTCGCCGCCGGCGGGGCCTCGGCGCTGGTCGGCGCGCTCACCCTGCGGCTGCGCTGAGCACGCGCCCACACCCGATGGCTGATTCCGCGACCGTCGCACCCGCCTGCACGCGCTCCGCGGCGCCGGATCGCCACCCGACGAAGGGGGCCGGGCAACCAGCCCGACACCCCTTCGCCGTGCGGCGCGCGGCGGCATCCACGGCCCGCGCACATGCCGGGCACGGCGGCCACGGAACCAACCATCTAGATTTCCCGCCCATGCTCACCATCACCGGCATCGACGAACTCAAGGCCAAGGTCGGCGAGGAGCTCGGCGTCAGCGACTGGCACGAGGTCACCCAGCCCGAGATCGACGCCTTCGCCGACGCCACCGGCGACCACCAGTGGATCCACGTCGACCCCGAGCGCGCGGCGCAGTCGCCCTTCGGCTCGACCATCGCCCACGGCCTCTACACGCTCGGGCTCGGCCCGCGCTTCACCTACGAGGCCTACGCCGTCGAGGGCTTCGCCTTCGGCGTCAACTACGGCTACGACCGCGTCCGCTTCCCGGCGCCGCTGCCGGTCGACTCGCGCGTGCGCATGCGGGCGACCCTCGAGAGCGTCGACGACGTCCCCGGCGGCATCCAGATGAAGGTCACCCAGACCTTCGAGCGCGAGGGCGGCGAGAAGCCGGTCTGCGTCGCCGAGCAGCTGGTGCGGCTCTACACGGGCGGCTCGTAGTCGTCCGCGCGCGCGTCCGCGCGGCGCGCGCGGCGTGCGCGGCCAGGGCATCCGAGGGAAGAGGGAGCGAACGCCTCCGCCAGGACGAGAGGGGAGTTTGTGCCGATATGGGCGACAAACTCCCCTCTCGTGCCGAGATGAGCGCCACGCGCCAGCGCGACGCACGCGCCTGGACGCGCGACGACCGACACCAGCGCCCCGACCGCCAGCCTGCTCCCTTCCCTCGATGATGCTGTTTGCGCCGCGCAGCGCCGCAAGCGCAACGCGGACGAGGCCGCGACTTCCGGCGACCTACGAGACCCGCACGGACGGCCCCACGGCCTGCCCGTAGACCACGCGGTAGACCCCCGGCCCCGGCACCGCCACGGAGTAGCGCCCGCCGCGCAGCACACGCGAGTCGGTCGCCGCGACCCAGCGCGTGCCCTCGCGGCGCTCGACGCGCACCCAGCGCCCGACCCGCGCGGGCGCGATCGTGCCCTCGAGCCTCGACGCGTGCGCGGCGGCCGCGCGCGCGACCGGCGAGACGCCGCCGGTGGTCGCGGGCGTGGCCGGCGTCGCCGCCGGCGCCTTGGGCTTGGGCTTGCTCGCCTTCGTGGTCACCGAGGTGAAGAAGGCCCAGGTGTCGAAGAGCCCGAAGGCCGAGCGCAGCTGCGGCCCGGTGACGTTCGTCACGCCGCCGGTGCCGACCACCTGCGCGCGCACGACGCGCGGCGAGACGCCGCGCTGAGCACCTTGATGCGCTTGAAGCGCCCCTGCAGGTAGCGGTGCAGCTTGCGCTGGACCTGGGCGGTGGTGAAGCGGTACGGGCCCCAGCGGTGCTTGGGCGAGACGCTGTCGAACGGGTCGTCGACGGCCTTCAGCCACGGCTTGGGCTGCGAGCCGACGAAGGAGTTCTCGACGTCCTCGGTCTCGCCGCCGGAGGTCGAGAAGAAGTACGTGGTCACCGGCTGGCCGCCGAAGGTGACGACCTGGCCCGTGGTGGCCTGCACGGCCGCGTCGGTGTTGGGCGTCTCGGCGGAGACGCCGCGATAGACCTGCGAGCGCGTGTCGGCGTACTGGTCGAAGAGCGCGCCGCCGGCGTGGGAGGTGATCGCGTACGTGCGCGCGGCCACGGCCTGGGCCTTGAGCGCCTCGGTCGGCCACGCCGACGGGCTCTCGCCGCTGACCACGCCGCGGACGTAGTCCTCGAGGTCGAGCGCGTTGACGGCGACGAGGCCGGAGCCGGAGGCGCTGATGAGCAGCGAGCCGCGGTACAGGCCATCGCGCACGCCGGGCACCGAGGTGCCGTTCAGGCGCACGGCCTGGCCGACGGGGGCGTCGACGCGCAGGGTCCCCGCGACCGTGCCCACGCTCGCGCCGGTGGCGTCGCGCAGGTCGAGGCCGGCGGCGCTGCGGCGCACCGTGTAGGTCTGGGCCGGGTCGAGCTTCTGGTCGCCGGCGTTGAGGCCGCCGGAGAACGAGATCGACTTCCTCGAGCCCTGAAGGAGGACCCTGACCTCGGGGTTGGCGTCGAGCGCGCCCAGCGTGGTGCCCGAGTAGTAGTGGCCGAGGATGTAGTCGTAGGTCTTCAGGTGCAGCGAGTAGCCGTACGTCCCGTACTGGCTCATCCCGATGCCGTGGCCGAAGCCGGCGCCGGTGATGGTCAGCTTCGTCGCGGCAGCCTGCGCGGCCGGCGCCGCGGCCAGTAGCAGAGCCGCGACGAGGGGGAGGACGAGCTTGCGCATGCCCCTTCCGGAACCACCTCCGGAGAGCCGAGTTGCGGTGCTAGGTTGCATGCGATGGCTCAGGGTAACCGGCGCGCCAGCGACGTGTTCGTCGAATGCCTGGAAGCCGAGGGGGTCAAGTACGTGTTCGGGATCCCCGGCGAGGAGACGCTGGACCTCAACCAATCGCTGGCGAGCTCCTCGGTCTCCTTCATCCCTGTTCGACACGAGCAGGGCGGGGCCTACATGGCCGACATGTACGGGCGCCTCACCGGACGCGCCGGCGTCTGCCTCGGCACCCTGGGCCCCGGGGCCATGAACCTCGTCACGGCCATCGGCGACGCCTACCTGGACCGCGCGCCGCTCGTCGCCCTCACGGGCCAAGCCGACCTCGAGCGGATGCACAAGGAGTCCCATCAGTTCATCGACCTCGTCGAGCTGTTCCGGCCCATCACCAAGTGGAACGCGCGCGTCGCGAGCCCGGAGATCATCCCCGAGGTCGTGCGCAAGGCCTTCAAGGTGGCAGAGTCCGAGAAGCCCGGCGCCACCCACCTCGAGCTGCCCGAGGACGTCATGGCCGCGCAGGTCGACGCCGCGCCGCTGCCCCGCCGCCGGCCGGTCGAGCCCGAGCCCGCGGCCCGCGAGCTGCTCAAGGCCGTCGACCTCATCCGCAACGCCATCAACCCCGTGGCCCTGGCCGGCAACGGCGTCGTGCGCGCCCGCGGCGCGCCCGCCCTGCGCGAGTTCTGCCGCGCGACCGGCATCGCCGTGGCCGAGACCTTCATGGGCAAGGGGCTGCTCGACTACACCGACCCCAAGGCCCTGGGCACCGTCGGGCTGCACTCGCGCGACTACGCCATGGCCGGCTTCGAGGACGCCGACGTGGTCATCGCCATCGGCTACGACCTCGTCGAGCACGCCCCCTCGCACTGGAACCCGCGGCGCGACAAGAAGATCGTGGTCATCGACTCGCAGGCGGCCGAGATCGACGAGTACTTCACCCCCGAGGTCGAGCTGGTCGGCGACATCTACCACGTGCTCACGCGGCTGGCCGAGGAGTGCCGCGACGTCCCGCACTCCGGCGGGTCGCAGCGCCTGCGCGACGTCGTGCTCGGACGCTTCGAGCAGGCCAAGGACGACGACGCCTTCCCGATGCAGCCCCCGCGGGCGCTGTGGGAGATCCGCCAGGCGCTCGGCCGCCAGGACATCCTCATCAGTGACGTGGGGCTGCACAAGCTCTGGATCGGCCGGATGTTCCCCGCCCATGAGCCCAACACCGTCCTCATTGCAAACGGCCTTGCAGGCATGGGCTTCGCGCTGCCATGCGCGGTGGCGGCCAAGCTCGTGCACCCGGACCGCAAGGTGGTCGCCGTCAGCGGCGACGGCGGCTTCCTCATGAACTGCCAGGAGCTCGAGACCGCGATGCGCCTGAAGACGCCGTTCGTCAACGTCATCTGGGAGAACCGCCAGTTCGGCTCGATCGTCTGGAAGCAGGACATGAAGTTCGGCGAGCACTTCGGGGTCGACTTCACCAACCCCGACTTCGTGCGCCTGGCCGAGGCCTTCGGCATGCCGGCGTGGCGCTGCGAGGGCGTCGACGACTTCGGCCGTCACCTGCGCCACGCCCTCTCGCTCGACCTGCCGTCGCTCATCGTGCTGCCGATCGACTACTCGATCGACGTCGCCATCAGCGAGCTGGGGACCGAGACCGTCTCGACGTGAGGCGAGCGCGTGGCGCTGGGTAGAGTCGCCCCATGACCACGGCAACGGCAGAGCAGGCCATCCTCGACGCGGTCAAGCCGCAGCTCTACATCGGCGGGGAGTGGCGCGACGGCGGCGAGGGGGAGGCCATCGCGGTCGAGGACCCGGCGACCGGGGAGACCCTCGTCGAGGTGGCCGACGCCACCGTCGACGACGCCAAGGCGGCGCTCGGCGCAGCACACGAGACGTTCGCGCAGTGGCGCGACACGCCTCCGCGCGAGCGCGGCGACGTCCTGCGTCGCGCCTACGACGTCATCACCGAGCGCGCCGACGACCTCGCCCTGCTCATGACCCTCGAGATGGGCAAGCCGGTGGCCGAGTCGAAGGCCGAGATCGCCTACGCGGCGAACTTCTTCCGCTGGTATGCCGAGGAGGCGGTGCGCATCAACGGGCGCTTCACGGTCAACGAGGCCGGCGCCGGCCGCGTGCTGACGCTCAAGCAGCCCGTCGGCCCGTGCGTCTTCATCACGCCGTGGAACTTCCCCCTGGCCATGGGCACGCGCAAGATCGGCCCGGCCATCGCCGCCGGCTGCACGATGGTGGTCAAGCCCGCCAAGCAGACGCCGCTCTCGATGCTCATGCTGGCCCAGATCCTCGAGGAGGTCGGGCTCCCCGGCGGCGTGGTCAACGTCATCACCGCGCGGTCGTCGGGGCGCACGATGGAGCCGCTCATCAAGGACCCGCGCACGCGCAAGCTGTCGTTCACCGGCTCGACCGAGGTCGGGCGCACGCTCATCCAGCAGTCCGCCGACCAGGTCCTGCGCGTGTCGATGGAGCTCGGCGGCAACGCGCCCTTCCTGATCTTCGACGACGCCGACGTCGACGCCGCCGTCGAGGGCGCGCTGATCGCCAAGATGCGCAACGGCGGCGAGGCGTGCACGTCGGCCAACCGCTTCCACGTCGCCGACAGCGTGGCCAAGGAGTTCGCCGAGAAGCTGGCATCGAAGATGGGCGAGATGAAGGTCGGCCGCGGCACCGAGCCCGACGTCAAGGTCGGCCCGCTCATCGATGACGACCAGCGCGGCAAGGTCGCGGAGCTCGTCGACGACGCGCGCGAGCGCGGCGCCAAGGTGCTGGTCGGCGGCTCGCGCCTCGACGGCGCCGGCTACTTCTACGAGCCGACCGTGCTCGCCGATGTGCCCGACGACGCCCGCCTGCTCGGCGAGGAGATCTTCGGCCCGGTGGCGCCGGTCAAGGGGTTCTCCTCCGACGAGGAGGCCATCGCCGCCGCCAACGACACCGAGTACGGCCTCGTCGCCTACGTCTACACGCAGGACATCAACCGCGCCTTCAAGGTCATCGAGGGCCTCGAGACGGGGATGATCGGCCTCAACCAGGGCATGGTCTCCAACGCCGGCGCCCCGTTCGGCGGGGTCAAGCAGTCGGGCTTCGGCCGCGAGGGCGGCCCGGAGGGGATCCAGGAGTACCTGGAGACCAAGTACGTCGCGATGAACGTCCCGTAGTGCCCCGGTACGTCGACCTCTCGGCGCCCATCGAGCCCTCGCCGCCGGAGCTGCCCGACCTGCTGCGCACCGACATCGAGTACTCCGGCCACGCCGAGGGAGCCAAGACGATCGAGGCCATGCTCGGCGTCGGGCCCGAGCTGCTGCGCGACGGCGAGGGCTGGGCGGTGGAGACCTTCCTGCGCTTCGGCACCCACAACTCCACGCACGTCGACGCGCCCTGGCACTACAACTCGACCGTCGCCGGCAAGCGGGCGCAGACGATCGACGAGCTGCCGCTCGAGTGGTTCCACGCGCCCGGCGTCGTGCTCGACTTCTCCGCCCGCGAGGACGGCGACGCGATCGACGCAGACGACGTGCGCGACGAGCTCGCGCGCGTCGGCCACACGCTCTCGCCGCTGGACATCGTCCTCGTGCGCACGGACCGCGACGCCTTCTACGCCGAGCTCGACTACATGGCCCGCGGCCCGGGCGTGACCGCCGACGCCACGCGCTGGCTCTTCGAGCAGGGCGTGCGCGTCATGGGGATCGACGCCTGGGGGTGGGACCGTCCGCTGCACCTGCAGGCCCAGGAGGCCAACGAGCGGCGCGAGGCGGGCATCTTCTGGGCCGCCCACCAGGCCGACCTGCCCTACTCGCAGATCGAGCGCCTCGCCAACCTCGGCGCGCTGCCGAGCACGGGGTTCCGCGTGAGCTGCTTCCCGCTGCGCATCGTCGGCGCCAGCGCGGCTCCGGCGCGCGTCGTCGCCATCCTGGACGACTGAGGCTCAGCTCGCGGCGAGGACGCGCACCGACCCCCGGGCGGTCTTCTGGTAGTGCGAGCCGGTCGCGGTGAGGGTGAAGCGGTAGCGCCCCGCCTTGACGTACCGGCCCTTGCTGTCGCGCCCGTCCCAGCGCAGGCGCAGCACGGTGCCCGCCTTGTAGCGCTTGGGCGTCCGGATGCGGCGGACGATCTTGCCCTTGGTCGTGCGGAAGGTCAGGACCACCCGCGACGTGTGCTTCAGGCGGAAGGTGATGGCCAGCGAGCGCCCGCCGCCCGGGCGCAGCTTCTGGGTGCTGAGCTTCAGGCGCGGGAAGGTCGGCGCGGCCGTGCGGCGCGAGAGCACCTCGACGGTCCTGATGCGCGCCGTCTTCTTGCTGGCGGCGCCCTGGGTCGCCGCCGCTGCCGCCGCCGGCGGCGGCGCGGGGTAGGTGGCGACGTAGGAGCCGGCGTCCGCCGGGAAGGTCGCGTAGGTGATGCCCTTGATCGTCTGCGTCGCGAAGGCCACCGGCTGGCCGTTGCGGGCGATCGCCTGCAGGGCGCCGGTCGGCCCGCTGCGGGGAGCATCGCCTGCAGCCCGGTGGCGCCGGCGCCCTGGGCCACGCTGAAGCTCAGCCGGCCGCCGCTGAAGGCCAGCCCCTGGAAGGACGACGTGTTGCGCCCGTCGAGCCACGTGAGCATCTGGCGTGCCGAGACGACGGGCACGCCGCGCGCCTGGGCGGCGGCGATGATCGCGTCGGCGCCCGGGTTGTCGCGGGTCGTCGGTGTGCATGTTGGCCGTGACGACGCCGTAGTAGCCGGCGGGCCCGATGGCGTTGTCGAGCAGGACGCTGATCTCGCTGGCGACGTCCTGTCCGGACTCGTCGGTGAGCTGCGTGGCGGCCTGGTAGACGTCGATCAGCGAGCCGTTGGTCTCGGCGAAGCGCTGCGGGAAGCCCGAGCCGGTGAAGAAGCCGGGCCGGTCCGCGACCCACGAGCCGGGCCAGTAGTAGTAGTTGGCGTCCAGGCGGATGCCCTGCCCGAGCTCGGCGTTCGGCACGCTGGACCAGTCGCTGTAGATGATGCAGTGGTTGCGGTTGCTCACCGGCGCCGCGAGGCTCGGGTAGGTCTGGCGGAAGAACGCGAGCTGCTGCGCGAGGTCGCTGGCCACGGACGCGGGGCTCGGGAAGTTGTGGCAGTTGCCGTCGCCCGACGTCTGCCCGGCGGGGTTGCCCGACACCCAGAGGTGCAGCGCGAGCTCGAAGCCCTGGGCCTGGAAGGCCGCCGCCTGGGCGTTCGAGACCGACGTGCCCGGGAAGAGGTAGGAGGTCGAGCGCACGCACTGCCACAGCGCGACCGAGCATCCGGGCGGGCTGTCGGCCAGGTAGCGGTTGAACTGCCCGTTGGTGCCGCCCGAGGTTGTAGTTGTGGTCGTCGCCCGTGAGGACCACGGCCGCCTTCAGGCCGCGCGGCAGGTACCCCGTGCCCTCGCCCTGCCGACGGACCGTGGTCGTCGCCGTCACACGACGGCCGCCTTGAGCCCCCCGGCAGGTACCAGAAGCGCGGCAGCGGCATGCGGTCGTTCTCCATGCCGATGACGAGGTTGGCCAGCATCCGCTGCTGCTCGTCGGCGGCGGGACCTGGACGCGGCTGAGGTCGACCCAGTCGGGCTGCGTGCCGCCGAAGAACATGTCGTCGGAGCGGATCGCCTCGGCGTTGCCGTCGCGCTCGGTGCCGGCCCACGCGGGGTTGCCCTGCCGCGTGTAGACCACCGAGCGCGCGAGGTCGTAGGTGAAGGCCGCGGCCTGCCCGCCGGCGCCGCCGACGTCGCGCAGCGTCACCGCGGGCGGCCGTGCGCGCCCGTTGTCCAGCGTGGCGACGGGGCTCGCGCCCGCCAGCCCGTAGAGGTCGGCGCTGCCGTGGAAGCTGCATGCTCGCGCCGGTGACGCCGCCCGCGACGCTCGTGAGGTTCGACCCTCGTCGCGCGTGCCGCCGGCGTCGGCGAGGCCGAGCAGTCGCGGCGAGCTTCTTGTCGGGGCGCATGGCGACGAGGTTGCCGCCGCCCTGGACCCAGGCGCTGAACATCGCGACCTGGCGTCGGATGAGCGACGTGTGAGCCGAGGACGACGACGTCGTGGGCGGCCAGCAGTCTGGGGCCCGACCGAGCCGACCTCCGCGACGTCGAACTCGTTGAGCCCCTCGCCGCGCAGGATCTCGGGCAGATAGCTCCCGAAGCCGTCGCCGTTGGAGGTGACGACCAGGATCGGCCCGCCGGGCGGCGGGGGAACGGCTGCCGGGGCAGTGCGCCGCCGCGGTGAGCAGGAGCGCGGCGGCGACGCCCAGCGCCGCCGCTCTGAGCCAACAAGCTGCGGCATGCGGTCATCGACGAGAAGCTAGGCCGGTCGGCCGCCGCACGGTGAAGGCAATCCCAGCATCGATGGGCCAGTGGTAGTTCGTGTTCGAGTTTCCGTCCCTCCCGACCGCGGGGACGCCATTGGGCGCGAGTTCCGGAGCCGCGACGGCGTGAGCTATCGTCCGTCGTGGACATGCCGCCCTCCGCTGCGCCACCGCAACCTGCGGGCGCGGAACGCCGTTAGCAATGTTGTGAGCAGCCCTTCCACGCGCACCGCGCTCGGCCGCGCCGACACCGGCGCGCGTCGTCGCGATCCCCGACGGCTGATGGGCGCCGCGCGATGGGGGGTGCTGGCCGCCTGCCTGGCGGCCGTGGTGGCGGCTCTCGCCCTGGTGGCGGGCGCCATCGGCGAGCAGCGGCGGCCGCGCTCCGGCGCTGCCCGCGGTCACCGGACCGGCCGGCGCGCGGGTGCTCGACGGCCCGTGGATCGTGCGCGGCGACCGCGCCGGGCGCGGCGAGGCGCTGGGCTGGCGCGCCGGCCACTTCGACGGACGCACGGAGACGATGCCGTTCTCGCCCAACGCCCGCCACGTGCGCGGCGCGGCGGGCGAGCGCTCGTTCGCCGGCTCGGTGGCGTGGTATCGCACGACGGTCATCGTGCCCCGCGCGGGCGTGTACGCGATCCGCTTCGAGTCGGTCAACCACAAGGCCGTCGTGTGGGTCGACGGGCACTTCGCGGCCCGGCACACCGGGACCTACCTGCCCTTCGAGGCCCGCGTGCGCCTGACCGGCGGCGCGCACACGCTCGTCGTGCGCGCCGACTGGCGCGATCCGGCGGCGATGAAGGCCGACGCCTGGCATCGCACCTGGTTCAACTTCGGCGGCATCAACCGCCCGGTCTCGATCCGCGAGCTCGGGGCCAGCGAGCTCGACTCGCCGTCGATCGTCACGCACCTGGACGGCACCGACGCGGTGGTCGACCTCGCGGTCGGCGCTCAGCAACCGCGCCGGCCCGCGGACCATCGCCGTGCGCGGGACGCTCGCCGGCACCGCGGTGCGCTTCGATCCCGTCCATCTCGGTCGCGGCGCAGCGCGCCACCGTCCGCGCGCGCGTGCGCATCGCGCGCCCGGAGCTCTGGGAGCCCGGCCACCCGACGCTCGAGGGGCTGCGCCTCGAGGTCCCCGGCGAGGCGGTCTTCACCGCGCGCGTCGGCCTGCGCGAGGTGCGCTGGGCCGGCGGGCGCCTGGAGCTCAACGGCGAGGCGCTGAAGCTGCGCGGCGCCTCGCTGCAGGAGGACGCGCCGGGCCGCGGCGACGCGCTCACCGACGCCGACGCGGACGCGATCGTCGCGCGCCTGAAGGCCATCGGCGCCAACGCCACGCGCAGCCAGCATCCGCTGAGCGACGCGCTGCTCGCCCGCCTCGACGCCGCGGGGATCCTCGTCTGGCAGGGCGTCGGCCCGGTCGACGCCCCCGGCGCGTGGACCTCGCGCACGCCCGTGCAGCAGCGCCGCGCCCTGCGCCGCGTGCGCCTGAACGTGCTGCAGGAGCGCCTGCACCCCAGCGTGCGTGGCCTGGAACCTCGCCAACGAGGTCGCCGGCAACGGGCACTACGGCGGCCAGCCCGAGTACGTCGACGCCGCCGCCCAGCTCGCGCACCGCCTCGATCCCGGCCGCCCGACCGCGGTCGACGTCTGGGGCACGCACATGCCCGACCGGGCGGGCTTCATGTACCGCCACGTCGACGCCGTGGGCGCCACCAACTACGAGGGCTGGTACGACGACACGCTCGCCCCGCCGGCCACCGTGCAGGCGGCCATCGACGCCTGGCTCGTGCGCCTGCGCGCCACCTTCCCGGGCAAGGTGCTGATCGTCAGCGAGTTCGGCGCCGAGGCCAACCGGCTCAACGCCCCCGGCACCCCGGGCTCGGAGAGCTTCCAGTCGAGCCTGCTCACGCGCCACATCCGCACCTACGAGTCGACCCCGTGGCTCGACGGCGAGCTGGTCTGGAACCTCCAGGACTTCGCCCTCGCGCCGTCGTTCGCGGGCGGCTCCATCCGCCGCCAGGTCCCGAGCATCGACCTCGTGCGCGGGATCAACCAGAAGGGCCTGTTCACCTACGACGGCCAGCCGAAGCCGGCGGTCGCGGCGGTGCGGCGGGCGTTCGAGGGCTGAGCGCGCGGTCGTCGTCGTCCGCGCGCGTCGGCGGCGCTGCGCGACGTTAACTGCATCATCGAGGGAAGGGAGTGGCGGCGGTCGCGGCGCTTGCCGCTCCGTTCGCGTCAGCGGTGCCCGGCGCGGAGTCCCTGCGCACTTCGAGCGCGTTTCGCAACACCTTCCGCCGGCCGCGCGAGCGAACGTCGGTCTTCCCCCCTCTGACGGGGTAGGACCGACGTTCGACGCCCCGGGCTCCAGAGACTGTTGCGAAACACGCGCGCTTGCGCACCAAGGCGCACACGCCTGAGGACGACGGCGCGCGCCCCGAACCGCCGCCAGCTCCCTTCCCCTCGGTGATGCTGTCAGGCGCCGCGCAGCGCCGCAAGGGCCAAGCGGAAGGCCCGGCGGCCGCCGCGCCTAGGCCTGGTTGCCCGCCGCGATCTTGCGCAGGTCGATGATCCGGTCGTAGAGCCCGGGCTCCACGCCCTCCTCGATCGCGACGTCGCGCAGCGGTCGCCCGGACTCCGAGGCCTTCTTGACGATCGCGGCGCCCTTGTCGTAGCCGATGTGCTCGTTGAGCGCGGTGGCCACGGCGAGCGTCGACTCGGCCGAGCGCTTGGCGCCCTCCTTGTTGACCTCGATGCCGTCGACGCACTTCTCGGCGAAGGCGAGCGACGCGGTCGAGAGCAGGTGGATCGACTGCAGCAGGTTGCGCGCGATGAGCGGGATGCGCACGTTGAGCTCGAACTGGCCCTGCAGGCCGCCGACGGTGATGGCGGCGTCGTTGCCGATGACCTGCGCGGCCACCTGGAGGACGACCTCGGGCATCACCGGGTTGACCTTGCCGGGCATGATCGACGAGCCCTTCTGCAGCTCGGGCAGGAAGATCTCGCCGATGCCCGCGCGCGGGCCCGAGCCCATGAGCGCGATGTCCTGCGCGATCTTGGTCAGCGACACCGCGACGACCTTCAGCGCGCCCGACAGCTCGACGAGCGCGTCGCGGTTGGCCTGGGCCTCGAAGGGGTCGGCGGGCGGGTCGATCTTCAGCTTGGTCTGCCGGGTGAGCTCGCGGCGGACCTTCTCGGCGAACTTCGGGTGCGTGTTGAGCCCGGTGCCGGTCGCGGTGCCGCCGAGCGGGATCTGGCGCACGTGCACGAGCGCGGCCTCGATGCGCTCCTGGCCGAGGCGGACCTGCGCCGCGTAGCCGCCGAACTCCTGGCCGAGGGTCACGGGCACCGCGTCCATGAGGTGCGTGCGGCCCGACTTGACGACGTTCTGGAAGCGCTTGGCCTTGCGCGCGAGCGAGCGCTCGAGCGTCTTCAGCGCCGGCAGCAGCTGGTTGGTCGCGCGATCGAGCGCCGCGAGGTGGACGGCGCTGGGGAACACGTCGTTGGAGGACTGGCCCATGTTGACGTGGTCGTTGGCGTGCACGCCGTCGCCGGCCAGCGCGGCCAGGACCTCGTTGGCGTTCATGTTCGACGAGGTCCCCGAGCCGGTCTGGAAGACGTCGATCGGGAACTGCGCATCGTGGTCGCCGGCGGCGACCTCGTCACCCGCGCGCGCGATGGCGTCGGCGAGCTTGGGGTCGAGCTTGCCGAGGTCGGCGTTCACCCGGGCCGCGGCGCCCTTGATGCGCCCGAGCCAGTGGATGACCGAGACGGGGACCGTCTCGCCGGAGATGGGGAAGTTGTCGACGGCCTTCTTCGTCTCGCCGCCGTAGAGCGTCTTTCGCGGAGCCATGGCTCAGACCCTAGCCACAGAAGGCGGCAAGCTCCCTCGCGACCCCGACGGCGTCGTCGTAGGCCATGAGGAAGCCGGTGTCGCTCAGCACCCGCAGCTGTCCGTCGGGCAGCAGGTCGAGCGCCTCCTCGGCGGCCTGCAGCGGATGGCGGCGATCGGCGTCGGCCCACAGCAGCAGCACCGGGAAGTCGAGGTGCGGGTAGAGGTCGAGCAGCTCGCGGCGCGGGCCTCCCGGCCAGCGCTTGGCGAAGCGCGCCCACGAGCGCGCGAGGTTGACGTTGCCGCCGACGTCGGCGAAGGCGTGGCGCAGCAGGTCGCGGGCGGCCGGGTCGGCGCTGACGGAGAGCTTGACCCCGCGCTCGGGCCGGTAGGCGGCGCGCGCGACGTGGGTCAGCGCGCGGCCGAGGCCCGGCACCGCCCCCAGGCGCGCCGCGGCGCGCCACGTCTCGCGCGGCGCCGGGCGGTGCAGGGGGTTGGGCATGAGCACGAGCCGGCCCGGCGCGAGGGCCCGCAGCTCCAGCGCGCGCAGGAGGATCTGCGCGCCCAGGTCGTGGCCGCCGACGAGCGGGCGCGGCCCCGCGGTCTCCACGCAGAAGGCGGCGATGACCTCGGCCAGCCAGTCCAGCGTGTACGGGTGGCGCGGGCGGTCCTCGGAGTCGCCGTGCAGGGGCAGGTCGGGGAGGATCACGCGGTAGCGATCGGCGAGCGGCTCGACGATCGGCTCGAACTCGCGGTAGCTGAGCAGCGCGGAGTGCAGGAGCACGAGGCCCGGGCCGGTGCCCGTCTCGCGGTAGGCCACGCGCGCGCCGTCGGGGTGGTGGTAGAGGCGCAGCTTCATCCCGTCGCCTCCCCGGCGCGCTGCCCGTCGGCCAGCGCGGCGGCGATACGGGCGCCCGCGCCGTCGAGCACCGCGGCCGCGCGCTCGATGTGGCGCTGCAGCTCGGCGTGGATCCCGGCCGTGCGCTTCGCGCCGCGCCGCGCGGCGCCGACGAGGTAGCCGAGGCGCAGCGCGGCGTCGGCGTCGCCCGCGCGCGCCTGCGCGGCGAGATGGTCGGCCGCGCGCGTGAGCACGGCGCCGGCGGTCTGCAGGTCGGCGTCGCTGCGCGCGTTGGAGACGCACTGCGACAGCCGCGTCCCCGAGGGCAGCGTGACCGGGCCCGGGCGCGCGGGCCAGCGCGCGCTCGATGGCGCCCGGGCCGCTCATGCACGCCTCGTCGAGCGGGTCCCCGGTCGCGCCGCAGGCCGCCAGCGATGCGGCGACGAGCAGCGCAAGGACCCGGACCATCTTCGGATCGTAGAGTGGCCCGGGTGCTGCGCTCGCGCTACGACGGCGAGATCCTGCGCCTCGCGCTGCCCGCCCTGGGAGCGCTGGCGGCCGAGCCGCTGTACCTGCTGGCCGACACCGCCATCGTCGGCCATCTCGGCACGCCGCAGCTGGCTGCTCTCGCGCTCGCGGCGACGGTGCTCGGCGGCGCCGTGTCGCTGTGCATCTTCCTGACCTACGGGACGACGGCACGCGTCTCGCGTCTGCACGGGGCGGGGCACGACGAAGCGGCGCACGTGCTCGCCGCCCAGGCCCTGTGGCTCGCGCTGGCGATCGGCGTCGCGGTCGCCGCCGTCATCGCGGCGGCCGCGCCGCTGCTCGTCGGCGCGCTGGGTGGCGACGGTCACGTCGCCGACCTGGCGGTGCGCTACCTGCACATCGCGGTGCTCGGGCTGCCGATGGCGCTCATCGCGCTCGCGGGGCAGGGCTGGCTGCGCGGCGTCGGGGACCTGCGCAGCCCGCTCGTCATCGTGGTGGCGGCCAACGCCGTCAACATCGTGCTCGAGCTGCTCTTCGTCTACGGCTTCGGATGGGGCCTGGACGGCTCGGCGGCCGGCACGGTGGTCGCCCAGCTCGGCATGGGCGCGGCCTTCGCGGCCCTCCTCCTGCGCGCGCCGGCGCCCTCGCGCCGGCCGAACCTCGCCCGCATCCGCTCGCTGACCTCGATCGGCGCCCAGCTCTTCGTTCGCACCGCCGCGCTGTACGCGTGCTTCGTGCTGGCCACCGCGATGTGCGCGCGGATCGGCCCGGCGACCGTCGCGGCGCACCAGATCGCCTTCCAGCTCTTCGCCTTCCTCGCGCTCGTGCTCGACGCGATCGCCATCGCCGGGCAGGTCATCGTCGGCCGCGCGCTCGGCGGCGGCGACGCGGAGGCGGCCTTCGCCGCCGCCCGGCGGATGATCGAGCTGTCGCTCGCCGCGGGACTGGTCATCGGCGGGGTCCTGCTCGCGCTCGCCGACGTGATCCCGCGCGCCTTCACCTCCGACCCGGCCGTCATCGACCAGGCGCACGACCTGTGGCCGCTGTTCTGCGTGCTCTGGCCGGTGGCCGCGGTCGTCTTCGCGCTCGACGGGATCCTCATCGGCGCGGGGGACACGGGCTACCTGGCTGCCGCGATGCTCGTCGCCTTCGTCGTCTTCCTGCCGCTCGTGCTGACGGCCGACACGGTCGCCGGCGTGTGGGTCGCGCTCGACGTGCTCATGCTCGCGCGCCTGGCGACCCTGGGCGGGCGCTTCGCGCGCCGCCGCTGGGCCCTCGTCGGCGCGCACGCTTAGTCGGTCACCGCTTCGAGCGGCGCCGGCAGCGGGAAGTCGGTGCGCGCGCAGCCGTCCTCGATGGCGGCGATGACCTCCTGCATCACGCGCACGCGCGCGTAGCGCTTGGACTCGGCCGGGACGATCCGCCAGGGCGCACGCTCGGTGTCGGTGCGCTCGAACATGTCCTCCAGCGCGGCCTCGTACGCGGGGTGCTTCTCGCGGTTGCGCCAGTCCTCGTCGGTCAGCTTCCACGCCTTCAGCGGATCCTGACGGCGGCGCTCGAAGCGCTTGAGCTGCTCGGCCTCGGAGATGTGCAGGAAGAGCTTGACCATGATCATGCCGTCGTCGGCGAGCATGCGCTCGAAGTCGTCGATCTCGCGGTAGGCGCGCTGCCACTGCTCCTCGGTGGCGAAGCCCTCGACGCGCTCGACGAGCACGCGCCCGTACCAGGTGCGATCGAGCACGGCCATGCCGCCCCAGCCCGGCAGCGCGGGGACGAAGCGGTGCAGGTAGTGGTGGCGCTTCTCGTCGGCCGTCGGTGCGGCGAACGACTTGACGCGGACGTGGCGGGCGTCGAGCGGCGCGACCAGGCGCTTGATGGCGCCGCCCTTGCCGCCGGCGTCCCAGCCCTCGAGGAGCACGCAGAGCGGCGGCCCGAGACGACCGGTCCCGATGAGCCCGGCGAGCGTGAGGCGCAGCTGCGCCAGGCGCGTGCCGTGCAGCGCCAGCAGCCGGTCCTGCTCCTTGCGCGAGAGCTTGAGCGAGAGGTCGACGTCGTCGAGGCGCCCCATGGCTTCATCCTCCCAGCCGCAGGCTCGGCGCGCCAAACCTGCGCAAAGCTGCACGCGGGCTCCTGCGCGGCCCCACGCGCTGTCGTACTTGCGGACCATGAGCCGCACCACCGAGCCCGGGTCGCGCATGGGCCTCACCGCGTCGGAGGCCGCGCGCCACCTGGGCGTGTCGATCTCGACCGTGCGCCGCTGGTCGGACGCCGGCCACCTCCAGGGCTACCGCACGCCCGGCGGCCAGCGGCGCTTCAGCGTCGAGCAGCTCGACGCGTTCCTGGACTCGCTGCGCCCGCGCTCGGGCTGACGCCGGTCACGACGCCTCGACGGCCTCGTTCATGCGGCGCTCGATGTCGAGCTCGCGGTCGAAGTCGGCCTCGTCGGCGTGGCGGTAGTCCGTGCCGCGGCCCGAGAGGAGCTCCGCGAGCGCCTCGACGTAGACCGGATCGAGCTGGGAGCCCGCCACGCGCCGCAGCTCGTTGAGCGCCTCGAAGGAGTTCATCGGGGTGCGGTAGGTGTCCGGTGCGGTGAGCGTGTCGTAGACCTCGGCGACGGCGACGATGCGGGCGATCGCCGGGATCTCGTCGCCCGGGAGCCCGCGCGGGTAGCCGCGCCCGTCCATGCGCTCGTGGTGCGCGCGGACGATCTCGGCCACGGGCCCGTAGACGCCGATGTCGCGCAGCAGCTCGGCGCCGATGTCGGGATGGCGCCGGATCCCGCGCCAGTCGGACTCCTCGAGCTGCCCGCCGCGCTCCATGACGCGGTCGGAGAGGACGAACTTGCCGATGTCGTCGGCTGTACCGGCGCGAGCGCTCAGCGCCGGCGCAGCGATCGCGACGTAATCGCCGGCGTAGCGCTCGTCGTCGTCGAACTCGATGCGCTCGAGCTCCCACGGCGTGCTCGCGCTGCCTCCGCCAGCTCCTGCGGCGACAGAGCCAGTAGTCGAACCAGTCGCCGCAGCTGCCCGCGTAGCAGATGCGCATGCGCGCCTCGCCCGGGCGCCGCCCGCGCCGCGCGGTTGAGCTCGTGGTAGGAGCGCCAGCCGTCTGGGCGGCCATCGTCGTGTCGAGGCTGTCGCCGATCAGCACCGCGCCGGGCCGGCAGCGGTCGGCCAGCCACCGCAGGATGCACGGTGCGCTTGTCGCAGCTCTGCAGCAGTCCGAGGTTGTGGCCCAGCAGCAGGACCGCATCGAACCGCTCGTCCGCCAGGAGTCCCGGGCTCGCCGATCGCGCCGCGATCGCCATCAGCCCGCGGCGCCGGCACGTCTCACGGCGCCCGCCGAGATGTCGACGGCGGTCACGTCGCAGCCGCGCTGCTCGAGCAGGCTCGGCGTGACGCCGCCGCCCGCCCCGAGGTCGAGCACGCGCCCGCGTACCGTCTCCAGCGCGCGCCGCGCCGCCGGTGCCCACGACTCCGCGCCATTGAGATACAGCGCCGCGTCGTACTCGTCGCGCCACCCGTCGTCACGCTCGACGGCCAGCGGCTCCGAACTCCCTCGAGCGCGTCGATCAGAGCGCGTCCGAACGTATCTCGCCGCATCGAGATCCGCCCCGAGGCGCCATCCGACCCGTCGGCGTCGGCTCAGCCCGCCGTCACGGCGCGACGGCCTCGTTCATGCGGCGCTCGATGTCGAGCTCGCGGTCGAAGTCGGCCTCGTCGGCGTGGCGGTAGTCGGTGCCGCGGCCCGACAGCAGGTCCGCGAGCGCCTCGACGTAGACCGCGTCGAGCTGGGAGCCCGCCACGCGCCGCAGCTCGTTGAGCGCCTCGAAGGAGTTCATCGGCGTGCGGTAGGTGTCCGGCGCGGTGAGCGTGTCGTAGACCTCGGCGACCGCGACGATCCGCGCGATCGCCGGGATCTCGTCGCCCGTGCAGGCCGCGCGGGTAGCCGCGCCCGTCCATGCGCTCGTGGTGCGCGCGCACGATCTCGGCCACCGGGCCGTAGACGCCGATGTCGCGCAGCAGCTCGGCGCCGATGTCCGGGTGGCGGCGGATCGCCGCGCCAGTCGGACTCCTCCAGCTGCGCCGCCGCGCTCCATCACGCGGTCGGAGAGGACGAACTTGCCGATGTCGTGCAGCAGCCCCGCGGTGTGTGCGAACTCCTGGTCCTTCTTGGACATCCGCACGTGGCGTGCGATGTCGCGGGAGAAGGCGGCCACCGCCGCGCAGTGGCGCGCCGCGCGCGAGTCGCGCTCGTCGAGCGTGCGGATGAGCCCGGAGAGCACGCCCCACGACAGGTTCGCGTACTGGCGCGTGCGCTCGCGGGCGGTGATGACCAGCCGCGCCATGTACGTGAACGCGATGACGTTCAGCAGGACGAAGACCAGCGCGAGCAGGCCGAGCTCCGCGTAGATCCCGGCGACGACCGCCAGCAGCGCCACGTTGAGCAGCACGGCCGGGAACGTCGTGGCGGCGCCGCGGATCGTGGGCAGGATCGGTTGCCCGTCGAGCAGCGCGAAGAGCGTCGGCGCGAGGACGTAGTTGGCCGCCATCGTCGCGGTGGCGACGATGGCGAGCAGCGCGATGAACGCCGCGCTCCCCGCGTCCGGATCGATCGCCTGGAAGATCGACCGCCGCCAAGAACGTGGGCGTCGTCGAGCTCGCGAGGTTGATGAGCAGCGCCCGCCAGCGGTAGCGGTCGACGATCCACACCGCGACGTAGGAGATCGCCGGAATGAAGAACGCCGGAACCGGGCCGAGGAAACCAACCGCGAGCATCCCCGCGACGAAGGCCGCGGAGAGACGAAGTTGGGCTGCGTACCGGGCTCCGAGGAGCTCGGCAACGAGGGCACAAAGCGTCAATACCCCTGCTAAGGGCTTGACTAGGGGCGCCCAGGGCGACATCGTCACCCCTACCACCCCAACGCACAACACCGCTGTCGCGACAGTCGTCGCGAGCGCGGGACGTGCCCGGGGCTGGGCGCCCATCATCTGATGGACGCTACAGCGTCATGGGCACCGAACGCGAAAAGCGGGTTCAGAAAAAAGGACTGGCTAGCGGCCGCCTAGATACATGGACCGGGCTCCCTTCCCGTGGGGGTTCGCTGGATCGGACGTGCTGGAATGTACACACGTCCAGATCGAATTGCACGGGTTTTCCTGCGAAACCCGTGCAAGATCTGTGCGCGCGCAGACAGCGGCGTGCCAGACTGGTGCCATGGAGGACTTCGTGCGCACGCTCAAGACATCCGAGGCTGCCGCGGTGCTCAATGTGAGCCCGAATACTCTGCGTGCCTGGGAGCGTCGCTTCGGCTATCCCAAGCCCCAGCGAACGGCCGGCAAGCACCGCCTCTACACGCATGGAGAGGTCGCCGCCCTGCGCGACGCCCTCCAGGAGGGGCTGTCGATCTCGTCGGCGATCTCACGCGCGCGCGAGTCACTGAGCTCGGACACGAGCACCCTCATCGGGGCGCTGCAGGCGTTCGAGCTCGATCGGGCCGACGCCGCCATGGAGGCCGCCCTCGCCCTGCGCTCGGTCGAGCGCAGCGTCGAGGAGGTGCTGCTTCCCTCGATCCGCGAGATCGGCGAGCGCCACGGCTTCGACTCGGCGCCCTGGGCCTTCGCGGCCCGCTGGGCGACCGATTGGCTGCAGCGCGCTCAGCGGATGGCTCCGCCTCCGATGCGCCCCGCCGCGGTCCTGGTCGGCGATGCCACCCGCGACGACCTGGACCCCGACGCGCTCGCGCTCAAGGCGCTGCAGCTCTTCGCGGTGCGCTCCGGCGCCCGCGTGCTCGTCCTGCCGATCACCGGCGTGGCCGGGCTCACGGAGGTCCTCGGCGCCTTCGCGCCGCAGGTCGTGGTCATCGCGGGCGCCCACGCGTCCGACGACGACGTGGCGCGCTGGGCCTATCGGGTCCGCGCGGCCAGCGGCGCGCTGCCGATGACGCTCTATCGCCGCGGCGGACGCGCCGATACGGCGCGTACGACGGCGCGGATTTTGCCTGATTCCGCTGGCGAAGCGCATCGCCTCGTGCTAGACATCCTTGATGGCCGGCCGCGGGGGGTGGCCGCTCCGGCTGAAGACGAACATCGCACAGCCGGATGACCGCCGTCAGGTGAAAGCCTCGTGATCGAACGCCCACGTCTCGTTGCCCTTCCGGGCCACGGAGACCGCACCCGCCCCGACGTCCAGTTCTGCGGCCACTGCGGCCGCCAGCCGCAGTCGGCCGACATCCAGTCGGCGTCGCGCGTCTGCTCGCGCTGCGGGCTGGGGCTGCTCGTGTCGGCGCCGCCCGACGCGGCGCCGAGCCCCCAGGACCCGTTCCTGCTGGTCGACGGCCAGCTCTCGATCTGCGGCGTCAGCCGCCTGGCCGAGCAGCTGCTGCTGACCTCCGAGACAGCCGTCGTCAACTCGCACATCGGCGACCTGCTCGTCCCGGCCGACGTCGAGATCGGCGGCCCGGAGTCGCTGGTCAACCTGATCGTGCACGCGGCCCGCGGGCCGGGCGAGACGCACCACGTCGTCCTGCGCCCCGCCAAGGAGTACGGCATCCGCTTCTGGGCGCGCATCGCCCCCTGCGGCCCGCCGCGCGCGGCGCTCGTCGTCCTGGCCGACGGCCGGGCCTAGCGCCCTTTTCACAGCCCGTCGCGTCGGCGTCGCGCCGCGCTCTCCTGCGCCTGCAACGAAGCGCCCAGGCTGCAGCATCCCTTGCCATCGTTGCGCAAACCTCGCCAACGCTCGATACATCGCGCATGGGCGCGATCCGCACCAACGCCGCTGCGGCCATGCTCGGCGTCAGTCCCAACACCCTGCGCTCATGGGAGCGGCGCTTCGGCTACCCCGAGCCGCGCCGCACCGCCGGCGGCCACCGGCAGTTCGACCTCAACGAGATCGAGGCGCTGCGCTCGGCCTTCGAGGAGACCCACAACATCTCCTCGGCCGTCGCCCTGGCCCGCGAGCGCGGCGCCGGGCCGGCCACGCCGTCGCGCCTGCGCAGCGCGTTCGCACGCTTCGACGAGGTCGACGCCGACCGCGTCCTCGAGGAGAGCCTGGCCGTGCGCTCGGTCGAGCGCACCGTCGAGGAGGTGCTCCTGCCCGGCGTCGAGAGCCTCGACCCCGAGGAGGGCGCCACCGCGGAGTACGGCTTCGCGTGGCGCTGGGCCACCGGCTGGCTGGCCGCGGCGACGCGCGTCGCGCCCCCGGCCACCCGCGACGACGGCGTCCTCGTCTTCGACGCCAGCGCGCCGTGCGACATGGACGCCCTGCACGCGCAGGCGCTCGAGCTGTGCCTGCGCCGTCGCGGCCTGCGCGTCCTGACCCTGACGATGGCGCTCGACCCCGGCCGCCTCAGCCGCGCGCTGCACGCGCTCGAGCCGCGCGCCGTCGTCCTCACCGGCCGCCGCGCCTCCCTCGACGCGCTCGGGCGCCTCGTCTTCGCCGCCCGGCGCACCGCCGGCGACGAGGTGACCGTCTACGACTTCCGCGGCGCCCTGCCGTCGAGCGGGCCCACGACGGTCCCGCGCCTGGGCGACAGCGCGCTGGCCGCCACCGAGCGCCTGCTCGCCGGCCCTGGCCCTCGCCGCGTCTCCGAGTCCGAGCGCAGGCTGCTCGCGGTCGGCGCGCGGAGCTGATCCTGCCCTTCGTCCCCGAGGCCTTCGAGGTCCCGCGCGGGCTGGCGACGCCCGCCTTCCGGCTCGTGCCGCTCGGCCCCGAGCACAACGAGTCCGACCACGCGGCGTGGAGCACGAGCATCGAGCACGTCCGCGCCACCCCGGGCTTCCGCGGCCACGACTGGCCGCCGGTCGAGGGCATGTCGCTCGAGGCGAACCTCTCCGACCTCGAGCGCCACGCCGACGACTACGCGCGGCGCGCCGGCTTCACCTACACGGTCCTCGCGCCCGACCGCGACGACGTCATCGGCTGCGTCTACATCTACCCCTCGCGCGACGAGCGCTTCGACGCCGACGTGCGCTCGTGGGTGCGCGCGGACCGCGCCGAGCTCGATGCCGCGCTGCACGCGGCGGTCAGCCGCTGGCTGGCCGAGGACTGGCCGTTCGCGGCGGTCGACTACGCCGACCGCGGCTAGGCGCGCCGGGCGTCAGGAGGAAGCGAGCGAGCAGCGCGCCGCGCGGGCGGCGCCGCGCGAGCGGCCCATCGAGCAGCGCGGGCAGCGCGAGGGCGGCGAAGGGCGACGAGGGCGGCAGCACCAATGCCACCCCGACGGCGAGCAGCGCAGGCGCCTGGGAGTCATGCCGGCGGCTCGGCGAGCCGGGTCAGCGGCGCTTGACGCGCGGGCGGCGGTCGATGCGGCGCAGCTCGCGCTCGACGCGCTCGACGGTCTCGGCGACCTGGGTGACCAGGCGCTCGATGCCCTGGTTGCGATCGAGCTCCTGACGGGCGCTCGAGACGGCCTCGCGCAGCATGCGGACCTCGAGCCCGAAGCGCCCGCGCAGGGCGTTGAGCTCGTCGTCGTGCGAGCGGCGCAGGCCGGCGACCTCGCTGGCGTTGCGCTCGCGCACGACGCACAGCTCCACCTGGGTGGAGCGCTCGAGGGCGCGGGCGGCCTCCATCGCGACACGCGCGGTGCGCATGCGGCGTACGGTGGGCAGCAGGAAGACCAGGCCACAGGCCAGGCCGACGAAGTAAGCGGCGACGTCCACGAACCGGCAATCGGCCGGGGTCCGAAGATCCTGAGGCGGAATCTCGACAACTGGACGTCCGTCGGATCCGGGCGCTACCGGCCACCGTCCGCCCCGCCCGGCATGATGTCCGCGCGATGACGCTCGTGCCCGGTGATCCGCTCGCGCACCGCGCGCTGGACTCGTTGCTGCGCGCCGAGGCAAGCGTCCGGCGGCGCCTCTCGACCGACCTCGAGCGCGAGGGCCTGAGCGCCTCGGGCTTCAGCGTCCTCGTCGTCCTCACGACGGCCGGCGGCCAGATGGAGCTGCGCACGCTGCGCCGGCGCCTTCAGACCTCGAAGGCCAACGCGACCGAGGTGGTCACGACGCTCGAGCACCGCGGGCTCGTGGTCCGCAGCCGCCTCGCGCACGACCGCCGCGCGGCGACCGTGGCCCTGACCGGCCTCGGCCAGGAGCTCGTCGACCGGCTCTTCCCCGAGCACACCGCCCGCGTGCAGAGCGCCTTCGCGGTCCTCGACGAGTCGG
The DNA here is from genome assembly GCA_963816845.1 of uncultured Actinomycetes bacterium. Classification (GTDB taxonomy): domain Bacteria; phylum Actinomycetota; class Thermoleophilia; order Solirubrobacterales; family Solirubrobacteraceae; genus JAOPZW01. Next base: position 267,359 of record CAWFMR010000064.1, on the reverse strand, counting down.
AGAAGCGCTCGCTCGCCGAGATCTGCCGCAAGCTCGCGACCGACGTCAGCCCGCGCGCCGCGTGACCAGGCGGATGCGGCCGCTGGTCGTCGCGTAGGCGATCAGCGCGCGCCCGCGCGGCGACATCGCGAAGGCCGGCGGCGCCGCCACCGCGCCGTCCGAGCCGGAGATGGTGCGCACGGTGCCCACGATCGACCCGGCGATGCGCACGACGCGGACGACGTGGCGGCCGGTCCCGGCGGTGACCCAGGCGGCGTAGCCGGCGCTGTTGTCGGCGGCCAGCGACGCGTCGCGGGTGCGCTCGCCGGCCGGCGTCAGGGTGCGCACCGCGGTGCGCCGCTGCCCGTCGGGCCCGAGGCGCAGCGCCTGCAGCGGGCCGGCCGGCGCCGTCGCGCGCGCGGCGACGTAGGTGACGAGGACGTCGCCCGCGCTGCTGCCCAGCGCGCGCACGGTGAGCACCTGCGCACTGGAGGGCAGCACCTCGACGGGCGCCCCGAACGCGCCGCCCGGCGGGCGGGCGGCGGAGACCAGGGCGCGGCCCGTGCCGTCGGACTGGGTCCACACGGCGACCGCATGGCCGTCGGGCGTGAAGGCCAGCTGCGGCGAGCGCGCGAAGCCGCCCGGGGCCGAGAGCCGCGCGGCGGCGCCGAACGACGTCGCGCCCGGGGCGCGGGTCGCGGAGAAGATCGCCCCGCCGCTGGGCCACACCGCGACGAGCGTGCCGTCCGGCAGCGCCGCGACCTCGGACTCGAACGCGGCGCCGTCCGGCAGGCGCGTCTTGGCGCCGGCGGTCCCGCCGGCGATCGCGACGGTGTACGCCGCCGTGCGGCGCCAGAAGGTCAGCAGGTCGGGGGTGACGAAGGCCGGGCTGTAGGCGTTCGGCGGGCCCGTGATCGCGCGGGGCGCCGTGGCTCGGCCGGCGGTCGACACCGCCGAGAGCTCGAGCACGCGCGTGTTCGCGTCGCGAAAGCGCCGCCAGACCAGGAGCGTCTCGTGGCCGCGGTACGTCAGCGTGGGCGAGTCGAGGCCGTGACGCGCGTCGCGATCGACGATCACGGGAGTGCGCAGACGGTCGACCGTGCCCTGGCGCAGCTCGACGCGATCGGCCCCGTCGATGTGGCGGACATAGGCGACGGCGGCCGCATCGGGCCCGCCGAGCGCCACCGCGGGCTCGCGGGCGAGGCCGCTGACGGTCACCGAGCGCGGGGCGCTCCAGGCGACCGCGCCCGCCGCGGCGGGCGTCGCGGCGAGGGCGAGCAGGGCGATCAGGGCCGCGCGCATGGTCACGAGTGTTGCAACGCGCGGGGAGCACGGCGGGTTGCGCTCCTACAATCCGCCTCCAGATGGCGCGCCGCCCGGTCGACCCGCAGCAGTCCTTCCCCGAGCTCGAGGAGCAGGTCCTCGCGCGCTGGCGCGAGCGCGACGTGTTCCACGAGTCGGTCCGCCGCCGGGAGGGCGCCGAGCCGTGGGTCTTCTGGGAGGGCCCGCCGACCGCCAACGGCAGGCCGGGCGTCCACCACGTCCTCGCGCGCGTCTTCAAGGACATCTACCCGCGCTACAAGACGATGCGCGGCTACCAGGTCGAGCGCAAGGGCGGCTGGGACACGCACGGCCTGCCCGTCGAGATCGCCGTCCAGCAGCAGCTGGGCATCGAGAACAAGCAGGAGATCGAGGCGTTCGGGATCGCCGAGTTCAACCAGCGCTGCCGCGAGGCGGTCTTCGAGTACCTCGAGGACTGGAACGCGCTGACCGAGCGCATCGGCTTCTGGATCGACCTCGACGACGCCTACCGCACGCTCGACCCGACGTACATCGAGTCGGTCTGGTGGGCGCTGCGCCAGATCCACGACAAGGGGCTGCTCTACGAGGGCCACAAGGTCGTGCCCTACTGCCCGGGCTGCGGACGGCGCTCTCCAGCCACGAGGTCGCGCTGGGCTACGAGGACGTCGTCGATCCCGAGCGTCTACGTGCGCCTGCCGGTGGTCGAGGACGGCGGCCCGCTGCAGGCCGGCGACGAGCTGCTCGTGTGGACCACCACGCCGTGGACCCTCGTCTCCAACGCCGCGGTCGCGGTCGACCCCGAGCTCGTCTACGTGCGCGCCAAGGCCGGGCCGCTCGATGCGCCGGTCGTCCTTGCCGAGGCGCTGGTCGAGCGCGTGCTCGGCACCGACGGCGTGCGGATCCTCGAGCGCTTCCCGGGCGCCGCGCTCGACGGCGTGCGCTACGAGCCGCCCTTCCCCTATCTCAAGTCCGACGTCTACGGCGAGCGCGGCCACACGGTCCTGCTCGGCGACTTCGTCACCGCCGACGACGGCACCGGCCTCGTGCACACCGCGATCGCCTTCGGCGAGGAGGACTTCCGCCTCGGCCAGCAGTACGGGCTGAACGTCGTCAACCCGGTGCGCCCCGACGGCACCTACGACGAGCGCATCGGGCCCTACGTCGGGCGCAAGGTCAAGGACGCCGACGCCGACCTCATCGAGGACCTGCGCGCCCGCGGGCGGCTGCTGCGCGCCGAGACGATCGAGCACGCCTACCCGCACTGCTGGCGCTCGGGCGATCCGCTCATCTACTACGCCAAGCGCTCGTGGTACATCGCGACCTCGAAGCTGCGCGACAGGCTCATCGAGGCCAACGGCCAGGTCGACTGGCACCCCGAGCACATCCGCGAGGGGCGCATGGGCGACTGGCTGCGCGGCAACGTCGACTGGGCGCTGTCGCGCGAGCGCTACTGGGGCACGCCGCTGCCGGTGTGGCGCTGCACGAGCAACTCCGAGCACACGCACGTCATCGGGTCGCTCGACGAGCTCGAGGAGCTCTCGGGCGTGCGCCTGGAGGACCCGCACCGGCCCGTTCGTCGACGAGGTCGGCTTCCCCTGCCCGCACTGCGGCGCGCGCATGGAGCGCGTGCCCGAGGTCATCGACGTCTGGTTCGACTCGGGCTCGATGCCCTTCGCGCAGTACCACGCGCCGTTCGAGAACCTGGAGCGCTTCCAGGCGCGCAGCTACGCGAACTTCGTCTGCGAGGCGCTCGACCAGACGCGCGGCTGGTTCTACTCGCTGCTGGCCATCAGCGTGCTGCTCTTCGATCGCTCGCCCTACGAGACCGTCGTCTGCCTCGGGCTCATCCTCGACGGCGACGGGCAGAAGATGTCGAAGTCGAAGGGCAACATCGTCGCGCCCTGGGAGGTCATCGACCGCTTCGGGGCCGACGCCGTGCGCTGGTACTTCTTCACCGCCAAGAACCCGTGGGACGGCTACCGCTTCAACCTCGAGACGATCGGCGAGTCGATCCGGCTCTTCCTGCGCCAGCTGTGGAACACCTACGCCTTCCTCACGACCTACGAGCCCGAGCGCGAGGGCGAGGCGACCGAGCTCGACCGCTGGATCCTGTCGCGCCTGAGCGCCACGGTCGAGGCGGTCACCGAGCGGATGGACGCGTTCGACACGACGACGGCCGGCCGGGCCATCGCCGAGTTCGTCGACGACCTCTCCAACTGGTACGTGCGCGGGTCGCGGCGGCGCTTCTGGGAGGGCGACGGCGCCGCCTTCGCCACGCTCGAGACGGCGCTGCTCACCGTCGCCAAGCTGGTCGCCCCCTTCACGCCGTTCGTCGCCGACGAGCTCTACGACAACCTCGACGGCACGGAGCCCTCGGTCCATCTCACCGACTGGCCCGAAGGATCCCGCGCGACGCGCGACATCGGCCTCGAGCACGCGATGGCGGTGGCGCGCGAGACCGTGCGCCTCGGGCTCTCGGCGCGCGCGGCGGCGAAGATCAAGCTGCGCCAGCCGCTGAAGGAGGCGGTCGTCGTGGCCGTCGGGCGCGAGCGCGAGGGCATCGAGCGCCTGGCCGACATCGTGCGCGACCAGCTCAACGTCAAGGAGCTGCGCTTCGTCCAGGCCGCCGACGAGCTCGGCTCCTACGAGGTCAAGCCCAACTACCGCGCGCTCGGGCCGCGCTTCGGCAAGCGGATGCCGCAGGTGGCCGCGGCGGTCGCGGCGCTCGACCCGGCGCACGTCGGCCGAGGCGCTGCGCGAGGGCCGCGCGATCGGCATCGCGGTCGACGGCCACGACCACCAGCTCGAGCGCCGACGACCTGGTGCTGGCCATGGCGCCGCTCGACGGCTACCAGCTGGAGCGCGAGGGCTCGCACGCGGTGGCGCTCGAGCTCGCCTTCGACGACGAGCTGCGGCGCGAGGGCCTCGCGCGCGAGGTCGTCCACGCGGTCCAGAACGCGCGCAAGGCCGCGGGGCTGGCCGTCGAGGACCGCATCCGGCTCGTGCTCGGCGGCGACGACGAGCTCCTCGGCGCGGCGCAGGCCCACGAGGAGTACCTCGTCCGCGAGGTGCTCGCCGTCGAGATCGCCTACGACGGCTCCCTCGACGGTCACGCCGCCACCATCGAGGACCGCGAGCTGCGCATCGGCGTGGCGCGCGCGTAGGCGCGCAGCGACCCGCGCTTCGTCACGACTCTGCGCAGCGGCTGTGCCAATGCGCGCGCGCGACCGCGGATCTCGCCCGGGCGCGCTTACCGTCGTCGGCGATGACCACGCGACGAAGGGAGGACGACATGGACCGCGACAAGCTGCGCACGGTGGTGGAGGGGATCCCGGCCGGGAGCTGGATGAGCTACGCCGACGTGTGCGTGGCGGCCGGCGGCTTCGCCGACGAGGCGCGCGCGGTCAACCAGCGCCTCATGGCGCTCGGGATCGCCGGCGCGCATCGCGTGCTGCGCGCCGACGGCCGGATCGCGCCGACGGCGCTGGGCGACCCCGAGCGTGCGCGGGCGCTGCTCGAGGGCGAGGGGCTGGCCTTCGACGAGCGCGACCGCGCGAGCCAGGACGCGCGCGTGCGGCTGCCCGCCGAGGAGGTGGCCGCGTGATCGCCGCCGCGGTGGCGCCCTAGGATCCGCATCGCTGCCTTCGACCGACGACCAGACGCAGACCCGGCCCGCGGCGCCGTACGCGGCGCTCGTCGCCGACCACGGCCTGTCGCCCGCGCACCGGCTCCTGCTCGCCGCCGTGCCCGACGGCGCGCGGGTGCTCGACGTCGGCTGCGCGACCGGCTACCTGGCCGCCGAGCTGGCGCGGCGCGGGTGCCGCGTCACCGGCGTCGAGGCCGATCCGGTCGCCGCCGAGCGTGCCCGCGCGCACTGCGAAGCGGTCGTGGTCGGCGACGTCGAGGACGCGGCCTGCCGCGGGGCCCTCGCGGAGCTCGCGCCGTTCGACGTGGTGGTGTGCGGCGACGTCCTCGAGCACCTGCGCGACCCGTGGTCGGCGCTGCGCGCGCTGGCCGCGCTCGGCGGGCAGGTCGCGCTCAGCGTGCCCAACGTCGCGCACTGGACGGGCCGCCGCGCGTTGACGCGCGGGCGCTTCCCGTACGCCGAGCACGGCCTCTTCGACCGTACGCACCTGCGCTTCTTCACGCGGTCCAGCGCGCGCGACCTCGCCGAGGGCGCCGGGTTGGAGGTCGTGGCGGAGCGCTTCGCGCCCGCACCGGTGCCGATGCAGGCGCGTCTACCGGCGCTGCGCGCGCTCGAGCGGGCCGCGGTGCGGGTGCGGCCCGAGCTCTTCGCGCTTCAGGTGATCCTGGTCTGCGAGGCGAGCGGGTCCGGGCGCTAGGCCAGGACGGGCTCGAGCTCGGCCTCGAGGCGCTTCTTGGGGTAGGCCCCGATGACCTTCTTGGCCTCGGCGCCGTCCTTGAAGAGGATCAGGGTCGGGATCGAGAGGACCTGGTACTGGGCGGCCGTGACCTGGTTCTCGTCGACGTTGAGCTTGACGATCCGGACGTCGTCACGCTCGTTGGCGATCTCCTCGAGGACCGGGGCGACGACGCGACACGGACCGCACCACGGGGCCCAGAAGTCCACGAGCACGGGGGTCTCGGACTCGATGACCTCCGCCTGGAAGCTCGCGTCTGTGACCTCGATGATGTTGGCTGCCATGTCGTCTCCTGGTCGGGTGCTGGCCGTCTGACCAGTCACTATACAAAGTGTAGTGACCAGTACCGACGGCTTGGCGCGGCCGCTACACCGAGCGGCGAGGCGAGCGCGCAGCAGCGCGGGCCAGACGAAGACCTCGAGGCTCGCCGCCAGGATCAGCATCGGGACGGCGATGGCGGTGGTCACCGCGGTGGCGGCCAGCAGCTCGTCCCACGCCTCGCGGCGGCTGGCGAGCATCCAGGCCGCCAGCGGCAGGAAGAGGGCGACGAGCTCGAGCAGCGCGTGGGGCAGCAGGGTGAGCATCAGCGCGGTGCGGCTGACGTCCAGCTGCGCGGCGAGCGTCGCGGCGCCGCTGCCCAGCACGTAGCCCTGGGTGCACAGCGAGAAGGTCGTGGCGGCGGCGACGAAGACGATCGCGGCGGGGCCGGCCTTCTCGTGGACGGTGCGCCACCAGCCGCGGTGGTTCTCGGCCTGCATCGGCAGCGAGCTGCCGGCGATGAAGCCGGCCACGCACGCCATCGCGTGCAGCGCGAGCACGAGCGAGTTGCGGAAGAGCACGTGGCCGAGCGCGCCGAGGTCGGCGGGCTCGTTGACGCCCGCGACGAGGTACCCGCTGGGGTCCGGGGTGACGAGGTGGGCCACGATCCAGACCGCCGACCAGCAGCGCGACCGCGATGGCCGCGGCGCCGAGGGCCCACGGGAGCAGGACCGCCGACGGCGCGCCGTTCCAGCGCCGCAGGGCGGCGCGGGTGTCATCCATGCCCTGGGCTAAGGCGAGCTCGCTGACGTTCACCCTGTGTCGATTCGGCGCGACGATGGCGCCCCTTGAGGGCCCCCGGCCGGATGTCGGAGGTGCTCGGCGCCCCGGCGCAGCTGCGGCACGAGCCACGCCGCCTCGGCGGTGATGCGCCAGGACATCTTCGACGTCCCCAGCTCGCGGTCGCGGAAGACGATCGGCACCTCGACCACGCGCAGCCCGCGCACGATGGTGCGGTAGGTCAGCTCGACCTGGAAGGCGTAGCCGCGCGAGCGGACGCTCGGGCAGGTCGATCTCGCGCAGCACGTCGGCCCGAAAGCACTTGAAGCCGCCGGTGAGGTCGCGCACCTGCAGGCCGAGGGTGCGCCGGGCGTACCACGAGCCGCCGCGGCTGACGATGCGCCGGATGGCGCCCCAGTCGGTGACGCCGCCGCCGGGCACGTAGCGCGAGCCCAGCGCGAGGTCGGCGCCGTCGTCGCGCACGGCGCCGAGCAGGCGCGCGAGGTCCGCCGGGTCGTGCGAGAGGTCGGCGTCCATCTCGAACACGTAGCCGGCGCCGGCCGACAGCGCGCGCGCGAAGCCCGCGAGGTACGCGGGACCCAGGCCCTCGCGCACGGGCCGGTGCAGCACCTCGACCTCGCCGGGGTGCGCCGCGGCCAGCTCGTCGGCCATGGCGCCCGTGCCGTCGGGCGAGTCGTCGTCGACGACGAGCACGCGGAAGCCCTCGGGTGCGGCCTCGCCCAGCACGCGACGGGCGGCGGCGACGACGGTGTCGAGGTTCTCGGCCTCGTTGAAGGTGGGCAGGACGAGCCAGGCGGGTCCGGTCATGAAGGGCCGCGTACCTTATGGGCCAACGCCCATGCCCGATCCGCCCAACGCCACCATCGCCTCGCTCTTCGACGAGCTGGCCGACCTCTACGAGCTCGACGGCGCCGTCGTGCACCGCGTGCTCGCCTACCGCAACGCCGCCAAGTCGGTGCGCGAGGCGCCGCGCTCGGTCGCGGCCATGACGCGCGAGGGCAAGGTCACCGAGCTGCCGGGCATCGGGCGCACGCTCGAGGAGAAGATCGAGGCGCTGCTCGAGACGGGCACGATCCCGGCCGTCGAGAAGCTGCGCGGCCGCATCCCGGCCGGGCTCATCGACCTCACGCGCCTGCCCGGACTGGGCCCCAAGCGGGCCCGCAGGCTCTACGACGAGCTCGGCATCGACTCGCTCGAGAGCCTGCGCGCGGCGGCCGAGGCGCAGAAGCTGCGCGACGTGCGCGGCTTCGGGGCGAAGTTCGAGGAGGCCGTGCTCGAGGCGTTCGCCGCCGGCGTCGGCGAGGCGCCGAAGCCCAGGGTGCTGCTCAACAAGGCCCTGGAGATCGGCGAGGGGATCGTCGAGGCGCTGCGCGCGCATCCGGCCTCCGATCGCGTCGAGCTGGCCGGCTCGGCGCGGCGCCTGGCCGACTCGGTCAAGGACCTCGACATCATCGCCACGGCCTCCGACCCGCCGGCGCTGCTGGCCGCCTTCGCCGAGCTCGACGTCATCGAGAGCGCCGCATCGCCGGGCGAGAACGCCGCGCGGGCGCGCACCCACACGGGGGTGTCGGTCGACCTGCGCGTGGTCGAGCCCGACCAGTTCGGCAACCTGCTGCAGCACTTCACGGGCTCCAAGGCGCACAACCTGGCGCTGCGCGAGGCGGCGGTGCGCCGCGGGCTGCACGTCTCCGAGTACGGCCTGCTCGACGACGCCACCGGCGAGACGCACCGCTGCGCGACCGAGGAGGAGGTCTACGCGCTGCTCGGGCTGCCGTGGATCCCGCCCGAGCTGCGCGAGAACCGCGGCGAGCTGGCGCTCACCAACGGCGAGCTGCCGGTCCTCATCGAGCAGGCCGACCTCAAGGGCGACCTGCACATGCACACGACGCTCAGCGACGGGCGCGCCGACGCCGAGGCGATGGCCGTGCGCGCGCGCGAGCTCGGCCTCGAGTACATCGCGATCACCGACCACTCGGCCACGCACGGCTTCGGCAACCACGTCACGCCCGACGCCCTGCGCGCGCAGATCGAGGCGGTCCGCGCGCTCGACGAGCGCATGGACGGCATCCGCGTGCTCATCGGCACCGAGACCAACATCGGCACCGACGGCAGCCCGGACTACGACGACGACCTGCTGGCGCAGCTCGACTGGGTGGTCGGCTCGGTCCACACGTCGTTCGCGATCGGCTCCGACGCGATGACCGAGCGCATGATCGCCGCCATCGAGCACCCGCTGATCGACGCCATCGGCCACCCGACCGGGCGCAAGATCCAGTCGCGCGCGCCCTACGCGGTCGACGTCGAGCGCCTCATCGAGGCGGCCGCGCGCACCGGCACGATGCTCGAGATCAACTCCGCGCCCGACCGCCGCGACCTCGACGACGTGCACGCGCGCAACGCGGCCGCGGCGGGCGTGAGGATCGTCATCGACTCCGACGCCCACGGCCCCAACACGATGATCCACACGCGCTGGGGCATCGCGACCGCGCGCCGGGCGTGGCTGACGAAGGACGACGTCGCCAACACGCTGCCGTGGGAGCAGCTCGCGGCGCTGCGCAAGCGCGCGCGCTGAGGCCCCACTCGACGTCCCGGAGAGCCCGGCGCCCGGCGGGTCAGGCGCGCGCGCTGAGCAGGCGCGGGAGCAGCTCGCCGCTCACGACGGCGTCGACGGCGGCGCGGCGGTAGGGCGCGATCGCGGCCAGCGCGCGCTCGGCGTAGCCGGGCGCCGGGTCGTCGAGCGCCGCGCGCAGCGCCGGCGCCAGGTCCTCGGCGACGAGGCGCGGGTCCAGGCCGCCGCGCCAGCGGCAGCGCCGCGTAGGGGCCGGGCGCGGGCGTGGTCACGAGCAGGCAGCCGTCGGCCAGCGCCTCGAGCTGGGCCACGCCGTAGTCCTCGCGCCGCGGGGCGGTCACGAAGACGCGCGCGCGGCGCAGCAGCGCGCGGTACTCGGCGGGCTCGAGCGGCCCGGCCGCGCGCACGCCGGGGGCGCGCGGCACGCGCTCGGTGCCCGTCACCACCAGCTCCTCGTCCTCGCGCCGCGCCGCGGCCCACGCGGCGAGCACGCGATCGAGCCCCTTCTTCTCGGGGTTGGCCGCGTAGGTGATGGCGGCGATGTCGCGCGCGGGCGCCGCGGGGCCCGAGGGCTCGACCGGGATCGGGACGACGACGGCGGGCGCGTGCGGCGACGGCGACTCGGCCAGCGTCCCCGGGGCCTGGGGCACGAGCAGCGAGGCCTCGCGCAGCCGCCGGCGCTCGAGCGGGCGCTGCCACAGCCCGTGGCGCCCGGGGCGGTTGGCGGCGGCGGGCGCGTCGTAGCGGATCGCGCCCGGCCGCGGCCACAGCAGCGCGGCCGTGACCGTGGCGTAGACGACGGCGCTGCGGGCGGTGCTCGGCGATCCCGCGGACCGCCGCCGCACGCGCGGCGCGCGCCCAGAGAAGGTCGGTGAGGGCCAGGGTGCGCACCTCGCGCGGCGGCCGGGCCGCGACGACGGCGACGTCGGCGCCGGCGCGCTCGAGTGCCGCCGCGAGCTCGGCGTCGGCGGCGCGCAGGCCGGACGTCGACCCCAGCGAGACGATGAGGATCTCGGCCACGGCGGCGCTCAGCGCGTTCCGTTGACCGACGTGAGCGTCGGCACCTCGCGCCGCAGGCCCGGCGTGCGCACGAGCTGCATCGGGCGGATCGGCGACGTGCGCTCGACGTAGTAGGTCACGCCGTCGCGCTCCTCCACGGCGAGCACCGCCGAGTCCTGGCGGCGCCACGCCAGCGACCAGAGGATCGCGAAGCCGCAGGCCACCGCGGGCACCTGCGGGAAGATGAAGCCGATCGCGCCGGCCGCCACCGTCGAGGCCAGCAGGGGCCACAGGCGGTTGAGGATGACCGCGCCGGGGCGGTGCTCGGGGAGCATCGTGGCCTGCTTGGCGTCGGCCAGCAGCCGGCCGATCGGCGCCGTCACCTGCGAGCGCCGGCCCAGCGCCGCGCCGATGATCGCCCCGCCGATCCACCAGCCGGTGGCGATCAGCACGAGCGTGTCGTCGCGGTCGTGCGTGGCGCCGATGACGGTGACGACCGCGAGCATCGTCGCCGCAGCCCCGCTGAGCATGACCGTCGTCCTGAGCAGGTCGACGAAGCGCACCGGTGGCTAGGCGACCAACGCGGACAGCAGCGCGCGCACGCCGACGGGGCCGTCGACGAGCACGTCGGCCTGGGCCTCGAGCTCGGGCGGCGTCTCGTCGGAGGCGACGCCCACGCAGACCGCGGCCTGCAGGCGCCCGTCGGCCGCCACCCTGCGCAGCGCCTCGAACGCGTCGAGGTCGGTCTTGTCGTCGCCCACGTAGAGGGCGGCAGTGATGTCGGTGCCGTCGAGCAGGAGCTCGACGCCGCGACCCTTGTTGAGCTCGACCGGCGGGCGCACCTCCAGGACCTTGCGGCCCCAGTGCACGACGAAGCCGTCCTTCTCGGCGCTCTCGGCGAGCTTCGCCACGGCCGCCTCGGCCGCGGCCTCGTCGGGGGCGCCGCGCCAGTGGTAGGCGCGGATCACGTCCTTGTCCTCGGCGCGCACGCGCAGGCGGTGCAGCTCGTCGTTCCACGCCTCGCGCGCCCACGCCTCCATGCGCGGCGACCAGCTCGCCACCTCGGGATCGAGCTCGACCTCGGTCCTGCCTCCGCGCAGGACCTCCGCGCCGTGGTTGCCGACGTAGGTGATGGAGCCCAGCGAGACGATCCGCCGCGCCGTCGTGGCACGGCGCCCGGAGATGCACGCGACCAGTCCGTAGCGCTTGGCCACGGCGATCAGCGGCACGCGCGTGGGCTCGGGGACGTGCGCGTCGTCGGCGTGGCGGACGATCGGCGCCAGCACCCCGTCGACGTCGAGCAGGACCGCGCTGTGCCGCGGATCGGCCTTCAGGGGCGCGAGGAGCTCGTCCAATGTCGCGGCAGTGGCCACGGACCTAGTATGCCGACGATTGCGCCGAGCGGAACGCTGGGCGATCCAGGCGCCGCAACCGCGCCGGCTACGCGTGCAGCCGGCGCCGCAGCGCGGCGACGTTGCGGCGCGCGACGGGGATCTCGGTGTCGTCGCGCATGATGAGCACGGCGGTGCCGTTGAGCTGGGCGCGCAGCTCGACCGCGTGCTTGAGGTTGACGAGATAGGCGCGGTGCACGCGCGCGAAGCCCGTCGCCGCCCAGTCCTTCTCGAGCTGGCTCAGCGGCGTGCGCAGCAGGAAGCGCCCGTCCTCGCACACGATCCGCGCGTAGTCGCCGTTGGCCTGGGCGAAGGAGATCGTCTCCAGGCGCACGAGCCGCTTGCCGCCGCCCTTGGGGTTGTCGACCGCCACGACGTCGGGACCGGTGGCGGCGCTCTCGGCCCCGTTGCCGGCCGGCGCGGACTTCGCCGCCTCGGCTCCGCGCACGTGCTGCTCCACGCGCCCGAGCGCCGACTCGAGACGCTCGCGTGTGACCGGCTTGACCAGGAAGTCCAGTGCCTGGACCTCGAACGCCTCGACCGCCGCATCCGGATGGCCGGTGAGGAAGACGACCGCGGGCGGATCGGCGAAGCGCCGCAGCAGGCGCGCCAGCGCCATGCCCTCGATCTCGGGCATGGCGACGTCGAGGAAGAGCGCGTCGTAGCGGCCGCCGGAGAGATAGACGAGCGCCTCCTTGGCCGAGGTGGCCGTGGCCACGCGCTCGACGGAGGCCGAGGTCTCCAGCAGGCGCTTGATGTCGGTCAGCGCGCGCGGCTCGTCGTCGACGGCGAGAATCGCGAGGCCTGAGCTCATCGTGAGGGCTCCCGATGGACGATGCCGGACACCGTGGACGAGCGATGACGCGCGCTCATGCCACCCTCCCCGCCGGGGCGGGGCCCCAGGTGATCCGCAGGCGCTCGCCGGCCTCCCCGGGCGCGTCGGGGCGATCGAGCTGCAGGTCCAGGGCGTCGCCGCGGGGGCGCAGCGCCACGCGCACCGGCCCGGTGTGCGCACCCATCCAGCGGCTCACGGCCTCGCCCAGCGGTGCCTGGATCTCACCGGCGCCGACGGGCGTCGAGGGCAGCTCGCTCACGGTCGGCAGCTCCACTTCGATACGTCCCGGGAAGCGGGCCTGCTCCAGGCGCAGGTAGACGCCGACATGATCGAGCTCCTCGGCTGGGGACACCGTGCGCGGGCCGCGCAGGCGGTGCGAGAGGAACGAACCGAGCTCGGCCAGCACATCGCGAGCGGTGTCCGGGTCTTCCTCGATGTAACTCGCGGCGGCAGCCAGCACGTTGTTGACGAAGTGAACGGAAACAGTTGGGACGCCAGGCGACTGCTCTGGAGTTCGGTGGTCCAAGCCGAATGACCTCCTCTGGAGGGCACAACAGTACCCAGCGGTCCGGTCCCATCGCGGGATCTGTCCGCTTGTCTGACGCCTGATGCCGTTCGGCGTGAGCAGTACCCTGGCCCATTCGGGTTGTAGCGAAGCCGGCGCATCGGGACTACCCTCGACAGGGCGGCGAGGATGAGCACCCACCTGGACATCGATCGTGAGCGGCGGCTCTTCGAGCTCGTGCGCGACCCGCTGTTCGTCAGCACAGCCGATGGGCGGATCGTCGGCGCCAACCGGGCGGGGCTCGACCTGCTCGGGATGACCGAGGCGGAGCTGGTCTCGCGGCCCTACGCCGACCTGCTGCACCCCGAGGACCGGGAGGCCACCGAGCGCGAGCTGGCGGAGGTGCTCGCCCACGGCCGGACGCCGACCCCCTTCCGCGTGCGCGTCGCTGCGCTCCGACGGCCAGACGCGCTGGGTCGAGTCGCAGTCGACGGTCGATGCCACCAGCGGGCTGATCTACTCGGTGGTCCACGACGTCACGGACCGCGAGGAGACGTTCATGGACCGCCTCGCGGGCGCCTTCCGCGACGCGCCCCTCGGGATGGCCCTCGTCGCGCCCGGCGGCGCCTTCCTGCGGGTCAACTCGACCCTGTGCCGGCTGCTCGGCCACACCGAGCACGAGCTGCTGGCCGAGGCGCTCCCCGACCTCGTCGAGGACGAGCGCGTGGCACAGGCGCTGCGCGACGGCGAGGCCTCGGTGCAGATCGAGACGCCCATGCGCCACCGCGACGGGCGCCCCGTCGTGGCGCTCGTGAGCGCCACGCTCGTGCGCGACATCCGCGGCGAGCCGCAGTACTACGTCTGCCAGGTGCTCGACATGACCGAGCGCTACGAGGCGCAGGCCGACCTGGCGGCCAACGAGGCCAAGCTGGCCGAGGCCCAGCAGATCGCCCGGATGGGCTCGTGGGAGTGGGAGATCGCGTCGGACCGCGTCACCTGGTCCGACGAGCTCTACCGCATCTACGGGGTGACGGCGGAGGACGAGCCCGGTTCCTACGGGTCCTACCTCGACAAGGTCCACGCGGACGACCGCGCCCGCGTCGGGCGCGTCATCGAGACCGCCGTCACCGAGCGCCGGCCCTGGAGCCTGGACTACCGCATCGTGCGCCCCGACGGAGAGCTGCGCATGATCCACGCGCGCGGGGAGGTCGTCGTCGACGAGAACGGGCGACCCTCGGTGGTGCACGGCACCTGCCAGGACGTGACCGAGAGCCACCGCGTCGAGGACCAGCTGCGCGCCGCCGAGCAGCTCTTCCGCCGCGCCTTCGACGACGCCCCGATCGGCATGGCGCTCATCGACCTCGACGGCCGCTGGCTGCGCCTGAACCGCTCGCTGTGCCAGATGCTCGGACGCAGCGAGCAGCAGCTGCGCACGACCGAGCTCAACGAGCTCAGCCACCCCGAGGACCGCCGCCTGGATCGCCCGCTGATCAAGGAGCTGCTGGCCGGGCGCCGGCGCTCGTTCGCGATCGAGAAGCGCTACCTGCGCGCCGACGGGACCATGGTCCACGCGCTCGTGCACATCTCCCTCATGCACGGCGACGGCGAGCGCCCTCTGTACTTCCTGTGCCAGCTGGTCGACATCACCGAGCGCCGCCGCGCCGAGGCCGAGCGCAGGGCCAGCGAGGAGCGCCTGCAGGCGATCATCGACAACTCGCCGGCGCTCATCATCGTCAAGGACCTCCAGCACCGCTACCTGCTCGTCAACCGCCGCTGGGAGGAGCTCTTCGGCGTGCGCGCCGACCAGGCCGTGGGGCGCACGGCGGAGGAGACGCTGCCCGCCTCGCGCCGGCCCGACCACCTCGACATCGACGATCGCGTTGCCGAGAACGGCGAGCCCTACGAGGCGATGATGGTCATCCCCGAGCCCGACGGGGAGGACGAGCGCACCTTCCTCATGGTCAAGTTCCCGCTGCGCGGCGTCGACGGGGACGTCTCGGCGGTGGTCACCATCGCGACCGACATCACCGAGCGCCGCCGCAGCGCCGAGGAGCGCGCCGAGCTCGAGCACCGCCTGGCCCAGGCGCAGCGCCTGGAGAGCGTCGGCCAGCTCGCCGGCGGCGTGGCCCACGACTTCAACAACCTGCTGTCCGTGATCCTGACCTGCGTCGGCTTCGCCACGCGCGAGCTGCCCGCCGACCACCCGGTCCGCGACGACGTCGAGGAGATCGGGCGCGCGGCCGATCGCGCCGCTGCCCTCACCCGCCAGCTGCTCATGTTCAGCCGTCGCGAGGTGGTCAAGCCCGAGGTGCTCGACGTCGGGGGACTGCTGCGCGACCTCGAGCGCCTGCTCAACCGCACGCTGAGCGAGCGCATCGCGCTGCGCATCACGGTCGGCCCCGGCCTGCTGCCCGTGCTCGCCGACCGCGCGCAGCTCGAGCAGGTGCTCGTCAACCTCGCCGTCAACGCGCGCGACGCCATGCTCGACGGCGGCACGCTGTCCATCGCCGTGGCCGGCGTGCCCGAGGGCGTGCGCATCACCGTGGTCGACGACGGGACGGGGATGCTCGAGGAGGTGCGCGAGCGCGCCTTCGAGCCCTTCTTCACCACCAAGGATCCCGGTCAGGGCACGGGGCTGGGTCTGGCGACGGTGCACGGCATCGTCACCGATTCGGGCGGCACGGTCGACATCGACTCCGCGCCCGGGCGCGGCACGAGCGTCACCATCTTCCTGCCCGGCTGCCGCGAGGCGATTCGCTCGCCCGAGCCGCCGGCCGAGCCCGGCGAGCACGCTGTCGCCGCGGCGCGGGTGCTCGTCGTCGAGGATCAGGAGCCGGTGCGCCGTCAGGCCTGCCGGATCCTCGCGGCGCACGGCTACGAGGTGACCGAGGCGCCCGGAGGCGAGGAGGCGCTCGCCGCATGGCAGGAGATCGACGTGCTCGTGACCGACGTCGTCATGCCGGGCATGACCGGCCAGCAGCTGGCCCAGATCGCCGTCGATCGCAATCCCGACCTGCGCGTCGTCTACATGTCGGGGCACACCGAGGACGTGCTCGTGCGCAACGGCGCGCGGGCCCGCAACCTCGCCTTCGTCCAGAAGCCGTTCACGCGCGCCACCCTCCTGCGCGCGGTCGAAGACGCGCTGGCCGCGGCCCCCGGTGGATGGGCCGAGGTCGTGGCCGAGCGGTAGCCGCCTGGCCGCCTGCCCGCACCGCCGGGCGCAGTGCGCCACCGTGTGTCGCACTGCGCCCGCGGCCGGCTCGAGGCTCGTACGATCCGTGTTGTCGCGGCGGGCTCTACCCAGGGCTTCTGCCCGCGGTGCCCATCCCCCCGGGCTCCGCGGCCCACCGCCTAGGCGCCGGTGCCCCCAACACCGGCGCCTCGTCTTTAAGGGGCGGCCGGCATCCCGTGCTCCAGGGCGCCCTTCACGGCGGCGTCGATCGCGTTGAGGCGCTGCAGGGCGAGCGCCTCGGGCGTCGCGGGGCGCCGGTCGCCGTGGTGGGTGAGCACGCAGTGCGCGAGGGCGAGGCGGCGGGGCTCGTCGAGCGGCGCGGCGCGCTCGTCGAGGATGCGCAGCCCGAGCTCGACGTGCCCGAGGAGCCGGCCCTCGTCGGTGAGGCCGATCTCGGCCCCGAGCGTGAACTCGCGCGTCTTGCCCACGTCGTGGACGATCGCCGCCGTCAGCAGCAGGTTCTGGTCCAGGCGCGGGTGAAGCGTGCAGGTCTCGAGGGCCAGGGTCGACACCGCGACGGTGTGCTCCAGCAGGCCGCCGAGGTAGGCGTGGTGCCCGGCCCGCGTGCATGGTGTGCGCCGCAGCGCCGCCCGCAGCGCCCGGTCGCCGAGGAGGTCGGCGAGCAGCGCCGCGAAGGGCGGATCGCGCACCTCGCCGGCGAGGTGCTCCAGGAAGCCGTCGAGCTCGTCGAGGTCGCGGAAGGCCACGGGCAGGAAGGCCGCGGGATCGGCGTCCTCGGCGCGGGCGATCGCGCGCAGCTCGAGCTGGAGCTCGTCGCGGAAGCGCTCGACGCGCCCGGCGACGCGGACGAGGTCGCCCTGGTCGAAGCGCCCGGCGAGCAGATCGGCGTCGCGGAAGACGCGCGCCGGGATGGCGCCGGTGCGATCGCGCAGCTCGAGGGCGAGGTACGGGGTGCCGGTGCGGGCGGTCAGGCGATCCTTGCGCGTGCAGGCGAACACGCCGTTGACCTCGTCGCCGGGACGCATCGTCGCGACCGCGGGCGGCGGTGTCGGAACGGCGTGGAGCTCTGCAGAAGGCACGAACCCATGATGTACCGTGAACCGGATGCAGCCCCTGATCTGGGAGCATCGCCCCGACGGCCTGCGAGCACCCGCGCTCGTGTGCGCGTTCACCGGGTGGAACGATGCCGGGGACGCCGCATCGGCCGCGCTGCAGTTCCTCGGCTCGTCGCTGGGCGCCACGCGCTTCGCGCGGATCGACCCGGAGGACTTCTACGACTTCCAGGCCACCCGCCCGAAGATCAAGCTCATCGAGGGCCTGACGCGCAGCGTCGAGTGGCCCGAGGTCGAGATCTACGCGGCACGCATCCCGCGCGCGCCCCGCGACCTGGTGCTCCTGCAGGGCGCCGAGCCCTCGATGCGCTGGCGCTCGTTCTGCAAGCTGATCGTCGACCTGGCCGAGGCGCTGGGAACGCAGATGGTCGTGACCATGGGCGCGCTGCTGGCCGACGTGCCGCACTCGCGCCCGGTGCCGATCACCGGCCTGTCCTCCGACGAGGGCCTCGTCCAGCGCGTCGGGCTGAGCCCATCCTCCTACGAGGGACCGACCGGGATCGTCGGCGTGCTCCACGCCGCGTGCCAGGAGGCCGGCGTGCCGACCGCCTCGCTGTGGGCCTCGGTGCCGCACTACGTGGCCGCCGCCCCCAATCCCAAGGCCGCGCTCGCGCTGGTGCGCAAGCTCGAGGGCCTCGTCGGCGTCTCGGTCGACGCGGGCGAGCTCGAGACCGCCGCCGCCGACTACGAGCGCCAGGTCTCGCTCGCCGTCCAGAGCGACCCCGACGTGCAGGCCTTCGTCGAGCGCCTCGAGCAGGCCGCCGAGGAGGAGGAGCCGCGCATGAGCCCGCAGGACCTCCCCAGCGGCGACACCATCGCGCGCGAGTTCCAGCGCTTCCTGCGCCAGCGCGGACCCGAGGCCGGCGGCCCGGGCGGCCCGCCCGGTCCGCGCCAGTAGCCGATCCTCATGCGCGGGCGCTCTGGCGGCGCTGCGCGGCGAACTGCTCATTCAGGGACGAGGCAGCGACGTCAGCGCGCGGTCGCCCGGACGGGGTCGTCCTCGTGCGCGGGCGCTCGAGCTGCAGGACACCTCCAACCGCTTCGGTTTGTATCCGGAATCCGGACACAAACCGAAGCGGTTCGTGAGCCGCCGCCTTCGAGGACGACCGCGTGCGGCCGCGCCCGCACGCACTCCCTTCCCTCGATGCCCTCATCGCGTAGCGCCGCGCCACGCCCGCAGACGACGACCGACGCGCGGTCGAGCCTCTACGCCGGGTCCGCGCCGAACACGCCGGGGCCGCGGCGCTGCTCGTAGATGAGCGACGTCTCGGCGTGCGAGACGGCCGGGTCGGAGGCGAGGTGCTCGACGACGAACTCGCGCAGGTCGTGGGCGTCGGCGGCGGCCACCCACAGCAGGTAGTCGGTCTGGCCGGTCACGTGGAAGATCGAGAGCACGCCGGCCAGCGTGCGCACGTGCTCGGTGAAGGACTCGATCTGATCGCGCGAGTGGACCGAGAGGCGGATGGCGACGAGCGCCTGCAGCGGGCGCCCGAGGGCGGCGAGGTCGACCTCGGCGTGGAAGCCGCGGATGACCCCGCGCGAGCGCAGGGCACGGACCCGTGCGAGCGCGGTCGACGGCGCCACGCCGACGGCCGCCGCGAGGCGGGCGTTGGAGATGCGGGCGTCCGCCGCGAGCAGCTCGAGCAGCCGGCGGTCGACGTCGTCCAGTCCATCGTTCGGCACGACGGTCATTGTGGCAGACCGCGCCGAAGAATCGGCGATCTTCCGGGCGTGAGTCGAAGGATCTTCCGCCGTTGCGTGATGACACCGCATGGATGCCACACTGTGGCGCATGAGCGCCACCACGACCGCCTCCACCGTCGACATCAAGGACTCGATCCTCGACGCCATCGGCGCCACGCCGCTGGTGCGTCTGTCGCGCCTCGGAGCCGGCCTGACCCCGGAGATCGTGGCCAAGGTCGAGTCGCTCAATCCCGGCGGCTCCATCAAGGACCGCGTGGCCGTGGCGCTCATCGAGGCGGCCGAGCGCGACGGCAAGCTCAAGCCCGGCGGCACCATCGTCGAGCCGACCTCGGGCAACACCGGCACCGGCCTCGCCATCGCCGCGCGCCTGAAGGGCTATCGCGTCATCGCGGTCATGCCCGACAAGATGTCCAAGGAGAAGATCGACCTCCTGCGCGCCTACGGCGCCGAGGTCGTGGTCGCGCCGACCGCCGTCCCGCCCGAGTCGCCCGAGTCCTACTACCGCGTCGCCGATCGCCTGGCCGAGGAGATCCCCGGCGCCTTCCAGCCCAACCAGTACCGCAACCCCGCCAACCCGCAGGCGCACTACCTCTCCACCGGGCCGGAGCTGTGGGAGCAGAGCGGCGGGCGCATCACGCACCTGGTCGTCGGCGTCGGCACCGGCGGCACGATCACCGGCACGGGCCGCTACCTCAAGGAGCGCAATCCGAGCCTGCAGGTCATCGGCGCCGACCCCTACGGCTCGATCTACTCCTCGCCCGAGGTCAAGCCCTACCTCGTCGAGGGCGTGGGCGAGGACTTCTGGCCGCAGACCTACGACCCGTCGATCGTCGATCGCTACGTGACGGTCTCCGACCGCGACGCCTTCCTCACCACGCGCCGCCTGGCCATGGTCGAGGGCATCCTCGCCGGCGGCTCCGGCGGGCTCGCCGTCCACGCCGCGCTGGAGGTCGCCCGCGAGATCTCCGACCCCGAGGCGATGGTCGCCGTGATCCTCCCCGACGGCGGGCGCTCGTACCTGTCGAAGGTCTACAACGACGCCTGGATGACCCAGCACGGGTTCCTGGAGCGCGCCACCGACCAGACGGTGGGCGACGTGCTCTACGCCAAGCAGGAGGCGGGCGAGATCCCGCCGCTCGTCACCGTCGGGACCCACCAGAAGGTCCGCGACGCCGTGGCGCTCCTGCACGAGCACCGCGTCTCGCAGCTGCCGGTCGTCAGCGCGCACGACGCCGCGTCGGTCGTCGGCTCGATCGGCGAGCGCGGTCTGCTCAAGCACGCCGTGGACGACCCCTCGCGTGCTGAACGCCGATATCGTCGACGTCATGGAGCCCCCCTTCCCCGCGGTGTCGTCCGGCGACCCCGTGCGCGAGGCGGTCGAGCTGCTGGTCGGCGATCGTCAGGCGCTGATGGTCACCGAGCAGGGCCGCGCGACCGGCATCCTCACGCGCGCCGACCTGCTCGAAGCGCTCGCGCGATGAGCGGCGACGACTTCCGCACCCGCGTGGTCCACGCGGGCCTCGAGCCGGACCCTGCGTGGGGCTCGGTCATCCCGGCCATCCACCAGAGCTCGACCTTCGCGCAGCGCGCCGTCGGCGACGTCGTCGGCGACTACGACTACTCGCGCGCCGCCAACCCGACGCGCAGCGCGCTGGAGCGCGCGCTGGGCGATCTGGAGGGCGGCCCGGGTCGGCCTTCTCCTCGGGCATGGCCGCCACCCACGCGCTCATCACGGCCGCGTGCTCGGCCGGCGACCACGTCGTCATCCCCGCCGACCTCTACGGCGGCACCTACCGCCTGGTCGACAAGGTGCTCAGTCGCTGGGGCCTGCGCTACACGATGGTCGACCAGACCGACCTCGACGCCCTCGCCGCGGCCGTCGCCGACGACACGCGCCTGATCTGGGTCGAGACGCCCACCAACCCGCTGCTCAACGTCGTCGACGTCGCCGGGGTCGTCGCGCGCAAGCGCAACGCGCTCGTCGCGGTCGACAACACCTTCGCCACGCCGGCCAACCAGCGCCCGCTCGAGGACGGCGCCGACGCCGTCGTGCACTCGACGACGAAGTACCTCGGCGGGCACTCCGACGTCATCGGCGGCGCCGTGATCGTGCGCGACGAGGGCCTGCACGAGGAGGTGCGCTTCGTGCAGAAGTCGATCGGCGCGGTGCCCGGGCCCTTCGACTGCTTCCTCGTGCACCGCGGGCTGCGCACGCTGGCCGTGCGGATGCGCGCGCACGCCGAGAGCGCCCGGGCCGTGGCGGAGTGGCTGCGCGGCGCCGACGGCGCCTACGACGTGCGCTGGCCGGGCTTCAGCGGCATGGTCTCCTTCCGCCATCCCGACGCGGTCGCCATCGCCGAGGCCACGAAGCTCTTCACGCTGGCCGAGTCGCTGGGCGGCGTCGAGTCGCTCATCGAGGTGCCCCAGGCCATGACCCACCAGACGGTCGAGGGGTCCGCTGCGGCGGTGCCCTCCGACCTGCTGCGGCTGAGCTGCGGGATCGAGGCGCCCGAGGACCTGGTGGCCGACCTGGCCGCGGCCTTCGCGCGCGTCGCCGAGCGCGCCGGCGCCCTGCGGGCGTGATCCTCACGCCGTAACGGGGGGCGGCTCTGCGGGACCGAGCGAGATGACCGCGGACACTTCGCAGACAGACACCTACGCGCTGGGGCGGACCGACGACGAGCGCGAACGGCTCGTCGCGCAGGCCACGCTCTTCGATCGCACGACGGAGCGCTACCTGCGCGAGGCGGGCCTCGCAGCGGGGATGCGGGTCCTCGACCTCGGCACCGGGATGGGCGACGTCGCGCTCATCGCCGCGTCCATCGTGGGCCGCGAGGGCCGGGTCGTCGGCGTCGAGCGTGACCCCGACACCGTCGCCGCCGCCCGCGCGCGCCTCGACGCCCTGGGGATCGCCAACGTCGAGATCGTCGAGGGCGACGTCACCGCGCTCGACGGCGTCGGCGGGCAGGAGCCCTTCGATGCCGCGATCGGGCGCCTGCTGCTGGTCCACGTCGCGGATCCGATCGCGGTGCTGCGCGGTGCCGCCGCGCGCGTGCGCCGCGGAGGCGTCCTGGTGGCCATGGA
The DNA here is from genome assembly GCA_963816845.1 of uncultured Actinomycetes bacterium. GTDB lineage: Bacteria > Actinomycetota > Thermoleophilia > Solirubrobacterales > Solirubrobacteraceae > JAOPZW01. The sequence goes on along the minus strand of CAWFMR010000064.1, from coordinate 245,245 downwards.
GTACGACGCGGGCTGGATCCCGTCGCATCCGCCGGCCCCGCTCTGGGACGGCACCGTCGCGCTGCTCCAGGAGGCCTTCGCCCGCGCCGGTGTCCACGCGCGCATCGGCCTCGAGCTCTTCGGCGCCTTCGCGGCCGCCGGGCTCCCCGAGCCCGAGCTGCGCAGCGAGCAGGACGTCGGCGGTGGCGCGGGGTGGGCGGGCTACACGGTCCTGGCCGAGACCATCAGGTCGCTGCTGCCGGCCATCGAGGCGACGGGCCTCGCCACCGCGGCCGAGGTGGATCCCGACACGCTCGCGGACCGCCTGCGGGCCGACGTCGTGGCCACCGGCGGCGTGGCGGCCAGCCCTCCGCTGATCGGAGCCTGGGCGCGCGTGCGGTGACGGCGTCCATCGCGGTCATCGGCGCGCCGACGAGCGCGGGAGCGTTCGCGCCCGGGCAGGAGGACGCGCCGGCGGCGCTGCGGGCGGCCGGCCTCGTGGAGGCGCTGGGCGCGAGCGACCGCGGCGACACGCCGCGCTTTCGCTGGCGCGTCGACCACCGCGAGCCGCGCGCGATGAACGCCGAGGCCGTGGTCGACGGCGTACGGGCCGTCGCCGCGAAGGTGCAGGACGCGCTGCGGGCGGGCGAGCTGCCGGTGGTGCTGGGCGGGGACTGCACGGTCGGTGTCGGGACGGTCGCCGGCGCGGTGGCGGCCGGCGCCGAGCCGCGCCTGGTCTACCTCGACCTGCACCCCGACCTCAACACGCCGCAGTCGGTCCCCGACGGCGCGCTGGACTGGACGGGCGTCGCCCACATGCTCGACGTCGAGGGCGCCGACGAGCGCCTCGCCGGCGCGGGCCCGCGGCGGCCTCTGCTCGTCGACGACGACCTGGTGCTCCTCGGCACCGGACCCGAGCAATGCACCGCGGCCGAGCGCGCCGCGATCGCCGCGCGCGACCTGCGGCCCATCGGCGTCGACGCGCTGCGCGCCGATCCGACGGCGGCGGCCCGCGCCGCCCTGGAGCGCGCCGCGGCCGGTGGCCGGCGCTTCCTCGTGCACTTCGACGTCGACGTCATCGACTTCTCCGACGTGGCGCTGTCGGAGAACACCGGGCGCGGTCTCGGCGTCGGGTTCGAGGCCGCGGTGGCGGCCCTCGGGGTCGTGCTCGCGCACGACGCGCTGCTCGGCCTGACCGTGACCGAGCTCAACCCCCACCACGGGGCGCAGGACGGCGCGGACGTCGCGCGCCTGGCGCGGGCCCTCGCCGGCGCGCTGCGCCCGCTGTGACCGTGCGCGCCTCGCTGCGCGCTGATCGCTCAGGCCTCCGAGCTGGCGAGCGCGACGCCGAGGGCCGACGGCGCGGCGAGCGCCACGGCCAGGGCGAAGATCACGGCGCTCGACAGCGAGGTCCCGCGGGCGACGTAGACCAGCGGCAGGGCAGCGAGGACCATGGCGGCGGCCGGCCACGCCAGCAGCCAGGCGACCACGATGCCGCCGCCGGACGGATCGCCGGTCGATCCCATGGCCAGGACGCTCACCGGCACGCGGCCGCCGCGGCGCGAGGACAGGGCCGCGCACAGGACGACGGTGGGGACGATCGCGATCGCGGCGAACGCGAGCGCGCCTCCGCGGGCCGGCAGCGCGCCGGCGACGGCCAGGACGATGCCGGCGACGGCCGCGCCGGCGGCCATCACGGCGATCGGCACGGCGACGTGGCCGAGCAGGATGCGGCCGAACGGACGGCGCAGGAGCACCCGCGAGGCGCTCGGACGATCGATCTCCACGCGCAGCGGCTCGAGCAGCGCGCTCGCGGCCACGTAGCTGCCCAGGGCGGCGACCGCCGCGGCCGCGGGACGGTCGGCGGCCGCGATGGCGACCGCCGCCGCGCCGGCCGCCAGTGCGGCGCTGCCGAGCGTGCGCTGGGGCGCCCGCAGCGCGGAGGTCGCATCGCGCCACGGGATCGCGAGCTCGGGCTGGCGCGGCGCGCGCAGGCCGCGTGCCGGGCGCCTGCGCGCGGGTCCCGCCGCGCGCCGCAGCGACAGGCGGGCAGTGCGCGCGTCGAGTCCCCACGCCGACGCCATCGCTCCGCTGCGCGCCTCGGCGCGCACGGCGTGGCGCTCGGTCGGGCAGTGCTCGAAGCCGCGGGCGGCGCCCGCGACGGCGAGGGCCGTCACGCCCGCCAGCAGCGCGAGAGCGAGCAGCGACGCCGCGGTGGTGCCGGACACGGGCTGCAGCGCCCAGCCCCACGGCCCCGACCACAGCACGACCCGGCGCCCGGTCGCGCTCGCGCTCGCCACGGCGACGAGCCCGGCACCGAGGGCGAGCGAGGCGGGCAGCGCGAGGCCGATCGCCCGCGCCCAGCGCGCCGAGCACTGCACGCGCCCCGCGCCGGCCACGCCGAGGACGCCGAGCAGGGCCACGCCGGCCACGAGCCCGACCGCCCGGGCCGCGTCGATGCCGCGTCCCTCCCCGGCCAGGCCCACGAGCGCCACGCCGGCGACGACGGCGGCGGCCCCCGCGCCGGCGGCCAGGCCGCGCGCGAACGGACGCGCCGCCAGCACGCTGCGGCGCAGCGGCGCGCCGAGCAGGAACGGCACGTCGGGCGCGGCGAAGACGACGGGGCCCTGCCACGTCCCCCAGCGCGCGACCGCGACGAGGCCGACGAGCGCGACGGCCGGCCCCCACTCGGCGACCGTGCCGGGCGTCAGCACCGAGCCGAGGGCCTGGCTGGCCGTGCCGTAGAGCAGCGCGCCGAGGATGCCCGTGGTGATGGCCACCATGTAGGCCGTGTCCAGGCGCTTGCTCAGCGGCGCGCCGGGGCGGCGCACGCGCCACCAGGCGCGCACGGCGGCGACGTGCGCGTCGGCCGCCATCACGCTCATCCGGTGGCCCACCCGCTCGCGGCGGCGTCGGCCGCGACGTCCGCGTAGCTGCCGGAGTCGGCGACCTCGCCCTCGGAGAGCATCATGCCGCGATCGGCCAGGCCCTCGGCGAAGCCGAGCTGATGGGTGGTGAGCAGGATCGCGCCGCCCGCCTGCTTGCGCTCGAGCAGCAGCTCGTGCAGCAGCGACTGCGACGGCGGATCCAGGCCGACCACGGGCTCGTCGAGGAGCAGCAGGGCGGCGGGGCGCACCAGCGCGCAGGCGAGCTGAGTCTTCTGGCGCATGCCGCGCGAGAGCTCGGGCGGGCGGAACTCGCTGCGGTGCGCGAGCCCGAGGCGCTGCAGGAGCGCGTCGATGCGCTCGGGCAGCTCGCTGCCGCCGACCGCGTGGGCCACGCTGACCAGCTCGAGGTGCTCGCGGACGGTGAGGTCGTCGTAGAGCAGCGGGTTGTCGGGCACGAGCGCCAGCCGCGCGCGGGCGTGCTCGGCCTCGGGCTCTGAGTGCGGGTCGAACCCCTCGACACGCACCTCGCCCGCCGAGGGCTCGAGCAGCCCGGCCAGGGTCCGCACCGCGGTCGACTTGCCGCTGCCGTTGGCGCCGATGAGGGCGACGCACTGCCCGGGGGCGATCGTCAGCGAGAAGTCGCGCAGCGCCTCGAGCGCGCCGAACGAGCGGCTGAGCGCACGCGCCTCGAGTGGCGGCGGGTCGTTCATCAGCGCTCGGCCGCCGGGCAGGCGATGCGGTAGTCGCAGATCGAGCACGCCGCGTAGGACGGCGTGGGCTCGAAGCCCTGCGCCAGGATCCCGTCGGCGACCCCGAAGACCGTCTCGGTGATCCAGTCGCGATCGACCTCCTCGACCGGCAGCGGGACCTTCGCGTCGTCGAGCACGTAGAGGTAGGACTGCTGAGAGGACTCGAGGCCCCATGCCTCCCGCGCGCCGACCGCGTAGAGCGAGAGCTGGACGTCCTCGCGCAGCTGGGCGGCGCTGCGCGGCCGGCCGGTCTTGTAGTCGATGAGCTCGTAGTCGCCGTCGGGCAGGCGATCGACGCGGTCCACGCGGCCGCGCAGGGTGTGCGCTCCCATGCGGAAGCTGAAGGCCTTCTCGAACCACAGCGGCTCGGAGTCCTCGTCGCGGAAGCGGTCGTGGTAGCGGCGCAGGGCGCCGTCGGCCTTGGCGTGCAGCTGGCGCTCCTGGTCGGACGATCCGAAGCCGCCGCGCCGCCATCCGGCCTCGAGCAGACCCAGCATCTCGTCGATCGTGCGACCCCCGCTCTGGTGATAGCGCTCGAGCACCTGGTGGACGAGGATCCCGAAGCGCTGGTTGAGCGTCGGCTCGCTCGGGATCCGGAAGACGCGCGCGAACTTGTACTTCAGCGGGCACGTGCGGTAGGTCTCGATGTCGGAGGCGCTGAGCAGCAGCCCGTCGCCGCGGGTGGGCAGGAAGGCCTCCAGCGAGGGCTCCTCGCGCGCCGCGACCGCGGCCGCGCGGGCGCGGGCGTCGTGCTCGGCGTCGAGGAGCATCTCGTCCAGCGAGCTGGTCTGCAGGATCTCGCGCTGCTGGGCGGTGGCCGCCCCGAGGAGCGCGGTGTTGATGGCCGGCAGGGCGTCGGCCACCGACTGGCCGGCCGGCCGATCGATGAGCGCGGCCAGCTTGACCAGCTCGAGGTAGCGCACGGCGCCGTGGGCGACGTCGAGGTCGGTGTCCAGGCGCAGCTCGCCCAGGCGCCCGGCGGTGCGCGGGATCGAGCGCAGCAGCTCGTCGCGCAGGGTGGTGAAGGTGGCGTGCAGCGTCTCGTCGGGGCCGAAGAGCTCCTCGGCGCGCTCCTCCCACGGCGCCTGCAGCGCGGCGCGCGCCTCCTCCAGGAAGGGCGAGGGGTGCTGGAGGGCGCCGCCGACCGAGCGCTCGGCGTAGCCGAGGACGAGCCCCTCGCGCGCGCGGGTCATGGCGACGTGCAGCAGCCGGCGCATGTCGTTGACGTGCTCGGCGCGCGTGTCGGCGGCGAGCTCCTCGTGCAGCAGCGCGTCGGGGATCGGCTCGGCCACGCGCCGGCGCGCGCCCGGCATCCGCGCCGACTGCAGGCCGAGGACGAACACGTGGCGGAACTCGCGCCCCTGCGCGGCGTGCATGGCCAGGACGCAGACGGCGCCGTGGCGGCCCTCGCCGGCGCCCTCCTCCTCGTCGTCGTGCAGGCCGGCCTCGGCCACCGCCGACACGTAGCGGGCGAAGTCGCGCCCGGTCGCCTGCGGCGCGCGCCGCACGTAGGCGGTGGCCAGGTCGCCCAGGCGCGCGAGCGAGACGAGCCGCTCGACGACGTCGGCCTGGGCGGCGAAGAGCTGCTGGCGGCGCAGCCCGAGGCGGTCGATGAGGCGGTGCACGAAGAGGTCGGGGCGCGCGGTGTCCAGGGCGCCCGCGGCCGAGCGGTGGAGCTTCAGGAAGCCCAGGATGCGCTCGCGGGCCTCGGGGGGAAGCTGGGGCGACTCGGTCGCGGCCACGAGCGCGCCGACCATGTCGAGCTTGCGCCGGCGCGCGATCTGCACGCTGCGCGCGATGTCGATGGCCCGCAGCTCGACCGGCGGTCGCGCGAGGGCGCGCACGACGGCGCCCGCGTCGCCGGGGTCGACGAGCAGGCGCAGCCAGGCGAGGACGTCCTTGACCTCGGCGCGCTGGAAGAAGGCGGTCGCACCGGCCAGGTCGTAGGGCACCGCGCGCTCCTCGAGCGCGACGGCGATCGCCTGGCCCTCGTTGCGCACGGAGCGCACGAGCACCCCGATCTCCTCGGGCGCCACCCCCGAGCGCACGAGCCGCTCGATCTCGCCTGCCGTGCCCTGTGCCTGCGCGCGCTCGTTGGCGCAGCGCCAGAAGCGCACACCGCCGCCCGGCGGCGCGTCCGCGGCCTTCTCGATGCGCCCCTCGATCGGCTCCACCACGGCCTGCGCCGCCTGCAGGATGGCCGCCGGCGCGCGCAGCGAGCGCTGCAGGCGCACGGTGTGCGCGCCCGGCAGGGCGGTGGCCAGGTCGCGCAGGTTCCCGGGCGCCGCGCCGCGCCCGCGGCGCACCGCGCAGTCGTCGTCGCCCGCCGCGGTCAGCCCGCCGTGCTCGCCGCTCAGTGCCGCCACCAGGCGCAGGGCGGCCAGCTCGAGGTCCTGGGCGTCGTCGACGAGCACGTGGCGCCAGCGCGCCGAGACCCGCGCGCGCACGTGGGGCTTGTCGCGCAGCAGGGCGACGGCGCGCAGGAGCAGGTCGCCGAAGTCCAGCGCGCCCTGCTCGCGCAGCATGCGGTCGTGGGCCTCGTAGAGGCCGGCGAACTCGCGCTCGCGCTCGGCCCGCTGGTCGCCCTGTGGCAGCGCGGCGGCCCAGCGCGCGACCTCGTCGGCGGTGACCATCGCCTCCTTGAGCCGGTCGATGCGCGCGATGACCGACGCGAGCAGGGTGGCCGGGTTGCCCTGGAAGTCATGGACCTGGAGCGTGAGCTCGTCGACGCGCTCGAGGAGCATGGCCAGCCGGTCGGCGGGCGCGACGGGGACGACGAAGGGATCGAGGCCGGCCTCGAGCGCCTCGTCGCGCAGCAGGCGGGCGCCGAACCCGTGCACCGTGTGGACGGCGAGCTCCTCGAAGCCGCGCTCGAGCTCGTCCTCGACGCCGGTGCGCAGCGCGTCGGCGGCGGCCTCCGTGGCCGTGAGGGCGAGGACCTGCTCGGGGGCCAGCCCGCCGGCCGAGGCGAGCCACGCGTGGCGAGCCAGCAGCGCGCGCGTCTTGCCCGTGCCCGCGGCCCCCACGACGAGCAGCGGACCCCCGCGATGGGCGGCGACCTCGCGCTGCGCAGGGGTGAGGCCGTCGAGCGGATCGGGCACGCCCCTAGGATATGAGGCATATGGCCACCGCTCCCGACGCCCGGGGGGAGCTGCTCTCCTTCGATTGGCTCGGCGCGTGCCAGCGTGCCGTGGAGGGTCTGCGGGAGGTCCTCGCCGACAACCCCACGAGCCACGAGCGCGTGATCGAGACGGGCGAGACCGGCGGGGGCGGCGACCAGACGCTGGTCATCGACGCCGCCGCCGAGGACGCCGTCTTCGGCGAGCTCGACCGCCTGCACGCCGCCGGCGCGCGCTTCACCGCCGTCTCCGAGGAGCGCGGCTACGTCGACTTCGGCTCCGACCAGGCTCTCGTCGTCATCGACCCGATCGACGGCTCCATGAACGCCAAGCGCGGGCTCACGCACCACGCGCTGTCGATCGCCGTGGCCGACGGCCCCACCATGGCCGACGTGGTCTTCGGCTACGTCTACGACCTGGGCCCGGGCGAGGAGTGGTGCGCCACGCGCGGGGGCGGCGTCCTGCTCAACGGCGCCCCGCTGCCGCCGGCGCCGCCCGAGCGCCGCAAGCGCGACGGGCGCCTGGAGCTCGTCGCCATCGAGTCGGCCGATCCGCGCTGGCTGGCCGCCTCCAGCGACGCGCTCGTCCATGTGACCGGCCGCCTGCGCGCCATCGGGTCGATCGCCGTGTCGATGTGCCAGGTGGCGGCGACGCGCGTGGACGGCATGGCGACGCTGTGGAAGTGCCGTGCCGTGGACGCCGCGGCGGCTCAGCTCGTCGTCCGCGAGAGCGGCGGCCAGGTCGCCTTCACGGCCATGGACGATCCGCTGGCTGCCCCGCTCGACCTCGAGCCGCGCTCGCCCGTCGTGGCCGCCCGTACCGACCGCGCGCTGGCCGAGCTGGCCACGCTGCCCGCCGTCTGATGGTCGACTGGCGCCTGGCCGAGCGCGTCGCCGAGGCCGTGGCCGGAGGCGACGGAGCCGGTCCCCCGCTCGCCGGAGGCGCGGACCTCGACGCGATGGCCGAACGCGCGTGCGAGCACGTCACCGAGTACGCCCGGATCCAGCCGGCCGTCCCGCCTCCCGCGCTGGAGGCCGTCGGGCGCAAGGCATGGGCGCGCGCCAACCTCGAGACCATGGGCGGCACCCTCGAGCCGCTGCTCGAGCGGTTGGGCAGCGGGCCGCTGCAGTCGGTCGGCGGCGTGCTCATCGGCGTCGAGGCGGGCGGGATCGTCGGCTTCATGGGCCGCAACGTGCTCGGCCAGTACGAGCTGGCGCTGCTCGATCCCGAGCGCCCGCCGCGGCTGCTGCTCGTCGCGCCCAACCTGCGCGAGGCGGCGCGCGCCTTCGAGGCCGACGAGGGCGAGCTGCTCGAGTGGGTCGTCTTCCACGAGATCACCCACGCGGTGCAGTTCACGGGCGTGCCGTGGCTGCGCGAGCACCTGGCCTCTCTGCTGCGCGAGCTGCTCTCGTCGGTCAAGGTCGAGGTCGACCCGACCGCGCTGCTGCGTCTGCCCAAGATGCAGGACCTGCGCGCGACGTGGGAGTCGGTGCGCAAGGACGGCCTCGTGCACGCGGTCGCCGGGCCCGAGCGCAAGGAGATCATCGATCGCCTGCAGGCGGTCATGGCGCTCATCGAGGGCCACGCCGAGCACGTGATGGACGCCGCCGGCGCGGGCGTGCTGCCGTCGCTGCCCAAGCTGCGCGAGTCGCTCGAGCGCCGGCGTCGCGAGAAGCCGCCGCTGGTCAAGCTGCTCGAGCGCCTGCTCGGTCTCGACCTCAAGATGCGCCAGTACGTCGTGGGCAAGCGCTTCTGCGACGCCGTCGTGCGCGACTGGGGGATCGAGGGCCTCAACCGCGCCTGGAGCGCTCCGGAGCACCTGCCGACGCTCGCGGAGCTCGACGACCCAGCCGCCTGGGTGCGCAGAACGCATGTTCGTTCTGTAACGCCGGGCTCCTAGCGGTTTACAAACACGTGTTCGCGTGGTACGCTTCTAGCGAACAAGATTAGATTTAACTTCCTTAGCCTCAGGGAGGCTTCTCATGGCCGAGCAGACCACCACCGCAACCACCGAGCGCACCGCCAACGCGACCAAGCGCTCCACCACCGCCAAGAAGGCTGCTGCTACGCGCAGCCGCAACCAGGCCGCCGCCGCGCGCAAGCGCTCCACGGCCGCCCGGAAGGCCGCCGCGACCCGCGCCGAGCTGGCCAAGACCCCGGTCGATCGCGCTCAGGAGTACGCCGAGCGCGCCGTCCTCGTCCCGGTCGGCGCCCTTCTGGTGGCCCGCGACAACGTCGTGGCCACCGTCGAGACCCTGCGTGAGAGCGTGAGCTCGCGCGAGAAGGCCGAGAAGGAGCTGGCGGCTCGCCGCAAGCGCCTGCAGGCCGACATCAAGCGCTTCGAGCGCCGTGGGCGCACCGAGCGCAACCGCGTCGAGCGCCAGGTCAAGAAGGCCCGCACGCGCGTCGAGCGCGAGCTGCGCCAGCGCCGCACCCGCGTCGAGCGCGAGATCCGCTCGACCCGCAAGGACGTCACGGCCCAGGCCGACCTGCTGGGCGCCCGCGTCGAGAACCTCGTGCAGACGGGCGTCACCCGCGGCACGCAGGTCGCCACCAAGGTCCAGGAGCGCGTCGTCAGCGTCGCGTAGGACGACTTCCCCGCCGGCGGGCCACGGAGAGGACCCGCCGGCGGAGAGCTGTCAGTCACATATCTCACTGACAGAAGCAGTACCTCTCCTCCCTCAGAAGCGGCCCGCCACCGGCGGGCCGTTTCTCCGTTCGCGACCGGCGGGCCGCGCGGTCCCGCTCCGGCCGCGGCAGCGGGTGCGGAGCCTGCGGCTTCGCGCGCGAGCGGGGCCTCGCCCTCTGCTTGAATGGACGGCATGCCTTCCCGCGAGGAGATCCTCAAGGCCCTCGAGGCCGTCATCGATCCCGAGCTGCGCCGCTCGATCGTCGAGCTCGAGATGGTGCGCTCGATCGACAGCGCCGACGGCCTCGTGCGCGTCACGGTCTCGCTGACCACGCCCGGCTGCCCGATCCGCAGCCACTTCGAGACCGCCGTGCGCACGGCCGTCGGCGCCCTCGCACGGCGTGCAGCGCGTCGAGGTCGCCTTCGACGTCCTCTCCGACCAGGAGAAGGCCGGCCTGCAGCAGAAGCTCGGCCGCCCCGGCGGGCTGCCGGAGGGCGCGCTGGCCCAGGTCTCCAACGTCGTCTGCATCGGCTCGGGCAAGGGCGGCGTCGGCAAGTCGACGATCACCGCCAACCTGGCCGCGGCGCTCACCGCCGACGGCAAGCGCGTCGGCGTCCTCGACGCCGACGTCTGGGGCTACTCGATCCCGCGCATGTTCGGCGTCTCGGGCCGCCCGCCCGTCTCGGCGCAGCGCAAGATCCTGCCGCTGGAGGGCCACGGCGTGAAGGTCATGTCGATCGGCTTCTTCGTCGAGGAGGACAGCGCCGTGGTGTGGCGCGGGCCGATGCTCCACAAGGCCCTCACCCAGTTCCTGGAGGACGTCGAGTGGGGCGCGCTGGACTTCCTGCTCGTCGACCTGCCGCCGGGCACCGGCGACGTCTCGATGACCCTCGCCCAGCTCCTGCCGCAGGCCAAGTTCCTCATCGTCACCACGCCGCAGCCCGTGGCGCAGAAGGTCGCCCGCCGCTCGGCCGAGATGGCGCACAAGGTCGACCTGGAGATCGCCGGCGTCATCGAGAACATGGCGGGCTTCGTCACGCCGGGCGGCGAGCGCTTCGCCCTCTTCGGCGAGGGCGGCGGCCAGGCGCTGGCCGACGAGCTCGACGTGCCGCTGCTGAGCCGGGTGCCGCTGACCATGCCCCTGCGCGAGCAGGCCGACGCCGGCGAGCCGCTGGTCTTCACCGATCCCGACGATCCGGCCTCGCAGGCCATCCGCCAGGCCGCCCGCGGGCTCATGGCGATGTTCCCGGTCGAGCTGCCGATCCTGCAGACGGTGGCCCCGGCCGCGCCGGCGGCGGCGCCCACGGGGATGTCGCTGCCGATGGCCGGCTAGGCCCGCGGGGGTTCGCCGCGCGTTGCGCGCGCGCGCTTACGCATCACCGAGGGAAGCAGCCGGGGCGGCGCGACCGGGCGGTCGTCCTCCGGCGGTGAGCTACCCGGAGGATGCTGTTCGGCTCCTGGCCCAGAGTCAGCACGATGGTCGTAAGTGTTCTCCTGCAACACCAATCGACCACGCTACGCCGAGCGGCCCGGCCGGGCGCCGCGGGGGTCCTTCCCTCGGTGATGCTTGCGCGCGCGGCGCCGCAAGCGCCGGCGGACGACTACGTGTTGCGAAGTACTCCGAGTTGATCTGCGCGTAGCGCTGCCACTCGTCCGGCAGCTGGTCCTCGGCGAAGCACGCGTCCACGGGGCAGGCCTCGACGCATGCGTCGCAGTCGATGCACTCCTCCGGGTCGATGTAGAGCATCTCCACCTTGTCGTAATCCGGCTCGTCGGGGGTCGGGTGGATGCAGTCCACCGGGCAGACCTCGACGCAGGAGTTGTCCTTGGTGCCGATGCACGGCTCGGCGATGACGTACGCCATGTACTTCCTTGGGGTCGTGTTCGGAGGGCGAAGCATAATGATCCGCCTCGTGCCCATGACCCCGCGCCTCTGGGGCGAGCGGGGGCGCCGGCGGGCGATCAAGCTCGGCATCGATCCCGCCCGCCTGCCGCCCGGCCAATCCCCCACGACGAAGTTCCCCGTCCTCACGGTCGGGCCCAATCCGGATGTCCCGCTCGAGGCCTGGGCGCTGTCGGTGCACGGCGAGGCCGATGCGCCCTACGCGCTGGACTGGGAGGGGCTCATGGCGCTCGAGCAGGTCGACGTGACCTGCGACATCCATTGCGTGACGCGCTGGTCGAAGTTCGACACGCGCTGGCGGGGGGTCCGCGTGCGGACCCTGCTCGAGCGCGCGCAGCCCCGGGCGGGCGCCACCCACGTCATGGTCCACAGCCACGGCGGCTACACGACCAACGTCCCGCTCGACGCGCTGCTCGACGACGACGTCCTCGTGGCCCACAGCTTCGACGGCGCCCCGCTGGAGGCCGACCACGGCGGTCCGGCGCGGCTGCTCGTGCCCAGCCGCTACTTCTGGAAGTCGGCCAAGTTCGTCCGCGCCCTGGAGCTCATGGCGGGCGATCGCCCGGGGTTCTGGGAGGACAACGGCTACCACAACGACGGCGACCCCTGGCGCGAGGAGCGCCACAGCGTCGACCTCTACACCGCGCGCGGCCTGCGGCGCTCCGCGCGCGACCGGTAGGGCCGTCGCGTGCTGCTGCTCACCGGCGCCACCGGGCTCGTCGGCTCCGCGCTGCTGCCGCGCCTGACCGCCTCCGGGCGGCCGGTGCGCTGCCTGGTGCGCGACCCGCGGCGCCTGGGCCCCGAGCGCGTACGTGTGCAGATCGCCCTGGGCGACCTGTCGGACCCGGCGTCGTTTCGCAACGCGCTGCGCGGGGTCGACACCGTCGTGCACCTCGCCGCCGCCATCCGCGACCAGCCGGGCGGCTCGATCGAGGAGACCAACGCGGTCGCCACGTGGCGCATGGTGCAGGCCGCGCAGCGGGCCGGCGTGGAGCGCTTCGTCTTCTTCAGCGCCCAGAGCGCGTCGGCGCACAACCGCACGCGCTTCATGCGCGCCAAGGCGCTGGCCGAGCGCGCGGTGGCCGAGTCGGAGGTCCCGCACACGATCTTCGCGCCGTCGATCGTCTACGCGCCCGGCGACGTGTTCCTCACCCTGCTCGAGCGCATGGCGCTGCTGCCCGTGGTGCCGATCAGCGGCTCGGGTCGCGCGCTGTTCCAGCCCATCTGGTCGCACGACGTCGCCGACTGCGTCATGGCGGCGCTCGAGCGCTCGGACGCCGCCGAGCGCTACGAGCTGTCGGGCCCCGAGACGCTGAGCTACGACGCGATCGTCGAGGTCGTCCTGCGCGCGGCCGGGCGGCCGCGACCGCTGGTGCACGTTCCGCTCGGCGTGGTCAGCCGCTCGCTGCGCACGTTGGAGGCGCTCATGCGCTCGAAGGCCTTCGCCACGTGGGACGAGGCCGAGCTCATGGAGGTCACCATGACCGCGGCCCGCGGGACCCTCGATGCCGAGGCGCTCGGCGTGACGCCCAGGCGCATCTCTTCCGTCCTGGGCACGAACTAGGGTCCGTGATTGACGCGGAAAATGCGGTGTTCGTAAGCGAACACGGCGCCGTTCGGCCCTATTGAGCTACCGCTCGGCGGGTACATTGGCGCGCTAAGCCCGGTGGGTGGACCGGGGCTAGGGGTGAACTACATGCCGGCGCACGTCGTCGGCTTTTCTTGGGGGTGATCTCTCAGATGACTATTCGCGCTTCGCGCGGAGTGCGGCTGCTGGTGATGGCCGCGATGGCGTGGCTGGGCCTGGCACTGTGCGCTCAGGCTGCCCACGCGACGTACGGCAAGGTCACGATCGTCAAGATCAACAAGGGCGGCAACGCGAACGACAAGTTCTGTTCCACCTCGGACGTCCAGCCGTCGCAACAGGACTTCGCGCTCAAGGGCGGAGAGCAGAAGACGTTCCAGGTCGAGTGCAACAAGGACTCGCAGTACGGGTCCTCGTGCGCCACGTGGAACAACCCGAAGCTGACCGTCACGGAGAAGCCGACGGCCGGCTACGAGCTCAAGAACATCAAGTGCGTCCACGAGCAGGGCTCGGGCGACTGGCCGAAGGAGCCCTCGAAGGACTCCTCCCAGGCCGATGGCGACACGACCGTCTCGGGCTCAACCATCAACCTCAAGGTGAGCTATTGGGAATGGGTGAAGTGCTACGTCACGAACGCCCCCAAGCCGCCTGATCAGCACCCGGCGATCAAGGTCGTCAAGGACGGTCCCGCAACGGCCCACTCCGGCGACCAGCTGACGTTCAGCTACACGGTCACCAACCCCGGCGACGTGCCGCTGACCAACGTCACGGCGACCGACGACAAGTGCTCGCCGCTCACGCGGACGGGCGACACCAGCGACACGACGCTCGATCCCGGCGACACGTGGACCTACACGTGCTCGTACGTCATCCAGTGGAGCGAGGGCGATGCCAACCCCGTCGTGAACACGGTCACGACCTGCGGCATGCCTCCGGGCGGCGGCAGCCCGCCCCCGGGCGGCGGCAGCCCCGTGTGCGACACCGATCAGCACTCCACGACGATCGTGCCTCCCGCGACACCCACCCAGCCGGCTCCGCCCGCCTCGCCGGACACCCCGGCGACGGCGAGCGGAACCGCGCCGGCCTCGGGCCAGCCGCCGCAGATCGCGGTGAGTCCGGTCCGCGTGCGACCGGGCAGCGCGACGCTGCGCGGCCCGAGCGGCTGCCCCACCACCAGCGCGGTGGCGGCGACCGTCTCCGGTCGGCGGATCGTGAAGGTGACGTTCTACGTCGACAACAAGAAGGTCAAGACGCTCACGCAGCCGAACAAGAGCGGCGGGCGCTGGGTGCTGCCGATGAACGTCAAGCGGTTCGCCTTCGGCTCGCACCGCGTGCAGGCGCGCATCGAGTTCGCCCGCTCCAGCCAGACCAAGTCCCGGACGCTGCGGCTGAGCTTCAGCCGCTGCCATCCGGCCAACGTCACGCCCAAGTTCACGGGCTGACCCCAAGACCTCGGTCGCGCTCCGGTTCGCCGGGGCGCGGCCGAGGCACCCCATCCGCGCCCCGCGGGGCTTGAGCCCCGCGGTGGCCGGGTGGACGAAAGGACTACCGCTCATCCCTGGACTTCGACCGCTCAGCGTGTACAGTGACCGTTGACCCGGGCACGGATGTCCCGGGGTAGGGGTGATCGTCCGGCGGTGGGGACCGCCGGACACAGGGGGGTTTTCGATGTTCCAGATGTCCATCCGCGCTTCGCGCGCAACACGGCTGCTTGCGGCCGTGGGGGTGGCGTGGCTCGGCCTGGCGCTCTCCGCGCAGGCCGCCCACGCGACCTACAGCAGGGTTCAGATCGTCAAGATCAACCAGGGCGGCGACGCCAACGACGTCTTCACGTTCGACACGAGCCTGAAGCCGGCGGCGAGCCCCGCGTCCTTCAACCTGAAGGGCGGCCAGAGCAGCAGCATCTACGGCGTGGAGTGCAACGTCGGCAGCAGCTGCACCTCGCAGTGGGGCAACTCGGTCCAGACGATCACGGAGCGCGCGGCCGCCGGCTACACGCTGACCGCGATCGCCTGCTACCACACGCAGGGCACCAACGGGTGGCCCAGCGAGCCCAACACGAGCTCGGCGCTCGACACCGACACGACGTCCGATGTCGCCGCGCGCAAGATCAACTTCAAGCTCAACTGGTGGGAGTGGACCAAGTGCTACGTCACGAACACGCGTGACACCGGCACGATCAAGGTGACCAAGAAGCTCGTCCCGGCCACCGACGGCGGGAAGTTCAACCTGCTGATCGACGGCCAGGCGAAGGCCACCAACGTCGGCGACGGCGGCACGACCGGCGTCCAGACCGTCCTGCCCGGCACCCACACGGTGGGCGAGGCGGCCGGCACGGCGACCGACCTGTCGAACTACGACTCGAGCACCTCGTGCGTCGACAAGGCCCACACGACCAAGCCGGCCGACACCGACGGCAGCCTCGCGGTGGCCAAGGGCGACCAGTGGGACTGCGTGATCACCAACACGCGCAAGACCACGCCCACGCCGCCTCCGCCGCCGCAGGAGCCGCCGACCAACACGCCGCCGGTCCAGCCGCCGGCGCAGGTCGTCAGCCCGACGCCGCAGGTGCGCGTCAGCCCCGCGCGAGTTCGCCCGGGCAGCGCGACGCTGCGCGGTCCCAGCGGATGCCCGACCACCAGCGCGGTGGCCGCCACCGTCTCGGGTCGACGCATCGTGAAGGTGACGTTCTACGTCGACGGCAAGAAGGTCAAGACGCTCACCAAGGCCAACCGCAACGGCCGCTGGGTGCTGCCGATGAACGTGAAGCGCTTCGCGTTCGGCACCCACCGCGTCCGGGTGACCGTCCAGTTCGCCCGGTCCAGCCAGACCAAGGCCAAGACGCTGCGGCTGAGCTTCAGCCGCTGCCACTCGGCCGTCGTCAAGCCGCAGTTCACCGGCTGAGCTGATCACCCCGAGGTGAGCGGGTCCGCCGGGGGGCTGGACCCGCTCACCTCACTGCTCGGGGCGCCGCGCGAGCCACGGCCGCGCCGCCTCGAGCTGCGTGGCGACGGCCAGCAGGTCGCCCTCGCGCGCCGGACGCCCGAAGAGCTGCACGCCCACCGGCAGGCCCTCGTGCTCGGCCAGCGGCAGCGCGATCGCCGGCTGGCCGGTGACGTTGGCCACCGCGGTGAACGGGGTGAAGGCGCCCGACCGCGTGAAGAGGCCCATCGGGTCGTCCGTCTGCCAATGGACGTCGTCGAGGGCCACCGGCGCCTCGGCCAGGGCCGGCGCCACGACCACGTCGTACTGGTCCATCCAGCTCACGAGGCCGCGCGCGAAGATCTGAAGCTGGGCCGAGGCGAGGTGGGTGTCGAGCGCCGACATGCCGCGCACGAGCTCCCACAGCGCCCAGCTCAGCGGCTCCATCTCGTGCTCCTCGGGCTCGCGCCCCTGAACGAGCCGGCCGAAGGCGATCTGGAGGGTGACCAGCGGGGCGAAGAGCGCGGTGAAGGCCTGCAGCAGGGTGTCGTCGCGCCACGGCGCCTGCGCCTCCTCGACGTGGTGGCCGAGCGACTCGAGCAGGCGCCCGGCCTCGTGGGCGGCCTCGACGCGCGCCGGGTCGAGCGCCACGTCGATGGGCGCGTTGGTGACCACCGCCACCCGCAGGCCCGCCGGCTCGCGCGCCGCGGAGGCGGCGAAGGCCTCGGCCGGCGGCGGCGCCCACGACGCGTCGCCCGTCTCCGTGCCGGCCAGCAGGTCCAGCGCGAGGGCCGTGTCGTTGACCGTCCGCGTGAGCACGCCGTCGACGGCCAGGAAGCTCTCGCCCGCCTCGGGTGCCAGCGAGATGCGGTTGCGCTGGGGCTTGAGCCCGACCAGGCCGCAGCACGCGGCCGGGATGCGCGTCGAGCCGCCGCCGTCGTTGGCGTGGGCGATGGGCACCATGCCGGCCGCGACGGCGGTCGCCGAGCCGCCCGACGAGCCACCGCTCGTGCGCGCCGGATCCCACGGGTTGCGCGTCGGCCCGAAGCGCTTGGTGTTGGTCCACGGCAGGATGCCCCACTCGGGCAGGGTGGTCGAGCCGACGACCACGAAGCCCGCCTCCTTGAAGCGGCGCACGACGTTGTGGTCGTAGGGCGCCTCCCAGTCGCCGAAGAACTCGGCGGCGAAGGTCAGCCGCTTGCCCGCGATCGCGCGGTTGTTCTTGATCGCGATCGGCACGCCCGCGAACGGGCGCTCGTCGCCGGCGGCGATCGCGTCGGCCGCCGTCAGGGCGTCCTCGGCGTAGACGTCGACGAACGCGTTGAGCTCGGGGTCGAGTGCCTCGATGCGGTCCAGCGAGGCCTGCACGAGCTCGCGCGCGGAGAGCTCGCCTGAGCGGACGAGGCCGGCGAGCTCGCTCGCCGGGCGGAAGAGGAGGTCGGACATGGCGGGGAGCCTAGACCGGAGCGTCGAACGTCGGTCCTGCCCCGCCTGGACGGGGGAAGACCGACGTTCGACCGTGCTGGGCGTCCGTAACCGGTTATTCCGTATCATGTGGTTATGCAGCCCCGCGCCAAAGCACGCGACCTTCCGGAGGAGCTGGCGCTGCCCCTGGCCAGCGGCGCGGCGTGGTGGTACTGGCTCGGCGGGCGGCCGGCGATCGACCTCGTCAACACGCTGCGCGAGCGCTGGCGCCGGCGCGTCGAGACGCTCGTCACGCCCGACGACCTCGGCCTGTGGCTCGTGCGCGCCCAGCTCGCGCCCGCACCGCCACCGGTGAGCCGCGTGCGGCTGCGCGAGGCGCGCGAGCTGCGCGAGGCGATCGATGCCTGCATGCAGGCGGCGCTCGCCCACGAGCCGGCGCCGGCCGCGGCGGTGGCGACCATCGACGCGTGGCTGGCGCACGCCGGCGCGCGGACGCAGCTGGCCGTCGCCGACGACGGCACGCCCGTCCTGGGCGAGCGTGAGCCGGCCGACCCGGTCAGGCGCGCCCTCGCCGCCGTGGCGCTCGACGCCGCGCGCATGCTGGGCACGCCGGCGGAGGCGGCGCGCATCCGCGTCTGCGCCTCGCCGACGTGCTCGGCGCGCTTCTACGACCGCTCGCCGGCGGGGCGCCGGCGCTGGTGCTCGATGGCGCTGTGCGGCAACGAGGCCAAGGCTCGGCGCCACCGCGAGCGCTCGCGGAGCGCCGCGGCGTGACCTCGCGCTACCGCTGGGTGATCCTCGCCACGGGCGCGGTCGGGGCCGGCGCGTTCTCGGCGCTGCGGATGGGCCTGCCCTCGCTCGCCCCCGCCCTGCGCGCCGAGTTCGGCCTCAGCCTCGGCGAGGTCGGCCTCGCCTTCGCGGCCGTCACCGGCGGCGGGATGCTCACGCTCGTGCCGTGGGGCGCGCTCACCGATCGCATCGGCGAGCGCCCGGTCATGGCCAGCGGGCTGGCCGGCTGCGCCGCGGCCCTGGTCGGCGCGGCGCTCTCGACCAGCTACGCGGCCCTCCTCGTCGCCCTGCTCGTCGCCGGCATGTTCGGCTCGAGCGCCACCGGCGCGTCGGGCCGCGCGGTGATGGGCTGGTTCGCGCGCACCGAGCGCGGCTTCGCCCTCGGCATCCGCCAGATGGCGCTGCCGCTCGGCGGTGCCGTGGCCTCGCTGACGCTGCCGAGCCTGATCGACGCCCAGGGACTCGACGCGGCCTTCGTCGCCCTCGCCGGGCTCAGCCTCACCGCCGCCGTCGCGGCGGTCGTGCTCATGCGCGACCCGCCGGCGGCGCTCGGCCGGCGCAGCGAGAGCGCGCCCGGCGCTGCCGCCGACGCGCGACCTGCGCATCTGGCGCCTGGGCGCGGGCGGCGCGCTGCTCGTCTGCGCCCAGGCCTCGATGCTCGGCTTCATCGTGCTCTTCCTGCACGACGCGCGCGACGTCGGCGCGGCGTCCGCGGCGGCCGCGCTCGGTGCGCTGCAGATCGTCGGCGCGCTCGTGCGCATCGTCGCCGGCCGGCGCTCCGACCGCGAGGGGCTGCGCATCGCGCCCATGCGGCGCATCGCCGCGCGCAACGCGGCGCTGCTGGCCGCCGTCGGCGCGCTGGCCACCGGGCCCGGCGTGCTCCTCTACCCGCTGCTGGCCGTGGCCGCCATCTCGACCATGAGCTGGAACGGCCTGGCCTTCACCGCCGCCGCCGAGATCTCGGGCCACGCGCGCGCCGGCACGGCGATGAGCATGCAGAACACCCTCATCTCGGTCGGCGGCGTGCTGGCGCCCACCGCCTTCGGCGTGCTCGTCGAGGCCACGTCGTGGACCGCCGCCTACGCTGTCCTCGCGCTCGCGCCGCTCGCGGCCTTCGCGGTGCTGCGCCCGCTGGAGGGCGAGGAGGACGACCGCATCGCAGCCCGCGCGCTTCGCGCGCGGGAGATCCCCGAACCGCTCCCCGTGGAGGCGACATGACCACCGACGTGACCGAAGTCCAGTCCGGCCTGGAGGGCGTCGTCGCCTTCGCCACCGAGATCGCCGAGCCCGACCGCGAGGGCGGCGCCCTGCGCTACCGCGGCGTCGACATCGAGGAGCTCGTCGGCAGCGTGCCCTACGAGAAGGTCTGGGGCCTGCTCGTCGACTCGAGCTTCGAGCCCGGGCTGCCGCCCGCGGTCCCGCACCCGCTGACCGTCCGCTCGGGCGACCCGCGCGTCGACGTGCAGTCGGCGCTGGCCACCCTCGCCCCGGAGTGGGGCTTCCGCCAGCTCATCGACATCAGCGACGAGCAGGCGCGCGACGACCTCGCCCGCGCGTCGGTCATGGCGCTGAGCTTCGTGGCGCAGTCCGCGCGGGGCGTGGGCCGCCCGCCGGTCCCGCAGACCGACGTCGACCTCGGGGCCTCGACGGCCGAGCGCTTCCTCATCCGCTGGCGCGGCGAGGCGAACCCCGACCACGCCAAGGCCATCGACGCGTACTGGATCTCGGCCGCCGAGCACGGCATGAACGCCTCGACCTTCACCGCGCGCGTCGTCGCGTCGACGGGCGCCGACTGCGCCGCCGCCCTCTCGAGCGCCGTCGGCGCGCTGAGCGGCCCGCTGCACGGCGGCGCCCCCGCGCGCGTGCTCAAGATGCTCGACGAGGTGCTCGAGCTCGGCGACCCCGAGCGCTGGGTCCGCGACGCGCTGGACCGCGGCGAGCGCCTCATGGGCTTCGGGCACCGCGTCTACCGCGCCGAGGATCCGCGCGCGCGCGTCCTGCGGCGCACGGCGCGCGAGCTGGGCTCCACGCGCTTCGAGGTGGCCGAGGCGCTCGAGCGCGCGGCGCTCGCCGAGCTGCAGGCGCGCAAGCCCGATCGGGTCCTTGCGACCAACGTCGAGTTCTGGTCGGCGGTCGTGCTCGACCAGGCGGAGGTGCCGCCGGCGCTCTTCACCAGCATGTTCACGTGCGCGCGCGTGGCCGGCTGGTCGGCGCACATCCTCGAGCAGAAGCGCGAGGCGCGGCTCATCAGGCCGTCGGCGAGGTACGTCGGCCCACCGCCCAGAGCGGCCGCCGACGTGGGGTAGGCGCCGGACAACGTCCCTGGTTTCAGGCGTATCGGAGCGGGGGTATGGGTCGCGCGGCGGGGAGGTCCTGGCAGGGCGTCACCCCCCGACATCCCCCCGATCCAGGAGGTACGCGCGCATGCGCATACTTCGGCTTGTCATGCCTGTGATGGTCGCTTCCGCCGTGCTCGCCTCGGCGGCATCGGCGGCGACGCAGCAGGCGGCGAAGGACCGCTTCGCCCAGGACGCCCAGGGCGCCCGCATCGTCTCCGCCCCGTCCACCGCCGCTGCATCGACCGTCACGGGCACCGTGAGCGCGAAGACGCTCGGCGTCTCGTCGAACGCCACGGCGGGCACCGTCGCCCGCGCGGCAGTCGACCGCTACGCCGGGCTGCTCGGCGTGTCCGACGCGGGCACGCAGCTGCGCTACGCGCAGGCGACGACCGACGCCCTCGGCCAGCGCCACGTGCGCTTCGACCAGCTCGTCGGCAGCGTGCCGGTCTACGACGGCGCCGTCACCGTCCACCTCGCCCGCAGCGACGCGCTGACCGGCTTCACCGCCGGCGTCTCGCGCGCCACCAGCGGCGCGGCGTCGCAGGCATCGGTCAGCGCGGACCAGGCGCGCGACGTCGCCCTGGCCCAGGTCCCCGACGCCAAGCTCGTGCAGGCGCCGAAGCTCTACGTCTACACCGGCGTGCCGTTCGGCAGCCACCCGGCCACGCTGGCCTGGGCCGTCGATGTGACCTCCACGACGCGTCCCGACCGCCAGCTCGTGTTCGTCGATGCCGTCTCCGGCCAGGTCGCCGCCGCGCTCAACCGCACCGAGTTCGCCAAGAACCGCACGATCTACAACGCGAACGGCAGCACGACCACGGGCACCTTCGCGCGTGGCGAGGGCGATCCGGCGACGGGCAACCGCGACGTGGACGCCGCCTACGACGGGACCGGCGCGACGTACGACTACTACGCGTCGACCTTCGGGCGCGACTCCTACGACGACGCCGGGCGCGGAGCTCGTCAGCTTCGTGCACTACGGCGTCGGCTACCAGAACGCGTTCTGGGACGGCTTCGAGATGGTCTACGGCGACGGCTTCGCGGTCAACGACGTCACCGCGCACGAGCTCACCCACGCGGTGACCGAGCGCACGGCGGGCCTCGAGTACCAGGACCAGCCCGGCGCGCTGAACGAGTCGATCTCCGACCAGGCCGGCTGGGACGTCGACCCCGGCGACTCGACGATGGGCGAGGACCTGCCCATCGGCGCGATCCGCGACATGCGCAACCCGGGCGCCTATGGGCAGCCGGCCACGGCCTCGCAGTACGTCTGCACCTCCAGCGACAACGGCGGCGTGCACACGAACAGCGGGATCCCGAACAAGGTCTACGCCAACCTGGTGGACTCGCTCGGACGCAGCGGCGCCGAGCAGGTCCGCTATCGCGCGCAGACCGTCTACCTCGGCCCCACCGCCACGTTCGCCGATGCGCGCGCGGCCGAGCAGCAGGCGGCCACCGACCTCGGGCTCAGCGCCACGACGGTCGGCAACGCCTGGCAGGCGCAGGGCGTCACGGCGTCCTGGCAGCCTCCCTGCTGAGCGAGGTTCCTGACGTCACGCGGCGCGGGCGAGCCATCGCCCGCGCCGCCGCGTCATCCGGGGGCTAGCCGTACCGACCGCGGCGCGCGCCGGTCGCACAATGGGGCGCGATGCTGAGCAGGGGTGTCAGGCGCGACCGAGGGCGCGGCGCATGATGTCGCGCAGCGCTCGCTGGTCCTCGGGCGAGAGGCTGGCCAGCGCCTCGGGCGGCTCGTCCAGGCGCGCGGCGAGGCCCGCGCGGACCTGCGCGCCGCGCTCGGTGATGAGCAGCATCTTCACGCGGCGGTCGTGCTGGGCCGGGCGGCGCTCGACGAGGCCGCGGTCCTCGAGGCGGTCGACGATGCCGGTGACGTTCGAGTTGTCGCAGCGCAGCGCGAGGGCGAGCTCGCTCATCGGCTTGGGCTCGTCGGGATCGAGCTGGCGCAGCGCCATGACCTGCGGGGGAGAGAGGTCGAACTCCGACGCGATCGCCATGAAGCGCCGCTTGGAGAGATGGATGAGCTCGAACATCAGCGCCCACGCCTCGGCGGCAGGAGAGCTCCGGCGTGTCGTGCTCGCGCCCATCGCACCCCTGATGGTACTTATCTGCATAAATCGTTGACAACTTCAAGGGATATGGAACGCTGGGAGTCATGAGCACCAACCATCGCGGGATCGTCGTCGACGGCCTCGTCCGGACCTTCAAAGGCGACATCCACGCCGTCGACGGCATCGACCTCGAGGTCGCGGCGGGCGAGATCTACGGCTTCCTCGGGCCCAACGGGGCCGGCAAGTCGACCACCGTCCACATGCTCACCACGCTGCTGCCGCCCACCGCGGGCCGCGCGACGGTGGCGGGCTTCGACGTCGTCGCCCAGGGCGCCGACGTGCGCCGCAACATCGGCGCGGCGCTGCAGGACACCGCGCTGGACAACTTCCTGACCGGGCGCGAGCACATGGACCTCCAGGGGGGCCTCAACGGCCTGGCCAAGGCCGACCGCGCCAGCCGCGGGACCGAGCTGCTCGAGCGCGTGGGCCTCACGGAGGCGGCGGACCGCAAGGTCGGCGGCTACTCCGGCGGCATGAAGCGCCGCCTCGACCTCGCCCTGGCGCTCGTGCACCGGCCGTCGATCCTCTTCCTCGACGAGCCGACGACGGGCCTGGATCCCCAGAGCCGCAGCGCGCTGTGGGACGAGGTCGAGCGCCTGGCCAGGCAGGACGGCGTCACGGTCTTCCTCACCACGCAGTACCTCGAGGAGGCCGACGTCCTCGCCGACCGCGTGGGGATCATCGACCGCGGCAAGATCGTGGCCGAGGGCACGCCCGACGAGCTCAAGCGCGACATCGGCGGCGACACGGTCGAGGCGATCCCGGCCGACCCGCACGACCTCGAGCGCGCCGCGGAGGTCCTCGCGCCGTTCGGCGAGCGCGCCGCGCACTCGCCCAAGGGCGCCGCGGTGCGCCTCGGCCGGGGCGCCGAGCAGTTGCCCGACATCGTGCGCGCGCTCGACGACGCGGGGATCGCGCTGGCGCATCTGCAGCTGCACTCGCCGTCGCTCGACGACGTCTTCCTGGCCAAGACCGGGCGCTCGCTGGAGGGCGCGGGCGAGGCGGGCGAGGCGGGCGAGGCGGCGCCCGAGGAGGCGGTGCCGGCGTGATCGCAGAGCTGGCCAGCCAGATCGGCTTCGTGGCCCGGCGCTCGGTGCGGCGCACGCTGCGCCAGCCCGCGCTGATCGTGCCGACGCTCGTCTTCCCGCTCTTCCTGCTCGCGGTCAACTCGAGCGGCCTGAGCGCGGCGACCGCCATCCCCGGCTTCCCGGCCGACTCCTATCTGGACTTCGCGATCACGGTCACCTTCATCCAGGGGGCGATGTTCTCGTCCATCACGGCGGGCACCGAGCTCGCGACCGACATCGACACGGGCTTCCTCGACCGCCTGCAGCTGACGCCCCTGCGGCGGGTGACGATCCTCGTCGGGCAGATGGCCGGAGCGACCACGCTCGCGCTGATCGGCGCGCTGGCCTACCTCACCGTCGGCATCGCCTCCGGGGTCGACATCAAGAGCGGTCCCGCCGGCGCGGTCGTGCTCGTGCTCTACGCCGTCTTCATCGCCGTGGCCTTCGCCGGGATCGGCGCGACGCTGGGCGCCCGCACCGGTTCGCCCGAGGCGGTGCAGGGCGCCTTCCCGCTCATGTTCGCCGTCTTCTTCCTGTCGTCGATGAGCATGCCGCGCGACCTCATCGCGGTGCACTGGTTCCGCACGGTGGCCACGTGGAACCCGGCCTCCTACCTCATCGAAGGACTGCGCTCGCTCGTGATCACCGGGTGGGACGGCACGGCGCTGTGGCGCGGGCTGGCCGTCGGCACCGGCGTGCTGGCGCTGTCCTTCTGGGCGGCCTCGCGGGCGCTGGCGAGCAGGATGGCGCGGACATGAGCGGGGACTTCCTGGCCGTCGCCGCGGCCGTGCTGCGGCGCAACCTCATCCACGCGTTCAAGAACCCGGCGCTGTTCGTCCCGTCGATCGTCTTCCCGCTGCTCTTCCTGGTCGCCTTCGCCGGCGGGCTGTCGAACGTCGCCAACGTGCCCGGCTTCGACTTCCCGTCGGGCTACACGGCCTTCCAGTTCGTCTTCGTCTTCCTGCAGGCGGCCGCCTTCGGCGGCGTCTTCACCGGCTTCTCGGCCGCGGCCGACTTCGAGTCCGGCTTCGGGCGGCGCCTGCTGCTCGGCGCCCCGCGACGCGAGGGGATCATCGCGGGCTATGCGCTCGCGGCCATCGCGCGCTTCCTGCTCACCGGGACGGTGGTCACGGTCGCGGCGCTGCTCTCGGGCATGCAGGTCGACGGCGACCCCGCGCAGCTCGTCGGGTTGCTGTCGCTCGCGCTGCTGGTCAACCTGACCGCCACCCTGTGGGGCACCGGCATGGCGCTGCGCTTCCAGACGCTGCAGGCCGGGCCGGCGATGCAGATCCCCGTCTTCCTGATCCTCTTCATGGCGCCGGTCTACGTGCCGCTGCACCTGATCAAGGGCTGGGTCAACCACGCCGCGTCCTACAACCCGCTCACGGCGGTCATCGAGGCCGGGCGCGGCTTCCTCTCCGGCCAGCCCGAAACGGTGGGACTGGCCTACCTCGCGGGTCTCGGCGCTGGTCGCGCTGGGGCTCGTCTGGGCGCTGACGGGATTGCGTCGCGCCGAGCGCGGCGTGTGACGCGCGCGTATGCTGGGCGCGTCTGTGAGTGGTCCTGCCCGCCAGCTCGATCCGGCCGCGCTCGGCGATCACGTCGATCGGCTCTACCGGGCCGCGTGGGCGCTGTGCGGCTCGCGCGAGGACGCCGAGGACCTCGTCCAGGAGACCTTCGCGAAGGTCCTCGTCAAGCCGCGCTTCCTGCGCAACGACGACGACCTCGGCTATCTGCTGCGCGTCCTGCGCAACACCTTCGTGAGCCGCCACCGCGCCGCGATGCGCCGGCCGCAGTCCACGCCGATGCCCGAGGAGCTCGAGCCCGTCGATCCCTCGAGCGCCACCCGCCCGGACGCCGCGGTCGAGTCGCGCGAGGTCTTCGCCTACATCGCCGCGCTGCCCGAGAGCTTCCGCGACGCGTTGATCGCCGTGGACGTCGTGGGCCTCAGCTACGGCGAGGCGGCGAAGGCGCTCGGGACCAAGGAGGCGACGATCACGTCGCGCTTGTACCGTGCACGCGCTCAGGTGGCGCGCGGGATGGATCCGACCCGTCAGGGCGTCATATAGAGACAAGCCGTGGTTCCCCCCGACCAGGACATCCCAGTGGACCCCCTCGACGACGAGCTCGCCGAGCGTGGGCGCGCGCTCATCGCCGCCGCCGTGGCGGAGACGATGGCGCCCCTCGCGCTGCGCGAGCGCATCGAGGCGGACCGCGCCCGCGCGGGCCAGCGCGGCGGCGCGAGGCGCTCGCGCGGCCTGCTGGGCAAGCTCGTTCCCGCCGGCGGTCTCGTGGCCGCGGCCGTCGTCGCGCTCGTGCTCGTCCTCGGGGGCTCGAGCGCCCCGAGCGTGCTCGCCACCGCCTCGCTGGCCACGCGCGGCCCGGTCCTGCCGGCGCCGGCCGAGGACGAGGCGCACGGCACCCTCCTCAAGACCTCGATGCAGGGCGTCCCCTTCCCCTACTGGGGCGGTTCCTTCAAGTGGGAGGCCGTGGGCGCGCGCGACGACAAGATCGAGGACCGACCCGCGAAGACCGTGTTCTACGACAACCCCAAGGGCGTTCGCGCGGCCTACACGATCCTCGGCGGCGACAAGATCGACGCGCCCTCGGGCGCGCGCAAGCAGATCAGCCACGGCACCACGCTGTGGATCTCGCAGGACCACGGCCGGCGGATCGTCACCTGGACGCGCGCCGGCCACACCTGCGTCCTGAGCGCCCCGCTCGCGGTGCCCGAGCAGAAGCTGCTCGAGCTGGCGAGCTGGAAGGGCAAGGGCGGCGTTCCCTTCTAGGAGATGGGCGCGGGGGCCGCGGAACCAACCGTGACGTGACGCCGTACCAGCGCGCCACGCTGCTGCTCCTGCTGCTGGCCCAGCTCCTGGCCGCTCAGCAGCCGCGGGGCGGGCCGTTCCCGCGCGACGCGCGGCCGGGGTCCGCGCGGCTGCCGCGCCGCTCGCTCCCGCCGCACGGCACGGTCGCCGGGCGCAGGCCGCGCGGGTGAGGCCGGCCTAAGCCGCCTCGGGCAGGCCGCGGCGCATCGTGGCCCGCCACAGCGCCGCGCGCAGCGGCGCGACGAGGCGCCGGTGGGCGGGGTCGATCAGGAGCCACAGCGGGGCGGGGATCGTCTCGGCCAGCGGGCCGCGGGCGACCGCGCGCAGCCCGTCGCCGCCCGCCGCGAGCAGCGCGTAGCCCAGCCCGTTGCGCACCGCGCTCTGCACGCCGCTGAGGTGCGGGCTCTCGGCGGCGAGCACGTGATCGAGGCCCAGCTCGTCCAGGCGGCGCAGGGAGCGCTCGCGCAGGCTGCAGGGCGGGTCGTAGGCGACGAGCGGGAACGGCCGGGGCAGCGGGTCGGCGACGGCCAGCCGCGCGTCTGGCCCACCAGCGCAGCACGACGGTCCCCAGCGCGAGCGGGTCGGGCGCGTCTCCGGGATCGAGGACGATGGCGGCGTCGACCTCGCCGCGGCGCAGGCGCTCGACGAGCTGCGCCGAGCGGTCGACGCGCAGCGCCAGTGCGCGCTCGCCGAGCTCCGCGCGCGCGGCGGCGATGAGCTCCGGCAGCACGGGGTCGACGAGGTTCTCGATCGTGCCGAGGACGAACGGGTCGCCCTCGGCGCCGCGCCCGAGCCGTGCGAGCGCGCGGTCGTGGGCGGCGAGCACGTCGCGCAGCTCCCGGGCCGCGCGCTCGCCGTAGGGCGTCAGCTCGACGCCGCGTCCGCGCCGGACGAAGAGCGGCTCGCCGAGCTGGCCCTCGAGGCGGCGCATGTGGCGGCTCACGGCGGGCTGGGTGAGGTGCAGCGCCTCGGCGGCGCGGTGATAGCCGCCGTAGTCGACGATCGCCAGGAACGAGCGCAGATGGGCGGGGTCGAGGTCCACGCCCCCATCGTCGCGCCCGACCGCCGCCGTGGCAAGGGACCGATCACAGATGCGCATCGGTCCCCGGAGAGCTGCGATTGGTCGCGGCGCCCGGCGCGGCGAGCATGCAGGCATGCCCGACCGCCTCGTCCTCCCGCTCTTCGTCGTCCTGTGGAGCTCGGGCTACGTCGTCGGCGCGCTCGCCATCGGCGAGGCCGACCCGCTCCCGCTGCTCGCGGTGCGCTTCACCCTTGCCGCGCTGGTGGCCGTGCCGCTGGCGCTGCGCTCCGGGCGTTGGCGCGGCGCGCCGCTCGTTCGGCTCGCCGGGATCGGCGTGCTGCTGCAGGTCGTCCAGTTCGTCGGGGTGTATGGCGGCTTCGCCCTGGGCGTGCCCGCGGCGCTGTCGGCCCTCGCGATGCTCGGCCTGTCGCCGCTCGTGACGACGGGCCTCGCGGTCGGCAGCGGCCAGGAGCGCGGCGATGCGCGCCTGTGGGCCGGGCTCGCGGTCGGCGTCGTCGGCGTGGCCATCAGCCTGGCGCCCGAGCTCGGCAGCGCCCGCGTCGGCGTCGGGGTCGCGGTCACGCTGGTGGGCATGCTCGGGCTCGCGATCGCGACCGTCCTGCAGCGGCGCTGGGGCGCCGTCGCCGACCCGCGCGTCTCCGTCGCCGCGCAGTCGGTGACCGCCGCCCTGATCATCGACCCGGCGGCGGTCGTCTTCGGTGGTCACGTCGACGTGTCGGCCCGGCTCGTGCTGTGCACGGCGTGGCTGGCGTGGGGCATGGGGATCGTCAGCCTGCTGGTCATGGTCAGCATCCTGCGCCGCCACGCGGCCAGCGCGCTCGCGGCGCTGCTGCTCGCCGTGCCCGCCGTCACCGCGATCGGGTCGGCCCTCGCCCTCGGCGAGGCGCTGCATCCCGCCAGCCTGGTCGGGATGCTCGTGGCCATGGGCGGGATCGGGGCGGTGCTGCGCCGCGAGGCCGCGCCGGCGGTGGCCGCGCCGGCAGTCGCCACTGCGGCCCCGCGCCGCGCCTCGCCGGCGCGCTCCTAGTCGCCGCCGGCGGGTACGGTGCGCGCGTGCGGCGGCTGTTCGTCACCGGGCTCGGGGGTCATCTCGGCAGCGAGCTGGGACGCCGGGCGCCGGGCGCCGGATGGGAGGTCGCGGGGATCATGGGCTCAGCCGAGGTGGACGTCCGCGACGGCCCGGCGGTGCTCGCCGCCGTCGCCGCCGCGCGTCCCGACGTCGTCGTGCACACCGCCTATCGCCTCGACGACCCGAGCGTCAACGTCGAGGGCACGCGGGCGGTCGCCGCCGCCGCGGTCGCCGCCCGGGCGCGGCTGGTCCACATCTCCAGCGACGTCGTCTTCCCCGGCACCGGGACCCGGGCGCTGACCGAGGACGACGAGCCGGGCCCGGTCACGCCGTACGGCGTGTCGAAGCTGGAGGCCGAGGGGCTGTGCCCGCCCGACGCGCTGATCGTGCGCACGTCGCTCATCTACGGCGGCGCGGAGCCGGCGCCGCAGGAGCGGATGGCCCTCGAGGTCGCCGACGGCCTGCGCGACATGGCCTTCTTCACCGACGAGCTGCGCTGCCCGGTCGCCGTGACCGACCTCGCCGCCGCGGTGCTCGAGCTCGCGGAGCTCGACGCCGTCGGCCCGCTGCACGTCGCGGGAGCCGACGTGCTCTCGCGCCTGGACTTCGCGCGCCTCGTCTGCCGCCATCACGGGCGCGATCCGGCGACGCTGCGCGGGGTGCCGGCCGGCCCCGACCGGCCCAGGCACCTCGTCCTCGACTGCTCTCGGGCGCGCGCCCTGCTCGACGTGCGCCTGCGCGGCGCGCGCGAGGTCCTGGCGGCGTGAGGGCGGTCGTCGTCGGCGCCGGCGTCGTCGGCCTCACCGCCGCGGTGCGCCTGCGCGAGGCGGGCATCGACGCGAACGTCGTCGCGCGCGACGAGCCGTCGGAGACGACCTCGGCCGTGGCCGCGGCGCTCTGGTACCCCTACCGCGCGCTGCCGGCGGAGCGTGTCACGGCGTGGTCGGCGCAGACCTACGCCGCGCTGGCTGCGCTGGCCGACGTGGCGGGCAGCGGCGTGCGCATGCTCGCCGGCACCGAGCTGCTGGCGCCCGACGCGCCCGACCCGTGGTGGCGCGAGGCCGCGCCGGGCCTCGAGCGCACGCGCGAGGGCCTGCGCTTCGTCGCTCCCGCGGTCGACATGTCGATCCACCTGCCGTGGCTCGTGGCCCGCCTGCGCGCGCTGGGCGGCACGGTCGAGCGCCGCGAGGTCGCCTCGCTCGACGAGCTCGAGGCCGACGCCGTCGTCAACTGCGCCGGCCTCGGCGCGCGCGAGCTGGCCGGCGACGCCTCGCTGGTCGCGGTGCGCGGCCAGGTCGTCCGCGTGGCGGCGCCCGAGGTGCGCGAGTGGCTGCTCGACCAGTCCGACCCGCAGCGCCTCGTCTACGTCGTGCCCCGGGTCAACGACGTCGTGCTCGGCGGCACCGCGGACGAGGGCGCCGAGGACCGCACGCCCGACCCGGCGACGACCGACGCCATCCGCGCGCGCTGCGCCGCGCTGATACCCGCCCTGCGCGACGCGCCGGTGCTCGGCGTCGCCGTGGGGCTGCGGCCCGCGCGCCCGGCGGTGCGCCTGGAGGCCGAGGGCCGCGTCGTGCACTGCTACGGCCACGGCGGCGCGGGCGTGACCCTGGCCTGGGGCTGCGCTGGGGAGGTAGCCGCACTTCTCGGTGCCCGCGGCCAGCGCTACGCTGCCGGGCGGTGAAGTAAGCAGCCACCGCACACGATCTCCGGCCGGCGAGGCACGACCTCGCGGGCTCGAGCGTGCGGTGGCGCGGCTGGCAGCCCGGCGTCCGCGCACGCCGGACCCTCGCCCGTCGCGCTTGCCTCGCCCCGAGTCCTCCGGCCTTCTCGACGACGCAGGAGGACTCCATGTTGCAGGCATCGGATCTCACGAAGGCACACGACGGCGCGCCGCTCTTCGACGGCCTCTCGTTCGTGCTCGGCGACGGCGAGCGAGCCGGGCTGGTCGGCCCCAACGGCGTGGGCAAGTCGACGCTGCTGCGGCTGCTGGCCGGCGTCGATCGCCCCGATCGCGGCGCGGTCGCCACCGGCGCGCGGCGAGCGCATCGGCTGGCTGCCCCAGGAGGCGCCGGATCCGCGCACGACCCTCGGCGAGCTGCTCGGCGCCGGGCTGGGCGAGCTGTGGACCGTGCGCGGCGAGCTGCGCGCGCTGCTGGCGCGGCTGGCCGAGGGCGACACGTCGCCCGCAACCCTGGAGCGCTACGGGCACGCGCAGGAGCGCTTCGAGGCGCTCGGCGGCTGGGCCCTGGAGGCGTCGCTCGACGAGGCGCGCCGCGCGCTGGCCATCGACCACCTCGACGCGGACACGCCGCTGGCGCGGCTGTCGGGCGGAGAGCAGGCGCGTGCACTGCTCGCGGGCACGCTGCTGGCGGCGCCCACGGTGCTGCTCCTCGACGAGCCGACCAACCACCTCGACGGCGACGGCCTGCAGTGGCTCGAGGACTGGCTGCGCGGCTTCCCCGGGACGGTCGTCGTCGTCTCGCACGACCGCGCGTTCCTCGACGCGGTCGTCGGCTGCATCCTCGAGCTCGAGCCCGGTGGTGTGCTGACGCGCTACGAGGGCGGCTACAGCGATCATCGTGCCGAGCGCGAGCGCCGGCGGGCGAAGCTCGCCCTGGCCTACGAGGCGCAGGAGAAGCGACGACGACGCCTGGAGGCGGACATCGCGACGACGCGCCGCCAGGCCCAGCACACCGAGAACACCGTCAGCCGCGCCGCGGCGCCCAAGCTCAAGCGCTACGCCAAGAAGGTGGCCAGGAAGGCCAAGGCGCGCGAGGGCCGGCTGCGGCGCGAGCTCGAGGGCGATGCGGCGATCGCCGCGCCCGTCGAGTCCCCGGCGCTGCGCCTGCGCCTGCAGGACCACGGGCGCGGGCGCCGGCGCATCGCGGCGCTGCGCGGGGTGCGCTCGCGGGCGCTGGCCGACGTCGACCTCACCCTGCACCGCGGCGACCGCGTCGCGGTGACCGGGCCCAACGGGGCCGGCAAGACGACGCTGCTCGACGTGCTCTCCGGCGTGCTCGTGCCGGCGGCGGGCACGGTCGAGCTCGCCGGCGCGGTGCGCGTGCTGCCTCAGACGCCGATCGCCCTGCCGGCCGACGAGCGCGTGGTCGACTGGCTGCGCGCCCAGGCCGCGCTCGACGAGGGGGCGGCCCGGACCCTGCTCGGCGCCTTCGCGCTGGACACGGCGGCGGTGCACCGTCCGCTGGGCCGGCTGAGCCCGGGCGAGCGCGCGCGGGTGCACATGGCGGCGATGGTCGCCTCGGGCGCGGAGCTGCTGCTCCTCGACGAGCCCACCAACCACCTCGACCCCGAGACGCTCGAGGCGGTCGAGGCCGCGCTGCGCGCCTTCGCGGGCACGATCGTCGCGGTCTCGCACGACCGCGCCTTCCTCGAGGGCCTCGGGGTCACGCGGCGCATCGAGGTGCGCGACGGGGCGGTGCGCGAGGTGGCCTAGAACGACGAGGGGCCCGGCGCGAACGCCGGGCCCCTCGAAAAGGCGGTAGCTCCGGAGGAGCTGCCTACATCATGCCGCCCATGTCGGGCATGCCACCGCCGCCGCCGCCGGACTCCTTGTCCGGGATCTCGGCGACGATCGCCTCGGTGGTGAGGATGTTCTTGGCGATCGAGGCCGCGTTCTGCAGCGCCGAGCGCGTGACCATGGCCGGGTCGATGACGCCGTCGGCGACGAGGTCGACGATCTCGCCGGTCGCGGCGTTCAGGCCGAAGCCCTTCTTGGCCTTGCGGACGTCGTTGACGACGACCGAGCCCTCGTGGCCGGCGTTCTCCGCGATCTGACGGAGGGGCTCCTCGAGCGAGCGAAGGACGATGCGGGCGCCGGTGCGCTCGTCGTCGTCGGTGAAGCCGTCGAGCTTGATGGCCTCGGCCGCCTGCAGCAGCGCGACGCCGCCGCCGGGGACGATGCCCTCCTCGAGGGCCGCGCGGGTCGCCTGGAGGGCGTCCTCGACGCGGTGCTTCTTCTCCTTCATCTCCGTCTCGGTGGCCGCGCCGACCTTCACGACGGCGACGCCGCCGGAGAGCTTGGCCAGGCGCTCCTGGAGCTTCTCGCGATCGAAGTCCGAGTCGGTGTTCTCGACCTCGGCCTTGATCTGGTTGATGCGGCCCTTGATGGCCTCGCTGTCGCCGGCGCCGTCGACGATCGTCGTGGTGTCCTTCGCCACGACCACGCGACGGGCACGGCCGAGCTGCGAGAGCTGCGTGTTCTCGAGCTTGAGACCCATCTCCTCGGTGATGACCTCGCCGCCGGAGAGGATGGCGATGTCCTCGAGCATGCGCTTGCGGCGGTCACCGAAGCCGGGGGCCTTGACGGCCACGCCGGTGAAGGTGCCGCGCAGCTTGTTGACCACCAGGGTCGCGAGGGACTCGCCCTCGACGTCCTCGGCGATGATCAGCAGCGGCTTGCCCGACTGGATGACGGCCTCGAGGACCGGCAGCACGTCGCGGACGGAGCCGATCTTCTGGTTGGCGATGAGGATGTAGGGATCCTCGAGGGTCGCCTCCATGCGCTCCTGGTCGGTGACCATGTAGGGCGAGATGTAGCCCTTGTCGAACTGCATGCCCTCGGTGAACTCGAGGTCCATGCCGAACGTCTGGCCCTCCTCGACGTTGACCACGCCGTCCTTGCCGACCTTCTCGATGGCGTCGGCGATGACGTCGCCGATCTCCTCGTCGCCGGCCGAGATCGTCGCGACGCGAGCGATCTGGTCCTTGCCGGAGATCTCCTTGGCCTGCTTGGAGATGTTGGCGACGACCTGGTCGACCGCCACCTCGATGCCGCGCTTGAGGCCGAGCGGGTTGGCGCCGGCCGCGACGTTCTTCAGGCCGGTGCGGACGATCGCCTGGGCGAGCACGGTGGCCGTGGTGGTGCCGTCGCCCGCGACGTCGTTGGTCGCCGTGGCGACCTCGCGTACGAGCTGGGCGCCCTGGTTCTCGAAGACGTCCTCGACGTCGATCTCACGAGCGATGGTCACGCCGTCGTTCGTGATGGTCGGGGCGCCGAACTTCTTGTCGAGGACCACGTAGCGGCCCTTGGGGCCGAGCGTGACCTTGACGGCGTTGGCGACGGCGTCGACGCCGGCCTCGAGGGCCTTGCGCGCCGCGCTGTCGTACTTCAGTTCCTTGTGCGACATAAGTTTCTGGTTCTCCTCGTGTCCTAGGACTGGACCTTGGCGAGCACGTCGCTCTCGCGGAGGACCAGGAGGTCCTCGCCGTCGACCTTGATCTCGGTCCCGCCGTACTTGCTGTACAGGACCTCGTCGCCTTCGGCGACGTCGAGCGGGATGCGCTTGTCGCCGTCCTCGTCATAGCGGCCGTCGCCGACGGCGATGACCTTGCCCTTCTGCGGCTTTTCCTTGGCCGTATCGGGGAGGACGATGCCACTCGCGGTGGTCTCCTCCTCCTCGATCGCCCGCACGATCAGTCGATCGCCAAGGGGCTTGAGCTTCATGTCATTGACCTCCATACAAGAGGGGCTGAGTGGTGTTCCTCGCGCTGGCACTCTCAGGACGAGAGTGCCAACTGCTGCCCCTACTGTAGGACATCGGGATGGGGGAGGCAAGACTCGTTGGCACTCAGGTAACAGGAGTGCCAGGGTTTTCGGCCGTCGCGCCCGCCCAGCCGGGGTTCAGGTCGTGTGGATCCTGACCTTGCGCCCGGCCCCGGGCGCGAAGGTGCCGCCGCTGGCGCCCGCGTAGACGCGGTAGCTGCCGCCGCGCCTGATGCGCACGGTCTTGGAGTAGACGCCGCCGGTGCGGGTGATGGTCCCCGAGATCGTCACCCAGTGCTTCTTGGCGTTGAGCTTCTGGATGGCGATCGGGACGTTGGCGACGTTGGGCTTGATCGTGCCGGAGAAGTGCACGTGGCCGCCGCGGTGCACGTGCGTGCGCGTCGTCTTCGTGCCGACGACGACCGAGACGCTGACGGTGACGATCGGGCTCACGACGGACGGCTTGTCGGTCACGAGCACGCGGTACTGCGTCGTCAGCGGCACCGAGAGCAGGGCGAAGGAGAAGCCGCCCTGGGCGTTGGTGAGCTGGCGTTGCCGACGTTGGCGAAGGCGCCGTGAACGGGAACGGCTTCTGCTGCAGCTGGATCGGGCGCCCCGCGTTGCCGGTGCCCGACAGGGTGCCGGCGAGCGTCGACGGCGCGCCGAAGGCGACCGGGTTGGGCGCGGCGGCCAGCGCGAGCCCGAGCGGCTGCTTGGGCGTGGTGAAGGCGCGGTCGCCTCCGGCCGTGGTGCCCGACGCCGTTGTGGGCGACGAGGCGGTAGTGGTACTTCGTGTTCGGCCCGAGCCCGGCGATCGGAGCGCGTGGCCCCGACCGGCGTCGGTGCCGGCGCCGGCGCCCGCGTCGGGCGTGCGCGAGCCGTAGGCCGTCGTCGTGCCGTACTGGAAGAAGTAGGTCGTCGGCCGCCCCGTGGGGGTTGACCTTGCCGTGAGCGTCGCGGTGGTGATCGTCACCTTCGACGCGCCACCGGTGCTGACGCCCGGCTTCGTGGCCGCGGCGGCCATGGAAGGAACGGCGAGGGTGAGCGCAACAGCGGCCAGGGCCGCGGACGTGCCTCGTCGGGTGCGTGACATCGGGTGCTCCTCCGGTGGTTGATCCCCCGCGTCTGAACCCGCCCGCGTGCGGCGGGTTGCGGTGCGCGGCGCGCGGGTGTTCGCGGTTCTAGACGCCGCCGCGCCAGGGCGGCAGCGGGACGCGGAGGGTGAAGAGCGGCTGCGTGCCGATGTCGGCTCGGAGCGAGAACGCCCGTGCCTGCGGGCGCGCTTCGTAGATCGGCGAGCTCGGCGTCCGGCGGAACGCAAACGGCGTGCCCGCGGGCATCGTGTTGGAGAAGTCCCAGCGCGGCGCCTGGCCCTCATATCCGATCTTCGTGGAGACGGCGACCTGCTGCTGCGACGTCGCGCCCCAGGCGTACGTCCTGCTGTTGAACTTCACGCCGGCCATGGTGACGCCGGCGGGCTCGGTCATGACGACGCCCCACCGGCTCCCCTGGTCGAGCCGCCAGGCGCCGCCGTTGAGCAGGATCTCGCCGAGGCCGCCTCCGCCGCCGACCCGCTCGGGCAGGAAGGGGACAGGCTGGCCGGACGGCGTCAGCGTGACCCGCAGCGCGTCGTGGCGCGCCGGCGGCCGGACCACGAGGAACGAGCGCGTGACCGACGTTCCCGCGACGGTGGCCGTGATCCGCGCGCTCGCGGTCGGCTTGCACAGCGGGCTGGTCGGGGTGCCGCGCGTACACGGGCCCACCGAGATGACGAGATCCCGGGGCCGGCCGACGCCGGCTGCCGTCACGTGCACCGTGACGCGGACCTTGCCGTGGGTGGCGCGGGTGGAGACCTCGAAGCGCGTCGCGTGGATCTGGTCGGTGGAGCCGAGGATCGCGATGGTGCGAGGGAAGGTCGGGGGGACGCCGACGCCGGGCGCCGCCGCCGGGACGGCCAGCAGCGCAATCGCCGGCGCCAGCACCATGGCTGTGCGGCGAAGTGGGGACATGTACCGACGGTATCTGCGGCGGTGCCGCAGGCCATCCGGGCGCGCCCCCAGACGCGCTCCGTAGTCGCCCGCGACGGCGGACTGGGCCTAGTTCTGGGCGCCGCCGATGCCCAGGCGGGCATCGGTGACGTGCGGCGGGCGCTCGACGATCTGCGAGAAGCGCACGACCGTGACGGTGTCGTCCATCGACACCGGCCGGCCGTAGATCTGCTCGAGGAAGTGGATCATCTCGTCGTGGCGGCGGAACTCGGGGTTGTCGTGCTCGATGTCGCGCGGCGTGAGGTCCTTGACGCGCTTGACCTCGACCTGGTCGATGACCGCGTCGAAGATCTTCTCCCGTGGCGAGTGCTGGTAGCCGATGGTCACCATCACCGCCTGGTTCTTGCGGTACTTGTGGGACTTGTCGCCCAGGCGGATGGTCGCGGTCTTGCGCCCGCGCTTGAGCTGGTCGCCGAAGAGCGTCGAGTAGAAGTTGAGGACCTGCATATCGCGGCTGCACCCTACTAAGCGGTGCGCGTGCGCGACAGGGCGCGGGCGGCCATCTCTCGCTCGCCCGCGTAGGTGAGCTCGCGCGCCGCGTCCTCCAGAGCCATCCAGCGCGCATGCTCGACCTCGGAGTCGTGGTCCTCGACCTCGCCGGTGACATAGGCCAGGAGGAAGAAGGTCACCACCTTGGCGATGCGCCGGCCGTTGCGCGTGTACCAGTAGCGCACGTCGCCCAGCGGCTCGATCAATCGCGCCACCACGCCGGCCTCCTCGCGCACCTCGCGCAGGGCGGCCTCGCTCGGCGACTCGCCGGCCTCGGGGTGGCCCTTGGGCAGCGCCAGCACCTTGGCGCCGTTGGCGGCCAGGCGCGTGGGGACGATGACCACGCATTGACCATCGCGGACGACGACGCCGCCGGCCGAGAACTCAGTAGACGTA
Organism: uncultured Actinomycetes bacterium; assembly: GCA_963816845.1. GTDB lineage: Bacteria > Actinomycetota > Thermoleophilia > Solirubrobacterales > Solirubrobacteraceae > JAOPZW01. Next base: position 208,346 of record CAWFMR010000064.1, on the reverse strand, counting down.
GTTGGCCCCATGGGGACCTGGAATCCTGCCTGGTCGGTTGATCCCGTGTATCTGTCGGGCCGCGCGCGGCGGTCACCCCGTGTGGGTGATGCTGCCTCACCCGGCGCACTGTCAGTGTCCCTGCGGAGAGCGACCGGCAGGTCGACGCGGGGCCCGCACCTCTCGTCGGCGCTTCCGGCTCGCCAGGCGTTGTTTCGATCAGGAGGTGCGTCATGTCCACGCCCTACATTCCGGCGAGCGGCATAGAAGGCGGCGAGTTCGCATACGACTCCGACGATACCCACGGCCAAGGGCTCGTCACGTTCGCTGGCGTCATGCTCATGATCGCCGCAGTCCTGAACACCCTCTACGGGATCGCCGCGATCGACAAGGCGAACTTCTTCGTGCACGACGCGAGGTACGTCTTCGGCGACCTCCAGACCTGGGGCTGGTTCCTGCTCGCGTTCGGTGTGCTGCAGTTCTTCGCCGCCTTCGCGATCTGGCGAGGTGCCTCCTGGGGCCGGTGGCTCGGCGTCGCCTGCGCGAGCGGCAACGCGATCCTGCAGACGCTGTGGATCCCCGCCTACCCGATCCTCGCGATGACGATCCTGACCCTGGACATCATCGTCATCTACGGGCTGCTGGCCTACGGCGGCCGTCGCCGAGCCGCCCGCGAGGCCCGTGCGCGCGACCAGGCCGGCGCCGCGAGCTGAGCGCCGGCGCGCTGCCGGGGCCCGGTCGGCCAGCGCCGCCTGACCGCAAAGAAGCAGACCGGTCAGCCCAACGCCGCTGCGCGCGGCTGATCTAGTAGACGTAGTTGGCCAGCGCGTCGGGGTCGTGGACCGTGATCCGTCCCCGGCCCTGCGTGATCACGCCGGCGCGCTCGAGCACCGCGATGAAGCGGCTGGCCGACTCGCGCGAGGACCCGGCCAGCTGGGCGATGTCGGCCTGCGTGATCGTGACGAGCACGTCGCGGGCGCCGGCGCCCTCGGCCTGCGCCTGGCGCACGAGCCCGTCGAGCACCACCGCGACGCGGCTCTGGACCGTCTGGAACGACTGGCGTGCGAGGCGCTCGTTGGCCTCGCGCAGCCGCCGCCCCAGCGCGATGACGAGCTTGACCGCGATGTCGGGGTGCTGGCGCAGCAGGCGGCGCATGTCGGACCCCAGGACGGCGATGGCATGCACGTCGTCGAGCGTCTCCACCGTGGCCGAGCGCAGCTCGTCGTCGAACATCGCCAGCTCGCCGAAGATGTCGCCGGGCCCGAAGTGGGCGAGCGCGATGATGCGCCCGTCGGGGTGCTCGCGCACCGCGCGGGCGTGGCCGGAGCGCACGACGTAGCACGTGTCGCTGGCGTCGCCCTCGCGGAAGATGACGTGGTGGCCGGGGAACGAGCGCGGAACCGCGACCTCGACCACGCGCTGCAGGTCCTCGGGTGCCAGCGTCTCGAAGACCGGCACCTGACCCAGGAGTCCGACGCTCTCCTCTGCAGTGGCCACGGCAGGAGACTAAACGGGCTCGGCGCGGTCGGTCTGTCCGGAGCGCAGCGCCGCGTCGAACAGGCGGTGCGCGGCGAGGGCCTCGGCGGGCGTGGCGCAGCCGAAGCGCTCGCCCCAGCTCGCCCGCTCGCTCGGCGAGGTAGGAGGCCCACATCTGCAGGATGGCGTCCGCGAAGCCGAACTCGAAGATCGGTCCCGTGATCGTCGCGAAGGCCGACTGGCTTCCGACCTCCAGGCGCTCCCAGACCTGGCGTCCGCCGCGCAGCGCGAAGCGGTGCACCGTCTTCGGCTGTGCGGTCGAGAAGCTCACGCCGCCGTCCATGCCGGTCGCGAGGATGCGCCACGTGTTCATGTGGCCGGGCGCGATCCGGTGGGTGCGCAGGGTCAGCGGGAAGCCGGCGTCGCAGTGCAGGGTGGCGTTGTCGATCGTGTCGCAGGGCACGGGCTCGCCGGTCTGCGGATCGGGGCGCTCGGTGACGAGGTCTGAGAGCTGGGCGTAGACGGTTCGGGGCTGCCATCCGAGCCGCAGCGGCAGGTGGGCGACGTGCATCCCGAGGTCGCCCATGACGCCGATCGCCCCGCAGTAGCGCGCCTGGCGCTTCCAGTTGATCGGCTTGGTGCGATCGAGGTCGCTCGAGTGCAGGAAGTCGTGCTGGACCTCGATGACCTGGCCGAGCTCGCCCTGCGGCGATCGTCTCGTGGGCGAGCTGCGCGCCGGGGAAGAACGGCATCTCGCTGGAGCAGCGCACGAAGACGCCGGCGGCCTCGATCGCCGCCACGATCCGCTCGGCGGCGGCGAGGTCGATGCCGAACGGCTTCTCGCCCAGGAAGTCCTTGCCCGCGGCGGCGGCGTCGAGGTAGAGCTCCTCGTGGAGGTGGTGGGGGACGGCGAGGTAGAGGACGTCGATCGTGTCGTCCTCGAGCAGGTGGCGGCGGTCGGTCGTCTTGTGGGTGACCGAGGCGATGCGGTCGAACCAGCGCAGCGCCTCGGGGCTCGTGTCGCACACGCCGACGAGCTCCGGGCACGACGGGGTGGTCCTCCAGCGCGCTCCAGCGCCCGATGGCGGCCGCCAGCTCGCGGCCCATGAGCCCCGCGCCGACGATGCCGACGCGGACGCGATCCTGCCTCGTCACGCCTCGTCCCCGTGGACGGCCTGCCTCAGCGCGCGGACCATGGCGGCGGGGTCGGGGTGCTGGATGACGTTGCGCCCGTAGACGATCCCGCGCGCGCCCTGCGCGAGGACGATGCGCGTGCGCTCGAGGATCTCCTCGTCGGACACGCGGCCGCCGCCGCGGACGAGGACGGGGACGCGGGCCGCGGTGACGACGCGGTGGTAGGCGCTCAGGTCGTCGGTGGGGTCGGCCTTGATGACGTCGGCGCCGAGCTCGGCGGCCTGGCGGACGAGGGCGACGATGCGCTCGGTGTCGCCGTCGACGCCGTAGCCGCCGGTGGCCGCGGTCATCACGAGCGGCTCCACCATGAGCGGCATCGCGGCGCGGTCGGCCGCCGTGCGCAGCGCGGTGATGTTCTCGATGCACTCGCGGCGCAGGGCGTCGGCGCCGGGGATGTCGAACAGGTTCACGCAGACGCAGGCGGCGTCGAGGCGCACGGCGTGGCCGATGGCGTCGTCGATCACGTGGCTGAACGCGATCTGCGGCGGCTGCTCGCCGTAGACGTTGGCCACGTCGACGCGCAGCACGAGTGCGGGCTTGTCGCGGCCGGGAAGCGACTGCAGCAGCGGCGCCTGGCCGAGCGAGAGCTGGATGGCGTCGGGGGCGGCGGCCACCAGCGTCTGGATGACCTGCGCCATGTCCTCGATCCCGGCCAGGAAGCGCGGCTCGCCGAAGAAGCCGTGGTCGACCGCGACGTCGATGCAGCGCCCGGAGCGGGCGTGGAAGAGGCGGTTCAGGCGGTAGGCGGCGGACAGGGCTCGATCATAGGCACCGCCGCGCGCGGGGCGCCGCCCGCGCCCCGCGCCTGGCGCGTCGCGTGGAAGGATCACGCGGCCGTGGTGATCGCCGGCCCCAACCTCACCATCGATCGCACCCTGGCGATCGACGAGCTGCGCCCGGGCGAGGTGCTGCGCTTCGAGCGCGCCGTGGTGACGCCGGGCGGCAAGGGCGTCAACGTGGCGCGGGTGGCGCGCGACCTCGGCGCCGACGCCGTGCTCGTCGGCCTCCTGCCGGGGCGCACGGGTGTCGCCGGCGCGGCGCTGCTGGGCGACGAGGGGATCGTCGTGCGCGGCGTCGAGGTCGGCGGCGAGCTGCGCTCGACCGCCGTCGTGCTCGAGCGCTCCGGGCGCGTGACGGTGCTCAACGAGCCCGGGCCGTCGCTGGCCCCCGGCGAGTGGGAGCTCTACGAGGGCGTGGTGGCCGACGCGCTGCGCGGCGAGCGCGTGCTGGCGTGCAGCGGGTCGCTGCCGCCGGGCGCCCCCGCCGACGCCTACGCGCGGCTGGTCGGCCTGGCGCACGCCGCCGGCGCGGTGGCGATCGTCGACGTCGGCGGCGAGCAGCTGGCGGCGGCCGTCGCCGCCGGCGCCGACGTGGTGACCCCGAACCTCGCCGAGGCCGAGGGTCTGCTGCACGGTCGCGCCGACGAGACGGTGCAGGCGGGCGACGTGGGGATCGTGCGCGAGCGCGCCGTGGCGGCGGCGCGGGCACTCGTCGAGCGCGGGGCGGCGCGCGCGGTGGTGACCGCGGCCGAGGCCGGCGCGGCGGTGGCCGACGGGTGGCTCGCGCGCTGGGTCGCGGCCCCGGCGGTCGCCGAGGTGCGCAACCCGATCGGCGCCGGCGACGCGCTGGTCGGTGGCCTGGCCCTGGCGCTCGAGCGCGGGGAGGAGTTCTCCGCCGCGGTGGCGCTCGGGATGGCGTGCGGGGCGGCGAGCGTGGAGACCGACGTGGCGGGGGTCGTGGTCCCCGAGCGGGTGGCGGCGATCCTGGCGTCGGTCTGACCGCTGTGGCGTCTGGCGGTCGCTGCTTGCGCTTACTGCATCATCGAGGGGAAGCGGACCCGGGGCGGCGCGGCCGTGAGCGGTCGTCCTCCGCGGGGGCGAGGCACGAAGGATGCTGGATTGTGCGGCTCCTGGCCGCAAAAGTCAGCACGGTGGTCGATAGTGTGGCTCCTGGCCACACCAATCGACCACGCTGGCGCCGGAGCGGCCCGGCCGGGCGCCGCGGTGGACTCCCTTCCCTCGGTGATGCAGTTGCGCCGCGCGGCGCCGCGAGCGACCGCGGCAGCCCGCCGCGCCAGCTCGCGCACCCCTTGACATCGTTGTCATCACGAAGTTAGGGTGGCGGCGACCGCTCGCATGACAACGTTGTCACCGGAGCGGTCTCCGGGTCGAGGAGGAGGAGTGAGGAGAGCGTGGCCAGGCCCACGATGCGCGACGTCGCGAGCAGCGCGGGCGTCAGCTTGAAGACGGTCTCGCGCGTCGTGAACAGCGAGAACGGCGTGCGGCCGGCGACGGCGGCGCGCGTCGAGGCGGCCATCGCGCAGCTCGGCTTCGCGCGCAACGACGTCGCTCGCTCGCTGCGCCACGGACGCGCCAACGCGCTCGGGCTCGTCATCGAGGACGTCGCCAACCCGTTCTACTCGGCCATCGCGCGCACGGTCGAGGACGTCGCGCACGCGCGCAGCCACATCCTCATCACCGGCTCGTGCGAGGAGGACGCCGAGCGCGAGCGCGAGCTGGTCCTGCGGCTGCTGCGACGCTCGGTGGACGCGCTGCTCATCGTCCCCGCCGGCGGCAACCACCGCTACCTGCAGCCCGAGCTCGACGACGGCGTCCCGATCGTCTTCCTCGATCGCCCGCCGAACGGCGTCGAGGCCGACACGGTCCTGCTCGACAACGTCGGCGGCGCCCGCGCCGCGGTCGCGCACCTGGTCGCTCACGGCCACCAGCGGATCGCCTACGTCGGCGACCCGCCGCCGCTCTACACCGCAGCCGAGCGCCTCGCCGGCTACCGCGCGGCGCGGCGCGACGCCGGCCTGCCCGCCGACGAGGAGCTCGTGAGCGCCGGCCCGCACGACGTCGCCGCGGCCGAGCGGGCGGTGCGCGACCTGCTCGCGCTGCCCGCCGACCGCCGCCCGACCGCGCTCTTCACCGCCAACAACCGCAACACCATCGGCGCCCTGCGCGCGCTGCGCGACGGCGACGGGACGGTCGCCCTCGTCGGGTTCGACGACTTCGAGCTCGCCGACATGCTCCCCGTCCCCGTCACCGTGGTGCGCCACGACCCGGCCGAGATGGGACGCATCGCCGCCGAGATGGCCTACCTGCGCCTCGACGGCGACGATCGGCCGCCCCAGCGGCGCACGATCGAGTGCTCCGTCGTGGCCCGCGGATCCGGAGAGCTGCCCGCGCCATGACGCCGACCGCGGTCAAGCTCCCGCCCAACCCCATCCGCCACTTCTACCGCGGCGGGCCGGCGATCGCCGAGCTGCGCGGGATCGACGTCGGCGGCGACCACTCGCCCGAGGAGTGGATCGGCTCGGCGTCGACGCTCTTCGGCGAGAGCGAGCGCGGGCTGAGCCGCATGCCCGACGGCAGCCTCGTCCGCGACGCCCTGGCCGCCGATCCCGAGGGGTGGCTCGGGGCCGCCCACGCCGCGCGCTTCGGCGCGAGCCCGGCGCTCCTGGTCAAGCTGCTCGACGCCGGCGAGCGCCTGCCCGTGCACCACCATCCCGACCACCCGTTCGCGCACGAGCACCTCGGACGGGACTTCGGCAAGACCGAGGCGTGGATCGTCCTCGCGGCGCGCGAGGGCGCGGAGGTGGCGCGTCGGCTGGCGCGAGGACGTCGCGGACGACACGCTGCGCGCCTGGGTCGACGACCAGGACCACGACGCCCTGCTCGGCGCGCTCAACCCGGTGGCGGTCAGCGCGGGCGACGCGGTCTTCGTCCCCGCCGGCGTGCCCCACGCGATCGGCGAGGGGATCCTCATCGTCGAGCTCCAGGAGCCGACCGACCTCTCGGTGCTGCTCGAGTGGGACGGCTTCGGGATCGACGACGAGCAGGCCGCGACGCTCGGCCTCGGGTGGGACGTCGCGCTCGGCAGCGTCGAGCGAACCGCGCGCGACCCGTCGGCCCTGCGCGGGCCGCGCGGCGACGGCCCCGTCTCCGAGCTCCTGCCCGCGGCGGCCGCCGCCTTCTTCAGCGCCCAGCGCATCGCGCCGGACGGCGGATCGGTGCAGCTGCCGGCCGGCTTCGCCGTCGCCATCGTCGTCGAGGGCGCCGGCACGCTCGCCGGCCTCGACGTGACCCGCGGCGACGCGCTGCTCGTACCTCATGCGGCGGGCCCCATCCACGTCGACGGCGACCTCGTGGCCATCGCCTGTCGCCCCCCGGGGGTGACCTCTTGACCGAGCTGCTGCTCGGGATCGACGTCGGCACCTCGGCCTGCAAGGCCGCGGTGGTCGACGTGCACGGGGTCGAGCTCGCCCACGGCCAGGCGCCGACGCCATGGGAGCCCGTCCCGACCGGCGCCGAGCTCGACGCCGAGACGCTGCTGGGCGCCGTGGTCGCCGCGGCGCGCGATGCCCTCGAACGCGCGCCCGAGGGCGACGTGGCCGGCATCGGCGTGACGAGCGTGGCCGAGACCGGGATGCTGCTCGACGACGCCGGCACCGTCCTGCACCGCCCCGTCGCCTGGCACGACTCGCGCGGCGCCGCCGAGGCACAGGCGCTCGCGCGCGACCTGCCCGACTTCACGCAGCGCACCGGCCTGCCCGCCAGCGCGCTGTGCTCGCTGGCCAAGCTCAGGCACCTGGGCACCGAGGGCGCCGCGCGCTGGCTGAACGTGGCCGAGTGGGTCGTGCACCGCCTCGGCGGCCGGCGCGTCTCCGAGCTCTCGCTCTCCTCGCGCACCGGCCTGCTCGACCTCGAGGCCGTGGCGCCCTACGCCGACGCGCTCGCGTGGGCGGGCCTGCCCGCCGACCTGCTCGGCGAGCTCGTCCTCGCGGGCACCGACGCCGGGCGCAGCGACGGCGCCGCCCTGCCCGGCACCGAGGGCGCCGTGTTGACCGTCGCCGGCCACGACCACCTCGTCGCCGGCGTCGGCGTGGGCGTGATCGCGCCCGGCGACGTGCTCGACTCCTGCGGGACCGCCGAGGCGCTCGTGCGCGTCGCGCCGCCCCAGGACGCCGCCGCGCGCCGGCGCAGCGCGCAGGCCGGCGTGACCGTCGGCTGGCACGTGGCCGAAGGGCGCCAGGCGCTGCTGGCCGGTGTGTGGTCCGGACTTGCCCTGCGAGAGGTGCTCGAGCAGCTCGGCACCGATCGCAACGAGCTCAGTGCGGGCGCGCTCGCCATCGCTCCCGGCGACGCGCCCGCGCTCGAGCTCGAGCTGCACTCGCTCGAGCGCCCGCCCGTCCGGCTGCCCGACGCCGCGCCGGCCGCGGTGTGGCGCGGCGCGATCGACACCGTGACGCGCGAGGTGCAGGCGCTGATCGCCCACATCGACGAGGTCGCCGGTCCGCACACGAAGGTCGTCGTCACCGGCGGCTGGGCGCGGGACCCCGCCGTGTTCGCCGCCAAGCGCCGCTTCGGCGCCATCGAGGCCCCGCCCGTGGTCGAGGCCGGCTGCCGCGGCGCCGCCCTGCTCTCCGGCGTGGCCGCCGGCCTCTTCCCGAGCGCCGACGACCTGCCCGCCGTCTCTGCCATCGAAAAGGAGCCCGCCTGATGCCCGAGCCCCTGCTCGAAGCCAAGGGGATCGTCAAGAACTTCGGCCGCGTCCGTGCGCTGCGCGGCGCGAACTTCGCCGTCTACGCCCAGGAGGTCGTCGCGCTCGTCGGCGACAACGGCGCCGGCAAGTCGACGCTCATCAAGGCCCTCGCCGGCGTCTACGCGCCCGACGACGGCGAGATCCTCTTCGAGGGCCGCCCGGTGACGATCCACTCGCCGCTCGACGCCCGCGCGATGGGCATCGAGACCGTCTACCAGGACCTCTCGCTCGCCGCCGAGCTCGACGCGTCCGCGAACATGTTCCTCGGGCGCGAGGTCATGCGCTCCGGCGTGCTGGGCAAGCTCGGCTTCATCGACAAGCAGGCGATGCGCGTCAAGAGCCGCGACGCGTTCCAGAACCTCGGCGTCGCCCTCCAGGACCCGGCGGCGCAGGTCGCGACCATGTCCGGCGGTCAGCGCCAGGGCATCGCCGTGTCGCGCGCGGTGACCTGGGCGTCGAAGGTCGTCTTCATGGACGAGCCCACGGCGGCGCTCGGGGTGGTCCAGACGCGCAACGTGCTCGACCTCATCAGGCGCGTGCGCGATCAGGGCCTGGCGGTCGTCCTCATCAGCCACAACATGCCCGAGGTCTTCGAGGTGGCCGACCGCATCGAGGTCCTGCGCCTGGGCACGCGCGTGGCGCGCTTCAAGCGCGGCGAGGTCTCGATGGAGGACGTCGTCGGGGCCATGACCGGAGCCATCACGCACGACGGGGAGGCCGCATGACCGATGTGACCACCGTGCCCGCCGACGAGCCGGAGGTCGAGGCGGAGGAGAGCGAGCGCGAGAGCCCGTTCTGGCAGCGCCTGGTCTCCGGCTCGAGCACGTGGATCGGCCTGATCCTCGTCGGGCTGATCCTCGTCTTCAGCCTGCTCGACTACAGCTCGTTCGTCAGCAGCGCCAACTTCCGCAACATCGCCACCGACGCCGCGGTCCTGCTCGTGCTCGCCACCGGGCATGACCTACGTGATCATCACCGCGGGCATCGACCTCTCGGTCGGCGGGGTCCTGGTGTTCAGCGGCGTCGTCGCCGCCAAGGCCATGAACGCCGCGGGCGGCGACAACTGGGGCGTCATCATCCTCGGCCTCGTCGTCGCCCTGGCCGCCGGCATGGCGTGGGGGGTCTTCAACGGGTTCCTCGTGGCCAAGGGCAGGATCCCGCCGCTCATCGTCACGCTCGGCACGCTCGGCATGTCCCTCGGCGCGGCCTACGTGATCACGGGCGGCGTCGACGAGCGCGAGGTCCCGTTCAAGCTCATCACGACCATCGGCACGGGGCGCGCGTTCAACGAGATCCCGTGGCTGGTCGTGATCGCCTTCGCCGTCGCGCTCGTGTTCGGGATCATCCTCGCCGGGACCCGCTTCGGCCGCTACACCTACGCCGTCGGCTCCAACGAGGAGGCCGCCCGGCGCGCGGGCATCGGGGTCGACTTCCATCTCATGAAGGTCTATGGCCTCGTCGGCACGCTCGCCGGCCTCGCCGGATTCCTGTCGCTCGCGCGCTTCTCGACCACGACGATCGGGGGGCACGACACCGACAACCTGCAGGCGATCGCGGCCGTCGTCATCGGCGGCACCAGCCTGTTCGGAGGCATCGGGACGATGCTCGGCACCGTCTTCGGCGTCTTCATCCCGGCCGTCCTCGCCAACGGCTTCATCATCGTCGGGGTCCAGGCCTTCTGGCAGCAGATCGCCGTCGGCGCCGTGCTGATCGGCGCCGTGTACCTCGACCAACTGCGCCGCCGATCGCAGGACCGGCGGTGACACCCACCATCAGCAGGAGGAGGTCCGTTCCCACCATGGCACGCAAGACCTGGATCGCTGCAGCGTGCGCCGCGATGCTCTCTCTCGGAGTCGCGGCCTGCGGCAGCAGTGACAACTCGTCGACCAGCTCGGGCAGCTCGAGCAGCTCGTCGTCGTCGAGCGCCAAGAAGAACTACAAGATGACGCTCATCGCGGGCGTGAAGGGCGACGAGTTCTACATCACCATGAACTGCGGAGCCCAGGCCAAGGCCAAGGAGCTCGGGGCCACGCTCGACTTCCAGGGCCCGGACAAGTTCGCCGCCGACCTGCAGACGCCGGTCGTCAACGCGGTCGCGGCCAAGAAGCCCGACGCGGTGCTCGTCGCGCCGACCGACACCAAGGCGATGTACGCGCCGATCAAGCAGCTCTCCGACAACGGCTCGAAGGTCGTGCTCGTCGACACCACGCTCGACCAGTCGGACTTCGCCGTCTCGCAGATCGCCTCCGACAACCTCGGCGGCGGGAAGGCGGCGGCTGACACGCTGGGCAAGCTGATCGGCGGCAAGGGCAAGGTCTTCGTCGTCAACGTCAACCCCGGCATCTCCACCACCGACGCCCGCGGCAAGGGCTTCGAGGAGGGCGCCAAGGCCCTGGGCCTGACCTATCTGGGCCAGCAGTACGACAACGACGACCCGGCCAAGGCGGCCTCGATCGTCAAGGCCGAGCTGGCCAAGAACCCCGACCTCAAGGGCATCTTCGCCACCAACCTGTTCTCCGCCGAGGGCGCCGCGAGCGGCATCCGCGAGGCGGGCAAGCTGGGCCAGGTGAAGATCGTCGGCTTCGACGCCGGCCCCAAGCAGGTCGAGGACCTCAAGAAGGGCACCGTGCAGGCCCTCATCGCCCAGAAGCCGGCCGAGATCGGCGCCGACGGCGTGCAGCAGGCCTACAACGCGCTGACGGGCAAGCCGAACGAGAAGAAGATCGGCACGGGCTTCACGTCGATCACCAAGGACAACCTGGCCGAGAACCAGGACGCGCTCTACAAGGCGAGCTGCTGAGCTGACAGGACGGCGCAACGCGGCGCGGCCATCGATGGCCGCGCCGCGTCCGTCCCAGTGACAGCTAGGGCGCGTCGCGCCAGTCGTTGACGATCCACCAGCGCGCATCGGCGAGCGTGAGGTCGTCCGCACACACCTCGCGCTTGAGGCGGTTCTCGACCGTGTCCTTGTCGCTGGCCGTGTAGCCGCCCGCCTCGTAGCGCGGCTCGGGCCACAGGTTCTGCGGATCGCGCGGAGCGCCGCCGAGCTCGAGCGGGATGAGGTGGTCCTCCTCGTAGTCGGACAGGTTCGTGTCCGAGTAGCCGTACTCGCCGATCTGCTGGGCCTTGAGCTGGTTGGTGTAGCTCGTCGGCGGGCGGACGGTCGCCGTCCAGCCCGAGACGCAGATCGTGTCGTCGATACTCGACTGGGTGACGTCGGGGTTGGTGGCGCCCGGCTGGCACGACGGGTCGGGATCGGGCAGGTAGGCCTGCGAGCAGGTGGCGGCGTGAGCCTGGGGCGCGGCCGCGAACAGCGCCGCGCAACAGGCGGCGAGGAAGATCGCCGTGCGGCGACGAGCGACATGGGCGACGAGCAAGGGAGCGGCTCCTCTCGGACGGTGTCGCCGCGCCCATACCCACGTCAACGCGCCTCGCGCCTCGGGTGTCCGGCGCAGGACGCCGCCGGTGAAGATCCGGTCAACCGACCTTGCGCAACGACGACGGCGCGGCCTTCCATGGCCGCGCCGCACGTGCCCCTGGGTTGAGACGAGCTACGCCGCGTGCGCCTCGGCGGAGCCCTCGTCGGCCGGGTCGCCCTCGGGCGGGGCGCCCGCCTCGGGAGCGGCGAGCGCCTGGGGTGCCGCCGCCGCCGGCGCGGGGGCCCGCGCCGGGTCGCGCCACACGAACGCCACGTCGCGCACGCACGGCGCCTTGTGCGAGCCGCAGGCCACGACGGTGAGGTCGTAGGGCTGCTGCGTCGTGGTGCACGTCAGGCCGCGGAGCCTGGCGGGCGGTGCGCCCGCGTCGGCGGCCTCGCTCCAGCGTCGCGCGATGCGGCGCGCCACGTGGCACGGGACTCGCATCGCGAGCACGCTCGACGCGCCCCCGGACGCCAGGGAGTCGTCGCCGCACGCCTCGTGACCGCGGCCGTCGAAGGGCAGCGCCTGCCAGTCGGGCGACTCGTCGCGCGCGGGGTTGTCGGTCAGCCGCCGCGGGTTCGCGCCGTCGGCATCCATGACGTAGATCTCCTGCTGGCCGTCGCGCGCGCTCGAGAAGGCGATCTTCGTGGCGTCGGGCGAGAACTCCGGGCCCTCGTCGAGGCCTGGCGAGTCGGTGAGCCGGCGCACGTGGGTGCCATCGGCGCGCATGACGTAGATGTCCTTCTCCTGCGCCTCGGTGCCGGGCGTGAAGGTGCCCGCCGGCGCGCGCTCGAAGAGGATCCGCTTGCCGTCGGGCGACCACGAGGGCGCCGAGTCGAAGTCGGCGTTGCTCGTGAGCTGGCGGACGTTCGTGCCGTCGGCGTTCATGACGTAGATCTCCTCGTCGCCCGAGGGCTCGACGAGATCGAGGTCGCCGCGGAAGGCGATCTGCGTCCCGTCCGGCGAGTAGGACGGATAGCGCTCGTCGCCGGTGCGCAGCAGGACGGCCTGCGCGACCGGCTGCGTCGGGTCCTGGGCGCTCGCCGCGACGTCGAGCACCCAGGTGTCGGCGTCCTGCACGAGCGGGTTCTCCGGCGTGCGCCGGTAGAGCAGCCGCGTCCCGTCGGGCGACCACGCGGGCTGGCCCTCGCTGAAGCGGAACGTGCGCGTCAGCAGCGTCTCGCCGGTGCCGTCGGCGTTGATGACGGCGAGCTGGTTGCTGCCGAACTGGGCAGTCTTGAACGCGAGCCGCCGGCCGTCAGGCGACCACGTCGGCTGGCCGTCGTCGGCGCGCCGGAAGGTGAGGCGGATGGGGCTCTCGGCGTCCAGCGGCGAGACGTAGATGTCGTCGCTGAACTGCGAGCCCGTGCGATTCGAGCCGTAGGCCATGTAGCCGTTGAGGCCGGGCCAGGCCTGGGCGGTGGCGGCCGACAGCGCCAGCAGCGCGAGGACGGCCGGGGGCAGGAGCGAGCGCGCGCGCGGCACGCGGTGGAGTGCGGACATGAGTGAGCCTCCGATCAGAGCGTTGGTCGCTAGCGCACGGCCTTGGACTTCGGCACCACGACGTCGCGGTAGCCGACCCAGAAGCCCTGCGGGTCGTAGTAGGGCGTGCCGGTGAAGCGGATCCGGTACCGCCCGGCGGGCACCGGCCGGAACGGGAACTGGCGCACCTTCTTGGTCAGGTCGCCGCACGGCCCGCTGACCGAGCCGATCTCGACCGTCTTCAGGCGCTTGCCGTTGAGGAAGTAGTGCGCGTAGACCTTGCGGAAGGGCTCCCAGCCGTTGACCCTGAACGTCGTCAGGCCCCGCGGGTTGACGTGGCCGATCAGCCACGGGATGACCAGGACGTCGACGGCGGAGAGGGTGAACTGCGTCGCCGCGAAGCTCTCCTCCGGAGGTCCGATGGGGCCGGTCGGTCCGATCCGCGCCTGGTCGGTCGCGGTCAGGGTCACGGTCTCGCGCATGTCGCTGTCCGACGCCAGCTGCGGCGCGGGCAGCGTGCCGTGGATGCCGCCCGCGGCGTCGGCCTTCAGCGGATCCTTGGCCGGGCCGGTGTTGCTGCCGTGCGCCCCGGAGAGCGCGAACGACACGGCGACGTCGCCGGCGGGCGTGTAGCCCGCGCCCCCGAGCCCGATGGCCTGGCCGGGGGAGTAGCACGGCAGGTCGGTCGCGACCGTGGGCGCCGCCGCAGCGAGCCCCGGCGCGGCCAGCGCCGCGGTCAGGAGCAGTCCGCACGCGCGGGCCGCCCTCGCGATGGGTGATTGAGCGTTCATGGGCGCAGGCTCGCGGCGGTGGGCGTATGCGGACATCCGTGTCAGGGGTGGAGCGCACGCCCCCATGGGGTGAGCGAATTCACCGCTCAGGGGGATTGCGCAGGTAGCGTCTGCTCGTGGCCGGATCGCCTCTGCGCCCCCATGTCGCCACACCCGCCGAGCTGCGCGAGCGCCTCCGGGCGGAGGCCGCGGCCGCGCCGTTCCTCGTCCTGCGCGACGAGGACGACCGCCAGGTGATCGTCGAGCTCGTGCCCGACCGCGCCCGGATCACCATCGGGCGCGACGAGGCAACCGACGTGGCGCTGGCGTGGGACGCGCGCGTGTCGCGCACGCACGCCACGCTCGAGCGGCTGGGGAGCGACTGGACGATCGTCGACGACGGCCTCTCGCGCAACGGCACGTGGGTCAACGAGGAGCGCGTGACCGCCCGGCGGCGCCTGCGCGACGGCGACATCGTCCGCGTGGGCGCGACGACGATGGCCTTCTGCGCCCCCGGGCCGGGACCCCACGCCGACGCGACGCTGACCGCGGAGGGAGTGCCGGTCGGCGACGTCCTGACCTCGGCCCAGCGCCGCGTCCTCGTCGCGCTCTGCCGGCCCTACCGCGACGCGGCCTTCGCCACGCCGGCCTCCAACCCCGCGATCGCGCGCGAGCTCTCGTTGAGCGTCGACGCGGTCAAGAGCACGATGCGCGCGCTCTTCGACCTCTTCGGCATCGGTGACGTGCCCCAGAACGAGAAGCGCGCCGTCCTCGCGCTGCAGGCGCTGCGGGGCGGCGTCGTCTCGCGCCGCGACCTCTAGAGGTCGATGCGCGTCAGGTTGCCGTCGCCCACGCTCGTGACCCACGCCGACCCGTGGCTGACGTCGACCGCGACCGGGTTGAGGCCGACGGGCACCGGCCGCCCGATGACCCGGCCGTGCCGGGGGTCGATGCGGACCACCGACTGATCGCCGTAGCAGGCGACCCAGATCCCGTCCGCGCGCGCATGCAGGCCGTAGGGGCGGCTGGGGACGCCGATCTCGACCATGCGCGGCCCCTTGGGGTCGATGCGCGTCACCGCGTTCTCACCGTAGTCGGTGACCCACACATAGCCTGCGGCGACCGCCAGGCGCCGGGCATCGCGCCCGACGTGCAGGCGCACGATCGGCACGCGGGTGACCGGGCTCACCTTGATGAGGGTCGGGGCGCGGCGGCCGAGGACCCACACGGCGCCGTTGGCGGCGCGGATGTCGTTGATGCCCTCCGGCACGGCCAGGCGGCCGACGATCGCGGCGCTGTGCGGATCGATCTCGACGAGGTTGTCGGCCCCGGTGGGCGACCGCTCGGCGACCCACACCGCGCCCTCGCCCGCGTCGATGGCGCGCGGCTCGCCGTTCATGAGGATCGGGTGGCCCGCGACGTGCCCGGTCTTGGCGTGGACCTGGACGACCTCCCGCTGCGCGGCGACGGTGACCCACAGCATCCCGCGCCGCGACGCGATGTCCGTGATCCCGTAGCCCAGGCGAGGGCCGGGACGGTGGTGGTTCGTGGACGTCGAGATCCGCCCGAGCGTCGGGTTGCCGGGGCTCGCGACCCACGCGCTGCCGCCCGCCACCTCGACGTTGACCGGCCGCCGGGCGACGCGAACCGTGCCGGCGACGTGCGGGGCCACCACCGCGGGTCGGGCCGGCCGGGTCGCGGCGCGCGCCGCGGCCGGCCGGCCGGTCGCGGTCGTCGCGGTCGAGGCCGCGGTCGCCGGGCGGTCCTGCCCGCGGCCGGCGAGCACGACGGCGAGCGCGGCGCCGGCGGCGGCCGACGCGGCGACGACCGCGACCGCGCGCGAGACGCGGCGCAGCGGGCGGCGGCGCGGCGCGTCGGCCCAGGTCGCCGACCCCGGCGTGCGCCCGGCCTGCGCGGTCCGCCCCGCGGGCGCGCCGCCAGCGGCGGCCAGGGCAGCGGCGCCCAGGGCGCCGGCCGACGGCGGGCGTCCCTCGGGCTCCTTGGCCAGCGCCCGCGCGACGACGTCGTCGAAGGCGGCGGGCACGCCGGCGGCGGCGCGCGAGGGCGCGGGCGCCACCGCGTGCAGGTGCGCCCAGAGCCGTGCCTCGTCGGTCTCGCGCGGATAGGGCACCTGCCCCGTGAGGGCGAAGTGCAGCACGCAGCCGAGGGCGTAGACGTCGACGCGCCCGTCGATGCGCTCGCCGCGGATCTGCTCGGGGGCCACGAAGTCCAGCGTGCCCACCCAGGCCCCGGGCGCCGTGAGTCCGGCGTCGGAGAGCGTGTGGCGCGCCAGCCCGAAGTCGGTGAGGTAGGCGTGGCCGTGCCCGTCGAGCAGGATGTTCGCCGGCTTGACGTCGCGGTGGACGACCCCCGCCTCGTGGGCGGCGTCGAGCGCGGCGGCGAGCGCCGCGACCAGCTCCGCGGCCTGCCCGGGTGCCAGCGGCCCGTCGAGCCTGACCCGCTGGCGAAGGTCGTCGCCGTCGACGAAGCGCATGACGATGAAGGGCCGCCCGAGGTGCTCGCCCGCGCCGTGGATCGGGATCACGTTCGGGTGCTCGATGGCGGCGGCGGCATGCGCCTCGCGCAGGAAGCGCTCGCGCACCCGCGGGTCGCCGAGCAGCCCGGCCGCGATGACCTTGATCGCCACCGGCCGGTCGAGCCCGAGCTGGATCGCCTTGTAGACGACCCCCATCCCACCGCGGCCGGCCACGGCCTCGATCCGGTAGCCGGCGAACGTCGTCCCGGGCGCGAGGTCGTCGGCCCACGCGTCGCGCTCGGCGGGCGCTGTGCGGTCGAGCGTTGCGGCCATGGGCGGTCTCCGAGTTCGTGTCGATCCCCCTGCCCGGTCCGACAACGAGCCGGACGCCGCGGTGTTGCGCGGATGGAGCTATTGCACGGCCTCTGCCTAGGCCGACAGCGCCGCCTCGCGCCGGCGGCGGCGCACCGCGACGGCGGCGAAGCCGCCCGCCGCCCCGACGAGCCCGAGCGGGACGAGGACGGCGAGCGCGATGAGGGCCACGCCGGCGCTGACCTCGAGCACGCGAACGGCGTCGTGCGCCGCGTCGCCCGGCGTCCACGACCCGCCGCCAGGGGCCGCCGCGTGCTTGCGTGCGACGCCGGTCACCTCGACGCCGACGGTGGCGTAGTCGGCGCGGTTGCGCACCGCGGCCAGCTCGCGCTCGTAGCGCTGGAGCGCGCGGCGGTTGTCGGCGATGCGCGCGCGCAGGCTGCTGATCTCCTGGGCGGTGGTCGCCTTGGACAGCGCGCGCAGCAGGCCGCTGCGCTCGGCGCGCGCCTCGGCCAGGCGCGCGGAGGCGCCGTTGTAGGCGTTGGTGATGTCCTCCGCGCTCTGCTGCAGCGACTTGACGTGACCGAGCCTGCTCAGCCGCGCCAGCGCGTCGTCGAGGCGGCTGGTGGGCACGCGCAGGACGAACGAGGCGGTCGAGTGCCCGTCGCCGGTGGCGATCTGCGAGGACTGCACGAACCCCCCGGCGGCCTGCGTGGCCCGCACGACGCCGTCGCCGGCCGCCTGCACGTCGGTGGTGGTCAGCTCCAGGCGCGTGCTGCGCTCGACGCGCCGCTGGCGGGCGGACGTGGATCCGTTCGGGGGCACCGCCGGGGCCGCCGGCGCCGCGCTGCTGCTCTTCCGCTGCTGGCGCTCCCGCTGCCGGCGCTCCCGCTGCTCTTCGCGGCGTCCGCCGACTGCTCCTGGGTGGCCAGCGGCGCTGACGCCCCGCCGCTGCTGCTGCCGGCGCTGCCGTTCGAGCCGCCGCCGGCGCTGAGCACGACGACCGCCACCACGGCGGCGAGGACGCAGCCGGCGGCACCGAGTGCCGGGACCATCGGACGCAGCGACGCGAACCGCCTGCGGGGTAGCGCGCGCTCGAAGCCGCGCTCGACGCGCCGGTCCAGGCGCGCCCGGAAGTCCGGCGCCATCGCCGGCGCGTCGGCGCGCACGTCGCGCACGAGCGCGGCCAGCTCGGGCTCGGCGGCCGGGTCGCCCGCGAGGGCGGCCTCGAGCGCCTCGAGCTCGGCGGCCACGGCGGGGTCGAGGGTGGGCTCACGACGGCGCATGACAGGCCTCCCGAAGTCGGGCGAGGGCGCGGTGCACGCGAGTGCCCGCGTTGGAGGCCGAGACGCCGAGGACGTCGGCGATCTCGGCGTTGCTCAGTCCCGCGTGGAACTTCAGAGCGATGAGCTCGCGCTCGCGCGGGTCCAGGGCGGCCAGCGCGGCACGCACCGTGGCGCGGCGCTCGGCGGCCTCGGCCTCGCCCTCGGGCGCCGCCTCGTCGTCGGCGGGCTCGACCGAGAGCTCGGCGCTGCGCTTGCGCCGGCGCAGCTCGTCGAGCGCCGCGTTGCGGGCGATCCCGAAGAGCCACGCGCGCTGGGTCCCGCGGCGCGGATCGAACGAGCGCTGCTTGCGGAAGGCGCGCTCGAAGGCGGCGGCGGTGACCTCCTCCGCGGCCGAGCGATCGCGCAGCAGCGAGGCGGCATAGGCGTACACCGCGTCCGCGCTGGTGCGGTAGAGCGCCTCGAAGGAGGCGGCGACGGACGTGGGCGCCTGGTCGATGGCCATCGTCAGCGTGTGCTCCACATCGGTGCTACGGCGCCGAGCCCGATTCGTCACAAGCACCGAAACCCGCGGGGGGCCGAAGGTATCGTCAGGGTGTGACCCCGTTGCGCGCAACGCTCGGCGCAATCGCCCTGCTCATGGCCGTGGCTCCGGCGTGTGCCGGCGCGCGCCAGTCGGACCCGATCCTGCACGACAAGCGCCTGTGGGCGACGGTCAACGTCTGCGACACGGTCGGCCATCCGGACTCGATCGGCATCCGCGGGTCGATGCCCGGCGACGGCGAGAAGGCCGAGGTCATGTTCATGCGCTTCCAGGTCCAGCTCTTCGCCTCCGACGACGCGCGCTGGCACAACCTCACCGGCGCCGACTCGGGCTTCGTCGAGGTCGGCTCGGCCCGCAAGGCGCGCCAGTCGGGCAACACGTTCACGATCACGCCGCCGCGCGCGGGGGCCGCGCCCTACCTGCTGCGCGGGGTGGTCACCTTCGAGTGGCGCGAGGAGACCAGGTCGTGCGGCACGCGCGGCGCAGCACCACGGCGGCCCATCCGAACACGGCCGGATCCGACCCCGCCGGGTTCACCTCGGCAACGTGCACGATCACTTGACTCGATGCCCGCCGCCGCCGATGAACCATCCATGAGCAAGCGCCTCGCGACGATCGCCCTCGTGCTCGGCCTCCTGGCGCTCGCCCCGGCGAGCGCGATGGCCACCCCCGCGCACCCCGGCCTGTGGGCGACCGTCAACCTCTGCGACTCCCCGGCCAAGCCGGGCGCGGTCGGCGTGCGGGTGTCGATCCCGCGCGAGAAGGGCGCGCCCCAGCAGTGGGCCCGCATCCGCCTGCAGTGGTTCGACGGCACCAAGCGGGCATGGCGCCTCGTGCGCTCGGGCGGCGACGCCGGCTTCGCGCGCATCGGCATCGGCACGCGCCTCGTGCAGGGCGGCACGACCTTCACCTTCCCGCTCCCCGAGCCGGGCTCGCGCATCGTCCTGCGCGGGCTCGTCGACGTCGAGTGGCGCGACGGCACCCAGGTCGTCGACCACGCTCGCCTGAACACGACGGCCGGGCACCGCGACGGCAAGGACCGTCAGCGGCGCGTGTCGCGCTCTTCGTGCGAGATCACGCGGTAGCGAACAGCCGCGGGTCGTTCGTGATGACCCCGGTGACGCCGATCGCGTCGAGCTTGGCGATCCGCGTCGGGTCGTCGACCGTCCACACGTAGAGCTCGCCGCCCGCCTGCTCGATCACCCGCGCCAGGCGCGGGGTCACGAGCGCCCAGTGCGACATGATCGCGTCGACGCGACCGTCGTTGATCGCCCGCGCCGCGCGCGCGGGCAGCACCGTGCGCGCGTACTGGGCGGCCAGCAGCGCCGGCACCTTCGTGAACGGGTTGGCCAGGTAGTTGCGCCGCAGCTTGGGCACCGACCAGCCGAGGCGGATGTCCGGCGCCTCCTCGCGGACGATGCGCAGGCTCTCCTCCTCCATGGTCGAGATGAGCGCGCGCTCGGCCAGCCCGTACTCGCGCAGCGCGTCGATGACGCGGCGCTCGTAGCCCGTGGTCTTGAGGTCCACGTCGAGCTCGATGCCCTCCCAGGCGTCCTGGGCGAAGTGGGCCAGGCCCTCCTCGAGCGTGAGCGGCTCCCCCCGCGTCGCGGCGGCGAAGTCGTGGGCGAGCACGAGGCCACCCGACCGGTCGGGGTTCTCGGGCAGCACGTCGAACTCGACCATGTCCACGCCGGCGGCCAGCGCCGCGTCGAAGGAGGCGAGCGTGTTCCCCGGCGCGATGAGGTCCGCGCCCTTGTGGCCGATGCGCTTCAGTGCTGGCATCCCGGGCACCAGTATGTCGTGCGGTTGTCGTCTCCCTGCCCGCGCGCGCGGATCTTCGTGGCGCACCGCGGACAGGGCCGCCCGGCGTGGCCGTAGATCGCGGGGCCGCGCACCTGGAAGCCCTCGCGCGCGGACTGCTGCATGCGCGGCCGCGTGAGGCGCACGACCCGCAGCACCTCGTCGTCGGAGACGTCGCCCGTCGGACGCCAGGGGTCGACGCCGGCGTCGAAGCAGCCCTCGCACTTCCACACGTTGCCGATGCCGGCGATCGTCCGCTGGTCGAGCAGGGCATCGCCGATCGGCCGCGTGGGATCGTCGGCGCGCAGGCGCGACAGGAAGCGGCCCTCGTCGAGCTCGGGCGCGAGGATGTCGGGGCCGAGGCCGGCGATGCGCTGATCGAAGCGCACGCGGGAGGCGGTCATGAGCTCGAGCACGGGACCGTCGAACTGCACCACATCGTGGCCGCGGGCGCGCAGGACGAGCCACGCGCGCCGCGCCGAGCGTCCCCAGCGCTGGCCGTCGCGATAGACGCCCCAGGCGCCGGTCATGCGCAGGTGCGAGTGGATGACGCGCCCGCCCTCGAAGCGCAGGAACAGGTGCTTGCCGTGGGCGTCGACGGCCTCGACGGCGCGGCCGGCCAGCTTCTCGGGCCAGCGGTCGGCCGCGAAGCGCGGGTGGGGCGTCGCGAGCTCGTCGGGGATGCGACCCACGAGCACCGGGCGCATCCGGTGAGCGGCGTAGTGGATGGTGTCGCCCTCGGGCATCGCCTGCTCCCGAGGGTACGACGGTTGCGCCTCGGCGGGCGGCAGGGCGAGCGGGTGCAGGTCCGCCTGGTGTTCGCTTGTCAGGGGCGCCGGATCACGACCTCGCCGACCGAGGTGCGTGCGCGCACCTCGACGGTCTCGGCCGACGGCTCGGGGGCGTCGGCGGCGTCGAGGGAGTTGTGCACGCGACCGAACCGGGAGCTCACGTCGAGCCAGGCGGCGGTGCCGTCACGGACGCCGACCTCGAGGTCGCCGATCTTGGTCTCGAGCACGACCGAGCCGCGCACCACCTCGCCGAGGCGGACGTCGCCGTTGGCGGACTTGGCGCCGACGCTGGCCTGCGCGAGGTCGACGGCGATGCTGCCGTTGGCCGCGTTGAGCCGCACGTCGCCGCCCGCCACGCCGACCCACGTGTCGCCGTTGGAGTTCTTGATCACCGCGCTGCGGTCGAGCTCGCGCAGCCGGACATCGCCCGAGCTGGCCGTGACCTCGGCGCGGCCCGTGGCACGGTCGACGCTGATGTCGCCGGCGCCGGTCTTCAGGTCCAGCGTGTCGGCCTGGCCGAGGCTGATGCGACCGACGCCCGTCTTGATGCGGCAGTCGCCGAGCCGGCCGTCGCACTGGAAGTCCCCCAGCCCGATGGTGCCGTGGACATGCGAGCCCGCGGGCAACGCGATCGTCACGTCGATCGATCCGCCCCTGCTCCTGCTCGCCCAAGAGCGCAGCTTCGGCGCCTTGACCAGCAGTCGCTCGTTCGCGTACTCGACGCGGGTCAGCTCGGCGACCTTGACGTCCTCCTCGTTGGACGCATCGCTCGGGTGCACCTGGACGACCGTGGCGCCGGCGTCGTCGGCGCTGATGCGGACGTCGCCCATGGCGAGGTCGATGGTGGCCGTGATCGGCTCGGGTGTATCGAAGGTCGGCATGGTGGTGCCCTCCTGTCGGGTCAGGTTCGAAGACATGGGTTGGATCTCGGAAGCGGACGGCTGCGCGGTCAGCGCACCCAGCCGGTGTAGGCCTGGCCGATGCGGCCGCCGCGCTGGCGCGGGCCACGGTCGTCCTGTGCGGCGGCGGCGGCGACGCGGACGAGCCAGGCGTTGACGGACAGCCGCTCGCGGCCGGCGGCTCGCTCGATGCCCGCCTTGAGCTGCTCGGGGAGGCGGAGGTTGATGCGCGCCGTCGCGGCCTCGTCGCCCTCGGGCGGCGCGGGCGCCGCCTCGTCGGGCGCGGGCTCGACGGGCTCGTCGCCCGGGGCCGGCGTCACGACGAAGTCGGGCTCGCCGGAGCGCAGGCGCAGCTCGACCGAGCCGGGCGCGAGCTCGCGCGTGATCTCGTCCGCGGCGGTCGACAGCGCATCGAGCAGCATCAGCCTGATGGCCGACTCGAGCGTGGCGCTCAGGCGCTCGGCGAGCGCGCGGGCCTCCTCACCTCCGGCCTCGGCGGTGACCGCGAGCTCACGGCGGAGGTTCTCGACGTACTGCGTCAGGTCCATGGCGCCAGTATGACACCAAAATGGTGCCAGTGCAACACCATAGTGGCGTCACCATGGCGCGGCCCGGCGCTTAGAGGGCGCGCTCGAGGACCAGCTCGTCGCGGATCGGGATGCCGGCGTGGCCGGTGGCCGGGATCTGCGGCTTGCGCCGCCGGCTCCGCTCGATCTCGCCCGGGCGGACCCCGGCGATCACGAAGCCGTGGCGCTGGTAGAGGCGCAGGGCCGGGAGGTTGTCGTTGGTCGTGATGAGGTGAAGGCGGGTGCAGCCGGCCGCGCGGGCGGTGTCGGCGAGGCCCTCGACCAGGGCGCCGCCGATGCCGCCGCCGACCGTGAGCGCGTCGAGCGTGACGAGCTCGCACTGCGCGTCCTCGATGGCGTAGGTGAGCAGGCCGGCCCGCTCGCCGTCGGCCTCCGCGACGAGCGCAGGCAGCTCGGCGGGGCGGTGCTCGCGCCCGCCGCCGATGACCACGTCGCCCCAGCTGTCGCTCACGACGCCGGCGGCCCAGGCGCGCTCGTCGTCGCGCAGCGCGCGCACGTGCAGCTCGGCGTGCGGCGCGAGCAGCTCGACGCGGTTGCCGAACGGGTCCTCGACATAGAAGCGCGGGCCGTCCCAGGTGATCGCACGGCCGGCGGCCTCGAGCTTCGCGGCGAGCGCGCTGAGGTCGCCCGCTCGCGGCACGGCCAGCGCCGGGTGCGCCTTGCGCGCCGGGGCGAAGGCCTCCTCGATGCCGACGTGCAGCTGCTGCTCGCCGACCGCGAACCACACGCCGCCCCGTGCGCGCAGCCGCTCGGGCTTGGGCAGCTCGGCGAGGCCGAGCAGGTCGCCGTAGAACGCGCGCGCGGCCCCTTCGCCTCCCGGCGGCGCGGCGACCTGGACGTGGTCGATGCGGCCGATCACGCGCTCAGGGTGAGCTTGCGCGGGCCGGCGCGGAACCCGAGCTCGATCGAGCGTCGCCTCCCAGCGCGAGCCCACCACCGGCTCGCCGTCGACGCGCTCGAGCGAGAGCTTGCGCCCGCGCCCGGAGGTGACGAAGCGCGCCAGCGCCTCGAGTGCCGGATCGAGGCGGGCGTCCTCGGCGTCGACGAGCACCGCGATGCCCTTGCCCCCGCGCTCGACGTAGAGCACGGGCTCGGCGCCGGCGAGGACGACGTAGGCGCCCGCCACGCGCTGCGGGCGGCGGGTGGCGGCGGTCCCCGTAGGGCCCTCCTTCTCGTCGCGCTTGGGCCACGGCAGCGCAGCGCCGTAGGGCTGCGCCGGATCGGTGGCGGCCAGCACGATCGGCGGCGTCTCCTCGTCGGCGCGCTGCGAGCGCAGGCGCTCCACGGCGCCGGGCAGGGCGAACTGCGCGCCGCCGAGGCCCTCGACGAAGTAGCCGCGCCGGCACACCCCGAGCGTCTCGAGCTGGCCGAGGGCGTCATAGAGGATCGAGAAGCCGCCGGGGATCCCCTCCGCCAGCACCTGCTCGCGGGTGACGATGCCGTAGCGCTCGAGCAGCAGCTCGGCCTGCGTGCGCCGGCGGGCGCCCGGCTCGACCTGCGCGCGGAAGAGCGGCGTGGTCAGCGACCAGCGGCCCTGGACCTGCGCCTGCGAGCCGGTGCGGCGCGTGCCGAAGCGGCGACCGGGCCTCGTCCGGTCGCGGGCGCGCTGGGCGCGGGCCAGCGTGAGGCGCGGTGCGCGCAGCGGCGCCCAGGCGTCGTTGGTCACCTCGCCGGCCCACACGAGGTCCCACAGCGCCTCCTGGATCTGCTCGGGCGAGATCGACAGCTCGGCCAGCAGGTCGGTGAAGAAGCACGGGGCGTGGGCGAGGCGCTCGCGCAGCAGGTCGTGCTCGGGCGTGTCGGGCCGCTCGGACTTGTTGGGCGGCGGCCCGATGGCCTCGACGTCGTCGCGGAAGTAGAGCGCCACGCGGCCCGAGTTGCGTCCGAGGGCGCCCGCGCCGACCCACACGATCTCGCCGCTGGCGCACAGCTGATCCAGCCAGGTCGGGGAGTAGGCGCCGCAGCGGCGCGGCAGCACGTCGCGCTCCCAGACGTCGGCGGGCAGCGCCAGCCCCTGCAGCGGGACGAGCACCTCGCGCAGGCGGTCGACGCCGGCGCCGCCGGCCGGATGGCGGTCGACGCCCTGCCACGAGGGCAGGAAGGCGGCCAGCGAGCGCTGGTCGGCGGCCTCGATCTCCTTGCGCAGCACGGCGAGCGAGGCGCGGCGCAGGCGGCGCAGGACCTCGGGGTCGCACCACTCGCGCTCGCTGCCGGCGGGCCGCAGCTCGCCGCGCACGAGCTCGCCGGCGCGCTCCAGCGCGGTCAGGGCGCTGGTCGGATCGACGAGGTAGCGGTCGCGCAGCTCGCCGGTGGTGAACGGGCCGTGGGTGCGCGCGTAGCGGGCGACGAGCTTCTCCAGCGGGCGCGTCGACGTCGGCCATGAAGGCCTCGGGCAGCCCGCTGGGGGCCACCGCGCCGAAGGCGTCGCGGTACAGCCCCGCGTCGTCGGCGGCGATCCAGCGCTCCTCGCCGCCCACGCGCAGGCGCACGGCGCGCCGCTCGGCCTCGAGCTGGGCCAGCATCGCGCCCGGGTCGAGACCGGCGAGGACGCGGTCTGCCACCTCGACGTCGGTCAGGTCGCCCAGGCGGCGCAGGACGTCGGCCAGCGCGTCGCGCGAGTCCGCGCGGGTGCGGTCGGAGCGGTGCTGGAGATCGAGCTCGACCTGCTCCAGCGCGCCGGGGTCGATGAGCTCGCGCAGCTCCTCCTGGCCGAGCAGCTCGCGCAGCAGCTCGCGGTCCAGCGACAGCGCCGCCGCGCGGCGCTCGGCGTTCGGCGTGTCGCCCTCGTACATGTACGTGGCGACGTAGTCGAAGAGCAGGCTCGAGGCGAAGGGAGAGGCGGTCGGCGGTCTCGACCTCGACCACGTTGAGCTCGCGGCGGTGCAGCCCGCGCAGCAGCTCGGTCAGCCCGGGCAGGTCGAGCACGTCGCGCAGGCACTCGCGGTAGGTCTCGAGCACGATCGGGAACTGCGCGTAGCGCCGCGCGACCTCGAGCAGCGACTGCGACTTCAGCCGCTGCTGCCACAGCGGCGTGCGCTTGCCGGGGTAGGCGCGCGGGATGAGCAGGGAGCGCGCGGCGTTCTCGCGGAAGCGCGCGCCGAACAGCGCGCTCGTGCCGAGCTCGGCGACGACGGCGTCCTCGAGCTCGTCGGGGTCGACGAGCACGAGGTCGGCGCCCGGCGGCTCGTCGGCGTCGGGCAGGTGGACGATGATCCCGTCGTCGGACCAGATCGCGTCGGACTCGAGGCCGTACTCCTCGCGGATGCGCCGCGAGAGCGCGAGGCCCCAGGCGGCGTGGATGCGGCCGCCGTAGGGCGACAGGACGCACAGCCGCCAGTCGCCGATCTCGTCGCGGAAGCGCTCGATGACGATCGTGCGGTCGCTCGGCACCACGCGCGTGGCGTCCTGCTGCTCGCGCAGGTAGTCGACGAGGTTGCGCGCGGCCAGCGCGTCGAGGTCGTAGTCGCGCTCGAGCACCTCGGCGGGCTGGTCGACCGCCCACCGGCTGAAGGCCCCGATCTCGCGGCCGAGCTCCTTCGGGCGCCCGACGCTGTCGCCCTTCCAGAAGGGCACGGCGCCCGGGACGCCGGGGGCCGGGCGTGACGATGACGCGGTCGCGCCCGATCTCCTCGATGCGCCACGTCGAGGCGCCGAGCAGGAAGGTCTGGCCCGGCGCGCGCCTCGTAGACCATCTCCTCGTCGAGCTCGCCCACGCGGCGCCCGTCGGGCAGGACGACCGAGAACAGGCCGCGATCGGGGATCGTGCCCGCGTTGGTGACCGCCAGCTGGCGCGCGCCCTTGCGCGCGCGGATCGTCCCGCCGACGCGATCCCACACGATGCGCGGGCGCAGCTCGCCGAACTCGCGCGAGGGGTAGCGGCCGTCGAGCATGTCGAGGACGTTCTCCAGCAGGTCGCGCGACAGCTCGGCGTAGGAGTGCGTGCGCGTGACAGCGCGAACAGCTCGTCGACGGACACCGGCTCCGGCTCGGCCGAGGCCGCGATGGCGACGATCTGCTGGGCCAGCACGTCGAGCGCGTTGTGCGGCACGACGGTCGGCTCGATGCGCCCCTCGCGCATGAGCTTGACGACCACCGCGCACTCGAGCAGGTCGGCGCGGAACTTGGGGAAGATGCGGCCCTTGCTGGTGTCGCCGACGGAGTGCCCGGCGCGCCCGATGCGCTGCAGCCCGCGCGCGACCGACTTGGGCGACTCCACCTGCAGCACGAGGTCCACGGCGCCCATGTCGATGCCGAGCTCGAGCGACGAGGTGGCGATCAGGCACGGCAGCTCGCCGGCCTTGAGCATCTCCTCGACCACCGTGCGCTCCTCGCGCGCCAGCGAGCCGTGGTGCGCGCGCGAGATCTCCTCGCCGGCCAGCTCGTTGAGGCGCAGGGCGAGGCGCTCGGCGCCGCGGCGGCTGTTGACGAAGACGATGGTCGAGCGGTGCGCGCGCACCTGCTCGAGCAGCTCTGGGTAGATGGCGGGCCAGATCGACTTGCGCGTCGCCTCGCCGCCGACGGTGAAGTCCAGGTCGGCGCCCGGCGACTGGTCGGGCTCGACCATCGACTCGACCGGCACGTGGATCTTGAGGTCCAGCGGCTTGCGGATGCCCGCGTCGACGATGCGGGCGGTGCGCCGCGGGCCGACCATGAACCGCGCGACCTCCTCCAGCGGGTTCTGCGTGGCGCTCAGGCCGATGCGCTGGGGGTCGTGGTCGCTGAGCTCGGACAGGCGCTCGAGCGTCAGCGCGAGGTGCGCGCCGCGCTTGGTCGAGGCGACGGCGTGGATCTCGTCGACGATGACCGACTCGACGCCGCGCAGCATCTCGCGCGCCTGCGAGGTGAGGATCAGGTACAGCGACTCGGGCGTCGTGATGAGGATGTCGGGCGGCGTGCGGCGCATCGCGGCGCGCTCGCGCTGGGGCGTGTCGCCGGTGCGGATGGCCACCGACAGGTCCGCGCCGATCCCCTTCAGCGGCGCGCGCAGGTTGCGATCGACGTCGTAGGCCAGCGCCTTCAACGGCGAGACGTAGACCAGCCGCGTGTGGTCGGCCGGCTCACGGGACAGGCGATCGAGGCCCCAGAGGAAGGCGGCGAGCGTCTTGCCGCTGCCCGTCGGCGCCGAGATGAGCACGTGCTCGCCGGTCGCGATGGCCGGCCAGGCCTGCTCCTGGGCAGGGGTCGGCGCCTCGAACGAGCGCTCGAACCAGTCGCGTACGTCAGGCGTGAAGGAGGACAGCGGCAAGCCTTCGTCGAGGGTAGCTCGCACGGGCGAGCGTCCGGGTGCGGCAGGCCGCACTCCTGCGCCCCGCGGGACGATCCGATCGGTGACGGCAATGGGCGCCTGGGGCACGGCATCTTCTCCGACGACTTCGCCGCCGACCTGCGCGACGACTGGCGCGAGGCGATCATCGACCGCGTCGCACCCGTGATCGGGCGGGCGGCGATCTGGAGGAATGGGACGGCGACGCCCGCGGCCCGCAGCGCGCGCGCACGCGACCGCGATGCGCCGTGCGAGCCGACGTCACCTGACGCACGCAGCTGCCTGGCTCGAGCGCGCGCTGCCCGACGGTGGCGCGCCGCACGGCCGACGGTCGCGCGTCGGTGAGCAACTGCGGCGAGCCGCAGTCCCGCGGCGCTGCGGCGCGCGAGCGCCGCGCGCCCGCAGCGTGCCGGAACGCCGCGATGGCGGCGATCGGCCGAGCGGCGCTGATATCCGTCAGTCGCCGGCCAGCTCGCGCGCACGCCGGAACACGGAGTCGAGCATCGGCTCGGTCAGGCGCCCGGTGAACGTGTTCTGCTGGCTGGGGTGAAAGCAGCCGACGAGCGTCAGCCACGCGCCGTCGTCGAAGACCGCCTCGTGGCCGAAGCGCGGCCGCGGCGTCGGGCGCGGATGGCCGAGCGCGGCGCGCAGGCGCAGCGCGGCGTCCCAGGCGAACGCGCCCAGGCAGACGACGACCCTGAGGTCGCTGAGGTGCTCGAGCTCCGCCACCGTCCAGGGCAGGCACTCGTCGCGCTCCCGGGGCGTGGGCTTGTTGGCCGGCGGCGCGCAGCGCACGGCGGCCGCGATCCACGCGTCCTGGAGGCGCAGGCCGTCGTCGCGGTGCACCGAGGTCGGCTGGTTGGCGAGCCCCGCGCGGTGCATGGCGGCGAAGAGCCAGTCGCCCGAGCGGTCGCCCGTGAACACGCGCCCCGTGCGGTTGCCGCCGTGGGCGGCGGGGGCCAGGCCGAGGACGAGCACGCGCGCGGCCGGGTCGCCGAAGCCGGGGACCGGGCGCCCCCAGTACTCCTCGGCGGCGAACGACGCCCGCTTCTCGCGCGCCACCTGCTCGCGCCACGCCACCAGCCGCGGGCAGCGCCGGCAGGCGACGACCTCCTGCTCCAGGCGCGCGAGGCTGGCCGCGCGCCGCTCGGGCGCGGTCACGCGCGCTGGAGCACGCCCAGCATCAGCCGCGTGATGACCGGCTCGAGGGCGACGACGTCCGCCGGCCGGCCGGTGCGCAGGCTGCGCGAGACGAGCTCGACCGAGGCGCCGATGACCGCGAAGGCGTCGTCGGGCGAGGCGAACGTGGGCGCGTCGTACTGCGGCGCGGCGCGCTGGTTGTCGCGGTACAGCGACTCGGCGAAGGCGTCGAGGATCGCGTCGCGGCGCGCGGCGGCGCGGGGGCCCGCGCCGATGATCTGCACGAGGAGGGTCTGCGCCGAGGTCGGATAGGAGGCGAGCGTCGCCAGGAAGGCGCGGACGCCGGCGGCCACGCGCTCCTCGTAGGAGGCGTGGCCCTCGTCGTCGGACGCCGCCGACATCGCGCGCATGACCTCGGTCGCCGCCTCGTCGAAGAGGGCGAGGATGCACTCCTCCTTGTTGGCGAAGTGCTCGTAGAACGTCGCCTTCGACATGCCCGCCTCGCGCGAGATGGCCTCGGCGCTCGCGTCCGCGTAGCCAACGCGCGCGAAGACGTCCGCCGCGGCCTCGAACAGGCGGCGGCGCTGCACGGAGAGGCGCACCTCGAGCGGTGGCGCGTGGCGGCCTCGGGGGACCGTCGGGGCGGGACGCTCAGCAGCGGCCATGGCCCTCATGGTAGGTAGGCTCCCGGTCCGCATGCTCCGTACCCTGCTCCCGCTCGGTGCGATCGCCGCCGTCGCGGTCGCCGGTTGCGCCGCCCAGACGACCTCCAATGACTCCTCCGGCAAGTTCCGCGGAGAGCAGCGCCTGGTCGCCAACACCATCGAGGACTTCGAGTCCGCCTCCTCCAAGGGCGACCAGGATCAGATCTGCCGCGACCTGCTGGCCAAGCCGCTCGTCGCCACGTACGCCAAGCGGGGCGGGACGTGCGAGCACGCCGTCGACGGCGCCCTGAAGGACACCGACTCCTTCGGCCTCACCGTCGAGTCCGTGCGCATCTCGGATACGGATGCGACGGCGCGCGTGAAGGCCGACCGCGGCAAGAAGGACGTGATCCGCACGATCAACCTGGTCAAGGAGGGGCCGGGTTGGCGGATCAGCGAGTTCGTGACGGGCTAGACCGCTCGCGTCTCCGCGTCGCTTGCGGCGCCGCGCAGCGCTGAACAGCATCACCGAGGGGAGAGAGCGACCGGCGGTTCGCGGCGCGGGCCGTCGTCGGCTCGATGGCGTGTTGGTCAAGCGAACGCATGGTTCGCTTGGACGCACGCGCGCACAGCGGCCACCCCCGGCGAGCGCGGAGCCGCTGGGCGGTCCGACCGCCGCAGCCTCACTCTCCCTCGGTGATGCTGTCAGCGCCGCGCACGCGCACGCGAGCGCGGCGGACGCGGCACGAGCTAACCCAGCGCCCGCCCGTACTGGCGCTCGTAGTACGCGCGGTAGTCGCCTGAGCGGATCGGCTCCCACCACCACTCGTTGTCGCGGTACCAGTCGACCGTGCGCTGCAGGCCGTCGGCGAAGCGCACCTGCGCCTCCCAGCCGAGGGCGCGGACCTTCTCGGAGCCCAGCGAGTAGCGGCGGTCGTGGCCGGGGCGGTCGGTGACGTACTCGATGAGCTCGTCGCCCGCGCCCGTGTACTCGAGGATCCCCTTGACGACCTCGATGTTCGGGCACTCGTCGGGGCCGCCGACGTTGTAGGCCTCGCCCGGCACGCCGTGCTCGAGCACGTGGCCGATGCCGCGCGCGAAGTCCTCGACGTAGAGCCAGTTGCGGACGTTCATGCCGTCGCCGTAGACGGGCAGCTTGTCGCCGTGCAGGGCGTTGAGGAC
Organism: uncultured Actinomycetes bacterium; assembly: GCA_963816845.1. Taxonomy (GTDB): domain Bacteria; phylum Actinomycetota; class Thermoleophilia; order Solirubrobacterales; family Solirubrobacteraceae; genus JAOPZW01. Next base: position 177,558 of record CAWFMR010000064.1, on the reverse strand, counting down.
CATCAGCGGGATGAGCTTCTCGGGGTACTGGTAGGGCCCGTAGTTGTTCGAGCCGCGGCAGATGAGCGTCTCGACGCCGAAGGTGTGGTGGTAGCTGGAGACGAGCAGGTCGGCCCCCGCCTTCGTCGCGCTGTACGGCGACGAGGGCGCCAGCGGCGACTCCTCGGTGAACGAGCCCTCCTCGATCGAGCCGTAGACCTCGTCGGTGGAGACCTGCAGGTAGCGCACGCCGCGCGCGCGGGCGGTCTCGAGCAGCACGTAGGTCCCCACGGCGTGCGTGCGGACGAAGGCGTCGGGCTCGGCGATCGAGCGGTCGACGTGGGTCTCGGCGGCGAAGTTGACCACCGCGTCCACCTCGGCCATCGCCTCGGCCGCCGCGCGCGGGTCCTCGATCGCGCCGTGGACGAACTCGTGCTCGACGTCCTGGAGGTTCTCGCGCCGGCCCGCGTAGGTCAGCTTGTCGAGGACGACGACCTCGTCGCCGTGGTCGCGCACGCGCACGCGCACGAAGTTCGAGCCGATGAAGCCGGCACCGCCGCAGACCAGCAGCCTCATCGGGCCACCACCGCCCTCTCGCTCAGATAGGCCGCCACCCCGTCCTGCCACGGCGGCAGCACGGGCGCCTCGTCGCGCTCGGTGCCGAGCACCGAGTACGCGGGTCGCCGCGCGGGCCGCGGGAAGCGGTCCGACGTGGTCGGCAGCACGCGGCAGCGCAGGCCGGCGCGGTCGAAGACCTCGACGGCCAGCTCGTACCACGAGCAGGCGCCGCCGCCCGTCGCGTGCAGGATCCCGACGTCGCCGCCGCGCTCGGCGAGCTCGACCAGTCCCTCGGCCAGGTGCACGGTCCACGTGGGGCTGCCCACCTGGTCGGTCACGACGCTCACCTCGTCGCGCTCCTCGCCCAGCGCGAGCATCGTGTCGACGAAGTTGCGCCCGCCGGCGCCGAAGAGCCAGGCCGTGCGCACGATCGCGTACTCCTCGGTCGCGGCGGCCACCTGCTCCTCGCCGGCGAGCTTCGAGCGCCCGTAGGCGCCGATCGGGTTGACCGCGTCGGACTCGAGCCACGGCTCGCGCTTGGTGCCGTCGAACACGTAGTCGGTCGAGACGTGCACGATGCGCGCGCCGGCCTCGGCGGCCGCGCGGGCGACGTTGCCCGCGCCTTCGCCGTTGACCGCGGTCGCCGCGGCCTCGGCCGTCTCGGCGGCGTCGACGTCGGTCCACGCGGCGCAGTTGACCACCGCGCGCGGCTCCGCCGCCGCGACGACGCGGCGCACGTGGTCGGCGTCGGTGACGTCGAGCTCGGCGCGGGAGAGGGCGACGACGTCGTGCCCCAGCCTGGTGGCGGCGGCGGCGACGGCCTGCCCGAGCATGCCCGCGCCTCCGGTGACCAGCAGGCGCATAGAGGAGCATCTTTGCGCATAGACGCTCGAACGGTCCCTCACGCTCCGCGTCTAGGCTGCACGGCCGTATGCAGCTCGGTCGCTTGCCGATGGCGTTCGACTGGCAGGTCGCGCCGGCCGATTGGACGGTGGGCCTCGACGGCACGCTGCACATCGTCGCGGGGCCGCGCACGGACCTCTTCGTCGATCCCGCGGGCGGGCCGGCGCAGCTCGGCGCGCCGCGGCTCATGACGGCGGTCGACGGCGACTTCCAGCTCAGCGCCTACGTGAAGGCCGAGCTGGAGGCGACCTTCGACGCCGGCGCGCTCGTGCTCCACGCCGCCGACCACCGGTGGGTCAAGCTCGCGCTCGAGCGCTCCCCCGAGGGCCAGGCGATGGTCGTCTCGGTCGTCACGCACGGCCTGTCGGACGACGCCAACGGCCGCGCCGTCACGGGCGACGGCGTCTGGCTGCGCATCTCGCGCATCGGCGCCGCGTGCGCGCTGCACGCCTCCGACGACGGCGTGCGCTGGGACCTCGTGCGCCACTTCGCGTTCGCCGCGCCCGACGGCGGCCTGACCGCCGGCTTCCTGGCCCAATCGCCCACCGGGGAGGGCTGTGCGGCGACCTTCGACGGCCTGGACTACGTGGCCGAGACCCTGGCCGACCTCCGCGACGGCTCCTAGTCACGCGGCCGGCGCAAGAAGATGGGTCGAACGCCTCATGGCGGCGCGCTCACGCGCAGGCAACCTGCCGGCACACCAAGCGAAGGAGATGAGCAGGATGCCGAAGGTCTCGAAGGACAGCGCCGCGCACGTCGAGCAGCACGGCCCGGTCGAGGATCGCCATGAGGACCTCGGCGGCTACACGGTCAACTTCGTGTCGTTCGCGCAGGACATCGACGCCACCCCGCTGCTCAAGGGGCTGCCCGATGACAGCTGCCCGTGCCCGCACTGGGGCTATGTGCTCGAGGGCCGCGTGACCTTCCGCTTCGACGACCGCGACGAGGTCTTCGAGGCCGGCGACGCCTTCTACCTGCCGCCCGGCCACATCCCGGTCGTCCAGGCGGGGTGCGCCTACGTCCAGTTCAGCCCCAGTGAGGATCTGCGAGCGGTCTCCGAGGCGATGGCTCGGAACATGCAGGCGATGCAGACGGCGTGAGGCGGCCGTCGGTCGCGAACCGCTCCTCGGGCAGTAGGCCCTGCTGCATGGCGAAGAGGCTCGCCGTCGCCCGCGTCGAGGCGCCGATCTTCGCGTAGATGTGCTCGATGTGGTTGGCGACCGTCTTGGGGGAGATCACGAGGCGCCGGGCGGTCTCCTTGTTCGACATCCCCTGGGCCAGCAGCGTCAGGACCTCGACCTCGCGGGGCGTGAGGCCCGCCGGCCCCTCGCGCCGCCGCGCCACCCGATGGCCGGCGGCGCCGAGGACCGCCTCGACGGCCTCGGCGTCGCGGCGGCCGGCCTTCACGTCGGCCCGCAGCGTCGCGGCCGCCTCGTCGGCCGAGCGAGGCGGCCGGTGCGGACGCGGCTCGCGCATCGCCTGGTAGGCGTCGGCGGCCCCGAGGATCCGCGCCGGCCGCGAGATCGCCGGCCCCGCAAGCCCACGGGGATAGCCCGAGCCATCGAGGTGCTCGCGCTGCTGCACGGCGATGGCGCCCAGCGGCGCGAGCGCCTCGGACTGGCACAGCATGCGCTCGGTGAGATACGGGTGGATGCGCACGCGCTCCCATTCCCCGGCGCCGAGCGGCCCCCGCTTGTCCCAGATCGAGTTCGAGACCCCCAGGCGCCCGAGACCTTGCACGAGGCCTGCCCGCCGCAGCGTACGCACCGCGCTCTCCGAGGCGCCGGCCTCCGCGCCCGCCTGGGCGGCGAGGTCGGACACCGCGCGGGCGTGGCCGAGCGTGTAGGGCGACTTGAGGTCGACGAAGGTGGCGATGGCCAGGAGCGCCGCGTCGAAGCGCTCGCCCGAGAGCACGACCGCCAACGCCGGCTCGGCCTCGATCACCGCGTCCCAGGTCCGGACCGAGTCGAGATCGTCGAGGATCGTGTCGGCGTCGGCGCACAGGATGTCGGCCAGCACCGGGTCGAACTGCCGCCCGCTCGCGCTTGCGGGCCAGCTCCCGCGCCGCCGCCACGCCCCCGACGCGGTGCGCGACCTCGACGAACTCGGCCAGCTGCGCGACCCGTGCCGCGATCGGGACCTCCTCGCCCTCGAGCTCGCCCGGCCAACCGCGCCCGTCCCACTGCTCGTACGACCCGCCGAGGGCGGCACGGACCTCGTCAGGAAGCCCGAGCTGCTCGGCCAGCGCGCGCGCCATGGCGGCGTGAGCGCCCATCACGTCGTTCATCTCCCGGTGACCGGAGAACGCGAACTCCAACCCGACGCGGAAGCGATGCAGCGGCGGGTTCCCCGATCCGACCAGCCGCATGCTGGCCGCCGCCGTGCGCACGCTGCGCAGCTCGTGGCGGTACTTGACGGCCTTCACCGCGATGTCGTCGCCGAACCACTTCGCCTGCTCGTGCGCGTCGGCGTGACAGCCGACGTTGACCAGCAGGGCCGTGTAGTAGACGACCGCTCGCTCGGAGTCGTCGAGCCCCATCCGCTCGGCGAGCCGCAGCGCGATGAGGCACTGGCGCAGGACGTGCTCCATCGGCTGGCCGAAGCCGAGGTCGATGCCGAGCGACAGCGCCGCGACGAGTTCCGCCAACCGGACGTGCGCACGATCAATCTCGCTGGCCAGAGGCCGAGACTAGAGGATCAGAGGATGCCGATCTCCGAGTTGTCGCCGACCATGAAGCGATAGGCCCGCGGCTGCCCGTCGCTGCGCGCGATGTGGACGTTGCGCCCAGCAGCGAGGCCTCCATGCGCCCGTCGAGGTGGCGCACCGAGGAGCCCGCGAGCAGGATCGAGTGCTCGACCTCGGCGTGCTCGATCACGCAGTCCTCGCCGATGGCCGAGTACGGGCCGACGTAGGCGTCGACGAGGTGCGCGCGGGCGCCGATCACCGCGGGCCCGCGGACGGTCGAGCGCTCCAGGCGAGCCCCCGCGGCGATGACCACGCGGCCGTCGCACTGCGAGTCGATCATCTCGCCGTCGAGCTGCGCGGTGATGGTGTCGAGGACCAGGCGGTTGGCCTCGAGCATGTCCTCCAGGCGGCCGGTGTCCTTCCACCAGCCCTTCACCACGTGCGGCTCGACGCGGCGCCCGCTGTCGACGAGGTACTGGATGGCGTCGGTGATCTCGAGCTCGCCGCGCGGCGAGGGATCGATGGCCCGCGCGGCGTCGTGGATCAGCGCGGTGAACATGTAGACCCCGACGAGTGCCAGGTTGGTCCGCGGGTGCGCCGGCTTCTCGGCCAGCGCCACGACGCGGTCGCCGTCGAGCTCGGCGACGCCGAAGTGCTCGGGATCGGGCACGGGGGTGAGCAGGATGAGCGCGTCGGGGCCGTTGGCGCGGAAGGCGGCGACGAGGTCGTCGATCCCGCCCTGCAGCAGGTTGTCGCCCAGATACATGACGAACGGGTCGGCCCCCAGGAAGGGCTCGGCGGTGAGGACCGCGTGGGCCAGGCCCGCGGGCTCGTCCTGGACGATGTAGGTGATCTTCACCCCGAACTGCGAGCCGTCGCCGGTGGCCTCGCGGATCTCGTCGCCGGTCTCGGGGGCGATGATGATCCCGACCTCGTCGATGCCCGCGTGGGCCATCGCCTCGATGCCGTAGAAGAGCACCGGGCGGTTGGCGACGGGCACGAGCTGCTTGGCGCTCGTGTGCGTGATCGGGCGAAGGCGCGTGCCGCGTCCGCCCGAGAGGATCAGGCCCTTGAGCCGCTCCATGGGCGCCCGCAGGCTAGTACACGCCGGCGAGCTTGCGGTGGTCCCAGGTGACGCGCGACTGCTCGACGAACTCGAGCGCGACGCGCTTGGGCGCCTGCGCGGCGACCATCGCGCGCGTGTCGTCGTCCAGCGCGCCGCCGGTGTAGCGCTCGAAGATCTCGACCCCCAGGGCCCCGACGTCGCCGGTCTCCCGGTGGATCGTCACGTCGGTCTCGAGCATGACGCCGCGCAGGACCTCGTAGTCGACGCCGGCCTCGACCTGCAGCGTCGCGCGCGCGTCGCGCTCGAGGTTGCGCACCTTCTGGGACTTCGCGTAGGTCCACGACCACAGCCGCCCGTCGCGCACGACGTACCACAGCGGCATCAGGTGCGGGCGGCCGTCGCGGCCGTTGGTCGCGCAGACGACGGTGCGCTCCTCGTCGAGGAAGGCCAGCACCTCGTCCTCGCTCATCTTGATCTGGTCGCGGCGGCTCACGCGCCGAACGCTACTTAACCGCCAGGTCGGGCGCTCGCCGTCGTTGCAGGCCCCACGTGCCCGACCACGAGGCGACCCACCTGCTGCCGCCGCACGCCGCGTCCATCGTCCTCGCGCGGCGCGCCGTCGAGGCGCTGCCGCTCGAGCCGGCCCGCACCGGCGAGGTCAAGCTCATCGTCTCCGAGCTCGTGACCAACAGCATCGAGCACGGCGACCTCGGCGTGCACGACCGCATCGAGCTGCGCGCGCAGGTCGACCCGCGCGGGGCGCTGCACATGGAGGTCCGCGACCCCGGCCCGGGCCCGCGGCCGGACGCCACGCGCGGCATGGGCTGGCGGATCCTCGAGCGCATGGCCGATCGCTGGGGCAGCGACCGCAGCGACGGCCTGGCGCGCGTGTGGTTCGAGCTCGACGCCCTGCCCTGACGAGGAAACGCCGCCCGAGCCTCTCGGCTCGGGCGGCGCCCTCGGGGGGAGGGACGTTCGGTCGGCTAGCGGATGAGCTTGCCGTGGCGGTTGCGCACGGTGATGTGCAGCGTCGAGCGCGAGGTGACCCTCGTGCTCAGCAGGTTGCCGCGGTACTCGAAGCGCAGGTCGCGCGTCTTGAGGTTGAGCGGCAGGATGAGCGTCAGCTTGCCGCCGTCACGCGAGCGCAGGCCGGTCTTGACGAGCTTGCGCTTGCCGTTCTTGAGCACGTGGATGACGTCGATCCGCGCGCGGACGATCGAGTGCCCGCTGCAGTTGACGATCCGGCCGCGGACGACCTGGCGCCGGCCGAGGCGCGAGGTCAGCGAGCGCTTGTGGTTCGCCGTGAAGTACATCGTCAGCTTGCCGCAGGTGCTGCCGCGCACGCCGTTGGCCAGCAGGGTGCGGCTGCCGGCGCTGTTGGCCGAGCCGTTGGCGCCGTTGCCGCTGTTGGCGCCGTTGGAGCTGCCGGGGCCGGTCGGGGTCTGACCCGTCGGGTCGCAGACCTTGCCGTTGAAGGCGACGTTCGCCACGCCGGCGATCACCTCGAGCACGGGCGTGCCGGCCGCGGAGAGCACCTTGAGGTGCAGCGCGTTGATCGCCAGCGAGCTGCCGGTGCGCACCTGCTCGTTGAGCTTCAGATCGACGACGTCGCCCAGCGGCGCGAGCTGCTGCGAGAGCTGCTGTGCGGCCTGCTCGATCGGGACCTCCTGGCCGCCGATGGTCAGGCCCGGTGGCCTCGCTCGAGCCGTCGAGCACGGGCGAGCCCGCGACGCAGACGCCGGAGACCTGCGCGTTGGCGGCGCGGACGCCGAGCGTCGTCGTAGCGGCACCGGGCGGGAGCTGGACGGCCAGGTTCTCGACGCGGCCGATGGCGCCGACGGCCTGGCGCGCGGCGATCTCGTTCTCCGGGTTGGCGACGGTGGTCGCCGACGCGGTGCGCGCCGAGACGGCGTTGGTGGGGACGCCGAGCGGCGAGGGCAGGTTGTCGAGCCCGGTCGCGTTGGACACGCACGGGTTGCCCGAGGCGACCACCGCGTTCGCGCCCGGGTTGCCGGCCAGCGAGTCCGAGACCGCGCTGGCACTGCACTGCCAAGAAGGTTGGGCCTGCGCGGCGCTGGCGAGCGCCGCCGAGGCGAGGACGGCCACCAGGCCGGCCCCTGACCACGTCATGGGTCGCATGTGAAAATCGTCTCCCTACGATTTGCTGGGCAGCCGCCCCTGCGACGGCGCTCCGGTGCCGAGAGTGTCGACCGACTACCGCTCGGCAAAACATCGCACCGGGGAGCGGTGTGATGGGCGCCACCCGACCCGCCTCAGCTACCGCTAAGCGCGCGCGGCCACCTGCAGGCGGGCGACAGCGCGCCGTACGGCCTCGCGGGCCGCGGGAGGCTCGAGCACCGCGGCGTCGCCGGCCTCCTTGAGCACTTCGCGCACGAGCCAGTCCTCGCCGGCGAAGCTCAGCTCGACGACGAGCGCGCCGTCCTCGAGGTCCTGCACGACGGTGCGCTCCTCGCGCGCCCAGCGCGCGCGCTCGGGCGAGATCCACAGCCGCGCGGTGCGCGAGGCCTCGACCTCGCCGGTGCGCGGCCAGCCCTCGACGTCGGCCGCGGGGTCGACCTCGGGCCGCGGCTTGAAGGAGCGCTTGAGCACCTCGGCGGTCTTGATGCGGTCCAGGCGGAAGTGGCGCACGTCGTCCTTGGCCGGATCGAAGCAGGCCACGTACCAGCCCTCGCGCCCGTTGATGAGGGCGTAGGGCTCGACCGTGCGCTCGGAGAACTCGTCCTCGTTGGCCTTGTAGTACTCCAGGCGCAGCAGGTGACGGGCGACGATGGCCTCCGAGACCACCCGGGCGATGACCGAGTCGTCGCCGCCCTCCGAGGCGATCTGCAGCCCCTGCTCCATCGGGTCGGCTCCCAGCGCGGCGACGATCTTCTCGCGCGCGCTGGTCAGCGCGCCCTCGGGCAGGTGCTCGCCGATGAGGTCGATGGCGGCGACGAGCGCCTTGGCCTCGACCGGCAGCAGGCGCGCCGGCCGTGCGAAGTTGTCCGAGTAGGGCTCGGGGTCGACCTCGATCCAGCCGTCGTCGCCCACCTCGGCGTAGAGGACGTAGGAGCCGCCCCCGAAGTTGACGACGTTGAGGACGTTGACGTCCTCGCGCAGCTCGGCCCCGGTGATCTGCAGGCGCTCGCAGACGCTCTCCTCGCGCAGGCGCTCGCCCGCGCGCCCGGCCTCGATGAGGATCGAGGCCAGCGTGACGAGCCGCGCGAAGCGCTCGGGGCGGATGGCGGCCTCGCGGCGCCCGTTGCCCTCGGCGATGGCGTCCGGCGCCTCGTCGGCCGGCGCCGACGCGACGGGCGCGGCCAGCAGCGGCTCGGCCTCGTGCAGCTCGGCCATGCGCGCGACGCGTTCGGCGACGACGTCGACGAGCTCGGCGGGACCTTCGACGCGGGCGTGCTCGCCCAGGCTCAGCGCCCAGCACGCGAGCTGGCGCGCGCTGGCGTAGCTGGTCGAGAAGAGCACGCCGTCCTGTGCCGGGGCGAAGCTGCCGAAGCGCCCGTAGTGGCGCTCGACGAGCCACGCGATGCGGTCGGAGATCCACACCTCGGCCGTCCCGATCGGCTCGCCGTACTGCCAGTCGGCGCGGTTGGCGTACTCGCGCGGGTCGAAGTCCTTGGGGCGCTTGAAGTCGTGTTCGGCCTTCGTGGCGTACGCGACCTTGCCCTGGATGCGCGACAGGCGGAAGACGCGCAGCGCGTCGCGCTCGTGGGAGCGCCCGAGCACGTAGAACTGCCCGCCGCGGAAGAGCAGGTGGTAGGGATCGACCTTGCGCGCGCCGATGTCGTCGCGCTCCATCGTGTAGTAGTCGAAGGTGATCGTCTTCTGGCGGAAGATCGCCGTCTCGATCTTGGCCAGGCGCTGGGAGAGGTCGTGGCCGCCGGCGCTGCCGGTGATGCCGAGCGCCAGGCCGCGCTGGTCGGGCGCGTGCAGCGGCGACGGGCGTCCCCAGGAGATCTGCTGGAGCGCCAGGCGCAGCGGCTCGGCGTAGGCGAACTCGCCGTCGAGCAGCGTCAGCGCGAACTGCAGCGAGGCGAGCTCCTCGTCGGTGAAGGCGATCGCCGAGAGGTGGAAGTTCTCCGGACGCAGCGAGTAGTTCTCCTGCTCGGCCACGCCGTCGATCGGCTTGTCGACGGTGAGGTGGATGCCCAGCGACTCGAGCTCCGAGCGGTCCGCGTAGAAGCGCCGCGCGAACGCGTCCTCGTTCATCCCGCTGTAGCCCTCGACGTCGCGCCGGATCTCCAGGGCCGTGACCGGCCGGCGCTCGGCCATCAGGTAGGAGATCAGCGAGAGCTGGCGGATCAGCTTCTCGGTGTCCTTCGCCATTGCTGCCCTCAAGATAGATGCGCTGCGCGCGCGCCGGTCCACCGGGCGGCAATCGGCCCGCTCTTTGCGGTCTTTCGTAGCTAACCGCGGCGCCGGTTAGGCTCAGTACCAGCCCATGACCAAGCTCGCGATCGTCGATGACCACGAAGCCCTGCGCGAGGGCCTCGTCGCGATGCTGCGCGGGCACGGCATGGAGGTCGTCGGCACGGCGGGCAACGTGGCCGCCGCGATCGACCTCGTGGAGCACGGCGATCCCGACGTGGCGATCATCGACATCCGCCTGCCCGACGGCAGCGGCATCGAGCTCGCGCGCCACCTGCTCGCCGAGCACCCGTCGCTCGGGGTGATGCTCTACACCGGCGACGCCGATGCCGAGCTGCTCTACAGCGGCCTCGACTCCGGCGCGCGCGGCTACGCGCTCAAGGCCGGCTCGATGGACGAGCTCGTGGGCGCCATCCACACGATCGCGGGCGGCGGCTCGTACGTCGACCCGCGCCTGGACCGCATCCTGCTCTCCCCGCGGGCGACCGCCCAGGTGCCCCAGCTCTCGCCGCGCGAGCGCGAGATCATGCACCTCATGGCCGAGGGCGGGACGGCCGAGGCGATCGGCACCGCGCTCGGCGTGTCGGTCGAGACCGTGCGCACCCACGTGCGCAACGTCATCCGCAAGCTGCAGGCGCGCAATCGGGTGCACGCCATCGCGCTCGCGCTCGAGCGCGGCGAGATCGCGCTCGACGGGCCGCCGCGGGCGCAGTGAGCCGCCCCGACGACGAGCTGCGCACGCTCGTCCACGACCTGCGCACGCCGCTGACTCTGGTCGAGGGCTTCAGCGACCTGCTCGTCCGGCGGGCCGACGACCTGCCCGCGTCCGAGCGCGACGAGTACGTCCGGCGCATCGCGGACGCCGCGCGCGAGATGCGCGAGCTGCTCGACCGCGTCGGCCGCGAAAGAGCTAGGCGCTGGCGGCCGAGCCCTGGGCGCGGATGCGCTGACGCTTGTCGACCAGCGCCGCCGTCACCCTCAGGGCGCCGCTCGGGGAGCGGACGAGCACCTTCGTGCCGGGCAGCCGGATGCTGTGCGCGCGCGTGCGCACGCGCTTGGACAGCGCGCAGCGCAGCGCGCCCTTCTTGGGGCCGGCGCACAGGCGCAGGCGCCAGGTGCCGGGCGTCACCGCGACCTTGACCGAGTCCGTGCGGACCTCGCGCCCGGCCGCGACCGCGACGACGCGCGCCGCCAGCGTGCCCTTGGCGTGATGGGCGCGATCGCGCAGCAGGATGCTCAGCCGGACGCGCTGCGGCGTCGCCGGGGCCGTGGGCAGCGTCTGGCCTGCGACCGGCGGCGTGCCGTACCCGGCGACCGGCCCGGTGTCCGGCGAGGCGGCGATCGCCGCGCCGTCCGCATTGGTGGCCGTGACGCCACGCGCAGGGCGAGGCCGACGTCCGCGTCGGTGGGCAGGTAGCGGGATCCCGCCGCGCCGGCGATGTTGACCCAGCCCGTGGCCGTGGCCCGCTGCCAGCGCAGCGGTAGCTGGTCGGGCGCGTTGAGCCACGTTCCCGCCCCGGCCGCGAGTCGCGTGCCGAGCGCGGGGGTGCCGGCGAGGGTCGGCAGCGCGGTGTTGACCGGGGGCGCCGGCACGACGCCGACTCCGCAGGCCATGCCGAGCGTGCCGCAGTCGCCCATGAAGGCGCTGCGGTACACGTTCCAGTGCGTGTCGAGGTAGCTGCCCGGCGCCGGCGCGGGGCTGAAGTAGTCGTCGTGGCCGCAGTCGTAGGTCTGCGGGATCGCGCCGGCGTCGAGCGGGCAGACGGTGTCGTCGTAGGCCGCCGCCTCCGGGCTGCCGTCCGGGTAGCACATGAGGTCCTCGCCGTCGGTGCAGTGCCAGTTCGACGTGTGGTTGGGCGCCGACTGCTGGACCCCGCCGAGGTTGTGCGTGATCTCGTGGAGCATCACCGTCGGCTGCCACCAATCCGACGGATCGGGCTGGGTCGAGGGGTTGGTCCACATGATGGCCGTCAGCCCGCCGGTGTTGCTCTCGTTCCCGGCGCCGGCGCTGTCGTCGTCGATGACCTGGGCGATGCCCCACACCGGATCGTCGGTGAGCTTGTCGGCCAGGACGAAGACGTCGCGCGGGCCGGACAGCGAGCCGACGGCGGCCGCCACGTCGTGGGCGAGGCGGCTGAAGTGGCTCGGGTCGTCGCGGTAGTACTCGCGCGCCTGCGGGAGCGCGACCACCTGGATGTCGACGTACTGCGGCCCGCACTCGGTGCCCATGTCGAAGCGCAGCGCGCGGGTGCCGCCCGTCTGCACGGCGAGGTACTGCTCGATGTTCGAGACGTCGGCCTGCAGCGCGTCGCTCCACTGCGCCGACCGGTCCTGCTGGCCGCTGGCGTAGGCGTACACGACCTTGATCTGCCGCTGCGACGGCGAGAAGGCGGCGTACTCGCTGTCGTCGGCCGTCAGCCGCGAGCCGCACCACGTCGTGGGCGCGTACTGCGGCGAGGTTGGGCGACGTGGTGCTCGTCAGGTGCGCGATGGCCAGGGTGCGCGTGATGTCGGCGCCCCTCAGGTCCGCCGGCGTGTCGCGGTGGTCGGGCTCGTCGTCGCCGTGGGCGCTCGCGGTGGGAGCCAGCGCCAGCAGCAGGAGCAGGGCGGCGAGGATCGGTCGTGCGCGGCGCATGACCTTCCTGTGGTCGGCGCGTCAGCGCCGGACTGCAGCATCCACGGCGGCAGGACGGACGCATGATGGAGCGCCCGACCTCCACCCCTGAACCCAGGGTGTCCGGTCCCAGGGGCACGGGGCGGAGGCGGGCCATCTCGTATTCGGCCCGACGCTCCTACGCTTGATCGGTCTGGACGGACGCCTGGACGGTCGGCCGGCCGGCGTCAGGCGGCGCGCCGCTCGGGCTCGGCGGCGAGCGGCCCGAAGTACGCGCTGGCGCCGACGCCGCGATCGAACCCGGTCCACGCAGAGCCGGGCGCGAGCCCCTTCTCGAGGCGATCGAAGGAGCCGAGCTTGCCGCCCAGGTTGTCGATCATGTGCACGAGCCACGCCTCGCGCGTGCAGGGGACCACGGGGCTGCCGTGCTCGAGCGAGCCGTGGTGGCTGAGGACGATGTGCAGCAGCGCCTGCGCGGTCTGCGGCGGGAACCCGGGCAGGTCCTCGATGGCGCGGCGGATGCGGTAGTAGCCCAGGGGGATCTCGCCCTGCAGGCGCCCGGCATCGGTGAGGTCGATGGCCGCGGCATCGGCGGTGTAGGCGTCGAGCTTGCCGATGTCGTGCAGCAGGGCGCCGGTGACCGCCACGTCGCGATCGATGCCGGGGAAGGTCGAGGCCATCGCGCTGACGCCCTGGGCGACCGTCAGGCAGTGCTCCAGCAGCCCGTGCACGTAGGCCTGGTGGTAGAGCTTGGCCGCGGGCGCGCGCCGATAGAGCTCCCACGTGGGCGAGTGTGGTCCCAGCAGGCTGTCGAGCAGCGCGTGCAGGTGCGGGTCCTGGACGGTGGCGACGAGGTCGCGCACCTCGAGCTCCATCGTCTCGGCCGAGTGCGGCGGTCCGTCGACGAGGTCGGCGAAGACGAACGAGCCCGGCGCGGCCTCGCTGAGCGCGCTGAGCTCGATCTGCGCCCCGAAGCGCGGGTGCAGCTCGTAGCGCCCGCGGACGTGGACCGCCTGGCCCACCCGGCACAGCTCGCGCAGCTCCGCCACGGGGTCGCGCACGATGGCCGCGACCCGCCCGCTGCGGTCGCCGAGGGAGAGCTTGAGCAGCGGCGTGCCGTCGCGCCGCGTGCGCGGCTCGCAGGCGCGCACGAGCAGGACCTGGTCCAGATCCTGTCCGTCGGTGAGGTCGCGTACGAGCACGGAGCAACCGTAGGGCCGCGCGCGGACGTCACTACTGTGCAGGGAGTGAGCGATCGCACCGTCCTCGTCACCGGAGGGACCGGCGGCCTCGGCGCCGCGGTCACCCGCGCCTTCCTCCAAGACGACTGGCGCGTGGTCGTGCCCTGGGTCGCCGAGCGCGAGCTGGAGCGCGTCGAGGACCACGAGCGCCTCGAGCTCGTCCAGGCCGACCTCTTCGACCCCGGCGCGGTGGCGCGGGCCGTCGACACCGCCGGGCCCTCGCTGCGCGCGCTGGTCAACCTCGTCGGGGGCTTCGCCATCCACGAGCGCGTCCACGAGACCCCGATCGAGACCTTCGAGGAGCAGCTGCGCCTGAACCTGCGCCCGGCCTATCTGGCGTCCAGCGCCGCGTTGCCGGCGATGCTCGAGGCCGGCGGCGGGTCGATCGTCTGCGTCTCCTCGCGCGCGGCGCGACAGCCCTTCCCCGGGGCCGCGGGCTACATCGTGGGCAAGGCGGCGGTGCTCGCCCTCGTCGACGCCCTCGACGCCGAGTACCGCAAGGACGGCGTGCGGGTCAACGCGGTGCTGCCGAGCGTCATCGACACGCCGGCCAACCGCGCGTCGATGCCCGACGCCGACTTCGACACGTGGGTGCGCCCGGACCAGATCGCCCGCGTGATCCGCTTCCTGTGCTCCGATGACGCATCGATCACGAGCGGCGCGCACGTGCCTGTCTATGGTCTGGCGTGATGCCTGCTCGACACGTGGAAGATCACAAGTGGTGGACCCTCACGGCGGTCTGCGTGGCGACGTTCATGCTGCTGATCGACATCACGATCGTCAACGTCGCCCTGCCCGACATCGCCAAGGCGCTGCACTCGTCGTTCACCGACCTGCAGTGGGTGATCGACGCCTACGCGCTGTCGCTCGCCGCGCTGCTGCTGACCTGGGGCGCGACCTCCGACCGCGTCGGACGGCGCTACATCTTCGTCGTCGGCCTGGGGATCTTCACCGTCGCGTCGCTGGGCTGCGCGCTGTCGACCAGTCCCCTCATGCTCAACCTCGCGCGCGCCGTGCAGGGCGTCGGCGGCGCGGCGATGTTCGCCACCTCGCTCGCGCTGCTGGCCTCCGCCTTCCACGGCCGCGAGCGCGGGACGGCAGTGGGGATCTGGGGCGCGACCATCGGGGCGGCCGTCGCCATCGGGCCGCTGGCCGGCGGCGCGCTGACCGAGACCATCGGCTGGGAGTCGATCTTCTACATCAACGTCCCGATCGGGATCGCCGCGATCTACATCTCGCTCACGCGCGTGGCGGAGTCCAAGGATCCCGACGCCGGGCCGAACGACTGGCTGGGGCTCGTGACGTTCTCGGGCGGCCTCTTCCTGCTCATCTTCGCGCTCGTGCGCGGCAACGCCGAGGGCTGGGGCAGCACGCTGATCGTCTCCTTCCTCATCGGCGCCGTCGTCCTGCTGGTGGCCTTCGTGCTCGTCGAGGCGCGCATCCGGTACCCGATGTTCGACCTCACGCTGTTCCGCAAGCCGACCTTCGGCGGGGCGTGCATCGCCGCCTTCGCCCTGTCGGCGTCGATGTTCTCGATGTTCCTGTACCTGACGCTCTACCTGCAGAACGGCCTCGGGTTGACGCCCTTCCAGGCCGGCGTGCGCTTCCTGCCGCTCTCGCTGCTGTCCTTCGTCGTCGCGCCGCTCGCGGGGCGGATGTCGGCGCGGGTGCCGATCCGCGCCCTCATCGGGGGCGGCATGGCGCTGGTCGGGATCGCCCTGCTGCTCATGCGCGGGCTGTCGGCCTCCTCGGAGTGGACGGCGCTGCTGCCCGGCTTCATCGTCGCCGGCATCGGCGTCGCGCTCGTCAATGCGCCGCTCGCGTCGACCGCGGTCAGCGTCGTCCCGCCGGAGCGCGCCGGTATGGGCTCGGGCATCAACTCGACCTTCCGCCAGGTCGGCATCGCCACGGGAACCGCGGCGCTCGGCGCGCTCTTCCAGCACATCCTGGTCAACGATGCGTCGGGCCCGCTGGCGCGCGTGCCCGCCGAGGTCCTCGCCCAGGGCCGTGTGCCCGTCCCCGGGCCGGCGGCTCACGAGGCCTACCTGTCGCTCTTCACCGAGCGGGCTCAACGACATCCTGCTCGTCGCGGCGATCGTGGCCTTCGTCGGCGCGGTGCTCTCGTTCGTCCTCATCCGCGGCAGCGACTTCGTCGTCTCGCACGCCGCGGCGGCGCCCCAGGACGAGCCCGAGTTGACCGCCGCCGCGTAGCGAGCGCCGCGGCGCCACGCAACGCGCACTGCGCGTGATCGCGGAGGGCGTCGCTACCCTCATCGGTCCGATGAGGCGCCTGATCGCTCTTTCCCTGCTCGCCACGCTCGCGCTCGCCGCTCCCGCGAGCGCCCAGCTGACGCACATCCGCCCCGGCGTCACCGCCGGCGGCGTCGACCTCTCCGGGCTGGCGGTGCCCGACGCGGCGGCCAAGCTCGACGCCGAGCTGGCGCCGCGGCTGGCCCCGGACCTGCTCATCGGCGTGGCCGGCAGGCCCTGGGTCCTCAAGATGGCCGACGCGAAGCTCAAGCTCGACTCGACCCGCACGGCCAAGCGCGCGCTCTACGCGAAGGCCGGCGTCGTCGCCGTGGCGCCGGCGATCAGCCACTCGCACGCGGCGGTCGCGGCCTTCGTGGCCCAGATCGCCAAGCAGGTCGGCAAGCCGGCGCGCGACGCCAAGATCAAGATCACGCTGCGCCACATCTACCGCCAGCGCTCGCGGCCCGGGCACGGCCTCGACGTCGCCGTGGCGGCCAAGGCGATCGACGCGGCCATCGACGACCCCGCGGCACCGCGCGTGCTGCACCAGCCGCTGACCCGCCTGCGGGCGAAGGTCAACGCCAACGACCTGGCGCGCGTCTACAACACCGTGATCACGGTCGACAAGGCGCACTTCAAGCTGCGCCTGTTCAAGGGCCTGAAGTTCCGCAAGAGCTACGGCGTCGCCGTCGGCCAGCCCGCCTACCCGACGCCCAGCTGGGCGCTTCGCGATCCAGGACAAGCAGGTCAACCCGGTGTGGTCGGTGCCCAACTCGCCGTGGGCCGGCGAGCTTCAGGGCACCACCGTCGACGGTGGCAGCGCCGCCAACCCGCTCAAGGCGCGCTGGATGGGCATCGCCAACGGCGTCGGCATCCACGGCACCGGCGAGGACTACTCGATCGGCACGGCCGCGTCGCACGGCTGCATCCGCATGCACGTGCCCGACGTCATCGACCTGTTCAAGCGCGTCCCGGTCGGGACGCCCGTGCTCATCCAGTAGCGCGGAGGAACGACTCGAGCTCGGCGTGGGCGCCGCGCGGCGTCGGGTCGCCGTGGGCGAGCAGGAGGCCGTCGAAGTCCTCGTCCTCGAGCAGGCGCTCGAAGGCCTCGACGAGACCGGCCCGGACGGCCGCCGGGTCGTCGCCGAGCAGGAAGTCGGGCACGAAGGCCAGTCGCCCTTCTTCATCGCGGATGATCGCGTCGGCCAACGCGAGGAAGCCGTCGCCGATGGCCAGGTGCAGCGCGGTCTCCTCCGGGCACAGCACGCCGACCTCGAGGGCGCGGACGCCGGGCGCCAGCTCCTCGCCGAACGCGAAGCCCTCGACCTCGACGCCGCTGCCCTCGAACTCGTGCAGGCCCGCCTCGTGACAGCGGATCGGCCAGCCGTAGTCGGCGGCATGACGCAGGTGATGGCGGTTGGTCAGCACCACCAGGCGCGGCTCGCCCGGCAGTCGCGCATCGGCGGGCATCGGATCGATGAGCACGCCGGGATCGCGAGCGTAGTGGGAGTGCACGTCCTGGCCGATCCCCTCGTTGAACGCCGTCCAGTCGAAGAGCCCCGGCGCGATCTCCCTCATCGCGTCGAGGCCAGCGGCACGGCGGCGACGGGCGCCGAGGGCTCGGGCGGCCTCGCGCGCGCCGCGGCCATGGCCCGGCGCGGCGACAGCGTGCCGAACTCCTGGGCGAGGATCACGGTCGCGACCGCCAGTCCGGAGAGGGCCATCACGGCCCCGACGCCGAAGGTGAAGGCGGTGATGGCGGCGATGTCGACCGGGCGGCCGGTCACCTCGACGAAGCCGTAGGAGAGCATCGCCAGGCGCAGGCCGGCGCTGGCCGGGGCGAGCGGCAGGATCCGCCCGCCGCCCTGGGCCGCCATGACGAGGACGACGGTGGCGAGCGTGACCGGCAGCCCGAACGCGGCCATGAAGGCCGCCATGGAGCCCAGGCGGATGAGGCGCGCCAGCGCCTGCCAGCTCGCGACGCCGAAGAGAAAGCGCCGCGGCGAGGAGAGGATCGCCATCCCCTGGCGCAGCGCGCTGCGCAGCGCCCGTACGAGGCGCCGGCCCACGACGGCGAGCGCCGCCAGCACGAGGGCGGAGAGGATGGGGTGTCCGAGCACGAGCGAGACGTCGAGCGCGGGCAGCTCGCCGCTGGTCGTGGGGACCGGGATGAAGCCCATGGCCAGCCCCCACGCCACGAGCGCGGTCCCGAAGGCGGTCTCGAAGAGGGTCTCGGGGATGAAGGTGGCCGCGAGCGTCGAGTAGCGCGCGCCCTCGATGCGCCGGCGCACGAGGGCGAGCTTGACCACGTCGCCGCCGCGCGCGGGAACGATCGCGTTGATGCCAGCGCCCGCCAGGTAGGCACGGATCACGTCGCGCGGGCGCAGGTCGGTCGCCTCGGGGAAGGCGGCGCGCAGGATCGTGTGCCATCCGCGCGGGCGCACGGTCTGCGCGGCGAGGTACAGGACGGCGCCCAGCCCGAGGAACCACGGATCGACCGATGCCGTGCGATCGAAGATCAGCGTGGCCGCGTGACCAGCCGTACGTCCGATCGCCTCGAGCTTGTCGAGCATGGCTCCTTCCACGCCGGCCGCATCCCAAGCGGCGTTGAGCGCTCATCCTTGCAGGGCGAGTGTGACCCATCCGCCCCCCGGAGGTCGAGGTCGGCCGTCACGTAGCATCGCCCGGCATGGACGTCGCAGCGGTCCCGCTCACCTCGCTCTCGCACGGCGCCGGGTGCGGATGCAAGCTGCCGGCCTCCGCGCTGCTGCCGATCGTCCGCGGCCTGCCCGCGGCCACCGCGCCCGAGCTGCTCGTGGGCTCGGCGACCGGCGACGACGCGGCCGTCTGGCGGATCTCCGCCGAGCTCGCGCTGGTGCAGACCGTCGACTTCTTCACGCCGGTCGTCGACGACCCCTACGACTTCGGGCGCATCGCCGCGGCCAACGCGCTGTCCGACGTCTACGCGATGGGCGGCCGGCCCTTGACCGCGCTCAACCTGGTGGCGTGGCCGCTCGAGCAGTTGGGCGCGGCCGCGCTGGGCGAGGTGCTGCGCGGCGGCCTCGACGTCGTGCGCGCGGCCGGCGCCGAGATCGTCGGCGGCCATTCGATCGACGACCCCGAGCCGAAGTACGGCCTGGCCGTCACCGGCGCCGTGCACCCCGATCGCGTGATCGCCAACGCGGGCGGTCGCGTCGGCGACGTGCTGGTGCTGACCAAGCCCCTGGGCGCCGGCGCGGTGGTGACCGCGCGCAAGCGCGGGCAGGCCGACGACGCGCTGCTGGCGCGCGCGGTGGCGGTCATGGCGGCGCTCAACGACGAGGCGGGAGCGGCGGCGGTCGCGGCCGGCGCCTCGGCCATGACCGACGTGACGGGCTTCGGCCTGCTCGGGCACCTGCATGGCCTCGCGCGCGAGAGCGGGGTCGCGGCGCGCGTCGAGGCCGGCGCCGTCCCGGTGCTCGAGGGCGCGCGCGCCGTGCTCGAGGATGAGCGCGGGCTGTCGGGCGGCAGCCGCCGCAACCGCGAGTACGCGGACGGCTTCACGTCCTTCGACCCCGGCGTGGCGCCGTGGCAGGCGCGGCTCGTGTGCGACGCGACGACGTCGGGCGGGCTGCTCGTGGCGGTCGATCCCGCGCGCGCCGGCGAGCTGCCGGGAGCGGTGATCGGGCGCCTGGTCGACGGCGATCCGGGCGAGATTGCGGTGGTGTAGTGAGCGGCGCGGCGGGGGCCGGCGCGGACGTCCTCGAGCGCGACGCCGAGCTGGCGCGCATCGAGGCGGCGGTGGCGCGCGCGCAGGATGGCCGCGGCAGCCTGCTGGTGGTCGAGGGGCCCGCCGGCATCGGCAAGTCGGCCCTCATCGGCGCCGCGCGCGCCGTGTCCGACGCGGCGGGCGCGCGGACGCTGCGCGCGCGGGGCGGAGAGCTCGAGCGCGACTTCGCCTTCGGCGTCGTGCGCCAGCTGCTCGAGCCCGCCCTGGCCGACGTGCCCGCCCGCGCCCGCGACGACCTCCTGCAGGGGCCGGCCGGCGTGGCCGGGCGGCTGCTGGGCCTGCCGGGCGCGCGCTCGGAAGGGAACGAGGGCGCCGCTCCCGACGCGTCGTTCACCGTGCTGCACGGCCTCTACTGGCTGTGCGCGAACCTCAGCGGCGACCGGCCGCTCGTGCTCACCGTCGACGACGCGCACTGGGCCGACGCGCCGTCGCTGCGCTTCCTGGCCTTCCTGCTGCCGCGCCTCGAGGAGCTGTCGCTCGCGCTGGTGGTGGCCACGCGCCCGGAGGCCGAGGGCGCCGCCGCGCCGCTGCTCGCGCTCCTGCTCGCCGATCCGCTCGCGCGCGTCCTGCGCCCGGCGCCGCTCTCGGCCGGCGCGGTCGGGCGCCTGGTGCAGGACGGCCTGGGGCGCGCGCCCGATCCCGACTTCGCCGCCGCCTGCCAGCGCACGACGGGCGGGGTCCCCTTCCTCGTGCGCGAGCTCGTCGAGGCGCTGCGCGAGGAGGGCGTGGCGCCGACGGCCGACGAGGCGCCGCGCGTCGAGGCCCTCGGCGCGCGTACGGTGGGGCGGGCGATGGTGGTGCGCCTCAGTCGCCTGCCCGCGGTCGCCGTGCGGCTCGCCCAGGCGGTGGCGGTGCTCGAGACCGCCGAGCTCGCGCAGGCCGCCGACCTGGCCGGCGTCGACGCCGACGCGGCGGCCGCGGCGGCCGACCTCCTGGTCGCCGCGAGCATCCTCGGGCCGCGGCGACCGCTGGCCTTCGCGCACCCGATCGTGCGCGCGGGGATCCTCGAGGAGGTGCCGCCGGCCGAGCGCATGCGCGCCCACCGGCGCGCCGCCGAGCTGCTCGCCGTGCGCGAGGACAGCGGCGAGCGCGTGGCCGAGCACCTGCTGGCGACCGAGCCGGCCGGCGACGCGTGGACGGTGGCGCGGCTGACCGACGCCGCCCGCGACGCCGCGCGCCGCGGCGCGCCGGAGTCGGCGGCCAGCTACCTGCGCCGTGTCCTGGCCGAGCCGCCGGCTCCCGGGGCGCGCCCCCGGATCCTCCTCGAGCTCGGCGTGGCCGAGGCGACCGCCGGTCAGCCCCAGGGCGAGACCCACCTGCGCGAGGCGCTCGAGGCGGCGGGCGACGACGACGTGCGCCTCGGCGCCGCCCTCGTCCTGTCCCATGTCCTCGGCCGCCGCGAGCAGATCGCCCAGGCGATCGAGGTCATCGACCTGGCGGCCGCGCGGCTGGCCGACAACCGCGGCCGCGCGCGCGTGCTGCTCGAGTCGATGGCCACCGGCGCCGGGATGCTCGACGCCGCGACGGCGCCGCGCCTGGCCTCGCGCATGCGCGCCATGCGCCGCGCCGCCGACCACGCGCACGTCCCGCGCGAGGTCCTCGCGGTCGCGGCGCTCGTCGCGGTCCACGCCAACGAGCCGGCGCCGACCTGCATCGCCCTCGCGCAGCGCGCGCTCGCCGCCGGCCCGCGGATCGTCCCCGAGCCGACCGACCTGCCGTGGTTCGCCCAGGCGACGCTCGCGCTCGTGTGGGCCGACGCGCACGCCGACGCGCAGGTCCCCCTCGACGCCGGCGTGGCCGAGAGCCGGGCGACGGGCGATCCGGCCCTCTTCGGCATGAGCCTGTCCCAGCGCGCGTGGCTGCTGCTGCGCCAGGGCGACCTCCAGGGCGCCGAGGGCGACGCCCGCACGCTGCTCGAGGCGCCCGACGTGGCGGCGCCGCCGCTGTACCGCAAGCTGGCGGCGGCGATCCTCGTCAACGCCTCGACCGAGCAGGGCCGGCTCGAGCAGGCCGAGGACGTGCTGGACGGCTTCGGCGTCGACGAGGGCGCCCAGACGCAGACCTCGGCCGTGCTGCGCCTCGCGCGCGGACGCCTGCGCCTGGCCCAGGACCGCCCCACCGAGGCGCTGGCCGACATCCTCGCGGCCGGGAGGATCGTCCTCGCCACCGGGTCGACGTGCCCGGGCTACCTGGCCTGGCGCTCGGCCGCCGCGCTGGCCCACGCCGCGCTGGGCGAGCGCGAGGAGGGGCTACGGCTCGCGATGGAGGAGGTCGAGCTCGCGCGCGCCTTCGGCGCCCAGCGCACGCTCGGGGTCTCCCTGCGCGCCGCCGGGGCGGTCGCCCGCGGCAGCGAGGGCGAGGCGCTCCTGCGCGAGGGCGTCGACTGCCTGGAGCACGCGGGCATCGCGCTCGAGCGCGCGCGGGCGCTGGCCGAGCTGGGCGTGCTCGTGCGCGCGACCGGCCGGCGCGCGGAGGCGCGGGCGATGCTGCGCGAGGCGCTCGACGTCGCCCACCACGCGGGCGCGGCGCCGCTGGCCGACCTCGCCGAGGCGGAGCTGCGCGCCACCGGCGCCAAGCCGCGGCGCGTGGCCCTCAGCGGGGTCGAGGCGCTCACGGCGAGCGAGCGGCGCGTGGCCGAGCTGGCGGGCGACGGCCTCACCAACCGCGAGATCGCTCAGGCGCTCTTCGTCACCATGCGCACGGTCGAGGGTCACCTGACCCGCGTGTTCGCCAAGCTCGCCCTGAGCTCGCGCGACGAGCTGCCCGACGTCCTGGGCACGCCGCGGTAGCGCGGGCGCGGCGGCCGCGCGCGCGGGAGGTCGAGCTCGACCTCGACGACCCCGGCGCTGATCGAGCGCACGCGGAAGCCGAGCCGGTCGAGCAGCGAGCGCACGCGCAGGTTGTCCGCCAGGGCGGTCCCGGTCAGGCGCGTGATCCCGTTCGCGCGGGCGCGCTCGACGAGGCGTACCGCGAGGGCGTGGCCGATGCCGCGGCGCTGCCACGCGTCGACGACGGCCAGCGCCATGTCGGCCACGACGCCGCCCCCGCTGCCGGTGGCGTAGCGCCCGATCCCGACGATGTGTCCGGTCGTCTCGTCGATGGCGACGAGTGCCTCGTGCGTGACATGGTCGACATCGGTGAGGTAGTCGAGCTCGCGCGCGCTGAGCCGCGCCTTGGGCGCGAGGAAGCGCTGGTGGCGCGAGCGGTCGCTGAGGCGGTCGAACGCGTCGGCGAGTGGCTCGCGGTCGGCCGGGACGATCGGCCTCACGCGCAGGCGCGCGCCGTCGGCGAGGGTCATCTGGCCGGGCATGGCCTCACGCCGCGCACGCGCGGGCGACCTGCGCGCGGCCCCGGTGCAGACGGCTGTGCAGCGTGCCCTCGGCGATGCCGAGCTCGCGCGCGGCCTCGCCGGCGCGGTAGCCGTGGACGTCGACGAGGACGACCGCGTCGCGGAAGCCCTTGGGCAGCGCGGCGACGGCATCGAGCACCTCGCGGGCGCGGCGGGCGCTGATGGGGCGGTCCTCGGCGCCGACGTCGACGGGCTCGAAGTCCTCGGGCAGCGCGGTGGTCCGCACGCGGCTGGCGGCGGAGCGCAGGCGGCTGAGGTGCGTGTTGCGCACGGCCTGCACGAGGTAGGCGGACTCGCTGCCGCTCACGGTCCGCGGCCGGCGCAGGACGCGCTCGAAGGTGTCCTGGACGAGGTCCTCGGCGTCGCCGTGACGGCCGGTGAGATGCCGCGCGACCCGGATCAGCCGCTCCATGTGAGAGGCGAGGCGCTCGGGGTCGAGGGGGCGGGGAGCGGCGAACGTCGACATGGCAGCCATAGTGCGATTTGCAGGGCCATCGCCGCAACGGGGACCCTCCCCTGTCTTTCAGGGGGCCCCGGCGGGAATCCATGATGCGGGGGTGCGGCTGCCCGTACCACGGTGCAAGCGGCTGGCCGCACCCACTCGACGCTGGGTGGCCGCACCTCGCCCGGCATCAGGCGGTGGGACACCACTACCATCGCCCGCGGAGCGGCCCGGGGCCGGTGCCCCGACCGGCCTTCAAAGCCGGGGGGGCCGTGCGATCACGGCTGGAAGGTTCGACTCCTTCGCCGCTCCGTGCCGGCGGTACGCTCGATGCCGTGAGCGCCGCGCCGCTGCCCGGAGTCGACCTGCTCCTCGAGCGCGAGCGGGAGCTCGGCTGCATCGACGCGGCGATCGCCGCGGCGCGCGCGGGATCGGGACGCAGCGTGGTGGTCGAGGGGCCGGCGGGGATCGGCAAGTCGGCTGTCCTCGCGGCCGCTCGGGTCGCCACGGAGGACGGGGCGACGCGCTTCCTGCGCGCGCGTGGCGCCGAGCTCGAGCGCGACTTCGCCTTCGGGGTCGTGCGCCAGCTCTTCGAGCCGATGCTCCACGAGGCGAGTGCCGCCGAGCGCGCCGACCTGCTGCAAGGGCCCGCGCGGCTGGCGGCCCGCGTGCTCGGGCTCCCGGGCGCGCTGGAGGAGGGCGAGGCGCCCGCCGCGGCGCCCGACGCGTCCTTCGCGGTCCTGCACGGCCTCTACTGGCTGTGCGCGAACCTGGCCGCGGGACAGCTCGTCGTGCTGAGCGTCGACGACGCCCACTGGGCCGACGCGTCGTCGCTGCGCTTCCTCGCCTTCCTGATGCCGCGCCTGCAGGAGCTGCGGATGGCGCTGCTCGTCGCCGCACGGCCCGAGGCCGAGGTCGAGGAGGCGCACCTGCTGGCCACCCTCACCGCGGATCCCCACGCCGACGTGGTGCACCCCGCGCCGCTGAGCGCCGCCGCGGTGGGCCGGCTCGTCGAGGCGCGGCTCGGCACGGCGCCCGACGAGCCCTTCACGGCCGCGTGCCACCGCGCCACGGGAGGCGTCCCGTTCCTCGTGCGCGAGCTGATCGAGGCGGTCAGCCGCGAGGGCATGACGCCCGACGCGCGCACCGCCGCGCGCGTGGAGGGGGTCGGCGCGAGCACCGCGCGGCGCTGGATCCAGCTGCGACTGGGCCGCCTGCCGGCGCCGGCGGCGCGGCTGGCCCGCGCCGTGGCCGTGCTCGAGCGCGCCGCAGCTGCCGCGCGCGGCGGCGCTGGCCGAGCTCGACCCGGCGCAGGCCGCCGAGGCGGCGGACGTGCTCGTGGCAGCCGGGATCCTCGAGCCGGAGCGTCCGCTGGCCTTCGTCCACCCGCTCGTGCGGGCGGGCGTCTACGAGGAGCTTGCGGTGGCCGAGCGCTCGCACGCGCATCGTCGGGCGGCCGAGCTCATGGACGACGACCCAGCCGGCGAGGAGCGCGCGGCCGAGCACCTGCTGGCCACCGAGCCCGCCGGCGACGCCTCGATCGCGCGGCGCCTGGTCGACGCCGCGCGCACCGCGGCGCGGCGCGGCGCACCCGAGTCCGCGGCGGTGCTGCTGCGCCGGGCGCTGGCCGAGCCGCCGCCCGCGACCGAGCGCCCCGGGCTGCTGCTCGAGCTGGGGATCGCCGAGGCCACGGCGGGGCAGGCGGCGGGCGAGGACCACCTCCGCGAGGCCCTCGACGTCGCGGGCGACGACCACGGCGTGGCGCTCGGCGCCACGCTCGTCCTCGCGCACGCGCTCGGGCGCGCGGAGCGCATCGAGGACGCGGTCGCGGTCGTCGACCGCACGGCGGCGCGGCTGCGCACCGGCCGACGAGCAGACCGCCGAGCTGCTCGAGACGCTGGCGCTCATGGCCGGCATGCTCGACGCGAGCACGGCGCCGGTGCTCGACACGCGCCTGAAGGCGCTGCGCCGGCGCGCCGACGAGCCGGCGGCCACGCGCGAGGTGCTCGCCGCGGCGGCCATGCGCGCGGTCGCCACCAACGAGCCGGCCGAGGTCGGGATCGCGCTGGCGCGGCGCGCGCTGGCCGCCAGCCCGCAGCCGGTCCCGGCGCCGACCGACCTGCCGTGGTTCGTCCAGGCGACGATCGCGCTCATATGGGCCGACGCCTTCGAAGAGGCCATCGGGCCGATCGAGGCCGGGCTGGTCGAGAGCCGCGCCGCCGGCGACAGCGCCCTCTTCGCCACGAGCATGACCTGGCGCGCGTGGCTGCTGCTGCGCCAGGGCGACCTGCAGGGCGCCGCCGGCGACGCGCGCACGGTGCTCGAGGCGTCCGACCTCCCGGCGCCGCAGCTCTACCGCACGGTGGCCACGGGCGTCCTCGTCACGGCGCTGACCGACCAGGGCGACCTCGAGGCCGCCGAGGCCGCGCTGGCAGCGGTTCGCCCCGGGCCCGCCGGCGCGGGCGCACAGCGGCGCCATGCTGCTGCTCGCGCGCGGGCGCCTGCGCGCGGCGCAGCGCCGTCTCGACGCCGCCCTGGCCGACATGCGCGCCGCCGGCGACATCGCCGTGCGCATCGGGGCGATCTCGCCGTCCTCGCTGGCGTGGCGCTCGGAGGCGGCGCTCGTCTTGATGGCGCTCGGCGAGCGCGAGCGCGCGGAGCGGCTGGCCCGCGGGGAGCTCGGCCTGGCGCGGACGTTCGCCGCGCCCCGCACGCTGGGCGTGGCCCTGCGCGCGGCCGGCGTGGTCGTCGGCGGGTCCGAGGGCGAAGAGCTCCTGCGCGAGGCGGCGATCACGCTCGACGCCGCCGGCGCGGCGCTCGAGAGCGCGCGCGCGATCATCGACCTCGGCGCGCTGCTGCGGCGCGCCAACCGCCGCGCCGACGCCCGCGAGCTGCTGCGCGAGGGCCTCGACATCGCTCATCGCGGCGGGGCGGTGGCGCTGGCCGACCAGGCCGAGACCGAGCTGCGGGCCGCGGGCGCCAAGCCCCGCCGCGCGCGCCTGACCGGCCTCGACGCCCTCACGGCGAGCGAGCGCCGGGTGGCGGAGCTCGCGGCGCAGGGCATGACCAACCGCGAGATCGCCCAGGCCCTCTTCGTCACCGCCCGCACCGTCGAGGGCCACCTGACCCGCACCTTCCAGAAGCTCGACCTGCGCTCGCGCGAGGACCTGCCCGGCGCGCTCTCGGTTCCCGCGAGGACATCGACGTGATGGCGACCCGCGCGGGTGGGTAAGCCGTCGATGCGGATGTCCCGCTCCACGCCCGCACTGCTTCGCCAGCTCCTGACACGCGATCGTCTCGGCTTGGGCGAGGCGGCCCGCTCCGCCGCGTCCGAGCGCCTGGAGCCGCGCACGCGCTCGGCCGACCGGGTGGCGAAGTCGATCTGCCCGTACTGCGCCGTGGGCTGCGGCCAGCGCGTCTACGTCAAGGACGAGAAGGTCATCCAGATCGAGGGCGATCCGGACTCGCCGATCTCGCGCGGGCGCCTGTGCCCCAAGGGCTCGGCCTCGCGCCAGCTGCACGAGCACCCGGCGCGCGAGTACAAGGTCAAGTACCGCCCCCCGCACGGCACCGAGTGGGAGGAGCTCGACCTCGACACGGCGATGGACATGATCGCCGACCGCCTGATCGCCGCCCGCGATGCCGGGTGGGAGGACGTCGACGAGCACGGCCATCGCCTCAACCGCACGCTCGGCTTCGCGCACCTCGGCGGCGCCACGCTCGACAACGAGGAGAACTACCTCATCAAGAAGTTCTTCTCGGCCATGGGCGCGCTGCAGATCGAGAACCAGGCCCGCATATGACACTCGAGCACGGTCCCCGGTCTGGGGACCTCGTTCGGGCGCGGCGGCGCCACCACCTTCCAGCAGGACCTCGCCAACAGCGACTGCATCCTGATCATGGGCTCGAACATGGCCGAGAACCACCCGGTGGGCTTCCAATGGGTGGCCGAGGCGAAGAAGCGCGGCGCCAAGATCATCCACGTCGACCCCCGCTTCACGCGCACGAGCGCCTTCGCCGACACCTTCGTGGCGCTGCGCGCCGGGAGCGACATCGCCTTCCTCGGCGGGATCGTGCGCTACATCCTCGAAGAGGATCGCGTCTTCCGCGACTACGTCGTGCGCTACACCAACGCGGCGACGATCGTCTCCGACGACTTCCGCGACACCGAGGACCTCGACGGGCTCTTCTCGGGCTGGGACCCGGAGACCCGCACCTACGACCCCGAGTCGTGGCAGTACGCGGACATGGAGGTCGCGGCCGCCTCGGGGCAGCGCGAGCAGGGCGCGCCGACGGGCCAGGCGGCGCACGGGGCGCACGGCGGCGCGCTGGAGCAGGGCGAGCCGCCGCATCACGACGAGACCCTGCAGCACCCGCGCTGCGTCTACCAGCTCCTGCGCAAGCACTTCGCCCGCTACACCCCCGAGCTCGTCGAGGAGACGTGCGGCGTCTCGCGCGAGCAGTTCCTCGAGGTGTGCGAGGCGCTGTGCGACAACTCGGGCCGCGAGCGCACGAGCGCCTCTGCTACGCCGTCGGCTGGACGCAGCACACGGTGGGCGTGCAGTACATCCGCACCGCCTCGATCATCCAGCTCCTGCTGGGCAACATCGGCCGTCCCGGCGGCGGCATCATGGCCCTGCGCGGCCACGCGTCGATCCAGGGCTCGACCGACATCCCGACGCTCTACGACATCCTGCCCGGCTACCTGCCGATGCCGGCGGCCGAGACGCACGGGTCGTTGCACGACTACATCGAGCAGAGCTCGCCGCCAGCCGGCTACTGGGCCAACATGGGCGCCTACACCGTCTCCCTGCTGAAGGCGTGGTGGGGCGACGCGGCCACGGCCGACAACGACTTCTGCTTCGACCACCTGCCGCGCCTGACCGGCGACCACTCCTACTACACGTCGCTGGCCGGGATGGTCGACGGGACGGTCAAGGGGCTGTTCGTCATGGGGGAGAACCCGACCGTCGGCGCCGCCAACGGCTCCTACAACCGCGCCGCCCTGCGCAACCTCGACTGGCTCGTGGTCCGCGACCTGGTCGAGATCGAGACGGCCGCCTTCTGGCACGACGCGCCCGAGATCGAGACCGGCGAGGTCGCGCCGGCGGACATCGCCACGGAGGTCTTCTTCCTGCCCGGGGCGAGCCACGTCGAGAAGAAGGGCACCTTCACCAACACCCAGCGCCTGCTGCAGTGGCGCGAGCAGGCCGTCGAGCCCCGCGGCGACTGCCGCTCGGAGCTGTGGTTCATGTACCACCTCGGCCGCCGCGTGCGCGAGAAGCTGGCCGGCTCGAGCGCGCGAGCGCGACCGGGCCGTGCTCGAGCTGACCTGGGACTACCCGACCGAGGGCGCCTACGACGACCCCGACGCCGAGGCCGTCCTGCGCGAGATCGGCGGCGTCGACCTGAAGACGGGCAAGGAGATCCCCGACTACCTGCCGCTCAAGGACGACGGCTCGACGGCGTGCGGGTGCTGGATCTACGCCGGCTGCTACGCCGACGGGGTCAACCAGGTCGCGCGGCGCAAGCCGGGTTCGCAGCAGTCGGCGGTGGCGCCCGAATGGGGCTGGGCGTGGCCGATGAACCGACGCATCCTCTACAACCGCGCCTCGGCGGACCCCGAGGGCAAGCCGTGGTCGGAGCGCAAGCGCTACCTGTGGTGGGACGCCGAGAAGGGCAAATGGGCGGGAGAGGACGTGCCCGACTTCAAGGCCGACATGCCGCCCGATTACGAGCCGCCCGAGGGCGCCCGGGGCCCCGACGCCCTGCGCGGCGACGAGCCGTTCACCATGCAGGCCGACGGCAAGGCGTGGCTCTACGCGCCGGCCGGGCTGGTCGACGGGCCGATGCCCACCCACTACGAGCCGCACGAGTCGCCCTTCGGCAACCCGCTCTACGAGAGCCAGCAGTCGAACCCCGCCCGCCAGCAGATCCGCCGCCCCGAGAACCCCTACAACCCCACCCACGGCGAGCGGGGCGTCGAGGTCTTCCCCTTCGTGGCGACGACCTACCGGCTCACCGAGCACCACACCGCGGGCGGGATGTCGCGCTGGCTGCCCTACCTGGCCGAGCTGCAGCCCGAGATGTTCTGCGAGGTCTCCCCGGCACTCGCGCGCGAGCGCGGCCTGGAGCACGGCGGCTGGATGACCGTCGTCACCCTGCGCGCGGCCATCGAGGCCCGCGTGATGGTCACCGAGCGGATGACCCCGCTGACGATCGGATCGCGCAGGTGCCACCAGGTCGGCCTGCCCTACCACTGGGGCTCGCGCGGGTACGCCAAGGGCGACTCGGCCAACGACCTGCTCGGGCTCGCGCTCGACCCCAACGTCCACATCGGCGAGTACAAGGCGCAGACGTGCGACGTGCGCGCCGGGCGCCGGCCGCGCGGCGCGGCGCTGGTCGCGCTGCTCGACGACTACCGCCGCCGCGCCACTCAGGCGGGCGTCTCCGAGCCGCCCGAGATGCAGGAGCGCCCGTGACCACCGAGCGCGTCGGCTTCTTCACCGACACGTCGGTCTGCATCGGCTGCAAGGCGTGCGAGGTGGCCTGCAAGGAGTGGAACGACGTCCCCGAGGACGGCCTGGACTTCACCGGGCACTCCTACGACAACACGGGGGCGCTGGGAGCCGACACCTGGCGCCACGTCGCCTTCATCGAGCAGGACCGCGACGGCGCGCTGCGCTGGCTCATGTCCTCGGACGTGTGCAAGCACTGCACCTCGGCCGCGTGCCTGGAGGTGTGCCCCACGGGCGCGCTCTTCCGCACCGAGTTCGGCACCGTCGTCGTGCAGCAGGACGTCTGCAACGGCTGCGGCTACTGCATCCCCGCGTGCCCGTACGGCGTGATCGACCGGCGCGAGGACGACGGGCGCGCCCACAAGTGCACGCTCTGCTACGACCGCCTCAAGGACGACATGACCCCGGCCTGCGCGAAGGCGTGCCCGACGGAGTCGATCCACTTCGGACCGCTCGACGAGATGCGCGAGCGGGCCTTCGAGCGCCTGGAGGTGCTCCACGTCGCCGGCGAGTCGAGCGCGCGGCTGTACGGCGAGGACCCCGGCGACGGCGTCGGCGGCCAGGGCTCGATCTTCCTGCTCCTCGACGAGCCCGAGGTCTACGGCCTGCCGCCCGATCCGGTGTCGACCACGCGCGACCTGGGCGCGATGTGGCGCGCGGCGGCGGGCGCGGGCGCCGCGCTGCTGGCGGGGATCGCGGTGGCGAGCTTCGGCGGGCGGCGATGAGCGACTCCTACTACGGGCGGCCGATCCTCAAGGAGCCCGTGTGGACGTGGGAGATCCCCGCCTACTTCTTCTTCGGCGGGATGGCGGGTGCGGCCGCGCCCTTCGCGCTGCTCAGCGAGCTGCGCGGCGACGAGGCGCTCGCGCGCCGGGCGTGGCTGGTCGCCCTGGCCGGCGCGGCGGCGAGCCCGCCCCTGCTCATCGCCGACCTCGGCCGGCCCGAGCGCTTCCACCGCATGCTGCGGGTGATCAAGCCCACCTCGCCGATGAGCGTCGGCTCGTGGATCCTCGGCGCCAGCAGCACCGCCATCGTCTTCGCGAACGTGCGCACGCCATTTCGGCTGGTTTCCGCGCCTGGGGCGCCTGGCGGGCTCCACCGCCATCCTCGGCCCGTTGCTCTCGACCTACACCGCCGTGCTCATGGCCGACACGGCCGATCCCCGTGTGGCACGAGGCACGCGGCGAGCTGCCGTTCGTCTTCGCCTCCGGCGCGGCGATGAGCGCCGGGTCGGCGATGGCGCTCATCGGCGGCGGCGGCCCTGCACGCCGGCTCGCGCTCGTGGGCGCCGCGGGCGAGCTGACCTCCGCGACCGTCATGGAGCGCCGCCTGGGTCCGTTGGGCGAGCCCTACCGCAAGGGCGCCGCGGGTCGCGCCGCCCGCGCGGCCAAGGCGCTGACGGCCGCGGGCGGCCTCGTCATGGCCTGGCACGGCCGGCGCCGCGCGGGGACGATGGCCGGCGGGGCGCTGATGCTCGCGGGCGCGATGGCGACGCGCTGGTCGGTCTACAAGGCGGGCTTTCAGAGCGCGGCGGACCCGAAGTACGTGGTGGAGCCGCAGCGGGCGCGGATGGCGGCGCGCGCCGAGTCAGCTGCGCGCTGAGTCGTCCGCGCGGCGTCTGTGGGTGCTGCGCGGCGCTTACTGCCGCATCGAGGGAAGGGAGTGAGCGGCGGTCGCGGCGCAGGCGGCTTCCGCATCCGCCGGCGCGGCCCGCGCGGAGTCCCTTCGCAGTTCGCGTGCGTTTCGCAACACCTTGCGCCGGCGCCGCGCGGTCGAACGTCGGTCTTCCCCCCTCTGGACGGGGTAGGACCGACGTTCGACGTCCGAGGCTTCAGAAGGTGTTGCGAAAGACGCGCGCTTCGTTCGCCCGCAGGCGCGCGCGACTGAGGACGACTGCGCGCGGCGCGAAGCACCTCTCAGCTCCCTTCCCCTCGATGCCCTGGCCGCGCACCCGCGCGTACCATCCGAAGTCATGCCCGAGCCCCCGCCCCCGCGCGTGCGCGAGCGACTGCGCGAGCTGCCGTCGGTCGACCGGCTGGCGACGTCGGTGGCGCGGGCCGAGCTGGCCGAGCGGCGCGCGGAGGTCCTCGCTGGGGACACCACCGACGTCGACCTCGTGGCGCGGGCGCGCGAGCGGCTCAAGCCCTCGCTGCGACGCGTGCTCAACGCCACCGGCGTCGTGGTGCACACGAACCTCGGTCGCGCTCCGCTGGCGGCGAGCGCGCGGGCCGCGGTGGCGGCGGCGGCCGAGGGCTACTCGAACCTCGAGCTCGACCTGGCCACCGGCGAGCGGGGCTCGCGTCACGCCCACGTCGAGGGGCTGCTGCGCGAGGTCACCGGCGCGCAGGCCGGGCTCGCGGTCAACAACTGCGCGGCCGCCGTGCTGCTGGCCGCCGCGGCGCTGGCGGGCCCGGGGCGCGAGGTCGTCGTCTCGCGCGGGCAGCTCATCGAGATCGGCGGCGGCTTTCGCATCCCCGAGGTCGTCGGACAGGCCGGGGCGCGACTGGTCGAGGTCGGGACCACGAACCGCACGCGGCTGGGCGACTACGCCGCGGCGCTGGGCGAGCGCACCGGCGTCATCCTGCGCGCGCACCCGTCGAACTTCCGCACCATCGGCTTCACCGAGGAGGTCGAGATCGAGGCGCTGTGCGGGCTCGGGGTGCCGGTGGTCGACGACGTGGGCTCGGGCGTGCTCGCCGACGACGTCGAGCTGCTGGCCGACGAGCCAGCGGTCCGACGATCCGTGCGCGCCGGCGCGGCGGTCGTGTGCTTCAGCGCCGACAAGCTGCTGGGCGGGCCGCAGGGCGGCCTGCTGGTGGGCACGAGCGAAGCGATCGAGGCGTGCCGGCGCCACCCGCTCGCTCGCGCCGTGCGCATCGACAAGCTCTCGCTCGCGGCGCTCGAGGCGACGCTCGCGCTCTACCGCGACCCCGAGCTCGCGCGCGCCGAGCTGCCGGTGCTGGCCATGCTCGACGCCTCCGCGGACACGCTCGACGCCCGCGCGCGGCGGCTGGCCGAGGGCTGCGGCGGCGAGGTCGTCGCCTCGACCGCGAAGGTCGGCGGCGGCGCGCTGCCGCTGCTCGAGCTGCCTGGTCCGGCGGTGGCGATCGACGTCGCCCTGGCCGAGCCGCTGCGCGCCGGCGACCCGCCGCTGGTCGGCCGCATCGCCGACGGGCGCCTGCTGCTCGACGTCCGCACGCTCACCGACGAGGAGGCCGACCAGGCGGCGGCCGCCGTCCGCGCCGCGCGGGGATGACGAGCGCGCAGCCGCTCACGCTCGGCACGGCCGGCCACATCGACCACGGGAAGACGGCGCTGGTCGCCGCGCTGACCGGCAGGAACACGGACCGCCTGCCCGCCGAGAAGGCGCGCGGGATCTCGATCGAGCTCGGCTACGCGCCGCTGCGCCTGACCTCCGGACGCCGTCTCTCGGTCGTCGACGCGCCCGGCCACGAGCGCTTCGTGCGCACGATGGTGGCCGGCGCCACGGGCATCGACCTCTACCTCATGGTCGTCGCGGCCGACGACGGCGTGATGCCCCAGACGCGCGAGCACGCCGCCGTGCTCGCCGCCCTCGCCGTGGCGGCCGGCGTCGTGGCGGTGACCAAGGCCGACATCGCCGACCCCGCCCGCGCCGGCATCGAGGCGAGCGACCTGCTCCCGCAGGCCACGATCGTCCCGTGCTCGGCGCGCACCGGCGCCGGCATCGAGGACGTGCGCGCCGCCCTCGACGACGTCGCCGGCCGCCTTCCCGACCGCGACGCGAGCGCCGGCGAGCCGCTGCTGCACGTCGACCGCGCCTTCACCATCCGCGGCGCCGGCACGGTGGTGACGGGCACGCTGTGGGCGGGGGCGATCGCGCCCGGCGATCGCCTGACGCTCCTCCCGGCCGGCACCCCGGTCAGGGTCCGCTCCGTGCAGATCCACGACGAGCCCGTCGAGCGCGCCGACGCGGGCCAGCGCGTGGCCGTCAATCTCGTCGGCGTCGAGCGGCGCGACGTCGCGCGCGGCGACGTGATCGCCGCTCCCGGAGCGGTGGCGCCCTCGCGGGTCCTCGACTGCGACCTGACGCTGCGCGACGCCCGTCACGGCATGCGCGCCCACGTCCACCACGGCACCCGTGAGACCCCGGCGCGCCTGGCCGACCTGGGCGGCGGCCTGTGGCAGGCGCGCCTCGAGCAACCCCTGATGGCGCGCGCCGGCGACCGCGTCGTCGTGCGCTCGATCGCGCCGCCCGACACCCTCGGCGGCGGCGTGGTGCTCGACCCCGCCGCCCGGCGCCACGGCCGACGCGACGACGCGCTCGCGCGCCTGGAGCGCCTGCGCCGCGGCGAGCCGGAGCCCGCTCCCGAACCGGCTCCGCCGCCGGCGCCGCGCGCGCACGAGGCCTCGCCCGCCCCGCTGGCCGGCTCAGCCCTCGCGCTCGAGGAGCGCCTGCGCGCCGCCGGCCACGAGCCGCCGAACGCCGCCGACCTCGAGGCAGAGGACCTCGCCGCGCTGCGCGCCGCCGGGCGCGCCGTGCGCGTGGGGCGATCGATGTACGCCCACCCCGAGGCGCTGGCGGCGGTGCGGGCCCGGGTCGAGGCCGTCATCGCCGCCGAAGGGACGATCACGCTGGCCCGCCTGCGCGACGAGCTTCAGACCTCGCGCAAGTTCGCCCAGGCGCACCTCGAGCACCTCGACGCCGAGCGCGTGACCAAGCGGCTGCCCGACGACTCGCGCGTCCTGCGCCGCGGCTGATCGACACGCGCGTCCGCGCGCGCTGGCCCCTGCATAAAGAAACCCGGTGCAACGCCGACCACCGGGCGGTGAGAGCGTTCTCGCGCCTCGGTCGCGCCCTGCCCAAGGGTCGGACCCTGCCGCCCGCGGTATGGGAGCGCCGCCATGCCTGGATGCTCCGGCTCGTGTGGGCGCACGCGGGCGGTCTCTTCGCCTGGGGGCTGCTGGCCGGGCACCCCGTGTGGCACGCGGCCGTCGACGCGGGCCCGGTCGCGATCTGTGCCGTCATCGCCGCGCGCCGGCGCGTCTCGCGGCGCAGCCGCGCTGTCGCGGTGTGCGTCGGGCTGCTGACCTCGTCGGCGGTCGTCGTGCACCTGATGAACGGCGCCATCGAGGGCCATTTCCACTTCTTCGTGATGGTCAGCGTCCTCGCCCTCTACGAGGACTGGTTCCCCTACCTGCTGGCCTTCGCCTTCGTCCTCGGCCACCACGGGCTCATGGGGGCGCTCGAGCCGGCCTCGGTCTACAACCACCCCGACGCCATCGCCCACCCGTGGCGCTGGGCGGGCATCCACGCGCTCTTCATCGCCGCGCTCGGCATCGTCAACGTCGTGCACTGGCGGCTCAACGAGGACGCGCGCGCCGACGCGATGCACAGCCGCGAGCGCTTCCGCCACGCCTTCGACGACGCGCCCATCGGCATGGCCCTCACCGGCCTCGACGGCGTGGTCGAGCGCGCCAACGCCGCGCTCTGCGGGCGCATCGGCGCCGACCCGGCCGGCCGGCCGCTGGCCGAGCTCGTCGATGCGGACGACCTCGGCGGCCGCCCGTTCCCCGCCGACGGCGGCGAGATCGAGGTGCGCTACGCCAAGACCGCGGCGTGGGGGCTGTGGCACCACTCGCTGCTCACCGGGCGCGACGGTCGTCCCGAGGCATGGATCAGCCACTGCATCGACGTCTCCAAGCGCAGGTTCGCCGAGGACGAGCTCTCCTGGCAGGCCAACCACGACGCGCTCACCGGCCTGCCCAACCGCGAGCTCTTCCTCGCGCGCCTGAGCGGCTCGCTGGGTTCCGAGGGGCGCGTCGCCGTGCTGCTCGTCGACCTCGACGACTTCAAGGTCGTCAACGACTCGCTCGGCCACGGCGCCGGCGATCGCCTCCTCAGCGGCGTGGCCGAGCGGTTGTGCCGCGTCCTGCGACCGGGCGACGTCATCGCCCGCTTCGGCGGCGACGAGTTCACCGTCCTGCTGCCCGGCATCACCAGCGAGGCCTACGCGCTCGGGGTGGCGCGCCGCCTGGCCGAGGCCCTGCGCGAGCCGCTCGTGCTCGACGGCGAGCGCCGCTACGTGACCGCCAGCGTCGGCGTGAGCTTCAGCGCTCCCAGCGAGCACGATCCGCACGCGCTGCTGCGCGACGCCGACGCGGCGATGTACCGCGCCAAGGAGATGGGCAAGTCGCGCTGCGAGGTCTTCGACGACTCGATGCGCGAGCGCGCGATGGAGCGCCTCGAGCTCGAGAGCGGCCTGCGCCACGCGCTCGACGACGGCGAGCTGCACCTCGTCTACCAGCCGCTGGTCACGCTCGACGACGGCCGCATCAGCGGCGTCGAGGCGCTCCTGCGCTGGGACCACCCGATCTTCGGCGTCGTCGCGCCGCTGCGCTTCATCTCGCTGGCCGAGCGCAACGGGCTCATCATCCCCATCGGGGCGTGGGTCCTGCGCGAGGCGTGCCGGCAGCTCGCCGCCTGGGGTGACGACGCGCTCAGCGTGTCGGTCAACGTGTCGGCCCGCCAGCTCGGCTCGACCGACCTGGTCGACGTCGTCCGCGCGGCCCTCGAGGACTCGGGCATCGCGCCGCGCCGGCTGTGCCTGGAGATCACCGAGACGGCGATGATGGCCGACCCCGGCGCGATCGGCGAGACGCTGTCCGCGCTCAAGGCGCTCGGCGTGCGCCTGGCGGTCGACGACTTCGGCGTGGGCCACGCCTCGCTGCGCCAGCTGCGCGCCCTGCTGCCGGTCGACACCCTGAAGATCGACAAGTCCTTCGTGGACGGCATCACCGACGACGCCGACGACGCCGCCATCGTCGAGGGGGTCGTGCGCCTGGCCCATTCGCTCGGGCTGCAGGCCGTGGCCGAGGGCGTCGAGACCGCCGAGCAGGTCGCGATGCTGCGCGCCTTCTCCTGCCAGACGGGCCAGGGCTATCACTTCGCGCGGCCCGCCGGGCCTGACGCGATCGCGCGGATGCTGAGCGCCGCCCCCGCGGCGCCCCGCCGCGCGGCCTAGGCGCTCAGCGCCGGTCCCAGCGGTCGCGCCAGCTGCGACCCATGCGCTTGGCGCGCCGGACGGTCGTGGCCTGGTCGACGCGGGCGCGCATGCCGCCGCCGGGCGGGGGCAGCTCGGCAACCTCGTCCGCCGTGATGGTCAGCGTCACCGCGCGCTCGGCGATGCGCCCGACCTCGGGGGCGTCGACGAAACGCTTGCCGCTCTTGGTGTCGATGACGATCCCGTCGAAGATGTGCTCGCGCCCGGTCTCCTGGGCACGGCGCACGGTGCCCACCTGGACGCCGTCGGACGAGCGCACGGGCGTTCCGCGCTTGAGCACCTTGAACGAGATCGCGTGGCCGTCGTCCTCTGTCACGGTCCGCCAGGATGCCATGCCTCGGTAGCCTGGATCAACGATGAGCACGGTCCTGGTCACCGGCGCCACCGATGGCCTCGGGCGGGCGCTGGCCACGCGCCTGGCGGGCGAGGGCGCCACCGTCGTCGCCCACGCGCGCAGCGAGGAGCGCGGGCGCGAGGCGCTCGCCGAGCTGCTCGACGGCCCGGGCGACGTGCGGCTCGTCGTCGGCGACCTGGCGTCATTGAGCGCCGTGCGCGCGCTGGCCGACCAGGTGCCCGACCGCCTCGACGTCCTCGTCAACAACGCCGGCATCGGCTTCGCCGGGGCGCGCGCCGAGAGCGAGGACGGCTACGAGCTGCGCTTCGCCGTCAACTACCTGGCGGGCTTCCTGCTCGCCTCGCTGCTGCGCGACCGGCTGGCCGCGTCGGCGCCGGCGCGGATCGTCAACGTCGCGTCGGCAGGACAGCAGGCGATCGACTTCGACGACGTCATGCTCGAGCACGGCTACGACGGCGCCCGCGCGTACCGGCAGAGCAAGCTCGCGCAGATCATGCACGCCTTCGACCTGGCCGAGGAGCTCGCGGACCGCGGCGTCACGGCGACGGCGCTGCACCCGGCGACCTACATGGACACCAAGATGGTCATCGACGCCGGGGTGACGCCGGCCAGCACCGTGCAGGAGGGCCTCGAGGCCACCTGGCGCCTGGTCGCCGATCCGTCGGTCGAAGGGGTCAGCGGCGCCTACTTCAACGGGACGCGAGAGGTCCGCGCCGACGCGCAGGCCTATGACCTCGACGCCCGCCGCCGCCTGCGCGAGCTCTCGCAGCGCCTCGTCGAGGGGTGACGGCCGCGCCGCGAGGCGGCGTCAGGAGCCGGACGGTCGGGTACCCTTCGCTCTAATGAACAATATTCAACAGGACGTGACGGTCGCGATCGTCGGCAGCGGCTTCGCCGGGCTGGGGATGGCCATTCGCCTGCGCCAGGCCGGCATCGAGGACTTCGTCGTCCTCGAGAGGGCCGACGACGTCGGCGGCACGTGGCGCGACAACAGCTACCCCGGCTGCGCCTGCGACGTGCCCTCGCACCTGTACTCGTTCTCCTTCGCTCCCAACCCCGAGTGGACGAGCACCTTCTCGCCGCAGCCCGAGATCTGGGACTACCTGCGCGGCTGCGCCGAGCGCTACGGGGTCATGGCGCACATCCGCTTCGGCCACGAGCTGCTCGACGCGGCGTGGGACGAGGAGGCCCAGCGCTGGCGCCTGGAGACCTCGCGCGGCGAGCTGACCGCGCAGGCGCTCGTGCTCGGGACCGGGCCGCTCAGCGCGCCGTCGATCCCCGACCTGCCGGGCCTCGAGCGCTTCGAGGGGACGACCTTCCACTCGGCGACCTGGGACCACGACCACGACCTCGACGGCGAGCGCGTGGCGGTGATCGGCACCGGCGCCTCGGCGATCCAGTTCGTCCCGCAGATCCAGCCGCGCGTGGGGCGCCTTCACCTCTTCCAGCGCACGGCGCCGTGGATCATGCCGCGCCCGGACCGGCCGCTGAAGCGCTGGGAGCGCCGCCTGTACCGCGCGCTGCCGGCGGCTCAACTGCTCATGCGCGCCGGCATCTACTGGGCGCGCGAGAGCTTCGTGCTGGGCTTCCGCCACCCGCGGGTCATGCGCTGGGGCCAGCGTGTGGCCCTGCGCCACCTGCACCGTCAGGTCCGCGACCCCGAGCTGCGACGCAAGCTCACACCGACCTACCGCATGGGCTGCAAGCGCGTGCTCATCTCCAACGACTACCTGCCGGCGCTGGGGCGCGACAACGTCGAGGTCGTGACCGACGCCATCCGCGAGGTTCGCGAGCGCTCGATCGTGGGCGCCGACGGCACCGAGCGCGAGGTCGACACCATCATCTTCGGCACGGGCTTCCACGTCACCGACATGCCGGCGGCCGAGCGCGTGCGCGGGCGCGACGGACGCTCGCTGGCCGAGGTGTGGGACGGCAGCCCGCAGGCTCAC
Source organism: uncultured Actinomycetes bacterium (assembly GCA_963816845.1). Classification (GTDB taxonomy): domain Bacteria; phylum Actinomycetota; class Thermoleophilia; order Solirubrobacterales; family Solirubrobacteraceae; genus JAOPZW01. Next base: position 138,453 of record CAWFMR010000064.1, on the reverse strand, counting down.
ATGGGCGCGATGGTCGCCGGCTGCCCGAACCTCTTCTTCCTGGTGGGCCCCAACACCGGCCTGGGGCACAACTCGATCGTCTACATGATCGAGTCGCAGTGCAACTACGTGCTCGACGCCCTGCGCCTCATGCAGGCGGCCGGCGCCGCCGAGCTCGAGGTCCGGCCCGAGGCCCAGGCGGCCTACAACGTGCGCATCCAGGAGCAGATGCGCGGCACGGTGTGGACCGAGGGCGGATGCGCGAGCTGGTACCTCGACGCCCAGGGGCGCAACACGACGCTGTGGCCGACCTTCACCTGGCCCTTCCGTCAGCGCACGCGCCGGCTCGAGCCCGCGCACTACGAGCTGCGCGCGGCGCGGCCCGCGCGCGAGCCCGTCGCCGCCTGACGCGCTCGGCGCGCACCTGACGTATCGCTCTTGTTACACTGATGTAACAGTGGCGATGATCGATCAGGGTCTGCTCGAAGGGGCGCATCGCGCGATCGAGCGCTGGGGGTGGCGTCAGGCCACGCTCGAGCGCATCGCGACCGAGGCCGGCGTCTCGCGCATGACGCTGCACCGCCGCGGGGTCACGCGCGACGGCCTGCTGGGCGCCCTGTCCGAGCGCCTCGAGGACGCCTATCGGTCGAGCATGTGGCCCGCGCTGACCGCGAGCGGCAGCGGACGCGAGCGCCTCGAGCAGGCGCTGGCCGGCTACTGCGACGCGGTCGAGGCCAACCTCGAGCTCGTGACCGCCCTGGCCGAGGCCGACCACAACGCGATCTTCCACGAGGACGGCCCGCGCGGGCTGACGCGCCGGGCCTTCACCGAGCCGATCCGCCGGCTGCTGCAGGACGGCGCCGCCGACGGCTCGCTGGCCGACGAGGACCCCGAGGAGACCGCCACCCTGCTGATGAACCTCGTCAGCTGGACCTATCGCCATCTGCGCCGCGGCCACGGGTGGGAGCCCGAGCGCGCGCGCGACGGCGTGCTGCGCATCGCGCTGGACGGGGTGGCGGCGCGGTGAGCGCCGGGCTCGATCGCCGCGGCCTCGCGGTCCTCGCCTCCGGGCATGCGTGCGCCGACATGGCCCAGGGCGCGATCCCCGCGCTGCTGCCCTTCCTCATCGACCAGCGCGGGATCTCCTACGGCGCCGCCGGCGCGCTCGTCCTCGTCACGAGCGTCGGGTCGTCGGCCATCCAGCCGCTCTTCGGCCTGGGCTCCGATCGCCTGTCGCTGCCGTGGCTGATGCCGCTCGGCGTCCTGCTCGCCGGGCTGGGCATCGCCCTCGTCGGCATCACCTCGAGCTACCCGGCCACCGCCGCCGCGGTGGCGCTCAGCGGCCTCGGCGTCGCGTCCTTCCATCCCGAAGGGGCGCGCTTCGCCAACCAGGTCTCGGGCGACCGGCGCGGGCAGGGCATGAGCTTCTTCTCGTTGGGCGGCAACGCGGGCTTCGCCCTCGGGCCGATCCTCGTCACCCCGATCGTGCTCATCCTCGGGCTGCACGGGACGCTGCTGCTGGCCGTCATCCCGACGATCGTCGCCGTGGTCCTCGCGCGCGACCTCGGCCGGCTGCGGGCCGTCGCCGCCGAGAAGTCGGCCCACGTGGCGCGCACCGTCGCCGAGGACGATCGCGACGAGGACGACTGGAACGCGTTCGTGCGCCTGGGCGGCGTCGTCGCGCTGCGCTCGTGCGTCTACTTCGGCCTTCAGGCCTTCATCCCGCTGTGGTTCATCCACCAGCTCGGCACCGGCGAGGGGGCGGGCAACGCGGCGCTGACCGCGATGCTCGTGGCCGGCGCCGTCGGGACCTACTCGGGCGGGCGCGTCGTCGACCGCGTCGGGCGCCGGCGCCTGGTGGTCGGGTCGACCGCCCTCACCATCCCGGTGCTCGTCGCGCTCGTGCTCGCGCCCACCCCGCTGACGGCGGGCCTGCTCACCGCCCTGGCGGGCTTCCTCATCATCCTCACCTTCTCGATCACCGTCGTCATGAGCCAGGAGTACCTGCCCAGCCGCCTGGGCCTCGCCTCCGGGGTGAGCCTCGGCCTGGCCATCGGGTTCGGCGGGATCGCGGCCGCCGGCCTGGGCGTCATCGCCGACGCCTACGGGCTGCCCACGGTCATGTGGCTCATCGTCGCCTTCGCCGTGCCGATGGTCGTCCTCGCCCGCACGCTGCCGGTGACGCGCGCCGAGCGCCGCGCCCAGGGCGTGGCGGCGCAGGCCGCCGCCGACGCGCACGCGACGGCCCCGGCCGACGCGCGCGCGCTCGCGCGGGTCTCCGCCGACGCGTAGCGCCGCCTAGTGCCGGCGCCGCGCCGCGCGCGACAGCGCCGGGTTCTGCCACCCGGCATCCGTGGCGTTGAGGTTCGTCCCCGGCGGGACGATCTCGTCGATGCGGTCCAGGACGTCGGCGGAGAGCGTGACGTCGGCGGCGCCGAGCTGGGACTCGAGCTGCTCCATCGTGCGCGGGCCGATGATCGCCGCGGTGACCGCCGGGTGGCTCGAGCACGAAGGCCAGCGCCATGTCGATGAGCGACAGCCCGGCCTCCTCGGCCAGCTGCGCGAGCGCGTCGGCGGCCTCGAGCTTGGCCTGGTTGCCGGGCAGCGACATGTCGTAGCGCTGCGGGATGCGCTGGGCGCGGTGCGTCTCGGGGAGGTCCTGGCCCTTGCGGTAGCGCCCGGTCAGCCAGCCGCCGGCCAGCGGGCTCCACGGGATGACGCCCATGCCGTAGCGCTGGCACGTCGGCAGCACGTCGGCCTCGACGCCGCGCACGAGGATCGAGTACGGCGGCTGCTCGCAGACGAAGCGCTCGCGCCCGCGCCGCTCGGCCACCCACTGCGCCTCGACGATCGCGCTCGGCGGGAAGGTCGAGCTGCCGATGTAGCGCACCTTGCCGGCGCGCACGAGGTCGGTCAGGGCGCCGAGGGTCTCGTCGATGTCGGTGTCGAGCTCGGGGCGGTGGATCTGGTAGAGGTCGATCCAGTCGGTGCCCAGGCGGCGCAGGCTGTTCTCGACCTCGGCGACGATCCAGCGGCGCGAGTTGCCGAACTGGTTGGGGTCGTCGCCCATCGTCCCGTGGACCTTGGTGGCGAGGAAGACGTTGTCGCGCCGGCCGCCGGCCAGCGCCTTGCCGACGATCTCCTCGGACTCGCCGCGCGCGTAGACGTCGGCGGTGTCGATGAAGTTGATCCCGGCGTCGAGCGCGCGGTGGATGATCGCGATGGACTCGTCGTGGTCGGGGTTGCCCCAGGCGCCGAACATCATGGCTCCGAGGCAGAGCGGGCTGACCTTGACTCCGGTGCGTCCGAGCGTGCGTAGTTGCATGGGCAAGCATGCTACGCAGCGAGGCGTGCGGGCTCAGTGCAGGGCGGGCGCGTCCGGCGTCTGGAGCCCCGCGCGCACCCACGCGTCGCGCACCAGGCGCCGGCGCCGCGTCGCCTCCGCGCTGAAGAGCTGCATGCCCGCGGTCTCCGCGGCCGCCGGACTGAGCGCGGAGATCCGGAAGCGCTCGGTGCGCTGCACCTCGACGAGCGTTCCCAGCTGCTCGCCCGGCTCCTCGCACAGCGCTCCGACCTCGACGACGAAGGCATCGATCATGGGCGCGAGCATCGCCGCTGGCGCCTGCCTCGCGCCTCGGCCCGCCGGTAGGAACCCGCTCCGACCGGAAGTACAAGGGGTACGTTCGTACCCCGCACGAAGTCGTGCAAGGAGACCCCGATAGCGCGGCAGCGCTAGCGTCCCCCGCTCGACCGGGCCCCCCACGGTCTGTGCCGCCGTTCTCATGCGCCGCCGCACGTTCCCGACACGCCACCCGGCGACGATCGTCGCCGTGCTCCTGCTCGTCGCGCTGCCGACGGCGGTCGGCGTCACGCATCTTGCCGCGGCCCAGGACCCCGGGGCGCTGCGCAGCCACATCAACCGCCAGAAGGGCCGCGAGCAGCAGCTGGCCTCCGCCGCCGCGCGCCTGGGCCGCCTGGAGCGCGCGACGTCGCGGGCCGTCGCCGTCATGTCCGGGCGCCTGGCCGAGACGCAGGGCGAGCTCGCGCGCTGGCAGGCGCGCCTGGCCGAGACCCAGCGCGAGCTGCGCGTCACGCGCGAGCGCCTCGTGCGCCTGCGCGCGCGCCTGGCTCAGAGCCGGCAGGCCCTCGCGACCATGCTGCGCCAGCGCTACACGGCCGACAAGCCCGACGTCGTCTCGGTGGTGCTCGACGCCAAGGGCTTCGCCGACGTGCTCGAGCGCCTGGAGTTCCTGCGCCGCGTGCAGCACAGCGACACGATGATCGTCGATGCCGTGCGCCGCGGGCGCGACGACGCCCGCCACGACGAGCGCCTCCTCGCTGCGCTCGAGCCGCGCCAGCGCGAGCAGACCGCCGCCGTGGCCAGCCAGCGCGACGCGCTGGCGCGGATGACCGCCGCCCTGCAGTCGCGTCGCGCGGCGCTGGCACAGGCGCGGGCGGCGCGCCTGGCGGCGTTGAGCAACACCATCGCCTCGCGCCGGCGCGCCGAGCACGAGCTCTCGCGGCTGCTGGCGGCACAGGCGCGGGCCGCGGCCAGCCAGGGTCCGGGCGGACCGTGGTCGATCCCGTGGCCGATCGTCGAGTGCGAGTCGGGCGGGCAGAACCTGCCGCCCAACTCGGCCAGCGCCTCGGGCTACTACCAGATGCTCGACAGCACCTGGCACGGCCTCGGCGGCAGCACGCCGCACGCCTACCAGGCCTCGAAGGCCGAGCAGGACCGCCTCGCCGCGAAGCTGTGGGCGGGCGGGGCCGGCGCGCACAACTGGGTCTGCGCCGCGATCGTCGGCGCCTGAAGCCTCGACCTGCGGTCGAGCGAGCTTGTACGCGCCGTCGCTACAGCGCGCCGCCCGCGCCGCCGACCATGTCAGGGCATGGATGACGTGGTGCGGATCATCGACGGCGACCCCGCCTCGCTCGACCGGCGCGTAGCGCGCCTGCTCGAGCGCGTCGGCGCGGACTGGCGCGTGGCGCGCTTCACCTACTGGTACACGGGCCGCCCGCCCATCCACGAGGCGCTCGTGGTGCGCCCGCCCGCGTCGTCCGGGGCCTAGAACGCGTCCAGCAGGCGCTGCAGCGCCGCGACGTCGCCCGTCGATCGCGACGTCGCCCGCCGCCGCCGCATCGTCCAGGCGCCGCTTGCGGAAGGCGAGCTCGCGCAGGGTCGGCGCGTCGGTCCGCAGCGTGGCGTCCGGGTCCTTCGCGCTCGCGCGCGTGATGGCCAGGCGTCCGCCGGTCACCGCGAGCTCGAGCTGGTCGTCGTCCACGTGCAGGTCGAGCGACGCCTCGAGGTCGCCGGCGGCGACCGGGTCGAAGGTCGTCTTCAGGGCCAGCACGAGCGCGTCGACGCTCAGCTCGGCCTCGGCTGTCATCGGCCGGTTGCGGCCCCAGCTGCCCGAGCGCGATGAGGACCGGCTCGAGCTCCGAGCCCTGCTCGGTGAGCTCGTAGACCCACGAGCCCGCCGGCGGCCCCAGCCGGCGCCGGCGCACGATGCCGGCGGCCTCGAGCTCGCGCAGGCGCTGGGCGAGGACGTTCTGGCTGGCTGCGCCGAGGCCGCGGTGCAGCGCGCTGAAGCGCTTGGGCCCGAGCAGGAGCTCGCGCACGACGAGCAGCGCCCACCGCTCGCCGACCGCGTCGAGCGCGCGCGCGACGCCGCAGGGGTCACCGTAGGTGCGTCGCTCCATCGCCGAACGACGCTACCACGAGTGCTCCTGAGTCGCTAGCATCCAGTCCTAACTTAGGAGCAGAGAACGAAGGGACACCGCGATGGATCTCGTCGTGACCAACCATGTGACGCTCGATGGCGTGATGCAGGCCCCGAGCGGGGGCCGACGAGGACTCGCCGCGGCGGGTTCGAGCACGGCGGCTGGGCGGCCGCCAACGCCGACGAGGTCATGGCCAAGGCGATGGGCGAGGGCATGGCCCGCGGCGGCGCGCTGCTCTTCGGCCGGCGGACCTACGAGAAGATGGCGGCCTTCTGGCCCCACCAGCCCGCCGACAACCCCTATGCGAAGGTCATCAACGAGCGCGAGAAGTACGTCGCCTCGCGGACCCTCGAGGAGCCGCTGGCGTGGCCCAACGCCACGCTGCTCGAAGGCGACGCCGCCGACGCCGTGGCGGCGCTCAAGGAGCAGCCGCGGCGGGAGCCTGTCGGTCCTGGGCAGCGGCGACCTCCTGCAGTCGCTCATGCGCCGCGACCTCGTCGACCGGTGGGTGCTCCTCATCCACCCGCTCGTGCTCGGGCCGGCCTGCGGCTGTTCCCCGACGGCGGGGCGCCGGCCCGCATGCGCCTGACCGACTCGATCACGACGACCACCGGCGTGGTCATCGCCACCTACGAGCGGCCCTGAGCCTCAGGACGACGCCGCGCGCGCCTGGCGGTGCGCGCGGAAGGCGAGGACCGCCGCCGCCAGCACCGCCGCGCCGAAGGCGGCGTGGGTCAGCGTGTGGGCGGCCGAGGCGAACGACGCGTGGAAGGCGTAGCCGACGAGCGTGAACGCCGTCGCCCAGAGGAAGGTGCCGAGCAGGCTCCACGGCAGGAAGTCGCGCAGGCGCATGCCCGAGGCGCCGGCCAGGAACGGGGCGACCGCGCGGACGATGCCGATGAAGCGCCCGACGAGGATCGCCTTCGGGCCGTGGCGGTCGAAGAACTCCTCCACGCGCTCGAGACGCGGCGCGGTGACGCCCAGGCGCGGGCCGCGGGCGACCAGGAAACGCCGCCCCAGGCGCTGGCCGAGCGCGAAGCTCGCGAGGTCGCCCAGGGCCGCGGCCAGCCACGCGACGACGATGATGACCGGCAGGTCCACGCCGCCCTCGGCCGCGACGACGCCGCCGAGCACGATCGCCGTCTCGCCGGGCGCGACGAGCCCGACGAAGGCGCCGGTCTCGAGGAAGGCGAGCGCCGCCACCAGGGCATAGGTCCACGGCCCGAGCGTGTCGGACAGGTCGGTGAGCAGGCCCTCGAGGTCTGGCAGGCGCACGACGCCCGCCGTCACCAGGGCGAAGCCGACGGCGCCGAGCACGCCGAGCGCCAGCAGCCGGCGCGGGACGCGTGCGGGCTCCGCCGGCAGCGCCGGCGACGTGGCGGGGCGCAGCCTCATGCCGCGAGCAGCGCCGGCTCCGGGCACGGGCGCGGCGCCCGCGCGGCCGGGACCGGCGCGTGCGCCGGCGCGGCCGGGACCGGCGCGTGCGCCGGCGCGGCCGGGGCGGCGTCCGGCGCCTCGACCTCGTCCACGGCGTCCTCGGCGCTCCAGCGCGCCATCGTCCGGCGCAGCGCGCCGAGCGCGACCAGGCCGATGGGCGCCGGCAGCCAGATGGCGATGGCGCGGTAGGCGAGCACCGAGACGAGCGCGAGGTCGGCCGGCACGGCGAAGGCGACGAGGACGCCGACGATCCCGCCGCTGACGGCGCCCGGGATCGGGATGGTGTTGCCGACCTGGCCCACGAAGTAGGCGAGCACGACGACCGCGAAGGGGGGCGGCGCGCCGAAGGCGTGGAGCATCGCCCACAGCACCGAGGCGTCGAAGGTCCACCAGGCCAGCGCGCCGAGCAGGCGCGGGTCGGCCGAGCGGACGTGCCCGATGGCGTCGCGCACGGCGGCGCCGAACACGTCCGCGGCCGCGTGCAGGCGGGCGGCGCGGCGCGGCGTGCGCGGCCGGCGCACGCCCAGGGCCAGCGCGCCGGCGATGGCCAGGGTGGCGGCGGCGCTCGGAATCGCGCTGAGCGCGAGCGGCCCGTCGCCCGAGGCGATCCCGAGCGCGATCAGGCCGCCCGAGATGGCGATCGCGCCCAGGAAGACCGAGTAGAGGACGATGAGGAAGCCCAGCAGCGTGCGGGTGGCCTCGCGAGCGCCCATCCCCGACCGGCGCAGCGACCACAGGGTCACGGCGGCGCCGCCCACGCCCGCGGTCGGCAGCAGCCGCGTCGCGGCCGCGCCGCCGAGCGTCACCTGCGTGCTCTCGCTGAGGCCCAGGCGCTTGCTCGCGCGGCTGCCGACCATCCAGAAGAGCGCGACGTAGCCGGCGAACGAGAGCAGCTCGAACACGGCGCCGCCGATGACCCAGCGAGGGTCGGCGTCGAGGGCGCGGCGCAGCGCGTGGGCGAAGGCGTGCAGCGGGCCCCCCGCGATGACGATCGCGGCCGCGGCGGCCGCCGCCAGCGCGGCGGGCACGGCGGCGCGGCGAGCGAGCGCGCGCACGTCGAAGGCCGGTACGAGGATGTCGGTGTCGGGCTCGGTGAAGGACATGGTGGTCGTGGTCCCGCGCCGCCTCCGTGCGTTTCGCTCGCTTCTACGTCGCGGCGCCCGAAGCGGATGCATGCACGTCGGTACGGCTACTGAGGAGTATCCGGACGGCCGTGATACGCGACAGCGGTGCTATCCGCCGAAGGCGGGGTACGGGGAGCCGCACCCCTGCGCGTATCAACACCGGGCGCATTGGGCTCCTGGACGCATGGATAGGGGCTCCTTGACCGTGTCGGAGAGACAGGGCTAGCGTCGGCGCGATGCGCCTTGGTCCAGCACTCGTGGCGACCGTCGTCCTGGCTCTCACGGCCGGCGCCGGCGTCGCCCAGGCCGCGCCCAGCGCGGCCTTCGACCTGCGCGCGTCGCGGCCGTGCGTGGCCGGCGAGTGCCGCGCGCAGCTGACCTACGGCCTCGGCGGCCTGGTCAACGCGGTGACGGTCGAGGTCGATTGGGACACGCGCAACTCGCCGGGCGGCTTCCAGGCCGACGACCAGCTCGACTGCGCCCCGCCGCTGCCCGAGGACCTCGACTATGCGGTCCCATGCGAGTCGGGCAGCCCGGTCTTCGATCAGCCGGGCACGGCGCTGGTCGCCGTGCGCGTGACCGACACCGTCGACGGCACGCAGGCGACCGCGACGCAGCCGCTCGTCGTTGCGGCGCCCCGGGGCGGCAAGGCCACCATCCCCGGACAGCGGGGGTCGACCCCGGACCTGTGCGCCCCGAGCCAGCCCGGCGTGCAGTGCGGCCCCGGCAACGGGCGCAAGACCTCCGGCGGCGGCGACAAGGTGCCGCACAACGGGTGGCCCGCGGTCACCGGGATCCTGTGGAAGGTGCTCGACAGCAGCGGGCGCAAGAAGGTCGGCGGCGCCGCCAACGACGAGCTGCTCGGCCACCACGGCTCGGACCGCATCTTCGGCGGCGCGGGCAACGACATCCTGTGGGGCGACTGGGACCCGTCCAACAACAACACGCACCAGAAGGACGTCCTCGACGGCGGCCCGGGCAACGACTGGCTCTACCCCAGCCACGGCTCGACGGTCGTCAAGGGCGGCGCCGGCAAGGACTACGTCTGGGCCTACTACGGCCGCGGCACGATCGACTGCGGCCCGGGCAAGGACACCGCGCGGGTCAAGCTCAACGGCCCGTGGAAGCTGCGCAACTGCGAGCGGGTCCTGCACTTCTGCGCCTTCGGCTCCGACGGCCACGGCGGCTGCCTGAAGCCCGGCGAGAAGCGCAAGGGCCTGCGTCCGCGCATCACGTGGGCCGCGGCCCGCGCGTCGCGCTGAGCGGCCAGCCGGCCTGCGGCCGATCACGCGCGGCGACCAGCTCGCCGAGGACGGGCTCCGCGCCCGCCGGTCCGTCGATGGTCAGCGTCAGGGCGTCGGGGTCGTCGCGCAGCTCCATGCGCAGGAACGCGCAGCAGCGGCTCTCGGCTGCGACGAAGGCCGCGACGCGCTCGCGCGTCGCGGGTGCTCGGCGGAAGCGCAGGACCGCGTGGGTGTCCTGCGCGTCGGCGGAGACGAGGTCCCGCGCGAGGGCGGCCATCTCGCCGCGTCGCGCGGCCATCTCGGCCTCGGTCAGCGTGCAGGCGATCGGTGGTTCGGTGGTCATGGGAGTACGGTGCACCTTCAAGTCGACTTGAAGTCAAGGGGGAGAAGCGAGAGTGGACGAAGCGACGCTCACCATCGGCCAGGTCGCCCGCCGCGCCGGGTTGAAGACGTCGGCCATCCGCTACTACGAGTCGGTCGGGCTCCTGCCCGAGGCGCGGCGCGAGAGCGGCCAGCGCCGCTACGGCGACGACACGCTGCGCCGGCTGCAGGTCATCGACGTGGCCAAGCGCGCCGGCTTCTCCCTCGACGAGGCGCGCGTGCTGCTCTCCACCGGCAACGGCGGCCCGCCGGCCCATGCCCAGCTGCGCGAGCTCGCCGCGCGCAAGCTCCCCGAGGTCGACGAGCTCATCGCGCGCGCGCAGGCCATGCGCGCGTGGCTCGTCACGGCCCGCGGGTGCGACTGCGAGACGCTCGACGTCTGCGGGCTCTTCGACACCCCGACGGACGCTCCGCCGCAGCTGCGGGTCACCCACGTGGGCGGCGCGCTGTGAGCGCTGGACGCCCGGACCGCGGTGCGGAGGGGCTCGGATAGGCTGCGCGCGCCGGGTCCGCGTCCAGACACGTTGCCCTATCTGCCTCCGCACACTCCCGCGCACGCACGCCTGACCACGGGCGAGGTGGTTCGCGTGCTGCTCGTCGAGGACGACCACGGCGACGCCTTCCTGGTCTCAGAGCTCCTGCGCGAGGAGGCGGCGCCCGTCGACGTGCGCCGCGCGCAGTCGCTCACCGAGGGGCTCGACCTCCTGCGCAGCGAGCCGTTCGACTGCGTCCTGCTCGACCTCGGCCTGCCGGACGCCAGCGGGCTCGCCGCGCTCGAGAGCCTGCAGGGGGCGGCGCCGCACGTGGCGCACCTCGTGCTCACCGGCGACCGCGACGACCAGCGCGGCATCGAGGCGGTCGCCGCCGGCGCTCAGGACTACCTCGTGAAGGGGAGCGTCGACGGCGACGGGCTGCGGCGGGCGATCCTCTACGCCGTCGAGCGCCGCCAGGCCGACAGCGTCCGCGAGCGCCTGCGGGCGGCCGAGATCCTGGCCGAGGAGGCCACGCGCCTGGAGCGCGGGCTGCTCCCGGTGCCGATCCTCAACGACGAGGCGCTGCTCGTGGGCACCGGCTATCGCCCGGGCCGCGAGCGCACGCTGCTGGGCGGCGACTTCTACGACCTCGTGCACACGCGTGACGGCGCCGTGCACCTGATGATCGGCGACGTCAGCGGCCACGGCGCCGACGAGGCGGCGCTCGGCGTCTGCCTGCGGGTCGCGTGGAGGACGCTGATGCTCGCCGGCGCGGACGTCGACCTCGTGCTGCACGTGCTGCAGGACGTGCTCGTCCACGAGCGCCACGCCGAGGAGATCTTCGCCACGGTGTCGACGGTGGCCATCACGCCGGATCGCAGGGCCGCGACCGTGCGCAGCGCCGGCCACCCGCCGCCGGTGCTGCTCGGCGCAGGGCGACGGCACCACGCCGACGCTCGGCCCGACCGCGACCGGGCCGCCGCTGGGCACCTTCGACGATGCCCGCTGGCCCGCGCGCGAGCTGGCGCTCGCACCGCGCTGGGGCGTGCTGCTGCTGACCGATGGCCTGATCGAAGGCCGGGCGGCCACCGGAGCCAGCGCCCGCCTGGGGATGGACGGACTGATCGCGCTGCTGGCCACGATCGAGGCCGGCGCGAGCTGGGCGCAGGAGCCCTCGCGGCTCGTCGCGAACCTGATCGACGCGGTCCTCGAGCTCAACGGCGGAGCGATGCTCGACGATGTCGCGGCCCTGCTGCTCACAGGTGGGCGGAGCGCCGGCTGATGCGCCGCAGCCGGCTCAGCGCGGGGACCTGGCTCGCGCTCAGCGCCGGCGTGCTGGCCGTGGCGACGCTCGTCGCCGTCGGCGCGGCCCTGATCGCCGCGCATCATCTGACCCAGGCCCGCCAGCGCGTGGTCGACCGCGTCGACGTCGCCACCAACACGGCGCTGGTGCTCTCCAACGCGATGGTCAACCAGGAGACGGGCGTCCGCGGCTTCGTGCTCGGCGGCGAGGAGCAGTTCCTCGACCCCTACCGCGTGGGCGTCGCGAACGCCACCCGCGCTCAGCGCCAGCTCCAGGCGCTGGCGCAGGCCGAGATGAGCGGGCGCCTGCCCGGCGACCTGGCGCAGGCGCGGCGCGCCATCGACGCCTGGCAGTCCGGCTACGCGCGGCCCACGATCGACCGGATCCGCCGCTTCGGCGCGGGCCGGATCGAGGACACCGCCGTCGCCGCCGGCAAGGCACGCTTCGATGTGGTGCGCGCGTCGCTCGGTCGCCTGCAGGCCGATCTGCGGGCAGACCGCGCCGACGCGCGCGCCGATCTGGCCGGCGCCGCCGCGTCGCTCACACGGGCGCTGGTCTTCGCGGCGATCCTGCTGGCGCTCGCGCTGCTGGCCATCGCCATCCTGGGCCGCCAGATCATCGCCGTGCCCATCGCGCGGCTGGCTCGACAGACGCGCGCCGTCGCCTCCGGTGAGCTTCACCGAGTCATCGAGCCCAGCGGCCCGAGCGACATCGAGCGCCTCGGCCGGGACGTCGAGTCGATGCGCGCGCGGATCGTCCAGGACCTCGAGGCGGTGCGCGCCGCCGAGGAGGAGATCCAGCAGAAGGCGGTCGCGCTCGAACGCTCCAATGCCGAGCTCGAGCAGTTCGCCTATGTCGCCTCGCACGATCTCCAGGAGCCGTTGCGCAAGGTGACGAGCTTCTGCCAGATGATCGAGCGCCGGTACTCGGGACAGCTCGACGAGCGCGGCGAGCAGTACATCGCCTTCGCGGTCGACGGCGCCAAGCGCATGCAGGCGCTGATCAACGACCTGCTGGCCTTCTCGCGCGTCGGGCGCGTCGAGCGCCCGCGCGAGCTCGTCGACCTCGAAGAGCTCGTCGGGCAGGCGACCAGCGCCCTCTCGCTCGCTGTCGAGGAGACGGGCGCCACCGTCGAGGTGCGCGGAGATCTGCCGGAGGTCTACGGCGAGCGCTCGCTGCTCGGGCTCGTGCTTCCAGAACCTGATCTCCAACGCGATCAAGTTCCACGGCGACGAGCCGCCCGTGGTGCGCGTCTCGGCCCGCCGCGACGGCGAGCACTGGGAGCTCGCCGTGGCCGACAACGGCATCGGCATCGACCCCGAGTACGCCGATCGGATCTTCGTCATCTTCCAGCGCCTGCACGCCAGGGACGTCTACGCGGGGACCGGGATCGGGCTCACGATGTGCCGGAAGGTCATCGAGTACCACGGAGGGGAGATCTGGCTGGAGGCCAGCCAGAACGGCGCCGGCTCGACCTTCCGCTTCACGCTGCCGGTCCGCGATACCGCCACCGAGGAGGCCACGCCATGAACCAGAACCTGAACGTCATCGAGGTGCTGCTCGTCGAGGATGACCCCGGCGACATCGTCCTCATCCGCGAGGCGTTCGAGCACAACAAGGTCTACAACGCGCTCCACGTCGTCTCCGACGGCGTCCAGGCGCTCGAGTTCCTGCGCCGCGAGGGCGACTACGTCGATGCGCCGCGCCCTGACCTCATGCTGCTCGACCTCAACCTCCCCCGCAAGGACGGACGGGAGGTTCTCGCCGAGGTCAAGGAGGACGCGGGCCTGCGCACGATCCCCGTCGTGGTGCTCACCACCTCGGAGGCCGAGGAGGACATCGCGCGCTCCTACGACCTGCACGCCAACGCCTACGTCAGCAAGCCCGTCGACTTCGACCGCTTCATCGAGGTCGTGCGCCAGATCGACGACTTCTTCGTCTCCGTGGTCAAGCTGCCCAACCGGCACTGACCGCCGTGAGGCTCCTCCCTGGCTGACGCACTTCGCGCGCGTCCGCCACGCAGCGATCGTCCGCGCGGAGTTGATCTCGGCAACCCGCGGCGGCGCGGCGGCGCCGCGGCGCCGCCGCCGCCCCGTGCGTTGTCTACGGGTCGCGAATCATCCGATGCCTCCTTCCGCGGTCATTGGCGAGGACCGGCGCGCGAGGTAGACGAGCTTGGTGTGAGTGCTCTCGTCGACGTCCGGCTGCAGCCGCGCGCCGGGAAGCTGCCCGTGGACGGCGACGAGCGTCAGCCCGGCGCCCGCGCAGGCGCTCCGGACGTCGTCCGTGCCCCACCAGCGCTGCTCGTGGCGACTGGCGCGGCGCAGCCAGGCGCCGTCGGCGCGCTCGAAGATCGAGATGTCGGCGCTCCCGGGCTCGCCCGGGTCGGGCCCGCAGCCGCGCCCCTCCCAGCACAGGAAGAGCCCCGGCTCCTCGACGACCCATGTGGCGTCAAAGCCCTCGCGATGGGCGCTGAGCGAGTTGAGGTCGAAGGTCAGCAGCCCGCCGGCGCGCAGCAGCCGCGCCATCGAAGCCAGGGCGCGGCCGAGGTCCTCGTCGCCCAGGAGGTAGTTCAGGGCGTCGTCGAGGCAGGTGATCCAGTCGAACGTCCCGATCGAGCGCGGCAGCGCGCGCATGTCGGCGCGGTACAGCGGCGCCTCGGGCAGGGCGGCTCGCGCGCGGGCGAGCATGGCGGTCGACAGGTCGCAGCCCGCGCCGTCGTAGCCGCGGCGGACGAGCGGGAGCAGGCTCTTGCCGGTCCCGCACCCGACGTCGAGGACACGGCGCCCCCCGAGGCCGTGGGCGCGGGCGAGCGCCTCGAGCCGCTCGAGCCAGACGTCGTGCTGGTGATGGCGCGTGAACTCGTCGTAGTAGGGCGCGAGCGTGGCGTAGGCGAGCTCGGCGCAGGAGGTCCCCATTGCACCCAAGAGCCGCTGAGCGCTGCAAAGAGTTTCAGCCGCTGCGAAGTTCTTTCGCGCCGGGACGGCGACGAAGCGGGTCGCCGCTTCCGAAAGGATCGATAAGGTGCGTTCCCGACCGGGTACGCGAGCGCTAGAGGCCCATGAGCAAGCCGATCACCGAAATCGACGACCCCCGTCTGGTCAAGGCGCTCGCGCACCCCCTGCGCATCCGGATCCTGGGCATCCTCGAGCAGCGCAGCGCGACCCCCAAGGAGCTCGCCGAGATCCTCGACGTCCAGCTCGAGAACCTCAGCTACCACGTCAGGACCCTGCGCGACTTCGGGTTCATCAAGCTCGAGCGCCGGCGCATGGTCAAGGGCGCCGTCGAGCACCGTTACGGGATGGTCGCCAGGCCGCGGATCACGGCCGACGTGTGGCAGCAACTGCCGGCGATGGTGCGCGAGGCGCTCGACGCCGCGAGCCTGGATCAGATCTGGGACGTCGTGACCCGGGCCGCGACGCAGGACAAGATGTCGCGCCCCGAGTCGCACATGGCGCGGCGGGTCGCGCGCCTCGACGAGCAGGGCTTCGCCGAGATGTCCAAGGTGGTCGGGCAGACGGTCGACAAGCTCGTCGAGATCGAGAAGCAGTCCGCGCAGCGCCTGCGCAAGCACGAGAGCGCAGAGG
Organism: uncultured Actinomycetes bacterium; assembly: GCA_963816845.1. GTDB lineage: Bacteria > Actinomycetota > Thermoleophilia > Solirubrobacterales > Solirubrobacteraceae > JAOPZW01. The sequence goes on along the minus strand of CAWFMR010000064.1, from coordinate 123,204 downwards.
TCCCGACGGTGCTCGTCGCCATGCTCTTCGACGCGCCCGACGATGACGGCGCTGGCAACGGCGGACGCGCCGGCGGCTCGGCCCACAGCAAGTCACGCCGCCGGGCCCCGGCCAGTATCGGTAAGTAACAGCACAGCGCTGCAGCGCTTTGCAGCAATACCGGTGTGCACCTCACGCGCCAACTGGTCTGCGCTGTGCAAATAACAGATAGGGTCCCGGCTCGTCGATTGACACACAACTGAACGAGGTAGGGAAGCGATGTCGGTCATCCGGGACGCGGTGGATACGTGGAAGCGCCGCCTGTCAGAGCTCGAGGAGCAGATCGCGCCGCTGGCCGACGAGGCTGAGCAGCTGCGGACCGCCATCACGCGGCTCGAGGCGATCGAGCCGGGCGGCGCGGGCCGCCGCGCGCGCGCGGCCAACGGCGGCCGGCGCGCGACAGCGCGCCGCGCCGCGCGCACGAGCACCGGCCGCGCCCCGCGCGGCCAGAACCGCCGCCTCATCCTCGAGGCCATCAAGGACGAGCCCAAGACCGCGGGCGACGTCGCCAAGGAGACCGGCATCGGACGCCCGACGGTCTCGACCACCCTCACCAAGCTCGTCAGCGACGGCGCCGCGGTCAAGGCCAAGCGCGGCTACAAGGCCGCGTAGCGATACGCGGTCCGCACGCCCGGTTGGGTGCGGGCGCGGACGCGGCTGTGTAGCGTTCAGGCCCTCGAGGAGGTGAGGGATGCAGGGAGTGCCTGATCCAGGCAGCGCCGCGGCTGCGATCGAGTTCCGCGCGGTGACCAAGCGCTATCCGGGCCGCGCGGCGCCGGCCGTTCGCGAGCTCTCGCTGAGCGTGCCCGCGGGCGAGATCTGCGTGCTCATCGGGCCGTCGGGCAGCGGCAAGACGACGGCGATGAAGATGGTCAACCGCCTGATCGACATCACCGAGGGCGACATCACGGTCGGCGGGCAGAGCGTGCGCAGCCTCGATCTGACCGAGCTGCGCAGGGGGATCGGCTACGTCTTCCAGCAGATCGGCCTGTTCCCGCACATGAGCGTGGAGGACAACATCGGGACCGTGCCGCGGCTGCTGGGCTGGCCCAAGCAGCGCATCCGCGCGCGCGTGGGCGAGCTGCTCGAGCTCGTCGGCCTGGAGCAGAGCGATGCCAAGCGCTATCCGGGCCAGTTCTCCGGCGGCCAGCGCCAGCGCATCGGCGTGGCCCGCGCGATGGCCGCCGACCAGCCGATCATGCTCATGGACGAGCCGTTCGGCGCGGTCGATCCGATCGCCCGCGACCGGCTGCAGAACGACTTCCTGCGCCTGCACGCCGAGGTCCGCAAGACGGTCATCTTCGTCACGCACGACATCGACGAGGCGATCAAGATGGGCGACCGGATGGCGATCCTCAGGGACGGCGAGCTCGTCCAGTACGGGACGCCCGACGAGATCCTCGCCACCCCGGCCAACGACTTCATCGCCGACTTCGTCGGCGCCGACCGCGGCCTGAAGCGCCTGCTGCTGCGCAAGCTGGCCGAGATCGAGCTCTCGCCCGCGGCCAACGGCGAGCGCGATGACCTGCCGACGATCGACGAGGACACGTGCCTGCGCGACGCGCTGTCGATGATGGTCACCCAGCGGGTGTCGGCGCTGACGGTGCTCGGCACGGCGGGCGAGCGCCGGGGCACGGTGTCGATGGAGAGCCTCGCGCACTTCGCCGATCTCGATCGCGCCGACGCTGAGGTCGAGGCCTAGGGTCCATGCTCGCCCAGCTCGCGCTCCCGATCGCGCAGGGCGGCCCGGTCATCCCGACGTTCCAGCGGGGCTCGGACTGCGTGCGCGAGAACCGCCAGTTCTGCTGGGACTGGTTCTCCAGCCACTGGAGCAGCACGTTCCAGCCGCGCCTGATCGAGCACATCGAGCTCACCGCCATCGCGGTCGGCATCGGCTTCGTCATCGCCTTCGTCGCCGCGCTCGTCGCGTACCGCTGGAGCTGGGCCGTCAACCCCGCGACGGCGGTGTTCGCGCTGGTCTACACGATCCCCAGCCTCGCCTTCTTCCAGCTCATGGTGCCGTTCACGGGCCTCACACGGCTGAGCGCCGAGATCGCCCTGGTCTCCTACACGCTGCTGATCCTCTTCCGCAACATCCTCACCGGCCTGCGCGAGGTGCCACCCGACGCGCTCGAGGCGGCCCAGGCGATGGGGCTCACCCGCCGCCAGACGCTCTGGCGCGTCGAGCTGCCGCTGGCGATGCCGGCGATCATGGCCGGCATCCGGATCGCGACGGTGACGATCATCAGCCTCGCCACCGTCGCGGCCTTCATCGGCGTCGGCGGGCTGGGCGAGCCGATCTTCAACGCCATCCAGACCGGCTTCAAGACGCAGTTCATCGCCGCCGGGGTGCTGGCCGTGCTGCTGGCGCTGGTCACCGATGCGGTGCTCGTCGTCGTGCAGCGCCTGCTCACACCGTGGGCGCGGGCGAAGGTGGGCTGACATGCACTCGATCGTCGACGCCTTCCAGTTCATCGGCAACAACCTGCACTTCATGCTGACCAAGACGCTCGAGCACCTGGCGCTCTCCGGGGCCGCCATCGCGGTCTCGCTGGTCATCGCGATTCCCCTCGGCGTCACGCTCGGGCACCTGCACAAGGGATCGTTCCTGGCCATCAACGCCTCGAACATCGGCCGCGCGCTGCCGAGCCTCGCGATCATCTCGATCGGCATCGGCATCCTCGGCATCGGCTTCATCAACGTCATGGTCGCCATGGTCGTCCTCGCCGTGCCGCCGATGCTGACCAACGCGTACGTCGCCGTCGACGGGGTCGACCCCGACGCCGTCGAGGCCGCGCAAGCGGTCGGCATGAGCCCGAGACAGGTGCTGTGGAAGGTCGAGATGCCGCTGGCGGTGGGGCTGATGTTCGCCGGCATCCGGACGGGGGCGGTGTACGTGGTGGCGACCGCGACGCTCGCCGCCATCGCCGGCGGCGGCGGCCTTGGCGACGTCATCGTCAACCAGGCGAGCTATGGGACCGCGGGCGTGATCGCCGGCGCGCTGATGGTGACCGCGCTGGCCTTCATGGTCGAGGGCATCCTGGCGGTCGTCCAGCGCATGGTGACGCCCAGGGCACTGCGCCACGAGGAGGGGCCGGCGGAGCTGCTCGCGCCGGCGATCGAAGGTACGTAAGCCATGAGGAGGAGGACACACCGATGCGAGGCACCATGAGACGACTCATCGCCTGGTCGCTGCTGGCCGCGACGATGGCGTTCGCCGTCGCCGCCTGCGGCAGCAGCGACAACAACAGCACGTCGAGCAGTGCGGCCGGGACGAGCACGTCGGCGGCCGCGCCGGCCCAGCCGGGCAAGGGCAAGCCACCGGTCACGATCGGCACCAAGGACTTCACCGAGGAGTTCATCCTCGGCGAGCTCTACAAGGGCGCGCTCGCGGCCAAGGGCTACACCGTCAACCTGAAGAAGAACATCGGCGCCACCGAGATCATCGACACGGCGCTCACCAGCCACAAGATCGACGCCTACCCCGAGTACACGGGCGAGTCGGTCGCGACGGTGGCCAAGCGCAACGAGCCGGCCAAGACCGCCGACGAGGAGTACCAGCTGGCCAAGCAGTTCTACGAGGGCCGCGGGCAGACCGTGAGCAATCCGACGCCCTTCCAGGACGTCGACGCCATCGCCACGACCAAGGCCTTCGCGGCGAAGAACAACCTGGCCACGATGGAGGACCTCAAGAAGATCGGGAGCTTCTCGCTGGGCGCGCGGCCGGAGTTCAAGAACCGCCAACAGGGTCTCGCGGGCATGAAGAAGGTCTACGGGATCAACAACGCCAAGTTCCGTCAGCTCGCCCTGGGCGTGCAGTACCAGGCGCTGGACACCGGCAAGGTCGACACGGCGAACGTGTTCACGACCGACGCACAGCTCGCCAGCGGAAAGTACGCGGTGCTCACGGACCCCAAGGGCGTCTTCGGCTTCCAGAACGTCGCGTTCGTCATCGATAAGAACAAGCTCGCCCAGCTGGGTGGCGACCAGTTCATGAACGTCATCAACGGCGTCAACAAGCTCCTGACGACCCCGGCGATCACCGCGATGAACAAGGCCGTCGCGATCGACAAGCAGGACGAGGCCACGGTGGCCAGGCAGTTCCTCACGGCCAACCACCTGACCTGAGAGACGGGCGGCCGGGGCTCGCTCAGGCGGGCCCCGCCGCCGTCGACGCGCGCGCCGCGAGAACCGGCGCGACGATCTCGCGCAGCGTCGCCTGCGGGCCGTCGGCGTCCATCGCGGTGACAAGGAAGCCGGTCGCCAGCTCGGCGACGCGCTCGACGTCCCACACGGTCGAGGTCAGCGGCGGAGCGAGCAGCCGCGAGATCGGGTGATCGCCGAAGCCCGCGACGGCGACGTCGTCGGGGATCGAGAGCCCCAGCTCGGCGCACGCGGCGTAGACGCCGTAGGCGATCGAGTCCGACAGGCACAGCACGGCGCTCGGGCGCTCGTCGCTGGCCAGCAGCTCGAGCGCCAGCGGGCGCGAGCCGTTCAGCGAGTAGGCGCAGGCCACGAGCCGGCAGTCCAGGCCGAGCGCCGCGGCCGACGCGCCGACCGCGCGCTCGGCCTGGCGGCCGGGCGAGCTCTCGACCGCCCACGACAGCACCGTGATGCGCCGATGGCCGAGCGCGCTCAGGTGCTCGAGGCTCTCGCGCACGCCGCGCTCGTTGTCGAAGACGACCTCGCCGGCGACGCTCACGCCCGGCAGGGCATCGCCGATCGTCACCGTCGCGACCTCCCTGGCGATCGACTCCCAGCCGCCGCTGGCCGGACCGATGGGGAGGACCACGAGGCCGTCGACGCGGTGGTCGACCAGGCGCCGCGCGAGCTCGAGCTCGCGGGCGGGCTCGCCGTCGGCGTCGGCGACCAGCGTGCTGCGCTCCGCCTCGTACAGCTCGCGCTGGACCGCGCGCACCAGCTCCTGGTTCCAGAAGTCGGCCAGGCTGCCGACGAGCAGGCCCACGACCGCCGTCGAGCCGCCGGCCAGCGCGCGGGCGATCGGGTCGGCCTCGTAGCCCAGCTCCGCGGCGGCCTCGCGCACGCGCCGCTCGGTCGCGGCCGACACCTGCATGCCGCGCAGCGCGTAGCTCACGGCGGCCGGCGAGAGCCCCGTGTACTCCGCGAGCTCGCGGATCGTGATGCGACGCCCTGGGCGGCTGGCCACGTTCGCAGCGTACTCGCCGGCCCCCGTCCGCCGTGGTGGACTTGACAGGGGAGGGATGATTTGGTGAAGCGGTTCACTGAAACGGTTCACTGAACCGGTACACCACGATGGAAGGCCCCGCAATGACGGCGATCCCGGCCGGCACACCGAGCGGCCGCGACCTCGAGGTCGGCGAGCTGCGCGAGCTCGTGGCGCGGCTCGCCGCCGATCCGACGCGTTGGCAGCCGCTCGTGCTGCGCCGACACCTCCGCCCGGCACTTCGAGCAGCTCTGGCGCGACGACCACCTCGACGTCTGGGTCATCACGTGGGCCAGCGGCAACGACACCGGCTTCCACGACCACGACCTGTCTCGCGGCGCCGTCGCCGTCGTCGAGGGCGAGATCGTCGAGGAGCGCCTGGTCGTCGGCGGACCCTCGCGCCGCCTGACCCGCCGCGCCGGCGACGCGTTCGACTTCGACGCCTCCCACGTGCATCGCATGTGCAAGGACGACGCCCCCCTCGCCGTCTCGATCCACGCCTACTCGCCGCCGCTGTGGCGCATGGGCGCCTACGAGATCGACGCGGACGGCGCGCTGACGCGGCGCTCGATCTCCTACGACGAGGAGCTGGGCGCGACCCGCACGGCGGCGGCCTAGAGAGCGCCGGCCGGATGCTCGCCCGCGAGCTCGGCGCAGACGCGCTCGGTCGTCGCCGCGAACTCGCGCGCGGCGGGCAGCAGGTCGCGATCGCGGTGCCACGCGAGGCCGATGAGCCGCGGCGGCAGCCCGATGTCGATCTCGATCGCGCGCACGCCGGGGTGGCCGGGGTCGACGCTCAGCCGGGGCAGCAGCGCCGCGCCCATCCCGGTGGCGACGAGCCCGTGGATCGTCTCGTCGTCGTTGGAGCGAAAGACGACGCGCGGCGTGCCGCGCAGATGCGTCTCGGGCCGGGTCGCGTCGCGCACGCGGTCGTAGGCGATGAGGTCGAGTGCCGCCACGTCGGCCATCGTCGGCCGGCGGCCGCTCGGCACCCAGCGGGGAGTCCTCGGCGACGAGCAGCAGGAAGGGATCGCGCAGCAGCTCGACGGCGACGAAGGGACCGTCGGCCAGTGGGTAGAGCATGAAGGTCAGGTCGAGCTCGCCGCGCTCCACGAGGCGCAGCAGCTGGCCCTCGTCCGGCGTCTCGACGAGCGCGACCCTCACGTCGGGCAGGGCGGCCGACAGGCGACCGACGACGCGCGGCAGGATCTTGGCCCCGACGCTGTGGTAGGTGCCCACGCGCAGCTCGCCCGCGCTGCCGGCCGACCACGCCGCGAGGTCGGCGCGGGCCGCCGCGAGCTGGTCGACCACCCGGCGGCCGTGGCGGACCATGAGCTCGCCGGCCGGGGTCAGCGAGACCGGGCGCGGCCCGCTCGAGCGCTCGACGAGCCGTGCGCCCACGATCCGCTCGAGCAGCGCGACCTGCTGGCTGACCGCCGACTGCGTGTACCCGAGGGTCCGCGCCGCGCGGCTGAACGAGCGCTCGCGCGCGATGGCGTCGAGCGCGGCGAGGTGGCGCACCTCGACGCCGAACCAACTATCAGGGTCTCTCATCAACTTCAAAACTACTCCGAGTTGCGCTGATGAACCCTGGACTTCAGTCTCACTTCGTGGACCAGAGGACGTGCAGCTCGGGCGGCTTGCGGAAGACCAGCCCGGCCGGCGCCGACGGCCGCGCCGGATCGAGGCGCAGGCCGGGCAGGCGCTCCAGCAGACGGCGGACGGCCGTGTGCGCCTCCAGCCTGGCGAGGTGCATCCCGATGCAGACGTGGGGCCCGCGCGCGAAGGCGAGGTGCTGGCGTGCGTTCTCGCGGCGCACGTCGAAGCGGTCGGGGTCGTCGAATGCGCTCGGGTCGCGGTTGGCCGCGGCGACCGAGACCCTGACCAGGTCGCCCCGGCGGATCGCGGCGCCGCCCAGCTCGACGTCGGCCGTCGCGTACCGATCGACCATCGCGGCGGCGGGCTCCAGGCGCAGGGACTCCTCGATCGCGTTGGGCAGCAGGTCGGGGTCCACCGTCACGAGCGCGAGCTGGGCCGGGTGGGAGAGCAGGTGCACGATCGCGTTGGCGATCATGCCCTCGGTCGTCTCGATCCCGCCGAAGAGCATGACCGCGGCGTTGGAGATGACCGCCTCGCGCTCGAGGCCGCCGGCGGCGTCGGCCAGCAGCGATGAGCCGGGCCCGCGGTCGAGCGCCGGCCCGATGGCGGCCTGCAGGTCCGCGAACGCCGCGCGGCCGGCCGCGGGCACCTCGCCGCCGGCCGTGACCTCGGTGACCGCCGCGACGATCGCGTCGTACCAGCCCAGGACGGCGCCGGTGCCGGCCTCGGACAGCCCGAGCGAATGGGTCACGATCGCGGCCGCGAGCGGGCCGGCGAAGGCGCGCCGCAGCTCGGCCGCGCCCGCGGGCTCGATGGCGTCGACGAGGCGGTCGACCTCGTCTGCGACGACGTCGGTGAAGCGCTCCCTGACGGGCTGCAGGCGAAACGGCCGCGCGAACGGCGCACGGTGGCGCTGGTGCTCGTCGCCGTCGAGCGTGAGCATGCTGGGTCCGACCACCTGCCCGGTGGAGAAGCGCGGGTCGTCGACCGTGAACGTCCCGGCGTCGCCCATGACGTGCAGCGCGAGGTCGCGGCGCAGGACGAGCCAGCCGTCCAGCGCGGGCACCCAGCACAGCGGCGCGCGCTCGCGCAGCCGGGCGAGCAGGGCATGAGCCTCCGGAGCGGCCAGGGCCTCGACGGTGACTGCGACCTCCTCGTCGTCGGAGGCGGCGTCATGGGGCTGTTCACGGCGTATCACGCGTCGGAGCGGGTCGGGCGGGTCGTCGTGCTCGAGCGCGGGCGGATCGGCGATCCGATGACGGCGTCGTTCGGCCGCACGCGCTCGTTTCGCAACGACTATCTCGATGCAACCTACGCCCGCCTCGCCCACGAGGCCTTCCGGCTGTGGGGCGCCTTCGAGCTGCAGACCGCCACCCGCGCGCTCGTGCGCTGCGGCTGCCTGAACATCGCCAAGCGCTCGGTCACCCCGGACCTGGCGGACACCTATGCGCAGATGAGCTACGAGACGCTCACGCGCCTGGGACTGCGCACCGAGTCCTTCGACGGGGCGGCGCTGCGCGAGCGCTTCGCCTACCTCGACGCCGACATGGGGCGCCTCGACGTGGACGCCGGCGTGGTCGACCTGCCCGCCGTCACGAGCGCGCTGATGGCAGCGCTCGAAGCGCGCGGCGTGCGCGTCCTGCAGGGCGTCGAGACGATGGCGGTGCAGCGCGACGGCGCCCTGCTGCGCGTCGGGACCGACGCGGCGCAGCTGGCGACGCGATCGCTCGTCGTCACCGCCGGACACGGCACCAACGACATCCTGGCCAGGCTGCCCGACTGCGGGCTGCAGGTCCCGATCACCAAGGACCGGCCGAGCGAGGCCAAGTACTTCGTCCCTCCCGCCGGCGCGCGCGATCGCTTCACGGCGGGCGCCATGCCGGTGATCGCCTACCTGGACACCGGCATCTACTGCCATCCGATCGTCGACGGGCTCGTCGACGCCGTGAAGATCGGCTACTACAACCCGCCCGACATGCCCCGGAGCACCACGGCGATCGACAGCATCCAGAGCTTCGTGGAGCAGTGCATGCCCGGGCTGCGCGACGCCGCGGTCAGCGACGTCGAGGACGTCGACCAGTGCGACTACGACCTCGTCGCCGACGACGACTTCGTGCTGGGCCCGATCCCGGGCCTCCCCAACGCGTTCGTCGGCGTCGGGTGGCGCGGCACGGGCTACAAGTTCGCCCCCTGGGTGGGGCGGGTGCTGGCCGAGCTGGCGCTGCAGGGCGGCACCGTCTACGACATCGCGCGCTTCGACCCCGCCCGCTTCGAACAAGGGAACGCCACCGATGACCCGTCCGTCGCACAGGACCCTGCAGCAGCGCCTTTCTGAGGGGGTGGTCCTCGGCGCCGAGGGCTACGTCTTCGAGCTCGAGCGCCGCGGCTACATCCAGGCCGGCCCGTTCGTCCCCGAGGTGATCCTCGACGAGCCCGACGCGCTGCGCCAGCTGCACCGCGACTTCCTGCGCGCCGGATCGGACGTGATGGTCGCGCTGACCTACTACGCGCACCGCGACAAGCTGCGCGACGTCGGGCGCGGCGACGACCTCGAGGAGCTGAACCGCCAGGCGGTCAGGATCGCCAACGAGATCGCGGCCGAGGGCGGCGCCCTCGTGGCCGGCAACATCTGCAACACCTGGGCCTACGACCCCAAGGAGCCGGAGGCGTCGGGCGCGGTGGTCCGCGCGCAGTACGAGGAGCAGCTCGGGTGGGCGGTGCAGGAGGGCGTCGACTTCGTGATCGCCGAGACCAACGACTATCTCGGCGAGGCCCTCATCGGCCTCGAGGTGTGCCAGGAGCTCGGCCTGCCGGCCATGGTCACCTTCGCCAGCGTGCAGGAGTCGACGACCTACGACGGCTACGACTACGTCGAGGCGTGCCGGATCCTCGCCGACCGCGGCGCGACGGTCGTCGGCCTCAACTGCTCGCGTGGCCCCGAGACGATGCTCCCCCTGCTCGAGCGGATCCGCGCGGCGGTCGACGTCGCGGTGGCGGCCCAGCCCGTCCCCTACCGCACCTCGCCGGCGGCGCCGGCCTTCGAGGCGCTGACCACGGCCGACGGCCTGCACGCGTTCCCGATCGCGCTCGAGCCCTTCCAGTGCACCCGCTTCGAGATGGCGGACTTCGCGCTGCGCGCCCGCGACATCGGCGTGGACTACGTCGGCATCTGCTGCGGCGGCGGCCCGCACCACGTGCGCGCGATGGCCGAGGCTCTCGGCCGCACGACCCCGGCCAGCCGCTACTCGCCGGCCATCGAGCTGCACCCGGTCCTCGGCGCGCCGACGAGCCGCACGGAGGTCATGGGCGGCTGGGCAGCGGGGGCGTAGGAGCGTCTGACGGTTCCGTAGTTGTCCGTCGCGCGCCTGTGGGCCGCGGCGGACGCCGCCGGCGCCGGCGCAGACTACGTTCGCGATGTGGACATCCGCCATCGCATCGTCGTCCTGGGTGCCGGGACCGGCGGGACGCTCACGGCCAACCGCCTGCAGCGCGCTGTACGGCGACCGTGTCGAGATCGTGGTCGTCGATCGCGACGACCGCCACGTCTACCAGCCGGGCCTGCTGTTCGTGCCCTTCGGCTTGGCCGACCCGGACGAGATCGTCCGCTCGCGTCGAGCGCAGCTGCATGACGGGATCGAGTTCCGCCTCGCCGAGGTCGACCGCGTCGAGACGGCCGGCCACCTGGTCCATCTCGTCGGCGGCGAGAGCATCGCCTACGACGTCCTCGTCGTCGCATCGGGCGCGTCGCTGCTGCCCGAGGAGACCGAGGGGCTGACCGGGCCTGGGTGGGGCGAGCGGATCTTCACCTTCTACGAGCTCGAGTCGGCCACGGCGCTGCGCGAGGCACTGCGGCACTTCGACCACGGGCGGCTGGTCGTCAACACCGTCGACATGCCGATCAAGTGCCCGGTCGCGCCGCTCGAGTTCTGCTTCCTCGCCGACTGGTACCTGCGCGAGCGCGGCGTGCGCGGCGACGTCGAGCTGACCTACGTGACGTCGCTCGACGGCGCGTTCACCAAGCCCGTCGCCGCCGAGCATCTCGCCGGCCTGCTGGGCGAGAAGGGCATCGCGCTGGAGACCGAGTTCGCGACCGGCGAGGTCGACGGCGCCGCCGGGCGGCTGGTGAGCTGGGACGAGCGCGAGGTCCCCTTCGACCTGCTGGTCACGATCCCGCTCCACGGCGGCCCCGCGTTCGTCGGGCGCTCGCCGGGGCTGGGCGACGAGCTCGGCTTCGTCGCGACCGATCCGCACACCCTGCAGTCGAAGGTCGCCCCCAACGTGTTCGCGATCGGCGACGCCACGAACCTGCCGACCTCGAAGGCCGGCTCGGTGACGCACTTCGAAGGCGAGACGCTCGTGGAGAACATCCGGCGCTTCATCGACGGCGACGAGCTCGAGGCGTCGTTCGACGGGCACGCCAACTGCTTCATCGAGACCGGATTTCACAAGGCGCTGCTCATCGACTTCAACTACGACGTCGACCCGCTCCCGGGCCGCTATCCCGAGCCGCACGTCGGGCCGCTGGTGCTGTTGAAGCAATCGCGCCTGAACCACATGGCGAAGCTGCTCTTCCAGTGGGTCTACTGGCACGTCCTGCTGCCCGGCCACGACATCCCGGGGGTCGGATCGCAGCTGCGCCAGACCGCGAACCAAGGAGAGCCGAGATGACGCCCCTGACGCTCGAAGGAGCACCGGTCGACCTCGATGCCGAGGGGTTCCTTCGCAAGCCGGAGCAGTGGACACGCGAGATGGCGAACGACATCGCCCGCGACAACGGCATCGCCGAGCTGACCGACCGCCACTGGCAGGTCATCGACTTCATGCGCACCACCTACCTGGAGACCGGCGCGGCACCGTCGATCCGGTCGCTGGGAAAGGTCTCGGGCGTTCCCGTCAAGGAGCTCTACCAGCTCTTCCCCAAGGGCCCGGCGAAGCTCGCCGCGAAGATCGCCGGCATCCCCAAGCCGCGCGGTTGCATCTAGGAGGCGAAGACCATGACTGACACCCTCGACCGCCCGCTCACCGCGGTGACCGGCCGCCCGCAGACGATCGAGAAGGTCGCGATCGTGATCTCCAAGGGCTCGCTGGAGGGCATCTACCCGGGCCTGATCATGGCCAACGGCGCGCGCATGGAAGGCATCGAGGCGAACGTCTTCTTCACGTTCTTCGGGCTCGACGCCATCCGCAGGAACCGACAGGACGCCATCAAGGTCGCGACGGTCGGCAACCCCGGCATGCACATCCCGACGCTCCTCGGCGCGCTGCCCGGCATGTCGGCGCTGGCCACCCGGATGATGCAGCGCCAGATGGAGAAGCTCGACATCCCGCCGATCCCCGAGTTCGTGGAGCTCGTCTCGGACTCCGGCGCCGGGCTCTACGCGTGCAAGGCGAGCGTGGACATGTTCAAGCTGACCAAGGCCGACTTCGTCGAGCAGGTCGACGAGGTGCTCACCGTCGGGGAGTTCTACGAGCTCGCTGCCGGCGGCGAGATCATCTTCACCTGATGAGATCATCTTCACCTGAGCCGCCCGGTCGATACGCGACGGGCGCGAATCCGATCGCTCAGTTCGCGGCCTCGTCGGCCTGACCGCGCCCGGCGTCCTCGACGTTGCGCTCGACCTGCCGGGGCAGGTTCGGCCCGATGCTGGTCGGCGCGTTGGCGGGGTCTGCGTCGGGCGCGGGAGCTTGGCGCTCCGTGCCGGGGTCCTGGGCGTCCTGCTCTCGGTCGGTCTCGGCCATGGGCTTCGCCTCGCAAATCGTTGCGTGCGGTCCAGCCGGTCCTACCCGGCGCCATGAGGGCCAATCGGTCCGCCGCCGTCATGGACGGGCGATAGAACGGGGGCCAAATGGGAATGCACGGACCTTGAGCGTCGTGACGGGGGACGAGATCCACACGAAGGCGGACCGGCCGTGAGCCGCCCGCCGCTGATCGGGGTCTCCACGTCGGAGGTCCGCTTCCCCGAGGACGTCGATCAGACCGAGCACGCCGAGCCACCGCGCCGCGAGCTGGCGGTGGGCGTGACCTATGCCGAGGCGGTGGAGCAGGCAGGGGGCGTGCCGGTCGTCCTCGCGCCCGTCGCCGTGGAGATGATCGACCCGCTGCTCGCCCGGCTGGACGGCCTGTGCATCTCCGGCGGCCCGGACCTCGATCCGTCCTTCTACGGTGCCGAGCCCCACCCCGAGCTCGGCCCGACCTTCCCGGACATCGACCGCTTCGAGCTGGCCATCCTGCGCCACGCGCAGGCGCGCGGCCTGCCGGTGCTCGCGATCTGCCGCGGCATGCAGCTGCTCAACGTGTCCCGCGGTGGGACGCTGTGCCAGCACCTGCCCGATCGCGTCGACGGGTCGGTCGTCCATCGCCAGACGCGTCCGGGGCGCTTCGCGACGCACGAGGTGCGCGTCGAGCGCGCCAGCCGCCTGCGAGGGCTGCTCGGCGAGGAGCGGCTCGGCGTCAACTCCTTCCACCACCAGGCGGTGGAGCGCATCGGGACCGGGCTGCACGCGGTCGCCTGGTCGCCGGACGGCGTCATCGAGGCCGTCGAGACCGATGCGCAGCACTTCGCCCTCGGCGTGCAGTGGCACGCCGAGTCGCTCGTCGACGACACGCCGCACGCCGCGCTCTTCGCCGCGCTCGTGCGCGCGGCGACCGCGCACCGCGAGCGCGACGGCGCCGCCGGCCTCGCGTCGCCGGCCGCCGACGTGCGGACGCTGGGGACCTGAGCCGTGTGCGGGATCGCGGGGGAGCTGTCGTTCGACGGCCCGGCCGACATCGCGCTGGTGGACCGGATGGCCGACGCGATGGCGCCGCGTGGCCCGGACGGCTCGGGCGCCTGGGCGCACGGCGCCGTCGCCCTCGGTCATCGCCGGCTGCGGATCATCGACCTCTCCGAGCGCGGCGCGCAGCCGATGGTCGACTCCGAGCTCGGGCTGGCGGTCGTCTTCAACGGCTGCATCTACAACCACCGCGAGCTGCGGCGCGAGCTCGAAGCCGCGGGGCTGCGCTTCTTCTCCGACAGCGACACCGAGGTGGTGCTGAAGGCCTACCGCCTGTGGGGCGAAGGCTGCGTCGAGCGCTTCAAGGGGATGTTCGCCTTCGCGATCGCCGAGCGCGACAGCGGCCGGCTCGTGCTCGCGCGCGATCGCCTCGGCGTGAAGCCGCTGTACCTGGCCGACGGACCGGCTGGGCTGCGCTTCGCCTCCACGCTGCCCGCGCTCCTGCGCGCCGGCGACGTCGACACCACGGTCGACCGCGTGGCCCTGCATCACTACCTCAGCTGGCATTCGGTCGTGCCGGCGCCGCGCACGATCCTGGCCGGCGTGCGCAAGCTGCCGCCGGCCACCGTGCTCACGGTCGAGCCCGACGGTCGGCGCCGCAGCACCGTGTACTGGGACCCGCCCTTCGCGCGCGACCCGGAGCGGGCGGGCTGGACGCCGCAGGACTGGCAGGACGCGATGCTCGAGGCTCTGCGCATCGCCGTCGATCGCCGCATGGTGGCCGACGTCCCCGTGGGCGTGCTGCTCTCAGGCGGCCTGGACTCGAGCCTGATCGTCGCCCTGCTCGCCCAGGCCGGGCAACGCGGACTTCAGACCTTCAGCGTCGGCTTCCCGGCCGCCGGGGGTCGCGAGGGCGACGAGTTCGGCTACTCCGACCTGGTGGCGGAGCGCTTCGACACCGACCACCATCAGATCCGGGTCGACGACGATCGCCTGCTCCCGGCGCTGCACGGGGCGGTGGCCGCCATGAGCGAGCCGATGGTCTCGCACGACTGCGTGGCCTTCTACCTGCTCTCCCAGGAGGTCTCGCGGCACGTGAAGGTCGTGCAGTGCGGGCAGGGCGCCGACGAGATCCTCGCCGGCTACTCGTGGTACCAGCCCCTGTCCGGGACGGACGGCGATGGCCTTCAGACCTACGCCCAGGAGTTCTTCGACCGTGACCACGACGCCCTCCTCGCCCTCGTGGGCGACGGAGGGCGCCTCGACGAGGACGCCAGCCGGCACTTCGCCGCCGAGCACTTCGCGCGCCCGGGCGCCGATGGCCCCGTGGATCGGGCGCTGCGCCTCGACAGCGAGGTGATGCTCGTCGACGACCCGGTCAAGCGCGTCGACAACATGACGATGGCCTTCGGCCTCGAGGCGCGCACGCCCTTCCTGGACCACGATCTCGTCGAGCTCGCCGCCGCGTGCCCGCCGGCGCTCAAGCTCGCCCATGACGGCAAGGGCGTGCTCAAGGACGCCGCGCGGCGCGTGCTGCCGGCCGAGGTCATCGACCGCCCCAAGGGCTACTTCCCCGTGCCCGCGCTCAGCCACCTCGAGGGTCCCTACGTCGAGCTCGTGCGCGAGGCGCTGCACGCCCCGGCGGCGCGCGACCGCGCGCTCTTTGACCGGGCGTGGGTCGAGCGCCTGCTCGCCGAGCCCAACGAGCACCTCACGACGCTTCAGGGCAACAGCCTGTGGCAGCTGGGCCTGCTCGAGCTGTGGCTGCAGACGCAGGGCGTGTGACGAGCGCGGACGCCGCGCCCACGGCTGAGGCGGCGCGCGTGTATCACGGCCGCGCAGGTGGGCCTCCTGACCGGGGACATGCTCACCGAACCCAACAACTCACGCTCGCTGGACCGCCGCCGCGTCTACATCGGCGAGGGTCTCAGCTTCCAGATCGAGTCCGAGACGGCCTGGCTCGAGGCCGAGGCGATCGACCTCACCCACGAAGGCCTCGGAGTCGCGGTGCTCCTCGCGACGGACGTCATCATGCCGGCGGTCGGGGAGGTCGTCACCGTCCGCTACACGGGCCGGGGTGCCTCCGGCGAACGCCAGCAGGCGGTGGTGCGACACGTCGGCAGCCTGCAGACCGGGCGCGGGACGCTCCCGCGGATCGGGCTCTCCCTGGTGGCCGACACGACGCGCGTCGCCGACGTCGACCGGCGCGCGGGCGTGCGCTACCCGTGTCCCGAGGCGCTGGCGGCCTTCGCGGCCGCGCCGTGCCCGTGGTTCTTCGGCGAGACCCTGCACTTCCGCATCGTGCAGGTCGGCGCCGGCGGGATGACGCTGAGGACGACGCAGCCCCATCCGCCGCTGCCGCCGCGTGCCGAGCTCGACCTCGAGCTGCACCTGGCGTCCATCACGCACCAGCGCGGCCGTGCGCGGCTGACGTCGGTGCGCCGGGACGGCGCGGACGGCGCCCTCGAGATCGGCGCCGCGTGGGTCGATCCGCCGCGCGAGCTGCTGAGCGCGCTGTCGCGCTATCTGCTGGCCGGCGACGCGCAGCTGACGCCCGCGGCCCTGCGCGTCGGCGGCCTCCCCGTCAGAGGCGTCGAGCAGGTCGTCACCTACGACTACGCCATGTCGGAGGCCGACTTCGAGGAGATCCTCGCCCTGCGCCTGCACGCCCATCAGGCCGAGGGGCACCTCGACGGCACGACGACCGCCGACCTGCGCTCGCCCTTCGACGCGCACTCCCGCCACCTCACCTGTCGCTTCGGCGGACGCATCGTCGCCTATGCCCGGGCCATCTTCGTCGACGGCGATCCGGCCCGCAGCCAGTACGTCTCGCTCGGCGGCCATGAGGTGCCGCAGTGGCTGTGGGACGCCGGCTTCGTCGAGGGCGGGGCGGGCGCGACGCACCCGGACTTCCAGCGCGCCGGTCTCTACGTCCCGCTCATGCAGCACCTGTTCCGCGTGGCGGTGCAGTCAGGGCACCGCTTCGTCCTCGGCGCGTGCCCGGACGAGCTCGTCGGGATGTACGGCGACATGGGCTTCGACGTGCTGGAGACCCGGACCGTCGAGCCCAAGCCCGGATGGCGCTTTCGCTCCCATCTGCTCTACGCCGACGCCGAGCGGCTGCTCCGCGGCGAGCCCGCGTCGGGGACGGTCGCCGCCATGGCCTCCGCCATCGCCTTCGCCGGCCTGCCCGTCGCGGCGTGAGCGCGGTTCGGGCCATGGGTCACGCGCTGGCATCGAAGCTCGCCGCCGCGGCGGCGCGGCGGGACGTCACGACCTTCGAGCCGACGCTGCTCGACGCGGGGGACCCCGAGACCGCGTCCGTGCTCCTCGAGCTGATCGCGGATCCGACCGTGGTCGTCGTCGACGCGCTCGCCGAGCAGGTCGAGCAGCTCGTGCAGGGCCGGGTCCCCGGTGAGCAGCTCCGCGGCGCTGCGCTGCGCGACGCGGTCGAAGGCGTGCTCGAGGGCCGCGAGCCGGAGGGCTTCGGCACGTGGGCCTTCTATCCGTGGAGCCGCCGGCTGGTGCACGTCCTGCCCGAGCCCCTGCACCGCGAGCTGCGCCTGGACCGCAACCGCTACGCCATCACCACGGAGGAGCAGGAGCGCCTGACGGGGCTCTGCGTGGCCGTCGCCGGCCTGTCGGTCGGGCGCGCGGTCGTGTCCACGATGGCGCACGAGGGCGTCGGCGGCGAGCTGCGGCTCGCCGACTTCGACGTCCTCGACCTGTCGAACCTCAATCGGGTGGCCGGCGGCCTCGCCGACGTCGGCGTGAGCAAGGTCGTCCTGGCTGCCCGCGAGGTGGCCGAGCTCGACCCGTACATCCGCGTCGTGACCTATCCCGGGGGAGTGCAGGAGGCGACCATCGCCGACTTCGTGGCGGGCGCCGACGTGGTCGTCGACGAGTGCGACGACCTGGAGATGAAGGTGCGCCTGCGCGAGCACGCGCGCGCCGCGGGCCGCCCCGTGGTCATGGCCACGAGCCATCGCGGGATGCTCGACGTCGAGCGCTTCGATCTCGAGCCCGATCGGCCGACCTTCCACGGGCTGCTTGGGCGACGTCACCTCGGCCACCCTCGGCGGCCTGACCACCAAGCAGAAGGTCCCGTACGTGATCCGCATCCTCGACCCGGCGAGCCTCACGGACCGGGCGGCGGCGTCGATGGTCGAGGTCAAGGAGAGCGTCTCCACCTGGCCGCAGCTCGCCTCCGACGTCGCCCTGGGCGGCGCGATGGTGGCCAACGCGGTGCGGCGCATCGCGCTGGGCGAGCTCACCGCGTCGGGGCGTTTCCACGCCGATCTCGACGAGCTGACGGCCGACGGGCGCCAGGCGCCGCTGGCGCCGGCGCCCGCGCCTCAGGCGCCGGCGCCGGTCCAGGCCGTCCCGGTACGGATGCCGCCTCCCGGCGCCGGGGCGCCGACGCCCGAGGAGGTCCGCTTCGTCGTCGCGTGTGCGAGCTCGGCACCTTCCGGCGGGAACATGCAGCCGTGGCGCTTCGAGGCGCGGGCGAACGTCATCCGCGCCTGGGTCGACCCGACGCGATCCTCGCTGCTGGACTTCCGCCACCGGGCCGCGCTGCTCGCGCTCGGCGCCGCCCTCGAGGCGGCGAAGATCGGCGCCCGCGCACTCGGCTTCGAGCCGGCGTGCAGGCCGGTCGCGGCGGACGGGCCGGTCTGGGAGCTCGCGCTCGAGCGCTGGGGACAGGCCCGCGACGAGGAGGCGGTGAGGGTGCTGTGGCAGCGCTGCTGCAACCGGCGCACCGGGTCGTCGCCGCCGATCCCGGAGGCCGAGCTCGCGCGGCTCGCGCGCCGTGGCGCGCCGCTCGACACGCGCGTCCTGGCCGGCGCCCCGCTGGCGGAGCTCGGCGCGGCCCTGGGGGCGCTGGATCGCGTGCGCTTCCTCTCGCCCCGGCTGCGGCGCGACCTGATGGGGGAGCTGCGCTTCACGGCGCAGGAGGCGCAGGCCTCGCGCGACGGGATCGACATCGCCTCGCTCGAGCTCGACGGCGCCGACCTCGCGGCGATGGACGTCCTGCGCACCGGCGCTGGGATGGACTTCCTCGCGCGGCTGGACCGCGGCCGCGGCCTCGGCAACGCGTCACGCGACGCCTTCGCCGGATCGGCGGGCGCCATCGTCCTGCGCGCGGCGGCGGTCGATCGCGCGGCGCTCGTGGACGCGGGGCGCGGGCTCATGCGCCTGTGGCTCGAGGCGACGCGCCACCGCCTGGCCATCCATCCGTGGGGCTCGCCGTTCCTCTTCCAGCGCCTGCTCGAGGACGGCGACTCGCTGGAGGGGTGGGAGCGCACGGCGCTGACCGGCGCGGCCGCCGCGTTCGAGCGCGTGGCCGGCCTCGACCGCGAGCGCCCGGTCCTGCTCATCCTGCGGGTGTCGCGCGGGGACCCGCCGTCGGTGCGGTCGCTGCGCCGTCCGGTCGACGAGGTGCTGGCCTTCGCGGCGTAGCAATGGAGGTGTCATTCGTGCGAAAGTTGCTCAACAAACCTGCTGATGAAGTTGTCCACCACGACGGCGTCGTTCGTCTCGTGTCGGTGTGTCATGGCTGCCGCTGACTACCAGGTGCCCGGGCGCAACCCGAACGCACTCTTCAGCCTCAAGGTTCACCGCGGCGAAGGTATGGCACTGCTCGCCATGAACTGGAAGCAGGGGAAACCGCCGGAGGACTTCGTCGGGTTCGCGATCATGTACAAGCAGCCCGGCGGCGACCGCTTCTTCGTGCTGCGCAACCGGCTCTCGTTCCCGCTGGCCGACGGTCGCGTCGATCGCACGCAGCGCCCGACCACGCTCTCCCCGATCCAGAAGTTCCGGTGGGTGCACTTCCCGCCCAACGCCGACCTCGCCGGGGAGTTCCTCTACAGGGTCGTCCCGGTCTTCATGAGCGCCGCGGGGGATCTCAGCTACGGCGAGGCTCAGGAGGCGCCGATCGAGTTGCGCCGCGAGACGTTCCCGGGGGAGCTCAACGTCGCGTTCACCCGTGGGCTCGTCTCGTCGCAGGCGTTCGTCGATCGCTACGGATCCAACGGGTCGGTCGCCACGCTGCTGCCAACCGACGCCGTCAAGGGCCTGAAGTTCGTCCCGACCCACCCGAAGGCGGCCGAGGCGCTGACGTGGATGGGCTTCGAGGCGCGCAACGCCATCCTGGAGCTGCTGGATCAGGCCATCGCCGACAAGAAGGCGAAGGTCGACGTCGTTGCCTTCGACCTCAACGAGCCCGACGTCGTCTCGCGGCTCGAGGCGTTGAAGAAGCGCGTCAGGGTCATCATCGACGACAACCCGCGTGACCACGGCAAGCCCGGGTCCGCGGAGGACCAGGCCGAAGCACGCCTGGTGGCGTCCGCCGGCCGAGACCGCGTCAAGCGTCAGCACCTCGGAAAGCTTCAGCACAACAAGACCATCGCGGTCGACGGCCCGAAGGTGCAGGCCGTCGTGTGCGGCTCGACGAACCTCAGCTGGCGCGGGTTCTTCGTGCAGGCGAACAACGCCGTCGTCCTGCGCGGCCAGGGGCCGGTCGATGCGTTCCGCGCGTCCTTCGAGGCGTACTGGGCCAGCGACAGCGCGTCCGCCTTCGGCGCCACCGCCGCTGCTCAGCAGGTCGACCTGGGTCTCAGCGGGATCGACGCGCGCGTCGCGTTCTCGCCTCACGCGAAGAGCAACGCGCTGCTCGCGACGATCGCCAAGGACATCGAGAAGGGCACGACGTCATCGCTGCTGTACTCGCTCGCGTTCCTGTACCAGACGAAGGGGCCGATCCGCGACGCGATCGAGAAGGTCACCGACAGCGCCGCGTTCGTCTACGGGATGTCCGACAGGAGGGTCGGCGGGCTCGACGTGCAGAAGCCCGATGGCAACGTGGCGGCGGTGCGCCCCTCGGCGCTGGCGAAGGGGCTTCCGGAGCCCTTCAAGTCTGAGCCGACGGGTGGATCCGGCACCCGCATGCACCACAAGTTCGTCGTCATCGACTTCGACAAGCCATCGGCCAGGGTGTACTTCGGCTCCTACAACTTCTCGGGTGCGGCCGACACGACGAACGGGGAGAACCTCGTGCTCGTCAGGGATCGCCGGATCGCTGTCGCTTACACGGTCGAGGCCCTGCGCCTCTTCGACCACTACCACTTCAGGGTCACACAGGAGGAGGCGAAGACGGCGAAGACCCGGTTGATGCTGGCGAGGCCGCCGCGGGATCACGGCGAGGTTCCGTGGTGGGACGAGCACTACACGATCGCTTCGAAGATCCGCGATCGCGAGTTGTTCGCGTAGTTGCTCAGTACTCCGAGGAGGAGTGGCTGAGCTTGCCGATGCGCTTGCCCGCGGCGGAGACGACGAACCACGTGCCGAGGAAGCCCTCGCCGTTGATCTGCCCGGGTCGGACGTCGGCGGTCAGCGTGTAGAGCGGGTGGCCGTTGTAGACGAGCTGGCGGCTGTTGTCGGCGCCCCGCGTCGTCGTCAGCTTGGCCGCCGCGACGCCCGGCCCCGCGGTGGGCGCGCCGGACACCGTGGCCGGCGGCCACACCTGCATGCACCGGCGGCTGCAGGCGCTCTTCGTCCCTCGATCCTTCATGTACAGGTAGAGGGTGCGGCCCTGGCCGTTGACGAGGATGCGCCCGAGCTTCGTCTGGGCCACGCGCACTGATGGGCCGGCGGCGCGGGGAGCCGGGGCGCGCGGCGCCGCATCCGTCGACGAGCGGGTCAGGAGGATCACCGCGACCGACGCCGCGGTGATCGTCACGACGGCGACGGCGACCGCCGTCAGGCGTCCCACGGGCGGGTCCGATCTCCCTCCTCGTGGGCGCCCAGGTAGCACAGGGCCGCGATCGCGGTGGGCTCCGGCTGCAGCGAGGCCACGTAGAACGTGCCCTTGCCCGAGTGAGGGGGCACCTGTCCCGTCTTGGTCTGGTCGCTCGAGGTCGATGACGGCGGGGCCGGGACGATCTGCCCGCAGAGCGCCGGGGCCGTGATCTCCCCGGGGAGCGAGCGGTCGAGGTCGCTGCGATCGAGCACGTTGCCGTACGCCCCGTCGTGGTCGTAGTCGATGCCGTGCACGATGACCACCGCGTCGCGCTTGCGGATGTTCGCCGCCACGACGTCGGTGAGCTCGATCTTGCGCGTGTAGCGGACGTTGCTGCCGCTGAGGAAGCGGTTGAAGGAGAGGATGCTCTTCGGGCTGGTGTCACCCCTCGTCGTCAGCGCCGTGACGGGCGGCCCGTAGAAGGGCACCCCGTCGACGGTGCTGATGGCCAGGTGCCCGTTGTGGCGCCGCGCCGCCGATGCCGGCGGGCACACGCCGCGCGCCCCGGCGTGGATGTGCATCGCATGCTTGCCGTCGACCAGTCCGTGGGCGGCGACCGTCACCGTCAGCGTCGTGCCGTCGAGGCGCATGGCGATGTCGCCCGCGCCGGTGACGTGATTGGTCGGAACCGGCCCGAGCACGCCCGACAGCTTGTCGCCGGCGGGCTCGGCGGCGGTCGTCTTGCTGGCGGTGCTCGCCGCGGTCGGGCTCTTGTCCTTGCCACCCGACAGCGAGCAGGACCGCCACCACGGCGAGGGCCCCGAGCGCGACGAGCGCGATCACCGCGATGCTGCGCCCGCCGGGCGCGGAGCGCGAGGGCGGCGCGGCTGGCGGCGGAGCGGCGGGCGGGGGCGCCGCGGGCGGGGGTTCCGCGGGCTGCGCCGAGGCATGCGTGGGCTGGGCTGACCGGCGGCATCGAGGCGCCCGAGGGTGGCGCCGATGCCGGAGTCGAAGGTGGGCTGCCTGCCCACGACTCCGGTGCGGCCGGCACCGGCGCGGCCGGCACCGGCGAGGGCGGCGGCGTCGGCGAGGGCGGCGCCGCGGCGCCGAGGCTCATCGGCGGGATGGCGCTCCCGGTCTGGGCCTGCTGCTGCAGCGCGATCGCCTCACGGGCGGCCGCGGCCATCTCGCCCGCGGTCGCATAGCGATCCGCGGGATCCTTGGCCGTCGCCCTGGCGACGACCTCGTCGAAGGCGGGCACCAGATCGGTGCGCGTCGTGCTGGGCTGCGGCGGAGGGTTGCTGATGTGCGCCCAGAGCTTGGCGATGTCGCCGTCCTTGGGGTAGGCGACCTCGCCGGTCAGCATCTCGTACAGGACGCAGCCCAGCGAGTAGATGTCCGCGCGACCGTCGATGGCGTGGCCCTGGATCTGCTCGGGAGCGACGTAGTCGGCCGTCCCCACCCAGAGGCCCGTCCCGGTCAGGCCTCCCGTCGACCCCGGACGCTTGGTCAGCCCGAAGTCGGTCAGGTACGCGTGCGTCTGCGCGGTCTCGTCGGAGATCAGGATGTTGGCCGGCTTGACGTCGCGGTGCACGAGTCCGCGCGAGTGCGCGGCGTCGAGCGCGCTCGCGATCTGGGTCAGGATGATGCCGGTCGTCTCGAAGGGCAGGGGACTGCGATCGATCATGCGGCGCAGGTTCGTCCCCGGCACGAAGCGCATGGCGAGGTAGAGCACGCCCTGCTCCTCGCCGCCGCGATGGACCGGCACGATGTTCGGGTGCTCGAGGGAGGCCGCCAGGCGCGCCTCGGTCCTGAAGCGCGCCGTCGCGTTGTCGTCCTCCATCCACTCGGGCGCGATCAGCTTCAGCGCCACGGCCCGATCCAGATCGATGTCCATCGCCTTGTAGACGACGCCCATGCCCCCGCGATCGAGCAGTCGGTCGATCCAGTAGCCGGCGAAGACGGAGCCGTGCTCGAGGCGTGGCAGCGTCGGCCGTGCCTGGTCCCCCTGGTCCGTCACGACGCATACCTCCCAGCCGATGTCCTCAAGCGTGGCACCGGACGCACCGCGTCGCCCGCCGCGGTGCCAGCCCCCGAGCCTGAAGACCTTAACGCGGATGCTCGGCCACAGGCAAGTGGGAGGCCGCGTCGTTTGGCCAGGACGAGGGACGTACGGGGTCCGCACGCTGGTCGACATCGACTTCGTCTCAGCTCGCCTTGGAGGAGACCCGCCCTGGCGGCCGCCGGCCCGGCCACGGATCGCGCGGCAGCTGCGCGCGGTGTCGGAGGACCTCGGGACGATCGTCGGGCGAGTCAGCCCGCTCTGAGTTGCGCACCTGGGCAAGCAACCGTCCGATGAACTTGCATGCGCGCGCCTGGGCGCGAACGGTCCAAACTGTTCACCTTTGGCGCGATCAGAGCCGTTGACTTCTCAGGAAAGCGAGCGTAGGTTCGCGTGAGCCACACGTCGCCGAGGAGGAGACATGACCCATCGCTTGGTGGTCTGCGTCGCGCTCTCGTACCTGTTCGCCGCGTGGATCGCTCCCGCGGGCGCCGGCGCTGCCAAGATCCCGGACTGCGGCACGACGGATACCGACGGCAACAAGATCCTTGGTTCGTTGGCGTTGAATGACAACAGCTCGACGACCAAGACCTACGGCACGGGCAAGGGCGATCGCCACCTCGCGTTGCTGTACTCCGTGTCGGGTTGCACGCTGCCCGCGGAAGCCACGATCGCGCCCGAGCAGGTCTCGCTCCTCCCGGCCAAGACGGGCGACGACCTTCCGGGCAAGCCGACGGTCGCGGTCACCGTCGACGAGTCCGGTCCAACGGACGTGTCGGCCAACGTCAACCTCAAGCTCGATGACATCGACCCAGGGACACACGGCGGAATCGTCCGGATCCATCTGCCGCAGTACCTGCACGACTCGTTCACGCCGATCTCGGAGAGTCGCACCGACGCCTGGTACTGGCCGGTGCTGCTGGGCCTGTTGGGCGCAATGGCCGGTGGGCTCTGGGCGGTCGCGCTGCACTATCGCGGATACGGTCGCCATCACATTCTCGATGAAGCAGGCCGTGCTCCTTGGCGTCCTGCACCATCGGCGCAGGGCTGGTTGCCGGATACGGCTATTGGCACAACCAGGAGGTGTGGACGCTCGGCGAGAACGGATGGGCGACGCTCATCGCTGGGTTCACCGCCTCCACAACCGGTGCTCTCGCCGGCGTGACGACCGCGCTGATCACGCCGAAGAAGGAGGGCGAGCAAGAAAAGAACGTCGCGCCTGTCGCACCACAGGCGCAGAACTGACCGAGCCGTGATGCTCGGAACGGCCACCTCGACGAGGCGCTGCGCGTCCGGCTGACCTCACTCCTGGCGGCGCGCGCGGCTCGGCGCCACGCGCGGCGGCTCGTCGGGCTGCTTGGGGTAGACCGGCGGCCACGGCGCGTCGAGCAGGCCGTTCTCGCGGTCGCGCTCGTGGAGCGCCAGGAGCGGCTCGAGCGACTGCGGCGCGTCGTCGATCGCGGCCCACGGATCGCCGTCGCGCTCCAGCCGGGCCGGGACGGTCGCGAGCGTCAGCTCGTCCGGGTCGACGTCGTCGAGCTCATCCCAGCGAACGGGCGTCGAGACCTGGGCGCCCGCACGGGCGCGCACCGACCAGGCGCCGAAGACCGTCTTGTGCGGCGCGTTCTGGTTGTAGTCGACGAAGATCCGCTGCCCGCGCTCCTCCTTCCACCAGGCGGCGGTGAGGATGTCGGGACGGCGGCGCTCGAGCTCGCGCGCCGCGGCCACCGCGGCGGCGCGCACGGCGTAGGAGTCCCATCGGGGCTGCAGGCGGACGTAGACGTGCAGTCCGCGGTTGCCGGTCGTCTTGGGAAAGCCGGCGATGCCGAGCTCGTCCAGCAGCGCCTTGAGCTCCGTGGCGGCGGCGCGAGCCTCGGCGAAGCTCGTGCCCGGCTGGGGGTCGAGGTCCAGGCGCAGCTCGTCGGCGTGCTCGGGGTCGTCGGCCCGGCTGGGCCAGACGTGGAAGCCCAGGCAGGCGAGGTTGACCGCCCAGGCGACGTGCGCGACGTCGGCCGCCACCAGCGCCCGCGAGGGCGTGCCGTTGACGGTCTGGACGGTCGTCGTCTGCAGCCAGGCCGGCGCGCTCTCCGGCACGCGCTTCTGGAAGAACGACGGGCCGCCTGCGCCCTGCGGGAAGCGCTGCATGAGCACCGGCCGGCCGCCCATCGCGCGCATGAGCGGCTCGGCCACGGCGGCGTAGTAGCGCACGAGGTCGAGCTTGGTCTCGCCGCGCTCGGCGAACAGGACCTTGTCGGGGCTGGTGATCCGCACCTCGCGCCCGGCGAGCTCGAGCACCTGGGCGTCGTCGCGGGCCACGAGCGCGCCCCTACGGTGCCTGCGGCAGCTTGGCCGAGCCGCGCTTGGCCGCCGGAGCGGAGGGCGGGGGGACGACGGGCCCGATGTCACCGTCCGGCGCCTCGTCCAGGTCGACGATCACCGGCGCGTGATCGCTCGGTCCCTTGCCCTTGCGGGCCTGCCTGTCCACCCACGCCGCCTGGACACGGTCGGCGACCGTCGCGCTGGCCAGCACGAGATCGATCCGCATCCCGAGATCCTGGTGGAACATCCCGGCCCGGTAGTCCCAGTAGGTGAACACCCGCTCGTTCGGCCACCGATCGCGGACGACGTCGCGCAGGCCGAGGGCCTGCAGCTCGGCCAGCGCCGCGCGCTCCGGCGGTGTCACGTGGGTCTGGCCGATGTAGGCATCCGGGTCGAACACGTCGGCGTCGGTCGGGGCGATGTTCATGTCGCCACAGACGACCGTCGCCTCGGGCCCCGCGGCCACCATCTCCCGCAGCGAGGCCAGCCAGGCGAGCTTGTACTCGTAGTGCTCGGAGCCCGGCTGGCGCCCGTTCGGCACGTACACCGAGACCACGCGGATCCCGCCGCACGTCGCGGACAGCGCGCGCGACTCCTGATGCGGGAAGCCCGGCCCGCCCGCCAGTCCCGCCGTGACGTCGTCCAGCCCCACGCGCGAGAGGATCGCCACCCCGTTCCACGCGGTCTCGCCGTGCACCGCGACCTCATAGTCGCGGGCGGCGAGGTCGTCGCCCAGCAGATCGAGGAACGCCTGGTCTGCGAGCTTGGTCTCCTGCAGGCAGACGACGTCCGGCCGACGCTCATCCAGCCAGGGCAGCAGCCGCGGCACGCGCTGCTTGGCCGAGTTGACGTTCCACGTCGCGAGTCGCACGGATCCCACGGTATCGAGCGGGTGTCGCCGTCGGCACGATGTCCTCGTCTGCGTGCCCGCCTCGGCACGCGCTCGGCGTCGAGGTGGTGCAGGATGCCGCCGCCGACGATGTCGCCGGTCGACGTCAGGGGCCCGTCATCGGTCCGACCCACGCCTCGGGGTGTGCTGGGTCCTTCTTGTCCCAGCCGTGGAATGGCGCGAGGTCACCGGCGTCCCAGGCTTCGCGCAGCCCCGGGGTGCTGAGGTCCCAGTCTGGGCGAATCTCGCGAGTGACCTCCCGCAGGTCGTGCCACAGGTCCACGACCGAGGGGCGACCCCAGAACCAGTAGCCGTTGTAGATGCTGTGAACGACGAGCCCCGGCTTGAGCACGAGCGTGTGCGGGATCATCGGGTCGTTCTCCGGGTCGGTGTACTCCTGGATGTCGAGGTCCTTCTGGACGATCCGCTCGGGGTCGGAGAGGAACGGCCACTGGGCGCCGACCGACGCGCGCAGCTCCTGACTGCTGTGGTGGGTGTCGGTCGAGATCGTGACGATCTTGGTGTACGCCACGGCGATCTTCGGATAGAAGGCCGCGAGCTCGAGGTGCTGCTGGTGCTCCTTCGGGCAGTAGTGCCCGCGCGCGAGGGTGAGGATCATCGGATCGCCTCCCTGCAGCTCGCTGAGCCGTCGCGGGACGCTCTCGTGATCGGGCAGCTGGTAGTCGGGAAAGACCCCGCCGGGGGCGATGTCGGCGCGCATGCAGCTCCTCCTCAGGTCCTGTCGGGGTGCGGTCGTCGCGCTCGAAGGGTCGCGCGCCGCTCGCACGGTCGCGCCCGGGGCCTCCCTGGTCGATGCCCTGGTCGCCGAGCGCACGGAAGCGATCGGCCGCCCCACGGCGAGCCCAAGACCGGTGCTGCAAGACTGCGCTCTTGCGCGATCGCGTCGATCTCATCGGTGTGTGCTTCGACGGCTCCGGTCGCCCGCTGGGGCAGGCGGCCGCACCCCGACGGCTGCGGGACGCCGGACTGTCCGCGGCCTTCAGCGGCGCACGCGCGACCTCCGACATCGTCGTGTCCGAGCCCGATCCGCACAGAGGTCAGCTGGCTGGCTTCGTGAACGAGCGAGCGCTCTTGGAGATGGTCGAGGCCGTGTACGCCCGCGTGCGAGCGGCGTTGCGGGCTGGTCGGTTCCCGTTCGTCTACGGCGGCGACTGCGCCGCGCTGCTCGGCGCCGTCCCCGCCGTTCGCGATGTGTGCGGCAGCGCCGGTCTGCTCTTCGTCGACGGGCATGAGGACGCAACCACCATGGATCAGTCGACGACCGGTGAGGTGGCGAACATGGAGGTCGCGCTGCTGCTCGGCATGACCGGAGAGCACGCGCCCGACCCGATGCGCAGCCGGTTGCCGGTCCTTCGGCCGGAGGCGATCGCGATGTTGGGCCAGCGCGACGCCAACTACCGTGGCGAAATCGGCGTGGCGAGCATCGCGGATCGCGTCCTCCTCCACGGCGCGGAGGAGCTGCGCGGCGATCCCGAACGGATGGCGGGGCAGGCGGCCGCCCACGTTGGCGCCCAGGCTTCAGGGTGGTGGCTGCACGTCGACCTGGACGTGCTCGACGGAAAGGAGTTCCGCGCCTGCGGGGCCGCCAGCGATCCGGCGATGCCGGAAGGGCTGACGTGGGCGCAGTTGACTCAGATCACGAGGACCGCCTTGCAGACCGGCGGCTGTCGAGGATGGAGCGTCGGGGTCTACAACCCAGACCTCGATCCGGACGGTCGAGAAGCAAGCCGCGTCGTCGCGTATCTGGACGAGGTCACGAAGCACGCCGGCGCCGGTACGGCGACGTAGCCGCCACCGCGGGCCCCACCGGCCAGGCCGAGGCCCGCCGCGGTCGGCGGGCCTCAGCGGCGCTTCGTCTCGTCTGCGCAGGAGCGGGTGGACGTCCTAGGCGTCGTAGCGGCCGCCGACCTCCGCCGCCTGGGGCCGACTCTTGTGTCCGGCCTTCTGCATGATCGGGGGGACCTCGGGGTCGGAGACGAAGCTCTGCCAACCCTCGGCATCCCAGTCGAAGAGGACCCAGACCCGGTCGTCCTCGTTCGGATCGCGAAAGACGGTCGCGCCCTTGGACCCGTGCTGCTTGCGCTTCTCGGCGCTCGTGGTCGAGAAGACGCTCAGAAAGCGGTCGAAGTCCTCGACCGTCGACGTTGCCAGGATCATCTCGCTGCTCCTCTGTGTTGTCGGCGTCGCCGCTCGACACCGATGGTGCTGCGAGTGTGCACCCGGGATGCCGGGGCCGCGTCGGGCGAATGCCCTATACGGCGCGCACCAGGGAATGCTCGAACGCCCAGACCGTCGCGGCGGCGCGGCTGCGCACCCCGGCCTTCTCGTAGATGTGCTGGACGTGATGGCCGGCCGTCTTGGCCGAGATCCCGAGGGTCTCGCCGATCTCCTGGTTGGACTGGCCGCCGACGAGCGCGAGGAGAACCTCGAGCTCGCGGTTCGTCAGCCCTCCGGGCAGCTCGCGCGGGCGGCGGGGCACGCGGTGCCCTGCGGCGGCGAGCACCGCATCGACGGACTCCGGGCAGAGCCGTCCCTCGCGCGCCTCGCGCAGCAGCTCCGCCTCGGCGGCGGGTGCGTCGAGCGCGGGCCGATGGGGCCGCTGCTCGCGCATCGCCTGGTAGCAGTCGGCGGCGGCGAGGATGCGGGCCGCGCGCTCGAGTCCCGGCGCGAGCGTCTTGCGGTGGTAGCCCGAGCCATCCAGCCGCTCGTGGTGAGCGCCGGCCAGCGCGCCGATCGGTGCCAGCGCCTGTGAGTGGGCGAACGCGCGCTCGGTGAAATACGGATGCAGCTGCACGCGCTCCCAGTCGCCCAGTCCGAACGGCCCCGGCTTCTCCCAGATCGCGTTCGACACGCCGACGCGGCCCAGGTCGAGGGCGAGCGCGGCGTGCCGCACGCGCGTGACCTCCTCGGCCGTGAGGTTCAGGCGCCAGGCCGCGGCTTCGGCGAGCTCCGCCACCCCCTCCGCGTGGCCGCGCAGCCAACGCGACTTGAGATCGGTGAACGTCGCGACCACGCCGAACGCGGCGTCGATCTCGTCGCCGGCGATCCAGCGCTGGGGAGATGGCTCGCTCGCGATCGCCTGCTCCCAGATCCGCGCCTCGTCCAGGCCGAAGAGGAGCTCGTCGAAGTGCTCGGTCGCGAGGGCCGCGAGCCGCGGGTCGTACGCGGCGCCCCAGCGGCGCTCGATCACCGCGCGCGCCTCTTCGGCGCCCGAGGCCGAGAGGAAGACCGAGATGTCGCGCGCCACGTGCAGCAGGCGTGCCGGCAGGGCGATGTCCTCCCCGGCGGCCCCGGCCGGGAGCCCGTGCCCGTCCCAGCGCTCGAAGACGAACGCCAGCGCCTCCTGGATCCCGGGGCTGCAGCCCAGCCAGCCGGCGAACCGCTGCGCGACCTCGCAGTGCAGCGCGAACGTCGCCTGGGCCAGTGGGAGCGCGTTGGCCAGCGCGTCGGCCACCATCGCCTCGCGGACGTCAGGCGTTCGCCCACCGCCGACCGTGGCGGCCAGGAAGGCGCCCACCTCCTCGAGGTTTCCTGCGTCGACGAGCGCGAACGCTGCCCGCGGCGCGATGTCGTCGCCGTACAGCTCCGTCGCCTCGGGCCCGTCCGAGGTGCAGCCGAACGAGTGCAGCAACGCGACGTAGTACGCGTCGGCGAGCTCCGGCGCAGAGGCACCCGCGAGCTCGCCCAGGCGGACGGCGAGGATGGCCGTCCTCAGCGTGTGCTCCAGCGGCTGTCCGGTCCCCAGGTCAGTCGCCAGCGAGACGGCACCGACGACCTCGGCGGCGCGGATCGGCGCGCGGCCGGAAGCAGGCCGCGCTGCGCGGGTCGGAGGAGCGTCGGACGCCACCGGCCGATCCTAGTGTGGATGACACCCGCGAGAACGGCGGAACTGGCGTTCAGCGATGGCCCGACGAGGCCGATCAGGCCGTCCCGCGCAGCGACCCGATGCCCAGGGACTGCGGCGCCGGCGCAGCCGGTCCGGTGTCCTCGGACGCGGATCCCTGCGCCGGCTCGGCGGCCGGGTCCGACGGCGGTTCGGCCAGTGCCCCCAGCATCCCCGCGGTCGGGACGAAGAACGTCGTCCCCGTGATGGCGGTCGAGAAGTCGAGCAGCCGGTCGTAGGCGCCGGGCGGCACGCCGATGAACATGCGCTCCAGCATCCGCTCGATGACCCACAGCCGGCTGGAGTAGCCGATGAAGTAGGTACCGAACTCGCCGGCACCAGGTCGCCCGAACGGCATGTTGTCGCGGAGGATCGCCAGCTCGCCCCCGGCGTCGTCCTCGATCGTGGCCAGCGTCTTGTGGGACTTGCGCGGCGCCTCGTCGTCGTCGATCTCGATGTTGTCGACCTTGGTCCGGCCCATGATCGCCTCCTGCTCCTCGGTCGAGAGCGCAGCCCAGCGGGCCATGTCGTGCAGGTACTTCTGGACCACGACGTAGCTGCCGCCGGCGAACGCGGGGTCGGCGTCGGCTGCGATCAGGGCCGCGTCGGGCAGCTCCGCCCCGGTCGGGTTGGCCGTGCCGTCGACGAAGCCGAGCAGGTCGCGCGCGTCGAAGTAGCGAAAGCCGGTCGTCTCGTCGACCACCTGTGCGGCGTCCTCGATGAGGTCCAGGAGCTGGCGCTCGAGCTCGAAGGTCATGTCCTCGCGCTCGGCGCGGAGGTGGAAGAGCAGGTCCCCCGGCGTCGACGGCGCGACGTGAACCGGACCGCGGATCGGCGCGAACGGTCGGAGGTCCATCGGGCGCTGCCCCGGCGACAGGCGATCCCACAGCGCCGACCCGATGCCCACGACGCACGACAGCCGCCCGCCCAGGTCGCGGAAACCGACGTTCTTGACCAGGTCGCCGACCGCCCCGAGCACCTCCCGCAGACGTGCGAGGTCGGCGTCGCGCCCGCCGGCCGCCATCACGAGGAACACCGCCGAGCGCGACAGCGGCGCCTCGACGCTCTGCGCGTCGATGGGGACGCGCTCCCACGCTCCGTGCTGCATCGCGTCGATGTTCTCACGCCGGACGACCGGCCGCCGCCTCAGCTTGCTGCGCGCAGTTCAGGAGCGATGCCGAGCAGCGTCCCGGCGCGCTCAGCGCGACCTCATTCGGCTGGCCTAGCCGCCCTGGGTCGCGTTGGCGATGTCGCGCGCGACCTCTCGCGTGTCGCCGGTGGCCGCGTAGACGGCGAGCTGCCGGTCGGCTCCGTTGCCGTCGCGCAGGATGCGGCGGACGCCTTCCAATTCGCGGTCGCACCCGATCGCGCGTGCGTCACCGGCGATCTCGCGAAGCGTGCGCTCGATGAGCTGGGTGATCGGCATCGGCCCGCCCTGGGCGAGGTCGATCACCGTCGCCTGCAATCCATAGCGCGCCGCACGCCACTTGTTCTCATGCGTCAGGACCGAGTGCCAGAGGGGCAGCGTCTCGCCGGCCTGGTCGGCGGCGACGTAGTGGGCGACGAGCGCCTGCACGTACGCGGTCAGCGCGACGGCATCCTCGACGCGGCTCACGGCGTCCATCACCCGCACCTCGACGGTGCCGAAGCGGGGATGCAGCCTCACGTCCCACCAGGTCCGCGTGTAGTCCTCGATGCATCCGCACGCGACGAGCTCGGCGACGACCGCGGTGAACTCCTCGTAGTCGCGAAACTGCGGCGGCGGCCCGGAGCGCGGGAAGGCCGAGAAGATGAGATGCCGGCAGGAGGCGAGCCCGGTCGGCTCACCACGCCAGAACGGCGAGCTGGCCGACAACGCGACCAGCTCGCCCAGGTGCGCCTGCAGCGCGCCCACGACGCGCACCGCACGGTCGGGATCGTCGACGGCGACGTGGACGTGCATGCCGAAGACCAGCTCCCGGCGCGCGGCGTACTGCAGGTCGTCGACGAGCGCCCGATAGCGCTCGCGGCCCGTCACGCGCTGGCGCTCGAACAGGCTGAAGGGATGCGTGCCGGCCGAGCCGAGCCGCAGGTCCTCGGCGGCGGCGATCGCGAGGCCGTGCGCGCGCAGCCGGCGGAGCTCGCGCTCGGCGTCCGCGACGCTCGCGCAGACCGGCGTATGCAACTCGATCAGCGACTCGAACAGCTCCTCCGACACCAGCGCCGCGAACGCGCCGCGCTCCTCCAACGCCAGGATGCGCTCGATCCGCTGGACGAGGTCCAGCGACTCCCGATCGAGGAGCATGAACTCCTCCTCGACGCCGACCGTCAGCGCCGGACCAGCACCGAAGCGATGATCGAGGACGTCGACCGGTGCGCCCAGGCGCGACATGACCCGAGGCTAGGACGCCGCGCGTCCCGGGCCATCGGCAGTCTCCCGTCGCTCGAAGGCGGACATCCCGCAAGCCGCGCGGTCCGTCCGATGCCCTGGTCGTCGCGCGTGTTGACGGCAAACCACGCACGTCTGAGCGCAGCGAAGTACCGATGTCGCGGCGGCCGCCAGCTGCGACCGTCGTATGCACCCATTCCCCGGGAGGGACCATGCACAGCCTGGCTCAGCTTCTGACCGAGACCGCCACCGAGTACGGCGAGCGGCCTGCGCTCAAGCTCGACGACACCGTGGTCACCTACGACGCGCTGAACGAGGGCGCGACGCGCGTGGCAGGCCTGTTGAAGGATCGGGGTCTGAAGCCGGGCGACCGCGTCGGCATCATGCTGCCGAACGTTCCGTATTTCGGGGCGGCCTACTACGGCGTCCTGCGCGCGGGCGGTGTCGTGGTGCCCATCAACGTTCTGCTGAAGGGCCGCGAGGTGGCCTTCTACCTCGCCGATCCCGGGGCCAAGTTCGTCCTTGCATGGCACGGGTTCGCGGACGCCGCCATCGAGGGCGCCCGAGCTGCCGGAGCGGAGGCGATCATCGTCAAGCCCGGGGACTTCGAGCAGCTGCTGGCCGACGCGCCGCGGGCGCCCGAGGACGTGGAGCGCAAGCGCTCGGACACCGCGGTCATCCTCTACACCTCCGGCACGACCGGCACGCCCAAGGGCGCGGAGCTCACGCATGCGAACCTGCTCGAGAACTGCCTCCACGGCGGCACCGAGCTCGTGCACGTCACGCGGGACGACGTGATCCTCGGCGCGCTGCCGCTGTTTCACTCGTTCGGGCAGACCTGCTGCTTGAACACCGCGGTCCGGGCCGGCGCCTGCGTGACCCTGATCCCGCGCTTCGAGCCCGGCAAGGCGCTGGAGATCATCCAGCGCGACGGAGTGACGCTCTTCGACGGCGTGCCGACGATGTACCACGCCATGCTCAACCACCCCGACCGTGAGCGCTACGACGTGTCGGGTCTGCGCATGTGCGTCTCCGGTGGGTCGGCGATGCCCGCCGAGGTCATGCGCAGCTTCGAGGAGGCGTTCGGCTGCATCATCCTCGAGGGCTATGGCCTGTCGGAGACGTCGCCGGTGGCATCGTTCAACCACCCCGAGCGCGAGCGCAAGCCCGGCTCGATCGGCACGCCGATCCACGGCGTCGAGATGAAGGTCGTCGATGACGACGGCTACGACCTGCCGCAGGGTGAGGTCGGCGAGATCGCGATCCGCGGCCACAACGTGATGAAGGGCTACTGGAACCGCCCGGACGCGACCGACGAGGTGCTCAAGGACGGCTGGCTGCTGACGGGCGATCTGGCGCGAGTGGACGATGACGGCTACTTCTTCATCGTCGATCGCAAGAAGGAGATGATCATCCGCGGCGGCTTCAACGTGTACCCGCGCGAGATCGAGGAAGTGCTCTACGAGCATCCCGCCGTCTCCGAAGCCGCCGTGGTCGGCGTCGCAGACGAGGCGATGGGCGAGGAGGTCGGCGCGGCGATCACCATCAGGCCCGGGGTCGACGCGTCCGCCGACGAGATCCGCGGGTTCGTGAAGGAGCGTGTGGCCGCCTACAAGTACCCACGCGCGATCTGGTTCGTCGACGCGCTTCCCAAGGGCGCCACGGGCAAGATCCTCAAGCGCGAGATCGACGTGCCCCCCGAGCAGTCACGCGATTAGACCGCGACGGCGAACGCGACCTGCGCTTCGCCGACGGTCAGTGGCGCAGCGACCCGCCGACGACGATCTCCGTGGCGATGATGGCGGCGGCGGTCAAGTCGACGACGAGGCAGAACGGCGGCCACCAGCGTGTGTTCGCGACGAACTGACTTCGGTGCTGCCAGAGGTCCTTGAGGCCGTGGCCGACCAGACCGGCGACGAGCAGCCAGGCCGATCCCGTGACGGCCGCGGCCGCGACGACGACGAACACGCTGGCGACGCCGGTTTCGACGGCGATGACGACCCAGCGGCCATCGGCAACCGCGAACCCGATGTAGACGGACGCGATCAACACGATGGAGAGGGCGTAGACCGTCGCCGCGTCGAGCCACCAGAACGCGAGCGGCGACGCCGCCTGCAGCGCCCCGAACGCCAGGCCGCAGAACGCGACGGCCCCGACGCGGACCGCCGGTGTTGTGGTCAGCGACCCTCCGGGAGCGACGACGGTCATGCCGGCACCGCCAAGGACTGCGCAGGACCTCGTGCTGAGATGCGCCGCGCGATGTGCTCGGCGTCGGCCCCGACCCAGCCCAGCAGCGCCGAGCCGCGGGTGTACTGCCACGGCAGGCCGAGGAAGTACAGGCCAGGCGCAGCGGTGACGCCGCGCTGATGTGCGAGACGGCCGCCCTCGCCGAACACCGGGAGCTCGACGAACGCGTGGTCGAGCCCGAAGCCGGTGGCCCAGATGACCGCGCCGGGGGTGAGCCGGCCGCGGTCGTCGAAGCGCACCTCGCCCCCGGATGCGTCGACGGTGCGGCCCCGGAGATGGATGCCATGCCGGCGGCGGGCGGCGCGTGGGCTCGAGCCGATCAGCGTCTCGCGGGCTTGCATCCGTTGCCCGAGCCTCGAGTCGACCGTCTTGTTCATCAGCCCGGTGGCTTCGAGATAGCGGAACAGATCGCGGCCGAGGATCCGTTGCGGCAATGGCATCTGCCGCGACCCGATCGACAGGTGCACCTCGTGGGTGCGGGCGAGTTCCTCGGCGATCTGAAAGCCGGTGTTCCCGCCACCCACGACCAGTACCGGCCCGGCGGGCACGTCCTGCGGCCCGCGGTACTCGCTGCTGTGGAACTGGACGATGCTCGGGGCCAGGCGATGGGCGATCTCGGGCACGCGCGGAACCTGGAACGGGCCGGTGGCGATCACGACCTGGTCGGCCTCGTAGGTGCGATCGTCGAGCTCGACGAGATAGCCGCCATCGCCCTGCCGGACCGCGCGGACACGACTGCCCAGCTCGACCGGCAGCTCGAAATCGCGCGCGTAGTCGGTGAGGTAGGCGACGACGTCATCGCGGCCCGGGTACGTGTCCGGGTCGCCTGGGAACGCGCGGCCCGGGAGGCTGTTGCAGCGGACCGGGGTGAACAGCCGCAGCGAGTCCCATCGCGCGCGCCACGCCGCCGCCGGCCTGTCGGCCGCCTCCAGGATCGCGAACCGCCGGC
The DNA here is from genome assembly GCA_963816845.1 of uncultured Actinomycetes bacterium. Taxonomy (GTDB): domain Bacteria; phylum Actinomycetota; class Thermoleophilia; order Solirubrobacterales; family Solirubrobacteraceae; genus JAOPZW01. The sequence goes on along the minus strand of CAWFMR010000064.1, from coordinate 87,188 downwards.
CCTGCTGAGCGAGCAGGTATCCGACCGCGAGGCCGGCCTGCCCGCCACCGACGACGATCACCTCGCGCCGGTCGCTCATCGCGTCACCGCCCACCGACGAGGCATGATCAGTCGCCGCCGGACGGGGCGACGTTGAAGCTGAACATCATCCCGCTCTCGTGGTGCTCGGCGATGTGGCAATGCGCCATCCAGCGCCCGACGTTGGTCACGTCGAGCAGGATGTCCACGGTCTCCCCCGTCCGTACCAGCACGGTGTCCTTCCACACCAGGTTCGACTCGGCCGCACCGTCGCGGGCCAGCACGAGGAAGCGTCCGGCGCCGTGCACGTGGAACGGGTGGTGCATCGGATGGTCGCCGGCCATCTCGTTCAGCAGCCGGATCTTCACCTGGTCGCCCACCTTGAACCGCCAGTCGATCGCGGCGTTCTCGGCGCCCGTCTCGCGGTCGATGATCTTCCAGCGCATGTTGGCCGGGGTCGTCATCCGGTTGACGGCGACCATGTCGTCTTCCCACTCGATCCCGCCGGCCGCCGCGTGGTCATGGCCCGCGTGCTCGTGCTCGCCATGCGTCGTGGTCGTGGCCTTCATGCTCGTGGCCGCCGGCCTCGGCGACGAGGTGCGCCGGCAGCAGCTTCATGCCGCAGTCCGGGCAGTGGCCGGGCGCCTCGCTGACGACCTGCGGGTGCATCGGGCACGTGTAGGTGGTCGCCGGCGCCTCGACCGCGAGGAGCTTCATTGCCGCACTGCGGGCAGTGGCCGGGCTGCTTCGCTGACCACCTGCGGGTGCATCGGGCAGGTGTAGACGACCGGCCCGTCTCCCAGCGGGGCATCCATGTCCATCTCGGCGAGGAACGCAAGGGTCTTGTCGCGGCTCGGCCTCCAGATACGGCGCGATGCGCTCGCGCTCGGCCGCCATGTCGGGGTTGGTGCGCAGGACCGCGAACTGCTCCGCCAGTGGCGGTTCGGCCTGCTCCGTCGCTGACGGTGATCGCGGCCAGCGGAGTAGACCCGATCCGGCGTGTGGTGCTCCAGCACGAACTCCCCGGCCTGCGTCGAACAGGACGTCGACGATGACTCGCTCCGACGGCGCCAGCACCACGTCGTCGACGAACTGCTCGTGCTCGACGTGGCCGCTGTCGCCGCCGACCAGCTTCATCGCGCGCGCCCGGCAGCTTGACCTTGAACACCCGAGTGTTGGCCGTGTTGGTCAGGTACAGGCGCACCACCTCGCCGCGACGCGCCGTCAACGAGAGATCCGGCTCACCGCTGATCAGCAGCACGTCGCCGAAGCGGCCCATCGCCGCGTACGTCGTCTCGGTGCGGCTGAACGGCGCGACCTTGCCGTCCTCCAGCAGGATGTCGTCGAGCGTGAGGACGACCTCGCGGTGGGCCGGCGGCCAGTAGTCCGGATCGGCCGGCTCGACCAGCACGTTGCCGTACAGGCCCAGCTCCTGGCCGTAGTCCTCGCGAATGTGCGGGTGGTACCAGTACAGCCCCGGATCGGGGAACGCGACGCGGGCGGAGAACCTCTCGCCCACCGCCATCGGCTGTTGCGTCTCGTGCGTTCCGTCGTAGCGGTTCTCCAGGCGCAGTCCGTGCCAGTGGACGGTGGCGTCCATGTCGCCCTGGTTCTCGACGTCGACGACGACCTCCGAGCCCTCCTGCACCTTCAACGTCGGTCCCGGGATCGACCCGTTGTAGGCCAGCATCCGAACCGTGGCGTCGCCCAGGCGCTTGGCGACCGGAGCGATCCGCAGGTCGAAGTGGTCACCGTCGGACAGCTCGACGAGCTCGGGCGCGCGCGACTCGGGCAGCCCTGTCGCGTCTGTGGGGAACTGGTCGGCCTGCGTGTGGTGTTGCATCAGTCAGCGTCCTTGTTGTTGCGCGGTCTGGCGCAGAGAACGCTGGCATCCGCGACGGGCACCGTTTCGCGGGGAAACGACATCCGCGGCTCTTGCCTGTAGGGGACGCGGACCACCAAGGGTCGATGCGCCCGCCGACCATACACCCGTGGGGCGAACGATCTGCGAACGTGGCGTCTGCGCGGGGTTCGCCGTCAGTCGAGCGGACCCAGCGGCAGGCGCGCGCTGATGCGGGTCCCCGTACCGGCCGGGCTGTCGACCTCGAGGCGGCCGTCGAGCGCCTCGATCCGGTCGGCGAGTCCGCGCAGGCCTGTCCCCGATGCCGGGTCGGCACCGCCACGGCCGTCATCGACGATCTCGACGAGCACCGCCTGCGCCTCGAGCGCGACGCGGATCTCGACCGCGCTCGCGCCCGCGTACTTGTTCGCGTTGGTGAGCGACTCGCTGACGATGAAGTACGCGGCCAGCTCGATCTGCTCCGGCAGCTCCTGCTCGCCGACGTCGAGCGTCACGGGTATCTCGCATCCAACCGTCAGCGATTCGAGCGCGCTGCGCAGCCCGCGCTCGGAGAGTGCCACCGGGTGCAGCCCGCGCGCGAGGCCCCGCAGCTCGGCCTGAGCCTCGCCGAGCTCGTCGCCGGCGAGGCGCAGGACGTCGACGGCGTCATCGTCATGCTCGAGCCTGCGCTGGGCGACCTTGAGCAGGTTCGCGACGGCCACCAGTCGCTGCTGCGCGCCGTCGTGCAGGTTGCGCCCAACGCGCCGGCGCTCGGAATCGGCGGCTTCGATCACACGTGCCCGCGAGCGCCGCAACGCGGCCGCCTGATGGCGACGCTCGAGCTCGGCCGCCGCGCGCGACGCGAAGATCCGCATCGCGGCGACGTCGTCGTCTCTGGCCTGCATGGGTCCCGCGTCCATGACGGCCATGTGACCGAGGTGCGTGCCATCGGCGGCTCGCAGGCAGACCGCGAGGTAGCTCTCGAGACCCATGTCGATGGCCGGCTTGGCCTCCGGGAAGCGCCTCGTCAGCGCCTCCGGGAACGCGACGACCGCCTTGTCGACGACGAGCGCGCACGGCTTGCCTTCCGTGTCGTACTCGAACGGCTCGTCCATCCAGGCGCCGTCGTACCAGCCGCTGACCACCCGTACGTGCCTGCCGTCGGGATCGCTGGCCTCCGCGACGAAGGCGAACTTCGCGTCGAACGCCAGCGAGACGTGACGGACCAGACAGCGAAGGAACTCGTCGCCGACCGCGCCCGCGGTCCCTTCGGCAACGACGCGAAGCAGGTCCCGGCCGCGGAAGCGCGCGTCGGGCTGGTCGGTGTGGACGTCAAGAGGCACGACCCGCTACCCGGCACCGATGCTACCGAGCCACGCGCGCCACCGCGCGCTGCTCAGCCTGCCCGAGCGGGCACGGGCCCGCGGTGCCGCCGCTGAAGAAGACCGACCGCATCATCCCCTTCGGGTGATGGCACCGGGGGCGGCGAAGCATCACAGTCCGGGGCATCGGCCAGTTGTCCCCGCCGTCCGCCGGACGCTGTGGGCGCTGCACCGTGGGCTTGCGGGAGCATGAAGGACTCGATGACAAACGCGCCGAGCCGTGCCTGACGGCCCAGTCGTCGAACGGTCGGGGCAGCCGGCTGAGCTGTGGCCGCTTGCCGAGGCCAAGCTCGCAGCGCCGCGGCAACGAGCGGGGCTGGTCGACCGGCAGCGGATCCTGCGGGCGCTTGACGCCGGAGCGCAGACGGCACTGACGCTCGTTGCGGCGCCGCCCGGCTTCGGGAAGTCGACGGCCGTGCGCGAGTGGTGTGCGCACCGGACCACCGCTCATGCGTGGGTCACCGTCGATGCCCGTGACAACGACCCGGTCCGGCTGTGGACCTATGTCGCAGCCGCGGTCGACCGGATCCGCCCGGGTCTGGGGCGCGCGAGCCTCGCGCGGTTGCGCGCGGCCGGGGACGTCGCCAGCCCGATCGACGAGCTGCTGAACGCGATCGCCGTCCTCGGGTTCGAGCTCGTGATCGTCCTCGACGACCTGCAGACCGTCACCGACGGCGAGGCGCTGGCATCGATCGACTATGCCGTCGAGCATCTCCCCGCGAACGCACGCGTGATCGCGATCACGCGCATCGATCCGGCGCTCAAGCTGGCGCGGCTGCGTGCCGGCGGGGCGCTGTCAGAGCTGCGCTCGGATGAGCTCGCGTTCACGCTCGCCGAGGCGCGCGAGCTGCTCGTCGAACGCGGCCGGACGCGCCTCGGCGACGACGAGGTCAAGCTGCTGCACGAACGTACGGAGGGATGGCCGGCTGCGCTCGTGCTCGCGACCGTCTGGCTTGGTCGCGTCCCCGATCCCGTTGCCGCCGCCCGAGAGTTCGGTGCAGACCACGGCTTCGTCGCGGACTATCTCGTCTCGGAGGTCCTCGGCTCGCTCGAGGAGGACGTCCGCTCTCTTCTCCTTCGGGTTGCCGTCCTCGGCCGCTTCACGCCGCAGCTCTGCGACGGGCTGTTCGAGCGCTCGGACTCGGCGTCGCTGCTGGCCGAGCTCGAGCGCTCCAATCAGCTCATCGTGCGGCTCGAGCACGGGGGTTGGCATCGCGTCCATTCGTTGCTCGCGGAGCTCGCCGAGTTGAAGCTCGCAGCAGAGGAGCCGGGCGCCGCGACGGAGATTCATCGGCGTGCGGCGCTCTGGCTGCGCTCGACGGGCCTACCGGCCGAAGCCATCGAGCACGCGATGGCCGCGGGCGACCACGAGCTCGTGGCCGAGCTGCTCGTCGACCAACACCTCGTGTTGATCCGCAACGGTGGCGCGCGGACGCTCCTGGGCTGGGTGCAGGCACTGCCTGCCGAGCTCGTCGTCGGCAATCCGCAGCTTGCCGTGGGCGCGGCCACGGCGGCGACGATGATCGGGCACGCCCTCGAGCGGCGGCGGCTCCTTCACCTCGCGAGCCGCGCGGAGGTCGAGCATCCCGAACGGTGCACCCCGTACGTACGGGCCGTCGCAGGGATGGTGCGGGCGGCGGCCGTGGACACCGATGTCGGGCAGGCGGTTCGCGAGGGCCACCGCGCGGTGGCGATCGCCGAGGTCGAGGCCGACGACGCTCTCGTGGCAGCACTGGGTGGCTACGCTCGCGCGCTCTACCTGGCGGGTGAGTCCGATCAGGCGTGGGCCGCGGCGCTGCGAGCGGTTGAGCATCCGGACGCCGCCCGCCGGGCGCCCGGCCACGCGTTCGCCAGGTCGACGCTCGCGCTGGTCGCGGCCGATCGCGGACAGGTGGAAGCGGCGCGGCTCCACGCCACCGCGGCGCGGTCGCTGGTCGGCGCGGTCGGCAGCAGCCGCAGCTGGCTCGGAGCCAACGCGTCCGCGGGCATGGGGCTGGTGCACGCGGGTGAGGGCCACCTCTCAGAGGCGGAGCGCGAGCTCACGTCCGCGGAGCACTTCTTCCGTGACGAGGTGGCGACCGTTCATCACGCGTGGATCCTCGTCCTTCTGGCCCGTGTTCGCTGTCGTCGTGGCCGTCTCGGTGACGCCGACACGGCACTCCGGTCGGCCCGCGGGGCGATGCGCGAGCTTGCGGATGGCGGGCGAGTTCCGTCGCTCGCGGACGAGGTGAGCCGGGAGCTCGCGGCGGCGCGGAGCCGCGCCGCCGGTGGGGAGGTGCTCGAGCCGCCGAGCAAGGCCGAACTGGCCGTGCTCCGTCTGCTCGACTCCGAGCTGTCGGTCCGGCAGATCGCACAGGAGCTGTTTCTCTCGGTCAACACGGTCCGCACGCATTCGCGGTCGATCTACCGCAAGCTCAACGTGAGCTCGCGCGCGGATGCGGTGGCCCGCGCCGACGCACTCGGGCTGCTCGGGCAATCGGATTCACCCATGTGAAAGGCCCGTCCTGGCGCACGGCCGGTGAGCCGACCTGCGACCGTCGTCGGATGACGCGCCGGACGTACCGGCTGACCATCGAAGGCGAGCTCGGCGATATCGCGCGCGGGGCATTCGAGGGGGCGACCGTCACGGTCGAGAGCGGGAACACCATCGTGGTGGTCCGCGATCAGGCGGAGCTGTTCGGCCTGGTGCAGCGCATCTCGGATCTTGGCCTCACCTTGGTGAGCGCCACGCCGGCCGACGAGCGGACGCACCCAGTGTCCTGACGGTGCCGATCCTGGCGGCGCGGCGTTCGCGTTCACATGGGTGAATCGGCCCGGTCCGCCGCATTCCGGGACGAAGGCGGCGTACGTTCGCGCCAGATTCCCGAGCAGCTCGGAGGGTTTGCATGGCGTCGATGGATGTGCCTGCCGATCGGCCGGTGGCCGTACCGAAGACGACGGCGCGGGTCGCTCAGCCGACGTACATCACGTGGCTGACGCTGGCGTTCATGACGACCGCGTCGGTCGCGAGCCTGCGCAGCGCGCCGACCATGGCCGTCTACGGCCTCGACGTGCGTGTTCCTGTACCTCGTGCCGGCGATCATCTTCCTGCTGCCGCAGGCGCTCGTGGCAGCGGAGCTCGCGTCGGGATGGACGGGCGGAGTCTTCCGCTGGGTGAGCGAGGGGATGTCGCCGCGGTGGGGCCTGCTGGCGGTGTGGTGCCAGTTCGCGATGACGATCTTCTACTACCCGACGCTGCTGGGGTTCGTCGCGAGCACGCTGGCCTACATCTTCAACCCCGACCTGGCGGACAACGGCGTCTACACCGGCGTCGTGATCGTCACCGTGTTCTGGCTCGGCGTGTTCCTCTCGGCGCGAGGAGGCACCGGCGGGATCGCCAAGCTCGCCTCCAGCGGGCTGCTCGTCGGCACGCTGATCCCGGGCGCGGTCCTCGTCATCCTCGGCGTCATCTACCTCCTGCAGGGCAATACCTCGGCCGCGCCGATGGACGCGAGCCACCTGGTCCCGGAGTGGACCGGGATCGCGAGCCTGGTGCTGATCGTCAACAACTTCCTGTCCTACTCGGGCATGGAGATGAACTCCGTGCACGTCGTCGTCGCTGAAGGACCCCGCCAAGGAGTTCCCGAAGGCGATGTTCTTGGCGATGGGCCTCGTGCTGCTGATCTTCATCCTGCCGGCGCTCGCGATCAGCTGGGTCATCCCGGCCGACGAGCTGAGCCTGACCGCCGGCGTGATGCAGGCCTTCGACGCCTTCTTCGCCTACTTCGATCTGCAGAAGCTCGTCCCCGATCGTCGCGATCGCGCTGGTGTGCGCGTCGGCGGGCGGCATGCTGACCTGGCTCGCCGGCCCGTCGAAGGGCCTGCTGCTGATCGCGCGGCGCGAGGGCTACCTGCCGCCGTTCTTCCAGCAGTCAGAACGAGAACGAGCGTCGCGGTCAACATCCTCGTGGTCCAGGGCGCCGTGACCACGGTGATCGCCCTGCTCTACGCGCTGGTCCCGTCGGTCTCGAGCGCCTACTGGATCCTCAGCGTCATGACGACGCAGGTCTACCTCATCGTCTACCTGCTGATGTTCGTCGCCGCCGTCAACCTGCGCACGCGCCAGCCCAACGTCGAGCGCGGCTACCGCGCTCCCGCGATCAAGTTCCTCTGCGTCGTCGGCTTCCTGGCCTCGGCCGCGGCGATCCTCATCGGCTTCGTGCCGCCGTCGCAGTTCGAGAACGGCAGCGACGCCGCCTACGTCGGGCTGATCCTCGCCGGCACGGTGCTGCTCGGCCTGCTACCGCCGTGGCTCTTCCTGAAGTTCCGAAAGCCCGAGCTGGAAGAAGGCCGACGCGGAGGCGACGTCATGAGCGGCCCGGCACCCACGCCCCCAGAACCCGCGGCCGGAAACGACAACAGCTGGATCTACTGGATCATCGGGGCCGTGGTCATCGTCCTGGCCATCATCGGCCTCATCACCTACAGCGGGAAGAAGGACGACCAGCGAGGCCCAGCAGAAGGCCGCAGCAGCTCAGCCAGAAGTTCCAGAAGGCGGGACTGCCCGTGCCCGACCAGGACATCCTCACCCGGACGCTGGGCACCGACGGCGGAAACGTCTGCGACAACCCCGCCACCGCGCTGGGCAAGGCGCTCCTCAACGACCAGATCACCAACGGCGCCGACTTCGTCGGCCGCCGGCCGATCATCATCGACCGGCGCATCGTGCTGGGCGAGGCGCTGATCCTGCAGACCTACTGCCCGGACAAGGTGCAAGGACTACCAGGACAAGATCGACGACCTGAAGTACGACAACACGCTCAAGGAATGATGTCCGAGGACCTCGGCGCGGACGAGGACGTCGCCGACGGACCGACGAGCACGGCGCCCGACCCCGGTCGACCGGCCGCTGGCGGGTGCTGGCCGCGGCGTGCGTCTCGACGCTGGTCGTCAACGCGAACACCTCGGCGGTCACCATCCTGCTGCCGTCGATCAGCGAGGACGTCGATGCGCCGGTCGCGCAGCTGCAGTGGGCGGTGACCGGCTACTCGCTCGTCGGCGCCGCGGTGATCGTGACCTCGGGCGCGCTCGGAGACGTGCTCGGCCGCCGGAAGGTCTTCCTCGCCGGCCTCGCGCTCTTCGTCGGCTCCTGTGTGCTGATCGCGCTGTCGACGAGCGCAGCCGGCGTGGTCGGCGGCCGCATGATCCAGGGCGCCGCCGGGCGCGACGATCCTGGCCTGCGGCATGAGCCTGCTGTCCGTCGCCGTCGTCCGGAGCCGGGCAGATGAGGGCGATCACGCTGCTGGGGCGCGGCGTCGGCGGTGGGCGCGGCGATCGGCCCGCTCGTCGGCGGCGTGCTCGTCGATTCCACCGGCTGGCAGGGCCTGTTCTGGATCGACGCCGCGATCGCGGCGGCGCTGCGTCCCGCTCACCCTGCGCGACGGTCGCAGGAGTCGCGCGATCCGAACCGGTCGCGCTCGATCGACTGCGTCGGGCACGGTGCTCGATCGCGCTCATCCTCGCCCCGGTGGTGCTCGCGCTCAGCAAGGGCAACGACTGGGGCTGGGTGTCCGCAGCCACGCTCGGATGCTTCGCGGTCTCGATCGTCGTCGACCGTCGCTGTTCGTCGCGCGTCGAGCGGCGGGTCGACGGCCCCGCTCGTCGACCTTGCGCCTCCTGCGCAACCGCGTGCTCGTCGGCGCGACGCTCGCGATCCTCATCGTCGCGGGCACGATCAACGCGCTGATGTACGTGCTCAGCCTGTACTTCCAGGATCCGGCGGCGCTCGGGATGAGCGCTCTGGAGGCGGGGCTGGCGACGCTGCCCGCCGCCGCGGCGCATGATCGCGATCACGCCGGTGATCACGCCGCTCGCGGCCAAGATCGGCGCCGGCCGGGCCGTGGCGCTCGGCTTCGCTCTGGCCGCCGTCGGCTTCGCGGCGCTCGCGTTCGTCGAGGCGTCCTGGACGTACGCCGCCTTCGTGCGTCCCGCTGGTGGTGCTCGCCGGTCGGCCTCGGCGTCGCCAACGGGCCGGCCTCGTCGGGCTCGACGGCGGCGGTGTCGGCCGACGAGGTCGGAGCGGCCTCCGGGATCTCGAACATGGCGCGCTACGTCGGCGCGGCCGTCGCCGTGGCCGCCGTCGCGATGGTCAACAACGCGGTCACCAACAACCACCGGGAGGCCGGCGAGTCGGCCTCCGCCGCGCTGGCGGCCGGCTTGTCGAGCTCGGCGCTCGCTGATGGCGATCTGGTCCGCCGCCGGCATCGCGCTCATCGTGCTCATGGCGCGTCACCGCCGCCAGCCCACCCGCGCGATCGATCGCGCCGCCGCGGCAGCCGCGAGCGTGCACACGATCCCGACCGAGCCCTCGACCGCCTCGTGACCGCACCGATCCGCAATCCGAGAAAGGAACCGCCATGCCGGTTGACGATCTGCGCGACGCCGTCAGGGGCCTGATGGCCTCGCGCCAAGGACGACCTCGCCGAGCTCGTGGCGTTCAGGTCGGTCGCGGACGCCGAGGCAGTACCCGGCCGAGGAATGCGAGAAGGCAGCGCAGTGGGTCGTCGACGCGTTCGCCGACGTCGGCCTGCAGGACGTGAAGATGTCCCCGACCCCGGATGGCAGCAAGGCCGTCCACGGCCACGCGCCCGGGCCCGACGGCACGCCGACCGTCCTGCTCTACAGCCACTACGACGTGCAGCCGCCGCTGGCGAGGACGCCTGGACGGACGCCGATCTGGGAGCTGACCGAGTCGCGACGGGCGCTGGTACGGGCGCGGGGCGGCGGACTGCAAGGGCAACATCGTCATGCACCTCACCGCCCTGCGCGCGCTCAAGCAGCTCGGCGACGGACTTCCCGTGCGGCGTCAAGCTGATCTGCGAGGGCTCGGAGGAGCAGGGCACCGGCGGCCTGGAGGCGTTCGTGCCCGAGAACGCCGACCTGCTGCGCGCCGACGCGATCCTCGTCGTCGACACCGGCAACTTCGCGGTCGGCGTTCCCACGCTCACGACGCACGCTGCGCGGCATGACGAGCGTCGACGTCACGCTGCGGGGCGCTCGGCAGCGCGATGCACTCCGGCATGTTCGGCGGCCCGGCGCCGGACTCGCTCGTGGGCGCTGATCCAGATGCTCGCCTCGCTGCACGACGAGCACGGCAACACGACGGTCGACGGACTCGACGACGACACAGACGTGGACCGGCGTCGAGTACCCGGCCGAGCAGTTCCGCGCGGACGCGAACGTGCTCGACGGCGTCAAGCTGATGGGCGACGGCATCCGTCGCCGACCTGCTGTGGGCGCGCCCGTCGCGACCGTGATCGGGGTCGACGCCCCGCACGTGATCGGCTCGTCGGCGGCGGTGCAGGCGTCGGCCACGGCGCGGGTGAGCCTGCGGATCCCGCCGGGTGTCGACCGGGCAGCAGGCCCAGGACGCGCTCGTCGCGCACCTGCAGGCTCGGGTGCCGTGGGGGTTGCAGTGCGAGATCGAGCGGATCGCGCTCGGCGACCCGTTCGTCGGCTCGCTCGACGGGCCCGGCCTTCGAGTCGCTGAAGGCGGCGCTGGAGGAGGCGTTCGGGCGGCCGATGACCACGGAGGGCCAGGGCGGATCGATCCCGCTGTGCAACGTCCTGGCCGAGACCTATCCCGACGCGGAGATCTTCCTGATGGGCGTCGAGGAGCCGAAGTGCCTCATCCACGCGCCCAACGAGAGCGTCGACCCGTCCGAGATCGAGCACTTGGCCATCGCCGAGGCGCTGTTCCTCGAGAACTACGGGGGAGTCCGGCGATGACGCGGGCCTTCACGGCCGAGGACTTCGCGGCGCGGATGGCGCGCGCCGCGGCTCAGGCGTCGGATGCCGGGCTGACCGGCGTGCTCGTCACGCCCGGGCCCGATCTCGTGTACTTCACGGGCTACGCGCCGATTGCGATCACCGAGCGGATCACGATGCTGGCGATTCAGGCCGCGCGCGACCCGGAGATGATCGTCCCGATCCTCGAGCGGCCCGACGCCGAGGTTGCGCCCTCCGCCGATGCGGTGGCGCTGAGGCGACTGGACGGACGGCGACGACCCCTACGAAGCGACCGCGGCGACTGCTCGACGCCGGCGGGCCGCTACGCGATCTCGGACTCGGCGTGGGCGATGCACGTGCTCGGCCTGCAGGCGGCATTGCCCGAGTCCAGCTATGTCTCGATGACGAGCGCGCTGCCGATGCTGCGCGCGATCAAGGGCGACGACGAGCTCGAGCGTCTGGCCGCCGCCGGCGCGGCCGCCGACGCGAGCCTCGAGGAGATCGTCAAGGTGCGCTTCGCCGGGCGCAGCGAGAGCGACATCGCCGCCGACCTTGCCGCGCCTGCTGCGCAAGCACGGGCACTCGCAGGTCGACTTCACCGTCGTGGGCTCTGGGCCCAACGGCGCCAACCCCCATCACGAGATCGAGCGAGCGGATCGATCGAGGAGGGCGACATGGTCGTCCTGGACTTCGGCGGTCTCAAGGACGGCTACGGATCCGACACGACGCGCACCGTCCACGTCGGCGAGCCGACCGAGGAGGAGCGCGAGGTCTTCGAGATCGTCCGCCGCGCCCAGCAGGCCGGCTTCGAGGCCGTGCGCCCGGGGGTCGCCTGCCAGGAGATCGACCGCGCCGCGCGCAAGGTGATCTCCGACGCCGGCTACGGCGAGTACTTCATCCACCGCGTGGGCCACGGCATCGGCCTGACGACCCACGAGCCGCCGTACATGATCGAAGGCGAGACCCATCTGATCGAGCCGGGCATGTGCTTCTCGATCGAACCCGGGATCTACCTGCCAGGCCGCTTCGGGGTGCGGATCGAGGACATCGTCGTCGCGACCGAGGACGGCGGGCGGCGCCTGAACGCCACCAGCCACGACATGCGCATCGTCTCATGAGAGAGGGCACGCCATGACTGACGAGATCCGGCAAGCCTGACGTCATCACTGGCGCCGGGTCGGGGCGCGACCCCGCGATGACGAGCGTCGAGCACCCAGAGACCGACACGACCGCCAACGCCGCGGACGTACGCCGGCTGCTCCTGCGGCTGGGCGTGGCGTTGACGATGACCGGCGATGCGGTCAGCGAGATCCAGGGGCAGCTGCGGTCGATCGCCACCGCCTACGGTCATCCGCGCGCGCGCGTCGCCGTCTTCCCGACGGTGTTGATCGTGGCCGTCGGTGAGGGCGAGAGCCCGGGTTTGACGACGATCGACAGCGCCGGCGAGTTGCGTCTCGACCAGGCCTCTGAGGTCATCCGGCTCGCGCAGGCCGCCGAGGCGACGAGGATGCCCCCGTCCGAGGCGCTGGCCGAGCTCGAGCGCATCCTCGCCAAGCGCCCGCGGTTCGGCACGGTTCCTTACGTCATCTCGCATGGCGTGCTCACCGTCGGCTTGGGCCTCGTCATCAACCCGGCTGCGGTCGACCTATGGGTCTACGCCGCGCTCGGCATCGTGGTCGGGGCGATGAAGGTCTGGGCGTCGCGATTCGGGACCGGCGGCTACCTGCTGCCCGTCGTCGCCGCGGCGCTGATCTCGGCCATCGCCTTCCTGGCGCACGGTGGCAACGACGCCGCCTCACTGCGCCTGACGATCCCCCCGCTGGTCACCTTCCTGCCAGGCGCGCTCTTGACCATGGCCACCGTCGACCTCGCCATGGGCGAGACGATCACCGGCGCGAGCCGCTTCGTCGCCGGGTTCCTCCAGCTCGCCCTGCTCGCCATCGGCATCGTCATCGGCGCCGAGCTGGTCGGCAACCCGCACACCGGCCCGGTCGCCGGCGCCGCAGCCGACACGCTCGGCTCATGGGCGCCATGGGCGGGCGTCGCCATCTTCGGCGTCGGTGTCTACATCCACGACTCCGCACCGAAGCGCTCGCTGCCATGGCTCCTGGTCGTGCTCTTCACGGCGTGGGCCGGCCAGCTGGCCGGAAAGCACATCATCGACGCGACGCTCAGCGGCTTCATCGGCGCCGCTGTGATGGTCCCCGTGGCCCACCTGGTCGCCCACGCGCGCACCGCTCCACCCGCCCACGTCATGTTCCTGCCCTCGTTCTGGCTGCTCGTGCCCGGCACGATCGGGCTGATCGGCATCACCGAGCTGGTGGGCGAGAACCCGGAGGCCGGGTCGCAGAACCTCGGCACAGCGCTGGTCGCCATCCCCGCCGTGGCACTCGGCATCCTTGTCGGGACGATGGTCGTGCGAGCGGTGAGGATCGCGATGCGGACGCACATCGTGAGGCGACGCCCGAGCCTGCCACGCTCGTGAAGGAGGGGCGGCTGGCGACGGTGGAGCGCAGTGCTGCGTGCACACCCCGGAAACGCCCGCACGCACGATTGACGCACCCCGAGCGCAGGGAGAGTGTTCCGTGCCATGTCGGCCAGCGATCCCCCGCCCCCGCCGGAGGCGCCCCCGCCGGAGCCCTCCAAGCCCGACGACGCACCCGACGGCAAGTCCGCGTGGCACAACCCGTGGCTGTGGGCCACCGTCGGCGTCGCCGTGGTCGCGATCGCTCTCGGGATCTGGGCCCTGAACGAGCGCTCGAACGCTGAGGACGCGAAGGCGGACGTCCAGGCGCAGGAGAAGAAGCCCGCGTCGACAACGACCACGACCGAGACGCAGCAGCAGACGACCACGCAAGACACGCAGACGCAAACGCAGACCGAGGCGGGCGACGAGAAGGGCGTCCACGTCGGCGCGCTGGCGGCGGCCGCGGCCGCGTTCGCCGCCGCCCGCAAGCAGCTGAATGAGAGCGACGCCCAGGTCGCGGAGCTCGAGAGCGAGGTCGACAAGGCCAACACCGAGGCGGACAAGGCCCAGCAGGAGGCCGACAAGGCCAAGAACGAGGCGAGCAGCGCATCGGACGCACAGAAGAAGGCAGAGGCCGAGGCCCAGCAGGCCGAGGCCGAGAAGCGCCAGGTCGGGGCCAAGGCCCAGGCCGCCGCCGCATGTGCGAAGGCGATGCTCGAGATCGTCGGCGACATCCCGAAGGCCGCGAACCTCGACGAAGGGCTCAAGCAGGCCGGCGACGAGGTCACGGCCCTCGTCCCGAAGTGCAAGGACTCGGTCGCCTCGGCCGGGGGCTGACCCGGCCAGCGCGCCCCACCACACCTCCTCAGACCATCGCGGGATCAGGTCGCCTCTGTGCCGTCGAGGGCGGCGATGGCGGCCTTGATCGTCGGGTACGGCGCGGTCAGGTCGCGATCGTCGCTGACGCACCGCGAGCACATCGCGCACCTGCCCGACGGCCCGGGCGAGCACCAGGCGCACGCCGCGACGTCGCAGCTCCTCGTGCGCGGCGACGAGCGTGCGGGCCGCGGTGACGTCGACGAACGGGGTCGTCTCGGCATCGACGATCACGCCGCGCACGCCCTCGGCGCCGCCGGCGTCGACGATGCGCGAGCGGACGGTCTCGGCGTTCGCGAAATACAGGCCGCTCTCGATCCTCAGGACGACGATGCCGTCGGGCGGTTGCGCGTCGTCGTGGATCGCGATGTCGCGGTAGGCCGCCTCAGGGCCGGGCGTGCGGCCGAGCACCGCGACGTACGGCCGCGAGGCCCGGTAGACGAGCAGCAGCAGCGAGACGCCGATGCCGATGAACAGCCCCGGCAGGGTCCCGAAGACCGTCACTCCGAGCAGGGCCGCCACCGCGGCGATGAAGTCGGGGCGTGCGACCCACCCGAACTGGCGACCGAGGCGCCGGGTGTACATCTCGTAGAGCTCCACGAGCGCGCGCAGGTCGACGAGCTCGATGACGGCGGCGATGACGACCGCCGCGAGCGTCGCGGCCGGGAGATCCTCGAACAGCCCGGTGAGGAAGAGCAGCGCAACGACGGTCAGGCCCGCCGCCAGCAGCCCCGAGACCTGGGTTCGCGCGCCGGCCGAGGCGTTGACGGCGGTCTTCGACAGGCTGCCGCTGACCACCATGCCGCTCGACACGCCGGCGGCGAGGTTGGCGCCGCCGAGCGCCACCAGCTCACGGCTGGCGTCGATCCGCCGATCGTCGCGACCCGCGTAGGCCTTCGCCGCCCCCAGCCCCTCGGCGAACGCGACCAGCATCACGCCGATCCCGCCGCCGGCGAGCCGGCCAAGGTCCGCGAGCCCGATGTCGGGCAGGCCGAGCGACGGCAGGCCGCTGGCGATCGACCCGACCGTCGGGACGTCGAGTGCGAAGGCCTTGACCGCGGCGACGGCGCCGACGACGGCCACGAGCGGACCCGGAACGCCCGGAGCGAGGCGGCGCAGGCCGAGGATCACCGCCAGCGAGCACGTGCCGACGAGCAGCGTCAGGCCCTGCGTGTCGCCGAGATGGGTGACGAGGTGCCAGGCCTGCTCGAAGAAGTCGCCCGTCCCCGGGCTGATCCCGAACAGCTTCGGCAGCTGGCCGATGATGATCGTGAGCGCGAGCCCGATGATCAAGCCCTTGAGCACGGGAGGGCTGATGAACTCGGCCAGGAAGCCGAGGCGCAGCAGACCCGCGATCAGGGCGGCGACGCCCGTCGTCATGGCCAGGCCGGCGGTGAGCGCGGCGAAGCGCTCGTCCCCCACCGGGGCCAGATCGGCGACCGTGGCCGCCGACAGGGCCGCGGCGGCCGCCATGGGTCCCATGACGAGCACCCGCGAGCTGCCAAGGGCTGCGTACAGCAGCAGCGCGCCGGGCGCCGCGTAGAGGCCCACGACCGGCGACACGTTCGCGATGCTCGCGTACGCGAGCGCCTGAGGAACGAGGATCGCCCAGAGCGTGAGGCCCGCGATCAGATCGCCGCGAAGCCACGGGCGCTGATAGCCGTGTAGCGAAGCGAAGAGCCGCATCCGCTCGAGGTCACGTGGGGTGCGGGAAGCGCTCCACGAGCAGGCCGTGGCGCAGGCCGCGGTCGCTGACCGTGAGGCTCTCGTGGCCGAGCTTGGTGAGGATGCTGCGCACGATGCAGGCGCCCGCGAGGATGACCGGGGCCCGGTTGGCCTGCAGTCCGACGATCTCCCAGCGCTGGTTGGCGTCCCGCGTGCGGTAGAGCTCGATCTGCCGATCGATCTCGGCGCGGTCCAGGACGGTGCCGTGCACGACGTCGCGGTCGTAGACCGCGAGACCGTGCTTGACGGCGGCGAGGTTCGTGACCGCGCCGCCCATGCCGACGACGCGCTCGACGGCGAGCCAATCATCCAGCCGCGCGAGATCCGCCGCGATCGCGTCGAGCGCTTCCGTCAGCGTGGCTTCGTCGACGAACCCGTCGAGCCCGAACTGCTCCATGTAGCGCACCGCGCCGACGTTGAGGCTGAACCGCTCCTCGACGTGCGTCCCGCGGCCGATCGTGAACTGGGAGCTGCCGCCGCCGGTGTCGAAGACGACGATCGTGCCGTCTCCGACATCCAGCTCCGATGCCGTCGCGAGGTAGGCCAAGCGGGCTTCCTCGTCCCCGGGGATCACCTCGACGTCGACGCCGTGGATGTGCCGGACCGCGTCGATGAGCTCGGCGCGGTTGGGCGCGAGCCGCAGTCCGGCGGTGCCGACCGCGACGATCGACTCGACGTCGTTGCGCGCCGCTTCCTCGGCCATGCCGGCGATCGCCTGCGCCGTGCGGTGGATCGCGTCTTCGCCGAGCCGGCCCGTGCTCTCCAGGTCCTGGCCGAGCCGAGTGACGTCCGCGCGATCGACGATCGCCCGCCACCCGCCGTCCGCGGCGCGCTCGCCGATGTGGAACTTGACCGAGTTCGTGCCGACGTCGATCACCGCGTAACGCCGCGCGGCGAACCTCGCGAGCGCCTTGAGCTTGCGGGGAACGCTCACGTTGTGGGGTGCGACCAGGCCGAGCTCGCGCACCGCCGCGATCACGCGATCCGGATCCTCGGACTCGACCGCCACCGTCCGCGTCGCCCCGTGCTCGGTTCGCAGCTCCGAGAGCTCCGCCATGCAGCCTCCGACCGTGAAGCGCACGCGTTCCTTGTGCACGCTGAGCACCAGCACGTCCGCGCGCGGCCGCAGGACGTCACCGATGAGCTCATCGACCGTGTACTCCGCGCGCTCGAGGTCGGCCGGCGACGCGCCGAGCGCCTCGATCACCGCGACGACGTCGGCCTGTGCGAGCGGGAACGCCGCCTTCATCACCGGCCTCCACTGCTCGAGCCCGTGATCGTCGACGTGCTCCAGGCGCTTGACGTCCATCAGCCCTTCGCGAACCTTGACCGAGGCCTCGCTTCTGAGCCCGAGCACGTACTGCTCGTCGCTCACCTCCGGTGGCGCGGTGGCGAGCGAAGCCAACCGGCGTTCGGCGGCGCCGAACCGCTCGGCGAACATGCGCCATTCCCAACGCGGGATGATCGCCCCGGTCACTCGCCCTCGCACGCTCGACGCCAACCGGTGCTGCGCGACCCCATCAGTGCGATCACGCGCGGCGCAGGCGCTCGAAGAGCAGGCGAGCGGGCCGCGTCCGCTCGCTCATGCCGACAAGATCGCCGTTCGGTTGGGGAGTCCCAGACTCGAGTGTGGAGCCTGGCTTGCCGTTCACACTGCCGCATTCGTTCCCTCCTCGGCTCCGGTTGCGGCCGGGCGATCTGTCCTTACGCGCAGGCTAGATGGCGGCGGCCGCGTGGTCGAGCCGGATTACTACGCGGCCCCGAGGAATCTCGAGGCGCGCGTGGAAAGTTCCCTGCGTGACAATGGGCCAAGTACCACCGTTCCGATCGTGGCGGCGTTGGATTCGACGTCGAATAGAGCTCGCGGTGCACTGGGCAAAGCGAACGTCGAGTCCGAAGACGGGCGCTATCGCCTTGCCGACGATGAGTGACGTGCTCGCAGCTGTCCGCCGCGAACGCGGCCGGCTTGGTGTGCTCGCGCGCGGCCGCGTTCAGCCGCCGGCACCGCCGGCGGCTACGCCGAAGTCGCCACCCCGCCGGCCTGCCGGAGCGCTCCGCACGGCGGCCGAGACCATCGTGCGGATGCACGGTCCGATCGACGCGGCGTCGATCGCGGTCATGCTCGACGTGCGGCCGCCACAGATCGTGGGAGCCTTTGCAACGTCCAAGGTCGTACGCCGCGACGGCCGGTGCTACACGCTCGCCTAGATACTTCCGCGTAGCTGCCAGGAGGCCCGGTTGGCGGCCTTGCCGGATACCTTCGCGGCGCGGCCGGGGGCAGCCGCGCGCTCGACGGCAGGGGAGTAGCTTGCTGGGCACAGGCGACCCCGAAGCGGAGGGCAGATCGAATGGCCGACCTCATGAGCGGGCTTCCGCGCAGGCGACGCGCCGCGCAGCGCAGCGCGGCGCGACGGCGGGTGCGTGTCAGCGCCGCCGCTCGGGGCATGGCGCCCCGCCTGGCCACGGTTCTCGGCGCTTTCGGCATGGGCGCGCTGGCCGACCGCTTCATCTTCGACCGCGCCAACGCCAGGCGCCGGCGGCACAAGGCGCGCGAGCGTGCGCTCGCCAAGCTCCGCCGCCGCTCGCGCGAGGCCGTGCGTCGGGCCAAGTACACGGAGGGCGTGGCCGAGGGCGTCGCCCACCGAGCCGCGCACGCGGTGCCCGGCGTCGGGAAGCGCAAGGAGCCGCTGGACGACCTGTCGCTCGCGCAGAAGGTCGAGGGCGAGGCCTTCCGCCACGCCGGTGTCTCCAAGGCGCACGTGAGCGTCAACGCCGAGCGTGGCGTCGTCTACCTCCGTGGCCGGCTCGACAGCGAGGGCGAGATCGAGAAGCTGGTGCGGGCCGCGGGCGCGGTCGAGGGCGTCACGCGCGTCGAGAACAAGCTCCACACACCCCAGGCGGCGACGAGCGAGCAAGGAAGTTGATGCGCGACGGCCGATGCGCGGTCCACGGCACTGAGTGCCCGCCGGGGCCCGCCCCCGCGCATATCGGCACCAGCACGTCACATCACTGAGGTTCGCGGCGGCGATTGAGCGCGCGGGCGCCGAGCCGAGCGCGCTCGAATCGCAATCACCCCGAAGGGATGAGGCGGGGTCGCCCGTACGGGTGGGAGCCTGGCAGCGATGATCGGGGCGATCCTCTTGGGCTTCGCGGCAGGGGCGGTGGGCCGCATGCGCGTGCCCGACGTATGGAGCGGGATTCGCCTGAATCGGGGGCGCTGATGCGTGGCTCGATCGGGAGCGCGCACGGCGTGGCGTTGCGGGATGCTCATCGGGCGCGGCCGGGCCGGCGATGGCACCGCCCGGCTACCTTCGCGGCCGTGTGCGCCGTGGCGCTCGCCGCGGTGCGTACCGAGCGCCGCCCGAGGCGCGACCCTGGCCGCTTCGACACCGCCCCTGGCGGGCAGCAGCTTCCAGGGCGGGGACGGCAACCAGGACGATCAGCCGCCGAATCTGGTGGACTGGCAGGGATTGCAGTCGACGGGTCGCGTCGTGCATAGCGCAGACCCAAATGCGGCCGACAGCGCCTTCGCCGGTGGTGCCAAGGACGACAAGCCGGGAGCGTGGGACCTGACCACGGAGAACGGTGGGGTCAAGCCTGGCAAGGACAACATCCTCGACGCCTGGTCGGTGGTCGATCAGCCCGGCGCGAGCACGTTCCTGTACCTCGCGTTCACGCGCCAGGAGGCGAACGGCACGACCTTCCTGACGTTCGAGCTCAACCAGGACGCGCGATTGTGGGACAACGGTCGGGCGCAGATCCCGTGCCGGCGCACGGGTGATCTCCTCGTCGTCTTCGCGGCGCACGGGCAGGGCATGGACGTCGTCCTTCAGCGGTGGGTCACCAAGGCGACCGACGCGGCCACGGGCTGTGCCACGACGGGCAGTCTCGACCAGGTGGCGAGCGTTCCTGCGGGCGACGCTCAGGGAGCCGTCAATCCCGGTCCCATCGTCAATCACCTGCCTGGCTTCTACGCGGCGTCGGGAACGATTCCCACCGGGCAGTTCGGCGAGGCGGCGCTGAACCTCAGCGCGCTGCTCGAGGCGGCGTTCGACGACAGGTGCTTCGCGTTCGGCTCCGTGTGGATGCACTCGCGCTCGTCGACGTCGGAGTCCTCGCAGATGGAGGACTACGTCGCCCGACAGAAGCTGGCCGTGCGCAGATGCGCGGCCGCGGGAACGAAGTTCTTCGACGCCAACGCCAACGGTCAGCGCGACAGCGGCGAGCCGGGAATCCCGCGATTCCTGATCTGGGCCGACTACGACGGCGACGGCATCCGGGACGCCAGCGAGCCCTTCACGGTCTCCGACGACGATGGCCGCTACGTGCTCGACGACATCCAGCCGCCCCGCGGCCGCTACACGCTGCGCGAGACGCTTCTGACGCGTAGGCGCACGACCGCCACGAGCTGGCGCTGCTCGTATCCGCACGCCGGTACGCCCGGTGGCTTCGACGACGGAGTCGGAGGCCTCTTCGGCTGCGGATGGGGACCGATCACGGCCGCCGACACGCCCTACGCGCAGGACCGTGACTTCGGCAACTGGCTGCCGGCGCAGCTCACTGTCGAGAAGCAGCTCGAGCCTGCCGGCGACACGGGCCGCTTCGACCTGAAGGTCAACGGAACGACCGTCGTGCCGGCGGCAGGTGATGGCGCGAGCGCGACCATCCCCCTGTCGCCAGGCTCCTACGACATCACCGAGTCGGCGGTCCCACCGACCGACGCGGGCGCCTACCGCTCGACCGTCGAGTGCCGATCCACGCCGCGGGCGCGCGGGCGCCTGCGCGCCGGCGCGGGCTACCAGGGGCTCGTGCTGCGCGGCGGAGATCAGGCGACCTGCACGTTCACGAACGTCCGCCCCGGCTCACCCGCGATCGCGATCGAGAAGACCGGCCCGATCCTGGCGACAGCCGGCGACACGCTGCACTACACGCTCTACGTCACCAATCCGGGCGACGTGCCGCTCCCGGCTGCGACCGTGAAGGTCAGCGATCGGGCGTGCGACAAGCCACCCGCGCTCGTCGGCAAGGCCGATGCCGGCGGCGACGACGGCTCGCCCCGGACCCTCGACCCCGGCGATACCTGGACCTATCAGTGCTCCAACAAGACCACCGCGCCGACCGCTGACTGCACGCCGTCGATCGTCACCAACATCGCGTCGGCGACCGGGGAGGCGGCGGAGACGACGGTCAGCGACGACGCCTCGATCGCCACGATCCTGCGCTGCCCCGGCGGGCTGACCGAGCCGTCGCCGCCACTGCCACTGCCAACCCAGCCAGGCCCGCCGGTCCCGACGCCGAGCCCAAATCCCGCCCCGCCCGCGCCCGCGCCGGTCGTGTCGGCGGGACGCGCCCCACCAACCGCCGGGCGCATCGGCGTCGCCGGCCTGCGCGTGCGCGGCGGCTGCGTCGCCCGACCCTCACAGGTACTGCTCGAAGGCACCCACATCAGCCAGATACGCGTCACGGTTGACGGTCGTCAGGTGCGCAAGGACACACTGGAGATCCTGCAGCGAAGGGCCACCGTCCTGCCCAAGCTGTTCGATCCCGGCCGCCACCGCGTCTCGGTCGGCGTCACCTTCGAGCGCGGCTCTGGCACCCCGCCGGTGACCCTCACCCGGAACGTCACCATCTGCGCTCCACCGCACCGGCCCAACTTCACCGGCTGAGGCTGGTCGCGCGTGGCGCCCCGCGCCGCTTTCGCAACGCCGCGAGAGCGTCGAGGCGGCTCGAGCGGCCTTGACAGCGCAGCCCGCCCTCGGTGCTGCTTCGGCGGCAGATTGCAGGAATGGATTCCTCGGTGAGGCCAGGCAGTGCCGGTGAAATCTCGCTCTCATGCCAGCGAGAACGCCGTCCACGCGTGTAAACATGCGTTCGCTGGACTTGCTGGCGACGAGGGGAGTTCGACAATGCTGCCGATAGCGGCCGATTATCCGTTCATCGACGTCTTTTGGTCGATGATCATCTTCTTCTTCTGGGTGATCTGGATCTGGATCGTGATCACGGTCCTGATCGACGTCTTCCGTCGCGACGACATTGGCGGCTTCGTCAAGGCGCTCTGGGTGATCTTCGTCGTCATCCTGCCGTGGCTCGGGGTGCTGATCTATCTGATCGTCGAGCACGACGGGATGCGCGATCGCAGCCTGAAGCAGGTCCAGGC
Organism: uncultured Actinomycetes bacterium; assembly: GCA_963816845.1. Lineage (GTDB taxonomy): Bacteria > Actinomycetota > Thermoleophilia > Solirubrobacterales > Solirubrobacteraceae > JAOPZW01. The sequence goes on along the minus strand of CAWFMR010000064.1, from coordinate 64,956 downwards.
TCAGAAGAGCGCGTTCGACGATCGCGTGCGCGAGGCGGCCGGCGGCTCCGCCGACGAGATCGCGAAGGCCAAGGCGCTGCTCGACTCGGGGGCGATCACGCAGCAGGAGTTCGACGCGCTGAAGGCCAAGGCGCTCGCGTGAACGTGACGCGCGTCTAGAAGCAGCAGCACAGGCCCCGAGCCTGGGTGGTCGTTGGCGTCGGCGAGCTCCAAGAGCACGCCGGCGCCGTGCTGCTGGTAGCCGGACTCGTCGCGCTAAACGCTGACGGTTGAAGATTGCCCGTGACTGACCCACGGGCGAGCGCGCGCGCCAGTCAGGCGGCGACCTCGGCGCCCTCCCGGCGGCGCAGCACGAGCTTCCAGGCTTCGGAGACGGCGATGATGACCAGGCCCCCGCCGATGCAGATCAGCCATTGGTTGCCGGTCAGCTCGACGGTGTCGAGGACGCGCTGGAAGAAGCTCAGCTCGGTGGCGAAGATGATCGCCACGGCGGACAGCAGGGAGGTGAGCAGGAACGTCCGGTCGTTGAAGGTGTCGAGACTGAACACCGAGCGCAGCTTGTCGCGCGCGGTGAAGGAGAAGCACAGGTTGGCGATGGCGAAGGTGGTCATGCCCATCGTGCGGGCCAGCTCGACGCCATCGTCGTGCTCGGCCCCGGCGATGATGGCCATCGTCGCAGCCGCCATGACGAGGCCCGCGACCACGAACCAGACCGTGTCGGGCCGGGTGAGGATCGGCGCCTCCGGCTTGCGCGGGCGGCGCTCCATGAGCCCCTCGCTCGCGGTGCCGTAGCCCAGCCCGACCGATTGGAACACCTGCGTGGTGAAGTTGACCCACAGCGTCTGCAGGGGCAGGAACGGGATCCCGGACGCGATGTTCAGGATGCTCGAGCCGAGGAAGGTCACGATCATGCCCGCCAGGACGCCCATCTGGAAGCGGATGTACTTGACGAGGTTGTCGTAGAGCCCGCGGCCCAGCTCGACGGCCTTGACGATCGTGGCGAAGTTGTCGTCGGTGAGGATCATCGCCGCGGCCTCCTTGGAGACCTCGGTACCGGTGATGCCCATCGCGATGCCGATGTCCGCCCGCTTGAGCGCCGGCGCGTCGTTGACGCCGTCGCCCGTCATCCCCACCACGTGGCCCTTGCCCTTGAGGATGTCCACCAACCGGACCTTCTGCTCCGGCGTGACGCGGGCGATCACGCCGATCTCGTCGATCTCGGTGTCGGCCTGCTCGTCGCTCATCTCGGCGAACTCGGCGCCGGAGATCGCGCGGCCCTCGATGCCGAGCTCGCGGGCGATCGCCTCGGCCGTGATGGCGTGGTCGCCGGTGATCATCCGCACCTGGATGCCGGCGGAGTGCGCGGTGGCGATCGCCGCCTTGGCCGCCGTCCGCGGCGGATCGACGATCCCCACCAACGCCAGCATCGTCACGCCCTGCATAAGGGACAGCAGGTCGGCGCCCGGGTCGAACGCGGCCGCGTCGAAGTCCTTGCGCGCCGTGGCCATCACGCGCAGGCCCTTGCGGGCGAGCCGCTCGTTCTCGCCCAGGTAGCGCTCCTTGAACGCATCGTCGACGGGCGCGATCTCCAGCGCCGGGTCCAGATGCGAGGACGCGCGCGCCAGCAGCTGATCGGGCGCGCCCTTGACGAAGCAGCGGATGACGTCCTCGCCGGCCTCGTCGGTCATGCGGTGGAACGTGGCCATCAACTTGTACGCCGTGTCGAACGGCAGCTCGGCCACCCGCGGGTAGCGCTCGCGCGTCTCCGTCAGGTCCAGCCCGCCCTTCTCGGCCAGCACGACCAGCGCGCCCTCGGTCGGGTCGCCGATCATCTCGCCGGTCTCGGTCAGGACGGCGTCGGCGGCCAGCGCAAGCGGGAGCATGAACGGCTCCAGCGGCACCTCGGGCTCGCCCGCGACGTGCTTGATGCGCCCCTCGGTGGAGTAGCCGCTGCCCGAGACCGCGTAGCGCCGCCCGGGGATCGTCAGCTCCACCGCGGTCATCTGGTTGAGCGTCAGCGTGCCCGTCTTGTCCGAGCAGATCGCCGACGTCGCGCCCAGCGTCTCCGTCGAGCGCAGGCGCTTGACGATCGCGTTGGCGTCCGCCAGCAGCCGCGTCCCGCGCGACAGGATCGTGGTCACCACGGCCGGCAGCCCGGTCGGGATCGCCGCGATCGCGAACGCCACCGCGACCGTGAAGACCTCGGTGAAGCTCTGGCCGCGGGCCATGTTGATCGCGACCGAGGCGACCAGCGCCAGACCGGCGATCGTCACGAGCTGCTTGGTCAGCTTCTCCAGCTGCAGGGTGAGCGGCGACTTCGACTCGTCCTGGCCCTGCAGCATCCCGGAGATGTGGCCGACCTCTGTCGCCATCCCGGTCGCTGTGACCACGTACGAGCCCGTTCCGCGGGTGACGTTCGTGTTCATGTAGACCATGTCGGTGCGGTCGCCGAGTGGCGCGTCGGGAGCGGCGACCGGCTCGGTGCCCTTGCCCACGGGCAGGCTCTCGCCGGTCAGCGCCGCCTCCGCCACCTCCAGCGTCGCGGCCGAGAGCACGCGCCCGTCCGCCGGCACCACGTCGCCCGCCTCGATCTCGACCACGTCGCCCGGGACGAGCTCCTCCGCCGGCAGCAGCGCCAGCGCGCCGTCGCGGCGCACGCGCGCCTTGACGATCATCATCTTCGCCAGCGCGGCCACGGCCGCCGCCGCCTTGCCCTCCTGGTTGAGGCCGAGCACGGCGTTCAGCAGCGTGAGCAGCAGGATCATGATCCCGGTGCCCGTCTGCTTGACGGGATAGATCGAGATCAGACCGGCGCCCAGCAGAACGATCTGCATCGGGTCGCGGTACTGGCGCAGGAACGCGTGCCAGCGCGGCTCCGCCTTCGCCTCGGCGAACTTGTTGGGCCCGTACTGCGTCAGCCGCTCGGCCGCCTCCTGGCCACTCAGGCCCGCCTCCGGCTCGACCCCCAGCTCCGCAACCACGTCCGCGCTCGAGCGGACATGCCACGTGGGGGCCTCGGGCGTCGTCGCCGTCGCTGTCGCTGCAGGTGCGGTGGTGGCCATCTGGTCGTCCTCTCAGCCCGTGGGAACAACGGACTCTACGGCGACGCGGGTGCCGGCCTCGCCCCGCAGCAGCGCCTGGGTGTCGGTGATCGAGCCGATCGCGGCGAAGTTGCCCGTGCTGCTCGGCGAACCAGCACGCGGCACGGACCTTCGGCCCCATCGAGCCCGCGGCGAACTCCGAGGCGGCGAGCTCCTCTGGCGTGGCGCTGCGGATCGGACGCTGCTCAGGGGTGCCCCAGTCCGCGTAGACCGCGTCGACGTCCGTGGCGATCAGCAGCGCGTCTGCGCCGATCTCGATCGCCAGCAACGCGCTCGCGAGGTCCTTGTCGATCACTGCCTCCACGCCGCGCAGCCGCCGGCCGGCCGGCGCGGGGTCATCCGTGTAGTGGTCGGGATCCCACCGCCGCCCGCGCAGATCACGATGACGCCCTGCTCCAGCAACGTACGGATCACGTGGATGCCGAAGATCCGCTTCGGCACCGGCGAGGGCACGGCGCGGCGCATGCTGTCGCCGTCGGGCATGAACGCCCAGCCCTTCTCGCGCTCCAAACGGGCCGCCTCGTCGGCGTCATAGAGCGGGCCGATCGGCTTGGTCGGCCGCTGGAAGGCCGGATCGGCCCCGTCGACCTCGATCATGGTCAACAGCGTCGCCAGGTGGCGCTCGAACGGCAGCTCGTTGCCGAGCTCCTGCTCGAGCATGTAGCCGATCATCCCCTCGGTCTGCGCGCCCAGGACGTCGAGCGGATAGGTGTCGACCGCCGTGTAGGCCGAGCCCTGGAGCGCCAGCAGGCCGACCTGCGGGCCGTTGCCGTGGGCGACAACGAGCTCGTGGTCGAGTGCGAGCGGCGCCAGCGCCGCGCAGGCCGCGCGGGCGTTCTCGCGCTGGTTCTCGGCCGACAAGGCCTGGCCGCGGCGCAGCAGTGCGTTGCCTCCCAGGGCGACGACGACCCGCATCGTTCAGCTCCCGAGCGTGGCGACGAGGACGGCCTTGATCGTGTGCATCCGGTTCTCGGCCTCGTCGAAGACGATCGACGCGGGCGACTCGAACACCTCCTCGGTCACCTCGAGCGCCGAGATCCCGAACTTCTCTTCGATCTCCTTGCCGACCTGCGTGTCGGCGTTGTGGAAGGCCGGCAGGCAGTGCATGAACTTGACGTCCGGGTTCCCGGTCGCCGCCATCGTCTGCGCGTTGATCTGGTAGGGCATGAGCAACTCGATCCGCTGCGCCCAGACGTCGTCGGGCTCGCCCATCGAGACCCACACGTCGGTGAGCAGGAAGTCGCAGCCGCCGACCGCCTGCGCGACGTCGTCGGTGATCGTGATCCGACCGCCCGCCGCCTCGGCGAAGCCGGTCGCCATGTCGATGAGCTCCTGGCTCGGCCACAGCGACTTCGGAGCGGCGATGCGCACGTCCATGCCGAGCTTGGCCCCCACGACCAGGTAGCTGTTGGCCATGTTGAAGCGGGCGTCCCCGAGGTAGCAGAACGTCATCTCCTCCAACGGCTTGTCGCGGTGCTCGCGCATCGTCAGGAAGTCGGCAAGCATCTGCGTCGGGTGCCATTCGTCGGTCAGGCCGTTGTAGACGGGCACCCCGGCCCACTCCGCCAGCTCGTCGGCAACTTTCTCGCCGAAGCCGCGGTACTCGATCGCGTCGTACATGCGCCCGAGCACGCGCGCGGTGTCCTTGACGGTCTCCTTGTGGCCCATGTGCGAGCCGCTCGGGCCGATGAACGTGACGTGCGCGCCCTGGTCGTAGGCGGCCACCTCGAACGCGCAGCGCGTGCGCGTCGAGTCCTTCTCGAAGATCAGCGCGATCTCCCTGCCGGCGATGCGCTGCTCCTCGCGGCCCGCGCGCTTGGCCGCCTTCAGCTCCGCGGCGAGGTCGATGAGGTAACGGATCTCGTCGGCGCTGTAGTCGGTCAGCGTGAGGAAGTGCCGGCCGTGCAGGGCGGCAGCGACCTCGGGATGCTCGGTGGCGGCGGTCATGCGCGGTTCCTTTCAGGCGTCACGGGAGATTGGGCAGGTCATGCAGTGGCCGCCGCCGCGCCCGCGCCCGAGCTCCTGGCCCGCGATCGCGAGGACTTCGACGCCAGCCTTGGCCAGCTTCGCGTTGGTGGCCTCGTTGCGCTCGTACGCGACGACGACGCCGGGCGAGAGCGCGACGACGTTGTTGCCGTCGTCCCACTGGTTGCGCTCGGCCTCGAACTCGTCGCCGCCGGTGGCGACCAGCGTGAGGTCCGCGAGCCCGAGCGCGTCCTTGAGCTCGTCGATGAAGGAGCGCTCGGAGACCTCGGCGCGCACGCCGCCGTCGCCGTCGGGGCGGTAGAGGATCGGCACGATCTCCGACACGACCGGCTCGTAGAGCGTCGCTACGTGGCGGTCGCAGAACGTGAACACGGTGTCGAGGTGCATCGCCGCGCGCGTGCGCGGCATCCGCGCCCCGATGACCAGGCGCGCGGCGCCCGCCGCGAAGAGGTTCTGCGCGAGGATGCTCACGGCGCGCGCGTTGGAGCGCTCGCCCTGGCCGACCAGGACGACGCCGTCGCCGGCCGGCATCATGTCGCCGCCCTCGATCGTCGCCGTGCCCCAGTCGTGGTCGAAGCCGCCGAACCAGATCGGACAGCCGGCGTCGCGGAAGCGCGGGTGGAAGCGGTAGACGACCTCGACGTTGAGCGTCTCGTGCTGGCGGGCCGGCCAGAACATCGAGTTGATCGACACGCCGCCGTAGAGCCACGCGCTCGTGTCGCGCATGAACAGCTGGTTGGGGAGGGGCTTGAGGATGAAGTCGGTGGGCAGCAGCGCACGACCGATCGCGGCCACGATGTCGGCCGGCAGCTCGGCCAGGGTCACGCCGCCGGTGAGGCGCGTGGCCAGCTCCTCGGCCGGCATCTCCGTCATCCACGCGGTCAGCTCGCGCGAGAAGATCGTCGTGACCTCCTCCGGGCGCAGCTTGCGCTGCAGCAGCCAGTCCCGCGGCGTCGCGGTCCTGGAGCGTCTCGGCGAGCAGCTCGTGGAAAAGCAGGACCTCCGTGCCGCGCTCGCGCATGAGGTCGACGAATCCGTCGAACTCCTGCCGGGCCCGGCGCACCCAGATCACGTCGTCGAACAGCAGCTCGTGGCAGTTCGTCGGCGACAGCCGCTCGTGTGCGAGGTCCGGGCGGTGGACGATGACGCTGCGCAGGGTCCCGACCTCGGATGCGACTCCAAGTGCGGGGGTAGTGGACGGGGCTGCCACGGGGTCTCCTCTCAACTCAGGACGGCCGCACCGGCGACGAACAGGCAACAGATCACGAACGCCATCGCGACGAAGGGCCAGACGAACTTCAGGTAGCGGTCGTAGCCCACCTTGGAGAGGGCGAGGCCGCCCATGATCACCGCCGAGGTCGGGGTGATCAGGTTCACGAGGCCGGAGGCCGATTGATATGCGGTCACGGCCACCGAGCGCGCCACGTCGGCGAAGTCGGCCAGCGGGGCCAGGATCGGCATCACCAGCGCGGCGTGGCCAGACGACGAGGGGACGAGGAAGGCGATCGGGACGTTGACGATGAGCGTGATCACGCCGAACACGCCCTGCGAGGTGCCGGAGACCGCGTCCTCCATCCAGTGCAGGACGGTGTCGGTCATGTACGTGTTCTTCATGACCACGGTGATCCCGCGGGCGAGCACGATGATCAGCGCGGCGCCCAGGAAGTCCGAGGCGCCGGCGATGATCGTGTTCACCGTCCCCTCCTCGCCGAGCTTGGCGATCAGCCCGATCACCACCGCCATCACGAAGAACAGCGCCGCCGCCTCCGGGAAGTAGAACGAGCCGAAGGTGGGCAGCGGGAAGTCGCGGCCCCAGCCCTCCTGCCAGAGGTCGTTCCAGGGGATGAAGCCGTAGATCATCACCAGGAACGAGCCGATGAACAGGACGAGGACGAGCTTCTGGCGGCCGGTGAGCTCGGGCACGTCCGCGATCAGCTCCTCGGCCTCCTTCGCGTCGGTCGACGAAATGCCGACGACCGAGCGCGACGGCTCGGTGCGCACCCGCGACGCGTAGCGGATCACGTAGCCGACGGCGAGCGTGACGAGCACGACCCACATCGCGATCCGCACCCCGATCCCCTGGCCGAGACTGATGCCCGCGGCGTCCGAGGCGACGCCGGTGGCGAAGGGGTTGACGGTTGAGGCGATCACGCCGGTCCCGGCGCCGAGGAAGATGATCGCGGCGGCGACCATGCGGTCATAGCCCAAGGCGAGCGCCAGCGGCACCAACAGGACGAAGAAGCCGAGCGTCTCCTCCCACATGCCGTAGCTGGTCCCGCCGAGCGCGAAGACGCACATCAGGATCGCGATCAGAGCGGAGCCGCTGTGGCGGAAGCGCAGAGCCAGGCGGCCGATGCCGGTCTGGATCGCCTCCGTCTTCATCGTCACGGTGATGAACGCGCCGACGGCAAGGACGAACAGGAAGATCATCGCCGAGCCGTAGAGAACCCCGGTCTCGTCGGCGCTGACGAAGCCGCGGTCGTTCTCGACCCCGTAGAGGCCGTTCGGGGGCGCGATGAACAACTGCTTCAGACGCTGGTCGAACGACGTCTCCACGCACAGCGTGTCGCCCTCGACACTCGAGCACGAGGGGAGCTTGTGATAGCTGCCGGGGGCAGGGCCGCCCGTCTTGGCGTCGATCTTGTAGGCGCCGGCCGGGACGAAGAACGAGGCCAACCACACGAGCAGCAGGACAGCGGCCAGAACGGTGAACGCCGTGGGGAATTTCAGCTTCTTGCCACTGCCCGCGGGCTCGGTCGTGGGAGGGTCCGCCTCCGCGGGCGCGGCCGTCTGCGACATACCGCGCAGAATGGGCGCCGGGTCGAGGTCCGGCAAGCGTGTGCACCGGCTTGAGGCGGGGGTGCGCGCACCCTTGCCGCCCTCGGCACTGCGCAGGATCGTTCGCCAGCTGTGGAGGACAAGCCGCCGAGGCCGCCCTCGCTCGCCGACGCGCTCGCGCCGATCGTCGTCCTGATCGCTCTGATCGCGCTGACGATCGTCACCTTCGGCGTCTCCGCGACCGACGGGCCGCTGCAGGTGGCGCTGATGCTCAGCGCGGCGTTCGCGAGCCTGGTTGCGCTGAAGAACGGCTACACGTCAGCCGCGCTCGCCGACGCCGCGGTGGGCGGCGTGACCACCGCCGTGGGGGCGATCTTCATCCTCCTGTCGGTCGGCGGGCTGATCGGCACCTGGAACATGGCCGGGACGATCCCCACCGTCGTCGACTACGGCGTCCAGCTGCTCAACCCGAACGTCTTCTTCCTGGCCACGGCGGCGATCTGCGCGATCGTCGGGGTCGTCACCGGCAGCTCGTGGACGACCGCCGGCACGCTGGGCGTGGCGTTCGTAGGTATGGCGAAGCTGATGGGCGTCTCGCCGGAGGTGACCGCGGGGGCGGTGATCTGCGGGTCGTACTTCGGCGACAAGATGACGCCGCTGTCGGAGACGACGATCCTCGTTCCGCGGCTGGTGGGCGGCGGTCTCACCACCGGACAGCACGTGCGCAACATGTTCTGGACGGCGGGCCCCGCGCTGGGGATCAGCCTGGTGATCTTCCTGTTCCTCGGGCTCTCGGCGGAACCGAGCAGCGCCGTCAGCCCCGACAAGGCCCTCGCGGCGATCGAGAGCGCCTTTCACATCTCACTGGTCAATCTGCTGCCGTTGGCGCTGCTCGTCGTGTTCACGGTGCGCAAGGTCCCGCCGTTCCTGGCCATCCTGGGCTCGGCGCTGTTCGCCGGCATCCTCGCCTGCTTCACCCAGTGGGACGCGGTCAAGGCGTTCGTCGACGATCCGCAGGCGGGGTGGCTCACCATCGCGGTCAAGGCGATCTACGGCGCGCTGGCGACCGGGTTCGTCAGCCACAGCGGGGTGGAGCCCGTCGACGCGCTGTTCTCCCGCGGCGGGATGGCCGGCCTGCTGACCACGGTCTGGCTCGTGTTGGCAGCGATGGCGTTCGCGGCGATCCTGGAGCACGCCGGGTTCCTCGAGCGGCTGCTGCGGCCGATCGTCACGCGCGCGCGCTCGCGCGGGCAGCTGATCCTCGCGGTCAACGCCAGCGGCATCGGCCTGAACGTGGTCGCCGGCGACCAGTACGTCGCCGACGTGCTGCCGGCCCGCATGTACCGCGACGAGTTCCACCGCCGTGGCCTGGCACCGGAGGTGCTCAGCCGGGCGGTCGAGGACTCCGGCACGGTGACATCGCCGCTCGTGCCCTGGAACACGTGCGGCGCGTACATGTCCGGCGTGCTCGGCGTCTCGACCGTGTCCTACCTCCCCTACTGCTTCTTCAACCTGCTGAGCCCCGTGCTCGACGTCATCTACGGCTTCATCGGCTTCAAGGTGCGGGAGCTCGCGCCCGAGGATGAGTCCTCGTTGGCGCCCGCCGAGCAGCTCGCGGACGCGTAGTCCATGGACACCGCGTCCACGCGGACGGCAGGCACGACCCGTACCCCGCCCAGGGACCACCGCCAGCTGCGGAGGTGCCACACGCGCGGCAGGGCTGATGGTCCAATGGGACGAGCCCGCGCAGCGTTCGATTGTTCGCCTGCCGATCGACCTGGCCGCCAGATCCGTGCCGAGGACCGGACCGTCCCGGAGGGCGAGCCGTGGCCCGAGCTGTGAGCGCGAGACGACTTGGGCCGTGACGCCATCGTTACGAGTGATCATTTCGACCTGTCGATGGCGCCGCCGGCAGTTCACCCATTCCGGATGATGCGCCGATCTGCGGCGCACTGCTTGCATGGTCGTATGTCCGAAGTCCCAACCCGACGAGTGCTCGTGGTCGCCAACCTGACCGAGTCAGCGCCACGGTTGCTCGAGGAGGTCGAGCGGCGGGCCCGCGACGGCTGCGGCTTCACGTTGACGGTGCCACCCGAGCGCCATCCCGACGCTCCGGACTGGCCTCCCGAGGAGGCGCTGGAGCTGGTCTCCCGCGCCGCCAAGGGCCGCCCCGTGGAGCTCGTCGACAGCGGCGCGGATGCCGCAGCGACGATCGGCGACCTCGTCGAGCAGGGCACATGCGACGAGATCCTGCTGAGCACGCCGCCCGAGCACCACGCGCACTGGCACCGCCACGGCCTGCCGGAGCAGATCCAGGCGCTCGGGATCCCGGTGACCGTCATCCCGCCCGATCCCACCGGCTGGTCGTACTCGCATGGCTTCCCGGACGAATGGGTGCGCACAGAGGCCGGGCCGCTCACGTAGCCCGGCCCCGGAGTTCGGCGCCGGGACAGCCAGGCCGATGAGCACGCCTTCGCGTCCCGTCCCCTCCGCTCCAGCCCGCGGCCGCCGCGTGCCGAGGGCGGGCGCTAGGGTCCGGCGATGCTGGACATCTCGCATCACGAGCGTGTGGAGGGCCATCCGCACCGATGGCACGTGTTCCTGCACGGCCGCGACCAGCCGATTCCGGTCGAGCTCGACCCCGAAGAGCGACGGAGCCTCGAGCTGACGGACGAGGAGATCCACGATCGGCTGCCGAGCGCGCTGGAGCGACACCACACCGAGAACCGCGACGACCTGCTCATGGTTCCGGGGGAGCAGTACAACGAGGCGAGCTGGGACGCCCCGGTGCGCCTGCTACAGAATCACTTCGTCTGACCGGGCTGATCGGGTTGACGCTCATCCCTCACTGCTTGGCACCGACCGCCAGCACGTCGCGCGGCTTGAGCTTGGCGACGAACGATTCGGCGCTGCGCGCGCGCAGCTCGAGGTCGCCATGCGACGATCTCCCTGGCGCTCGCGTGCCGCTCCTGGTCTGCGGCCGAGTCGCGGTCAACCGGACGCGCGCGCGTACTGGGCCCGGCGGCCCTGGCCGTACGAGCCCAGGTCGATGAGGAAAGCGAGGATGACGAAGAACCACTCGAACCCGGTCACATGGTGTCCGGACCCCCACTCCCAGAAGGCGGCATAGGCGAGCGTCGTCCACGGCAGCAGGATGAAGCCGAGCAGGGGGATGATCCAGCTGTCGAACGCGCGGCTCAGGACGTCGCTGAAGATCCACAGCACGAAGAGGACGAGCCGCGGGGAGATCAGCGCAAGAAGCGCAAGGAGACACCCCATCGATCCGAGTGTCGCGTTTCTCGCTGGTCACGGCAAGGCCTACAACGCTCCCCGGCTTGGAGGACCTTGGGCAAGTCGCCCATGTCGGTGACTGCCGCCTGATCCAGCTGACGTGACCCGCGGCCTTCGGGCGGCGGCGCGGCGGTTTCATCCGTATCGGATGATGTACGTGGGTGCGCTTGCCCGCCATCCTCGGCACAGTTCGTCGAGGGGCGCATGGCACATGGAGGGCTTCCACGAAGGTCAGAAGGTCTGGGTCGCGCAGCCTGATGGCTCGCAGCGGTCGGGCATCTTCGTCAGCGACGCCGAGATCCCGGGCTGGTTCGGCGGGCCGCCCGCTGCCTACGTCGTCTATCCGGACACACGGTCGGGCGAGGAGGTCTCGCTGCTTCAGATCACGCCTCGCGAGGAGGGAGGGGCGACGTGAGACATGCTCCGCGACGGCCGGCCGTCGTCCTGACCCTGACGGCGCTGTCGGGCGCCGCGTGGATCGCGGGTCCGGCCTGGGGGCAGGCGGCGCCGAGCGACTCGGGAGGGGCGGATCGGGGGGAGTCGGCCTCCGCGTGGCATGACGTCCTGGCCTTCCTGGGCTGGATCCTGTTGGCGGTCGTGGTCTTCGGGGCGCTGTTGTGGATGGTGCTCGGCCGGCGCCGGGAGGGCGCGCCGCCCGACGCGTCGGGAGGCGCCGGTACCGGCGGAGGGCTCGCCGCCGCCGCCCGTTGTACCGCGGCGCGAGGGCCAGGATGCGCGGGAGCTTGCGGTGCTGACCTTCGATCACATCGAGGGCGCCGAGCGCGCGTACGCGGATGCTCGCGGGCGGGCCAACGACGCGCCGTGGCTGCGCGAGGTCGTCTTCGTCGAGTGCCATCGCCACGGCCGGATCGTGGTTCGCGGGACCTTCGCGGGGCATTACCTGGATGTCGATGACGTGGCGGACGCGATCGGCCAGGACACGGCGGTGGGGGCGGTGGCGGGCGCCGTGGTCGGGCTGGCCTTCGGGCCGCCGGGTTTCGCGGCGGGCCTGGTCGCCGGTGGCATCGCGGGCGGCGTTCACGAGTCCGCCGTCCACACTCCGCGGGAGAGCGGGGTGCTCTTTGACGAGATCCGCCGCCACATCCCCGAGGGGTCGTCGGGCATCGTGGCTCTCGTGAGCGCGGACGACAGCGCGGCGCTGATCGAGGCGCTCCACGAACGCGCGGCGCGCCTGACCCACCACCGGCTCTCCGACGCCGAGGCGGCGGCGCTGCAGGCGGCCGTCGCGCAGGCACCGCGCGCGGCGACGCCCGACATGTGAGCAGTCCTACTACGGCGGGCGCGGGCGATCCCGGGTGAGATCGGTGTGGGCGCCGGAGTCGTGTGGGCAGGTGGAATCTGCAGCACGAGGTCGAATGTGGGTGAGCGCGGAACGCCGGCGGCTCAGTCGCCGATCCCGCGTCCCGGGCGCTGCGATGGGGCCAAGACCTATAGTCCGATCGGTGCTGGCGACGCTCGCGGTCATCATCCCGCTGGGGCTGGGTGGAGCGGTCAGCCCGGTCATGCTGACCGAGCAAACCGTGCTCCTCGCCGGCCCCAACGGTGCCGCGGCAGGGGTGCGCTACGCCGCCGGTGTGGTCCTCACCACGTCCGTGATCGTCGTCGCGATCGAGCGGTTCGGACGCGCCATCTCGCTCCCGACCAAGCCGCACCTCGACGCGACGCTCGACCTCGTTCTCGGCCTGGTCTTGGTCAACCTGGCTGTTCTCGTTCGCGTCTCGGGACGGCGCCGGAGCGGGTCGCCGAGTCGCAAGGGCGGCGACGACCGGCGTGCGAGTGGTTCGCGCCAGGCTCGGGCGGCGTTTGCGTTCGGCGTCTTCGCCATGGCGACGAACTTCACGACGCTGGCCCTGCTCGCACCGGCCGCCAAAGAGATCTCCAGAGCTGACGTTGAGATCGCAGCTGAAGCGGTGCTCGTCCTCGTGCTCGTCGGCCTGGTTTGCATGCCCGCCTGGGTGCCCGTCGCCCTGACCAGGGCTGCCCCCGGTCCCAGCCAGCGCGGGCTCGCTGCTGTGCGCGATCAGATCGCTCGCCGCGGTCGCGGGTTCACCGTCGGGCTGCTCAGCGTCGCCGGGCTGTTCTTCATTGGACGCGGGCTCATACGGCTGCTCGGCTGATGATGCCGCCACACAGCGCGTCGGTCGGCGATCGCATCGCGGACTAGCCGCGTCGGAGTATCCGCGTGCTGCGGCGGGTCGCTCCAGCGCCGCGGGCGAGCAGGGCCAGGCTCGGCGAAAGCGCGCGTGCACGGGGCGAGATCAGGCTCGGACCTCCTCGGGTGTGCTCGGCTGAAGGCCGAGCAGTATCCGGGGATGCTCGATGGCGCCGCGGCAGGCGGTTATGCCTTCCCGGCGATCAACGTGACGTCGTCGCAGACGCTCAACGCGGCGCTGCGCGGGTTCGCCGAGGCCGGCTCGGACGGGATCGTGCAGATCACCGTGCCCAGTACGCGTTCACCCGGGCCGCGGCCGGGCACGGTCTCCCACTACGACGGGGTCCTGGCGGTCGACGGCGGCCTGGGTGACAAGCGCGCCTACGACCCGCGGGCCTGGGGCACCGAGGCAGAGGCCGGCATGGCCGCGCGCGTTGCCCGCGCCTGCGAGCTTCTCGGCTCGGCCGGTCGCAGCATCCTGGCGTGAACCAGCGCTACGGCGGCCCGGCGTCGACCAGCGCGAGGTCCTCCGCGGCTCCGGCCCCCCACCCGTTGCTCCTAGGTCAAGGGCGGGGCTCGTCTTGAATCGGCGAGGTCTCGGTGACGCGGTAGCCGACGCCGGGCACGGTCTCGATCGCCGGGGGTTCTCCAAGCTTGCGGCGCAGGCGGCTGAGCGTGACGTGGACGGTGTTGGTGAAGGGGTCGACGTGCTCGTCCCACACCTGACCGAAGAGGTCTTCGGCGCTCAGGACGCTGTGCTGAGCGCGCATCAGGGCCTCGAGCAGCGCGAACTCCTTGGCTGAGAGGTTGAGCCGCCGTCCCGCGCGGGTGACGGCGTGGTGGAGCGGGTCGAGCTCGATGCCGGCCGCCCGGAAGATCCTGGCGTGCGCAGCGGGCCGGCGGCGGGCGAGCGCGCGGACGCGGAGCACGAGCTCAGGGAAGTGGAACGGCTTGGAGAGATAGTCGTCGGCGCCGAGGCCGAGGCCGCTGACGCGCTCTGCCGGGCTGGCCGGAGGCCGTGAGCATGAGCACCATCGCGGAGTTCTCCCGCTCGGTGATCATCCGGCAGAGCGTGTCTCCGTGGATCCCGGGGAGGTCGCGGTCCAGGACGACGACGTCGTAGGCGTGCAGATCGAGCTTCGCGGCGGCCTCGAGGCCTTCGTAGGCGACGTCGACCGCCATTGCTTCGTCCTGCAGGCCTTCGACCAGCGCGTCGGCCAGCGTGCGCGAGTCTTCGATGACGAGCACTCTCACGTCGTGGCTCCGGCGGCCAGCGGCAACCCGATCGCGACCCGCAGCCCGCCTTCGCTACGCGCGGCGAGGTTGAGCGTGCCACCGTGAACCTCGGCGATCGAGGCGACGATCGCCAGCCCCAGGCCGGCGCCGCGGTCCGAACCGGTGCGTTCGGCGCCGGCGCGACGGAAGGGCCGGCTGAGCTCTTTGACGTCGTCGGGGTCGAGCCGCTCGCCGCCGTTCTCGACGACGAGCCGCGCGCGCGTCCCCTCGACCGCGGTGCAGACGCGCAGCCAGCCGTCTGGCTGGTTGTGGCCGATGGCGTTCTCGATCACGTTCTCGACCATGCGGGCGAGCAGCGGCGCGCTGCCGCTGACCCGGGCGTGCGGATCCGGCCGCTGTTCGACGTTCAAGCCCTGCGCCGAGATTGCGGCGGCGCGGTCCTCGATCGCCACGCACGCGAGCTCGGCGAGGGAGAGCGTGGCCTGGTCGGCGAGCGGCCCCTGCTGGGTCTTCGCGAGAGCGAGGAAGCTCTCGAGCAGCGCGTCCATGCGGTCGAGCTCGCGGCGGAGTCGTTCGGCGAGCGTGACGACGTGCGCGGGCACCGGGCCCGGCTTGGCCATCGCCACGTCCAGCGACGTTCGCATCCCGGCGAGCGGGGTGCGCAGCTCATGCGAGGCATTGGCGACGAAGCGGCGCTCGGAGGCGAACGAACGCTCGAGCCGGTCGAGGAGCTCATCGAAGGTGTCGGCCAGCTCAGTCAGCTCGTCGTCGGGGCCGGAGAGGTTCAGCCGCTCGTGCAGGGTGGTGGCGGAGATCTCTCGTGCTGCCGTCGTGATCGTGCGCAGCGGCCGCAGGAAGCGCCCGGCCACGAGCCAACCGAGCCCCAGCGAAAGCGCGCCCATCACGGTCAGTGCGACGCCCGAGGCGACGAGCAACTCTCGCCGGTCGACGCTGTGCTGGCTCGCCGGGACCAGTACGCCCCCGGAGGGCGACGGCAGCGCCACGGTGGGCCCGCCGGTCCGCCCGAGCCACACCACGACGGTGACCGCCAGCAGCACGGCGCCTGCAGCGAGGAAGGCGGCGAAGACGATGACGGTGAGCCGCGCTCGGATGGTGCGCGGGGGCAGGTGGAGTCGCATGGGCTCGCGTGAGGGTGCCACGGCGCGGCTTACAGCGGGTTAACCGGCGCGGTTAGGTCCGCGTCAGCGGCGCCGCCTTACAAAGTCGAGCATGGCTTCCAACACAAGGAGCAAGGCGATGAGAAGGATGCTGATGGCGTTCGTGGCCGGGCTGGCGCTGATCGCGGCGGGCGTCGGCGGCGCGGCCGCCCTGGGGCGCGGGCCTTCGGCCGCGGAACTCGAGTGGGCTCGCTGCCTGCGCACGCACGGCGTTCCGAGCTTCCCTGACCCCGATCGCCGTGGCGCGTTCGACAGCAGCAAGTTCGATGATCGCTCGCCCGCGTTCCAGGCCGCCGCCAAGGCGTGCGCCGCGCAGCAGCCGGACGGCGCGGTCGAGGCTGTGCCGGGTAGGCCCTGATGCATCGCCCGTAAGCATTCGGGAGGGATGATCTTGCACCGAGGCCGCACGGAGACGGTGACAGCTGTAGCCCGCGCGGAGGGGGCGAGGCGCGCGGTGTGTGCGAGGGCCGGCAATCTCGGGCAGGCGCTGGCGTACAGCGGCCGGCACCGAGGCCTGGAGGTCACCTCGCAGCTGGCACTCGCTTGGGTGACTCCGAGGTTGGCGGCCCTACGGCATCTCGCGTGACACGGCAGGCGTCGTCCGCCCGCGGTCATGGGTCGCTGGCCAGGCGCTCCGCGAGGTAGGCCAGGCCGCGCGGGTAGCGGTAATCGATGCCGCCGTGCGCCGCGTCGAAGAGCTCGCAGGCGACGTCCGTGACGTCGACCTCGGCGAGCGCGTCGCGGAACGCGAGCGCCCCGAGGTCCAGGTACCACTCGTCTCGGGTGCCACCGTCGAGGTAGATCGCGCGCAGGGTGCGCAGGGCATCGGCGTGCGCGGGCACCATGCGCACCGGATCCCAGGCCAGCCAGCGCGCCCAGACGTCGTCGACGAGTCGTCCCGTCTGCAGGTCGAACGGGAGGTGCACGGTGCCGTCCTCGTCCGCCGAGAACGCTGCCGCGACCCCGTAGGTGATGACAAGATCGCCGTCGGTCTCTTTGCTCATCGGCGGGCGCGACGCGAAGTCCTCCCAGAATCGCTCGTACGAACCGTCGTAGGCGCGCAGCGCGCGAACGACCTTGCCGAAGCCCTGGATGTAGCTGAGCTCGTAGAGCGCGTCGCCGGCGTGACTGGCCAGTCCGCCGAAGAGATCTGGCCGCAGCATTGGCGTGATCATGGCCCCGAATCCGCCGCTCGATTTGCCGGCGATCCCACGGTGCGCGGCGGACGCCAGCGTGCGATAGCGGCCGTCGACGAACGGGACGACCTCGTCGCAGAGGTACGAGTGGTACCGGCCCGTCCCCGGGGAGTCGACGAACTGGCTACCCCCATACGCAGTCCACGCATCCACGAACACCACGACGCACGCGGGCGCGTCACCGCCGGCGAACAGCGCGTCGACGGCCTCGGGAAACGTCGGACGAAACGGCGAGCGGTTGTGCCACATCGGCCCCGCGCCCGCGTAGCCCTGGATGACGTAGACGGACGGATAGCGCCGTTCGGTGTCGTCGTAGCCTGGCGGCACATACACCTCCAGGGGACGTTCGGCGGGATCGCCGAGCGGATTGTCCGCGAGAAGCTCGCTGAACGACCGTATGCCGGTCGATGCGGCCGGCCAGAGGTCGATCGTAGGCGTTCGGATACGTGGACGACCGGATGACAGGCTCGGGCACCCACGCGACGCTACCGCGCCGGACTCAATACGGGTGCGCGCACGCGTCGCCCCACCACGCGCCGCTCGCGAACAGCACCCCAGCCAAACCCGCTTCCCGCTCACTTGACGGTCAGCGTGCCCTGCATCCCCGCGGCGCGGTGCGCGTCGACCGAGCAGTAGAAGACGTACTCGCCGGGCGTCAGGTTCGCGGTGGTGGTCGCCGAACCGCCGGAGATCGTCTTTGTCCGGGCGAGGACCTTTGCGCCCTTGGCGACCGTCAGGTTGTGTGGCAGCGAGGAGTTGTTGACCAGCCGGATCGGGAACCGGCCCGCGCGGACGGTCGCCTGCTTCTTGTCGTAGGCCAGCTTTCCCGTCGGGTCAGCACTCAGGTTCAGTGCGCTCGTCGGCGCCGCCGAGCCGGTCGGCCCAGCGGCCCCGCCCTCGTTCGTGACCGCCTCCCCGGCGGTGGTCACCGCCGTTGTGAGAGTCGCCGCGACGAGCACCGCCGAGGTCAACATGACGATCCGCGAGGCCACGGCCGAACCAGGAAAGTCGGGATGCGTGAACCCAAAGGTGCCCAGCAGTACGGCCCAGGCGGCCAGCAGGCAGCCGGCGAGGTAGAACGGGGTCTTGCTCGGCTCCGACGCGAACACCCACGCGGCGGTCGCCACGCCAGTCGGGTGCATGTCGCCGAGGGTAGCGCCAGGGCTCCCTGGCGACCACCCTGCGCACCGGACGTCGCGGTCGAGCGCGCCGGGAACTCAATCGCGCCGGTGGGCCTTCTCCCTTCCCACGGAAGCGGCCACGATGCTTACGGCTCACCGGTGGGCAGCCCCCACGCGATCACCGGGTCCTCCCCGCGAGTCGCGCGACAGCCCATGTAGAAGGCAGGCAATCAGTCGTCGCGCGGAGCTCCGCAGCGCGCCGCCTGCTGGCGACACGTCCGCTGGCGCGCCGGCGGTGGCGGGTCTGGCGAATCAGCGCCGACGGGAACGCCGGTTGATCCAGAAGGCGCCAGCGGACAGCGCCACCAGGACGCCGATCCATCCCGCCAGGCGCTCGTCGGAGGACCGCTGCATCGTCTCAGGCAGTTCCATCGAGGATGAGGGTATCCCGGCGGTGCGTGGTCGCCCCGGGGGCGCGAGCCTCAGCGGACATACAAGAGCGCGAACCGGCCGTCTCCTGCGCGGACCTCACCGCTGGCGCCGTACAGCTCGAGCTCGGCCGCCCGTCCCACGAAGCGCCGGCGGCGGGCACGCTTCATGCGATCGGCCACCGTCGAGGACGGCGGCTCGAACGAGTCCCGCCGGGCTGTCCCGACCCTACAGAGCGTAGTGCGCTGGAATGAGACACAGCCGACGTAGCGGCGCGAAGGCCAGCGAGTTCGACATCGGCCGTTCGCCGATCCGGTCCGCGACACAGTCCTGCCGAGCTGCGCAGGCTGTGAAGCGAATCGCTTAGCCGGTCGCCAACGAAGTCAGCCTGGCTCACGATGTCAGTTACTCGGGCGTGAGGACCTCGGCGATGAGCGGCGCGGCTTCGAGCTCTCGCGGGCGCGGGGTGATCGGGCGCTCGAGGGTCGCCCCAGCGCGGCGCAGGCGCTTGGCGATCGTGTTGCGGTGCCGGGGCCCGCCGGCGGCCGCGGACCCCCCCGCGCGGCCCGCCTCGGTGAGCCAGCCAGGACACGACCGAGAATCGTGTGGTCTTCGCCTCTAACACGCCGACGAACACTGGGATTCCGCGCGGCGCCGCCGCGGTGATTGGGCACGGAGTACCCGATCGGGTGCCCAATGAGCGCCTCGCCGGGCTCGGTCCAGAAAGCCTGTCGCTCGCACGTCGCTGACACGCTGACACGGCCTCCGCCGATCCCCGCGTGTAGTCGGATCCCTTCAAGCAGGGTGGGCGCGACTGACGCAAAGGGGAAGACGCGTTGGCGTCGCTGTCCATCGCGTCCGCGGTCACTGGCGCCAGAACTGCACAGACTTGCTGACCAAAAGTCACGCAAATGTGCGATTTCTCACTGCGCTCGCACGGGCCTGAGAGGTTCGGATTTGCGCGCCTTGTCCAGTCTCCGGACAGCGAGGAGCGACAAGTCGATGGTCATCATCGCCGTCGGCGCAGCCGATTTGTCGCTGCGAGCGACGGTGCCCTACCGGGGGGCCCGCCTACCCGACTGATCAGCGCTCGATGGCACGGTCGCTCGCCTCAGCCGAAGTCTCGACGTGGGTCGCCTCCGCAGGCCCATCGACCGATGGATTCCGCGACGAGGTCGTGGCCGCACTCCGGGAGCAGGGGCTCGCCGCCGAGAAGGACTCGTCGGGCGCGCGCGGCACGAGAGTGGTCGCGTTCGACGAGGTCTCTCCGGAGCTGTGCCGGCTCGTGAGGGAGCGCAGCGGCGACGGAGCCGAGTTCGTGATCGCCGTCGCATCCGCGTCAGGGGCCGTCGACGGCCGCGCGCTGTGGCCCGTGCTCGGAGCCGGCGCGAGCGACGCGTTCGTCTGGGACGCCGACAAGGGTCCACCGGCCGTCGCGGCGCGGCTTCGTCGCCGGGAGCGGATCGACGCGCTGATGCGCTCGCCGGCGATTCGCGACGAGCTCGTCGGGGAGTGTCCGGCGTGGCGGTCGGTGGTGCGCCAGGTGGTCGAGATGGCGCGCTTCACCGACGCCCCCGTCCTCGTCTCCGGTGAGAGCGGCACGGGCAAGGAGCTCGTGGCGCGCGCCGTCCATGAGCTCGACCCGCGCTCCGACAAAGGGGCCCTCGTCGTGCTCGACTGCACGACGATCGTGCCCAGCCTGTCGGGGAGCGAGTTCTTCGGTCACGAGCGCGGTGCGTTCACCGGCGCGGATTCGCCTCGCGACGGCGCGTTCGCGCTCGCGGACGGCGGCACCCTCTTCCTCGACGAGGTGGGGGAGCTTCCGCTGACGCTCCAGGCCGAGCTGCTGCGCGTCGTGCAGGAGGGGACGTACAAGCGCGTCGGCAGCAACCAGTGGCGCGAGACGCGCTTCCGCCTGGTCTGTGCGACGAACCGGGACCTGCTCGCGGAGGCCGCCGCGGAGCGCTTCCGGCGTGACTTCTACTTCCGGATCGCGGGATGGCTGATCGCCCTGCCGCCGCTGCGCGAGCGCCGCGGCGACATCCTGCCGCTGACCCGCCACTTCCTCCGCCGGCTGCAACCCGACCCCGAACCGCCTGAGCTCGACGCGCCGGTGCGCGACTTCCTCCTCGGCAGGGAGTACCCCGGCAACGTCCGGGACCTCCGGCATCTCGTCACGCGCATGCGCCACCGCCACGTCGGGCCTGGCCCGATCACGCTCGGAGACATCCCCGACGACGAGCGCGAGGCGCCGGCGCGCGATCGCGACTGGCGCGACGACGGGTTCGAGCGCAGCGTCCGGACGGCGCTGGAGCGGGGGATGGGGCTGAAGGAGGTCGCCGATGCCGCCGCGGACGCCGCCGTCCGCATCGCGGTCGCGGATGCCGGCGGGAACCTCCGACGGGCATCGAGCCGGCTCGGCGTCACGGCACGGGCGCTGCAGATGCGCCGCGCGGCCAAGCGCAACGGTCAGCCGACCGGGAACTGAGACGCCGCCCAGGGGTCCGCCGCCGACGGTACGGCGCCGGAACGCACGGGAAGCAGCGGACCCGGGCGCGGCCTGCCGCGACCTCGCGCGACCAGCCGCAGGAAGTTGTCCCCGAGCACCTTGCGCTCGTCGGCCGGCGGGAGGCCGAGCAGCCGCACCTTCGCGAGCTCGACGCCCGGGTGCAGCCACGGGCCGTCGGAGCCGAAGAGGATCTTGTCGGGCCCGGCGCGCCGCAACGCCTGCTCGAGCAGGTCGAACCGGCGCACGGCCGACGTGTCCGCGTACACGTTCGGGTGCCGGACGAGATGGTCGATCAGGGCCAGCTGGGCGCGCCAGTCGTCGGCGAACGAGCCGAGGTGCGGGATCACCCACGTCACGGTCGGATACTCGCGCGCCAGGAGCTCGACGACCGAGACCTCGCCCATCACGTCGTACAGGACGGGCAGGTCGAACGCCTTCGCAACCTCGCAGACCTCACGTGTGATCCGGGCGTCATGCCGGTGCACCTTGATCCCGCAGAAGCCGTATCGCCCGACCGCGGTCTCGACGAGCGCGCCGATGCGGCCGCGGTCGCGCTCGGGATGCACGAATGCGAAGCCGTAGAAGCGGTCGCGCCGGGCGGCGACGATGCGAGCGACCTCGCGGTTCGCGGCGGTGTAGTCCGAGTGGAACGCCGCGAACAGCACGGTGCGATCGATGCCGGCCTGCGCGGCGCGGCGCAGATAGGGCCCGATCCGCGCGGCGGTGTCCCACGGCCCGGTGAGCCCGTCGCCGATGCCCGCGTGGCAATGGCAGTCGACGATCACGCGGCCGCCTCAGAAGCCGACGCGCGCCGCCGAGCACGCGGGCACCGCCGCCGGCTTGGCCTTGGCGACCGCGACGGGGATCTCCTTGAGGAGCCAGCCCGGCGGCCGGCCCGGCGGGATGGCCGTGGCCGCGATGGGTGAGCCGAGGAAGTTGATCGTCTTCTCGTCGCTCGCCCCGGCCGGGTCCCAGGTGATCCAGCGGACCTTGGGCGACTCCGGCCAGAGCCACTGCGGAAGCCGGTCGGGGCGCTTGTCGGAGCAGTTCATGGCGCCCGCCGCGTCCCGGTGGCAGAAGTCCATCCCGTGCACGCCGCCCGGATCGCGGCAGGCGGTCACGCGGATCTCGAGCGTCCGCGCGATGTGGCGCGCCACGCCCTCGATCGCCGGTCCGCCGTTGTTGAAGAGGTTCCAGTACGCGTCGGCGGTCTCGAACGTGTGCGATGGCGCTCCGGCGAAGCAGCCCCACACGTGCATGAGCGCGTCCGGGGCGAGCCGCTTCTTGATGTCCGCAAGCTTGGACGCCGGGAGGGCGTCGCCGAAGAACCCGGAGATGAGCGCGGACTCGGCCTGGAGCGCGACGAAGCGCTTGACACCGTCGGGAAGCGCCGCGGCGGGCCATGCCGAGAACAGGCGGATGACGTCGCCGCGAGCCGCCTTCGCCACCTCGTTGTGGTAGCCCGGGTAGAGGCCGCCGCCGGCGCCGTGGCCGCAGTAGTGGATCTGGCGGATCTTCAGCGACGGGTCGGGAGCGGGGGCTCGCAGCGCGTTGACGATCACGTCCTTGTTCCACGCGCAGACGACCTCGATCGCGTCGTCGGCGAACCGCCGCTCCAGGTGCAGCTTGAGCGTCTGCGCCACCTGGAAGAACGACCCGTCGCGCTCCTTGGTCCCGGTCGGCTCGGGCGCTCCCGAGTAGCCGAAGAAGATCAGATCGCGAGCTCTTGCCATCTCCGTCTACCTCCCGAGAGCGGCCACGATCTCGCGGCCGCGGCTGAACACGCCGTCGACGTTGCGGCCGAAGCGGCCGAGCGGCTCGATCCGCAGCAGCCGGTGCAGATGCGGCCCGTGGCTCACCTCGTACCGCTTGATCGCGTCCCATGAGAGTGGGATGCCGTCCGCGCGCATGCCGTCCAGGAGCCGCTTCGTCAGCGGGCTCCCCAGCGCGTGCTGGAGCTTCACCACGCGCCAGAAGAGCTCCGAGCCGGCGGGGATCGACGGGAACCGCCGGCGCGCGAGGTCGGCGTAGTAGCGAACGTTGGCGATGCCGGCCTGCACCGAGTACTCCGGGTCGGTGCTCAGCCGGTCGTGGTCGAAATGCCGATCCTTGGACTCGTCGGGGTGGATCTGGAAGAACCCACGCTCCTTGAGCGACGTGACGACGTCGATGCGGCCGTCGGATTCGACGGCGATCCACCCGAGCAGGAAGGCGAGCGGGATTTCGCCGCGGTACCGGTCGAGCAACGGCACGAGCTGCGCCATTCGCCGCCGATCCGGCGTCCGCCGAGTGAACTGCTCGGCGAACGGCGTGTCGGCGGCGTCCTCGTACTCGAGCTCGCGCTGCGCCGCCGGCTCGCGGGTCGCGCGCGGGACGTCGGCGGAGGCGTCCGCGAGGATCCGCCAGCCGTAGGTCCGTGGAATCTCCCAGTGCCCGAGCGGGCTCGCCTCGACGCGGTACCAGCGCTCGAGCCCACCGCCGGCCTGCCCGGCCAGCGCGTCGCCCAGGCGGCGGGCGTACGTGCGCGTCCCGCGGCCGTAGAAGACGCGCATCGCGCCGCCGCGCCCGGCGGTCCGGTCGTGCGCGATGTGCCTGCGCGCCCAGTCGGCGAGCGCGCTGGGCTCCCAGTAGAGCGCGTCGTAGACGTGCACCTCGTGCGGGTCGAGGAAGCGCAGGATGCGCAGGAGCGGCTCGCCGCCGCCCGAGTGCGCGGTGAGGATCAGCCGGCCGACGCGCGGCGCCGCGACGCCGGCCGCCGCCGCGAAGCGATCGAGAGAGAACTGGATCAGGCGCGTGATGCCGTCGCGGCGGCCGTCGGTCCCGTCGAGGGCGGGGAAGGTGTAGCGGTACAGGCTCCCGCCCCGCTGCTTGACGCCGGTGTAGTTGCCCCGCGGGAGGATCGTGAGCGTCGGGCGCGTGCGCCCGCGTCCCGTGTCGCCGCCGACGGGGGAGAGGTCGAGGCCGCTCGTGGGCTCGATGTCCCGGGGCAGCGAAAGCCACGGCCGCGAGTAGCCGTGGAGGTTGACGACGACGTCGACCTCGGCGGCAGTCGCGGGCATGTCGTTCCAGCGCAGCACGAGGGCCGGTCCCTTTCCACGGTGGCCTTCCAGCGCGGGCACGGCGCCGACCTCCAGCCGCCCCTGGCGCACGCCAGCGGCCCCGACCTCGCCGGCCCACAGCTCGGCGTCCTTCGACGGCCGGTACGTCCAGTGCCACGCCTCTGCGGCGTACGGGTGGAACCCGAAGCGGCGCGCATTCGCCGTCAGCCACCGGTGCAGCCAGGCGCGCGTTCCGATCTTGCCGAGGCCCTTGCCGGCCGCGCCGGTCCCGAAGTCGATCGCGAGGCCGTCCTGATGGTTGCTGTAGCCCGGAGCGGCGACCCAGCGCGCCATCTCCCGGGCGGCGATGTCGACCGCCTGCGGCCCGAAGTCGCCCCGGCGCAGCCGTCCTGTTCTGAGCAGCTGCGCGTAGTAGTACGGGAACCCGCCCGGCCTGCCCTTGCCCTGCCAGATCAGGACCTGCTCGCCAGCCGAGCGATAGGCGCTCACGATCCCGATGCGGACCCCGGCCGGCCCCTCGGCCGCGAGCGCGGCGCGTGCCTCCGCGAGGAGCGCCCGGGCCGCCGCCGCCGCGTCCTTGCGGGCGACGTGCCCGCCCTCGATCGTGGCCAGGTCGGACCCCGGAAGGTCGCCGACGAAGCGGTGGCCCGTGCCGCGCGCGCGCTCGACGTGGCGGTCGTAGACCGCGCGCATGAACGCGAGCTGGTCCGCACCGACGCCCGGCCATTCGAGGCGGCTGGACGGGATCCCCTCCGCGGACGTCTCGCCGAGCCACGGCTGCTCGAGCTCGGGCGTCGCGCCCGTCGCGGGCGGGTTGTACTCCCAATGCCACGGCTCGCGCTCGTACGGGTAGAAGCCGAAGCGACCCGCGTTCGCGACGAGCCAGAGGTACGCGCGCGTCCGGCGCAGCTTCGCGACGTTCGCGCTGTCGTTGCGCTCTCCGAGGTAGAGGTCGATCGCGCGCCCGGACTGGTGCGCGCTGGAGCCGGGCGGCGCGACCCACTTGCGCGCCTCCTCCACCGACCCGTAGCGCTTCTTCGCGGCCTCGAAGAGCTGCGTCTGGCGGCGACTGCTGCGATAGCCCGAGACGGGGAGCAGCAACGGCGCCGCGATCCCGTCGGCGCGCGCGGCGCCGACCATCGCGGTCCACGCCTGGGCGGCGAGCCGATGCAGCGGCACCGGCCCGTTCACGCCCTTCACGGGCGTCACGTCCGCGGGCGCGGGGTCGCGCTTGTCCCGGACGCGCCCGCCGCCGGGCGACTCGACCGCGACCGGGCGGAACGCGCCCGCGGTGGGCGCCGGCCCGGCCGCGGCCGACAGCAGCGGCCGGACGACCTGGTCGCGGATGTCGACCCACTCGCGGGCGAGCGTGTCCTCGTCGCGCCCGAGCGGCCGTCCGCGCCGTTCCGGATGGCGGCCCTGGAACACGAGATCGGTGAGGCGACTCGGATCGGTCACGCCCTGCCGGAGCGCGAGCTGGACCGCCGCGCGCTCGCCTCCCTGCGCGAGCGAGAATCGCACCGCGGTCGGCTCGGGGACCAGCTCGCCGAGCCAGGCGGTCTCTGCCTGCGGGTCGATGACGGTCATCTCCACCCTCCGAGTGGTCGGGCCCGCCGGACCGTCACGGCCGCGAGGACGTCGATCGCGCCGTCGATCTCGGCGAAGGTGTGGCGGGCGGTGATCAGGAAGCTGAGCCGCGGGCGGCTGCCCGGCCGCGGGCGGTGCAGCACCGTGCGGATGCCGCGTTCGAGCAGGAGGTCGTGCAGTGCAGCGGCGTCGAAGGCCGCGGTCGGCGCGATGGTCTGCACCGGGAAAAGCCCGCCATGCGCGTGGAGCCCGAGCTCGGCGAGGCGGGCCCGGAGCCGGCGCACGAGCCGCGCGAGCCTCAGCCGGAGCGCGTCGCCGTGCCGGTGGTTGAGCGCGAGGGCGCGCTGTGCGGCATGCAGCGCGGCCGCGGCCGGCGGGCTGGAGTGCACGCGCGTCGCGCTCTCCGCC
Source organism: uncultured Actinomycetes bacterium (assembly GCA_963816845.1). Taxonomy (GTDB): domain Bacteria; phylum Actinomycetota; class Thermoleophilia; order Solirubrobacterales; family Solirubrobacteraceae; genus JAOPZW01. The sequence continues at coordinate 38,904 of CAWFMR010000064.1, read as the reverse complement.
TCGAAGCGAGCCACGAGCCCGGCCGGCCCGGCGAGCGCGGCCAACGGGGCACCGAAGCCCTTGGCGAGCGACGCCGCGACGACGAGGTCGGGCGCGGCGACGCGCTGCCAGCGCGCCGAGCCGCCGCCGCCGCGGCCATACGGCGCCGCCGGTCCAGGCGCGTCCCCGAGCACGCCGAGCGCCTGCGTGTCGTCGACGATCACCTGCCCGCCGAGCCGGCCCGCGATCGCCGCGTAGTCGCCGAGCGGCGCGCCGTGACCGCAGCCTGGGCAGAAGCCGTCCGTCACGACCAGCGGACGCAGGCCGCTCTCCAGGCCTCGCTCCAGTGCGGCGGCGTCGTGGTGCGCGAACGTGCGCACCGGCACGCCGCGACAGGCCACCCGCTCGGCGCCCCAGCGGGCGACCGGATACGTCTCGGAGTCGAGATGGATCGCCACGCGACCGTCACCGGCGAGGATTCCGAACAGATCCCAGAACACGTGCAGGGTCGACGTCGCGATGGTCGCTGCGGCGCACCCCTGCAGCGCCGCCAGCGAGCCGGCGACGCCACGGGCCGCGGGCGGCTCCGTGAGCGCCGCCGGCGCTCCCGTGGTCAGGCGGTCCCAGGGCGCCAGCGAATCGCTCGGATGGCGGAGCCCCAGGTACAGCGCGGAGGTGAAGTCGAGCACGTGCGTCGGTGCTCATCGGCTCACACCCGCTGCCCGCGCGGCGGCTCGACCGGGTGGCGCATCGCGCCGTTCGACGCCCGCCGCTGCTCGACGAGGCGGCGCTGCAGGTGCAGCGCCGGCGGGAGCGCCCGCGCGCGGGCCTGCTCGGCTTGGCGGACGTCCGCCATGTCGGCGGAGAGGTCGACGCCGGTCACGGCCCGGTAGGCGTGGATGTAGCCCTGGATCTCCGGCCGCCAGTAGCGCGCCCAGTTGCCGGCCTGCTCGCGATCGTTGACGTCGCTCCAGTTGCCGTAGCGGATCGACAGCAGCGATCTGCTCGCCGAAGATCGCCAGGTCGCGGAAGTGCGCACCGCTGACGTCGGTCCAGCCCTGCAGCTTCTTCATCGCGTCGACGCGGTCCATCCACGGCTCCGGGTAGGCGACCATCGACGCGCGTCGGCAGGAACTCGCGGAACTCCGGCCGCGCCAGCAGCCACTGCTGCATCAGCATCTCGCTGGCGCGCGGTCCACGGCAGGTCGCCGAACTGGTTGTGCGCGCCCTGCGACAGGAGCAGGTGCACCTCCTTGAGCGCGTTCAGCACCGGGAAGCGCGTCCGCGATCACCGTCGTGTCGTCGTCCTCCTTGTAGAAGATCGCGGCGCAGGTGCAGCAGGTTGTGGAACGCCTCGAGGAACTTCGAGCGGCGTGTCGGCGGCGCGCATGCGCGGCACCGCCTGGCCGACGAGCGTCAGGCCGTAGTGGTGGTCGTACTCGTAGGCGCGCCGGGCGACGCGTCAGCCGGTGCTGCTCGTCCTGGATGTAGCCCCAGAGCAGGTTGTTCAGCGGCCGCAGCGGGTCGATCTCCAGGTTCGCCAGCGGGTCGCGTGTCCGCCGGCCCGCGCACGGTTCTGGAAGCGCCGCGCTGATCGCGTTCATGGTCTGCACCAGCATCCCCTCCTCGTGCCAGTACGACCAGATCAGCTCGAGCAGGCAGGGGTTGGTGAACTTCTCGCGGAGGACCGCGTAGCAGAGGTCGGCCCCGTCGCGCAGCGACTCCGGCAGGCTGAGCGGCACCTCGGGGAAGTTCTCGCGGACGGCGGCGAGGTACGGCAGCGTCGCGACGCGCGACGTGTCGACGTCGTACCCGTTCGTCGCCATGAGCGCCTTGAGGTCGTCGGCGTGGCCGCGCAGCGACCGGTCCTTCTCGAGCGCCTCCGTCAGCCCGACGAAGCGACGGTCGCCCGCGGGGATGTCGACGAGGTAGCGTTGGAACAGCCTGCGCAGGCGGGCCGAGTCCGGGAAGCCGCGCTCCTCACGCTCGTCCTCGTCGACACCGCCGAACCTGATGTCGGCGAGCGGCACGGGCGAGCAGTTCAGGAGCATGAACGCCTCGGTCGCGCACTTGAGCAGCTTGTAGGCCTTGATGTCCGGATACGGCAGCGCGATCGACGACTGGTGCCGGCCGCCGCCGGCCCCCGTCTGAAGGGCGTCGCGCGCCTCGGTCCACGCGGCGTGCTGCGCCTCGGGCACGTCCGCGGGGATGTCGCCGCGGCAGAGGACGTGATCGACGAACGCCTTGTAGCGGTTGAACGACAGCGCGTCGGTGCTCTGCCGGATCACCTCCCAGAGCGGCAGGTCGTCGGTCTCGACGATCTCCGAGCGGCGGAGCGAGACGCGCAGCGGCTGGTCGTCGACGCCCAGAGCCCTGGGGTCGACGACGATGTCCGCCGCCTCGGCTTCGTCGGAGCCGGCCGACAGGGTCACGCGGAAGACGCCGGGGCGCACGTCCTCCGCGGTCCAGAAGGCGACCTCGCCGTCCCCTTCGACGGTCAGGCGCCCCGGCCGGTCCTGCCCGCGGCTCCCGACGCGCCTCACCGTCCACTCGAAGCGGCGCGTGGCCGACCTCGAGCGCGCGGCGCTGCTGCCGGTGTCCGCCTCGAGCCTGACGGTCGCGTCCTGCTGGATCGTCGTCTTGTCGAGCTTGATCGTGAGTGTGGGCATTGGGGTCTCCTCGTTCAGGCGACGGTGGCCGGCAGCTCGACCAGCGGGAGCACCGGGTGGATGGTCTTCGCGGTCTGCAGAGAGGCGCTGAGCTCGGCGGCGTCGAGCGTGCTGCGCAGCGCCCAGTACGTGAGAAGGCTCTCGACGGTGCGGCCCTCGGTCTCCGGGCTGAGGTCGCCGAGCGCGCGCGCCTGCCCGAGCACGGCGAACGCGAGGGACGGCGGCACGTCGCGGATCCGGTCGTGGTTGTGGCGGAACGACGCCCACAGCTCCGGCAGCCGGCGCGGGTGCCGGTCGGCCAGCGGCATGACGTCGCGCAGCGACCGGCCGCCGAGCGAGCGCGGGCGGTGGTCGGCGAGCAGGGCCGACCACGGCCGGGGCCGTCGCCTCGAGCGCCGCGAGGAGCTGCCCGCGCGCCGCGTCGAGCCGGTCGCGCGGATACAGCGAGTCCCACAGCGATGCGAGGCCTCGCCATTGCGGGTCCGGGTACAGCGCGTCGCCGATCGCGCAGCTCAGCCGCACGCGGATCCACGGCATCGGGTGCGGGTCGTCGGCGTTGACCCGGAACACGAACCAGGCGCGGCAGGCTCACGACGCCGATCAGGCCGAGCGTCGAGCCGACGCCGATCTTCGCGATCGACCAGAAGTCCGCGACGATCTCCGAGATCCAGCGCTCCCAGAAGCCCCACGCGCGCTGCTCCGCCGGGCCCGCCGGGCGACGCGCGTGGATCGACGCGCGCAGCGACTCCACGAGCCCGAGCAGCGCGGCGGCCTGGTGGCCGACCTCGTGGACGAGCGAGGACGCGATCCCGTGGCCGACCATCCGCTCCCGCGGGACGCGGACGATGGCCACGGGGTTCTCGCCCGCCGCCGGGCAGGCGCGTGCGGGCGCGCCTGATCGCGGCGCCCGGCCCGCGCGCGAGGTAGCACACGACCTGCGGCTGCTCGAAGTACGCGCCGGGCAGGCTGCAGCGCGTCCGCCGCCAGCGCGTCGAGGCCCGCGAGCCATACGCCGGTGTCGTGCTCGCTGCGCTGGCGTGATCAGCTCGGAGAACAGGTCGAACTGCGTCAGCGCGTCGTTGAACTGGAGCCGCACGACGACGAAGCGCCGCTGCATCTCCGCCGGCGGCTGCGCTCGCCCGCTCCGCGCAGCCAGCGCAGGTACTCGAGGACCTGCGTTGCGCAGGCGGTAGCGGTTGCCGATGAGGAACCGCTCGATCGCGATCTGGGCCGCCGGCGTGAGCGCCGCCGCGGGCAGCATCGTCTCCTGCAGCGCGAACGGCCGCACGCGGCCGAGCCGCGTCAGCAGTGCCCGTGCCTCCTGCTCGAGCGCCCAGCGTGCGATGCCGGTCCGCGTTCACTGGCTGCCACTCAGACGCCGAGCAGGATGATCTTGCGGCCGCGCCGCACCCAGCGCCCGCTCTGCTCTCCGGAGGGAGCGTGGGCCGCCCCGGGCATGCCCGCGCCCCCCGCCAGCATCGGCAGCAGCCCCGGCGCGTAGCGCTGCGCGGCGTCGGCCATCGCCTCGTGGGCGACGGCCTGCGGGGGCGCGTCGGGCGGCGCGAGCGCCGCGTTCTGCGCGGCGGCGGCGGCGAGCCGGACGACCCCGCGCGCGGTCTCGAACTCCGCCTGCTCGTGGTCGAGCCCTTCGAGCTCGAAGAGGTTGCTCGCCATCGAGCCCAGGCGCGAGCCGAGCGCCGTTCCGACGCCGGGTGCGACGAACGAGCCGAGCGCGCCGCCGACGACCGGCAGCGCCGCCTTGGCCGCCGTCTTGAGCACCCCGGTCAGAGCCTGGCCGACCGGCGAGCGGATCAGCCCGCCCGCCGCGCGGGCGACGCTCTTCACGAGATCTCCGAGGAACTCCTCGAGCTCCATCTCGTCGCCGACCTCGAGCAGCGCGGAGGCGTACTCGAGCTCCTGGATCTCCGGCAGCGGGCCTTGCCCCTGCCGCATCTCCCCGTACTCGAGCTCCTGGCCATATTCCTGCTCGCCGTACTCGAGCTCGCCGAACTCCATCTCCTGGCCGGGCCCGTACTCGAGCTCCTGGCCGCTCTCCCACTCGAACTGGCTGCTCATCGTTGCTCCTTGGTCTCTTTGGGTCAGGCGCCGTAGACGATCAGGACCCCGTCGCGTCGCACCCAGCGCCCGCGGCGCGCGGCCGACCCGTTCATGGCCCCCCATTCGAGCTCGCTCGAGGTGGGGGGAGCGGCCGCCGGCGCCGGCTCGGCGGCCACCGCAGGCGGCGCCGGCTCGACGATCGGCGGCGGAGGGGAAAGCTCGATCGGCGGCGGGGGAGGGGACGGCTCGACCGGCGACGCGAGCATCGGCGCGGGGTCCTCGGCGCCGTCGTCCGCCCAGGAGCCCGCCGGATACCAGGGCTGGGGATAGCCGGGGTACCACTGCCGACGCCGGCGGTGGCGGTACGCCGGCTGGTCGTAGCCCGGCTGGGAGTACGACGGCCGGCCCTGCCAGGGCGGCATGCCGTAACCGGACCCGTATCGCGGGCGCGAGCCGGTCCGATAGCTGGGCATCGAGACGGACCCGTAGGGCCGGCCCTGCCAGCCGCCGCGGTACGCGCCGCGCCGCCGGTGGTCGAGCGTCGGCAGAAGGCCCGGTGCGTACCGCCGCGCGGCCGCCAGCGCCGCCGCGCGTGCGATCGCCGGCGCCGGCGCGTTGCGCGGCGCCCACACGGCGTTGCGGTACGCGTTGCCGGTGAAGCGCACGAGCTGGCGCGCCGTCTCGAACTCCTGGTCCTGCGGGCTGAGGCCCTCGAGCTCGAGGCCGAGCAGCGAGCCCGCCTGCTGCGCGATCCCGCCGGCGCCGGGAAGCGCCTGGCCGACCGCGTCCTTGAGGATCCCGCCGAGCGCCCGGCCGGCGCCCGACCGCGCGAACCGTCCCGCGGCGTGACCGACGGCGCGGAACACGTCGCCGAGGAACGCCTCGAGCTCCATCTCGTCCGACACCTCGAGCAACGCGGACGCCAGCTCAAGCTCCTGCGTCTCGTGCAGCGGCGAGTCCGACTCCGTCTGCTCGAGCTCGCCGGCGTACTCGCTCGCGAGCTCGCCGGCTTCGAATTGCGTCCGATCGATGTCGTGCATCGCCACCTCCGCGGTCCGGGGTTCGACTCCCTTGTCCGCAAGGTCCGTGCCACCGCCGTGGATGGCGGTGCGGCGTGGAGGCCAGGCGAACGGCGCTTCGCCGGGCGCACGCGCGCGGCGAAGCTCGCTTCGCCGGTCAGCGGAGCGCGCTGGGCAGGACGCCGAGCCGCTCGCGGTACTTGGCGACCGTGCGGCGCGCCAAGACGAACCCCAGGCTCGCGAGCTCGTCGGCGAGCTGCGCGTCGGACTTCGGCCGCCGCTCGCCGGCCAGCAGCTCGGCGAGCGCGTCGCACGGCGCGGCCGAGGGCCGGAAGAAGCGAGCGAGCGGGACGATGGTCCCGGAAGGCAGCTCCACGTTGCGCCCGGCCACGGCGCGGCTGACCGTCGACTCGTGGACGCCGAGCGAGCGCGCGACCTCGGCTCGCGTCAGCGGCACGAGGTGCCGGGGACCGCTGCGGACGAACCGTTGCTGCCGCTCGACCGCCTGCTCCGCCACCGCACGCATCGTGCTCCAGCGCTGCTCGAGCCGATCCAGGAACGCTCGGGCGGCGCGAACCTGACGGCGCACCGCCGCGCGCTCGTCGCGCGTCAGCGATGCGCCGGCGGCGCGCTCATAGGCGGGGCTGACGACGAGCCGCAGGCGCGCGGGCTCGAGCAGCTCGACGACGAGCTCCCCCGCCGACTCGCGGACGCAGACGTCGGGGACGAGCGGCGGCGCGGCTGCGGCCGCGCCGGCCCATGGATGCGGGGTGAGGCGCGAGCGGATGAAGTCCCGCGCGCCGAGGATGTCGGCGCGGTCGACGCCGAGCCGGCGCGCCAGCTCGGCGTAGAGGCCGCCGGCGAGCGACGGGAGGTACGCGTCGACGAGCCGGCGCGCGAGTTCCCGTCGCGGGTCCTCGGCCAGACGGTCGAGCTGCAGAAGAAGGCATTCGCGCAGGTCGCGCGCGCCCACGCCCGCGGGCGCCGCCTCCTGCAGGAGGCGCAGGACGCCCGCGGCGCGATCAGGAGCGACCGCGAGCGCGCCGGCGACCTCCTCGACGGTCGTCGCGAGGAACCCGCGCTCGTCGAGGCTGGCGACGAGGTACTCGACGATCGGCCGGTCGGCGCCGCGGACGACGGGCGCGACATCGCGGAGGAGCGTCGCGGCCGGATCGGGCGTGGCGGCGACGGCCTCGATGGGCACGCCCGACGACGGCCGCCGCTCAGCGCGCAGGGGCCGGCAGCCGGGGCAGTGCTCGCCGAGCAGCGGCCGGCCGCAGAGCGGGCAGCTGGGGCAGTCGACGCGTTCGAGCGCCGGGTTGTCGGCCAGCTCGCGCTCGACGGCATGCTCCAGCTCCAGTGACGGGACCGCGAGCAGGGTCGTCGCCGCGACCAGCGCTCGCGACGGTCGCAGCACCTGGCGGGGCGCCGTAGCCGCCTGCTGCGAGAGGTGGAGTTCGGTCATGGGGGCATCGCCAAGCATCTCCTGCTCCCCGCTCCACAGCAAGAACCGTGCCAGGGCGCGCTACGACTGCGAGTCGGCCGCGACGCCCGGAAGCCCGTGGTCGAGGACGGCGACGAGCCGGGCGAACGTGTCGTCGAGGTCGAGCGGCATGCCGAACCCGTCGCCGTTCTCGAGCGACGGGCTCGGGGTCAGCCTGCTCCCCAACACGTTCGCAGCGGTGCAGCTACGTGCTGGCTGCCGCGCAACTGGATCCGCGCGGACGCCGTTTGGGATGCTGATGAGAGATGGCGAAGCGGCTCGACACCCGCCTCGAGTCCGAGGGGGCGGAGCTTTTGGTACTCGGAAACCTGTTGGTTGCCGGCATAAGAGGCGACCAAGGCTTATCGGAACTTCGAAGGATGCGATCTCTACGCAACCAACCCAGCTGCCGAGAAGGCTTGTCGTATTCAAGTCAAGAGTCGCTGGGCAACGGACTACGACGGCGGATTCCCGATCAAGAACGTCGGCTCCGACTTCGTTGTATTCGTGGCCCTGAATCGCGGATACAGATACGGCCGCAAGGCTCGATCGCCGGAGGATGGTGTGCGGGCCCCGGAGTTCTTCGTGTTCCCGACGCGCGTTGTAGAAGCCGCGAAAGACCCGAAGTCGAAGTGGGGCAAGGCCTATCTCCGTCGCATGGATGACCCCGATCAGTACCGAGACCGCTGGGAACTTATTCGGGCGTACTGGAGTGGACCCCGTTTCGCGGACACGTGAGGGCTTTCGCCGTCCGGCCGCGAAAGGATGGTGTCCGACGTGCCCCGAACCCGACCTGCGTATCCGGAGCAGTTCCGGCGTGAGCAGATCGCGCTCCTGGCGCAGCGATTTCTGCTAGTTGTGGAAACGCACGCGGGAGTCCGGATATTGCGCTGGTTTGGTCTCCGTTCGGGAGATGGGTGGCGTGTCATCTCCCATTCGCGCACGGTGGCCAGGCGCTGGCGGGTGCTCCCCGCTGTGGCTTGACTCGGCAGACGCAGGCTTAGGGACGGAGAACCGCACGGTGGACGCCGGGCAGCGGCTGCTGGCGCTCGAGGTGCTCGAGGATGCCTCTTCCTGTCCCCGAACATGATTCGGTCGCACAGGCCTGCGCTCTACCACAAGCTCAAGGTGCAGTCCTCGGACTGACGCGATTCGCCAGCGCCACCCCGCTCGCCCTGCTGAGGCAAACCGAATCACCCGGGTGACCGAGCCGCGATTCTCGTGAGCACGCGATCAAAGGTGCCATGGTCGGAGGCATGGCTGACCGGAACTATCGGCTCATCGTCGAGGGAGATCTCAGCGACGACCTCAAGACAGCCGTCCACAGCCAATCCGACCTCCAGTGGCTCCTGCCTTGCTGGCCTGGGGCCTGCGAACGGAGGATCACGACGACGCGAGGTCCCCGCCAATCGGGCAATGCCGCTTGGGCAGGACGGGCCGAGAGGAGCAATTCGCGATGGTGATCGCAGCCGACTATCCCTTCCTCGACGTCCTGTGGACGATGATCATCTTCTTCGCCTGGGTCGTCTACATCTGGATGATCTTTGCCATCTTCGGCGACGTCTTCCGCCGGCGCGACATCGGCGGGTGGGCCAAGGCGGCGTGGTGCGTCTTCATGATCGTGCTGCCGTTCATCGGCGTGCTGATCTACCTGATCGCTCAGCACGACGGGATGGCCCAGCGCAGCCTCGAGCGGGCCCAGACGGCGCAGCAGCAGTTCGACGAGCACGTCAAGGCGGTCGCCGCGGGCGACGGCGGCGGTGCCGCGAGCGAGATCGAGAAGGCCCAGCAGCTGCTCGAGAAGGGCACGATCAGCCAGGCCGAGTTCGACGCGATCAAGGCGAAGGCGCTCGCAGCTCACTGACCCGCGCCAGCCCGAGCTCGATCCGGCTTGCCCGGAGATAGGAGGACCCCGTTGCGTATCGAGGATTACGGCTTCATCGGCGACACCCAGACCGGCGCCCTCGTCGGCCGTGACGGCGCGATCGACTGGCTGTGCCTCCCACGCTTCGACTCGGCCGTCGTGCCTCGCGGCACTCGTCGGTGACGAGCGGCATGGGCGCTGGCGGCTGGCGCCGGCGGGCGCGTTGAGCGCGAGCTCTCGTCGCTACCGGCCGGGGACGCTGGTCCTCGAGACCGAGTTCGAGACGGAGGACGGCGCGGTCCGCGTGATCGACTTCATGCCGCGGCGCGCCGAGGGCCCGCCGCGGCTGATGCGGATCGTCGAGGGCGTGCGCGGCCGGGTTCCGATGCGGATGGAGCTTGCGCTGCGGCCGGACTACGGGTCGATCACGCCGTGGACCGAGCGGGCGTCCGACGGGGCGATCGCCACCGCCGGGCCCGACGCGTTCCGGCTCAGCACGCCGCTGGAGCTGGAGGTCCGCGATGGAACGGTGACTGCCGACTTCGTCGTCGTCGAGGGTGCCCGCGAGCGACTCACGCTCACCTGGCACGCCTCGTTCGAGGAGACGCCGCCGGTCGAGGACGCCGACTCGGCGTTGGCTCGGACGGAGGCGTGGTGGCGGTCGTGGAGTGGCCGCTGCGCGTACCAGGGGCCGTATCGGGAGGCGGTGCTGGTCTCGCTGATGGCGCTGAAGGCGATGACGTCGGAGACGACCGGCGCGGTCATCGCGGCGCCGACGACGTCGCTTGCCGGAGGACATCGGCGGCGTGCGCAACTGGGACTACCGCTACTGCTGGCTGCGCGACTCGGTGCTCGCGCTCGAGGCGCTGCTGGCCGGCGGCTACACCGACGAGGCGCTCGGCTTCCGCGACTTCATGGCGCGGGCGGGTACGGGCGACCCGGCCAAGATCCAGATCATGTACGGGATCGGCGGCGAGCGGCGGCTGACCGAGTTCGAGCTCGACGAGCTTCCCGGCTACGAGGGCTCCAAGCCGGTCCGGGTCGGCAACGCGGCGTCGGAGCAGTTCCAGCTCGACGTCTATGGCGAGGTGATCGGCGTGGCGTATCGCGCCGCCGAGCTGCTCGGCGGCGTCGACGAGCGGCTCTGGCCGCGCTGGCGCGACGCTCATCGAGTACGTCGAGTCGATCTGGCGCGAGCCCGACGACGGGATCTGGGAGTCGCGCGGGCCGCGCCGCCACTACACCTACTCCAAGGTCATGGCGTGGGTGGTGTTCGACCGTGGCGTGCGGCTGGCCGAGCGGTTCGGGCTCGACGCGCCCGCTGGAGCGCTGGAAGCAGGTGCGCGACGAGATCCACCGCGAGGTCTGCGAGCGGGGCTACGACGCCGAGCGGCGCACCTTCACGCAGTACTACGGCTCCCGGGAGCTCGACGCGAGCGTGCTGAACATCCCGCTCGTCGGGTTCCTGCCCGGGCACCGACGAACGCGTCACCGGAACGATCGACGCGATCTCGCGCGAGCTGGGTCGCGACGGCTTCGTCGCGCGCTACTCGACCGCCGAGACCGACGACGGACTGCCCGGCGGCGAAGGGCAGTTCCTCGCCTGCTCGTTCTGGCTGGTCAACGCCCTGGCGCTCAACGGCCGCGTCGACGAGGCGCGCGCCCTGTTCGAGCGCCTGCTCGGCGCTGGCCAACGACCTCGGCCTGCTGGCCGAGGAGTACGACGTCGAGCGCGGCCGGCAGGTCGGCAACTTCCCGCAGGCGTTCAGCCACCTGACCCTCATCGGCGCGGCGTACGCCATCGCCGCCGCCGAGACGGACGCGCAGCCGACCGAATGGCAAGCCCGTGGACCAACACATGGAGGTGACGACATGAAGACGGTGATCGTGGGCGGCGTCGCGGCGGGTGCCTCGACGGGTGCGCGCCTCAGGCGGCTCGACGAGTCGGCCGAGATCGTCGTGCTCGAGCGCGACCACTACGTCTCGTTCGCGAACTGCGGCCTGCCCTACCACATCGGCGGCGCCATCCCGGACCGCGACAGCCTCCTGCTGCAGACGCCCGAGAGCCTGGCCAAGAGCCTCGCGCTGGATGTGCGGACCGGACAGGAGGTCCTCGCGCATCGACCGCGACGCCAAGGAGGTCGAGGTGCGCGACCTCGCGGAGGAGCGAACGTACCGGGAGTCCTACGACAAGCTCGTGCTCTGCCCGGGCGCCGAGCCGATTCGGCCGCCGATCCCGGGTGCCGACGACCCGCGCGTCGACGTGCTGCGCAACATCCCCGACATGGACCGCATCATCGCCCGGCTCGACGAGGACGCCACGAGCGCCGTCGTCGTCGGCGGCAGCTACATCGGGCTGGAGCTCACCGAGGCCTTCCGGGCCCGCGGGCTGCAGACCACCGTCGTCGAGCGGACCGAGCGGCTGATGCCGTGGCTCGACCCCGAGATGACACGGATCCTGGACTACCACGTCCGCACCCACGACGTCGACCTCCGGCTCGGCACGTCGGCCACGGCGGTTCGCCACGGCGAGGACGGCCGGCTCGTGCTCGACCTCTCCGACGGCACGCTCGGTCGAGGCCGACGTCGTGGTGATGGCGGCCGGGGCGCGGCCCAACGTCGACCTCGCCCGGGACGCCGGGATCGAGATCGGCCCACGCGGGGGCATCGCGGTCGACGCGCAGATGCGCACGTCGGCGCCCGACATCCTCGCGGCCGGCGACGCGGTCGAGACCGCTCATCTCCTGACCGGCGAGCCGGTGCTCTCGATGCTCGCGGGCCCGGCGAACCGGGAGGGCCGGATCGCCGCCGACACGATCGCCGGCCGCGACAGCGCCTACCGCGGCACCCAGGGCACCGCCGTGGTCAAGGTGTTCGACATGACCGCGGGCGGCACCGGCATGACCGAGACCGAGCTGCGCGCGGCGGGCATCGACTACCGCAAGGTCTACGACAACCACCCCGGCCACGCGGCGTACTACCCGGGCACCGCGCCCCTGTTCATCAAGGCTGCTGTTCGAGCCGGCCGAGGGCAAGCTGCTGGGTGCGCAGGTGCTGGGCTGGGACGGTGTCGACAAGCGCATCGACGTCTTCGCGGTCGCGCTGCGCGCCGGCATGACGGTGTTCGACCTCGAGCACCTCGAGCTCGCCTATGCCCCGCCCTACGGCTCGGCCAAGGACCCGGTCAACATGGTGGGCTTCCTGGGCTCGAATCTCCTGCGCGGCGACATCGACCTCTGGTACCCGGAGGACTACCCGGACGTGCGCGGAGCGCGTGACGATCCTCGACACGCGCACCCAGGCGGAGTACGACGCGTGGCACATCCCCGAGGCGATCCTCATGCCGTACACCGAGCTGCGCGACCGGCTCGACGAGGTGCCGCGCGACAAGCCGGTCTACACCTACTGCCGCTCGGGCTTCCGCAGCTACATCGCCTACTGCGCGCTCAAGCAGAGCGGCTGGGACGACGTCGCGTTCCTCGCCGGCGGGATGATGATCTACCACGGCTTCCACCGCACGCCGCTCGAGGTCGGCAAGGGCGGCATGCCGGTCGTGGCCCACGCCGAGGACGTGCTCGCCCAGCGCGCAGGTGCGCTCGAGCATGTCTGACGCCACCGTCGAGGTCGTCGTCGGTGCCCAGGAAGGGCACGCGGAGAGCCCGCACTGGGACGCAGCCACCGCGCGCCTGTGGTGGGTGAACATCGCCGGAGAGCGGGTCCACTGCCTGGACCCGGATTCGGGCGACGTCGACTCCTGGGAGACCGCCGGCCAGCCGGGTGGCGTGATCCTGAGCGCGACCGGGGAGCCGGTGGTGGCAAGCCCGGAGGGCCTGGCGGTGCTCGACCGCGACACGGGCAGGCTCGACCTGATCGTTCCGATCGAGCAGGACAGGCCCGAGAATCGCGCCAACGACGTGAAGGTCGACGATCGCGGACGGGCGTGGGTCGGCACGATGGCCTACGACAAGCGGCCGCGGAACGCCGCGCTGTACCGGGTCGACGGTGGCGGGGTGACCCGTGTGGTCGAGGGCCTGACGATCTCCAACGGCCCCGCCTTCGACCCGGCGCGCAGGGGCGCCTGTACCTCGCCGACACGGCGCTCTGCGTTGTCGACGTCTTCGACATGGACCCGGAGACCGGAGAGCTCTCCGGTCGCCGGCGCTTCCTCGACCTGACCGATGAGCAGATCTGGCCGGACGGCATGACGGTCGACGACGAGGGCGGCCTCTGGGTTGGCCTCGGACGGGCCGCCGCCGTCCGCCGGTACAGCGCGGGCGGCACGCTCGACGGCGTCATCGGGCTGCCGACGTCGAACCCCACCTCCGTCGCGTTCGGCGGCCGCGACCGCGGCGACCTCTACATCACGACCTCGTGGGTCGACTGCGAGCAGCGCGCCGACGAGCCGCTGGCCGGGGCGATCTTCCGTTGCCGTCCCGGGGTGACGGGCCGCCCCTCACCGCGCTGCGAGTTCCTCCCACGACGAGCCGAGAAAGGCGTCACCCCATGATCGAGCGCATGGTCCTGTTCGGAGCCTCCGGTGATCTGACCAGCCGCCTGCTGCTGCCGGCGGTCGCCCAGCTGGCCGAGGCCGAGCTGCTGCCACCGGGGTTGACCATCGTGGGGTCCGACCTCACCGACTGGTCGACCGACGACTTCCGCGAGCACATCGCCGGCAAGCTGGAGGAGCACGCGACCGTCACGCCCGCCACCCGTGACGCCGTCGTGCGGATGCTCAGCTTCCAGCCCGGCGACGTCACGCAGCCCGAGGACGTCGGCCGCGTGATCGGCGACGATCATCCCGACACGCTCGTCTACCTCGCGCTGCCGCCGAGCCTGCTGACGAAGGTGCTTCCCGCGCTGGCGACGACGACGCTGGGCGCCGCGGACGCGGTGGCGATCGAGAAGCCCTTCGGCACCGACCTGGCCTCGGCGCACGAGCTCAATGAGATCCTGCGGATCCAGCTGCCCGCGCCGACGATCTTCCGCATCGACCACTTCCTCTCCAGCGAGCTCGTCCGCCGAGTCGTCACGCTGCGGTTCCTCAACCGCGTGTTCGAGCCGATCCTCAACGCGGTGCACGTCGAGCGCGTGGACATCAGCTGGCTGGAGAGCCTGACCCTCGAGGGCCGCGCCTCCTACTACGACCGTGCGGGCGCCATGAAGGACATGGTCCAGAACCACCTCATGGAGGCCATGGCCCTGATCCTCATGGAGCAGCCGGCCAGGATCGACGCCGACTCGTTCCGCTCGGTGCGCGTCGAGGCGCTGCGGGCGGTCGCCACGCCGACGGCGGAGCGCATGCGCAGCGACACGATCCGCGCCCGCTACACCGCGGGCACGATCGGCTCCCGGCAGGTCCCCTCCTACGTCGACGAGCCCGGCGTCGACCCCAGCCGCAACACCGAGACCTACGCGTCGCTGACCGTTGGCCTGAACAGCCCCCGCTGGGATGGCGTCCCGTTCACCCTGCGCTCCGGCAAGGCGCTCGAGACGAACTCCGCCGAGATCGCCGTCCACTTCCGCCCGCTGCCCCGGTACCTGACCGACCAGTGGCCGGGCGTCGAGCCCAACGTGCTCCGGATCGGTCTCATGGATCCCTACGTGCGGCTGGCCACCACGCTCAACGGGCCCGAGCGGACCGCCGAGACCCGACAGCTCGAGGCGCGCGCCACCGCGCCGCGGTTCACGGCCTACGCCCACCTGATCCAGGAGATGCTCCGCGGCGACCCGATGCTGTTCATCCGCGGCGACGAGGCCGAGGAGGCCTGGCGCATCATCGACCCCGTGATGGCGGCGTGGTCCGCAGGAGACGTCCCGATGCAGGAGTACCCCGCCGGCGCAGCGCCCCCCGGCCCCGCGTGACCCGCCGCGCCGTTCCGGTCCCCGCCACGGGCCGGCAGATCGAGCTCCGCGCCGGCGGCGCGAGCGCTGTCGTCACCGAGGTCGGCGCGTCCGTCCGCGTCCTGCGACTCGGCGGGCGCGACGTCCTCGACGGCGTGGGGCCCGGCGAGGCCGAACTCGGCGGACAGGGCCAGGCGCTCGTGCCGTGGCCCAACCGGGTGCGCGACGGCCGCTACCGCTTCGCCGGCCGCGAACTCCAGCTGCCGCTGACCGAGGTCGAGAACGGCAACGCGATCCACGGCCTCGCGCGCTTCGCGCCGTGGGAGATCGCCGAGGTGGCGCCGGACCGCGCCCGCCTGCGACTGTTCGTGCCGCCGCAACCCGGCTACCCGTTCGCGCTCGAGATCGAGGTCGAGCACATCCTCGACGCACACGGGCTGACCGTCTGCACCACCGGCCGCAACATCGGCGACGCAGACCTGCCCTTCGGCGCCGGCTTTCACCCTTACCTGACGGTCGGCACGCCGCGGATCGACGACACCGTCCTGCAGGTGCAGGCCGGCACCCGGCTGGTGACCGACGAGCGCGGGATCCCGACCGGCGAGCGCGCGCCGGTAGCCGGAACGGCCTACGACTTCGCGAGGCCGCATCCGTCGGGGCCACGCAGCTCGATACCGCGTTCAGCGATCTCGCCCGCGACGACCACGGGCGCGCCGCCGTCCGCCTGCGGGCGCCCGACGGCGCCGGCATCGACCTCTGGCTCGACGAGCACCACCGCTACCTCATGCTCTTCACCGGCGACACGCTGTCGCAGCCCGAGCGCCGGCGGCGCTCGCTGGCCGTCGAGCCGATGACCTGCGCACCCGACGCCTTCCGTACCGGCGACGGGCTGTGGACGCTCGCGCCGGGCCAGTCGCTCACGTGTGCGTGGGGTATCCGCGCCGCCTGACGGCAGGGCCGGGCCTGGCCCCGACCGCGAAGCGTTTGCTTCACCCTGATCATCATCGCGAAGCCAACGCCGCGACGCCCGCGCAGGTAGCCGCCGGGGGCTCGTGCTGCGAGGCTAGGACGCAGCGATGGAAGCGAGCTCCAGGCACGAACCGGGTACCGGCACGCCTCCCCCGCTCGTCGAGGCCAAGCTCGCGATGCCGAGCGTCGCGTCACGGCGTGGTCGATCGGCCGCGGGTTCGCCGGGCGCTCGACGCCGGCCGCGACGCGTCGCTGACGCTGGTCGCGGCTCCTGCCGGCTACGGCAAGACGACCGCGGTTCGCGCCTGGTGCGCGAGCCTCGACGCGGCGCTGGCCTGGGTCACGCTCGACGCCGGCGACAACGATCCGGCTCTGCTGTGGAGGTACGTCGCGACGGCGGTCGATCGGGTGCGGCCGGGGCTCGGGCGGGGCGCGCTGCGGCGGCTCGGCGTGGCGGGCAGCCCGATCGAGGTCGCCGTCGACGAGCTCATGAACGGCGCCGCCGCGATGGAGAGCGAGCTGGTCGTCGTGCTCGACGACCTGCACGCGGTGACCAGCAAGGAGTGCCTGTCGTCGATCGACTACGCGCTCGCGCACCTACCCCCGAACGCGCACGTCGTGCTCGTCACGCGCGTCGATCCGGCGCTCAGGCTCGCGCGGCTGCGTGCCGCCGGTGCGCTCGCCGAGGTGCGGGAGCCGATCTCGCGTTCACCACCGCCGAGGCGCGCGAGCTGCTCGTGGTTCTCGGTCATCTCGAGCTCGGTGCGGAGGAGATCGACGTGCTCGTCGAGCGCACCGAGGGCTGGCCCGCCGCGCTCGTCCTCGCCTGGCTGTGGCTGCGGACCGTCGACGATCCGGCGCGGGCCGTGCGGGCGTTCGGAGGAGACCACCGTTTCGTGGCCGACTACCTGAGCAGCGAGGTGCTCGCGGCGCTCGACGAGGACGACCGCGCGTTCCTGCACGGCGCCGCGGTCCTCGGCGAGTTCACCGCGGACCTGTGCGACGGCGTGCTCGACCGCACCGATTCGGCGGCCCGGCTCGCCGAGCTCGAGCGCTCGAACCTGTTCGTCTCGAGGCTGGAGCGAGGCGGCTGGTTCCGCATGCACTCGCTGTTCGCCGAATACGCGAGGGCTCAGCTCGCCTCGCTCGAGCCGGGCGCGCCGACGCGGATTCATCGACGAGCCGCCGAGTGGCTCAGATCGCGAGGGTTGCCGGTCGAAGCGGTCGAGCACGCGGCCGCAGCCGGCGATCACGAGCTCGTCGCGCAGCTCCTGGTCGAGTATCACCTGCCGTCTGATCAGAGGCGGCGCCAGCCGGACGCTGCTGCGCTGGGTTCGGACGCTGCCGGACGACCGGCATCGTCGAGCATCCGGAGCTCGCGGTGGCGGCCGCGACCGCCACGATGCTGGTCGGCGGAAGCACGATCGAGCAGCGCCGGTTGCTGCAGCTCGCCGACGCGGCCCGTGCAGGAGCGGCCGAGCGAGCCGACGCCTACGTCGAGACGGCGGCGCGGCTGGTGCGCGCGGTCACGATCGACGGCGGCGTGGGGCAGGCGGTGCTCGACGGCCGACGTGCGGTCGAGCTCGCGGAGGCCGGCGCGGACGAGATCCTCACCGCAGCTCTGGCCGCCTACGCGCGCGCACTCTTCTTCGCCGGCGAGCTCGACGAGGCGTGGGCGGTGGCGATGCGGACACTGGAGCATCCGGCGATCGAGCGGCACGTCCCGAGCCTCGTGGTCGCCCGCTCGACGCTCGCCCTCGTCGCAGTCGAGCGCGGACGGCTCGCCGCCGCACGAGGCCACGCGGAGAAGGCGAAGGCGGCGGTGGGCGGGATCGGCACGAGCCGAAGCTGGCTCGGGGCCAACGCGTCCGCCGCGCTCGGCTCGGTGCTGGCCGCCGAGGGAAGCCTCGTCGAGGCGGAGCACGATCTCGCCTCTGCGGAGCGCTTCTTCCGCGACGAGGTGGCGACGCTGCACCACGCGTGGCTGCTCGTCCTGCTCGCCCGCGTTCGCCTGCGCCGCGGCCGTCTCGACCGAGGCCGAGAAGACGCTGCGCTCCGCGCGCGAGGCGCTCGACGAGCTCGTCGACAGCGGAACCGTGCCCGCGCTCGCCGACGAGGTCGAGCGAGAGCTCGAGACTGCGAGAGGCCGCGCGTCCAGCGGAGAGCTGCTCGAGCCGCCGAGCGAGGCCGAACTCGCCGTGCTGCGGCTGCTGGCCACCGACCTCTCCACCCGTGAGATCGGGGAGCGCCTCTTCCTCTCCCCGAACACGATCCGCTCGCACAGGCGCGCGCTCTACCACAAGCTCGGGGTGCACTCCCGAACGGACGCGATCGCCCGCGCCACCGCGCTCGGCCTGCTGGAGCAAACGCAATCACCCGGGTGATCGACCCGCGATTCTCGCGGCGCTCGGCGAGACGGTGCCATCCTCGGAGACATGGCTGACCGGACCTATCGCCTGATCGTCGAGGGAGAGCTCAGCGATGACCTCGAACTCGCCTTCCACGGCATGACGCTCACGCGAGCCGACGGCAGTACCGCGCTGACGGGCACCGTGCGTGACCAAGCCGAGCTCCAGGGGCTCCTGTGGCGCGTATCGGACCTCGGGCTCACCCTGCTCGAGGCAAAAGCGATCGACGACAGCCCCGAACCCCGCTTCGCCGCCGGCCCGGACAGACCCGACCACGACTAGGGAACAAAGCCAGATCGTGGCCGCGACCACACCCGCGAGTTAGACGTCGCACTCGTCGCGAACGCGTCGCCGGCGCCGTCGTGATCCGCGACCGACCGCGCGCCGACGGCACGACGACCCGAAGCAGCCACGAGTTCAGAGGCGCCCAAAGCCGCCCCATGCGTGGCCTTTCATCTGCCAAGCCGAACTCTCTGACCGCGGTTGGGATGGTCGCCCGACCGCTCGATGACGTTCCAGAACGAGGACATCGAGGCCTTCGGTCACCGCGACATTCGCGCGGTCGCCGAGGTGCTGGCCGACGTTCTCGCCGAGGCCTTCGTCGATCATCTCGACCGCCTGCGTCGGGCTGGCAACCGCACGGAGCCCGACGACTACGTGGTGCAGAACGTGCGCGGCAGGCCGGATCAGCCGGCAGCGCGTCGCGGAGATCGTACGAGAGGCCTCGACACTCGCGACCGAAACGCGCTCACTTCGCGGGCTTCCCCCGCTTCCAAGGACGACGCCGCACAGCTTGCGGCGGACCTACATCTCGATCGCCCTGCTGGCCAATCGCTTCGACGTCAAGTGGGTCATGAGCCAGTTCTTCGGGACGCCGACGACTCCGACGACTTCATCCCGCGATCCTGTCGGCCGGAGTCCTGTTGCCCACTAAGGCCGATGCCGGTTGCTACCGGTGGGGCGAGACGGGATATCATTGGTATAGGTATGCCCGTCCTGACTGGCTCTACCCACACAGGCGCGTCTGCCGGCATGGCCGTTGCTGGTATCGCTAGAGCGCGTAAAACATGCCCCGTTTCCAATCGGCCGGGACATGCTCACGCGATACGGCGGCAAGTTGCGTATCTGCCGCGCGGAGAGTGCGCACGAAGCAGCAGTCGACGGTAATGGCGTTTGCCGTAATCTGCGCCGCATCGTCCGCGAGCACCTGTGGATCGCGATGATCGCGCTCGTCTTGTTCTGCTGAGGGCCGACGATGCAGCGCCGCGCTGTGAAAAATTCTGGTCCCGGCGCGGCGTGTCTTGAAACCGGAAATTTTATGGGGCCAGGCCAAGTCTCTCGTACTGGCGGTCGTCCAGTCATTAGCGCCGATACGCAAGATGCCGCCGCGCATCGCGTGATCCTGTGCAGTGGCAAGATTTACTATGACCTGCTAGCCCACCTTTCCGAGACTGACGCGTCAGGTGTCGCGCTGGTGCGTCTTGAGCAACTTTATCCGTTTCCGGCTGAGGCGCTGCAGGCCGAGCTCTCGCGTCATCCGAACGCGACGGTGATCTGGTGCCAGGAAGAGCCGAAGAACATGGGCGCCTGGCACTATCTCGACCGCCGGATCGAGAGCATCCTTCGCAAGATCGGCAATGCCTGCCAATGGCCGCACTGCGTGAGCCGGCCGGAGAACGCGTCGACGGCAATCGGTACCACGGACGAACACAACTCCGACCAGGCACAGCTGGTTGCGCGCGCCATCGGCCTGACCGAAGTTCAAAGGGAGAAGATAGCGATAGTCAAATCTTGAACGGAGTATTTGTCGGAGCACATGTATCGAGAAGCGTCATAAGCGTACATCAGTCGAACCAGGAGGAACACAATGACCAAGGAAATATTGAAACTTTCAATGTCGCGCCGTCAATTCGGTAAGTCCGCGCTGGCGATCTCGGGGACCATGGTGGCGGCCGCTACGCCACTGCGTTACGCGCTTGGGGCCGAGCCGCTCAAGATCGGTCTGATTCTGCCCTATTCCGGCGTTTACGCGAATTTCGGCGAGGGCATCACCAACGGCTTCGAATTTGCTCTGAAGAAGCGCGGCGGCCAGCTCGGCGGCCGTCCGGTTCAGATCATCAAGGGCGATGACCAGCTCGACGCCAAGATCGGCGGCGAGGTGACGCAGAAGATCGTCACGCCGCGACAAAGTCGATTTGGTGGTCGGCACCGTCGGCTCGAACGTCGTTCCGGTGATGCAGAAGATCTGCACCGAGAACAACACTTTCCTGATCGTGCCGACGGCAGCCAGCAACGATCTCACCCGCGCACAATGCCATCCGCTGATTTTCCGCGTCTCGCATTCGAACTGGCAGATGACGGCCCCTGCCGGTCCCTGGCTGTTCAAGCGTGGCAAGAAGCGTGTGATGACCATGGGCATGAATTACGCGGCCGGCAAGGAAGAGGTCGGCGCCTTTGCCGACGAGTTCAAGAAGGCGGGCGGCGAGATTCTCGATCAGAAATGGCCCGGCCTGAAGGAGCTCGACTACCAGGCTTATTTCGCCGACGTGCTGGCGAAGCAGCCGGATGCGATGTTCACCTTCTTCGCGGGCTCCAATGCAGTCGAATTCGTCAAGCAATATGCGCAGGCCGGCCTCAAGGAGCGCGTTCCGCTTTACGGCTCGGCCTATCTCACGGACTCGACGCTGCTGGCGGCGCAAGGCGCGGCAGCCGATGGGGTCATTACCAGCGGTCACTGGGCGCCGTCGCTCGACAATGCTGCGAACAAGACCTTTCTCGCCGAATTCAAGCAGGCGACCGGCAAGGAAGGCGATCTCAACTCCATGCACGGCCACGACACGCTGGAAGTCATCGCGATGGGGCTCGAGAAGACCAAGGGCGACGTGAAGGACAAGTCGGCGCTCAGCCAGGCTCTGCAGAAGGTCGAATTCGCAGAGCCCGCGCGGTCCGTTCCGTTTCTCACGGGCCGCAATCCGATCCAGAACATCTACGCAATCGAGGCCAAGGGCGGTCAGCTTGCGGGTCCTGGAAACGATGCAAAGCACGTGGAAGATCCTGCCGCGGAGTGCAACGCCTGAGCGCTCCGGTTTCGCGAGCGAGTTTGCGCCGCTGCGCCACCGGTTTCGCCTGGCGCGCCTTTGACTCGGTGGCGAAACGGTTCGGTCGATGCAGCTGAGCACGTTTCTCATCCAGCTCCTCAACGGCGTGCAGTACGGCATGCTGCTGTTCCTGATCGCGAGCGGACTCACGCTGACCTTCGGGGTGATGGGCATCATCAATCTCGCCCATGGCGCCTTCTTCATGATCGGCGCCTATCTGGCGTTCCAGTTCACGCGCTATTGGGGCTGGCCGTTGCCCGCAGCCTATGCTGCGGCGGTCGCTGGCGGTCGTGCTGCTCGGTGCCTGTGTCGAACGCACGGTGCTGGCGCCCCTCGCCAATCGCGACCATCTTGATCAGGTGCTTGTGACTTACGGCCTGATCCTGATGTTCGACGAGCTGGCGGTGATCGCCTGGGGCAAGGACGTGCAGCCGGCGGACATCCCCGCGATGCTGCAGCGGCAGCGTCCATCTCGGCAGCCAGTTCGTCTATCCGCTCTACCGGCTGGTGCTGGCGGGCGTCGGCTCTGCTGTGCGCCTTCGGCCTTTATTTGCTCGTGGCCAAGACGCGGCTCGGCATGATCGTGCGCGCCGGTTCGTTCGACCGCACCATGGTGCGCGCGCTCGGCATCAATGTGACGCCGATCTTCAGTATGGTATTCGGCCTGGGCGCCGCGCTCGCGGCATTCGCCGGCGTCACTGGCCGCGCCCATTCTGTCGGTGTCGCCCGGCATGGGCGACAAGATCATCATCATTGCTTTCGTCGTGGTCGTCATCGGCGGCATCGGCTCGATCAAGGGCGCCTTCGTCGGGCGCACTGCTGGTCGGCCTGTTCGATTCGTTCGGCAAGATCCTGTTTCCGAGCGTCAGCTCGCTCATCATCTACGCGCTGATGGCGGCTGTGCTGGTCTGGCGGCCGCACGGTCTGTTCGGGAAGCCGCGTGATGCGTCCCGTCACCGCCATCGCCGCGATCGTGTTCGTCGCCGTCACTGGCGCGATCCCGCTCTTCGACAACGCCTTCCTGATCACGCATTTCACCCGCATCCTGATCTATGCGATCTTCGCCATGAGCCTCGACCTGCTGGTCGGCTATTGCGGTATGGTCAGCCTCGGGCATGCCGCCTTCTTCGGCATTGCCGCCTATACCGACCGCGATGCTTTCGGCGAAGGCGGGTATCGGCAATGTGCTGATCGGCCTGCCGCTCAGCCTGTTCGAGCGGCGGCCGCCGGCGCCCTGATCATCGGCGTTCTGACGCTGCGCACCGGCGGCATCTATTTCATCATGGCAACGCTCGCCTTCGCGCAGATGCTGTTCTTTCTAGTCAACGACAACGACTTCTTCGGCGGCTCGGACGGCTCCTGCTGCTCAACGCGTTTTCGTGCCTCGATCGGCAACGTCGTTCTGCTCGATCTCAGCGATGCCCACGACCCGCTATTACGTGGTCTTGGCCGCGGCGTTCGCGACCTGCATTGGGCTCGCACTGACTGGTGCGATCGCCGTTCGGGCGTGTTCTCGCAGGGCATCAAATCCAACGAGCAGCGCATGCGCGCGCTCGGCTATCCCGTCGAGCGCTACAAGCTCGCTGCTTCGTCATTGGCGGCACGCTCGCCGGCCTCGCCGGTTATCTCTATGCTGCCGCTCACCAGCCTGGCCGATCCCTCGATCCTGACTGGCTGCATTCGGCGAGGTGCTGATGATGGTCATCATCGGCGGCATGGGCACGCTGATCGGGCCGGCCGTCGGCGCGTTCGTGCTCATCGAGTTGGTCGATCAGAGCTCCGAACTTACCGAGCATTGGAAGCTGATAGTCGGTGTGGTGGTGATTGCGGTCACGCTGTTTGCGCGCGGTGGGCTTGTCGGCCTGGTTGGCGACTTTGCGTACGCGCCGGCTGGAGGCGAAGGCAGCGTGAACGATAAGCCGATCTTGCTGGAGACCAAGGCGCTCTCGCAAATATTTCGGCAGCCTGGCAGCTGTGCGCGATGTCTCGCATTGAGTTCCTGCAAGGCGAAATCCACGCCATCATCGGCCCAAATGGCGCCGGCAAGACGACCTTCCTCAATCTGCTGTCGGGCGAGCTGCCGCCGACGAGCGGAGCGCTCTATTTCAACGGAGCGGATGTAACCGGCTGGACGCCGGACCGGCTGCGCCCGTGCCGGCATGGGCCGCAGCTTCCAGCATTCCTCCGTGTTCGAGGAATTGAGCGTGCGGAGAATGTGCGGCTCGCGGCGCAGACGCAATTTCCGAAATCGTTCGGCCTGTTCCTCCCGGCCGAGCGCTATGCCGATGTCGACAGGCGCGTCGAGGAAGTGCTCGGTCGACATGGCGCTCGCGGAATCGGCAGACAGTGCACGCGCCGGCGAGATCAGCCACGGCGAGCAGCGTCAGCTGGAGATCGCCATGCTGCTGGCGATCTCGCCTAAGCTGATGCTGCTCGACGAGCCGACTTCCGGCATGAGCCGCAACGAGACGCTCGAATTGATTGAGTTGCTGCGTCGCATCTCGAGCGAGCACACGCTGGTGCTGGTCGAGCACGATATGGACGTGGTGTTTCAGCTTGCCGACCGCATCACCGTTCTGGTCAATGGCTCGGTGCTGGCGAGCGGTCCGCCGGACGACGTGCGCGAAGACGCCGCTGTGCGTACCGCCTATCTTGGCACCGAATAGGATCGCCGATGGCATCGTCGGAAAAATGGGTTGGCCAGAGCGTCGAGCGCTTCGAGGATGAAGCGCTGCTCATCCGGCCGTGCGCGCTTCATCGACGATCTCGAGCCGGTCCCGGGCCTGTGCCATGCCGCCATTCTGCGCAGCCCCCATGGCAGCGCCGATATCCTGCACGTGAATGCGGATGCGGCCCGCGCCTGCCCGGCGTCCTCGGCGTGCTGACGCCCGACGACGTCGCCGCGCATGTCGAAGCCGATCGGCAATCTAATCGTGGCGAGTCGCAGCAAGCTGAACTATTTTCCCTGCGCGGTGGGGCGCGCACGCTATTTTGGCGAGCCGGTCGCGGTCGTCATGGCCGAGAACCGCTACATCGCCGAGGACGCGCTGGATCTCATCGAGGTCGATTACGCGCCCGCGCACCGCGGTGATCGATCCGGAGGCAGCGGCGCGCCGCGATGCGCCGATTCTGCACGATGAGCTCGGCACCAATGTCGCGCATGAACGTGAGTTTCGCTACGGCGATCCGGAAGAACGTCTTCGCACAGGCGGACCGCATCGTCTCCTTCAAGGTCTCCTATCCGCGCGTCAATTCGACGCCGATCGAAACCTATGGCGTGATCGCCGACTTCGACGCGGGCAATCGCCGCTACACCGTCTGGTCGAATTTCCAGGGCCCTTACGCGCTGCACCCCATCATGTGCGATGCGCTGCGGCGTGCGCGGCCATGAGTTGCGCCTGATCTCCGCCGCCATCGAGCGGCGGCAGCTTTGGCATCAAGCAAGGCGTTTATCCCTACATCGTGCTGATTGCGCTCGCGGCGCGCAAATTCGGCCGGCCGGTGAAATGGATCGAGGATCGGCTGGAGCATCTGGCTGCGTCCTCCGCGGCGTCCGGCCGCGTCACCAAGGTGGACGGCGCCTTCGACTGGCAACGGTGAGCTTTGCTCGGGCTTCGGCTCGAGCAGATCGAGAATGTCGGCGCCTATCTGCGCCCGCCGGAGCCGGCGGCGCTCTACCGCATGCATTCGACCGTGAGCGGCCCCTATCGCGTGCGCAATATCGCGGTCCACAACCAGGCCGTTGTCACCAACCAGGTGCCGAGCGGGCTCAATCGCGGCTTCGGTGGCCCGCAGTTCTATTTCCCGCTCGAGCGCATGATGGACAAGGCCGCGCGCGAGCTCGGCATTGATCCGGTCGAGTTGCGCCTGCGCAATGTCGTGCGCGCCGACGAATTTCCCTACGACACGCCCGGCGGGCTCGCTGCTGGAGAGCGGCAATTACGAAAAATGCATTGCGCTCGCGCTGGAGAAGGCCGGCTATCCGGAGCTGGTCGCGCGAACGCGATGAGGCCGCGCAGCGCGCCGGCCGCAAGTTCGGCATCGGCATGGCGCTTGCGGTCGAGACCTCCGCCTCCAACATGGCTTACGTCAATCTCGCGCTCACCCAGGCGCAGCGGCTCAAGTCCTTGCCCAAATCAGGCGCCAATGCACGCGCGCGTGTCATCATGGATCCGCTCGGCTCGGTGATCGTGCACATCGACAGTCTCCCGAACGGACAGGGACACAGGACCGTGGTCGCGCAGATCGTCGCCGACGAGATGGGGGTCTGAGCCGAAGGACGTCTACCGTGGTCTCGCGATCTCGACACCTTCGGCGGCGCCTGGTCGATCACGTCCGGCAACTACTCCAATCGTTTCTCCACCACGGTCACGTCGGCGGTCGCGCTGTCGGCGCGAAAGGCGCGCCGCAAAGCTGCGCGCGGTGGCGGCACCCGCTCTGGGCGTGCCGCCCGACGCGGTGCAGCTTGCAGACGGCATGGCCTCTGCGCCGGGCGGCCGCAATGAGCCGATCCCGATCCGCCGGCTCGCCGCGCAACTGCATTGGGATTCGAGCGCAATCTTCCCGATGGCGTCGATGGGCCGATTTCGGAGCTGGTGGAGTTCGCTCCCGCCGGCCTCAGCGTGCCGGACGAAGGCGACCGCATACGCTCATCGCTGACCTATAGCTTCCAATGCGACCTGGCCGCCGTAGAGGTCAATCCGCGACACGGGCCGCTTCCACTGTGCACAAATATGTCACCGTCCATGATGCCGGCAATCTGCTGAATCCGGCGATGGTGGACGGCCAGATCCGCGGCGGCTTTGCGCATGGCTTCGGCGCCGGCATGATCGAGCGCGTCATCTACGCGCCGACGGCACGCTGCTGTCCGGCACGTTTCAGGATTATCTGTGCCCGACCGCCCCGGAGCTGCCGGATCTCGTAGATCGCGCACATTCGATAACAGCCGAGCCCGAACACCGTGCACGGGGCCAAAGGCCTTGGCGACGGCTGCTCGATGATTGCGCCGGTGGCGCTAGCCAATGCCATCGCAGACGCAACCGGGCTCAAAGATTTCGCACCGCCATTTTTGCCAGGCCGGGTCTGGCAATTGCTGCAGGGTGAAGACCCGGACGCGATGCTCCGGCAGCAGGCGACTTCGGCAGCTCCTTCGGCAGGGGCGCGGCCGGTGCTGCAAGGCAGCGCTACGCGGGCGCGACGAGGTAGATATCCCGGCGCCGCGGCAGCGGTCTGGGATGCGCTGCTCAGTCCGGAAAGCCTTAAGCAAATCATCCCGGGCTGCGAGAGCGTCGACGTGACCGGACCCGACACGTATCGGGCGCGCGTGCGCATCAGCATCGCCGGCATCGGCGGCACCTATGATGCCGCAGATCCGCATTTTCGATCGCCAGGAGCCCGTGCGTCTACGTCTATCCGGCAAGGCCGAGAGCAAGCTCGGATTTCGGCGAAGGTGAGGCCTATGTAACGCTTACCGAGAGCGGGCAGGGCCACACCGCGCTGTCACTACGAGTATGGTGCGAATATCGGCGGCAGGCTGGCGAGCTTCGGCCATCGCATGCTCGACGGTGTGGTGCGCATGTTGCTTGCAAACTTCTTCGAGCGGCTTGCGCACTTCGTTGCGCGGAGAGCAGCCGGCTGAAGGTTTATTCGCGCGCATGCGCGGATTAATCGTCATGCTCAGGCAACGTGGGGGCGGCGGTGAAAGCGGCTCCCTTCGACGTATCTACAGCCCGACACCGCGGCCGAGGCGCTGGTCGGCGTTAGCCCAACATGGCGACGATGCGCGTGTGATCGCGGGCGGCCAATCGCTCGGTGCGATGCTCAATATGCGCATCGTCACGCCCAAAGTGCTGATTGATATCAATCGCATGTCCGACCTGTCCGGCATCGCGATAGAAAATGGCAACTTGGTCACCGGTGCGATCGTGCGGCAGTCGGATGCCATGGCCGACGCGCGCGTCCGAGACAATGTGTCGTTGTTGGCACAGGCTCTGCCGCATGTCGGGCACTATCAGACCCGCAACCGCGGTACGCTCGGCGGCTCGGTTGCCCACGCCGATCCAAGCGCCGAAATTCCCTTATCACTGGCGACGCTTGGCGGCGAGATCGAACTTCGCTCTAAGCGCGCTCGGCGCCGGATCAAAGCGCGGGACTTCTTAAAGTCGGCGCTGGTCACTGCCCGCAGACCGGACGAACTAGTAACCGCGCTTTATTGGCCGGTCCGCCGCCCGCGGCAGGGCCACGGCTTCGTCGAATTCGCTGTTCGCGAGGGCGACTACGCGATCGTCGCCGTTGCCTGCGTCATCGACGTCGACGCCGATGGTGCTGTTGGCACTGTTCTGCTCGGCTTTGGCGGTTGCGGCGAGGTGCCGCAATTCGTCGCCAACGATTTGGCACATACGCGTCTTGACGAAGTCGCCGTCCAAAGCATCGCGCGAGATGCCGCGAAACGGATTGAATGCCGTACCGACTTGCTGGCCACGGCATCCTACCGCCGCCAACTCGCGTCCGTGTTGGCCGGCAAAGCGATTGTTTCGGCCTATGCCGAGGGGAAGACCGATGCGTGATATCCCCGCTGGCGAGAAAGCCAAGATTAAATTCACGCTCAACGGTCGGAGCGTGTCAGTAGTGGTCGAGCCGCGCATGCAAGTCGCCGACCTACTGCGCCATGTTCTGCACCATTACGGCACGCATGTCGGCTGCGAGCACGGCGTTTGTGGCGCCTGCACCGTACTGGTCGATGGCCGCGCAGTGCGGTCCTGCCTACTGTTCGCCGCACAGCTAGACGGGACCACCGTCGTCACCGTTGAAGGTCTCGCAGCGGAGGGAC
Organism: uncultured Actinomycetes bacterium; assembly: GCA_963816845.1. Taxonomy (GTDB): domain Bacteria; phylum Actinomycetota; class Thermoleophilia; order Solirubrobacterales; family Solirubrobacteraceae; genus JAOPZW01. The sequence goes on along the minus strand of CAWFMR010000064.1, from coordinate 10,687 downwards.
GGCGAGTTGAACGATTTACAGCAATCGTTCCGGCGGCATCACGCCTTGCAGTGCGGCTTTTGCACGCCGGGAATTCTGGCATCGACGACGCAATTCCTTACGGAAAACGCCGATCCGACGGAACATCAAGTTCGCGACATGCTGTCCGGTCATCTCTGCAGGTGCACGGGATATGCCGGAATCGTCAAAGCTATCCTCGCGACGGCGAGAAGCCGCAAAGTCAGTAGTTGAAAACATAAACGGAGAAAAAAATATGAAAAGTTATCCGACCGACCTCGATGGGCTGCGCTGGGAAAAAGACGAGTCCAAAAAGGCGGGTTATATTATTTTCGATCGTGCCCCAATGAATACCGTCAGCTTTAAGGCGCGTTCGCAGATTGCGGCCATTATCGAGGCGATGGATGAAGACCCGGCCATTCGGGTCATCGTCATTCGCGGCGCCAATGGTGTTTATAGCTCAGGCGGAGACATCGCTGGATTCTTAAAAGTCGGTCGCGATGGCATGCACGATCTGCACTGGAATGTTGCGGCTCCAGAGCGCGCCAAGAAACCCGTGGTAGCCGCGATCGAAAAATGGGCGATGGGTGTCGCCTTCGAGCTAGCGCTTGCCGCCGATTTCCGTTTGGCGACTGAGAATTCGCAACTCGCATTGCCGGAAATTAACCTCGGCATTACGCCCGGCAGCGGCGGAACGGTACGCATCGCGCATCTAGCCGGGTTGACGCGTGCTAAAGAAATGATCATGCGCGGTCGCCGTATTTCGGCCAACGAAGCATTTAATTGGGGCTTGATTAGTGAGGTTGTGCCGGACGGCAAGCTGGATGACGCCATTGAACGATGGGTAACTGACCTGGCGGCTCGCCCTCAGATTCCACTCACGGCATTAAAGCGCGTCTTGAACTCTACCTATGACACACCGCAGACTGTTGGCCTCCAGCTCGAAGGTCAAACCTTTGAGAAATTGCGACCAAGTCCGGAATTCAAGCATGGTGTTGAGTTCATTCCTGCAAAAGAAGAAGCCCGACTTTTCAGCCTTCTAGCGTCTGCACAAGGAGCTTCGGCGGCGCGATCACATTGTCTGGGTAATACCGCTGACATAAGGTGCCGCGATCAAGCGGTGCCCCGATGGATTTGCGCCAGATCGAGTACTTTGTCGCGCTTTATGACGAGCGGAACATTACCAAGGCCGCGCGCCGGCTTAACGTCGTGCAACCTGCGCTGAGCATGCAGATCAGTCGGCTCGAGCGCACCTTTAAGACTAAGTTATTCGAGCGGACGTCGCGCGGCGTGGTACCGACGGATACGGGGCGCAGATTTTATGGCTTTTGCCAGAAGATTCTCGGCGATGTGGACGAAGCCCAACGTTACCTGCGCGACGCCAGCGGGAAGGTGGCCGGCGACCTAACGGTCGGCTTGATGCCGTCGGTCGCCAACAGCGTTCTGCCTGCGGTTCTGGCCGAATATAAAACGAGCTATCCGGACGTAACGCTGCGGATTGTCGAAGCCTATAGTGGAAGCCTGATCGACCAACTTTTTTCGGGGAAGCTCGATCTCGCTGTGGTCAACAATTCAAGTGACCTCGGTCGCGCCGCGATCGCTCCGCTTTTTCGCGATTATCTTGTCTTAGTGTCGCGATATAAGCGGGCCAAGCGCGTGCCAGCCGAGATCCAGAGTTCTAGGCTTCACGAATTCAAACTTGTGTTGCCGTCGCAACGGCAAGGTATGCGGCTTTTGGTCGATTTCGATGCTGGCATCCAAAGGCATCACACTCAAACCTACTATTGAGCTGGATTCGCTTGGTCCTACGCTTGAGCTCGTGCGCGAAAGCGACTGGGCGACCATCCTTCCTGTCGTCGCCGTCAAACGTGCGACCGATCTAAATCTGCTCCGATCGCAGCGCATCGTCGAACCTGAGATCCCGCGCGACGTGATAGTAGCCTCGCCAACGACCAGGCCCCCATCGCTGGCCGCTGAGCTGTTTCTCAAAATTCTCAAGGTTAAGGTCAATGAACTGCTCGATAGTAAGCGCACTCGCTCTGAGCGATCGCCGAAGAGCTGAAGCCATTTACCGATCGCTCGGTGAACCGCGGATTTTACTAATGCGAGATTATGGAACGTGAGGGCGCATTGAGCCAATTTTCATTTGTTGGTCTCACATCATTCGTCTTCCAATATTCCGCTTAGTTGCGGATAACGGTCTAAGTTAGCTCTGAAGGCCATTGAAGTCTTTGCGGGACAACGGTTCCCCATAGAGCTCATTAACAAGCCAAAGTCCGGATTGCCTGATCTTCTCCTTTGGCGAAATTGCCCAAGCCACATTGATGATAGCTGGCAAATCTCGCAAACGGAGATTGTTGAGATCAATCTCTGGATTGGGAGTCCACGCTAGGCAATCAAATCGTTGGCGATCATCTTGAATTCGTCGTCGGTCAAAGCGCGATGCTTTTTCAGTGCGGCCTGCTTCACGCGATCAAGTATTTCCGGGAAGCTTTGCTCATGCACCGGCAGCGCCAGCTCTTTGATCTTGTAGGCGATCGACACCAGGCCGCTCTTTTTTCCGAGCAGAATTTGCCGCCGCTGTCCGACCAGTTCGGGCTCATAGGCCTCGGCGGTAAAGGGGTCCTGTAGTAGTCCGGCCACGACCATGCCAGATTCGTGACGAAACGCGCTGTCGCCGACCACTGCTTTATTAACCTGCGTGCGAACGCCGCTTAGCTCGGCGACTAACCGGGAGACGGCGGTCAATTTCGTGAGGTCCAGTCCGGTCGGAATGCTGTAGAGCACCTCCAGAGCCATCGCTACTTCCTCGGTTGCGGCATTGCCGGAGCGCTCACCGAGGCCATTTATTGTCGTCGACGCATAATCGGCGCCCGCCACGATGCCCGCCAGCGTATTGGCGCAGGCGAGCCCGAAATCGTTATGACAGTGAATTTCGAGCGGCAGTGTCGGTGCTACTTCGCGGATTTGCTCGATGATGTACGTGATCGCCACGGGCAGGGCACATCCAGTAGTGTCGACAATCCGCAGCCGGTTCACGGTGCCCGCTCGCTCAAGTTCGCCGACCAGGCGACGCAAGAATGGAATTTCCGCGCGCGTGGTGTCGTAGGGGCTGAAGATGATATTGAGCCCTTTGCTCCGGCCGTATTCGCATAGCTCCAGGGCTCGTCGCAGATATTCGTCGTCGCTGATGCCCTTGAGCTTGTATTTCCGCTCCAGTTGGCTGATCGGAAAGCTGAGCCGCGCGCCCCAGACTCCCAAGGCCACGGCTTGATCCATGTCGATGTTGAGGCCACGGCACAGCGCGCTGATCTTTGCGTTCAGCCCAAGCCCGCACATTTCGGCCATTGCCTGGCGATCCTCTTCGCTGCTGGCGACGGTTCCGGCCTCGATTTCGTAGATGCCGAGATCGTCAAGTGCCCGCGCAATCGCGACCTTGGCGGCGCGATCGAAGACGACGCCGGCCTGCTGTTCACCATCGCGCAGGGTGCAGTCAGCAAAGAGGATGCGGCGTCCTGAGGCGATGGCCGCGCCGGACGCTTGGTTGTACGGGCTGGGCCACATTCCGTTCTTCGGGCTGTTTGACATTGTGTGCCTCACCGGACTTTCATCACGCTGCCGGTCATATCGCGCGAACCGGTGCCGGAAGTCAAAGTCGAGAATTTGCATTATGTCCGAAACCAACTTCGCACGGGAGGTACTCGCACCGATCCGGGCGATCGTAGGCGACGAAGGTATCATCACCGATCCTCATGCAATGGAGCCATACCTGAATTCCTGGCGCGACAATTGGCGCGGGGGAAGATTTTCTGGCCTCATAAATCGCAGCGGCATCGAAAAAACGACTCCGGAAACTCTAGAAACTCGGAGAAGTTGCCATGGGTAAACTTAATGATCGGGTCGCTCTCGTTACCGGCGGCCAACGCGGGCTCGGTGCTGCGATCTTGAAGGAGATGGCGGCCGAAGGTGCCACCTGCATCGTCAACTATCCGAGTGCCAGCGAAGAGGAAGAAGCTGACGCTTTGGTTGTAGAACTCGGTGGAATGGGCGTCTTCGCTGCTGCGATGGCAGCGGACATCTCGGACACCGAAGCGGCCAATTCGCTAATCGCCGGCATTCAAAAGAAATTCGGCCGGCTCGATATCCTGGTCAACAACGCCGGTGTGAATTCGCTTCAGACCTGGGAAGAAATCGAGCGCGAGACATGGGATAGGACGATTTCCGTGAACCTCACCGGTGTTTTCAATTGCTGCAAGGCGGCGCTGGGCGTCATGCGCAACCAGAAAAAGGGAAACATTATCAATATCGCGTCGATTTCCGCCTTCATTGGACGAGGCAACGCCGACTATATTGCTAGCAAGAGCGCTGTTCTCGGCCTGACCCGGAGTCTCGCTCGTCAATACGGAAAAGATGGGATCCGCGCCAACTCCATATCGCCAGGTTTTCACAACACCGTCATGACGCGCCGCGCGCGGCAAAATGCCAGTGAGAACGCGGATGACTTCATCAAGCAGGTCCCGCTCGGCTTTCTCGCCGAAGCGGACAGCATTGGAAAGGCAGCGCTGTTTCTGGCATCGGACGAATCCTATTACATAACGGGCCACAATCTCGTCGTAGACGGCGGCCTGACCCTGCGCTGAGCGGAATGAGAGCTGCTATAAGGAAAGACACAAATGTCTGGTATCGAATACAAGTCCGACAATCTTCGCCTGGAAATCGACAACGATGCGCCGATCGCGCGCTTCTATATTTCGCGCCCGGAGAAACTGAACGCCATCACCATGGCGATGCGGCGAGAGATCGTGCGCTTTTTCGATTTAATCGAGACCGATGAGCGCATTCGCGTGGTCGTCATCCGCGGCGTGGCCGAAGGCAAAGGCTTCAGCGCCGGCGGCGATATTCCGCAGTTCGTGAATGTGCCGGTGCCGCAGCTCGCCAATCTGGCCTATTCGATGTCATCGCCGGAGCGCTGCACCAAGCCGGTCATCGCCGTAATCGATGGCCATTGCTACGGCGGCGGGCTGGAGTTTGCATGCTCGTGCGATTTCCGCATCGCCACGCCCAATTCGCGTTTCGCGTTTCCGGAAATCACGCTCGGCGCGTTGCCCGGTAGCGGCGGCACGCAACGCGCCGTCCGTCTCATGGGAGTGGGCCGAGCCCGCGCCATGGTGCAGACCGGGCGCCCGATCAGCGCCGAGCAGGCAGAACGCTGGGGTTTGGTGACCTGGCTCTTTCAGCCCGAAGAACTCGAGAAGGAAGTAAACTCGCTGGCGCGTCATCTGTGCGGCCTGTCGCCGGTGGCGTCGAGCTTCGCAAAGATGGTCGTCACCCACGCGCCCGACACTTCGCTCGCTGCCGGCTTCCAGATGGAAGGCAAGGCGATGACCGTGCTCTGCGGCATGGAGGATTTCCGGGAAGGCGTTGCCGCTTGGAAAGAAAAGCGGCCCGGCAACTTCAAGGGAAAATAGTTCGTCCTATGGCTGAGCGTATCCCCACCGCAGCTTGCGTCGCGTCGGACCGGCCATTTCCGCAAATGGCCGGCCGGGTCGAAGACGCGCGCCTGTTGCGCGGTAGGGGACGCTACATAGACGATCTGCCGGTCAGTCCGCACACGCTGAACGCGGCGATTCTGCGCAGCCCGCATGCCCACGCGCTCGTCCGCAACATCGATGTGAGGGCGGCTAGTGCCGTGAAGGGCGTGTTCGCGGTCTATACCGGCCGCGACATCGCGACGGTGCTCGATCCATTTCCGAGTATCGTGCGCAGCGCGCCGCCCTATCGTGCCGTGACCATCGACAAGGTTCGCTATGTTGGCGAGCCGGTCGCCGTGGTTCTGGCGTCCGACCGCTATGCGGCCGAGGACGGGCTTGCCGCCATTGAGGTGGACTACGAACCGTTGGAAGCGGTGACCCGCCCGCATTTGGCTTGCGAAGCCGGTGCGCCGATTTTGCACGACGAACTGAAATCGAACGTCGTCTGGCATCAGCATTATCGCTATGGCGATCCGGACGCCGCCTTCGCCAAGGCGGATCGCGTAGTGCGGGTTGCGCTAACGTTCCCGAAATACAATTCGACGCCGCTCGAGACCTATGGCGTCATCGCCGAATATTTGCCGGAACGCGCTGGTTTCGTCGTGCACGGCAATTTCCAGGGTCCATTCTCACTTATGCCGGTGATGGCGCGCGCCCTGCGCGTGCCGGAAAACCGGCTTCGCATCGTGGTGCCGCAGGATGTCGGCGGGAGCTTCGGCATTAAGGCAATGATCTATCCCTACATAGCGCTGATGGCGGCGTGTGCGCGCCTCGCCGGGCGTCCGGTCAAATGGATCGAAGACCGGATGGAGCATCTGCTCGCCAGCGCCAGCGGCACCGACCGCGAATCCGAACTCGAGGCGGCGGTGAGCAGCGACGGCCTGATCCATGCCATCCGCATGATCATCCAGGAAAATGTCGGCGCCTATCTGCGCGCGCCCGAACCTTCCTGCATCATGCGCTCGCTGACGACGTTTTCGGGCCCCTATCGAATCGCCCATGGCGAGATTGACGCAAGTTGCGTGCTGACCAACAAGCTGCCGACTGGGCTCAACCGCGGCTACGGCGGCCAGCAATACATCTTTTCGCTGGAGCGGTTGGTCGACCGGGTCGCACACGACTTGAACCTCGATCGTCTTGAGGTGCGCCGGCGCAATTTCCTCAAGCGCGACGAATTTCCTTACAAGACCACGACCGGCAGTTGCTACGACAGCGGTGACTATGACGGTTGCCTGGACAAGGCGCTGGCGGTGGTGAAGCAGGAAGACTGGCTCGGGGAAATAGGAACAGCTGCGCAAGGCCGGCCGGCTGGTCGGTCTCGGCTACGCCACCGCGGTGCATTCGGCGGCGTCTAACATCGGCTACGTGACGTTGGCGCTGCCGCCGGACGACCGGCGCCGCGCAAATTACAATCCGAAATCTGGCAGCAACGATTACGCGCACATCGCGCTCGACCCGTCCGGCCGTATCCGTGTGCAGATAGGAACGGCGGGCGCGGGTCAAGGCCATGCGACCACGGCGGCGCAGGTTACGGCGCGCGAACTGGGAGTGCGGATCGAGGATGTCGACGTGATCGACAGCGTCGACACCGATGTGACGCCGTGGACGATCACCACTGGCACTTACGCCAGCCGTTTCTCCGTCGTGGTCACGGCGGCGGTCCAGCGGGCGGCGGTGAAGCTCAACGGGAATCTGCGTGCGATCGTTGCGCATCTGCTGGGTACCGAGCCGGACATGCTCGAGTTCGCCGACGGCGTCATCAAGAAAAAAGGGTCCAACCAGTCGATGTCGCTGCGCCAGCTTGCCGGCGCGATGCAATGGAATCGCGGCGACTTACCCGATGGCTTCGACGTTCAGCTGCATGTTAGCGAGAGCTACAGCGCGCCCAATATCGCCTCACCCGATGCCGAGAACCGGGTCAATGCCGCCGTGACTTATGGCTTCATGGCGGACGTGGTGCTGGTAGAGATCGATCCCAAGACTTGCGTGCCGCGGGTGTTGCGCTACGCTGCGGTGCATGACGTCGGGCGCGCCATCAATCCACAATTGATTCGCGGCCAGGTCGCCGGCGGTATCATTCACGGCATGGGCGGCGCCCTCTACGAGCATTGCGACTACGACGACGGCGGCCAGATGCTGACCGCGTCGCTCATGGAATATCTGTGCCCGACTGCGGTCGAGGCGCCGCAGATGACCATAGAGCACCACGACAGCCCGTCGCCGGTCACGCTGCTCGGAAGTAAAGGCGTCGGCGAGAACTGTGCCATGTCGGGCCCCGCCGCCATCGCTAGCGCGGTCGAAGACGCGCTGCGCGACCACAATGTCGAGATCCAGGAACTGCCTGTCACTCCGGTGATGATCTGGTCGAAACTCTATAGGGAGGCGGTATGAAACCGGCTTCCTTCCGCTATCTGGCGCCACGCAGCGAGGACGAACTGCTGGTCTTACTCGGCGAGCATGGCGCCGACGCGCGCCTGCTGGCCGGCGGCCAAAGCTTGGTGCCGATGATGAACTTCCGCGTGGTCTCGCCGGCCGTCATCGTCGATATCAATCACATCAAAACGCTCAGCTTCATCAAGCATGCTTCCGGCGGCATCGACGTCGGCGCGTTGACGCGCCACGCCATGCTGGAGGATTCAGACCCGGTGCGGGCCGAGTTGCCCATCGTCGCCGAAGCCATGGGCTATCTGGCGCATCGTGCGGTGCGCAATCGCGGCACCATAGGCGGCAGTCTTGCGCTTGCCTATCCGAACGCCGAACTGCCGCTGCTGTTCGTCGCCTTGGGCGCTGAGTTGCGCTTGCGTTCGCGTACGGGCGAGCGATGTCTGCCGGTGAGCGAGTTTATCACCGGGCCGCTCGACACCGTGCTGGCGGACGAGGAGTTCGTTCATTCCGCGCGCCTGCCGGTGCCACCGCGTTCGGCCGGAATGGCCTTCGTCGAAGTCTCACGCCGGCACGGCGACTTCGCGCTCGCCGCGGCGGCGGCCGTAGTCGATCTCGACGGCGCCGGCCGCGTGCGCGCGGTGCAAGCCGCTGTCAGCGGCGGGCAAGGATTTCCGATCCGCGTTAGTGATGCCGAAGGCGCGCTCGTCGGCCAGCAGCTTAAGCCGGCGCTGATCGAGGACGCCGCCCGCGCCGCCATAGAAGCGCTTGCATGTCGATGACGATCCGCAATTTCCTTTAGGCTATCGCAAATTGTTGCTGACCACGGTTCTGCAACGCGCATTGGAAACGGCCGCCCAGCGGGGGGAGCAGCACCGTGTCAACTGATCTCACGCCGGTTACGATAATCGTGAACGGCCGCCAAGAAACTGGCATGGCGGCGCCGCGCCTGTTGCTGTCCGACTTTCTGCGTCAGCAATTGGGGTTGACCGGCGTGCATGTCGGCTGTGAACACGGCGTATGCGGCGCTTGCACAGTGCTGCTCGATGGCGCGCCGGTACGCTCGTGCCTCATGTTTGCGGTGCAGATCAGCGGCGCCGAGATCACCACCATCGAAGGGCTGGTCGAAGGCGACACGCTGCACCCGGTGCAGGAGGCGTTCCGGCGCAATCACGGTCTGCAATGCGGCTTCTGCACGCCTGGCATGGTGCTGACATCGGTCGACCTGCTCCGGCGCCATCCACATCCCGACGCCAACACCGTACGTGAGGCGTTGTCGGGAAATCTCTGTCGGTGCACGGGATACGAAGGAATTGTGGCGGCCGTGCTCGACGCAGCCGCCACGATGAATGCTGAACACGACAAAATGAAACCTTAAGGGAGGAAAACCATGTCTCGATCTGACGACAAGAAAGCCGGCGCACTGACTCGCCGTCGCTTGCTCACTGCGACCGCCGCCGGTGGCGGCCTGCTGATCGCGCCTCGCGGGCTGTTCGCGCCCGCCATCGCGCAGACGGCGGCCATCAAGGTCGGCGTGCTGGCGCCGCTGTCCGGCGTCTACGCCAGCCTGGGGACGAACAAGTTGAACGGAATCAAAATGCTGTTCAATGAAAAGGATATGAAAGTTGCTGGCCGTACGATCGAGTTGGTGATTGAAGATACTGAAGCCAAGCCGCAGGAAGGTCTGCGGAAGGCGCGAAAATTAGTCGAACAGGACAACGCCGATGTTCTGCTCGGCGTCATCAGCAGCGCGATCGGCTACCCGCTGAAAGAATATGTCGGCCGCGCCAAGAAGGTGTGGGTGACCACCGGAGCTGCCGCCGACGGCATCTTCAAGAAGACCAACAACAACCCGTATGCCTTCCGCTCGAGCTTGAGCACCTGGCAGGCCAATAATCCCATGGGGACCTGGCTGGGTGACAAGGGCTTCAAGCGCGTTTTCCTCACCGGTCCAGACTACGCCATGGGCCGCGAAGCTCTGGAAGCGTTCGATAAGACATTCGAGGTGAAAGGCGCCCAGCGCGTCGGCGGCGCGTATCCGGCATTGGGAACGACCGATTTCGCGCCCTATCTCGCCGAGATCAAGCGCGCCAATCCAGATCTGGTCTACGCCTCCTACGCCGGCAGCGACGCTGTTCGCTTCGTCCAGCAATTCGTGTCCTTTGGTCTCGGCAGCTCGATCAAGCTCGCCGGTTACGGCTATCTGGCCGAGGAAGACACGTTCGCGGCGCAGGGCGATGCCGCGGTCGGCATCTACTCGTCCTTGAACTGGGCCTACGGCATCGATACGCCGGTTAACAAGGCCTTCGTCTCGACCTATCGCAAGACCCTCGACGCCATCCCGACCGTCGACTCGGTGGCCGGCTATGTCGGCGCACAGGTGGTGTGGGACGCGTTGAATCGTCTCGGCGGCAAGGTGCCGAGCCAGGAAGCGTTGAGCAAGGCGATCGAAGAGACTAAGATCGATACGCCGCGCGGGCCGATCACCTTCGACCCTGACACGCACAACGTGATCCAGAACATCTATATCCGCGAAGCCGTCAAAGAAGGTAGCGAGATCCACAACAAGGTTCTCGCCAAGTTCGACGCGGTTCGCGATCCCGGCGTGTAGTCCAACTACATGATGCCCCTCTCGCACGTTGCGGGAGGGGCCATAGCCTATGGTGCCGGTCTTGGCAGAATTCATCGCCATCCAGACACTGAACAGCCTCGTCTACAGCATGCTCTTGTTCCTGCTGGCGCTGGGCTTGAGTTCTGACTTTCGGGCTGCTGCGCGT
>CAWFMR010000063.1:0-426296 GCA_963816845.1 uncultured Actinomycetes bacterium | reverse complement strand
TGACGGTTTTAGGGCCATTGGCCTGTGGCGGGCGGGTCCTGTCGGCGGATCACGCTCCTCAGACTCCGCAGGCTCCGTCTGAGGACGTGTCCGCCGCCACCCGCCGTGCAGCGTCCTTGCCCGGCCGGGCGCCAGCGCTCGCGTCGCGGTCCGCCCAGCGTCTACTTCCTTCGCGGCCGCAGCTCCTGCGCCGAGTCGGTGCGCCCGTGCTCTCCGCCGGAGTATCGCGCCGCCGTGATTTGACTCCGCATTGGCGAGCCAACGGTGCGCGGGTGGCCTCCTACAGCGAAGGGGCGGGGGTCACCTCCGGGTGGGGCGCGGGAAGGAGTGGCCCCCGGCCGGTGTCGCCTTCGGGCGACCGGGACTCGACTCCGGCGTGCCTGGGTACGCCGGAGTCGGGGGATCAAAGAGGGCGGCCTTCTCGAGGAGATCAACATGGCAGAGCGTCACACCATCGTCAGTGAGGCTCGCGGTGAGCCGCTCCCGTCAGGGCGGGTCGGCGTCCGGCTCTACGTTCCGCTGTCGGGGAGCCCGAGCGGACGCTGGTCGCGAGACCTGAGTGCCCGACTGACCACCGAGCTGACGGGGCAGTCGGCGGTCGGGCATCTGCGGCTCAACGACATCGTGCAGGGCGACCACATCGTCCTCGAGGGGGTCGAGGAGCGCGAGGCATCGAAGCTCGCCGACGCGCTGCATCGCGCCGTCGACGCGACGAACAGCGCCTGCGAAGACCGCGCCGAGCAGCCCAACGAGAACATGCCGCGCCAAACGGCCGACGCCATCGCGCAGCGGATCGGCGTCGATGCGCCTCCCGGCGCCGCACCGGGGTCGTAAGCCCCTTCGCTGGCGCGACGACCCGGATGGGTTCGAGTTCGCGGTCTGCCGGCTGCTCGCCCCGTGATGGCTGACGTTTCAGGGCCATTGGCGTGTGGCGGGCGGGTCCTGTCGGCGGATCACGCTCCTCAGACTCCGCAGGCTCCGTCTGAGGACGTGTCCGCCGCCACCCGCCCGAGCACCGTCCTTGCCCTGCCGGGTGCCGCGTCCGCGTCGCGGTCCGCGAGCGTCTACTTCCTTCGCGGCCGCAGTTCCTGCGCCGGGTCGGTGCGCCGCTGCTCTCCGCCGGAGTATCGCGCCACCGTGGTCTGCCTCCGCGTTGGCGAGCCAACGGTGCGCCCGTGCCTCCGTTAGGCAAGCGGCCAATCGGTCGTGGGCCCTGCATGGACGTGTTCGCTACTTGGCTGGGGTGGCCGATCGCGGGGGCGGGAAGTCGGCGGGCAGGTCAGCCGCGTCCACTTGGAAGAGATCGACCGGCTCGGGCAGGCCGCGGAACCGCCAGGCGCCGAGGCTCCTGAGGCTGACCCCGTCTGGGAGCGACTCGATGACCGCCGCGCGCACGGCAGAGGACATGACGATCTGCCGTCCGTGCGCCGCGAAGCAGATGCGCGCGGCGGCGTGGACCGAGAGGCCGACGTAGCCGGTCTCGGTGAGCGCGGGACGCCCGCGATGCATGCCGATTCGCAGCCGCACGTCGATCCCGTCGGGCCAAGCGGCGGCGTCCATCGCCCGCTGGATCGCCAGCGCGGCCTCGAGCGCTGCCGGGGCCTGTTCGAAGACCGCGAAGACGTCGTCCCCGCGGGCGGACGCCTCGCGACCCCCGGCAGAGCGCACCGCGGCGCGCACGAGGCGCCGGACATCGGCGAGCAGGGAGGCGTATCGATCGTCGAGGCGCCCGAGCAGCTCGGTTGAGCCTTCGAGGTCGGTCAGCAGGAAGGTGATGTGGCCCTTGGGCAGCTTGCGCTGCGGTTGCAGCTGCGCGCTGACGAAACCGACGGGCATGATCCCGTGCTTCATGGCCGCCCTCAGCAGGCGGCTGCGCGCCCGGTCGCGCGCGCCCTCGTCCTCGAACACCACCTGGCTGAACCGCGAGAGGGCATTGCGGACATGCGCCGCGTCGTTGATCGGCAGACGACGTCGGCCGAGCGAATCGATGTACGCAAAGGCGCTGTCGGGAAGCTGCGCACGCTCCTTCGCGCTGAGCGGTGCCATCCGCGCATGATCGCAAGAACCCCAGACCCAGAACCGGCGAGCGACGCGCTCCTCGACGCCCGCGGGGAGCTCGTCGCGCTGTCCGTTGCTGATCGGCGTGCCGAACGCGAGTCCCGCCTTGCGCGAAACGGAGCATTGCTCTCAATGCGAGATGCAGTGACTGGCGGTCCGATGCCTGGCCCGCAGGCGACGGCGGACGCTCACTGTCGCCTGTGGCACTCGGCGAGACCCTCGCCACCACGTGCCGGGTAGGGAGGGCCCAGGCGTCACCCACGCGGCGGGAGGTGTACAACCGCGGGCGCGACGACCCGGACAGGTTCGAGACCGCGGTCCATGGCTGCTCGCCCGTGACGCGCTGACGTCTCGAGGGCCATTGGCTTGTGGCGGGCGGGTCCTGTCGGCGGATCACGCTCCTCAGACTCCGCAGGCTCCGTGTGAGGACGTGTCCGCCGCCACCCGCCCGTGCATCGTCCTTGCCCGGCCGGGGGCCAGCGCTCGCATCGCGGTCCGTCGGCGTCTACTCCTCCGCGGCCGCAGCTCCTGCGCTGGGCTGGTGCGCCCGTGCTCTCCGCGGAGTATCGCGCGACCGGGGTCTTTCTCCGCGTTGGCGAGCCAACGGTGCGCTTGGTCCCCCTCGACTGACGGCCTCGACCTGACGGCTGACGGGCGAGGTGCGTGGCTGCGGCTTTGCGCGACCAAGCGACGTCCATCGAGGGCGTCGACTAGGCACCGGTTGGCCTTCCTCAACCGCACCCTTCTCGGCGTTCCGATCCCCCCAGCTCACGATCGAGATCGGGGTGTAGGCGCAGCTCAACCAAGGGCGACGCTACCGCGATCGCGGGGATGCGCAGCAGTGGTCACGTGAGAAGCCTCGTGCCATCTGGCGAGCTGGCGGGTGTAGTGTCGTATCGCGGCTCACAGGGGCGCGGAGAGGCGAACCCGGTTGACCAACGCAGAGGAGCCCGCAGATGGCGTATGGAGTCGTGCACCAGTTCGCTGGTGGCACCAAGGAGCAGTACGAGGCATCGATCGCGGCCGTCCACCCGAGCGACGGCAGCCTGCCCGAGGGCCAGGTGTCGCATGTGGCGGGCCCGTCGGCCGACGGATGGACGATCGTCGCGATCCACGACTCGAAGGAGAGCTGGGAGCAGTTCCGCGACGGCACCCTGATGCCCCGGATGCAAGCCGGCATCGACGGTGGCTTCGCCGCGCCGCCCGAGGAGACGACGTTCGAGGTCGACAGCCAGGTCTCGGCCTGAGGACTCTCGGCAGGGGCGCCGCACGGGGCGTTCCTGCCGTTCGGGCCGCGGTAGCGGACCCATCGCCACTGTCGCTTCGCGCGTCCATCTCGGTAGCGCATCTGGCATCGGTTGCTGGTCCTTCACCGCAAGGTCTTACGTGCCGATCCCGCCGCTGAAGGTCGAGATCGCGGCGTAGACGTAGGCCACCGCGGGCGGATCGCGACGCGGGCGGTGGCGCCCGGCGGGGCAAGGACGGTGCTCGGGCGGGTGGCGGCGGACACGTCCTCAGACGGAGCCTGCGGAGTCTGAGGAGCGTGATCCGCCGACAGGACCCGCCCGCCACCGGCTGCGGGCCCGCGGGACGCCGCCGCGCCGAAGGGCCGTCAGCCCGCCGGGGTCGGTGGGGCCGTGGTCCTCTTGCGCAGCGACGCGGGGCCGATCGACCTCTGCGCCAGCGCCCGGCGAGCGCCCGTGACCACCGCCGCCGCGGCCAGGAGCACGAGGAACGGGTCGATCGGGGTGCGGTAGCGCGGGGTCTCGACGACGAGGAAGACGACGCTGAGGAACATCAGGATCGGCATGGCCCACACGTACCAGGGCGTTCGGCGGGCCATGGCGGTGAAGGCGCCGGCGAGGGCGAGGGCGGCGAAGATCCAGAAGCAGAGGATGCCGCGGTCGGCCCAGTAGTGGTTGATGGTGATCGTCGCCGCGGTGGCGCGGGAGCGGCGGCGGCTCGCCAGGTCGAGCATGCGGCGGGTGTTCCACCAGCCGACCTTGGCCACGTAGGTGGGGTGCTCGCGGATGTAGTGCAGCGAGGCGGCGCGGAGCTTGGCCTCGAGCACCGCCTCGTTCGTCGTGCCGACGCGGTTGAACAGGTAGGCGTAGTCGGGGACGTGCCTGATCCCCTGCCACGCGGCCGGGTTCTGCGTGTCGCCGCGGGCGGCGTCGTTGTAGGTGCCCGCCAGCGCGGAGCCGAACTGCGTCGAGATGGGCACGAAGGCGTGCAGCTCGCGCGCGTTGCGGATGGTCCACGGGGCGATGGTCAGCAGCGCGGCCACCACCAGCACGACGGGCGGGGCGAGCGCCCGCCACGAGCGCCACGGGCGCCCGTCCCACACGGCGAGCGCCAGCGGGATGAGCAGGATCAGGGCCTGGGCCCGGGTGAGCGCGGCGAGGCCGCCCAGGACTCCGGCGGCGAGCGCCCAGCGCGTAGCGATGGCGCGAGCGCCGGTAGGCCAGCACGGCCGCCAGCGAGGCGAGCATGAAGACGTCGAACAGCGGCTCGGACATCACCGCCCCGCCGACGAGGATCAAGGGCAGGTAGATCGCGGCCAGGCCGAGCGCCACGAGCCCCGCGATCGAGCCCCACAGCTGCGCGGCGATCACGCCCACGAGCGCGACGAGCGCGGCGCCCACGAAGGCCTGGGCGATCCGCGCGACGTGGACGCGCTCCTTCACCGGCTTGCGGTCGGCCTTGAACACGTGGTAGACGGCGCCCAGGAAGTACGGGTAGCCGGGCGGGCGGAACGCGGTCGGGCGGCCGTGGGCCAGCGTCTTGGAGAACCCCTCGCCCTGGGCGATCGAGCGGGCGTGGACGTCGTAGTCGACCGCGTCGTGGCGCAGGGCGTAACCCGGCGTGTCGTTGACGTAGCCGATGCGCAGCACGAGCGCCGTGGCCACGAGCGCCACGGCGAGCACGCCGACCCAGGCGCCGCGCATCGCTACGAGCGCTGGGCGCCGAGGTCGCCGGCGGTGCGGCGCAGCAGCGGCCAGCGGCCGCGCCGGCGGTCGACCGTGAAGCGCGCGAGCACGCCGAGCGTCATCACGCCGTAGCGGATGCTCGTGCGCAGGTCGACGCTGGACGCCTCGCGGAAGTAGCGCGTCGGGATCGGGATCTCGACCACGCGCGCGCCGCGCGCCAGGACCTGCGCGAAGATCTCCTGGTCGAAGACGAAGTCGTCGGAGTTGCGCAGGAACGGGATCGAGCGCAGCAGGTCCGACGAGAAGGCGCGGTAGCCGGTGTGGTACTCGGAGAGCTCGACGCCGAAGGCGCGGTTCTCGATGCCGGTGAGCATGCGGTTGCCCAGCCACTTCCAGCGCGGCATGCCGCCGGCGATCGCGCGGTCGCGCAGCAGCCGCGAGCCGATGACCATGTCGGCCTCGCCGGCGAGGATCGGCGCCACCATCTCGGGCACGAGCCCCGGCGCGTACTGGTTGTCGGCGTGGACCATGACGATCACGTCGGCGCCGTCGAGCAGCGCCCGCGCGTAGCCGGTCTTCTGGCTGCCGCCGTAGCCGCGGTTCTCCGGGTGGCGGATGACGTCGAAGCCGTGGGCCAGCGCGACCTCCGCGGTGGCGTCGTGGCTGGCGTCGTCGACGAGCAGCGCGCGGTCGGCGGCGTCGACCGGGATCTCGGCCGCCACCTCGGGGATCGTGCGCGTGGCCTCGTAGGCCGGCAGCACGAGCGTGACGATCGCGGGCCCGCCGCGGTCGCGCAGCAGCGGCGTCGGCGCGCGCCGGACGTCGATGCGGTTGGCCAGGATCACGCGCTCGTCGTGGAGGGCGAGGCTCAGCGAGGCGCCGTCGGGCAGCGCGTCGGCCAGCCGCTCGACGGGCCTGCCGACGGGTCCGAGGCGCTCGGCCAGGCCGCAGACCCAGCGCCGCGCGGAGAACGAGCGCACGAGCGGCACGTCGGCGGAGATGACCAGGCCGCGGGCGCGAGCAGCTCGCGCAGCGTGGCCCGCGGCAGCAGGCACGCGTGGGCGGGCACGAAGCCCCACCAGCGCCGGCCCGCGATGCGCGCGGTCACCGACGAGGGGTCGGGCGTCACCACGCACAGCACGCCGCCGGGGCGCAGCAGCCCCGCGCAGCGATCGACCGCGGCGACCGGGTCGTCGAGGTGCTCGATCACGTCGGCGAGCACGACGACGTCGAAGCCGTCGAGATCGACGAAGCACTCGACCGGCTGCTCGTGCACGTCGAGCCCGAGCGCCTCGCGGGCGTGCCGGGCCGCCGAGCGCGAGAGCTCGAGGCCGACGGTCTCGTAGCCGCGCGAGCGCGCCTCGTCGAGCAGCAGCCCGTGCCCGCAGCCGACGTCGAGCAGGCGCCCGGTGGCGACCTGGGCGCCGATGAGGTCGAGCAGGTGCGCGGCGGTGGCGCGGCGCCCGGGCTCCTCGCCCAGGTACGCCTCGTCGCTCATGTCGCGGTAGAGGTCGTGCAGCTCGTCGCCCGCCGGCAGCAGCGGCTGCTGCACCGTGCCGCACTCCACGCACGCCAGCAGGTCGCCGTGGCGGCCGGTCTCGTGGCGCGAGGGAGCGAAGGCCTCTGCCAGCGGGGTGTGGCCGTTGGTGCCGGCCACGCGCAGGCTGAGGTCGCCCGCACACACCCGGCAGGCGGTCTGCGTCATCGCCATGGCGCCGGCTTCCCCCACGAGCGGGCGACCTTACACGTCGCGCTCCGGCGACAGCGCCATCAGGCGGGCCTGCAGCGCGCGCCTGGGCAGCTCGGCCGCCTCCTCCCGGCGCGGATCGCCGGGACGGCCGGTGAGGTTGATCTCGGCGAGCCGCGCCGCCGCCGTGCACGCGGCCTCGGCCAGGACGGCGCCGGAGATGGCATCGCCGCGCAGGTGCCGGTTGCCGGTGCGCGCGGCCTCCGCCGCCAGGCCGGCGACCTCGGCGGCGGCGCGGGCCACCGCCAGCGGGCTGTCGGCCGCGTCGGAGAGCGCGGCGTCGAGGCGCCCGGCGCGCCCGGGCGCGTCCTCGGGCTCGCGCAGCGCGTCGAGCACCGCGCCGTAGACGGAGAGCTCGCGCTCGGCGAGGTCGAGGGCCTGCGCGCGCAGCGCGCCGGCGCGCTCGCGCATCACGGCCATGCGCTCGTGGCGCTCGACGTACTCCGCGCGCGAGAGGGTGAAGGCGGCGGCCATCTCGACGAGCCCCGCCGCGAGCGCGCACGCCAGCGCGCACGACGAGCCGCCGCCCGGTGAGGGCGACTCGGCCGCGACCTGTTCGAGCAGCTGCCCCAGCGAGCGATCGGCGAGCGCGGACATCGCCCGATTATCGCGCGTGGCTCAGAACAGCCCGACCGTGCGCCCGTCCTCGTCGATGTCGACGTTGAGCGCCGCCGGCGTCTTGCCGAGCCCCGGCATCTGCGTGATGTCGCCGCACAGCGGCACGAGCCAGCCCGCGCCGGTGTAGGCGCGGATGTCGCGCACCGGGAGGCTGAAGTCCTCCGGCGCGTTGAGCAGCGTCGGGGTCCGCCGACAGCGACAGGTGCGTCTTGGCCATGCAGATCGGGAACTGGTCGAGCCCGTCGGCGCGTGTACTGGCCGATCTTCTTCTCGGCCTCGGGATAGAAGTAGACGTCGGCGGCGCCGTAGACGCGGCGTGGCGACCGCCTCGATCTTGTCCTGGATCGGTCCGTCGTCCTCGTAGAGCATGCGGAACTCGCTGGGCTGCTCGCACGCGTCGACGACCGCGGCGGCGAGGTCGGCCGCGCCGATCGCCGCCCTTGGCGAAGCCCTCGTTGGCCTCGGCGCGCGAACGCGCCGGCCTCGAGCGCCAGGCGCTTGACGAGCTCGACCTCCTCGTTGGTGTCGCCCGGGCGGCGGTTGACCGCGACGACGCACGGCAGCCCGAACTGCTTGATGATGCCGAGGTGGCGGCGCACGTTGGCCATGCCGGCCTCGATCGCCGCGCGCCCGCGGGCGCGGTCGACGCGCGGGTCGTCCTCGATGCCGCCGTGGTGCTTGATCGCGCGCACGGTGGTGACGAGCACGACGGCGCTCGGGCGCAGCCCGCCGAAGCGGCAGACGATGTCGAAGAACTTCTCCATGCCCATGTCCGAGCCGAAGCCCGACTCGGTCACCACGTAGTCGCCGAGCTTCATGCCGATCAGGTCGGCGACGAGCGAGTTGTTGCCGTGGGCGATGTTCGCGAACGGGCCGCAGTGCATCAGGCACGGCTGGCCCTCGAGCGTCTGGATCAGGTTCGGCTTGAGCGCGTCCTTGAGCAGCACGGCCATCGCGCCGGCGGCGCCGAGGTCCTCGGCGGTGATCGGCTTGCCGCCGTCGAACGAGTGCGCGACGGTGATGCGCGCCGAGCCGCCGGCGCAGGTCCTGCAGGTCGCGCGCGACGGCCATGATCGCCATCACCTCGGAGGCGGCGGTGATGTCGAAGCCGGTCTCGCGCGGGTAGCCGTTGGCGCGGCCGCCGAGCGCCGACGGTGATCTGGCGCAGCGCGCGGTCGTTCATGTCGATCGCGCGCCGCCAGCCGACGCGCAGCGCGTCGATCTTGTAGCGGGTTGCCGTGCAGGATCGAGGCGTCGAGCATCGCCGCGAGCAGGTTGTTGGCGGCGCCGATCGCGTGGATGTCGCCGGTGAAGTGGAGGTTGAGGTCCTCCATCGGCACGACCTGGGTCATGCCGCCGCCGGCGGCGCCGCCCTTGATGCCGAACACCGGGCCGAGCGACGGCTCGCGCAGGCACGGCGACCGGGCGCTTGCCGATGACGCCGAGGCCCTGGGTGAGGCCGACCAGCGTCGTCGTCTTGCCCTCGCCGGCCTTCGTCGGCGTCATGCCGGTGACGCAGACGAGCTTGCCGTCGGGCGCGTCGCTGCAGGCGGTCGAGCGACCGCCAGGTCGATCTTCGCCTTGTAGCGGCCGTAGGGCTCGAACTCCTCGTCCTCGAGGCCGACCTCCTCGGCGATCTCCTCGATCGGCTTGAGGACCGCGTCCTGGGCGATCTCGAGGCTGCTCTTCACGGTGGCTCCATGGTCGGTTAGTGGCTGACGGCGGCGGCGGCGAGCTCGGAGACGAGCCGGTCCTCGTAGAAGCGCTCGAGCGCGAAGGGCGCGATCAGGTCGGGCGTGCGGCCGGTGTCGACCAGCTCGGCGAGCGTCTTGCCGACGATCGGCGCGGCCTTGAAGCCGTAGGTGCCCCAGCCGGCGCTGACGTGGAAGTTGTCGACCTCGGTCTTGCCGAGGATCGGGCTGTAGTCGGGGCTGAGGTCGCACAGCCCGGCCCAGGAGCGCAGCAGGCGCGCCTGCTCGAGCTGCGGGAACAGCTCGAGCGTGTGGCGGCGTGACCTCCTGCAGGAAGTTCAGCGTGCCCTGCATCCGGTAGGTCGTCCACGGCTCGATCTCGGCGCCCATCAGGAACTCGCCGCGGTCGGTCTGCGAGATGTAGACGTGCATCTGCGAGGAGACGATCACCACGTCGAGCAGCGGCTTGACCGGCTCGGTCACGCACGCCTGCAGGATGTGGGTGGTGATCGGCAGCGCGCACGCCGGCCATGTCGCAGATCAGCGTGCTCCAGCCGGCGGTGCAGTTGACGCACCTGCCCGGCGCGGATCGTGCCGCGGTTGGTCCGCACCGCGTCGACGCGCCCGTTGCGTGCGCTCGAGGCCGGTGACCTCGGTGTACGGGTGGATCTCGGCGCCGCCGCGTCGGCGCCGCGCGCGAGGCCCCAGACGACGGCGTCGTGGCGGATGATCCCGCCGGGCGGGTGGTAGAGCGCGCCCATGATCGGATAGGTCGCGTCCTCGCGAGACGTGCATCGCGGGCGCCAGCGCGCTTGATCTCGTCGGGGCCGATCAGCCGCGAGTCGATGCCCTGCAGGCGGTTGACCTCGGCGCGGTTGGCCATCACGAACATCGCGCGGTCGGAGTGCGCGAGCGTCAGGTGGCCGCACTGCGAGAACAGCAGGTTGAAGTTCAGCTCCTGCGAGAGGCCCTCGTAGAGCTTGACGCTCGCGTCGTAGAAGCGCGCGCCCTCGGGCGTCTTGTAGTTCGAGCGCAGGATCGTCGTGTTGCGCCCCGCCGCGCCCGAGCCGATGTAGCTCTTCTCGAGGATCGCGACGTCGGTGATCCCGTGCTGCGCGCAGGTAGTAGGCGGTGGCCAGGCCGTGCGAGCCGCCGCCGATGATCACGACGTCGTAGGAGCCCTTGAGCGCCGGGCGCGGGCGCCACATGCGCCGCCTGCGGAAGATGTCACGCACGGGCGACCTCCCGGTCGAGCGCGTCGACGCCCACCGGCGCCGCCGCCGAGGCCGCTCGGCGGCGTCGGCCACCACCGTCCACATGTACTCGCCGAGCGCCCAGCCGAAGAGCATCAGGAAGCGGTCGTCGTCCTCGCGCAGGACGTAGCCCGGGCGTGCGGGCGACCGATCCGGGGCGGAAGCCGCCGACCGGCATCGACTGCGGGCGCAGGTCGAGCGCGCAGAAGCGCGCGAAGACCTCGCGCGCCAGCGGCCCGACGATGGCCAGCGCGGCGAGCGTGGTGGTGACCTCGAGCGCGTCGAGCGTCGGCGCCGCCGAGCACCAGCGCGCGCTCGCGCGTGACCGGGCACCACCAGGCGCCGTCGCGTCCGCGTCGCGGTGCCGAAGCGCGCAGCTCGTGCGGGCCCGTGACCTCGAGCTTGCGCAGGTGCGAGACGTCGGCCCAGGCGACCGGGGCGTCGGTCGCCGCGCCGGGGTAGGCGACGGCGACGTTCCAGCCGTCGCGCACCTCGATCCGCGCGCCGGCGGCCAGCGCCTGGCGCTCCATCGGGCTGCGGGCGACGGCGGCGCCCGACGGCTCGCAGGAACTCGAAGCGCGACTCACGAGCGCAGCACCTCGCCGTCGGGGTCGTAGAACGGCCTGGTCATGACCTCGGCGCGCAGGCGGCGGCCCTCGTCGGAGATCGTGATCGCGCGCGCCGTCGCTGGCCAGCGTCGGCGGGCACCCAGGCCATGCCGATGACGCTGCCCGAGCTGGCGCGAGTGGCGCGCGCTCGTGACCTGGCCGATCGGGCTCGCCGCGCTCGTCGAGCACCGCCGCGCCCTCGGTCGGCACGTCGCCGTCGGGCAGCGTGAAGCCGACCAGCGCCGTCTCGCTCGGATGCTCGGCGGCGTGCTCGAGCGCCCACTTGCCGATGAAGTCCTCGTCCTTGTCGAGCTTGACGATCCACGGCATCGCCGCGCCGTAGGGCGTCGACTCCGAGTCGGTGTCCTGGCCGACGAGGATGTGCATCTTCTGCAGGCGCAGGATGCGCTGGGGCTCGAGGCCGAAGGGCCGGATGCCGTGCTCGGCGCCCGCCTCGAGGATCGCGTCCCACACGTGCTGGCCGTGGGCGGCGGGGAAGTGGATCTCGTAGCCGACCTCGCCGACGAAGCCGATGCGCAGCAGCAGCGCCGGGACGCCGGCGACCGGCGCGCGCTTGGCGTCGAGGTAGGTGAAGGCCTCGTTGGAGCAGTCGAGGTCGGTGAGGCGGCCCATGATCTCGCGGGCGCGCGGGCCCGGCGAGGTTGACCGCGGCGAGGCCCTGGGTGACGTCGGTGAGCGTGACCTGCATGCGCCAGTCGGCCAGCCACCACGAGAACCACTGCTCGACGGCGCCGGCGCCGCTCGAGGTCGTGGTGACGTAGAAGCTCTCGTCGTCGAGGCGGCAGATCGTGCCGTCGTCCATGATCCGCCCGGCGTCGGAGGTGAGCACGCCGTAGCGGATGCGCCCGGGCTTGAGGTTCGAGAAGCGGTTGGGGTACAGGCGGTCGAGGAACGCGCCGGCCTCGCGGCCCGCGGACGATCAGCTTGCCGAGCGTCGAGACGTCGATGAGCCCCGCGCTCTCGTGGACGGCCAGCGCCTCGGCCTGCGGGTCGCCGTAGTCGTAGGCGCGGCGCCAGTCGCCGGCCCACATGACGCGCGCGCCGAGCTCGCGGTGGCGGGGATGGATGGCCGAGCGCTTGGCGGGCTCGAACGGGCGGCCGGCCAGCGCGCCGAGCGGGACCGCCGACCACGGCGGGCGCGCCGTGGTGGTGCCGACGCGCGCCAGGTCCTGGCCGGTCTCCTGGGCCATGAGCCGGACGGCGGGCAGCTGGCACATGCGCCCCTGGCACGGGCCCATGGTCGCCGTCGTGTAGCGCTTGGAGAGCTCGATCGAGTCGTAGCCCTCGTCGACGCTCAGGTGGATGTCCTTGGCCGTGACGTCCTCGCACAGGCAGGCGAAGCACTTCCCGCGCCCGGCGCCGGCCACGGCCGGCGGCACGGCCTCCGGCGCGCGCCGCTCGCGCGGCGCCGTTCGGCGCCGGCGCCGGCGCGTCGCCGAGGCCGAGCGCGTGGGCGGCCTGGGCGCCGGCGCGCGCGCCCGAGGGCTCGGGGTCGTCGCCCGCGCCGGCGACCGCGCCGGCGGCGTGCACGCCGTCGGGCAGCTCGGCGAGCGCGAAGTGCCCGCGCGCCGCGTCGTAGGCGGTGCGCCCGCCGGCCTGCGCGACGAGCGACGTGGCCGGCGCCACGCCGCCCGACACGACCAGCAGGTCGCACTCGAACGCGGCGCTCGTCGCTGCCGTCGAGCGCCGCCGCAGCGACGGCGGCGCGCACGTGCTTGCGCCCCTCGGCCTCGAGGACGGTGCCGGCCCTCGCGCAGGTCGGCCACGGCGACGACCTCGACGCCGGCCGCCTGCCAGCGCGCGCGCCGCCTCGAGCCCGCGATCGGATGTGGTGGCGACCACCGCGCGCGTGCCCGGCGCGACGCCGTAGAGCGCGATCAGCCGCCGCACGCCGCCGGACGAGCATCACGCCGGGCAGGTCGTTGCCGGCGAAGACGAGCGGCTGCTCGACGACGCCGGTGGCGAAGACGAGCTGGCGCGCGCGCACCTGATGCAGCGTCGAGGCCTGCCAGATGGGGACGAGGCCGTCGAAGCAGCCGAGCACCGAGGCGGAGGAGAGGATCTCGACGCCGGCGCCGCGCGCCTGCTCGGCCAGCTCGCGGGCGCGCTCGTGGCCGCCCTCGGCCAGCGCGCGGCCGCCGGGCTCGGGGCCCTCGTCGGCGAGCACGACGTCGGCGCCGGCCTCGGCGGCGGCGATCGCCGCGCGCAGCCCGGCGAGGCCGCCGCCGACGACGAGCACGTCGGCGTGGCGGCGGCGGTACTCGGTGCGCCACTCGCGCTCGTCCTGGGAGGCGCGCAGCTTGCCCAGGCCGGCGGCGTGGCGCAGCACCTTCTCGTACAGCGGCCACAGGCGTCGCGGGCGGATGAAGGTCTTGTAGTAGAAGCCCGGCGGCGTGAACGGGCCGCCGACCGCGTCGGTGACGGCCATGACGTCGTGCTCGAGGCTGGGGGAGGCGTTGAGGTGCTCGACCTCCATGCCCTCGCGCACCGGCTCGGTGCAGGCGCGCACGCCCGGCGCGCCGTCGACGGCGACCAGGCAGTTCGGGCACTGCCCGGCGCAGCACAGCAGGCCGCGCCGGCGGTGGTACTTGAAGCTGCGCGAGAACGTGCGCTGGCCGGCTGCGTAGAGCGCCGAGGCGATGGTGTCGCCCGCGAGCGCCTCGACGCGCTTGCCGTCGAAGGTGAAGCCGACGGAGGTGGAGCGATCGATGCGCTCGCCGGGCTGCGCGGGGAGGCGGCTCATGACGCCGGCGGGGTCTCGTCGGGCAGCGCCGTCCAGTGCACGTCGTTGGTGCGCGTGTCGCGCTCGGCGATGAA
This sequence comes from uncultured Actinomycetes bacterium, assembly GCA_963816845.1. GTDB lineage: Bacteria > Actinomycetota > Thermoleophilia > Solirubrobacterales > Solirubrobacteraceae > JAOPZW01. The sequence continues at coordinate 412,553 of CAWFMR010000063.1, read as the reverse complement.
CCAGGCGCGGCAGCCGGAGCGGTGGTACCACCACTCGCGCTGGACGCCGGCCACGTTGCGGCGGAAGTAGTTGTAGGCGCCGAGCTCGCGCAGCGTGGGGCGCTCGCGCGGGCGCCGGTTCACCTCGCCGCCGAAGGCGAAGTCCGTGACCTCGCGGACACCGCAGTTCGGGCAGGTCATGAGATAGGACATGGCGGACGTGGTATGTTGCCTTATCGGCAAGAGCGTTGCCGACAGAGGAAACACTTGCACAAACAGGTGGTGCGTTGCAACGTGCCGCGCGCGATGAGAGAGGAAGGCCGAACGCTCGCGTCCGTCGACCGCGCCCTCGCGCTGCTCGACGCCCTCGCCGAGCTGCCGTCCGGGGCGCGTGTGGGCGAGCTCGCGCAACGCACCTCGATCAACCAGAGCACGGTCTCGCGACTGCTCGGAACGCTCATGGCCCGGGGCTTCGTCGACCGCGACGACGCAACCGCGCGCTACCGCCTCGGCCTGCGCCTGGTCGCCTACGCCGACGCCGTCCTCGCGGGCCTCGACGTGCGGACGATCGCGCGGCCCGCACCTCGAGCGCCTCGTCGCGCAGACGGGGGAGACCGCGACGCTGTCCGTGCCGGGAGACACCCAGCCGTTCACGATCGACTTCGTCCCCAGCCCGTCGAACGTCGCCAGCCGGGGAGAGCTCGGCCGGCCCAGCGTCACCCACGCGACGGTCACCGGGAAGCTCCTGCTCGCCTTCGGCCCGCTCGCCCTCGAGCGGCTCGGTCCCGAGCCGTACGAGCGCTTCACCGATCGCACCCTGACGACCCGGGCCGAGCTCGGTCGGGAGGTCGATCGCGTGCGCGCCGAAGGCGTGGCGTACGGTCGCGAGGAGCGCGAGGCGGGCCTCAACGCCGTCGGGGCGGCGGTGCTCGGCCGCGAGCACACGCTCGAGGCGATGCTGAGCATCCAGGGTCCGGCGAGCAGGCTTCACGTGCGTCGCATGCCCGGATTGGGATCGGTGCTCAAGGAGGCTGCCGAAGCGGTCGGCGCCGCGCTGGGTGGACACTCCTAGGCCGCGACCTCGGCCGCCTCGCCCAGGCCGGCGGCCGCGCGCAGCGCCTGCGCCTTGTCGGTCCGCTCCCAGGCGAAGTCCTCGTCCTCGCGCCCGAAGTGCCCGTAGGCGGCGGTCTTCTGGTAGATCGGGCGGTGCAGGTTCAGCGCCTCGCGGAAGGCGCCGGGGCGCAGGTCGAAGTGCTCGTCGATGAGCGCGAGGATCGTGCCGCGCCCGATCTTCTCGGTGCCGAAGGTCTCGACCATCACGGACACCGGATGCGCGACGCCGATGGCGTAGGCGACCTGCAGCTCGCAGCGCTCGGCCAGGCCGGCCGCGACGACGTTCTTGGCCACGTGGCGCGCGGCGTAGGCCGCGGAGCGGTCGACCTTCGACGGGTCCTTGCCGCTGAAGGCGCCGCCGCCGTGGCGGGCCATGCCGCCGTAGGTGTCGACGATGATCTTGCGCCCGGTCAGCCCGGCGTCGCCCACCGGGCCGCCGATGACGAAGCGCCCGGTCGGGTTGACCAGCAGGCTGTCGCGCAGGGCGTCGGCGTCGTAGAGGTCGGCGGGCAGGACGGGGACGACGACGTGCTCCCAGAGGTCGTCGCGGATGACGGCCTCCGAGCCCTCGCGGTGCTGGCTGGAGATGAGGATGCGCTCGATGGCCGCCGGGCGGCCGTCGACGTAGCGGACGGTGACCTGGGTCTTGCCGTCGGGGCGCAGGTAGTCCAGCGTGCCCGCCCTGCGGACCGCGGCCAGGCGCCGGGCCAGCTTGTGGGCCAGCGCGATCGGCAGCGGCATGAGCTCGGGCGTCTCGTCGGAGGCGTAGCCGAACATCATCCCCTGGTCGCCCGCGCCGGCGTCGCCGGCCGCGTCGGAGGCGCTGTCGACGCCCTGCGCGATGTCGGGCGACTGCTTGTCGATCGCGTTGATGACCGCGCACGAGTCGGCGCTGAAGCCCAGGTCGGCGTCGACGTAGCCGATCCGGCGGATCGTCTCGCGCGCCACGTCCTGGATGTCGACGTAGGTCGTGGTCGAGATCTCGCCCGACACGACCACGAGCCCGGTGTTCACCAGCGTCTCGCACGCCACCCGCCCGAGCGGGTCCTCGCTCAGCACGGCGTCGAGGACGCCGTCGGAGATCTGGTCGGCGACCTTGTCCGGGTGGCCCTCGGTGACCGACTCGGAGGTGAACAGGAACTCGGTGGGATTCGTCATGCGGGAGTGACCTCGAGCAGGTAGGCGACCATGACGTCTTCGTCGCGGAAGCGCAGGTGGTAGGCGTCGGAGAGCTCCTCGACGCGGTCGATCTGGTCCTTGCGCTGCTCGAAGAGCGAGTGGAAGGCGAAGAACTCGAAGTCCACGACGCGCGACTGGAAGCCGCCCTCGGCCAGCAGCTCGACCGTGCGCTCCTGGCCGAGGATCGAGAGCTGCATCACGTAGGCGACGCCGCCGTCGGCCAGCAGCTTGGGCAGCAGCGTGAAGAGGTGGTCGAGCAGGTTGCGCCCCCAGAAGTCCAGCGGCCGGTGGCTGTTGGGCTGCTCGTAGGGGTCGACGGGCATCTGGTAGAGGCTGGCCACGACGATGTCGTAGCGGTCCTTGGGCACCCACGGGTAGAGGTCGATGGCCTCCCCGGTGATGCGATCGGCGACGCCGTTGCGAAAGGCGTTGGAGAGCGTGTTGGCCACGGCGCGCCGGTCGATGTCGATCGCGTGCACGTGCTCGGCGCCGTTGCGCGCGAGCTCGATGGCGAGCATCCCCGTGCCGCAGCCGATGTCCAGGCAGCGCTTGCCCTCGCCGATGTGGTTCTGGAAGAGGTACTTCCACACCAGGAAGCTGCCGTGGGTGGGGACGAAGACGCCGGGCTCGCACACGATCTCGGGCATCTCGAGCGGGAACAGGCGCCGGCCGCGCTGCGTCGGTCCACGGCCGCAGCGACGGGTCGCGGGGCGAGGCCGCGGTCCAGCGCGCCGTTGGCCGCGCCGTTGGCGGCCTCGGCCACGGCCCGCGAGCCGGGCGGCATGTCGCGCACCCGCGCCCGCGCGCCGGCGACGTGCTCGGGCCGGGTGCCGCAGCAGCCGCCGATGATCTGGGCGCCCTCCTGGCGCCAGCACGGCCGCCATGCTCGCCGTACTGCTCGCCGTCGACGCGTCTTGTCGAAGCTCCAGCCGTCGTCGGTGAAGTAGCCGAGGTTGGGATAGACGCCGAGCGGCAGGTCGGTGAAGTCGCGCAGCCACGGCAGCATCCCGGGCACGTGGTCGGGGGGCAGGCAGTTGATGAGCAGGGCCTGCACGCCCAGGTCGTCCAGGCGCCGGGCGGCGCGGCCGAACTCGTCGCCCTCGGGGCCGCCCCAGTGCTGGCCGAAGACGCCGCACACGCCGTGGCGACAGCGCCGGAAGCTGGTCCACACCGGGATCCCGGTGGCCACCAGCGCCTCGATGGCGGCCAGGGTGAGCTGGTCGCGGATCAGGGTGATGGTCTCCAGCAGGATGAGGTCGGGCGGATGGTCCTCGAAGGTGCGCGGCAGCAGCTCGATGAACTCGCGCCGGGCCGGGCCGTCGATGTCGCCGTTGATGCGAGAAGGCGAGGGCCACCTCGTCCTTGCGGCCGGCCTGCGCGATGGCCTCGCGGCCGACCTCGACGCCGAGGCGCGCGATGTCCATCCAGTGCAGCGGCGCGAGGTGCCCGGTGCGCTGGGACTGCATCTCGGCGGTGAGGCCCCAGGTGTTGGTCGAGATGACGTCGCAGCCGTGCTCGACGTAGCTGCGGTGCACGTCGCGCACGACGTCGGCGTTGTGGACCAGCGCCCACGTGCCCCAGAGCGCCTCGTCGCGCCCGCGCTCGGCGTCGGGCAGCCGGCGCCCGAGCTCGGTGGCGATGCCTCCGTCGAGGATCACGCAGCGCTCGGCCTTCAGCAGCTCCTCGATGCGGCGGTACGCCGGCGCCCGCTCGCGGCCAGCGGCCAGGCCCGACCCGTCCTGCAGCACGCTCATGTCGGCCATTGTCGAGCCGTCCCGGGCCCGCGTCGCCTCTCAGGGGGTAGGAATGCCCCTGTCCGAAGGGGAGGGAAACTGGGGGCGCTCAGGCGGTCTCATCCATGCGCCGTCCTGGCCGCCATCGGCACCCCTCAGGCCTAGGACAGGCGCAGGTACTGCGATGTCGCCTCGGCCCGGTTGGCCGACGTTCATCTTGCGCAGGATGTTCTTGACGTGGAACTTGACCGTGCCCTCGGAGACGATCAGCGTGCGGGCGATCTCGGCGTTGGTCTCGCCCTTGACCAGGTGCTCGAGGACGTCGAGCTCGCGCGGGGTCAGCAGGTCGTGCAGCGCCGAGCGCGCGGCGGGCGGGCGGCCGGCCTCCTCGGCGTCGGCGAGCTGGCGGTCGCGCGCGAGATCGATGGCGCCGTCGGAGAGCTCGGCGCTGCGCCCGTCGGCCCAGCTGGCGATGCGCCGCAGCTCCTGGCGCTCGACGCGCAGGCGCCGGCGCAGGACGGCGCGCTCGTAGACCTCGCTGAAGCCCTCGCCGAAGCGCCACAGGCCCTCGCGCTCGACCGCGCGCAGCGGGGCGCCGCCGTCGGCGCGGTCGCCGTGCAGGAAGCCGACGACGCGGCCCTCCATGAGCACGCGGCGCGACGACGTAGGCGCTCCAGCGCATGATCTCCCAGTTGGCCTGCCGGCGTCTCCGGCTCGCCGTCGGCGGCGGTCACCACGGCCGCGCGGCGGCGGCGCAGCAGCTCGCCCTCGATCAGCGGGTAGCCGATCTGCACCGGCGCGTCGCGCAGGCGGGCGAGCGTCTGCGCGGCGGCCTTGGCGTCGCCCTCGCAGTGCAGCGCCTCGGCCACGAGCCAGCCGTCGTCGATGCGGCTGAGCAGGACGCGATCGAGCTCGAGGGCGGCGGCGGCCTCGGCGGGCGCGCGGTCGATGATCTCGCTGACCGGGCCGGCGTCGGCCAGGCGCCCGACGGCGGCGCGGACGCGCTCGAGCGCGTGCAGCCGGGCGATGGCGCCCTGGTCGACGAGCTCGCGGTGCAGCCGGCGCAGCTCGGCGTCGTCGGGATCGGCGTCGAGGGCGGCGGCGAGCGCGCGGTGGGCGGCGAGGACGTCCTCGGCGCTGCCCTCCAATGCGCCTGGCCACGCGCTCGCGCAGCTCCGTCGCTCATCGGGCGTGCCTGACCTCGAGCAGGTAGGCGACCATCACCGGCTCCTCGCCGACGGTCAGGTGGTAGGCGTCGCTGAGCTCCTCGACGCGCCCGATCTGCGCCCGGCTCTCCTCCTGCTCGGGCGGGAAGGAGAACAGCGTGTAGTCGACCGCCTGGGCGACGAAGCCGCGCGCGGCGAGGGCATCGGCCGTGTGGCGCTGGGAGAGGATCGAGAGCTGCACGATGTAGGCGACGCCCTCGGGCGCGAGCGCCTCGGAGAGCTTGGCGATCAGCTGGTCGACGAGGTTGCGCCCCCAGTAGTCGGGCAGGCGGTGGCTCGACACGCGCGCGAACGGGTCGGTGGGCGTCTGGTAGAGGCTCGCGACGATGACCTCGTAGCGCTCCTCGGGCACCCACGGGAAGAGGTCGACGGTCTCGCGCGGTGACGCGGTCGGCGACGTCGTTGCGGAAGGCGTTGGCCAGCGTGTTGGCCACCGCGCGGTCGTCGATGTCGAGCGCGCGCACGTGGGCGGCGCCGTTGAGGGCGAGCTGGACGGCGAGGATGCCGGTGCCGCAGCCGATGTCCAGGCAGCGCTGGTGGGCGCCGATGCCCTCGCCGAACACGTAGCGCCAGGCCATGTAGCTGGCGGCGCTCGGGGGCGCCACGCCGGGCTCGACGCTGAGGTCGGGGAACGGCAGCGGGTAGAGCGGGCGCTGGCGGCGGTCGGTCCACGGCTGCGGCGGCGCGGCGGGCGCGGGCGCGTCGCGCGCCGTTGAGGCCGCGCCGGGCGTCGTCGGTCGGGCGCGCGGTGGCCGGGCGCCGTGCCCGCGCAGGCGCCGCGCGGCGGCGGCGATGTGCTCGGGGCGCACGCCGCAGCAGCCGCCGACGATCTGCGCGCCCTCCTCGCGCCAGCGCAGCGCCATCTCGGCGTACTCCTCGCCGCCGACGCCGGGCGTCGAAGCGCCAGCCGCGGTCGCTGTAGTAGCCGAGGTTGGGGTAGACGCCGAGCGGCAGGTCGGTGAAGTCGCGCAGGTAGGAGACCATCCCCGCGACGTGGTCGGGCGGGATGCAGTTGATGAGCAGCGCGCCGACGCCCATCTCCTCGAAGCGCCGCGCGGCGCGCCCGAAGGCGTCGCCCTCGGGGCCGCCCCAGTGCTGGCCGTAGATGCCGCACAGCCCGTGGCGGCAGCGCCGGAAGGACAGCCACACGGGCAGGCCGGTGGCCAGCAGGCCCTCGATCGCGGCGTCGAGCGTGGGCGTGAGCAGCGACAGCGTCTCGAGCAGGATGAGGTCGGGCGGCTCGGCCTCGTCGGCGAACAGGCGCGCGAGCAGCCTGATCGTCTCGGCCGCCTCGTCGGAGTCGACGTCGCCGTTGAGCGAGAACGCGACCGCGCACTCGCCGTCGCGCCCGAGCTCGTGCACCGCCTGGCGGGCGAGCCGCAGCCCGCGGCGCCCGACGTCCATCCAGTGCACGGGCGTGTCGCGGTCCGACCACAGGCGCGGGCCGTCGGTCGCCAGCGCCGAGGCCAGGCCCCAGGTGTTGGTCGAGATGACGTCGCAGCCGGCCTGCGACGTACTCGCGGTGCACGCGCAGCACCGCGTCGGGGCTCTCGATCAGCGCGCGCGTGCCCCACAGCGGCTCGTCGAGCGCGCCCTTGGCGCCGGCGGCCTGCGGCAGCTCCGTGCCGACGCCGCCGTCGAGGATCACGCAGCGCTGCTCGGCGATCGACCGCGCGACGTGCTCATAGGCGCCCCGCCGTGAGCTCGCCGGCTCCGAGACCCGTCGCCGGCCTCCGTGCTCCCGACCCTCTGCTGCGAATCCGTCAGGTTTCAGAAGATACGCCCCGGCGCGGCCGCGAGGCGCTCGAGCGCCTCCGCGCCGACCATCGACAGGCCGAGGGCGCGGCCCACGTCGAAGAGCTCCTGCCAGGCGTCGACCGCGTGCTCGGCGTCGAGCACGAGCAGGAAGCGATCGGCGGCCTCGCGCAGGACCAGCGCCGGGCAGCCGGCGAACCAGCTCTCGCGCACACCGCCCACAGCCAGGTCGGGCTCGAGCCCGGCATCGTCGAGCAGCCGCGCCGCGCGCGGCCCGACGAGCGTGAGGGCGGTGGCGCTGTCCGAGCGGTCGGTGCAGTCGATGGCGGCGCCGGTGACGACCGCGTGGCGCACGATGCCCGCCCAGCGGGCGGCGGCGCTCCACGGGCCGACGACGATCGCCCGGTCGGGCGCGACGCGGCAGCACCAGCTGCGGGCGGTGCGGACGGCCTCGCCGGGCGCCGGCGCCCGGCCGCCCAGCGACTCCTCGAGGAAGTGCGCCAGCCACGGCTCGGGGCCGGCGATCTCGAGCGCATCGAGGTCCGAGCGGACGGCGAGGCCGACGCGCTTGACGCAGATCGCGAGCTCGGTGGCGGCCGAGCCGAAGTTGGCGGCGACGGCGTGGCCCTCGCGCTCGCTCATGACGCCGCCGGCGAGCCGGAGGCGGTCGGCGATCGTCGGCCAGGCGACTTCTCCGCGGGTGGCGGCCATGGCTGTGCACGCTAGCCCCGCGCGGTGGGGCTTTCGCCTGCCCATGGGCAGGTCTTGCCCTCCCCTTCGGGAGGGGCTGCTCGACCCCGTGTTCCGTCCGCCGTCGCGCCTAGCGTCCTGCGGCCGTGGAGCGCCTCCTGAACATCCCACCCGCACCGATCGCGACGGTGCGCGCGCTCGAGCGCAGGCTCGGCGTGAGCTTCGCGCTCGCGCAGGTCCTCGTGCGCCGCGGGCTGGGGGAGGAGGAGGCCGCGCGCGCGTGGCTGGCGGCGCAGCGAGCGCCACGATCCGTCGGCCTTCGCCGGGATCGACGCGCGCGGTCGCTCTGGTCCTCTCGCACGTGCGCGCGGGCACGCGCGTCACGGTCCACGGCGACTACGACGTCGACGGCGTCTGCTCGACCGCCATCCTCGTGCGCGTGCTGCGGGCGCTCGGCGCCGACGTCGACTGGTACCTGCCCAGCCGCACCGAGGACGGCTACGGGCTCAGCGCGGCGACGGTGGAGCGGCTCGCCGAGCGCGGCACGCGCCTGCTGCTCACCGCCGACTGCGCCATCACCGCGGTCGACGAGGTCGCGCAGGCGCGCGCGCTCGGCCTGGACGTCGTCGTCACCGACCATCACAGCCCGCGCGCCGACGGCGTCGCTGCCCGATGCGCCGATCGTGCATCCCGCCGTCTGCGGCTACCCGTGCCCCGACCTGTGCGCCGCCGGCGTCGCCTACAAGCTCGCCGCCGCGCTGCTGGCGGGCGCCGGGCGCGATCCCGCCGGGGCCGACGAGGACCTCGACCTCGTCGCCCTGGCCACCGTGGCCGACTGCGTCCCGCTGCGCGACGAGAACCGCCGCCTCGTGCGCGAGGGCCTGCACGCGCTGGCGACGTCGCCCAAGCCCGGGATCCGCGCGCTGCTGCGCGTGGCCAAGGTCGACCCGGGCGCGCTCGACGCGCGCGCGATCGGCTTTCGCCTGGCCCCGCGGATCAACGCCGCCGGGCGCCTGTACCGCGCCGACGCCGGGCTCGAGCTCGTGCTCACCGACGATCCCGAGCGCGCCGCGGCGATCGCCGACGAGCTCGACCACGCCAACGCCGAGCGCCGCCTCACCGAGACGCGGATCCTCTTCGAGGCCGAGGCGCAGGTGCGCGAGCTCGGCGAGCAGCCGGCCTACGTGCTGGCCGGCGAGGGCTGGCACCCCGGGGTCATCGGGATCGTCGCCTCGCGGATCGCCGAGCGCCATCACCGCCCGTGCGTGATGCTCGCGATGGACGGCGACGAGGGGACCGGCTCCGGGCGCTCGATCCCGGCCTTCGACCTGCTGGGCGGGCTCGACGCGAGCGCCGAGCACCTGCTGCGCCACGGCGGGCACCGCGCCGCGGCGGGCTGCACGATCGCGCGGGCGCGCGGTCGACGCCTTCCGGGCCGCCTTCGTCGCGCACGCGGCGGCGGTCCTGGCGCCCGAGGACCTCGTGCCCACCGAGCGCGTCGACGCCGTGGTGGCGGGCGACGAGCTCGGGCTCGCGCTGGCCGAGGAGCTCGAGCAGCTGGCGCCCTTCGGGATCGCCAACCCGTCGGTGTCGCTGCTCGTGCCGGCCGCGCGGCTGGTCGACGCGCGGCCGATGGGCGAGGAGGGCCGCCACGTGCGCTTCACCGTCGAGGCCGGCGGGCACCGCGCCCGCGCGGTCGCCTTCGGGATGAGCCGGCTGCCCGACGGCGAGGTGCACGACGCCACCTTCACGCTCGAGCTCAACGAGTGGAACGGGGCGGTCGAGCCGCGGCTGGTCCTGCGCCACGCCCAGGCCCCGGCGCCGGCGGCGGTCGCGCTCGTCGGCGAGCCCGAGGACCCCGTGCGAGGCCGCGCTGGACGAGCTGGCGGCGCCGCTGCCGGTGGCGGGTGCGACGTCGCGCGCGGCCGGCGTCCCGCGCGACCGGCGCGGGGGAGGCGTGGCCGGCACGCTGGCCGCGCTGGTGGCCTCCGGCGAGCCGCTGCTCGTGGCGTGCGCCGACGCCCGCCGCCGTCGCGGGCACCTCGAGGGCCGCCTCGGAGGCTTCGCCGTCGCCGCGTGGCACGCGCTCGAACGCGACCCGTCGCTCATCGGGCGCTACGCGCACGTCCTCGCGCTCGACCCGCCGGCGTCCGACGCCCAGGCCGCGCTGGTCGACGAGCGCTTCACGCTGGCCTGGGGCGAGGCGGAGGCCGAGTACGCGCTGCGCGCGCACGAAGCCGCGCTACGACCTGCGTCCGGCGGCCGCCGCGGTGTACCGCGCCCTGCGCGACGGCGCGCTGCCCGACGCCGTCGCCGCCGCGCCCTCCCCGGCGGCCGCGGGCCGCGCCCTGCGCGTGCTCGACGAGCTCGGGCTCGTGCGCGTCGACGGGGCGTCGGTGACGCTGGCCCCCGCGCGTCGCACCGAGCTCGACGCCTCGGCGGCCTTCCGCGCCTACACGACGCGCCTGGCCGAGGGCCGGGCGCGGCTGGGCGCGCCGCGGCGCGCCGCCGGCGCGTGCCGCGCCGGCGCAGACCGCTACGCCCGATGCACCGCTAAGGCCTGTTCGTCATCGACACGTCCCGGCTTGCATCGGGCCGTGCGTGAGAGCATCGGACTCCGACGACTGGGGGACTCGTCGCTGGCCCGCTCCGGGCGACACGTCGATGTAGATGTCGCTTCTCGGGTGCAGGAGCTGATCGGCGCGATGACGCGCTGGCTCTCGGGCAGCGGCGCCCGGAGGCGCACGCGAAGTCCTCATGGATGCGTCGCCGCGCGGACCGACCAGTACTCCGCCTGGCCCGTATGGGCAGTGCTCACGGTGTCCGTGTGCGTGAGCAGGTCCAGCCGTACGTCGGTCTTGGCGATGTCGTAGCGGCCGGCAGGCCGGTCTCGACCAGCAGCCGGCGTTCCGCGTGTCGGCGACGGTGGCCGTCGCTGCGACGTCGACGGGCGCGAGCTGCGAGGACGTCGACCCGCGTGCGCGGAGTCGCTGCGGGTGCACGAGCCTCCTCGTCCTCCTCGGCCAGGCGCCATCGCGGCCGCGTCGATGCGCATGAGCAGCGCAGCGCCGCGATCGGCGCGCCCTCGCTGAGCGCCTGCAGCCTCGGGCACGCGCTGCCGCCGCGGTCGCCGTGAGCGGCGCTCGCGTCGCCGCGGCTCGGCGAATGGCCGGTCCGCCGCCGGCGCCGGCGCGCGTCGGCGCGCGCGTCGTCGACGGGGCGAGTCGGCCGGTAGCGGGGATCTCCTACATGCGCGCATCCCCGTGCGTGCGCGTCCGCGGCCTCGCCGCCGCAGGCAGGCGCGCGTCCCGCTGGCTCTCGGTCCGGACCGCGGATCCGCCCGCGGTCCGCGCGGCCTCGCGCCGGACGGCGCGCATGCCGCCCGCTCCTCGGTCCGCGAGCGCAGCCGCCTGCGACGCGCTGCGCGGCCGGCTCGAGCGCCGCCTCGGCGGCCGAGCCGCTCGTCGCGCGCGTCGTCGTCGCGGCGCTCGGCGATCTGGCCGATGTAGCGAGCCACGCATCCCGCGCTCGACGCGCCGGCGCTGCTGCACGCGCCGCGCGGACGTCGCCTCCGCAGGATGCCGAGGCTCGGCCGCGTCTGCGCCTAGCCGCAGTGTCGGCGCCGCGAGCTCGGCACCCGGAGAAGCTCGGCCGATCCGGGCCGCGAAACCCACCGAAGGCCAGTAGCACCGCGCTGACACAGGGGGTACCCTCTGGGGATGGCCACCGAGCCACGCACCGACCCGCCCGAGGCCGCCGCCCCGGCGGCGCCGCGCAACGGCGCGCACGCGCCCGCCGAGCGCGTGCCGGTCGATCGCGTCACGCACCCCGACGCGCACGACCCGGTGCTCCGTGCCGAGCTCACCGAGACCGAGCGCCGGCTGCTCGGCGACCTCTTCGCGATCGTCGAGGAGCACGCCGACGACGCGGCGGTCGAGATCGACCGCGAGCGCGTCGAGGACGCCTTCCTGTTCTCGTGCGAGCACCACGCCGATCAGCGGCGCAAGTCGGGCGAGGAGTTCATCGTCCACCCGGTCGGCGTGGCCAAGATCTGCGCGGGCATGCGCCTGGACACCGAGACGCTGTGCGCGGCGCTGCTGCACGACACCGTCGAGGACACGAGCGCGTCGCTCGACGAGGTCCGCGAGCGCTTCGGCGACGAGGTCTCCACGCTGGTCGACGGCGTCACCAAGCTCACCGGCATCACCTTCACGAGCCGCGACGAGGCGCAGGCCGAGAACTACCGCAAGATGATGGTCGCGATGGCCACGGACATCCGGGTCATCCTCATCAAGCTCGCCGATCGCCTGCACAACATGCGCACGATCGGGGCGCTGCCCAAGCAGAAGCAGATCGACAAGGCCAAGGAGACCCTGGAGATCTACGCGCCGATCGCGCATCGGCTCGGCATCCACGCCATCAAGTGGGAGCTCGAGGACCTCGCCTTCGCCGCGCTGCACCCGCGCAAGTACCAGGAGATCAAGGGCCTGGTCAACCAGCAGCGCGAGGAGCGCGAGGACTACGTCCAGACCAGCGGCACCGAGCTCACGCGCGAGCTCGACGCGCTCGGCATCCACGCCGAGATCGCCGGGCGGGCGAAGCACTTCTATTCGATCTACTCGAAGATGACCAAGAAGGACCGCGAGTTCAACGAGATCTACGACCTCACGGCCATGCGGGTCATCGTCGACTCGGTGAAGGACTGCTACGGCGCGGTCGGCGTCATCCACTCGCTGTGGAAGCCGCTGCCCGGCCGCTTCAAGGACTTCATCGCGATGCCGAAGTTCAACATGTACCAGTCGCTGCACACGACGGTGATCGGGCCCGAGGGGCTGCCGCTCGAGATCCAGATCCGCACGCGCGAGATGCACGACATGGCCGAGTTCGGCGTCGCCGCGCACTGGATCTACAAGGAGGGCTCGCGCGGCAAGCCCGCGCCGCAGGGCGAGCAGAAGCTCAAGTGGCTGCGCTCGATGCTCGACTGGCAGCAGGAGCTCCAGGACCCCAAGGAGTTCATGGAGAACCTGAAGGTCGACCTCTTCGACGAGGAGGTCTTCGTCTTCACGCCCAAGGGCGAGGTCAAGTCGCTCGCCGCGGGCGCCACGCCGCTGGACTTCGCCTACGAGATCCACACCGAGCTCGGCCACCGCTGCGTCGGCGCGAAGGTCAACGGCAAGATCGTCCCGCTCAACTACTCGCTGAAGTCCGGCGACATCGTCGAGGTGCTGACGAGCAAGCGCGAGCGCGGCCCGTCGCGCGACTGGCTGGCCGTGGTCAAGACCACGCGCGCGCGCAACAAGATCAAGCAGTGGTTCAAGCAGGAGTCGCGCGAGGACACCGAGCACACCGGCCGCGCGCTGCTGCAGGAGCACCTCAACAAGGCCGGGCTGCCGGCCCAGAAGATCACCGGCTCGCCGCTGCTGGCCGACGTCATCCGCGAGATGGGCTTCCGCAAGGCCGACGACTTCTACATCGCCCTCGGCGGGGCGAAGATCTCGCCGAAGGTCATCGTCAACAAGGTCCTGCAGCGCCTCAAGCAGGGCGAGGCGGCCGAGGAGGAGGCGACCACCGCCGAGTCGCTGGTCTCCACGCGCCGCCAGCGTCGCCAGCCCACCGGCTCGAGCGTCGCCTACGGCATCCGCGTCGAGGGCGTCGACGACGTGATGCTGCGCATGGCCAAGTGCTGCCGGCCGGTGCCCGGCGACCCGGTCGTGGGCTACGTCTCGCTCGGGCGCGGCATCACGATCCACCGCGACGACTGCCCGAACACCGCCGCGCTGCGCAAGGACCCCGAGCGCTTCGTGCGCGTCCACTGGGAGGGCGACCACGAGACCGCGTTCAAGGTCGAGCTGCAGGTCGACGCGTGGGACCGCCACCGCCTGCTCGAGGACCTCTCGCGCACCTTCGCCGAGGCCGGCATCAACATCGTCGAGGCGCGCTGCATCGTCTCGACCCCGATGGTCCAGAACCGCTTCGTCGTCGAGGTGGCCGACACCCAGGCGCTCAAGCAGACCATCACGCGCCTGCGCAACATCGACTCGGTGTTCGACGCCTACCGCGTCACGCCGGGCGCGGGCTGACCGGCGCGCCGGGCCGCTCGGCCGCTCGCGATGGCCGGCGCGGCGCGCGGCGTCGGAGCTGCCGCGTCGAGATGACGAGCGGTCGCGCGTCAGCGGCGCGTAGCGGATGCGCAGCCCGGTGCCCGTGGCGGGCGCCGACGTCGGGGCGCTTGTGGCCGCCGCCATCGCGGGCGTCCGACGAGGTCGTCGGCGTGAGGGCGATCGTGGCGGTGATGGCGGCGACCGCGAGTGCGGCGATGATGCGACGTGCTCGGGACATGGTCTGTGCTCCTTATTCGGTCGAGGAAGGCGTTGATGTAGCGGCCGGCGCCGCCGTCCAGGGGCAGGTGGACGGCGACGCCGGTGGGATCCGCTATCTGACGATGCGGAAGGCCGTCGTGGCCTTGGCGCTGGCCCCGCCGGCCATGGCGCGGGCGGTGATCGTCAGTCCTGCGGCGGCGCGACCGCGAGCGCCGTCAGGAAGCGGAGGGGAGAAGGCATCGCGAAGATGGTGTCAGCGCTCTGACATCCCGTCGTCGGCCGCCTGGCGGGTCCGCGGTCGCTCGCGCGGACGACATCGGCGTCGTCCTCTAGGAGGACGCCGCCACCGACAGGCGCCCGACGACCTCGTCGCGCGAATTGCGCACAGCGGGCGCCGCGAGCGCAGCGAGCGGGCCGGCGTCGACCGGCAGCCCGAGCAGCTCGCCGGCCGCCCACACGGCAGCGGGGTCGAGCGCGCGCAGGGCGCCGTCCTGCACCTTGACCGCGACCCCGCGGCCGTCCTCGCAGCCGATGGCGATGACGCCCTCGGCGCCGATCTTGGCGATCACCGGCATGGCGCGCATGAGCTCGGTGTCGATCGCGCCCGCGTAGGCGACGAGGCCCGGGTGCGCGCGCATGGCGGCGGCGACGCGCGTCCCCGCCACGTCGAGATCGCCGCCGGCCAGGCGCCCGAACGCACGCGCCAGCGCGGCCAGCGGCGCGTGGAAGGTGAGCATCCCGCAGCCGTCCACCGCGTGCGCCGGAGCCGCGACGCCCAGCGCGTCGGCCACGGCGTCGGCCATCGCGCGCTGCAGCGGATGCTCGGCGTCGAGGTAGCCCTCGACCGGCCAGCCCTCGACCACGCACAGCGCGAGGCCGAGCGCGTGCTTGCCCGAGCAGTTGTGGTGGATGGGCCGCGGCGGCCCCGGCAGGGCGGCGGCCGCCACCGGGTCGCGCGGCGCGACCCCGCCGCAGGCCAGGTGCGCGACGCCCAGGCCGCACGCGGCGAGGATCTCCGACACCCGGGCGACGTGCTCGGGCGAGCCGCCGTGCGACGCGCACGCCATCGCGAGGTGGCGATCGTCGAGCCCGAGGCGCTCGAGCACGCCGGCGCGCACGGCGGGCAGCGCCTGCAGCGGCTTGGCCGCCGAGCGCAGGAAGGCCTGCTCGTCGTGATCGCCGTCGGCCAGCCGCCACACGAAGCGGTGCTCGCTCTCGACGCGACCGCCGCGCTCGACGACGATCCGGCCGCGGCTCAAGCGACGACCGTGAGCGCCCCGGGCCAGACGCCGAAGACGGCCTCGGCGGTGTCGCCGATGTAGTCGCCGTCGACCTGCAGCGCCACGGCGCGCCCGTCGGCCGAGACGATGCGCACCTCGTCGGCGGTGGCGAAGGCGCTGATGCGCTTGTGGTCGGCCAGGCGCAGGCGATCGGAGAGCAGGCGGGCGGCGACGGTGGGGATGTCGACGGGCGCCGCGCGCTCGAGCATCACGCCGCCGTACTGGCCGTCGTCGAGGGTGAGCCCTTCGGCGAGGTGGATCGGTCGACGGCCGAAGTACGTGTAGGGATCGCCGTTCTGCACGGCCGCGGTGACGCCGCGCAGGACCTCGTCGCCGACGTGCGCCTCCAGGCGCGGCGGGCGCACGACGTACTCCTTGCTGAACGTCGCGACCGCCGCGTAGGCGAAGTACCACTGCTTCAGGCGCGCCTTCAGCGCCGGATGGGCGTCGACGCGGCGCACGACCGACGCATCGAGCCCGAAGCCGGCCGAGAAGGTGAAGCCGCGGCCGTTGACGTGGGCGAGGTCGACCTGGCGCGGCGTCCAGTCGTCGGCGAGGCGCAGCAGGTGCTCGGTGGCGTCGACGATGTCGCTCGGGACGCCGAGCATCTTGCAGTAGACGTTGGTCGCGCCGCCGGGGAGCGGCGTCAGCGGGGTGGGGGAGTGCGCGAGGCCGTTGGCGGCCTCGTTGACGGTGCCGTCGCCGCCGAAGGCGACGACGACGTCGTAGCCCTCCTCGGCGGCCTCGCGGCACAGGACGGTCGCGTGGTCGCGCCCCTCGGTGTCCATCGCGTCGACCTCGTAGCGGCCCTGCAGGGCGTAGACGACGAGGTTCTTCAGGCGATCGGAGACCGTCGTCGCGTACGGGTTGACGATGACGAGCATCCGCTTGCGCTCGACGGGGCGCTCCAGGGCGGCGAAGGAGTCGGCCAGACGCTCGAGGGATTCGATGGGCGGCACCGGCGTTTTCTACACCTTTCGCCGGGCGGTGTTTCATGAAGCTCAGCGCGCGACGGCGACCGCGTGCCCCTTGGCCTGCGGCTGGAGGGCGCGCACGAGGCGCTCGGCCTCGTCGACGAGCGCGCTGCGCGTGGCGCGCGCGAGGCGCTCGAGGGGACGCAGGGTGAGGGTCGCCTCGCGGCGCTTGACCTCGATCGACCACGTCCCCGCCACCAGCCCGTCGACCAGGTAGCTGGGACGGATCTGCAGGTTGCGCCGCTCGTAGACGGCGTCGCGGTGCCGGTCGGGCAGGATCCGCGCCCGGCGCTTGGCGGCGTAGGCGAGCAGGACGCTGTCGAACGCCGCCAGCAGCCGCGGCGGGGCCGGCGTCTCGGCGTCGGGCCGCGGCGCGTCGGGCAGGTCGTGGAGCGCGCGGCCGTCCTCGTCCTCGAAGCGCTCGAGCTCCGCGCCGAGGCGCTCGAACGCGTCGCGCACCGGCGGCGTACGCCATCCGATCCAGCCCGCGACGTCGTCGGGCGCCGCCGGCCCGAACGCCCGCAGGTGGCGGCGCACGACCTCGTCGAGCGCCTTGTCGCCCTTGGGCGCGCCGCGCGGGCGCGGGGCCGCGAGCAGGGCGCTCGGCGCCTTCGTGCCCCAGGCGTCGTCGCCCGGTACCCGCACGAAGGCCGACCAGCGCTGGAACGGGCGCCACTTGAGCTCGCGCTGGCGCTCGAGCTCGGCCGTCGAGAGCGCCTTGGGATGGTCGGCGAGCCACTCCTCGACGAAGGCGCCGATCTCCTCGGCGCTGCGCGGCGTCCGGCGGGCGTAGGCCCGCAGCTTCGTCAGCAGCTGCCCGACCTCGGCGCCCGGCTCGTCGTCGGTGCGGCGCCAGTGGTGGCCCGCGGCCTCGGCCGCGACGGCCGCGTAGGCCGGGTGCTCGCGCGCGGAGACGAGGTGCAGCGTCGCGCGCAGCAGCGTGCCGGCGACGAGCTCTCCGCCTTCGAGCGCCGCGTAGAGGGCGCCGGGCTCGAAGCCCTCGACCCGCGACCACAGGGCCGCCGGCGGCGCCGGCCAGTACTGCGCCTGCAGGGCGCCCACGGCCTCGACGGCGTCGACCAGCGGCAGGTCGAGGCGCTCGATCAGCCCCTGGCGCGCGAGCAGCGCGCGGTTGAGCGCCGTGGTCGTCATGCGCTGCGCCGCTTCGCTCACGCGGGCACCTTATGTCGAGGGTCGGGTTAGCCGCACCCCCGGCACACCGGCGAGCCGCATTGGCGCGCCGGCGCCCGGTCGGCATCCTGATCGAACCCCTCCAAACGCGATACAGACGCGCACTCCTCCACACGCGACAGCGCCACCAGCCTGCCGCCGCGTCCTCGCCCAGGCAGCGCCATTCCTCCCCGCTGCTGCCTGAACCAGGCATCGCGGAGCGCCGCCGGCCCTCCTCCCGCAAGGCCGGCGGCGCGCCGAGGGGTCCCTCCCTAAAGCGTGGCGCAGCCCGTCCGCACGCTGACGCGGGCCGACCAGCTGCAGCGACACCGGGTCGCGCACCGCGAAGTAGCGCGTTCGGGGTCGCCCGAGCAGCGCAGCATCCCGCTGGCGAAGACGAGCAGGCCGCCCGGCGCGTCCGGGTTCTGCGCGACCTGCCGGTGCCAGACCTTCTCGCCTGGCCCGGTGTCGGTCCGGCGCAGGAGCACGGTCGCCGTGCCGACGTTGATGTGGTCGGCGCGGACGCGGTAGCGCTGCGCGTCGTCGGAGTGCTGCGTGCACGGGTTGCCGGTGCACGGCTGCTGGGACGGGCGGTAGCAGGTGAGCCAGACGTGCACGGCGTCGCGCCGCGCGGCGGCCTGGGCGTTGTCGTTGCGCGCCTGCTGGCGGCGCGGCGGGATGACGCAGACGTGGTCGTTCGCGACGGCCTCGCGCCAGACGTAGCCGTTCAGGCACGTGTCGGGTCCGTAGGGCCGCCGGTCGGGCTGCGGTGGGCGGCCGCCTGGTCGTTCTCCTGCGCGGTCTGCATGCGGACGAGGGGCGTGACGCAGACGTGGTCGGTCGGGATCGCACCGCGCCAGACGTAGCCCTCCAGGCAGGTGTCGGCGCCGTAGTTGCCGGCGCCCAGCGCCGGGGCGGCCATCGCCGCGAGCGCCAGGGCCGCCGCGGCGACCGCGACGTGGCGTGCGTGTCTGCGTGAGGTCGTGGACATGCCCGCATGGAGGCGGGCGTGTCGCGCGCTGATACGTCCTCAGAGCCAGCCGCGGCGCTTGAACAGCGCGATGGTCGCGACGAGCACGATGACCATGACGCCGACGACGGCGAAGAAGCCGGCGTGCGAGCCCTCGCCGGGGACGTTCGTGTTCATGCCCCAGATCGAGGCGATGAGCGTCAGCGGCAGGACGATGACGCTGATCGCGGTGAGGACCCGGAAGGTGTCGTTCAGGCGGTGCGAGAGGACCGCCTCGTTGGTGGACTCGAGCGCCTCGACGACCTCCTTGTAGTTCTCGAGCATGTCCCAGGTGCGCTCGGACGCGTCGTTGATGTCGTCGAAGTAGATCTCGAGGTCGTCGGGGATGTAGCGCTTGGTCGCCTCGAGGTCCTTCAGCGCCGCGCGCTGCGGGCGCACCACGCGGCGGAAGTTGATGATCTCCTGCTTGACGTTGGAGATGTCGCGCACGATCTCGGCGGGGCGCTCGCCCTCGAAGATGTCGTCCTCGAGGCGCTCGAGCTTGTTGCCCATCTTGCGCAGCATCGGGAACGAGGCGTCGACGCAGTCGTCGACGATCTTGTAGAGCAGGTAGCCGGGGCCCTTGGAGAACAGCTGCTCGCGCAGGTCGTCGCGCGTGCGGCAGCGCTCGAAGAGGTACTCGAGCGGCTGGATCGGCTCGTTGGGCAGCGTGATGACGTAGTCGGGCCCGACGAAGACGTCGAGCTCGGCGGCGTTCAGGCGCCCGACCGTCTTGTCGTAGGCCGGGAAGTGCAGGACGACGAACAGGTAGTCGTCGTACTCGTCGACCTTCGGGCGCTGGTTGCGGCTGAAGACGTCCTCGTAGTCGAGCGCGTGGAAGTCGAAGTGCTCCTCCAGCCACGCGCGGTCGGCCGGACGCGGGCGCTCGATGTTGATCCAGCGCAGCGACTGGCCGTCGCCGGAGGCGAACTCGACGACCTCGACGTTGGGGCGCTCAGGCTCGGATGGACGTGTCGCGACCCCGCCGCGTGTCCGCGCCGTACGCCTGAGGCGTGGCTTGGGCAGGTTGGGCATCGGGACTTCGCGGCTCGTCGGGCGTCATGGTCGTCAGCATCGAAATTCGCTCTGAAAGGCAGTCTACCTGCGCCTTGCGTCCCCTCGCGGCCTTGCTAAGGTGAGCGCCACATAGCTGGACACATCCAGAGGGGTGGAGGGACTGGCCCTTTGAAGCCCCGGCAACCTCCCGCATGCGGGAAAGGTGCCAATTCCTGAGAGATGTGGCCGAGGCTTTCCAAGACCTCCGCCACGAACGAATTCCGGCGGAGGTTTTTTGATCATGGGAGCCACCAAGCTGACGTGTAAGGAGTGCGGCGCGGACTACGGCCTCGAGGCCCGCTACGTCTGCGATCGCTGCTTCGGCCCGCTCGAGGTCGCCTACGAGCACGACATCGGAGACGTCGAGCACGCGCGCCGGCGTATCCAGGGCGGGCCGCAGAACATCTGGCGCTATCACGACTTCCTGCCGCTGGAGGGCCCGCAGCCGCGCACCCGCACCGGCCTGCCCGCCGGCTGCACGCCGCTCATCCGCGCCGATCGCCTGGCCGCGCGGCTGGGCGTGCGCGAGGTGTGGGTCAAGAACGACGCGGCCAACCCCACGCACTCCTTCAAGGACCGCGTGGTCTCGGTCGCCACCGCGCGCGCCCGCGAGCTCGGCTTCACGACGCTGGCCTGCGCCTCGACCGGCAACCTCGCCAACTCGGTCGCCGCCCACGGCGCCGCGCTCGGCATGGACACCTACGTCTTCATCCCGTCCGACCTCGAGGAGCAGAAGGTCCTCGCCACCGGGGTCTACGGGGCCAAGGTCGTCAAGGTCCAGGGCAACTACGACGACGTCAACCGCCTGTGCACCGAGCTCTGCGGCGAGCGCGACTGGGCCTTCGTCAACGTCAACGTGCGCCCGTACTACGCCGAGGGCTCCAAGACGCTCGGCTACGAGATCGCCGAGCAGCTCGGATGGGAGGTGCCCGACCGCGTCGTGGCGCCCATCGCCTCCGGCTCGCTCTACACCAAGATCGCCAAGGGCTTCCAGGACTTCCTCGACCTCGGCCTCGTGCGCGGCCGGCCTCCGGTGATGAACGGCGCGCAGGCCGACGGCTGCTCGCCGGTGGCCAAGGCCTACGCCGACGGCGTCGACTTCTGCAAGCCGGTGCGGCCCGACACGATCGCCAAGTCGCTGGCCATCGGCAACCCGGCCGACGGGCCCTACGCGCTCGAGCTCGCGCGGCGCAGCGGCGGCTCCATCGACTCCGTCTCCGACGACGAGATCCGGGCCGGGATCCGCCTGCTGGCCGAGACGACCGGGATCTTCACCGAGACCGCGGGCGGCGTGACGACCGCGGTGCTGGCCAAGCTGGCCGAGCGCGGCGACATCGATCCCGAGGAGCGCGTGGTCATCGTCATCACCGGCGAGGGCCTCAAGACGCTCGACGCGGTCCGCGGCACCTTCGAGGCGTTCGAGATCGAGCCGTCCTTCGACCAGTTCGTGGCCGAGGTGGAGGGCGCGGAGGTGCGCGTCTGATGCCGAAGGTCAAGCTGCCGACCCAGCTGCGCGAGGCCGCCGGGGGCGAGAGCGCCGTGAGCGTCGAGGGCTCCACGGTCGGCGCCGTCCTCGACGCGCTCTTCGACCGCCACGGCGAGCTGCGCGACCGGCTGTCCGACGGCGACGGCGGCCTGCGCCGCTTCGTCAACGTGTACGTCGACGGCGAGGACATCCGCTTCGGCGACGGGCTCGACACGCCCGTCGCCGACGGGCAGGAGGTCCAGATCCTCCCCGCCGTCGCCGGCGGGTGACGCTTCACGGTAACGCGAGGGCGCTCGCGCACGCGGCGCCGTGAAGTACGCAAGCCTCTGAGTGCTCTCCCGCAACGCGGCTAGCGGTTAGCCCCGATTCGCGAGCTCGCCTCGCGCCCATAACGTCGTCCCATACGCACGCGAGGCACGCGCGCTCGGGCGATCGAGGGGACTGACATGGCATCGACGGCACACCCGGCAAATGGCGCGGCGCACGCGCTGGCGGACCTCGGGACTCCCGTCGAACGCGGCGACGAGCCGTACGTCGAACGGGTCCTGCGCCACGCCGGCGACATCCACGGTGGGTTCCGTGGCATCGGCGTGACCGAGGCGTTCAAGCAGATCGTCGACGAGTTCGACACCCCGCCCGGCGAGACGCCCGCCGGCTTCCGTGTCGAGCGCGAGCTCGTGCGCGACGGCAGCGTGCGCTTCGACCTCGTCCGCGACATCGCCTACGACCGCAACGGCGAGCTGCGCCCGACCCCGCTGCTCTTCTCCGCCGACTCGGCCAACCCCTACGAGGTCGCGCCCTGCGCGAACCTCGTCGCCAACCTCACCTGCAACCCCGGGATCGTCTACGACCTCTTCATCAACAACCCCGAGGCGAACGTCGGACACCAGTTCGGCACGCTCGAGGAGGTCATGACGGAGCTCGGACGCATCCTCGGTCCGGGCTGCGACATGTCGGTCGAGCTCCACAACCCGTTCGAGCCCGACTTCGCCCGCATCCTCGAGGAGGTCCAGGGCTTCGCGGAGATGGTCTCCCACCACCGGCTCGTCGTGAAGGTCCCGCACACCGGCCCGGTCAACGCCACGAACGTGCGTCAGCTCCTGGAGGGCGATGGGCTGCTCGACGTCCGCTGGGACCAGGGCGCGACCGCGGACTGCATGCGCGGGCACAACCTCGCACTCGCGCTGCACGAGCACGGCTACCGCGTGAACTTCACCTTGATGTTCGAGCCTCACCAGCAGGCCCTCGCGCTGCAGGCGCGCCCGTACTTCATCAACGCGTTCCTGCGCCACCGGCACACCGCCACGAAGACCTTCAAGGCGCTGCTCGCCGCCTACGACGCCAGCGGCGACCGCGGCTACGTCAAGGAGCTGCGCTCGTTCATGGTCGCCAAGGACTACCTGGCGTCCGGCGACGACGGCATGGACCTGCTCGACGTGCTCGACCGCGCGCGGACGTTCCTTCACAACCGCCGCTTCGACGACGAGGGCGAGGATGGGCTCGACGCCGGGCGCCAGGCGCTGCGCTGGCTGCGCACCTGCAACCTCCCCGACACCCGACTGATCCTGTGCTCGATGGAGGGCGACCTCGCCTTCCCCGACATGATGCGGATGCTGACCGAGCCGGAGTTCCTCGACATGCACCACCGGGTGCTGGTCACCACCGAGCCCCGCTACCTCGCTCGGTGGACGAGCGCGCCGCAGGTCGTCTCCTACCAGCGGCGCTTCATGCGAGCCGCCCGGGGCGTCAACGAGTGACGACCGGGCGCTGACCGTCGCACTGTCGGATTCCCGCCACCTCACCGGCGGGTTGGCCGCATGTCTCGGCGGGCCGCGGTCGGCGACAGTGAGGCATGCCCCTCGGCGGCCCCCTCGACCACGCAAAGGACACCTGCGCCATCTGCGCTCGCGCGGTCGAGGGGGCGCCCCTGACCGACGAGCGGACCGGCCGCGTCTTTCACCCGGAGTGCGTGGTCGGCCGCGCGCCCGAGGACGCGCTCGTGCGCCTGCTCGGGTTCCTGGCGCTGATCGCCGTGCCGTCGATCCTCGTGTGGGCAGCCTGAGCGCTCAGGCGAACGGGCGGACCGGATCGGTCCCGTCCCAGGCCAGCGACTGGGCGTAGAAGCGCGTGAAGGCGGCGTCGGTCGCCGCGTCCATCTCGATCAGCTCGACGTAGCCGGGGAGCTCGGCCGTCGTGTCGACGTAGCCCACCCGGCCGCCGGTCGGCACCCAGGTCTCGAACGCCAGCTCGTGGCCCTGCTCACGGTGGCGGGCGAGGTCGGCGTCGTAGTCGAGCGTGCCGACGCCGAAGTGGTGGAAGCCGTAGCCGCCCCGCTCGATCGCCTCCTGGTAGACCGACGGCCGGTCGTCGTGGGGCGCGATGAGCTCGACGAGCATGTGCCCGGCGTGGGCCATGGCGAGGGCGACGTCCACGTCGCCCGGCTCGCCGCGGTAGGTCCCGCGCTCGCCCGTGAAGTGCTCGAGCAGGAACCAGGGCCCGACGTTGAGCTGCTCGACCCATCGCTGCATGCTCGCCTCGATGTCCTCGACGAGGTAGCACATCTGAAAGACGCCGGTCAGCGGCTGGCCGAATCCGAGCAGGGACATGCGCGGTTCCTATCAGGTTCCCTGTCGCCCCGATCGAGGGGGGCTGCCCGTACCTCCGACACGTCGGTGGATCGCCACCGCCTCCACGGGTTTCCACGGTGCCGCACGGGCCCGCGGTGCGAGACCGTGAGGGCATGACGACGGCCATACGCGATCCCGAGCGCGCCCAGGCTCCGCCCGTGTCGGAGCCCGCCGCGCCGCCTCGTCGCGGTCGGCGCGAGCGGCTCGCGCGTGCCGAGCGCCCGCTCCTGCTCGCCGGCCTCGCGCTCGTCGTGGCGCACCTGCTCGACCTCGCCTTCTCGGGCCCCGACACGTCGGCACTCGGCGTCGCGGCCATCGTCGCGCTCGCGGCGGCGTGGGCGCTCGCCCAGCCCCACGTGATACGACCGACCCGCGTCGCGCTGGGCGTCGTCGTCGGGCTGGTCGCCGTCGGCTTCGGGGTCGTCTCCCACGGGCTGCACGTCGTCAACTCGGGCCCCGACTGGCGCGACGTCACCGGCGTCGGCTACATCGTGGGCGGGCTGCTGCTCGTCGCGGCCGGCCTCGCGGCCGTCGCCGCGCCGCGCCGCGCACCGCGCCGGACCGGCCTGGGCTGGCGCGCCGCCCACGCGGCCGGGTGGATCGCCGGCGCGGCGATCGTGGCCCAGTTCGCCCTGCTGCCCTTCGCGCTCGGCAACCAGGTCACGCACGCGCCGCGGTGGGCGATCGACGAGTCCGCCGTCGGCATCGCGCACCAGGAGGTCCGCATCGCCATGCGCGACGGGCGCAGGCTCTCGGCCTGGTACGTCCCGTCGCGCAACGGCGCGGCCGTCCTGCTCAGCCACGGATCGGGCGGCAGCCGCGGGCGCGTTGTCGCGCACGTGCGCATGCTGGCGCGCCACGGCTACGGCGTGCTGGCGCTCGACGACCCCGGCAACGGCGAGAGCGACGGGCACTCCAACGGCCTGGGCGACAACGCGCAGCCGGCCATCGCCGCGGGTCTCGACTACCTCGCGCGCCGGCCCGACGTCAACCCGAGGCGGATCGCGGGCTTCGGCCTGTCGCTGGGCGGCGAGGTGCTCCTCGAGGCGGCCTCGCGCGATCGGCGGCTGGCCGCCGTCGTCTCCGACGGGGCGACCCGACCCATGGACGCCGACGAGGTCATGCACCCGGGCCCGGTCGAGCGCGCGGTCGGATGGCTCACGACGCAGTCGGTCCGCGCGATCTCCGGCATGAAGACGTCGCCATCCCTCATCGCGATGATGCCCCGGATCGCGCCGCGGCCGGTCCTGCTCGTCGCCGGCGGCGGCTTCCCCGCCGAGATCCGCGCCTCGCGCCTCTACCGCACGGCCGGCGGGCGCACCGTCCAGCTCTGGGAGCTGCCCGACACCGGCCACACCGCGGGTCTGCGCACGCACCCGGCCGCCTACGAGCGGCGGACCATCGGCTTCCTGGACCGCGCGCTCGGCTTGCGGTAGGCGGTTGGCGTCTCGCGGGCGCGGGCGGCGCTTCGCGGCGCAAACTGCATCATCGAGGGAAGGGAGCGAGCGGTGGGCGGGGGGCTTGCGGCACCGCGTGAGCGTGCGTGTTCCGGCGTAGATCGCGCGTGTCTTGCAACACGTCTCGGCGTGCTCGAAGGGGGTGGGCTCTTTTCCTCCCGGTATGCGGGAGCAAGAGCGCACACCCCCCGCGGCCGGCGGCGCACGGTGTTGCGAAAGGCGCGCGAAGTGCGCAGAACCTCCGCGCCGACGGAACCGCGGGCGCCCCGACCGCCGCCACTCCCTTCCCTCGATGATGCTGTTGGCCGCGAAGCGCCGCGAACGCCCGCGGACTAGCCCCGCGCCGCCGCCGCCGCAGCCGCGTTGGCCGCCGGGCAGCGGCCCTCGGCGCGCCCGCACGCATGCATGTCGCACAGCCGGCAGATCCAGCGCGTGGACTCGCCGGCCTCGCGCGCGAGCTTGCGCCGCACCACGCCGTCGAGCACGCGTGCGGCCAGGCGCTCGAGGTCGTCGCGCTCGGCGGGGGAGAGGTCGCCCAGCGCGTCCTCGAGCACGCCTCCGCGCGCGGCGGTCACGCGCCGCGCGGCGCGCCGCCCGGCCGCGGTGAGCTCGATGCTCGTCGTGCGCCCGTCGGGCCCCTCGCGGCGGCGCACCTCGCCCGCGGCCACCAGGCGGTCGACGAGGCGGACGGTGCCCGACGAGGTCAGGCCGAGGATGCGCCGCAGGCGATCGACCGAGCAGCCGTCGGCGAAGTGCTCGAGCGCCGACAGCGCCGCGGCCGCCGTCAGGGACTGATCGGCGGCCGCGGCGACGGCATCGGACAGCTGATCGGCCACGACGAGCGACAGCGCTCCGAGGACGTTGCCGTCGCGGCCCAGCGCGGCCATCGGGCTACTCGAAGTCGTAGTCGAGCTTGACCGAGGCCGTCGACCCGAGCGGAGCGGCGAACGCGCCGCTGCCCGTGATGCCGGCCAGCTCCTCGGTGCCCGAGCGCTCGACGACGGCGAGGCTGCCCTTGGCCTCGGTGCCGTCGAAGCTGCCCTGCGTGTGCATCACGAAGCTGCCCGAGCGCCCGCCGAGGCGCCCCACGAAGCGCTGCAGCCCGACGAAGTCGGCCGTCTTGTCCTCGCGGTAACACATCAGCCACTCGACGGACCCGTCGCCCTCCAGGTCTCCGGTGAAGCCCTGGCCGACGCTCGCGCGCGTCAGCTTGGCCTCCCCGTCGAGCTCTTCATAGGTGTTCTCGTCCCAGGACTGGACCTCGAACTGTGCCTGTGCATGTGTGCTCATGACCAAGGGCCTACCCAATGATGTGTGCGGCACACACCAATTGTTCGGTCTCGCACGTCGGCCCCGCGCCGTAGCATCGAACGCGTGATCGCCGCGCCCCCGGACCTGCCCCCGACCACGATCCTCAAGGTCCGTCCCGGGCACGTCGTGCGCATGCACGCGCGGCCCGGCGGCAAGCTGCTCTTCCGCGTGCTCCCCAAGACGGTCTACGGGCGCCGGCTGATCCTCTCGGTCACCCGGCGCCGCGGGGCGTGGGCGGCCGTACCGACCTTCCTGGTGCCCAACGGCCGGCGGGCGTGGGTGCGCGTCTCGCGGCACACCTTCGTCGTCCGGCGCACGCGCTGGCGCATCAGCGCCGATCTCAGCGCACGCACGGTGACGGTGCTCCACGGCGACCAGCGCGTGCGCACCCTGCGGGTGGCGATCGGTGCGCCCTCCACGCCCACGCCGCCCGGCACCTACGCCGTCACCGACAAGCTGGGCGGGCGCTCGTTCGGCAGCTCCTACGGCTGCTGCATCCTCGCGCTCTCCGGCCACCAGCCCAGGATCCGCACCGGCCCGATCGACGGACGCCTGGCCATCCACGGCACCGACCGCCCTGACCTGGTCGGCGCCCGCGTCTCGCAGGGGTGCCTGCGCGCCACCGACCGCAACGTGCGCTGGCTCATGCGCACCGTCCCGGTCGGCACGCAGGTCACGATTCGCCGATGAGCTCGTCGGTGCTCAGCACCTGAGCGAACTCGTCGTGCAGGTTGGCGGCGGTCACCCGCGCCAGCGTGTCGGCGTCGATGCGCCCGCCGCCGATCGGATCGGGCAGGTCGAAGGTGTGGGTGGCGTCGAGCGCGAAGGCGACGTCGAAGCCCAGGTTGCCGCCCATGCGCGCCGTCGTCTCGCAGCACATGTTGGTCTGGATGCCGGCGACGACGATCGCGCCGATGCCGCGCTCGCGCAGCCACGGCTCGAGCGCCGGCTCGCCGATGAAGGCCGAGTTGACGTTCTTGGTCACGAGGAGGTCCGGCTCGCCCGAGATCACCTCCTGGAAGGCGTTGCCCGGCTCGGACGGGTGCAGGCCCCAGCCAGTCTCGGTCGAGTCGTGGCGCACGAAGACGACCGTCCCGCCGTGCTCGCGCCAGTGGGCGAGCAGGCGGCCGACGTTGGCCTCGCAGTCGGGGTTGTTGCGCGTGCCCCACGACGGGTCGTGGAAGGCCTGCTGGACGTCGACGAGCACGAGGGCGGCGCGGTCGGGAGAGAACATGGGTGGACTGTATGCTCGGGATCTCTCGTGAGCGGCAAGCTCGAGACGTACCGATCCAAGCGCTCGGCGCAGAAGACGCCCGAGCCGATGGGGGAGGAAGCGGCGAGCGCGGACGGCCGGCGCTTCGTCGTCCAGGAGCACCACGCCACCCGCCTGCACTGGGACCTGCGCCTGGAGCACGACGGCGTCCTCGTCTCCTTCGCGATCCCCAACGGCCTGCCCGAGGCGCCCAAGGACAACCGCCTGGCGGTGCACACCGAGGACCATCCGCTCGAGTACCTGGAGTTCGAGGGCGACATCCCCAAGGGCCAGTACGGCGCCGGGACGATGCGCGTCTGGGACCGCGGCACCTACGAGGTCCTCAAGTGGGAGCCGCGCAAGATCGAGGTCCTCCTGCACGGCGAGCGCGTGCAGGGCCGCTACGCGCTCTTCCCGATCGACAAGGACGAGGAGCCCAAGAACTGGATGATCCACCGCATGGACCCGCCCGCCGACGAGGCGGCGGGCGCGCCCATGCCCGAGAAGATCGTCCCGATGATGGCGCGCACGGGCACGTTGCCGCGCGACGACGAGGACTGGGCCTTCGAGGTCAAGTGGGACGGCGTGCGCGCCATCTGCCATTCCGAGCCGGGCCGCATGCGCCTGCACTCGCGCAACCTGCTCGACATCACCCCGCGCTATCCCGAGGTCGGCCGCCTCAACCGCGCGCTCAGCCACCACCGCGCGGTGCTCGACGGCGAGATCGTCGCCCTCGACGCCGAGGGCAGGCCGAGCTTCGGCGCGCTGCAGCGGCGCATGCACGTCGGCTCGGAGTCGACCGTCCGGCGCCTGGCCAAGGAGACGCCGGTCACCTACATCATCTTCGACCTGCTGTGGCTCGACGGGCGCTCGCTCATGGACCTGCCCTACACCGAGCGCCGCGCGCGCCTGGCCGAGCTCGAGCTCGGCGACGGCGGGCGCTGGCGCGTGCCCGACTACGTCGTCGGCCACGGTGCAGCAGCTGCTCGCGGCCACCGAGGAGCAGGGCCTCGAGGGCGTCATCGCCAAGCGCCTGGACTCGAAGTACGAGCCGGGGCGGCGCACGCCCGCGTGGCTGAAGATCAAGCACACGGCGCGCCAGGAGGTCGTCGTCGGCGGCTGGGTGCCGGGCGACGGCAAGCGCCGCGACCGCATCGGCGCGCTGCTGGTCGGCGTGCGCGACGACGACGGGACGCTGCGCCACGTCGGGCGCGTCGGCACCGGCTTCACCGAGTCAGAGCTCGACCGCCTGGCCGAGATGCTGCGCCCGCTCGAGCGCGAGGACTCGCCCTTCGCGCCCGGCGGGCCGAAGATCCCGCGCGGCGCGGTCTTCGCGGATCCCGAGCTCGTGGCCGAGGTCGAGTTCCGCGAGTGGACCGACGGCGGCCAGCTGCGCGCGCCCTCCTACAAGGGCCTGCGCGACGACAAGCCCGCCGAGCTCGTCGTGCGCGAGGAGGCCAACGCCGTCCTGGCCGAGGTCGGCGGGCGCCAGGTCAAGCTCTCGAACCTCGACAAGGTGCTCTATCCCGAGGTCGGCTTCGCCAAGCGCGACGTCATCGACTACCACGCGCGCATCGCGCCCACCATCCTGCCGCACCTCGAGGGCCGCGCGCTGACCCTCAAGCGCTACCCCAACGGCGTCGACGCCCAGTTCTTCTACGAGAAGAACGCGCCGTCGCACCGCCCCGAGTGGGTGAGCACCGCGCGCGTGGGGTCGATCGACTACGTGGTCGTCGACCACGAGGCGACGCTCGTGTGGCTGGCCAACCTCGCCGACCTCGAGCTGCACACCTCGCTCGCGCTGGCCGACGATCCGCAGCGCCCGACGCTCGTCGCCTTCGACCTCGATCCCGGCCCGCCGGCCACGGTCGTCGAGTGCTGCCGCGTGGCCGAGCTGCTGCGCGGCATGTTCGAGGGGCTGGGCCTCGAGTGCTTCGCCAAGACGTCGGGCTCGAAGGGCATGCAGGTCTACCTGCCGATCAACCGCGAGGCGACCTTCGCGCAGACCAAGGCCTTCTCCAAGGCGGTGGCCGAGCTGCTCGCGCGTGAGGAGCCCGGGCTCGTCGTCGCGCGCCAGACCAAGTCCGCGCGCGCGGGCAAGGTGCTCGTCGACTGGGGCCAGAACGACGTCAACAAGACGACGATCAACGTCTACTCGCTGCGCGCGATGGCGCGCCCGACGGTGTCCACCCCGGTCACGTGGGACGAGGTCCGGGCGGCGCAGGCGCCCGAGGACCTCACCTTCGAGGCGGCCGACGTCCTGCGCCGCGTCGAGGAGCACGGCGACCTCTTCGCCCCGGTGCTGACGCTTGTCCAGCGCCTCCCCGGGGCGTAGCTTTCGCTCCGTGGCCCTCCTGCGCAGGCTCGTCGCCGCGATCCGCATCTCGCCCGAGGAGCGCCAGGCCGAGTGCGCCGAGCGCTGCCTGGAGCTGCTCTGCGACCCCGAGCGCGCGCCCGCCGCGCGCCTGGGCGAGCACGAGGAGGCCGCCATCGAGGCCTCGCGGCGGCGCTGGGAGCACGCGCCCCCGGCGTCCCGCACCTAGCTCAGTCGTCGCGCACGAGCGGGACGAAGCGCACCTCCTCGAGCAGCTCGCGCTCGAGCCCGGCCGGCGTGCGGCGCGTGAGCGACAGGCGCTGCAGCGGCTCGGTCACCGGCGCGATCAGGCGCCCGCCGAGCGCGAGCTGGTCCTCGAGCTCGGCGAGCCCCTCGCTGCTGCCGGCCGCCGCCACGTTGATCGCGTCGTACGGCGCGCTCTCGGGCAGGCCGCGCGTGCCGTCGCCCACGACGAGGGTCACGTTGTGCACGCCCGGCGGCGGCCAGGTTGTGCGCCGCGCGGCGCGAGAGGCGCCCGTGGCGCTCGATCGACCAGACGTGCCGAGCCAGGTGGGCGAGCACGGCGGCGTGGTAGCCCGAGCCCGTGCCGACGTCGAGCACGCGGTCGTCGGGCCCCGGCGCCAGCATCTCGGTCATCCGCGCCACCACCAGCGGCTGGGAGATGGTCTGCCCGCAGCCGATCGCCAGCGCGCGGTTCTCGTAGGCGCGGTCGCGCAGCGGAGCGGGCACGAAGCACTCGCGCGGCACCGCGGCGATCGCGTCGAGCACGCGCTCGCTGGCGACGTAGGGGCGCAGCTGGTCGATCAGCAAGTCGACGTCGTGCATAGGATCACCGCGTGGCGCGCCTGCCCCCCGAGACGTTCCGGCTGCCCGTCGAGCGCATGCGCGAGGGCTATTACACCGATCAGTACTTCAACCTGACGCGCGACCTGCTCGAGCTCGAGGGCCATCGCCCGCGCGTGCTCATGCAGGTCTTCCAGAAGCAGGCGGCGATCCTCGGCGGGGTCGACGAGGCGATCGCCGTGCTCAAGCAGTGCGCCGGGCGCCACGTCGACGGCGGCTGGGAGGAGGGCTGGGGCGAGCTCGAGGTGCGCGCCCTGCACGAGGGCGACGAGATCACCCCGCGCGAGACCGTGATGACGATCGAGGGCGACTACGGGCTGTTCGCGCATCTCGAGACCGTCTACCTGGGCTGCATGGCGCGACGCACGCTCGTGATGCGCAACGTCAAGGCGGTCGTCGAGGCGGCGCATGGCAAGCCCATCCTCTTCTTCCCGGCGCGCCACGACCACTGGCTGGTGCAGACGGGCGACGGCTGGGCCGCGCACGTCGCGGGTGCGATCGGCGTCTCGACCGACGCGCAGGCCTCGTGGTGGGGCGGGCGCGGGGTGGGCACCGTGCCCCACGGCCTGGTGGCCGCCTTCGGGGGCGACACGGTCGCCGCCGCGCGCCTGTTCGCCGACCGCTACCACGGCGAGACCAACATCACCGTCCTCGTCGACTTCGAGAACGACTCGGTCCGCACCGCGCTCGAGGTGGCCGAGGCCCTGGGCGACGACCTGTGGGGGGTTCGGCTCGACACGAGCGAGCAGCTCGTCGACGTCTCGCTCCAGGACGAGCCCGATCCCGACCGCAACCGCGGCGTCACGCCGCTGCTGACCCGCCGCGTGCGCGACGCGCTCGACGCCGCCGGCCACCAGCAGGTGCGCATCGTCGTCTCGGGCGGCTTCGACGCCGAGAAGATCGCCCGCTTCGAAGCGCAGGGCGCGCCCGTCGACGCCTACGGCGTCGGCTCCTCGCTGCTGCGCGGCCAGAACGACTTCACCGCCGACGTCGTCCGCGTCGACGGCCGCCCGCTGGCCAAGGCCGGCCGGCAGGAGAACCCCAACCCGCGCCTGGAGCTCGTCGAGTAGAGGCGCAGGTCCGCCGCGATGCGCCCGTGCGATGCGAGCGCGGCGCGCCACCCCAGTCGGCGCTGGGTTCACGCGCTGTCCACACGCGCAAGGTCGCAATACGGTAACTGGGGGAAATCGCGCCGTTCGGCGTGCGCGTACTACCGTTCGTCGTAGGCGACCTACCCCGCGGTGGGGTGGGCGCGTCACCCCGGAGGGGAGAGGAAGATCCCCACGCATTTTCCGGTCTGTTGGCCACGATACGTATGCCAGTGCAACCGGTCCAACAGGAAGAACCAGATGTGCGGATAGTCGTAGCCCACCAGAGCCCCATGCTGGCCGAAGCCCTCGGCCGGCTTCTCGAGGACCTCGGCATGAACGTCGTGGCCACGACGTGCGACCCCGAGACGCTCCTGAGCCAGCTCGCCGAAGGCCCCGCGGACGTCCTGGTGCTCGACGCGGGCTTTCACCCCGTCAGCGGGCCGCTCGTCACGCTCGAGCGCATCCGGGCGGCCGCCCCCGGCGTGCGCGTGGTCGTCGTCGCCGACGCGGTCGACGAGGCGCTCAGCGTGGCCGCCCGCGACGGCGATCTCGACGGCGTGGTGCTCGCGAGCGCCCGCGGCGCCGAGCTCGTGGCGGCGGTGACCCAGGTCGGCGCCGGCCACGCCGTGTTCCCGGCCGGGTGGCTGCGCCAGGTCCGTCAGTCGGCGGAGTCCAGCCCGCTCGCGCAGCTCAGCCCGCGCCAGCGCGAGGTGCTCGAGCTCCTGGCGCTCGGGATGGACAACGACCAGATCGCCGCGCGGCTGTACATCTCTCGCAACACGGTCAAGTTCCACGTGCGCACCATCTACCGCCGCCTCGGGGTGCACAACCGCGTCGAGGCGGCCCGCGTGCTCGCCGGCGCCGGCAACGGCTCGCGGGCCGCCTCAGCGGCCTGAGGCGAGCCCGCCCGGCGGCCGGGCGGGCGCGCCGTGCCCTCTCCCTCAGCGGGTCGCGATCGTCAGCGTGTGCTGGCCACCCGGGCGCGCGGCGACCGTCACCTCGAGGCCGCGATTGGTCTCGCGCGCGTCGTAGTGCCTGACGCGGTGGCCGTCGAGCGCCACCGCCGACACCTTGGACCCGTGCGGCAGCGTGTGGCCGATCACGAGCTCGCGCACCGGCGTGCGCGTGGCGTCGACCTTCGTCGTGTAGCCGGCGCTCGAGTGCGACGCGAAGACGCCCACCGACCCGCGCCCGAGGCGGATGTTCGACCCCGCCACGCTGGGCTGGCCGGACGGCACCTGCGGCACGACCTGCAGCACGCCGTCGTTGAGGTAGGGGCGCACGCCGAGCTGCTGGTGGACCACCGGACCACGCCGTCCCGTAGTTGCCCCACGCCTGCATGACCATCGACCGGCAGGTCCAGCAGCGGTCGATGTTGGCCGGGATGCCCTTGGTGGGATCGCCGTTGGGCGCCGACGGGAAGATCTCCGGCATGGCGCCGGGCTGCTCGTCGGGCGTGTTGCCGGTCGCCGGCTCGGAGAACATCGTCTCCGCGTTGGCGTCGGTGTAGCGCTGCTGCTGGCCGGGTCCGAGGCGACCGAAGTTGCCCTCGGCGACGGCCTGGATCGAGGTCGTCAGCGAGAAGATCTCGAAGTCGCCCTTGCCGTCCTGCCCGCCGCCGCAGCCGGTGTGGAAGAGGCCGCGGCTGCCGGGGCGGTCGCCGCTGAAGCACGAGTTCTCGCGGCCGGCCAGCGCGGTCGTCCCGTGCTCGTTGGAGGCGACGCCCGGGGTGGCCACGTCGCCCTGGTTGAGCTCGGCCTCCATCGGCACCTGGCCGATCCAGTGCTTCTGGTAGTTCTGCACGTTGCCGGGGTTGTTCAGCGAGTCGGCGTACTGCTGGGCGCTGCGTGTCCCACCACGTGCCCTCGAACTGGCGCTGGAGCTTGCGGGCGAGCTTCGTGGCCCACTTCTCGGTGGCGCGGTCGTGCTTGGAGCGCGCCATGTCGGCCAGGTCGTAGAGCGAGCGGATGTAGTAGACGCCGTTGTCGAGCTTCTCGGGCCCCATGCCCGGCCGCTCGACGTTGCCCGAGCCCTCGGGCCAGCCGTCGTGGTCGACGTCGAGGCGCTGGTCGACGACCTGCAGGTTGCGCTTGGCGAAGTCGTACATCTCGTCGCGGAAGCCGTTGTCGCCGGTCCAGCGCCAGATGAGCGCCACCGCGCTCGGGAACTTGATCGTCTCGTCGCTGTTGAAGTCGTTGGTCTTGGTGCCGTCGGCCGCGGTGGTCTGCGAGTCGTGGCCGAACCAGATCGAGCCGTCCGAGACCGCCTCGTGCACGACGACCCCCGAGCGGTCGTTGAGGATGTCGGAGATGTCGCGCAGCGCGCGCAGGTGGTCCTCGGCGACGTCGAACTGGCCGAGCGCCATGGCCGCGAAGTTCGTGTACTCGCCGTCGGTGGCGAAGATCCACGGGTAGTCGGGGTAGCCGGCGCCGAACCAGCGCGCGTGGGCGACGGTTCCCAGCGGCGGCGGGAACTGCTTGCCCTGGTTGGTCCAGCGGATCTGCAGGTCCGAGGCGGTCTGCGTCACGTCGGCCAGGTTCTGCTTGCCCCAGTCGATGGCGTTCTGCAGCAGCCGGTCGCCGGGCAGCGACACCTGCGACCACTTCGACAGCTTGTCGCGCGACGCGACCTTGGCCGCGAGCGCGCCCGCCGGATCCTGGAGGGCGCCGGCCAGCTCGCTCTGCGCGGCGGCGACGCCCTTGTCGGAGCCCGCGACGGCGACCCACAGGGTCTTCGTCGCGCCGGCCGGGACGGTCACCTGGTAGCGCAGCTCGCCGCCGGTGCCCTTGCCGAACGGCCCGTCGTCGCACGCGCTCGGCGGCGAGGTCGAGTCGCTGGCGGGGCAGACGTGGCCGGGCTGCGGGCCGCGGTAGTTGCCGCCGGTGGCCGCCGCCTCGCCGGAGGCCGGGTCCTGGTTGGCGGCGACGAGCGCCGCGTAGTGATGCTCGGGCGCGCCGGGCAGGGCGCCGTCGTCGGTGAACTGGAGCGCCTTGCCGGTGAACGAGCCCTGGTCGGCGATGTTGTCGCTGGCGTTGGGCGTCACGCCGGTGAAGCCCCACGGGTAGGCGGTCATGAGCTCGGAGTGGGCGTCGACCTTGACCGTGACGGTCTTGTCGGCCGCCGCGGGGTTGGTCAGCTGGAGCCCGAAGAGCGCCGCGCGGTTGGCGTCGGGCGCGATGTCGGTGCGCTGCACGTGCAGCCCGCCGGTGTCGGGCAGGTCGTAGCGGGTGTAGCCCCAGCCGCTCGAGAACTTCGTCGCCTGTCCGACCCACTGGTCGTCGATGCCGAACCAGACGCCGTCGACGAGCTTGAGCGGAGGCGCCCAGACGCCGCCCATCTCGCCGGTGGTGTGCCAGCCGTTGGCATAGAAGCGCCCGTCCTGGAAGCCCTCGACATAGGAGCGCTGCCCGGCCGCCACCTCGCGGCGATCCTGCAGCCGGCTGGTGGTCGACAGCTCCGGCGTCGCCGCCTGGGCGCCGCTGGCACAGACAAGGACGACAGCGAACCCCGCTGCCAGAGCACGCACGCTACGCACCGCTTCACCTCCGTGGTGGGACAGTTCCCGCGAGCCATCCATACCCCGAGCGGGCGTGCCCAACCACTACGATGCTCGGCAGGCGCCCTTAGCTCAGCTGGATAGAGCGCGTCCCTCCGGAGGACGAGGTCGCAGGTTCGAATCCTGCAGGGCGCGTCTCAGCGGCTGCCTCGCGCTCCTCGCGGCGCCGCTGCACTCGCGACATGACGCCGATGACGCCCATCGTCATGGCCACGGGGGCGATGAACAGCAGCGACTCGTACCAGTGGACCGCGCACGCGATGGTCATGGCGGCGACCTTAGGGATCACACATGGCGTGGGGGGCAGGTTCCTGGACTCATGGGTGGACGTCGCTCGTAGTCGTGGATGAGATGGTGCTCCTGCTCGTCGCCGCTCTCGCCGCGTCCGTCGCCACGGTGTCGCCCTTGACCGGGCGCCAGGCACGACCGCTTCGCCGTCGCCATCACGAGCCGGCATGCCACCGGCGTCTTCGGCCAGACGCGACGCAGCTACGTCGCCGAGGCCCACGCCGTGCACCCGGCGTCGGGCTGCGTGAACAACCGCGACCGCGTCTTCGCGGAGCGCCGGGCGGGCGCGCGCGTGCGCGCCGTGCTCGACCCGGCGCGTGGCGAAGGCGGCCCCGAGGGTTGGTGCCGTGGGCGCTTCCGGGGCACCGTGACCTACACGGAGGCCTTCGCGTGCCCGCCCGCGGGCCGCTGCCGTCCGCCGCGCGGCTTCCCCACGCGCGAGGTCGTGGTGGCGCGCTTCTCGTTCCGCGTGCGCTGACGAACGGGGCACCTCACGCGCCGGGCCGGGTGGCGCGTCGCATGCGCATGGCCTCCTCGCACACGACACCGACCCGCCCGACGCGGCTGCTCGCCGTCCTGCTCATCGCGCCCTTCATGGCGCAGGCCGATGCGACGATCGCGAACGTCGCGGCGCCGTCGATCCACGCCGACCTCCACACCACGGGCGCCGAGCTCGAGCTCGTCATCGGCGCCTACCTGATCGCCTTCGCGGTGCTGCTCATCACCGGGGCGCGGCTCGGGCAGCTGCACGGCTACCGGCGCATGTTCCTGCTCGGCGTGGGCGTCTTCACCGGCGCCTCGCTGCTCTGCGGCCTCGCGCCCGGCCCGATCGCGCTCATCGCCGCGCGCGCGTTGCAGGGCGCCGGCGCTGCGCTCATGTTCCCCCAGGCGCTGACCGGCATTCAGCTGACCTTCGAGGGCGCCGAGCGCGCGCGGGCGATCGGCCTGTACGCGGTCGCGCTGTCGATCGGCGCCGTGGCCGGCCAGGTCCTGGGCGGCGTGCTGGTGTCGGCCGACGTCCTGGGCAGCGACTGGCGCTCGATCTTCTTCGTCAACGTCCCGGTGGGCGTGGCCGTCATCGCGGCCGGCGCCCGCCACCTCCCGCGCGAGAGCGCAGGGGAGCGCGCGGCACGGCGCGTCGACGTCGCGGGCGTCGCCACGCTGTCGGCCGCGGTGCTGCTCGTGGTCGTGCCGCTCGTCCTCGGGCGCGCCGAGGGCTGGCCGGCGTGGACCTGGTTGAGCCTCGCCGCGAGTGCGCCCGCCTTCGCCGGCTTCGTCGCCGCCGAGCGACGCGTGCGGATGCGCGGCGGCACGCCTCTCGTGAGCCTCGACGCGATGGCCCCGCGTGCCGTCTCCTCGGGCATGCTCGCCGTTGCGGCCGCCACCAGCACGTATTACGGGCTGCTCTTCACGCTCGCGCTCTATCTCCAGCAGGGGCTCGGTCGCAGCGCGCTCGTGTCCGGGCTCACGCTCGTCTCGTGGGTGGTGGCGTTCGGCGCCGCCGGCCAGATCGTGCGGCGGCTGCCGCCGCGCCTCGGGCCGCTCGCCGCGCCCGCCGGCTGCCTGCTGCTGGCCGGCGCCTACATGGCGCTGAGCGCGAGCCTGTTCGCCGGCCGGCACGCCGAGGCACTGCTCGTCGTGCTGCTCGGAGCGGGCGGGCTGGGATTGGGCACGCAGTTCAGCGCGCTGATCGTCCACCTGACCAACGCGGTCTCGGAGGGCTACGCCCACGACATCAG
Source organism: uncultured Actinomycetes bacterium (assembly GCA_963816845.1). Taxonomy (GTDB): domain Bacteria; phylum Actinomycetota; class Thermoleophilia; order Solirubrobacterales; family Solirubrobacteraceae; genus JAOPZW01. Next base: position 375,084 of record CAWFMR010000063.1, on the reverse strand, counting down.
CGGCGTCACCACCACCACGACGACGATCGCGGGGGCCATCGCGATCGCCGCCTTCGGCACCGCGTACCTGAGCCTGGCCTCCGCCGGCTCGGCCACGCACGCCTTCGCGATCGTGACCGCGGGCTTCGCGGCGATCGCCGGGCTCGCCGCGCTGCTGGCCCACGGCGCCACGCGCCGTCCGGCGGTCAGGTGACGAGCAGTCCGGCGCGGCGGCCGCGCGCCCGGCGGCGCAGCGCGAAGGTGACGCGGATGCCCTCGAGCGACACCGCGAGCGTCATCTTCGACTCGCCCGCGATCCGCTCGCTGAAGACGAAGGGGACCTCCTCGATGCGCTTGCCCATCAGGTAGGCGAGCTGGGTCGTCTCGACCTGGAAGGCGTAGCCGGTGGAGAGCATCGAGTCGAAGTCGAGCTCGGCCAGCGTGCTCGCGCGCCACAGCTTGAAGCCGCCGCTGAGGTCGTCGAAGGGCAGGCCGAGGACGAGCTTCGAGCCGGTGCAGCCCATGCGGCTGAGCACGCGGCGGGCCTTCGACCACCCGGCCGTGCCGCCGCCGGGCATGTAGCGGTTGCCGAGCACGAGGTCGGCCTCGCGGGCGTCGAGCACCGCGAGCATCTCGGCGAGCTTCTCGGGCGGGTGGGAGAGGTCCGAGTCCATCTGGCCGATGACGCGGTAGCCCCGGTCCAGGCACCACGCGAAGCCCGCTCGGTAGGCCATGCCGAGGCCGTCCTTGCCGGCGCGGTGAAGGACGTGCATCCACGGGCGCTCGGCGGCCAGTGCGTCGGCCAGCTCGCCGGTGCCGTCGGGCGACGCGTCGTCGACCACGAGCAGCTCGAGCCCGGTCGCCGCGAAGCGCTCGACGAAGCGCGGGAGGGCGTCGGCCTCGCAGTACGTCGGGACGACGACGATGGTGCCGCTGCGGTCCGCGATCGGCTGCGCGGCGGGGGTGGGGCTCGGCGCGCTGGCCGAGGTCTCGGTGGTCGCGCGCCGCGCGAGGGCCAGCGCCGCCAGCTCGGCCACGGCGATCGCGACCAGCTCGCCGGCGAACGAGACGAGGCGCAGGGCGAGCGCCAGCGCCGTGGCCGGGCCGGCGCCGATGGCGGCGCCGAGCGTGAGGATGAGCGAGCCCTCGCGCAGCCCGAGCCCGCCCGGCGCGAGCGGGACGAGGACGCCGAGCAGCCACGACAGCGCGAAGGCGCCCAGGAGCAGGAAGGCGTCGAGGCCGGCGGTCGCGCCGAGCGCCCGAGCCAGCGCCCAGGCGCCGAGGCCGGTGGCGACCCAGCCCGCGGCGTCGAGGACGACCATCAGCGCCAGCGTGCGCCCGCGCAGCGGCCCGGCGGTCTCGATCCCGCGGGCCTGGAGGCGGTCGTGCAGCCAGCCGCCGACGAAGGCCGGGCGCGCGGCGACGGCGGTCACGAGCGCGGCAGCGAAGAGGACGATGGCCAGCACCGGGGGATGGACGCCGGCGCCCAGGAAGCCGGCCATGGCCGCCGCCGCGCCCGCGACGACCACGGCGAGCTGCTCGTAGCCGGTGACGGTCACGACCTGCGCCGTCGACGCACCGACGCGCTCGCGCGCCGTGACGCGGTAGGCGAAGCCGACGACGCCGCTGGGCTCGTAGCGCAGCAGGAACGAGCGCGCCCACATGCGCGCCAGCGCGCCGGCCGGCCCGTCCGCGCCGATGCGCCGCAGGCCGAGCGCGAAGGTCAGCCCCTGCAGCAGCGGCGCGACGGCGAAGAGCGCGACGGCGAGCGCGAGCAGCCCGTGGTCGATCGACCAGTCGAACGACGCGATGGCGTCGCGCTGCGACCAGCCGGCCCAGGCGAGGCCGGCGACGGCGCTGGCGGCGAGCAGGGGGCGCAGGCGGCGTGAGATCCAGGTTCGCATGCACGGAGGTACACCCTTGCTGACCGTCGGTTAGCAAGGGTGTTGAACTGGCGCGTCGGCGCTCTGCGCCGTCGCTTGCGGCGCTGCGCCGCGCTTAGCGGCATCACCGAGGGGAAGCTGGCCTGGGGCGGCGCGACCGCGGGCGGTCGTCCTCGTGCGCGGGTGAGCTACCCCGGACGATGCTGGATTGTGGGGCTCCTGGCCGGAAAAGTCAGCACGCTAGGCGAGCGGCGCAGGGGGACTCCCTTCCCTCGGTGAGGCTGTTAAGCGCCAGCAGCGCGGCAAGCGCGAAGCGGCAGACCTACGCCGGCGCGACCTCGGTCGTGCAGAACGCGCACCGCGAGGCGGCGATCGGGATCGCGCTGAGGCACTCCGGGCAGTCGCGCGTCGTCGACTCCACGTCGGGCCCGGTGCGCCGGCGCTCCATCAGGTAGTTCACCGGCTTGACGACGAAGAAGAAGAGCGCCGCCGCCACGAGGACGAAGGTCAGCACGGCGTTGAGGAAGTCGCCGTAGGCGAAGCGGCTGCCGTTGATGGTGAAGACGAGGTTGCTGAAGTCGGGCTTGCCGAAGAGCGCCGCGATGATCGGCGTCAAGAGGTCCTTGACCAGCGCGTTGATCACGGCCGTGAAGGCCGCTCCGATGACGACCGCGACCGCGAGGTCGACGACGTTGCCGCGCAGGATGAACTCGCGGAACTCCTTGACGATGCCGGGCGTCCGTGGCATGGGCGCGAAGCTATCGAGCGGTCCGGTCGGCGCGGGGACCCGCGGTGGCGGCGGTACCCTCGATCCCCGCGCATGGACCTCTCGCTCTTCTTCGCCGGTACGGCCGGCTCGGTGCCGACCGCCCGCCGCGGCCTGCCGGCCACGCTCATGCGCCGGGGCGCCGACCGCCTGCTCTTCGACTGCGGCGAGGGGACCCAGCGCCAGCTGCTGCGCACCGTCGGGCTGCCCGACATGCAGGCCGTCTTCCTCACCCACCACCACGCCGACCACTGGCTCGGGCTGCCGGGGATGCTCAAGTCCTTCGAGCTGCGCGACCGCCAGGCTCCGCTGACGGTCTACGGCCCGCCCGGCACGGTGGCGCTCATGCGCGCCATGCGGATCGTCTACGGGCGCCTGCGCTACCCCTTCGAGGTCGTCGACCTCGAGGCCGGCGACGCCATCGAGTACGACGGCTACGAGGTGGCGGCCTTCAACGTCCGCCACCGCGGCCGCGCCTTCGGCTACGCGATCGTCGAGGAGCCGCGGCCCGGGCGCTTCGACGCCGAGCTGGCGACGCGCCTGGGCGTCGAGTTCGGTCCGGACTTCGGGCGCCTGCAGCGCGGCGAGGTCGTCAACGGCGTGCACCCCGAGCAGGTCGTGGGGCCCGAGCGCGCCGGGCGCAAGCTCGTCCTCTCGGGCGACACCGCGCCGTGCGAGATGCTCCAGGTCGCCGCCCACGAGGCGGACGTCCTCGTCCACGAGGCGACCTTCACCGACGAGGAGCACGAGCGCGCCCTGCAGACCGGCCACTCGACGGCGCGCCAGGCGGCCGAGCTCGCCCGCGAGGCCGAGGTGCGCCTGCTCGTCCTCACCCACGTCTCCACCCGCTACGCCGGCGGCGAGATCCGCGACGAGGCGCGCGCGACCTTCGAGCGCACCGAGGTCCCGCGCGACTTCGACAGCGTCGAGGTGCCGTTCCCCGAGAAGGGCGAGCCCGAGCTGCAGCGCTACGACGCCGAGCGGGCGAGCGCGTGACCGGGCCCGGCGAGGACGAGCGCACGCGCGTGCAGCCGCGCCCGCTGCGCGCGCGGCGCTTCGGGCCGCTCGGCATGGCGCTGGCCGGGGCCGGCGGGTTCCTCGCCGGGCGTGCTGCTCATCGCCATCCTGGGCGGCGCCCAGCCCGTCTACAAGGAGCGCACGCTCACGGTCTCCAAGCCCCTGCAGGGCAGCGCGGTCCCCGCCCTCGTCGGCCAGCGCCTCGACGTGGCACTCGACCGCCTGCAGAGCGCCGGCCTGAAGGGCGACGTGCAGGGCGGCGGGCTCTTCGGGGTGCTCGACGAGAGCAGCTGGAAGGTCGTCGACCAGGATCCCTCGCCGGGCGCGCGCCTGTCGCAGGGCGACACCGTCCGCCTCGACATCGACCGGGCATGACGCGCGCCCTGCTGCTCGATCTCGACGACACGCTCATCGTCGAGGAGCCCGCGGCGGTGGCGGCCTTCGCCGCGACGGCTGGCGTGGCCGCCGAGCGCCACCCGCTCGACCCGCGCCAGCTGGCGCTCGACGCTCGCGCGTGCGCGCGCGAGCTGTGGCACGACGCGGAGGTGTGCGCGTTCGGCCGGCGCATCGGGATCAGCTCGTGGGAGGCGCTGTGGTGTCGCTACGAGGGCGATGACGAGGAGCTGCGCGCCATGCGCGCGTGGGCGCCGGGGTTCCGCCGCGACACCTGGCGCGCCGCGCTCGAGCGCCAGGGCGTGCAGGACGACGAGCTGGCGGCCGAGCTCGGCGAGCGCTTCGGCGAGGAGCGCCGCGCGCGCCACGAGACCTTCGAGGACGCCGCCCCCGTGCTCGACGCGCTGCGCGGCGACTACCGCCTCGCCCTCGTGACCAACGGCGCGTCCTGCCTGCAGCGCGAGAAGTTCGAGGCCTCGGGCCTCGCGGACCGCTTCGATGCGGTCGTCGTCTCCGGCGAGCTGCGCAGCGCCAAGCCCGACCCCGCGGTCTACGCCCGCGCCCTCGAGGCCCTCGGCGCGCGCCCCGGCGACGCCGTCATGGTCGGCGACAGCCTGCGCAACGACGTCGACGGCCCCATCGCGGCGGGCCTGCGCGGCATCTGGCTCAACCGCACCGGCGAGTCGCGGCCCGCCGACCGCGAGGACCTCGTCGAGATCGCCGACCTGCACGCGCTGCCCGACGCGCTCGCCGGCCGTGGCATGACCGGCTTCCGCGCCCGCCGCTGCTAGGCTCGTCGCACTGCCCCTTTAACCCGGTCCCGTGAGGCCAGGAAGGAGCCATGAGCAACGACAAGCTCGTCCTCGACGGGGACGACATGCGGCGAACCTTGGTGCGCATCGCGCACGAGATCGTCGAGAAGAACCCCGAGCACGACCGCCTCGCCATCGTGGGCATCCACCGCCGCGGCGCGCTCCTGGCCCGGCGGCTGCAGGAGCTGCTGGCCGACCTGCTCGAGGCCGAGGTCCCGCTCGGCGAGCTCGACATCTCCTTCTACCGCGACGATCTCGGTCGCCGCGCCGAGGCGCCGACCGTCCACTCCACGCAGCTCGACTTCCCGCTCGACGGGGCCACGGTCGTGATCGTCGACGACGTCCTCTTCACCGGGCGCACCGTGCGCTCGGCCATCGAGGCGCTCTTCGACTACGGGCGCCCCGCGCGCGTGCAGCTGGCCGTCCTGGCCGACCGCGGCCACCGCGAGCTGCCGCTGCGCCCCGACTACGTGGGCAAGAACCTGCCGACGTCGCGCGCCGAGCGCGTCAACGTCCACGTCGCCGAGATCGACGGCGTCGACGAGATCACCATCACCGAGGCCGCCGATCTCCAGCGGCCGGAGGCCGATGGTCTCCTTCAGAACGCGGGGCCGGATGCCCCGCGGAGGTGACTGAAATGAGGCATCTCCTGTCCATCGAGGACCTCGACCGCGCCGCCATCGAGCGCATCTGCGACCGCGCCGCCTCCTTCGCCGAGGTGGCCGACCGCGAGATCAAGAAGGTCCCGGCCCTGCGCGGGCGCACCGTCCTGAACCTCTTCTACGAGGCCTCGACGCGCACGCGCTCGTCCTTCGAGCTCGCGGCCAAGCGCCTGAGCGCCGACGTCGTGAACTTCTCGGCCAGCGGGTCGAGCGTGGAGAAGGGCGAGTCGCTCAAGGACACCGTGCTGACCCTCAACGCCCACAAGCCCGACGCGATCGTCATCCGCGCGCCGTGGGCGGGGGCGGCCGCGCTGGTCGCGCAGTGGACGCCGGCGGCGATCATCAACGCCGGCGACGGCAAGCACGAGCACCCGACGCAGGCGCTGCTCGACGTCCATACCCTGCGCCAGCGCCTGGGCGGCCTCGACGGCCTGAGCATCTGGATCGTCGGCGACGTCCTGCACTCGCGCGTGGCGCGCTCGAACATCCTCGCCTTCCAGAAGATGGGCGCCCGGGTCACCGTCTGCGGGCCGCCGACGCTCATCCCGCGCGGGGTCGAGGCACTCGGCTGCGACGTGCGCTTCACCCTCGACGACCTCGCCGAGGCCGACGTCGTCTACGCCCTGCGCATGCAGCACGAGCGCATGGACCAGGCCTTCGTGCCGACCCTGCGCGAGTACGCCAACGAGTACCAGATCAACGGCCGCCGCCTGCACCCGCGCCAGGTGCTCATGCACCCGGGCCCGGTCAACCGCGGCGTCGAGCTCTCCGGCGAGGTCGTCGACTCGCCGCAGGCCGTGATCACGGCTCAGGTCGAGGCCGGCGTGGTCGTTCGCATGGCCGTCCTCTACGAGGTCATGACCGCGCACCCGCCCGCGCGCGTCGACCGGCCCGAGCACGAGAAGGCGCCGGCATGAGCCTCGTGCGCCCCGCCATCGCGCCCGCCCGCCTGGTCGTCCGCGGCGCTCGCGTCCTCGACCCCCGCGAGGGGATCGACGGCGCCTTCGACCTCGTCGTGGTCGACGGGCGGCTCGTCGAGCTCGCGCCCGCCGGCAGTGCCGAGGTGCCCGACGGCGCCGAGGTCGTCGAAGGCGAGGGCCGCCACGTGCTGCCGGCCTTCGTCGACCCCCACGTGCACCTCCGGGTGCCCGGCCAGGAGCACAAGGAGGACCTCGAGACCGGCACCCGCGCGGCCGCCGCCGGCGGGTTCTGCGCGGTCGTGGCGATGCCCAACACCGACCCGGTGGTCGACAGCGCGCCCATCCTGCGGGCCCTGCGCGACGCCGCGGCGCGCGACGCGCGCGTGCCCGTGGCCTTCACGGCCTCGATCACCAAGGGCCTGCGCGGCGAGGAGCTCACCGAGATGGCCGAGCTGCGCCACGAGGGCGCCATCGCCTTCACCGACGACGGCAAGCCCGTCGTCTCCGCCGGGATGATGCGCAAGGCGCTGCAGTACCAGCGCCTGGCCGGCGGCCTGCTCGCGCTCCACGAGGAGGACCCCGCGCTCAGCGGCCGCGGCGCCATGCACGAGGGCGAGGTCAGCGCCCTGCTCGGCGTCGCCGGCATCCCGAGCGTGAGCGAGTCGACCATGGTCGCCCGCGACTGCGCGCTGGCCGGCTACGAAGGCGGGCGCATCCACCTCCAGCACCTGTCGTGCATCGAGTCGGTGCAGGCGGTGGCGGCGGCCAAGGAGGCCGGCGTGCACGTCACCTGCGAGGCCTCGCCGCACCACCTGTGCCTCACCGAGCAGGCGGTCCGCAGCCTGGACACGCGGATGAAGATGAACCCGCCGCTGCGCACCGAGGCCGACCGCCAGGCGCTCATCGAAGGACTGCGCTCCGGGATCGTCGACTGCATCGCCACCGACCACGCCCCGCACGCGCGCGACGAGAAGGAGGTCCCGTTCGAGCAGGCGCCGATGGGCACCACCGGCCTCGAGACCGCCTTCGCCGCCGTGCACTCCGAGCTCGTGGTCCCCGGCGTGCTCGACCTGGCCACCGTCGTCGAGCGCATGACGGCCGGCGGCGAGCCCTTCGGGATCCCGGCCCCGCGCGTGCGGGTGGGGGAGGAGGCCAACCTCGTGCTCGTCGACCTCGCCGCCGAGTGGGAGGTGGGCGAGGACGGCTACGAGAGCCGCTCGGAGCACTGCTGCTTCGCGGGCCGCGAGCTGCGCGGGCGCGTGCTGCTCACGCTCGCCGCCGGCGGCGTCGCCTATCGCGAGCGGGCCTTCGCGGTGACCGCGGCATGACGGCCCCCGGCGCCTACGTCCTGCTCGAGGACGGCACCCGCTTCGACGGCGACGCCTGCGGAGCCGACCCGCAGGCGGCGGTGGTCACCGGCGAGGTCGTCTTCACGACGGGGATGAGCGGCTACCAGGAGTCGATGACCGACCCCAGCTTCGCCCGCCAGCTGATCGCCTTCACCTACCCGCACGTCGGCAACTACGGGGTCTCGCAGGAGGCGATGGAGTCAGAGCGCCCGTGGGCGCGGGCGGCCATCATGCGCGCGGCGGTCAACCGCGAGGACGCCCCCGGCGCCGAGCGTGGGTGGCTGGACTGGCTGAGCGACTGCGGCGTGCCGGCCATCACCGGCGTCGATACGCGCGCGCTCGTGCGCCACATCCGCACGGCGGGCGCCATGCGCGGCGGCGTCTTCCCGGCCGCCATGAGCGAGACGGAGGCCCGCGAGCGGATCGCCGCCGAGCCGCCGATGGCCGGCCTGGACCTCGCGCGCGAGGTCACCCCGGCGGCGATGAGCGAGCACGGCGACGGCGACGGGCCGCGCATCGCGGTCATCGACACCGGGATCAAGGGCTCGATCGTGCGCAACCTCGTCTCGCGCGGCGCGCGCGTCGAGCTTCACCCGTGCACGGCGACGGCGGCGCAGCTGACCGCCAACGACCCCGACGCGATCTTCCTGGCCAACGGCCCCGGCGACCCCGCCGCGCTGGGCTACGTCGTGCAGACCGTGCGCGAGCTCGTCGGCACGCGCCCGGTGTGGGGCATCTGCCTGGGCCACCAGCTGCTGTGCCAGGCCGTCGGCCTGGAGACCTACAAGCTCGCCTTCGGCCATCGCGGCGCCAACCACCCGGTCAAGGACCTGCGCACGGGCAAGATCGAGATCACCTCGCAGAACCACGGCTTCGCCGTCAGCGCACCGGACGGGGGAGGACGCGTGGAGGCCGACGAGCCCGTGCGCTGGGAGACCGACTTCGGCGCGGCGGCCCTCACCCACGTCAACCTCTACGACCGCACGGTCGAGGGGCTCGAGCTGCTCGAGGTCGAGAGCGCCACCGTCCAGTACCACCCCGAGGCCGGGCCGGGCCCCAACGACGCCCTGTACCAGTTCGACCGCTTCCTGGAGGCCGTCCGTGCCGCGTAGGGACGACCTGCACAAGATCCTCATCCTCGGCTCGGGGCCGATCGTCATCGGCCAGGCGGCCGAGTTCGACTACTCCGGCGTGCAGGCGTGCAAGGTCCTCAAGGAGGAGGGCTACGAGATCGTCCTGGTCAACTCCAACCCGGCGACGATCATGACCGACCCCGAGTTCGCCGACGTCACCTACATCGAGCCGCTGCTGCCCGGGCCGCTGGCGCAGATCATCGAGCGCGAGCGCCCCGACGCCCTGCTGCCGACGCTCGGCGGCCAGACGGCGCTGAACCTGGCCAAGGCGCTGCACGAGGACGGGACGCTGGAGCGCTTCGGGGTCGAGCTCATCGGCGCCGACTACGACGCCATCGCCCGCGCCGAGGACCGCGACCTCTTCCGCCAGACGATGGAGCGCGCGGGGCTGAAGATGCCGCGCAGCGCGATCGCCACCACGCTCGCCGAGGCGCGCGCCGCCCTGCCCGAGGTCGGGCTGCCGGCCATCATCCGGCCGGCCTTCACGCTGGGCGGCCGCGGCGGCGGCATCGCGCGCAGCGAGGAGGAGTACGAGCGCATCGTCGAGCGCGGCCTGGCGGCGTCGCCCATCGGCCAGATCCTGCTCGACCAGTCGGTCCTCGGCTGGGGCGAGTTCGAGCTCGAGGTCATGCGCGACCTCCACGACAACGTGGTCATCGTGTGCTCGATCGAGAACGTCGACCCGATGGGCGTGCACACCGGCGACAGCGTGACCGTGGCGCCCCAGCAGACGCTCACCGATCGCCTCTACCAGCGCCTGCGCGACCAGGCCATCGCCGTGATCCGCGCCGTCGGCGTCGAGACCGGCGGCTCCAACGTCCAGTTCGCCGTCGACCCGGTGAGCGAGGAGATCCTCGTCATCGAGATGAACCCGCGCGTCTCGCGCTCGAGCGCGCTGGCCTCCAAGGCGACCGGCTTCCCGATCGCCAAGATCGCCGCGCGCCTGGCCGTCGGCTACGCGCTGGAGGAGATCCCCAACGACATCACCCAGATCACGCCGGCGAGCTTCGAGCCGACGATCGACTACGTGGTCGTCAAGTGGCCGCGCTTCGCCTTCGAGAAGTTCCCCGGCGTGAACCCGGACCTGTCGACGCACATGAAGTCGGTGGGCGAGGCGATGGCCATCGGGCGCACCTTCCAGCAGGCCTTCGCCAAGGCCCTGCGCAGCCGCGAGCTCGACATCGCCACCAAGCTCGACGCGGTCGACACGCCGACCCTGCTCGAGATGCTCGAGCGCCCGGCGAGCGATCGCTACGACGTGCTGCTCGAGGCCTTCCGCAAGGGCGCGAGCGTCGATGAGGTTCGCGAGCGCACCGCCATCGACCCGTGGTTCCTCGAGGAGCTCCGGGCGCTGGCGCTCGACCCCGACGCCGCGCTGGCGGGCGAGCGCTCCTACAAGTCGGTCGACACGTGCGCGGCCGAGTTCCCCGCCCGCACGCCGTACTACTACTCGGGCCTGGAGCGGCGCGCGGCCCATGAGGTCGAGCGCGGCGAGCGACCGAGCGTGGTCATCCTCGGCAGCGGTCCGAACCGCATCGGCCAGGGCATCGAGTTCGACTACTGCTGCGTGCACGCCGCCATGACCGTCCGCGAGTCCGGCCGCGACGCGGTGATGATCAACTGCAACCCCGAGACGGTCTCCACCGACTACGACACCTCCGATCGCCTCTACTTCGAGCCGCTGACCCTCGAGGACGTCCTCGGCGTCATCGAGATCGAGCGTCCGGAGGGCGTGGTCGTCCAGTTCGGCGGCCAGACGCCGCTCAAGCTGGCCCACGGCCTGCAGGAGGCCGGGGTCCCGATCCTCGGCACGAGCGTCGACAACATCGACCTCGCGGAGGACCGCGGGCGCTTCGGGGCGCTGCTCGAGCGCCTGGGCTACCAGGCGCCGCCCTACGCCACCGCGCACTCGGTCGACGAGGCGCTGGAGCAGTCAGAGCAGGTCGGCTTCCCGCTGCTCGTGCGCCCCAGCTACGTCCTCGGCGGCCGGGCGATGGAGATCGTCTACTCGCGCGACGGCCTGGCCGACTACCTCACGCGCCACGCGCGCGACGGGCGGGCGATCTATCTGGACCGCTTCCTGGAGAACGCGATCGAGGTCGACGTCGACGCCCTGTGCGACGGCGAGGACGTCTGGATCGGCGGGATCATGCAGCACGTCGAGGAGGCCGGCATCCACTCCGGCGACTCGGCCTGCGTGCTGCCCCCGCACTCGCTGGGCCACGAGATGCTCGACGAGATCCGGGCCGCCACGACCGGCATCGCGCTCGGCCTGGGGGTCGTCGGGCTCATGAACGTGCAGTACGCCGTCCACAGCGGCGCGCTGTACGTGATCGAGGCCAACCCGCGCGCCTCGCGCACCGTGCCCTTCGTGTCCAAGGCGATCGGGGTCCCGCTGGCCAAGCTCGCCTGCCGGATCATGCTCGGCGAGCGGATCGCCGACCTCGGGCTGCCCGAGGAGCCGATGCGCGCCGATCACGTCAGCGTCAAGGAGGCGGTGCTGCCCTTCGACCGCCTCGAGGGCTCCGACGCGATCCTCGGGCCCGAGATGCGCTCCACCGGCGAGGTCATGGGGATCGCGCGGGACTTCCCGACCGCGTTCGCCAAGGCCCAGGCGGCGGCCGGCGCCGCGCTGCCCTCCAGCGGGACGGCCTTCATCACGCTGACGGACTCCGACAAGCCCGCGGCGGTCGGCGTCGCGCAGATCCTCCACGACCACGGCTTTCGCATCGTCGCCACGCGCGGGACCAAGGAGGCGATCGAGCGCATGGGCATCCCCGCCACCGAGATCAAGAAGATCGGGGAGGGCTCGCCCAACGTGGTCGACTGGATCGAGAACGGCGAGGTCGACCTCGTGGTCAACACCCCGACGGGCTCGGGTGCGCGCTCGGACGGCTGGCAGATCCGCCGCGCCGCGATCGCCCGCGGGATCCCGTGCCTGACCACGCTCTCCGGCGGCCTGGCGGCGGCGCGCGCCATCGCGGCCGGGCGCCAGGGCGGGGCGGAGGTCCTCTCGCTGCAGGAGATCCACGCCGGGCGCGTGCCGGCCGAGGCCGCAGGCGCCGAGTGAGCACCGGCGAGCCGCGCACGCTGGCGCCCTTCGGCCGGCGCACTCTGACGATCGCCGAGCGCCGGGTCGTCGGCGCCTATGTGGTGCTCGCCGCCGAGGACCCCGAAGGCCCGGCGCCGCGCGCGGGCCAGTTCTACATGCTCGCCGCGGCGCAACGGTGGGGAGGAGGGGCCGAGGAGCGCCCGTTCCTGCCGCGCGCGTTCAGCGTCCTGCGGGCACGCGACGATCGCCTGGAGTTCATGCTCGAGGCCGTCGGCCCGGGCACCGAGCGCCTGTGCGAGCTCGAGCCCGGCGACGGCCTGCACGTGACCGGCCCGCTGGGGATCGGCTTCACCGAGCCGCCGGATGACCGCCGCGCGCTGCTGTGCGGGGGCGGCGTGGGGACCGCGCCGCTGGGGATCTGGCAGGACGAGCTGCTCGCGCGGGGCGAGCCGGCGCCCGCGCTGCTGGGCTTCCGCGACGCCGATCACGCGCCGGGCGCCACGCTGCTGCACAACGCGCGCGTCGCCACCGACGACGGCTCGCACGGCCACCACGGCCTCGTCACCGACCTCCTGGCCGACGAGCTCGAGACGGGCGCCCCGGCCGTCGTCTACGCCTGCGGCCCGCCGCCGATGCTGGAGGCGGTGCGCGCCCTGTGCGCCGCGCGCGCGGTCCCGTGCCAGCTCGCGCTCGAGTCCGGGATGGCGTGCGGCTTCGGGGCCTGCTTCGGCTGCGTCGTGGCCCTGCGCGAGGGCGGCTACCTGCGGCTGTGCGTCGACGGGCCGGTGGTCGATGGCGCGCGGCTGGCGGAGGTCGCCGCGCATTGACCGCGCTCGAGTTCTGCGGCCTGCGCCTGGCGCATCCGATCGTCAACGGATCGGGCACCTTCGACGCCATCGCCGCGCGGCGCGCCTTCGGCGACGCGCTGCTGGAGCACTTCCCCTTCGCGGCCTTCGTCTCCAAGACGATCACGCTGGCGCCGCGCGACGGCAACCCGCCGCCGCGCCTCTACGAGACCGCGGCCGGCCTGGTCAACTCGATCGGCCTGCCCAACAAGGGACTGCGCGGGTACCTCGAGCAGGACCTGCCGGAGCTCGCGCGCCTGCCCGTCCCGCTCATCACCAACGTCATGGGCTCGACGGCGGCCGAGCTCTGCGCGCTCGTGGAGGCGCTCGACGAGCGCGACGAGGTCGATGCGCTGGAGCTCAACGTCTCGTGCCCCAACGTCTCGACCGGCCTCGACATCGGCGCCGACCCCACCGAGCTGGCCGCCGTCCTCGGCGAGGTGCGCCCGCGGACGGCCAAGCCGCTGGTCGTCAAGCTCACGCCCAACACGGCCGACGTCGCCGCCGTCGCGCAGGCGGCCCAGGAGGCCGGCGCCGACGCCGTGTCGCTCATCAACACGCTGCGTGCCTATGCACCGCACCCGCGCCGCGTCGGCGCGGCCTGGCTGGGCAACGAGACCGGCGGACTGTCGGGTCCGGCCATCCGCGCGGTCGCCCTCGCGCAGGTGCGCGCGGTGTCCGCACGCGTCTCGATCCCGGTCGTCGGCATGGGCGGGGTGCAGAGCGGGCTACACGCCGCGCACATGCTCGACGCGGGCGCGACGCTGGTCGGCGTGGGCACCGAGAGCTTCCGCGATCCGGCCGCGGGAACACGGATCTCACGCGAGCTTGACGATTTGTTCGCAAAGAGCGGGGACAACCTCGGCTGATCGCCGAGACCCCAACTATCGACCTCGCCGAAATCCCTGCAAACGCGGCCAAAACCGTCAAGCAGTCTGGATCGACCTCGACCTAAGGTCGAGGTCGAGGCGAATTCGCGCTTTTCCGCTTGCCTGCGGCCTCCCGCTGTGTAGTATCGCCGACCGATGCCGCCGGCCACCAATTCCCCTACCAAGCACTCGGCGGCACCCGAGCGATCGCTCCTTCAGCGCATGGATGCCCTGCAGCGCGCCAACGAGATACGCACGCGCCGCGCGCAGCTGAAGAAGGACCTGAAGGGCGGCCGGGTGTCGATTCACACGCTGCTGAAGGAGCCGCCCGAGTACGTGGAGACCGCGAAGGTCTTCGACATGCTCCTGGCCGTTCCGAAGTACGGGCGGGTGAAGGCGAACAAGGTCCTGCAGCAGTGCCGGATCTCGCCGAGCAAGACCATCGGCGGCCTCTCCGAGCGCCAGCGCACCGAGCTCGTCGGCCTGCTCCGCCGGTAGGGCTCGTACCCTCGCGGGGTGGCTCGCGTCTTCGTCATCACCGGCCCCTCGGGGGTCGGCAAGGGCACCCTGATCAGGACCCTGCGCGAGCGCATGCCCGAGCTCGAGCTGAGCGTGTCGGCCACCACGCGGGCGCCGCGCCCGGGCGAGCAGGACGGCGTCGACTACCACTTCCTCGGCGACTCAGATTTCCAGCGTCGCGTCGACGCAGGTGACTTCGTCGAGCATGCCGTCTACGCCGACCGCCGCTACGGGACCCTGCGCTCCGAGCTCGAGCGCCGGACCGCGGCGGGGCACCCGGTCGTGCTCGAGATCGAGCTCCAGGGGGCCCGCCAGGTGCGCGCGGCGCTGCCCGAGGCGGTGCAGGTCTTCATCGCGCCGCCCTCGCTCGAGGCCCTGCGCGCGCGCCTGATCGGCCGCGGCACCGACGACGACGACGAGGTGGCCGCGCGCCTGCGCGTGGCCGAGTCCGAGCTCGCCGCTCAGGGCGAGTTCGCCCACGTGGTGGTCAACGACCGCCTCGAGGACGCCGTCGAGCAGCTCGTCTCGATCGTCGCTGCCGCGCTTCAGGACTCCGTCAAGTCCGCATAAGAACGGGCTTGCAAGCCGGCGGGCCTCGGCCCCGCGGCTGGTACCCTCGCCAGCATGATCAACCCGCGCATCGACTCGCTCCTGGAGCACGTCGATTCCAATTACGCCTCGGTACTGGTGGCCGCCAAGCGCGCCCGCCAGATCAACTCCTACTACCACAACCTCGGTGAGGGGACGTTCGACGAGTTCCCGCCGCCGATGGTCGACTCCTCCTCGAAGAACTACCTGACGATCGCCCTCGAGGAAGTCGCCGCGGGCAAGATCAAGTACCACTACCGCTAGCGGGGACATGGGTCGCGTCCTCCTCGGCGTCAGCGGCGGAGTCGCCGCCTACAAGGCGCTCGAGGTGGTGCGCCTGGCCACCAAGGCCGGGCATGCCGTGCGCGTCATCCAGACGCCGACGGCCCAGCGCTTCGTCGGTCCGGCGTCGTTCGCCGCCCTCACCGGAGCTCCGGTCCTCACCGACGAGTTCGAGCGCGACCCCGCCCGGGGCGCGTTCCCCGACCAGCCCGCGCCGCCGCACGACCCGCTCAGCCACCTCGAGCTGGTCCGCAACGCCGACGCCTTCCTGATCGCGCCGGCGACCGCCAACACGATCGCCAAGCTGGCCCACGGCCTGGCCGACAACCTGCTCACGTCGGCCGCGCTGGCCGCCACCTGCCCGGTCCTCGTGGCGCCGGCGATGAACAACCACATGTACGAGCACGCGGCGACCCAGGCCAACCTCGCGCTGCTGCGCGAGCGCGGCGTGATCGTCGTCGACCCCGGGACCGGCGCGCTGGGCTCCCGGCACGAGTGGGGCATCGGACGGCTGGCCGAGCCGGCGCAGCTGCTGGCCGCCGTCGAGGCCGTCGTCCCGGCGGGCGGGCGCCCCTGGGACGGCCTGAAGGTGCTCGTCACCGCCGGCGGCACGCGCGAGCCGATCGACTCGGTGCGCTTCGTGGGCAACCGCAGCTCCGGGCGCATGGGCTTCGCGCTGGCCGAGGAGGCCGCCGCCCTCGGCGCCGAGGTGACCGTGATCGCCGCCAACGTCGGCCTCGCGCGCTCGCCGCGCGTGCACTACGTCGACGTCGCCACCGCCGCCGAGCTGCAGGAGGCGTGCGAGGCGCACTTCGCCCGCGCCGACGTGCTGCTCATGGCCGCCGCGGTGGCCGACTACCGGCCCGCCGCGCCGGCTGACACCAAGCTCAAGAAGGACGCGCGCGAGGAACTCGTCGTCGCGCTCGAACGTACTCCAGACATCCTGTCCGGGCTCGCCGCCATCCGCCGCGCCGATCAGACCGTCGTCGGCTTCGCCGCCGAGCACGGCGAGGGCGCCGTGGCCTACGGGCGCGACAAGCTCGCGCGCAAGGGCCTCGACGCCGTCGTGGTCAACGACATCGCGCGGGCGGACATCGGCTTCGAAGGGTCAGAGAACGAGGTCACGATCGTCACCGCCTCCGGCGAGCGCCATGTCCCGCGCGCGCCGAAGGTCGAGATCGCACGCGCGATCCTCGAGGCGGTCGCCGGCCTGCGCAGTGGGGAGAGGACTACGGCATGAGGGAGCGCTCGCAATGAGCATGGAGAGCATCGGGGAGGAACCAGGCTCGGTCGGCGAGGAGGAGATCGCCAGCGCGCAGCAGCTGGGGCGCCAGGTGGCGCTGGCGATCACGGACGCGGTCGAGGTGCGCCGCGACCTCCTGGACCTGGTGCTGGTGTGCGTGGCGGCCGAGGGGCACATCCTCATCGAGGATCTCCCCGGCGTGGGCAAGACGACGCTCGCGCGCTCGGTCGCGCGAGCCTTCGACCTGCAGTTCGCGCGCGTGCAGTGCACGGCCGACCTGCTGCCGGCCGACGTGGTGGGGGTCAACGTCTTCAACCAGCGCGAGGACCGCTTCGAGTTCCGCCCGGGCCCGATCTTCGCCAACGTCGTCATCGTCGACGAGATCAACCGCGCGTCGCCCAAGACGCAGTCGGGCCTGCTCGAGTGCATGCAGGAGCGCCGCGTGACCGTCGACGTGCACACCCACGAGCTGGCGCGCCCGTTCGTGGTCCTCGCCACCCAGAACCCGATCGAGTTCGAGGGCACCTACCCGCTGCCCGAGGCGCAGGTCGACCGCTTCATGGCGCGCGTGTCGATGGGCTATCCGTCGTCGGCGGGCGAGGTCGCCATGCTGCGCGCCCACGAGGTCTCCGACCGCGTCGACGTGCTCGAGCCGGTCGCCACCGCGGCCGAGTTGCTGGCCGTCCAGGACGCGGCGCGCCGCGTGCACGCCTCCGACGCCCTGCGCGGCTACGTCGTCTCGCTGCTGCACCGCACGCGCGAGGACCCGCGCGCCGAGCTCGGCGCCAGCCCGCGCGCCGGCCTGCTGCTGCTGCGCGCCGCCAAGGCGCGCGCCCTGCTGCGCGGCCGCGACCACGCCCTGCCCGACGACGTGCAGGCGCTGGCCGAGGTCGTGCTGGCCCATCGCATCGTGCTCGCGCCCGAGGCGGTGGACGTCACCGGCGAGCGGATCGTCGCCGACGCGCTGGCGGCGACGCCGGCGCTCTGAGGGCGGCACGTGCGCCCGGCCGCCGCCACCGCGCTGCTCGGGTTCCTGCTGACGCTGACCGCGGCGACCTTCGACGCCGAGCCGCTCTACGTGCCCGGCGTCGGCCTGATGGTGCTCGCCGGGATGGCCGCGCTGTGGGTCGCGCTCTCCGCGCGCGGCGTGCGCGTCCAGCGCACGGTGGCCACGCGGCGCACCATCGAGGAGCAGCCGGTGGTCATCGACCTCGTCGTCTCGGGCGGGCGGCTGCCGCTGCCCAGCGGGTACATCGAGGACGACCTGCTGCCCGCACCGGCGGCGATGGTCAGCGGCCGCCGGCGCACCGAGATCCACATCAGCGCGCGCTTCGCGCGTCGCGGGCGCAAGGTGCTGCCGCCGCCGCGGATCGTGGTCAGCGACCCGCTGGGCCTCGCCACGCGCGTGGTGACCGCCGACGAGCCCGCCGAGCTGCTCGTCCTGCCGCGCCTGGAGAAGGTGGTCACGCCGCCGGGAGAAGGCGACGGCACCGGCCTCGCCGCGCGCCGCGGACGCCCGTCGATCGCCGCCGAGGTCGACCTCGACGGCCTGCGGCCCTACCGGCCGGGCGCGGCGGCGTCGCGGATCTTCTGGCCCGGGCTGGCGCGCGGCGGCGAGCTCATGGAGCGCCGGCTGCGCTCCGACGGCGACACGCGCCCGCTCATCGTCCTCGATCCGCGCCGGCCCGCGCGCGAGGAGGATCTCGACGCGGCCGTGCGCGCCGCCGCGTCGCTGTGCGTCCACCTGGCGCGCGCCGGCGGCTGCGCGCTGCTGCTGCCGGGCGACCGGCGCCCGACCGTGCTCGAGTCGACGCTCATCGGCTGGCCGCACCTGCACGTGCGCCTGGCCCTGGTCGACGACCGCTCCGGCCCGAACGTGGCGGGGCTGGCCTCGCGCCGGGGCCCGCTGCTCTACGTCGCCGCCCACCATCCGGCGCGGGCGCCGCGGGCCCTGGGCCACGCCGTCGGCGGCGGGCGCTACCTGATCGTCCCCGGCGGCGACGGGCTGCCCGACCGCGCGCCCGGCGAGCGGCGCACCGAGCGCCGGGCCGGCGGCCGGCGCGCGGTCTTCACCGTCGCCGGCTGCACCGGCTACGAGCTGAGCGGCAGCCGCCGCGTGGCGGAGGTCGCCTGATGGCCGCCGCCGCGCTTCCGCGCGCCCCGCTGACCGTGACCCAGCAGCCGGCGCGCGCGCACCCCGAGCGCGTCCGCCTGGGCGCCTTCGCCGCGCTCGGGCTCTTCGCCGCCCTGCACTGGGGCGCGCTGATCCTCCCCGCCCAGGGCGGCGACATGTTCCTGTCGCTGCTCTTCGCCCTCGCGGGCGGCGCCGCCCTGATCGCGCTGCCCGAGCGTCTGGCCCGACTGGCAGCGGCGCACCGCGGCCGGCGTCGTGGCCTTCGTGCTGCTCATCCTCGCCCTGCTGGTCGCGGGCGTGCCGCTGCGCCTGCTCGGCTGGCACCAGTGGGACGACCTCGTGTCGGGCATGTCGCAGGGCATCGGCTCCACGCCGGCCATCACGGTGCCCTACCGCGGGATCGACGAGTGGGTGCGCACGGCGATCCTGTCCGGCGGGACGGCGCTGCTGGCGCTCGCCGCGCTGCTCGCCTTCTGGCCGCGGCGCGGCGCGACGCCGGGCTACCCGATCGCGGCCGCGGTGGCCCTCGGCACCCTCTACGCCGTCCCCATCGTCGAGCACGGTCCCCGACTCGCCCTACTTCGACGGCGCGGTGTTCTGCATCCTCCTCGCCGGCTTCCTGTGGCTCGAGCGCGTCCGCTCCGACCAGCTGGCGGTCGCCGTGACCTGCGTGGTGGCCACCGCGATCGTCGGGGCGATCATCGGGCCGCGCCTGGACAGCGACCGGCCGTGGTTCGACTACGAGAACTTCGCCGAGAAGCTCGAGCCCACGAAGGCCGAGGCCTTCTCGTGGACGCACAGCTACGGGCCGCTTCGGTGGTCGCGCGACGGGCGCGAGCTGCTGCGCATCAAGACCAAGAGCCCGGCCTACTGGAAGGCGACCAATCTCGACGACTTCGACGGCGTGCGCTGGCGCACGGGTCCGCCGTCGCGCGACGCCCTCGTCCAGCCGCGCCAGAACCCCAAGTGGGTGCAGACGATCAAGGTCGTCGACCGCGGCCTGCGCTCGACGCAGTTCATCGGCGCCGGCAACGTCGAGGACATCCTCCCGGGCGCCTCGCGCCTCGCGCTGCCGCAGAGCGACGGCACCTTCGTGACCTCGAGCAAGCCGCTGCGCCCCGGCGACAGCTACCAGGCGGTGGTCTACTTCCCGCACCCGAGCGAGACCCAGCTCAAGCGCGCCCCCGCCGACTACCCCGGCTACACCCAGGACTTCCTCGAGCTGCAGGTGCCCCTGCGGGGCTCGTCCGTCGGCCTCGTGGACCAGGTGACGGGCAAGCGCCTGGGCCCCAACGCCACCGTCCGCTTCCTCCCGTACGGCACCGACGGCGGGGCCGGCGTCGTGTGGCCCAGCGGCTTCGGGATCCAGCAGGACGGCGACCGGGTCATGGCCGACTCGCCCTACGCCCAGCTCTACGCCCTCACCCAGCAGATCAGGCGCGACACCAAGACGCCCTACGACTTCGTGCAGGCCGTCCATCGACCGCGTCCAGAACGGGACCTCGTACGACGAGAACCCGCCCCAGCGCCCCTATCCGCTCGCGTCGTTCCTCTTCGACACCAAGAGCGGCTACTGCCAGCAGTTCTCCGGCGTCATGGCGCTGATGCTGCGCATGGGCGGGGTGCCCGCGCGCGTCGCGTCGGGCTTCAGCCCCGGCACGCTACAACAGCGAGCGCAAGGACTACGTCGTGCGCGACACCGACGCGCACTCGTGGGTCGAGGCCTACTTCCCGCCCTACGGGTGGGTGACGTTCGACCCGACGCCCCCCGCGTCGCCGGCCGCCTCGCAGCTCGACGACACCGGCGCCGAGCCCCAACGGCGGCCCGACCCTGCCGCCCAACTTCAGTGGGCGCCTGGGCCAGTCGGGCGACCGCCCGTTCGCGACCGGCGACCCCGGCGCCGGCCTGGCGCCCACCGACGGGGGCGGCGGCTGGAAGCTGCCCGTGGGCGTCGCGCTCGTCGCCCTGGTGGCCCTCTTCAGCGCCGTCGCGCTCTGGCGGCGGCGCACGCCGTTCGTGACGCTCGCGCCCGACGTGGCCGAGCTGCAGCGCGCGCTGCATCGCTCGGGGCGCGACCCGTCGCCCGACGTGACGCTCGCGCGCCTGGAGAGCCTGCTCGGCGGCTCCGACGCCGCGGCGGCCTACGTGCGCGCGGTGCGCGACCGCCGCTACGCGCGCTCGACGGCGCCGCCGACGCCCGCGCAGCGCCGCGCGCTGCGCCGCCAGCTCGGCACGGGCCTCGGCCTGCGCGGCGCGCTGCGCGCGTGGTGGGCGCTGCCGCCGCTGCCGCCGCGAGCGCTCAAGGATCGTCTGCGCCGGCCGTACACTCCGAAGTAGGCATGGACAGCGCGTACGACCTCTTCATGAACGGGACCGCCCTGCTCGACAACGGCGACTTCCACGCCGCCGTCGTGCCCGCTGGCGCGAGCGCGCGACCTCGAGCCCGACAAGGCCTCGGTGCGCGAGGCGCTCGGCCGCGCGCTCTTCGGCGCCGGCCGCTACCGCGAGGCGGCGGCCGAGTTCGAGGCCGTCGTCGAGCACGCGCCGACCAACGACTACGCGCTCTTCTGCCTCGGCCGGTCGCTGCAGCTGCAGGGCCGCCACGCCGAGGCGCGCAAGCCGCTGGCGCTCGCATCGTGCCTGCGCCCGGAGCGCGAGGACTACTCGAAGTACCTGGGCCAGGCCCGCCGCCGCGCAGCCTGAGGGCGCCCCGGACTGCCCGCCGGGACACCCTGCTCGGTGCTATCTTGCCGCTACAGCTTTCGGGGCCGGCCCCCGGCCGGTGTAGTTGAAAGCGGGCGCTCGCCCGCTTTTTTGTTGTCAGGAAGGAGGATTGATGAACAGCCTGCAGACAGACATCGAGGCGCGTCTCGCGGAGACGGCGCCGGATGTCGAGGTGCTGCTCGCCGAGGTGCTCGGCGGCCACACCGTGCGCCTCTTCATCGATCACCCCGACGGCGTCACCGTCGCCCTCTGCGAGCGCGTCACCCATCTGCTGCCCGAGGTCCGCGAGCACTACGCGCTCGAGGTGTCCTCGCCGGGCGGCGCGCGCCCGCTCACCAAGCCCGCCCACTTCCGTCGCTTCCTCGGTCGGCGCGCACGCGTGCGCCTGCGCGACGCCCACGACGGCCATTCGTCCTTCACCGGCGAGCTCGTCGGCGCCACCGAGGCCGAGGTCACCATCGCCGTCGACACCGGCGTGATCGCGATCCCGTACGCCGACATCCGCAAGTCCAACCTCGTCGAGGAGTAGCCGACATGTCGCGAGAGATCCTGGACGCCATGAAGGCCCTGGCCATCGAGAAGGGCATCGCCCCCGACCGGCTCATCCATGCGCTGGAGGACGCCCTGCTGTCGGCGTACAAGAAGCAGCCCGGCGCCGCCAAGTACGCCCGCGTCGAGATGGACCCCGACACCGGCGACTACCGCGTGATCGAGCTCATCGTGCCCGAGCGCCTGGAGGCCCACCTGATCGTCGAGACGATCGACGAGGGCACCTACATCGACCCCGAGACCGGCGAGCCCGTCGAGCCGCAGGACCCCGAGATCGACCCCGCGAAGTTCGAGGAGTACCGCGACCAGATCGACGAGCAGGACGTCACCCCCGACGACTTCGGGCGCATCGCCGCGCAGACGGCCAAGCAGGTCATCCTGCAGCGCATCCGCGAGGCCGAGCGCGACATGATGTTCGAGGAGTACCGCGACCGCGTCGGCGAGCTGATCACCGGCATCGTCCAGCAGTCCGACTCGCGCTACACGCTGGTCCAGCTGCGCGAGCGCGTCGAGGCGCTGCTGCCCAAGTCCGAGCAGGTCGACGGCGAGCGCTACGACCACTCCCAGCGCATCAAGGCGGTCATCAAGGAGGTCTCGCCCTCCACCAAGGGCCCGTCGATCATCGTCTCGCGGCGCGACCCCGAGCTCATCAAGAAGCTCTTCGAGCTCGAGGTGCCCGAGATCGCCGACGGCCTCGTCGAGATCGCCAACGTCGCCCGCGAGCCCGGCTACCGCTCGAAGATCGCCGTCGTCTCCTACGCCGACGGCGTGGACCCGGTCGGCGCCTGCGTGGGCCCGCGCGGCTCGCGCGTGCGCATGGTCGTCTCCGAGCTGCGCGGCGAGAAGATCGACATCATCCCCTACAACGACGAGCCCGCCCGCTTCGTGGCCAAGGCGCTCTCGCCCGCGCGCGTGCGCGAGGTGCTCGTCGACGACGACGCCCGCCAGGCCACCGTCGTGGTCCCCGACGACCAGCTCTCGCTGGCCATCGGGCGCGAGGGCCAGAACGCGCGCCTGGCCGCGCGGCTGACCGGCTGGCGCATCGACATCAAGTCCGAGACCGAGTTCGCCACCGAGGAGCCCGAGGGCGCCTACCCGGAGGAGGAGACCGGCGGGCGCTGCGCGGCGATCCTGGGCAACGGCCGCCGCTGCCCCAACGCCGCGCTGCCCGGCTCGCGCTTCTGCGGCCTCGACAGCCACCAGGCGCTCGAGGGGACCGGCACCGTCTACGTCGCCGGCGAGCCTCCGGCCGAGCTGGCGGGCGACAACGGCGAGGTCGAGGAGGCCGTCGCCGAGGAGGCGCTCGCCGGGGGCGTGCCGTCCGCGGAGGCCAACGACGGCCTCGTCGAGGAGGCGGTGGCCGAGGAGTCGCCGAGGAGGCGTGGCCGAGGAGGTCGCGGCCGCAGGAGGTCGCGGTCGAGGAGGTCGTGGCCGACGACGCCGACGCGCTCGAGCCCGCCCCCGAGGCCGCCGAGCCCGACGCCCTCGCCGCCGACGCCGAGCCTCCCTCGAGGCGACCGACGGCCAGCCTCTTCCGGAGGCGGCCACAGCCGAGCCGGCCCCCGCCGAGGAGACGGCGGAGGAGCCTGCCTCATAGCGCCGGCACGGCACATCCCGGAGCGACGCTGCGTGGCCTGCGGGCGCCGCGCGCCCCAGGCGGCGCTGCGGCGGCTCGCCGTGCGCGGCGACCGCGTCGTCGCGGACCCCGGCGGGGCGCTGCCCGGCCGGGGGGCCTACGTCTGCGACGCGGCCTGCGCGCAGACGGCGATCGAGCGACGCGCGCTGCCCCGGGCCTTTCGCCGGGCGGTGTCCGTTGACCATGACCTCGTAGAATCGGTGAGCGGATGACGAAGAAGCGCGTTCACGAGATCGCCAAGGAACAGGGCATGTCCAGTGCGGACGTGCTCACGAAGCTGCGCGCCGCCGGGTTCGACGTGACGGCTGCGGCCTCCACGGTCGACGAGGCCGAGGCGCTGCGCGCGCTGGGCGGCAACGGCGCCGCCCCCGCGAAGCCTGCCGCCGCGCGCCCCGCGCAGCCGGCCGCCCGCGCCGCCGGCACCGCGCCGCCGCAGCGCGCCGCCGCCCCCGGCCAGCCCGCGCGCCCCGGCGCGCCCGCGCGGCCCGCCGCTCCCGGTGGCGCCGCGCCGACGCCGCGCCCACGCCGGATCTTCGAGCCCGACGGGCCGCCCCTGAAGGTGCCCACGCGCCGCCAGGAGGAGGAGTACCCGCGCCCGCCGATGCCGCCGCGCCCGCCCGCGACGCCGCCGCCGATGCCGCGCCGTCCGGCGCCCGCGCCCGCACCCGCGCCGCCGGCGCCCGTGGCACGCGAGGCGACCCCGGCCGCGCCGCCTGCCGAGCCCGAGCAGCCCAAGGCGCCCGCAGCCCAGCCCGCGCAGCCCGCCGCGAAGGCGCCTGCCGCCGCGCCGGCTGAAGCCAAGGCCAAGCCGGCCGAGACGCCGGCCGCCGCACCCAAGAGCGAGGCCAAGGCCGCCGCGCCGCCCGCGCCCGAGGCGAAGGCCGCCGAGGCCAAGGCCCCCGAGGCGGAGGCGCCCGCGGCGCCCGCGGCCGAGGCGAAGGCTCCCGCCGCGCCCGAGGCGTCGGCGACCACCGAGGCCGAGAAGCCCGCCGAGGCCCAGCCGCCGACGGCCAAGCGCCCGGCGCCCGGCACCGGCCCCAAGATCATCGCCCAGCCCGAGGAGCCCAAGCGCCCCACGCGCGACGAGACCAAGTCGCAGCCCTCGCGCCCGTCGCGTGGCGGCCTGCGCAACGAGGGTGGCCCGGCCGGCGGCCGGCGCCGCGTGGTCATCGACTCGCAGGCCGCTCGCCGCGGCCCCGGCGGTCCCGGTGGACCGGGCGGACCCGGCGGCCCGCCCGCGGGCGGCCCTCCCGGCCGGCGCCCCGGGCGCCGCAGCCGCGGACGCCGACGCCGCGAGGTGCTCGAGGAGGTCGCCGCTCCGCTGCAGGCCGACGTGATGAGCCGCACCGACGTGGTGCGGGTCAACTCCGGCTCGACCGTCCGCGACGTGGCCGAGTACCTCGGCATCGCCGTCGCCGACATCATCAAGAAGCTCATGAGCATGGGGGAGATGGTCACCCTCACCCAGACGCTCTCCGACGAGGCGATCTCGATCCTGGCCGAGGAGTTCGGCAAGGAGGTCGAGATCATCCACGCCGGCGACGAGGCCGAGGACGAGGTCGTCTTCGAGGACTCCGACGAGGATCTCGTCGAGCGCCCGCCGGTCGTGACCATCATGGGCCACGTCGACCACGGCAAGACGTCGCTGCTGGACGCGATCCGCCAGACCGAGGTCGCCTCGGGCGAGGCCGGCGGCATCACGCAGCACATCGGCGCCTACCAGGTCCACCACAACGACAAGACGATCACCTTCCTGGACACGCCGGGCCACGAGGCGTTCACCGCCATGCGCGCCCGCGGCGGTCAGGTGGCCGACATCTCGGTCGTCGTCGTCGCCGCCGACGACGGCGTCATGCCGCAGACCCGCGAGGCGATCGACCACTCGCGCGCCGCCGACGTCCCGATCCTCGTCGCCGTCAACAAGGTCGACAAGGAGGGCGCCGACCCCGACGCGCGTGCGCACGGAGATGACGACGCTCAACCTGCAGCCCTCCGAGTGGGGCGGCGACACCGAGTTCGTCGACGTGTCGGCCAAGACCCGCCAGGGTCTCGAGGACCTGCTCGACACCATCCTCGTCGTCGCCGAGCTCGAGGAGCTCGAGGCCAACCCCGAGGCCGAGGCCAGCGGCGTCGTCATCGAGTCCAAGCTCGACCCGGGCCGCGGGCCGGTCGTGACGCTGCTCGTCCAGCGCGGCACGCTGCGCGTCGGCGACGCGCTCGTGGCCGGCGCGCACTGGGGCAAGGTCCGCGCGATGGTCGCCTACAGCGGCGAGCGCCTCGACGAGGCCGTCCCCGGCGATCCGGTCGAGGTCCTCGGCTTCGACAGCGTTCCCGACGCGGGCGAGTTCGCGCACGTGGTCGAGAACGACCGCACCGCGCGCCAGCAGGCCAACGAGCGCGCCGTCCGCCTGCGCAACGAGGCCCAGGCCCGCCGCTCCGGTCGCAAGGTCTCCTTCGAGGACATCTTCAAGGGCATCCAGGAGGGCGACGTCCAGGAGCTCGACCTCGTGCTCAAGGCCGACGTGTCCGGCTCGCTGGAGGCCTTCGAGGACGAGATCGCCAAGCTGCCCCAGGACGAGATCCACGTCAACGTCATCAGCTCGGGCGTCGGCGGCATCACCGAGTCCGACGTCATGCTCGCCGCCGCCTCCGACGCGGTCGTGCTGGGCTTCAACGTGCGCCCGGTGGGCGACGCGCGCGCCGCGGCCGAGCGCGAGGGCGTGGAGATCCGCCACTACTCGGTCATCTACCGCGCGCTCGACGACCTGCGCGACGCCATGACCGGCATGCTGCGCCCCGAGGAGGTCGAGGAGACCGTCGGCACCGTCGAGGTCCGCCAGACCTTCCGCGCCTCGCGCGTCGGCACCATCGCCGGCTGCTACGTCACCGACGGGCATGTCACGCGCGGCGCCAAGGTCCGCATCGTCCGCGACGGCACCGTCATCTACGACACGACGATCGGGTCGCTCAAGCGCTTCAACGACGACGTGCGCGAGGTCGCCACCGGCTACGAGTGCGGCATCGTCCTGGCCAACTACCAGGACGTCAAGGAGGGCGACGTGCTCGAGGTCTACGAGACGCGGCAGGTCGAGCGGGCGCTTTCGTAGGCTGCCGCCGGGCTTGGGTCGTCCGCCCGCGCTGCTGCGATTCGCGGCCAGGGCACCGAGGGGGACGGCCGCCGCGGCGGTCGCTCGCGGTCGTTCGTCGGCCGACGACAATCGACCGTTCGCCGCGGCGACGGCCCCTTCCCTCGGTGCCCGGCCGCGAGCGCCGCTGACCTAGGCGAGACCCCAACCACGCAAGATGCCCACCAGGATCCCACGCCCGCGACCTCCGCACGCTCGACGGCGAGGCCCGCGCCCCGGGCGGCGGCCAGCGCGGCCTGAGCGTGATCGAGCGTCGCCGCCACGCGCGGCGCGCTACCTTCGAGGTGCGGTGCCCCACGCGTATGTCGCCCTCCTGCTCATCCATCTGCACTTTCCCGACGCCGCAAGCCTCAAGGAGAAGCGCAAGGAGCTGTCCTCGGTGAAGGCGCAGCTGCACACGCGGCTGGGAGTCGCCGTCTCCGAGGTCGACGGCCAGGACACGTGGCAGCGCTCGACGCTCGCCGGCGCGCTGACGAGCGGCTCGTTCAAGCAGCTCGCGCAGGCGGCCGACCACGTGGAGGCGTGGCTGCTGAGCCGCTACCCGGAGGGCGTGCGCGTGGAGCGCAGCCTGACCTCGTTCGAGGACGCGGGAGGGATAGGATGAGCTTGGAGAGGATGCGTCGTGTCGATGAGGCTGTGCGTGAGGTCCTCAGCGACGTGCTCACCCATGAAGTGAAGGACCCTCGGGTCGGATTCGTGACCGTCACAGATGTCAAGACCAGCCCCGACCTGAGCCACGCTCGCGTCTATGTGAGTGTTCTCGGTGACGCGGAGGCCGTGAGCGCCTCGCTCGAGGGACTGCGGTCCGCGCAGGGCTTCCTGCAGGGCCGCATCGGCGGCGAGCTGCGCCTCAAGCACACGCCGACGCTGACCTTCTTCCACGACGACACGGCCGAGCGGGCGCAGCGCCTGGAGCGGCTCATGGACGAGCAGGCGTGAGCACCGTCGAGGCCGACACCCGCGAGGAGGTCCTCGACGAGCTGCGCGACGCGTCGCGGTTCGTGCTCGTCACGCACGAGAACCCCGACGGCGACGCGCTCGGATCGCTGGTGGCGATGCACCGCATCCTGCTCGCGCTGGGCAAGGACTCGGTCATGTACATGGCCGCCGACGAGTTCCCGCTGCCCTACGAGTACCGCTTCTTCGAGCTCGACGGCCTGCAGAGCACGCTGCCCGACGACCTCCCCGAGCGCACGATCGTCTTCCTCGACTGCGGCAACATCGACCGCAACCCGGTGGGCGCGTTCAAGCGCGAGGAAGCGCACATCCTCAACATCGACCACCACCACGACAACACGCGCTTCGGCACGGTCAACCACGTGGTCGAGGACGCCTCCTGCACCGCCGAGATCGTCTGGGACCTGATGCGCGCGCTGGGCGTCGAGCCCGCCATGGAGATCGCCGAGGCGCTCTATGTCGGCCTCGTGACCGACACCGGCAAGTTCATGTACGAGAACACCGGCGTGCGCGCGCACGTGATGGCGGCCGAGCTCATCGACGCGGGCGTCGACGTCCACGGCATCTACCGCCGCCTGTACGAGGGCATGCCCTACGCCAAGCTCGAGCTGCTGGCGCGCGCCCTGGCCCACGTGCAGCGCTACGACGAGGGGCGCCTGACCTTCACCCGGCTGACCCGCGACGACTTCCGCCTCTCGGGCGCCGAGGACAGCTACTCGGAGGGCATCATCGACCACCTGCGATCGGTCGAGGGCACGAAGGTCGCCGCCCTCGCGCGCGAGCTGCCCGACGGCAGCCGCGGGCGACGCAAGGTGTCGCTGCGCGCCACCGACGGGCGGGTCGACGTCTCGGTCATCGCGCGCGCCGGCGGCGGGGGCGGCCACCGCCAGGCGGCGGGCTTCGCCACCGAGATGTCCGAAGAGGACCTCGTCGGGTTCCTGCGCGAACAGGTCGCCGCGCAGCTGTAGTGGACGGTCTCGTCCTCGTCGACAAGCCCGCGGGGAAGACCTCGCACGACCTCACGCTCGCCACGCGGCGGCTGCTCGGCGTGCGCAAGGCCGGCCACGCGGGCACGCTGGACCCGTTCGCGACGGGACTGCTGCTCGTCCTCGTCGGCCGCGCGCGGCGCGTGCAGCGCTTCCTCATGGCGCTGCCCAAGCAGTACGTCACCGTCGCGCGGCTGGGTGCGCTCTCGACCACCGGCGACCCGGAGGGCGAGATCACGCACACCGGGCGCATCCCGCCGCTCGACGTGGCGCTGCCCACCGGGCGCATCGTGCAGCGCCCGCCGATCTACTCGGCCGTGCGCGTGCAGGGCCGCAAGGCCTACGAGCGCGCGCGCGACGGCGAGCAGTTCGAGGTGCCCGAGCGCGAGGTCACCGTCTACCGCTTCGAGCAGCAGTGGCGCACGGAGGACCGCGCCCAGTTCCTCATCGAGTGCTCGGCCGGGACCTACGTGCGCTCGCTCGTCGCCGAGCTGGGCGACGGCTACTGCGAGGAGCTGCGGCGCACGCGCATCGGGCCCTTCGACGTCCAGGACGCCGATCCGCAGCGCGTGCTGCCGCTCGAGCAGGCGCTCGCCTTCCTGCCGCGCGTCGAGGTCGACGCCGACGCGGCCTGGCGCGCCGGCCACGGCCAGACCATCGCCGGCGAGGCCGAGGGCGAGCACGTCCTGCTGGCCGACGCCGACGGGCCGGTGGCCATCGCCGAGCCCCGCGAGGACGGCCTGCTGAAGCCCGTCGTAGGGTTCCGCGGATGAAGGTGACCCCGCTCTCCGAGGTGCAGCCGCGCCCGCGGCGGATCGCCGTCGGCACCTTCGACGGCGTCCACCTCGGCCACCGGGAGGTCATCCGCGGGGCCGACACCGTCGTCACCTTCGAGCCGCACCCGGCGGCGATCGTCGCTCCGGGCGGCGCGCCGCGCCTGCTGACCACACTCGAGCGCAAGGCCGAGCTCATGGGCGATCTCGGCGTCCAGGAGTTCGTCGTCATTCCGTTCGACGCGGACTTCGCCGGGCGCAGCGCGCAGAGCTTCATCGACGACGTCCTCGTCGGGACGCTGCGCGCCGAGCACGTCAGCGTGGGGGAGAACTTCCGCTTCGGCCACAAGGCCGCCGGCGACGACGAGCTGCTGCGCGCCGACAGCCGCTTCGAGACGCGCGTCGTGGACCTCCTCGAGGTCGACGGCGAGGTGGTGTCGTCCAGCCACATCCGCGGGCTCGTGCTGGGCGGCGCGGTCGAGTACGCCGACAAGCTGCTGGGCGCCCCCTTCACCGTCGCCGGCGAGGTCGCCCACGGCGACAAGCGCGGGCGCACGCTGGGCTTCCCGACGGCCAATCTCGTCCCCGTCGACGGCTACGTCGTCCCCGGGCACGGCGTCTACGCCTGCCGCGCGCGCACGGCCGACGGCGCCGTGCACGTCGCCGCGACCAACGTCGGGGTGCGTCCCATGTTCGTCACCGGCCGCGGCGAGCTCATCGAGGCCTTCCTCGTGGACTTCGACGGCGACCTCTACGGCACGCCGCTGCGGGTGGAGTTCCTCAAGCGCCTGCGCGGTGAGAAGCGCTTCGAATCGATCGAGGCGCTGGTCGAGCAGATGGGCCGCGACGTCGAGGACGCGCGGGCGATCGCGGCCTGAACAGCGAGAAGGAGGGCAGATGCCGGGTCTGGTCGAGGGCAAGGCGGGACTGGTGACGGGGTCGGCGGGCGGCATCGGGCGCGCCACGGCGCTGGCGCTCGCGCGCGAGGGCGCCGCCGGCGTGCTCGTCACCGACCTCCCCTCGCGCCGGGAGGACGGTGAGGAGACCGTCCATCTCATCGAGCAGGGGGGCGGCCACGCCGCCTTCGTGGCCGCCGACGTCACGGTGGCCGCCGACTGCGCGGCGCTCGTGCGCCACACGGTCGACGCCTTCGGGCGCCTGGACTTCGCGCACAACAACGCCGGCGTCGAGCTCCAGGCGACCGTCGTCGACACCGAGGAGGCCGACTGGGAGAAGGTCATCGCGGTCAACCTCAAGGGCGTCTGGCTGGGCATGAAGTACCAGATCCCGCAGATGCTCGAGCACGGCGGGGGCTCCATCGTCAACACGGCGTCGCTGGCCGGGCTGATGGCCGTGCCGACGCTCGCCGCCTACATCGCCAGCAAGCACGGCGTGGTCGGGCTGACCCGCGCCGCGGCCGTCGAGGTCGCCAACGACGGCATCCGCGTCAACTGCGTGTGCCCGGCGGCGATCCGCACGGCGATGATGGACGTCCTGCCCGAGGAGCGCCAGCTCGAGCTGCTGGCCCCGCAGGCGATCAAGCGCTTCGGCGAGCCCAACGAGGTGGCCGAGTCCGTCGTCTGGCTGGTCTCCGACCGGTCGTCGTTCGTGACCGGGACGGCGCTGTCGGTCGACGCGGGGGCGATGGCGCAGTAGCGCCGTGCTCGTCGGGGTCGTCCGCGCGTGCGTCTCGCGGCGCTCCGCGGCCGGGGCATCGAGGGAGGGCGGGCCGGCGGCCCGGCGTTGTGCCGAACTCGATCCCAGGTTAGGTGCGGATAGCGACCTAACTTGCGACGCTTCGAGCCGCGCGGCGACCGACCCGCTTCCCCTCGGTGCCTTGGCCGCGAGGCGCCGCAAGACCGCCCGCGGACGACCAAGCCGTCAAGCGCTGCGCCGCAGCCGCAACCGCACCTCGCGCAGCGCCGGCAGCGCCGCCGGGCGCTGCCAACCACGCGCGGTGAGGACCCAGTCGCCCTCGTCGTCGCGCAGGACGATCCGCGGGGCGCCGTCGGTGGTCGTGGCCAGCGTGGCCTCGCTGAGCGGCCAGGGGCCGTAGCCGTTGAGGCGCTCGACGAGGCGGTGGACGTCGGCGTGGCGGATGCCGTGGTCGAGCAGCGCCCTGACCAGGGCCGCCTCGGCCACATCCTCGACGCTGTAGACCCGCGGATCGGCGTCGGAGACCGAGGAGCGGATGAGCCCACGGCGGGCCCATTGGCCGATCGTGGTGCCCGACACGCCGGCCAGCTCGCCGGCCTCCGAGGCGAGGAAACTCCCGTGTGGCCGTGCGTTGGTCGGCGCGGGCACTCTGCTACCTTGCCACGTCGCCATGCCCTTGACGCAAGAGAGAAAGGCCGAGCTCACCAAGCAGTTCGGCACGAACGAGCAGGACACGGGGAACACCCGTGTGCAGGTCGCGCTGCTCACCGAGCGCATCAACCAGCTCACCGAGCATCTGCGCGCCCACAAGAAGGACCACCACTCGCGTCGCGGGCTGCTCATGCTCGTCGGCCAGCGCCGGCGCCTGCTGAACTACATGCAGCGCAGCAACCTCGAGGGCTACCGCGAGCTCATCAAGGAACTCGGACTGCGTCGATGAGCATCCTCGCTCCGGGGACGCCGGTCCCGGAGTTCACGCTCAAGCGCGAGGACGGCAGCGACTTCACCCGCGAGGACCTGCTCGGCCACACCACGGTCCTCGTCTTCTATCCCTTCGCCTTCAGCCCGACCTGCACCGATCAGCTGCAGATCTACGAGGAGGCGCTCGAGGACTTCGCCGCCCAGGGCGCGACCCTCTACGGCGTCTCGACCGACGCGAGCTGGTCGCAGAAGGCGTTCAAGGAGAAGCTCGGCGTCAGCATCGAGCAGCTCTCGGACTTCGAGCCCAAGGGCGAGGCGGCTCGCGCCTTCGGCGCCTACTTCGAGCCGGGAGGCATGACCAACCGCGCGCTGGTCATCGTCGGCCCCGACGGCGTGGTGCGCTGGAGCCATCTCGCCGACTCGCCCGGCGACCTGCCCGGCGTCGGCCTCATCTTCGACGGCCTCGCTGCGTCGGCCGTCAGCTGAGCAGCGCCGGCACGCGCTCGGCCCGGTAGGCGAAGATCGCCTCGAGGTCGCGGCGCACGACCGCCCGGTGGGCCAGCGCGCCGAGCGCTCCGAAGCCCAGCGCGTAGCGGACCGTGTCGCGCATGAGCGTGCGCCCGTCGCCGCAGCGGCGACAGCTCGTGGGTGTGGTGCCACAGCCGGTAGGGCCCGCGGACCTGCACGTCGACGAAGCGCCGCGGCGGCTCCCATGCCTGGATGAGCGTGTCCCAGCGCATCGGCACGCCGTGCAGGCGCAGGCGGTACTGGATGAACGTCCCGACGCCCATGGCGATCGGCGCCGGCGTGACGACGGCGAAGCGCAGCAGCGGCGGCGTGATCGCCTCGAGGTTGAGCGGGTCGGCGAAGAAGGCGAAGACGGCGTCGACGTCGGCGTCGAGGGCCTGCTCGCGGCGCAGCGTGTGGATGGCCATCATCATGGCCTACGGATGAGCGACCTGCGCAGCGCACCGGTGCCGCCCCTGCGCGACGACGACCACGTCCGCGAGGGCGGCGACGGCGGGGCGCTGGTCGTCTTCTACGGCGACTTCGCGTGCCCGCGCTGCGCGGTCGAGGCGCGGCGGCTGCGCGAGCAGGGCACCGGCGTGGTCTTCCGCCACTTCGCCCTGAAGGCCAAGCACCAGCGGGCGGTCGCGCTGGCGCAGGCGGCCGAGGCCGCCGCCCGCCAGGGCGCCTTCTGGGCCTTCCACGACGCGCTCTACGCCGATCAGGGCCGCATCGACGACCCGCACCTGTGGGCGCACTGCGAGACCCTCGGCCTCGACCTCGAGCGCTTCCAGGTCGACCGCCGCGACGCGGCGATCGCCGAGCGCGTTCGGCGAGACGTGCGCGACGCGCTGCGGGCGGGGGCGACCACCACGCCGACCCTCTTCGCGTGGCCCGCGGAGCCCTGGAGCGGCGGGGGCTCGCAACGCTCCGGACGCTAGACTGACCGGGTTCGGATTCCGTGAGAGACACGACTGAGGTCGGCGACCGAAGGCCGACCAGGAAAGGCAGTACATATGAGCACTGACGCCGTGAAGACGGTCTCGGTGGAGATCGCCGGCAAGACGATCTCGTTCGAGACCGGCAAGATGGCCAAGCAGGCCTCCGGCTCGGTCGTCGTCCGCCAGGGCGACACGATGGTCCTCTGCACCGCGACCATCGGCAATCTGCGCGATGTCGACTTCCTCCCGCTGACGGTGGATGTCGAGGAGCGCATGTACGCGGCGGGCAAGATCCCCGGCTCGTTCTTCAAGCGCGAGGGTCGCGCGGGCGAGAAGGGCACGCTGACCGCGCGCATGATCGATCGTCCCATCCGCCCGCTCTTCCCCAAGGGCTGGCACTACGAGACGCAGCTCGTGGCCATCCCGCTGAGCATCGATCACGTCAACCCCTACGACATCCTTGCGATGAACGGCGCGTCCACCGCGCTGATGCTCTCGCCGGTTCCG
This sequence comes from uncultured Actinomycetes bacterium, assembly GCA_963816845.1. Taxonomy (GTDB): domain Bacteria; phylum Actinomycetota; class Thermoleophilia; order Solirubrobacterales; family Solirubrobacteraceae; genus JAOPZW01. The sequence goes on along the minus strand of CAWFMR010000063.1, from coordinate 341,334 downwards.
CTGCCCACGCCCGTCGGCGCGGTGCGCATCGGCAAGATCGACGGCAACTTCGTGGTCAACCCCGACGAGGCCGACCTCGTCGGCAACACCGACCTCGACCTCATCGTGGCCGGCACCGACGACGCCATCCTCATGGTCGAGGCGGGCGCCAACGAGATCCCCGAGGCCGAGATCCTCGACGCGCTCGACATCGCGCACTCCGAGATCCGCAAGATCTGCGCCGCTCAGCGCGAGCTGGCCGAGATCGCCGGCAAGGAGAAGCTCGTCATCGAGCCGCCCGTCATCGACGAGCGAGCTCGTGCGCCAGATCGGCGAGAGCCACGGCGCCGCCCTCGACGCCGCCACGCAGGTCGAGGACAAGCTCGAGCGCCAGGCGGCGACCAAGGCGGTCGAGGAGGCCGTCCTGGAGCAGTACTCGGGCGATCCCGAGGCCGACACCTTCGCCGAGTACCGCCAGAAGGCGCAGCTGGCCTTCGACAAGATCGAGAAGTCGATCATCCGCGAGCGCATCGCCATCCACAAGAAGCGTCCGGACGGCCGCGGCGAGCGCGAGATCCGCGACATCTCGATCGAGGTCAGCGTCGCTCCGCGCACGCACGGCTCGGCGCTCTTCACCCGCGGCCAGACCCAGGCCATCAGCGTCGCCGCACTGGGCACGCTGAAGGAGGAGATGCGCCTCGACACGCTGGGTCTCGAGACCCACAAGTTCTACTGGCACCACTACAACTTCCCGCCCTTCAGCGTGGGTGAGGCGGGCTTCATGCGCGGCCCCAAGCGCCGCGACATCGGCCACGGCGCGCTGGCCGAGCGGGCGCTCGTGCCGGTCGTCCCGAGCACCGAGGACTTCCCGTACACGATTCGCGTCGTGTCGGACATCCTCGAGTCCAACGGCTCGTCGTCGATGGCCTCGGTGTGCGGCTCGTCGCTGGCCCTGATGGACGCCGGCGTGCCGATCCGCAAGCCGGTGGCCGGCATCGCGATGGGCCTCATCAAGGAGGGCGACGACTACACCGTCCTCACTGACATCGCGGGCGTCGAGGACCACCTGGGCGACATGGACTTCAAGGTCGCCGGGACCGGGGACGGCATCACCGCCCTGCAGATGGACATCAAGATCACGGGCGTCACCTTCGACATCCTGCGCGACGCGCTCGCGCAGGCCCAGGAGGCGCGCCTGTCGATCCTCGACAAGATGCGCGAGGCCATCGCCGGCCCGCGCGAGAGCCTGTCGCCGCACGCGCCGCGCATCGTCAGCGTCGAGATCAGCCCGGACAAGATCGGCCTGCTCATCGGCAAGGGCGGCGAGACCATCCGCGGCCTGCAGGACGAGTTCGACGCGCAGATCGACGTCAACGACGACGGCCACGTGCTCGTCTACTCCTCCAACGGCGAGATGGGCGAGGCGCTGGCCGAGCGCATCCGCTCGATGACCAAGGAGGTCGAGATCGGCGACGCGTTCACCGGCAAGGTCGTCAAGACGACGACCTTCGGCGCCTTCGTCGAGCTGGCCAAGGGCACCGACGGCCTGCTGCACATCTCCAACGTGTCGCCCGGCCAGCGGGTCGACACCGTCGAGGACGTGCTCAACAAGGGCGACGAGATCGCCGTGCGCGTGGTCGAGGTCGACCGCGAGCGCGGGCGCATCGGCCTGCGCCTGGCCGAGGATCCCGAGATCGCGGGCAAGTCCGTCGAGGAGCTGGCCGCGCTGGCCGCCGCCGGCGGGTCCAAGCGCGGCGGCGACCGCGGCGACCGCGGCGATCGCGGGGACCGTGGCGGGCGCGACGGGCGCGACCGCGAGCGCAACGGCGGAGCGCGCGGCTCGGGTCGCCCGCGTCACCGCTCCGGCACCGGGCGCGATCCGGAGCGTGGCTGACGAGCATCCGCCCCTGCTGGCGGAAGACCAACAGGAGGGGGTCGAGCACGGCCACGAGCTGACCGTGCTCGACTCGGGCGTCCGGGTCGTCACCGAGCGGATGCAGTCCGTCCGCTCGGTCGCCCTGGGGCTGTGGATCGGCACCGGCTCGGCCGCCGAGGACGAGCCCGAGGCCGGCCTCAGCCACCTCATCGAGCACATGCTCTTCCGGGGCACGGCGCGCTACCGGTCGCTGGAGATCGACCAGCTCTTCGACGCCATGGGCGCCGAGCTCAACGCCGGGACCGGCAAGGAGACGACCTCCGTCTACTCGCGCGTCCTCGACCGCCACCTCGAGCGCGCCTTCGACGTCATGGCCGACATGGTCTGGCGCCCCGCGTTCGACCTCTCAGAGCTCGAGCAGGAGCGCGAGATCGTGCTCGAGGAGATCGCCATGTACGAGGACGACCCGCAGGACAAGGTCTTCGACGTCCTCGGCGAGGCGGTCTTCGGTGGGCACCCGCTCGGGCGGGCCATCATCGGCCGCGCCGACGTCGTCCACTCGGCCGGTCCCGATGCTCTGCGCGCCTTCCACGCCGCCCGCTACGTCCCCACCAACGTGGTGGTGGCGGCGGCCGGCTCGGTGGACCACGACGCGCTCGTCGAGCTCGTCGAGCGCGCCGGCATCGAGCGCGCCGGTGGCCGCGCGCCGGCGCTGCCCGCGGCGCCCGACGCCCAGCCCGCGCGCCGGCGCTTCTTCGCCAAGGACACCGAGCAGTACCACGTGTGCCTCGGCGCTCCCGGGCCTGGCGCGCGACGACGAGCGCCGCTTCGCGCTGCGCGTGCTCGACAACATCCTCGGCGGCACCTCGTCCTCGCGGCTCTTCCAGGAGGTGCGCGAGAAGCGCGGCCTGGCCTACAGCGTGTACTCGTTCCAGTCGCTGTACGCCGGCTCCGGGCAGATCGGGCTGTACCTCGGCACGCGCCCGGACAACGTCACCCGCGCCCTGGGCGTGGTGGCCGAGGAGCTCGAGCGCTTCCGCGCCGAGCCGGCGACCGCCGAGGAGCTCGAGCGCTCCAAGGAGAACGTCAAGGGCCGCGTGCTGCTCGCGCTCGAGTCCACCACCGCGCGGATGAATCGCCTCGGCGCCTCGGTGCTGGCCGACATGCCGCTGCTGAGCGTCGACGAGGTCGAGGCCCGCATCGACGCGGTCGAGCTCGACGACCTCGGCGAGCTGGCCGGCGAGCTGCTGGCGCCCGAGCGCCTGAGCGCGGCCGGCATCGGCGCCGACGAGTCGGCCTTCCGCACGGCGCTCGAGCCGGTCTCGGAGGCCCTCGCGGCATGATCCGCGTCGGCGTCGCCGGCGCCGCGGGGCGGGTGGGCGCCACGGTCTGCGAGGCCGTCGAGAGCGCCGACGACATGGAGCTGACCGGCCGCGCGGATCCTCAGCTCGGGGTCGCGCTGGCCGACATCCTCGGCGACTGCGACGTCGTCGTCGACTTCACGACCCCCGACGCCGCCCTCGACAACGCGCGGGCCTGCGTGCGCGCGGGCGTGCACGCGGTGATCGGCACGACCGGGTGGGACCCCGAGCCGCTGCGCGAAGAGCGCGGCGCCAACGTCTTCGTGGCGCCCAACTTCGCCATCGGCGCCGTGCTCATGATGCGCTTCGCCGCCGAGGCTTCGAAGTACATGGCCAAGGCCGAGATCATCGAGCTGCACCACGACGGCAAGCTCGACGCCCCCAGCGGCACCGCCGCGCGCACCGCGCAGCTCATGGACGGCGAGGTGCCGATCCACTCGGTGCGCCTGCCGGGGCTGGTGGCCCACCAGGAGGTCATCCTCGGCGACGTGGGGCAGACGCTCACCATCCGCCACGACTCGACCGACCGCACGTCCTTCGTGCCCGGCGTGCTGCTGGCGGTGCGCCGCGTCGCGGACCTGCCCGAGTCGCCGATGATCGGGCTCGAGCACCTGCTGTGATCCGCCCGGCGACCGAGGCCGACGCCCCGGTGATCGCCGACATCCAGGCGCGAACCTGGCGCTGGGCCTACGGCGACTTCATCGCCCCCGACGACATGCCGGTCGCGCAGGAGCGCGTGCCCGTGTGGCGCGAGCACATCGCCCTCGGCGGCGTGCGCGTGTTCGATCAGGACGGCGCGGTGGTGGGCTACTCCGCCGTCCAGGACGACGAGCTCAAGAGCCTCTACGTGGATCCGGCGGCCCAGGGCGCCGGCGTCGGCAGCCGCCTGCTCGCCGACGCGCAGGAGCGCATCCGCGCCGCCGGGCACGCGCGCGCGTGGCTCTACGTGTACGCCGAGAACGCGCACGGGTGCGCCTTCTACGAGCGCCACGGCTGGGTGGCCGTCGGCGGGCTGCTGGGGGAGGGGCGCTGGCGCGCCCCCGGCCGGCGCTACGAGCGGGCGCTGTAGTGGGCGTCCTCGTCGCCGTCACCGATCACGCGGTCGAGCGCTTCCGCCAGCGCATCGGCGGCCGCGCGGGCGAGGTCGACGTGCGCCCGGAGATCGTCGGGCGCGTCGCGCGCGCGTGGGACGCCGGACGCGTGGACGAGGAGCCGCCGCCGGGCGCCACCGGCGCGCGGGGCTCGGTCTACGTGCGCGACCTCGTCGACCGCTCGCTGGTCTTCGTCTGCCGCTACGACCGGTCGGCGGGCGAGGTCGTGGTCGTCACGCTGTGGGAGGCCGAGGGCGGCGCGGCTCCACCGCGTGTCGGGCGGAAATGGACCGACAGTCGGAGCCGCGGGTCGGGCTGAGTGGTACCTTCGGCGCAGAGAGCATCAGAGCCAAAGGAAGGGCGCCAATGGCCTTCACCACGCATCTCCTCGTCGTCGCCAACCGGACGGTCGACTCGCCCGAGCTGATGGACGCGCTTCGATTGCGCGCCGAGGCCGGGCCGATCCACGTGACGATGCTGGCGCCGTCGGCCTACGCCGAGCGTGCCGAGGTGCAGCAGCGCCTGGAGCGCGCCGCCGCGCACCTCGAGGCGGCCGGCATCGAGTCCGAGGCGATGATCGGCGACGCCGACCCGATCGTCGCCGTCCAGGAGGCGTGGAACCCAGGCCGCTACGACGAGGTCGTCGTCTCCACCCTGGCCGCGGGCGCTTCGCAGTGGCTGCAGATCGACCTTCCGCACCGCGTGGCGAAGCTCACCGACTGCCAGGTGCGCCACGTGGCGGTGCCCGTGCGCCGTACGGCGCCGCCGAGCCCGCAGCCCCCGCCGGAGCGCAGGCCGATGCTCGAGCGCGTGGCGTCGCTCATGCGCTCGGGCTCGCGCTCCGGCGCGACCTGAGCAGCCAGCAGCGGCACGCCAGCCACGAACGTCGGTCTTCCCCGTCGCACGGGGTAGGACCGACGTTCGACCTACTGGGCGCTCAGCAGCTCCTTCAGCCGCGTGTAGCGCGCGTGGGCGTCGCGGCGCCCGAGCGCCGTGTGCAGCGCGGCGCGCTCGCCGACGACGACGCAGACGCGCTCGGCGCGGGTGATCGCCGTGTAGACGAGGTTGCGCGTGAGCATCAGGTGGTGCCCGCGGTGCAGGACGACGACGACCGCCGGCGCCTGCGAGCCCTGCGCCTTGTGGATCGAGACCGCGTGGGCGAGGCGCATGGTGTCGAGCTCGCCGACGTCGAGGCTCAGGCGCCGGCCGTCGTCGCAGGCCAGCAGCACGCGGTCGCGCTCTGCGTCGTGGTGCTGGATGACGCCCATCTCGCCGTTCATCAGCTCGCGCTCGTGGTTGTTCTTGCTCTGAATCACGCGATCGTGGACGCGCAGCGGCGTGCCCGGGATGGCCGCGCCGTCGGCGTTCAGGCGCGCGCGCAGCTCGGCGTTGAGCGCGTCGATGCCCGCCGGCCCGCGGTGCATGGGGGAGACGACGAGCACCTCGGCGCGCGGGTCGAGGTCGTAGTGGGCCGGCAGGCGCTGCGCGGCGAGCGCCACGACCTCCTCGCGGATGGCGTCGGGGCCCGTGCGCTCGATGACGAAGAAGTCGCGCACGTCGCCCGGGCCGGCGGCCGTCGGCGGCGGCGTCGCCGGCGTTGACCGCGTGGGCGGCGCGGACGATGAGCGAGCGCGCGGCCTGGCGGAAGATGTCGGTCAGGCGCACGACCGGCACGGAGTCCGACTCGATGAGGTCGTCGAGCACGCGGCCGGGCCCGACGGGCGCGAGCTGGTCGACGTCGCCCACCAGCAGGACGTGCGTGCGCGGCCCGACGGCGCCGAAGAGCGCCTCGGCCAGGCGCACCGACAGCATCGAGGCCTCGTCGACGATGAGCACGTCGGTGCCGGGGATGGGGTCCTCCGGGCCGCGGGCGAAGCCCTCGTCGGGGGCGTACTCGAGCAGCCGGTGGATGGTCGTCGCCGGCGCGCCGGTGATCTCGGCCAGCCGGCGCGCCGCCTTGCCGGTCGGTGCGCACAGGCGCACCGTGCGCTTCTGCGCGTGCAGGAGGTCGACCAGCGCGCGCATCGTCATCGTCTTGCCCGTGCCCGGGCCGCCGGTGAGGATCGCGAGGCGGCGCTCGAGCACGGCGCGCACCACCGCCCACTGGGCGTCGGTGGGGGCGAGGTCGCCCGTCGGGCGCTCGATCGCGCCCAGGCGCAGGCGCGGCTCGTCGTCGATGAGCTCGCGGACGTGGCGCGCCAGCCGCGTCTCGACGCCGTGCATGGCCGGGTCGAAGACGCGGTCGCCCTCGACCACCAGCCGGCCGCGGGCGGCGAGATCGTCGATGCGGTCGTCGGCGTCGGCGCCGAGCATGCGGCGCGCGCGCTCGGCCAGCTCGGCGCGGGGGAGGTGGCAGTGGCCGTCGCTCTCGGCCTCGTGCAGGGCGTGGCGCAGCCCGGCGTCCAGGCGCCCCGGGGAGTCCGGCGGGGTGCCGAGCGCCTGGGCCAGCGCGTCGGCCGTCGCGAAGCCGATGCCGTCGAGCTCGGTCAGGCCGTAGGGGTCCGAGCGCAGCGTCTCGATGGCGCCCGGGCCGTAGGCGCGGTAGATGCGCGCGGCCACCGCGGCGGGGACGCCGTGCTCCTCGAGGAACAGGCGCACCGCGCGCAGCGCGCCCTGGTCCTCCCAGGAGCGCACCGCCGCGCCGATCCGCCCCGGCCCGATGCCCGGCACCTCGCGCAGGGCGCGGTCGGGATCGCGGTCGACGGCGGCGAGGACCTGCTCGGGGCCGTGGCGCTCGAGCAGCCACTGCGCTCCGCGCGGCCCGACGTGCTTGACCGAGCCCAGGTAGGCGAGCAGCGCCGGCTCGCTGGCCGGCTCCTCGACGCGGGCGCGCTCGGCCACGAAGCGCCAGCCGTGGCGCGGATGGCGCTGCCAGCCGCCCTGCACGGCGACCGACTCGCCCTCGTGGACGTGATCGAGCGCCCCGACGAGGACGACCTCCTCGCCCTCCTCGCTGACCCCGGCCAGCACGGTGAAGGCGCCGTCGGGCGCCCGCCAGCGCACGGCGGCCACCTCGACGCTGAGCGCGCGCTGTTCGGGGTCGAAGGGCTCCACCAGGCGAAGGTAGCGCCCGGCGCGGCGGGCTCGTCGGTACCGCGAATGCGGACTACCACGAATCTGCGCTACGGTCCGCGCCTGGGCGCAGCCACCGGCTCAGCAGCCGCGCCAGCGGCGGCAGCGCAGGCGGCGCCCGCGGTCAGCGGCGAGGGCGGGCGCGCGACCGCGAAGGCCTCGACGACGTCGAACTCGTCGCCGCCCGCCCGCGCCGGAACCGCTTCCAGCGCGAGCGCCACGCACACCTCGGGGCGCAGGCGCGCGAGGTCCCAGCCCAGCCCGAGCACGCGCACGGCGCTCGGATCGGCGGCCACGCCCAGCTCCTCGAGCGCCTCGCGCGCCACCCCGGCGGCGATCGGGTCGGGCTCGGGCTCGAGCATGCCCGAGGGGACGACGTGCCAGGCACCGGGGTCGAGCGGGAGCTCCGCGCGCCGGCGCCCGAGCAGCACGCGCCCGTCGGGCAGCGTCGCCGCGACCGACAGCCCGAGGGCGGCGACCCGCCCGTCGCCGCGGCGCAGCGGGTCCCCGCCGGCCACCGCGGCCGCCCGCGCGCGCAGCGCGGGATCGTGGGCCAGCGCGTCCGCGGTGGCCACCATGTCGAAGTAGCCCGCCCGGCGCGCGTGCACCGTCGCGCCGCTGACGGCGGTCATGGCCAGCACCGGGCCGTCGTGCATCGCCGGCACCCGCCGGCGCAGCGCCGCCAGGTGCGCGGCGCCGCCGGCGCGCAGGGCCGGATCCACCGGCCACGGGCCGTCGTGCACCACCACGCGCACGTCGTCGCGTGCCTCGACCTCCACCACGTGTGGGATGATGGCGCCAGTGCCGGGTCATCGGGTCGGTCATCACCGCCATCGTCACGCCGTTCGACGAACGGCTCGCGGTCGACGAGGAGGCGTTCGTCGAGCTCATGGCGCACCTCGCGCGCCACGGCTCCGACGGCTTCGTGGTCTGCGGGACCACCGGCGAGGCGCCGACCCTGTCGGACGACGAGCACCTGCGGCTCGTCGAGCTCGCGGCGAGCGAGCGCCCCGAGGGGACCACCGTCATCGCCGGCACGGGCTCCAACGACACGCGCCACGCCTGCCACATGACCGAGCGCGCGACCGCGCTTGGGCGCTGACGCGATCCTCTCGGTCACCCCGTACTACAACAAGCCCAACCGGCGCGGGCTGCGCCGCCACTACGAGGAGATCGCCAGGGCGACCGACAAGCCCATCGTCCTCTACAACATCCCCTCGCGCGTCGTCTTGGACCTCCCCAACGACTTCCTGGCCGAGCTGGCGCAGATCGAGCGCGTCGAGTACGTCAAGCAGGCCAACAACGCGAACCTCGCGCCCGTCGACGGGCTGGGGCTCTACGCCGGCAACGACGAGGTCTTCGCCCGCACGCTGGACATGGGCGGCCTCGGGGGCATCCTCGTGGCCAGCCACGTGGTCGGCGACGAGATGCGGCGCATGGTCGACGAGCCCGACCAGCGCGCCGAGATCGACGCGCGCCTGCAGGACGTCTGGCAGGCGATGGGGGTCACCACCAACCCGATTCCGGTCAAGGCCGCGCTGAACATGCTCGGCCACCGCGTCGGCGGGCTGCGACTGCCGCTCGTCGAGGCCGACGAGGACGAGCAGGCCGCCGTGCGCTTGGTGCTCGAGCGCCACGGGCTGCTGCAGACCGCCGGAGCGTAGACGTGGCGAACGGCTCCCTGCGGGTCCTGCCCCTCGGTGGGCTGGGTGAGATCGGCAAGAACATGACGGTCTTCGAGTACGAGGACCGGATCGTCGTCGTCGACGTCGGCCTGCGCTTCCCGACGGCCGAGATGGTCGGCATCGACCTCGTGCTGCCCGACTTCGCCTACCTGCGCGAGCGCGTCGACGACATCGAGGGGATCGTGGTCACCCACGGCCACGAGGACCACCTCGGGTCGCTGCCCTGGGTCCTGCGCGAGCTGGCGGTCGACATCCCCGTCTTCGGCGGCCCGCTGACCACCGCGATGGCGCGCTCGAAGCTCGACGAGCACCGCCTCAAGGAGGTCGACGTCAACGACGTCAAGGACGGCGACCGCTTCGAGCTCGGGCCCTTCGAGGTCGAGCTCGTGCACATGACGCACTCGATCCCCGACGCGGCCGGCGTGATCCTCTCCACGCCGGTGGGCACCGTCCTCGTCACCGGCGACTACAAGTTCGACCAGACGCCGGTCGACGGCATCCCCGCCGACGTCGGGCGCCTGGCGGCGCTCGGCCAGGAGGACCTGCTGCTGCTGTGCGGCGACTCCACCAACGCCGACCGTCCGGGCTTCTCGCCCAGCGAGGCGATCGTGGGGCCCAAGCTCCAGGAGATCTTCCTGGGCTGCGAGGGGCGCATCGTGGTCACCTCCTTCGCGTCGAACATCCATCGCGTCCAGCAGGTCGTCCACGCGGCGGCCGCCCACGGGCGCAAGGTCTCGCTCGTCGGGCGCTCGATGCGCAAGAACGTCAACATCGGGCGCTCGCTGGGCCACATCGACGTGCCCGAGGGGATCCTCGTGCAGCCGCGCGAGCTCGAGGACTGGCCCGACGAGAAGCTCGTGATCATCTCGACCGGGTCCCAGGGCGAGCCGCTCAGCGCGCTGCGGCGCATGGCCCACCGCGACCACCCGCAGGTCGAGCTGCACCAGGGCGACACCGTGCTCTTCAGCGCCACCCCGATCCCGGGCAACGAGCGCGCCGTCAACGAGACGATCGACCGCCTCTACCACATCGGCTGCGACGTGATCACGACCCGCGAGGCGCCGATCCACGCGTCCGGGCACGGCTATCAGGAGGAGCTCAAGCTGATGCTCAACCTGACCCGCCCGCGCTACGTGATGCCCTTCCACGGCGACCACAAGCGCATCCACCTGCACGGGCGTCTGGCCGAAGCGGTCGGCATCGACGCCGACAACGTGTTCAAGGGCGAGAACGGCCTGCCGCTGGAGCTCGACGGCAAGAGCGCGCGCTTCGCCAAGCCAGAGCGCTCGGGGATGATCTTCGTCGACGGCGTCGACATCGGCGACCCGGCCGACGTCGCCCTGCGCGACCGGCGCATGCTCAGCGCCGACGGCATCTTCGTCGTCGTGGCCACGATCTCCGAGCAGGACGGCTCGTCGGTGGCCGAGCCCGAGGTCATCTTCCGCGGCGTCCCGTACCCCGACGACGCCACCGAGATGCTCGACGAGATCCGCGACACCGTCGAGGCCTCGCTGGCGCGCGCCGCGGGCGAGGAGATCCGCGAGATCGACCTCCTCCAGCAGGTCCTGCACGACGACCTCGCCGAGTTCGTCTACGAGCGCCTGCGCCGGCGCCCGATGGTGCTGCCGGTCGTCGTCGAGGTCTAGCCGGAGCCGGCGTACGTGGTCGCGGTCGCCCTGCTCGACGGCGAGGCCGCCGCGGACGCCGGCCTGCTCGCCGCGCTGGGCGCGGTCGTCAACGAGGCCTACGCGCGCGGCGAGGTCGGGCTGTGGCGCGAGGGGACGGAGCGGATCTCCGCCGACGAGGTGCGCGCCCTCGTCGCCGCCGGCGAGCTGGCCGCCGCGCGCGAGGACGGGCGCGTCGTCGGCTGCGTGCGCGTGACCTCGCTCGACGCGGGGACCGCCGAGCTCGGGCTGCTGGCGGTGGCCGGGGAGCGCACCGGGTCAGGGGTCGGCCGCGCGCTGATGGACTTCGCCCATGACCTCGCGCGCGGGCGCGGGCACACGGCGATGCGGCTCACGCTGCTCGTCCCGAAGGAGGGGTCGCATCCCTTCAAGGTCCGCCTGGACGGCTGGTACCGCCGCCAGGGCTACCGGATCGTCGGGCGCGCGGACTTCGCGGCGACGCACCCGGAGCCGGCGCGTTTCCTGGTCGTCCCGTGCGACCTGGTCACCTTCGAGCGGGCGCTGGGCTAGGCGACGCGGCGTCGGGCTCGCGCGCCGGGACGTCGGCGCGCCGGGCAGGCGCACGACGAAGCGCGCGCCCGGGTGGACGTCCTCGAGCACGACGTTGCCGCCGTGCGACTCGGCCACCGCGCGCACGATCGAGAGCCCGAGCCCGCTGGACGAGCCGCGGTCGCCCGCGCCGCGGACGAAGCGCTCGAAGATGTGGTCGCGCAGCTCGGGGGCCACGCCCGGCCCGTCGTCCTGCACGGCGAGCACGACCTCGCCGTTGTCGCGGCGCACCGTGGCCCGGATGTGCGTGCCCTTCGGGCGTGTGGCGGATGGCGTTCTCGACGAGGTTCAGCGTCATGCGGTAGAGCTCGTCGCGGGTGCCGTCGACGACCGCGTCGTCGGCGTCGACCGTGAGGTGATGGCCGTCGGAGACGGGCCCGAGCTCGGCCGCCACCTCGACCAGCACGTGGCTGACGTCGGTCGGCTCGTGCGGGAGCTGGCGGTTGGCGTCGGCGCGGGCCAGCAGCAGCAGGTCGCCCACCAGGCGGCGCATGCGCTGCGAGGAGCGCAGCGCCGAGCTCGCCGCCTCGCCGCGCTCGCCGTCGAGGACGTCGGTCAGCAGCTCGAGGTTGGCGAGGATCGAGGTCAGCGGCGTGCGCAGCTCGTGCGAGGCGTCGGCCACGAACTCCCGCTGGCGCTGCAGGGCGCCCTCGGTCTCCTCCTGCGCGGCCTCGAGCGAGTCGAGCATGGCCTGCAGCGTCCGCGCGAGCTCGGCCACCTCGTCGTCGGCGGCCGGCTGGGGGATCGTCTTCGAGGGGTCGCGCGTGCGCTGGATGTCGCGCGCGGCCGTGGTCATGCGCGCGACCGGGAGCATCGCGCGGCGCCCGAGCAGGACCCCGCCCAGCAGCGCGAGGAGCGTGCCGGCCAGGACGCCGCCGGAGAGGAAGAGCCGGATGCGCCGGATCGTCGCCTCGATGTCGGAGACCTTGCGCCCGTACTGCAGGACCATCTGCACGACGACGGGGCTGTGGTGGCCGTCGGGGTCGACGACCTTGACCGGGCGCTTGCGCACCTCGACGCGCAGGCCGTCGTACTCGGTGTGGCGCGTGGGGAAGATGAGGCCGAAGTTCGGCGCGCCCGGCGTGCGGTCGAGGATCCGGCCGTCGGGCCACAGGATCCTGATGGTCGCGTTGCCCGCCGCGCTGAAGTCGCGCAGGTCGGGCCCTCCGGGCGCGCACTTGCCCGCGGGGATGTCGCAGACGAGCGTGACGCGGTCTGAGAGGTTGTCCACCGCGGCGGCGAGCTCGTTGTTGAAGTCCGAGCGCACGCGCGAGGACGTGACCTGGCCGATGACCACCGCGAAGGCCGAGAGGATGACCAGCGTCAGGCCGGCCGACAGCAGCGCCAGGCGCCACCGGATCGCGATCCCCTCAAGCACGCAGCACGTACCCCGCGCCGCGGATGGTGTGCAGCAGCCGCGCCTCGCCGCCGGACTCGAGCTTGCGGCGCAGGTTGGAGACGAAGACCTCGATCGTGTTCGTCGTCGCGAACGGGTCGTAGCCCCAGACCTCTTCGAGCAGGCGCTGGCGCGGCACGACGATGCGCTCGTTGCGCATCAGGTACTCGAGCAGCTCGAACTCGCGCTGGGTGAGGTCGATCTCGCGCCCGCCGCGGCTGACCTCGTGGGTGTCGGGGTTCAGCGCGAGGTCGCCGACGATGACCGAGGCGCTGCCGCGCGGCGGCCGGCGGCGCAGCAGGGCGCGCAGGCGGGCGAGCAGCTCCTGGCGCTCGAAGGGCTTGACCAGGTAGTCGTCGGCGCCCGCGTCGAGGCCCTCGACGCGCGCCTCGAGCGCGTCGCGGGCGGTGAGCATGAGGATCGGGACGTCGTCCGCGGAGCGCAGCCGGCGCGCCACCTCCATGCCGTCGAGCTTGGGCAGCCCGAGGTCGAGGATGACGAGGTCGGGGTTGAAGGCCGCCGACTGGTCGAGCGCCGCCTCGCCGTCTGCGGCCACGCGCACCTCGTAGCCCTCCAGGCGCAGCGACCGCTGCAGGACCTGGGCGATCTCCTCGTCGTCCTCGACGACGAGCACGCGTGGGTCGCGTCCGGTGACACTCATGTGCAGAGGACCACTGTAGGGCGCTACGTCAAGGCGCGCTAAGGCAAAGAGAGCCGCACGTTGCGGTCGTTTCGGGTCCCGGCCTCGCCCTGCGGGCGCCCGCCCTGCGCGTCGAGATAGGCGAGCTCGCGCGCGGTGTCCGCCAGGGGGTCGGGCGCGGTGTCGAGCATCCACGTCTCGAGCACCGTGCCGCCGTTCGGGGCCGCGCGCACGCGCAGGACGCGCCCCTGCTGGGGGTAGTCGGCCAGCGCCGCGGTCTGCACGAGCCAGTAGCCGCCCGCCGACGTGTGGCGGGCGACGACGCGGTTGTGGTGCGAGTCGCCGGCCAGCGCCGCGACGACGTGGCGATCGGCGTCGAGCAGGGCCAGCGCCGCCTGACCGCCGTCGACGCTCGTGAGCGGCTGATGGGAGACGACGACCACGCGGCGCTCGCCGGCGGCGGCGAGCTGGCCCGAGAGCCATCGCGTCTGCTCTGCGGAGAGCACGCCGCCCGAGCCGACGTCGCGGCGCACCGTGTCGAGCACGACGACCCGCACCGCGCGGCCGGCGTCGAAGGCGTAGTCCATGCGCGCCCCGCTGCCGCCGTGGCCGCTGGCGGCGCGCAGGCCCGCGACGGCCTCCTGCGGGGTCAGCTCGCGCCGGCGCGCGATCGGGCGCCACGCGCGCCGTGGTCCCCGGCAGCCCGCCGCTCAGCGCGCTGTCGACGAGCTGCGGGGTGAGCGCGTTCTCGCTGCGCGGCACGTCGAGCCCGGCGTCGGGCGTGACGAGGCGCTCGCCGCCGACGGCGACCGCCGCGGTCGAGGGCGTCCGGGCCAGCTCGCCGGCGACGAGCAGGTCGTGGTTGCCCGGCACCGCGTACCACGGCGCGCGCAGCCCGCTCGCGCGGAAGGGCCGCTGGGCGGCGTCGAGCAGCCCGCGGTGGCGCGGCGGGTCGACGTCGGGTCGGTAGTAGGCGGGATCGGGATCGGCGGCCGCCTGCACGCCCTGGTAGCCGCGCGCGCCCGAGTCGGGGTCGGCGCGGCCGCCGTCGAGGACCGTGCGCGCCAGCGCGAGCTCGTTGGCCTGCGCGTTGTCGATCAGGTCGCCGGTGACGAGGACGGCGTCGGGGCGCGCGGCGTTGACCGAGCGCACGGCGGCGTCCAGCACCTGGGCCGACAGCGCCTCCTGCGGGCGGAAGGTCGACGAGAAGGGACCGCCGAGGCGGTCGAGGAACGGCACCCGCGCCGGGGACTCCTCGTCGCGGACGTGGACGTCGGTGAGGACCGCGAGGGTCGCCAGCGTGCGCCCGGGCGCGACCGCGCGCGCGAGGTCCGTGCGGTCGCGCAGCGGCTCGCCGGGCCCGCGGGTCAGGACGCCGTCGCCGTCGGGGTCGTGCCAGGTCGCGACGAGGGTCGACCCGCCGGGGTCCGCGGGCTGCGAGCCGCTGCCGCCGCAGCCGGCGAGCGCGAGCCGCGACGAGCGCGAGGAGCGGCGCCCGCGCGCATCACTCCTCCCTCAGTCCCTGCGAGGGGCGGCGCGGCGGTCGCCCGGCGCGCGACCCAGGCGGCCGCCAGAACGCCCAGCAGCGCCAGCCCGCCGAGGGCCAGCGCGGCCTGGCCCGGCGAGGACTGCGGCCCCAGGTCGGCGTAGCCGGCGGCCAGGTGCCCGACGAGCGGGGCGAGCACGAGGCGCTCGAGCGCGAGGGCGAGGACGGCGGCGGGCAGCGCGACGGCGAGCGCCGCCCCGGCCAGGACGGCGCCGACGGTGACGCCCTCGGCGCCGGTCGCGCGCAGCAGGGCGAGCGTCGGCGCGCGTTCGCGGGCCACGAGGCCCAGGCCCTGCACCAGCGCATAGAGGCACACGAGCGCGTCGACGATGGCCACCACCCGCAGCAGCGCGGCCAGCGTGCCGAGGAAGGCGCCGTTGCGCGTGGTGGCGCCCCCGACCGCCGCGGGCCGGGCGCCGAGCGCCGCCAGCCGCCGCGCGACCTCCGCGCGGTCGGCGCCGCGAGCGAGCTTGACCACGATCTGCGGGCTCGCGCCCGGGTCGGCGGCCAGCACGCGCGCGGGGCGCACGTAGGCCACGCGCCCGCTGTCGTCGAGCGCGCGCACGGTCCCGACCACCCGGAAGCGCGCCTCGCCGCCGCCCGGCAGTTGGACGGCGAGGGTCGAGCCCACCCCGATGCCCAGCGCCTGCGCGAGGCCGACGCCGACCTCCGCCTCGTCGCTGCGGCGCAGCCGGCGCCCGGCGTCGAGCGGGGGGTCCTCGAAGCGCGTGTGGTCGCCGGGGAAGGCGACCAGCTTGACCGGCTCGCCCAGCGCGAAGGAGTCGGCGCCCTGCGCCACGTAGCGCGGCGCGGCGTCGGCCACGCCGGGCAGCGCGCGCACGTCGGCGGCGCGATCGGCGGGCAGCGCAGCGGTGAGGTCGTAGCGCTTGCCCACCGAGCCCGGGTCGTCGCGCAGGGCCGCGACCAGGGAGGCGAGGCCGAGCATGAGCAGCACCACGGCCGCGCTCACCGCCAGCACCGCGATGCTCGCCGCGGCGCGCCCGCGGCGGGCCAGCGCGAGGCGCGCCCCGAGCGCCGCGAAGCCGCCGCCGAGGCGCAGGCGCCGGGCGCTCGCGACCTCGGCGCCGCGCAGCAGGGCGACGGTGGGGCGCGCCGTCGCGCGCCACGCGGGCCACGCCGCCGCGGCGGCCACCACCGCCACGATCGCGAGCAGCGCGCCGGTCAGCGGCAGCGAGCAGCGCCCAGCCCGGCGGCTGCTCGTTGAGCGCCTCGAGCAGCGCCGCCGGCCGCGCCGCGCACGGCGAGCGACCCGACGGCGATGCCCAGCGCGCCGGCCATCGCGCCCGTCCGCGTCGCGCGCCAGGCGTGCTCGCCGGCGATCCGCGCGCGCGAGAAGCCGATCGCGCGCTGCACGCCGATGGCCGGCAGCCGGCGCTGGACGTCGGCCGCCGTGGTGGCCGCCAGCATCGTCGCCGCCGCCCCGAGGGCGACGAGCGAGAAGGCGATCGAGCAGCGCGATGACGATCCCGGCCGCCGAGTCGATGAGCACGCGCACGCCGCTGCGGGTGACGAAGCGCACGCCTTGGATCTGCGTGCTGGTGGCGCGCGCCTGCTGCAGGAGCACGTCCACGCGGTCGGGGTTCGCGGCCCAGATCAGCGCCTGGTCGACGCCGAAGCGCCGCTGGGCCTCGCGCTCGAGCCACGCGCGCGCGATGTACATCCGCGGCGCCGAGGCGAGCGGGAAGGCGACGTTGTCCGGCGCCACCGCGATGCCCACCACGCGCAGGGACCCCAGCCGTCCGACCTGGACCTCGTCGCCCACGCCGACGTGCCACGCGTTGGCCACGCCGCGCTCGATCACGACCTCGTTCGGGCGCCCGGAGACGTCGCGCCCGTCGACGATCGCGTAGCCGCGCCGGCCGGGGTCGACGAGCGCCACGCTGCCCTTCTCCGACGAGCCGTCCCGGCCGCTCACGCCGACGTCGGTGAACTCGAGGCGGTAGGAGCGCGCGGCCACGTTCGGCAGCGCGCTGACGATGCGGTCGATCTCGTCGCGCGACTCGGCGCGGAAGCGGACGATCACGTCGGGCAGGTCGGCCTGGCGCGCGGCGCGGTCGAAGCCGGTGGCCAGCCCGTAGGCGACGGTCACCGCGGCGCCGGCCATCGCCGCGGCCAGCAGCACGCCCACGAAGGCCAGCCGGCCGCGCCTCACGGCTCCAGGCGCCCGTCGACCAGGCGCAGGACGCGGTCGGCGGCGCTGGTGGCCGCCTCCTCGTGGGTGACGAGCACGACGGCGCGCCCGTCGTCGGCCGCCCCGCGCAGGAGCGCCAGCACGGCGGCGCCCGACTCGGCGTCGAGGTTGCCGGTCGGCTCGTCGGCCAGGATGAGCTCGGGCTCGTGCACCAGCGCCCGCGCCACCGCCAGGCGCTGCTGCTCGCCGCCGCTGAGCTCGTGGGGCATCCGCGCCGCCGCGCCGTTGAGCCCGAGCCGGTCGATGAGCGCGCGCCCGCGGGCGGGGGCGTCGGGCGCGCTGCCCGGCAGGCGCGTGGGGAGCAGGACGTTCTCCTCGCCCGTCAGCTCGGGGACGAGGTGGTAGGCCTGGAAGACGAAGCCGACGTGGTCGCGGCGCACGCGGGTGAGCTCGCGCTCGGGGCGCCCGTCCAGGCGGCGGCCGACCACCTCGATCGTGCCGGCCTCGGGCCGGTCGAGGGCCCCGAGGAGGTGCAGGAGCGTCGACTTGCCCGAGCCCGAGCGCCCGACGACGGCCACGAGCTCGCCCGCGCGCGCCTCGATGGCCGCGCCGTCGAGCACGCGCCGGGCCGCGCGGCCGCTGCCGTACGTCTTCACGAGGCCCCGCGCCGCGACGACGATCACGCGACCACGGTAGGCGACGCTCGTGAACGGTGGGTGAAGTCATCAGACTGCGGCCATGAGCGAGGTCGAGATCGTCAGGCTGGACGAGCTCCCGCTGAGCAACATCGCGCGCGAGTTCGTCGGCGCCGACCACGGGGGTGTGGGCATCTGCGCGATCCTCGTCGAAGCCCCTCCCGGCGCCGGGCCGTCACTGCACCGCCATCCCTATCCCGAGGTCCTGATCACGCAGGAGGGCACGGCGACCTTCCTCCTCGGTGAGCACGGCGAGCGGCGCGAGGTGGGCGCGGGGGAGATCGTCGTCGTCCCGGCCGGGCAGTGGCACGGCTTCGTCAACTCCGGGGAGGGCCCGCTGCGCCAGCTCGACATCCACGTCAGCGCGAGCTTCCACACGGAGTGGCTCGTGCAGTGACCGAGCACGGGCGCCTGTTCGACGACGTGGCCGACGCACCGCGGGCTCCTCGTGCGGAGTCCCTGCACGCTTCGCGCCCCTTTCGCAACACCTTCCGCCAGCGCGCGGTCGAACGTCGGTCTTCCCACGTCTGGACGGGGTAGGACCGACGTTCGACGCGAGCGGCCCCGCGAGGTGTTGCGAAAGACACGCGATCCCACCCGCAACGCGCACGCGCCTGAGGACGACGGCACGCGCCCGAACCGCCCTCACTCCCTTCCCTCGATGATGCTGTTCGCGCCCTACGCGCTGATGCCCGCGCCGCGCGCGGACCGGCGGGACTGAGCGCCTCCGCTCTGACCCGCCCCGCAGGAGGCAAGTCGCGCGTGTCGAACGGAGGGGACACTCACGATGCCCCCTGCCCGCAAGCCCGCCAAGAGCCGCTCGAAGAAGGCCCGCGCCCGGCGCTCGCCGGTGCCGTGGCCGCCGCGCCTGCCCCTGCTCGAGCAGCGCCACCTGGACCTCATCGGCCTCGGCCTGGTGGCCGTCGGCGTCTTCCTCGCCTTCCCGCTCTACGCGGGCTGGGAGGGCGGCGAGGCCGGCCAGGCCATCGTCGACGGGCTGACGTGGGGGATCGGGCGCGTCGCGTGGGCCACGCCGGTGGCGCTGGTGGCCGCCGGCGCCCTGCTCGTCATGCGCCCCGCGCTCCCCGCCGGGGTGCGGCCCTTCCGCGCGGGTGCGCTGTGCCTGCTCGCGGCCTCGTGCCTGGGGCTCGCGGTCGGCACGCTGGGCTTCGGGCCGGGCGACGGCGCGCCGGTCGCCGAGCGCGGCGGGCACCTCGGCCAGGTCATGGCCGACGCCAGCACGCGCCTGTTCTCCGAGGTCGGCGCCCACATCCTGGCCATCTTCCTGTTCTGCGCCGCCCTGCTGCTGCTCACCGGCGCGACCGTCGCCGGGGTGCTGCGCGCCACCGGCGAGCAGGTGGTCGAGACGGCGCGCACGCTTCGCCCCCCGCCGCGCCCGCGCTACGACCCCGACCCCGATCCCGACCCGACGCAGCCCCTGATGCCGCCCGACCTCGAGGACGAGGAGGTCGTCATCCGTCCCGCGACGCGGACGGGGGAGCTCGACGGCGCGCTGCGCTACCCCGACCTCTTCGAGGCCGCCGTCGCGCCGCCCGCGCGGCCCGAGGCCGAGACGCCCGAGCCGCCCGCCGATCCCGAGCCCGAACCCGAGACAGAGCCCGAGCCCCACGATCCCGCACCGCCCGACGACGACGAGGATCCCCACCTCGAGCACCTCGATCCCGGCGAGGTCGAGTTCCGCCTCCCCGACTCCCGCATCCTCAAGCGCTCGACCGCCGAGCAGGTCAAGCCCGACACGGCGGGCCAGGAGAAGACCGCCACCCGGCTCGTCGAGGCGCTCGGCCACCTCGGCGTGCAGGCGCAGGTCATCGGCGCCGTCGCCGGCCCGCACATCACGCGCTACGAGCTGCAGCTCGCGCCCGGGGTGAAGATGGCGAAGGTCGCCAACCTCAAGAACGACCTCGCCTACGCGCTGGCCGCCACGGAGATCCGCATCCTGGCGCCGATCCCGGGCAAGCGCGCGGTCGGCGTCGAGGTCCCCAACCGCCACCGGCGCGTCGTCACGCTGGGCGACGTCTTCTCCGAGCCGCCGCGCGACTTCTCGCCGCTCACGGTGTGGCTGGGCAAGGACGTCTCGGGCAAGGCGATCCCGGCCGACCTGGCCAAGATGCCCCACCTGCTGGTGGCCGGCACCACCGGCGCGGGCAAGTCGGGCGCCATCAACGCGATGCTCTCCTCGATCCTGCTGCGCGCGACGCCCGACGAGGTGCGCCTCGTGCTCGTCGACCCCAAGCAGGTCGAGCTCAACCACTACGAGGCCATCCCGCACCTGCTCACGCCGGTCATCACCAGCCCGCGCATGGCGGCCAACGCGCTGCAGAACCTCGTGCGCGAGATGGAATGGCGCTACGGCGTGATGAGCGTCAAGCGCACGCGCTCGCTCGTCGAGCTCAACAAGCTGCGCGTGCGCGAGGGCGAGAAGGCGCTGCCCTACATCCTGTGCGTCATCGACGAGCTCGCCGACCTCATGATGGTCGCGCCCGCCGACGTCGAGGACTCGATCATCCGCCTGGCGCAGAAGGCGCGCGCGGTGGGCATCCACCTCGTGCTCGCCACGCAGTCCCCGCGCGTGGACGTCATCACGGGCATGATCAAGGCCAACGTCCCGTCGCGGATCGCCTTCTCGGTCAGCTCGCAGACCGACTCGCGCGTGATCCTCGACCAGAACGGCGCCGAGTCGCTGCTGGGCCAGGGCGACCTGCTCTTCTCGCCCGTCGGGACCTCGCGCCTGCAGCGCATCCAGGGCGCCTACATCGACGAGCCCCAGATCGAGGCGCTCACGAGCTTCTGGGCGCGTCAGGGCGAGCCCCAGCTGCGCGAGGACCTGCTCGAGGAGATCGAGCCCGAGCTGGTCGAGAAGGGCGAGGACGACGGCTTCGACCCCGACGAGGATCCGCTGCTGGGCGACGCGATCTCGCTCGTGGTGGAGATGGGCACCGCTTCCACCTCGATGCTCCAGCGCCGCCTTCGCCTCGGCTACACGCGTGCCGGCCGGCTCATCGACATGCTCGAGCGCCGCGGCATCATCTCCGGCTACGAGGGCTCCAAGCCGCGTCAGGTGCTGGTCACCGAGGGCGATCTGCCGCGCGTGCTGGCCGCCCTGGAGCCCGCGTCCGAGCCGGAGTCCGAGCCGGTCAGGGTGCCGCCGGACGACGACCTGGCTTGACGCTTGCACGAAAGCTCGCGCTCGCAGGGCATTCGCGGGGGCGCAGGTAGCCTTCGCGCCCGATGCCGGACATCGGCACAACCCTGCGGGAGGCGCGCATGCGCGCCCGGATCGACATCTCGGAGATCGAAGCCGAGACGAAGATCCGCGCCAAGTACCTGCGCGCGCTCGAGAACGAGGAGTGGGACCTCCTCCCGGGTCCGACGTACGTCAAGAGCTTCCTGCGCACCTACGCCGACGCGCTGGGACTCGACGGCAAGCTCCTCATCGAGGAGTACAAGCTGCGCCACGAGCGCCTCAGCGACGTCGAGCTGCAGCCGATCGCCCCGCCCGGTCAGCGCGAGCGCCGGCGCCGCCCGCGGGCCGCCATCCCGCGCGGCTGGCTGGTGGCGGTCGTCGTCCTCGGGCTGCTCGCGGGGCTGTGGGTGATCGGCAACCGCAACCAGGGCGACGGCGGCGGTCCGGCCAGCACGCCGCCGCCGGCCTCGACGCCCTCGACGGCCACGTCCTCGAGCAGCAAGGCGTCGTCCAAGAAGAAGGCCAAGAAGAAGGCCAAGGCCAAGCCGAAGGTCGTCACGCCTGAGAATCGTCGCCACCGGACAGGTCTACGTGTGCCTGAAGGCGGCGGGCAAGCGCACGCCGGTGCCGGGCATCGTGCTGACCGGCGGCGCCCGCCAGGGCCCGTACAAGTCCTCGAAGTTCCGCCTGCAGCTGGGGACCTCCGAGGCGCGGCTGATCATCAACGGCAAGTCGCGCACCGTCCCGCCGGTCCCCAACGGCATCGGCTACGAGATCACGCCCCGCAAGGTGCGCCGCCTGCCCGCGTCGCAGTGGCCGCGCTGCCCGACCGCGTGAGCGCGCACGCCGGCATCGTCGTCACGGGCACCGAGGTCCTCACGGGCCGCGTGACCGACCGCAACGGGCCGTGGCTGTCCGAGCGCCTGCGCGAGCTCGGCGTCGACCACGCCTACACGCTGGTCGTCGGCGACCGCCGCGAGGACATGGAGCAGGCGCTGCGCTTCCTCGCCGCTCGGGGCGTCGACGTGATCGTGACGAGCGGCGGGCTGGGGCCGACCGCCGACGACCTGACGGCGGAGGTCGTGGGTGCGTTCGCCGGGCGCGCGATGGTGCTGGACGACGCGCTGGAGGAGCGCATCGCCGAGATCCTGCGTCCGCTGCTGTCGCGCTGGCCCGATCTCGATCCGGACGCGATCCGCGCCTCCAACCGCAAGCAGGCGGTCGTTCCCGAGGGCGCGACCATCCTCGAGCCGGTGGGCACCGCGCCCGGGCTCGTCGTGCCGGTGGACGGCGGGCCGACGGTGGTCGTGCTCCCCGGGCCGCCGCGCGAGCTGCACGCGATGTGGCCGGCGGCGCTGGAGACGGAGGCCTTCCGCGCGGCCGTCGCCGGGGCGGTCGAGCTGCGCCAGGAGATGCTGCGCCTCTACGGGATCCCCGAGTCGGAGATCGCCGAGACGCTGCGCCTGGCCGAGGACGCCCACGGCCTCGAGGGCCTCGAGATCACGACGTGCCTGCGTCGCGGCGAGGTCGAGGTGGTCACGCGCTTCTCGCCTGCCGCCGCGGGCGTCTACGAGCGCTTCGTCGAGACGGTCCGCGAGCGCCACGCCGACACGCTGTTCTCCGACGACGGGCGCACGGTCGACCAGCAGGTGGCCGACCTCCTGCGCGCGCGGGGGCTCACGATCGCCACGGCCGAGTCGTGCACGGGCGGCCTGCTGGCGGCGCGGCTGACCGACCTGGCCGGCTCGTCGGACTACGTGCAGGGCGGGCTCGTCGTCTACTCCAACGAGGCGAAGGCGGCGCTGGCGGGCGTCGATCCGGCGCTCATCGAGCGCGTGGGAGCGGTCTCCGTCGAGGTCGCCGAGGCGCTGGCCGACGGCGCGCGGGCGGCGCTGGACGCGGACGTCGGCGTGGGCATCACGGGCGTGGCCGGGCCCGGGGGAGGGACGCCCGAGAAGCCCGTGGGCCTCGTGTGCTTCAGCGTGGCCGGCCGGGACGGTGCGCGGCTGACGCGCTCGATGAACCTGCCCGGCGGCCGGGCCGACATCCGCGACCGCTCGACCACCGTCGCCATGCACCTGGTGCGGCGGCTGCTGGTCGACGCCCGGTGACGGCGCGCATCGCTCGACCATGGCAACGATGGCCTGCGCAACCGAGCCCTCGCGATGAGCGCCCGCCTCTTCGCGGCGCTCGAGCTCCCGGCGGACGTCCGGGCCGGGCTGGCGGCCTTCGGGCGCGAGGCCGCCGCGCGCGATCGGGCGCTGCGCCCCACGCGCGGGGACGCCCTGCACCTGACGCTCGCCTTCCTCGGCCATCGCGCGCTCGACGAGATCGACCCCGCACGCGAGGCCGTGCGCGGCGTGGCCGGCTCACCGGCGCCGGTGCTGACCCTCGCCGACCCGCTGTGGCTGTCGCCGCGCCGGCCGCACGTCCTCACGGTGGGGTTGGAGGACGCCGGCGGCGTGCTCGCCGCGCTGCAGGCCACCGTCGTCGAGCGCCTGGCCGACGCCCTGCCGTGGCAGCCCGAGGCCCGGCCGTTCCGGGCCCACATCACCGTCGCGCGGGTGCGCCGCGAATGGCGCCCGCGGCTCGACGACCTGCCCGAGGCCCCGCAGGCGACCTTCGCCGCCGACGCGGTGGTGCTCTTCCGCTCGCACCTGGGCGGCGGCGGCCCGCCGCGCTACGAGCCGCTCGAGCGCGCGGAGCTGGCTTCGTAGCGCGAAGTCGCGTGCGATGCGCCGCAGCTTCGTCGCGATCGCGCGTAGAGCCGTGACACGAACACCCGTACGGTCGGGTTCCGTCCGATCGGACGTCGACACTGCACTGCTCACGAAGCGCCAACGAGAGAGGTTCGCAACCCCATGCCCACCGAAGAGGAGAAGGCCGTCAAGGCCCGCGACGCCGCGCTGCAGGGCGCGCTCACGCAGATCGAGCGCCAGTTCGGCAAGGGCACCGTCATGCGCATGGGCGACGAGGGCGCGCAGGTCCGCGTGAACGCGATCCCCACGGGCGCGCTGTCGCTCGACCTCGCGCTGGGCATCGGCGGCGTTCCCCGCGGGCGCATCGTGGAGGTCTTCGGCCCCGAGTCGTCGGGCAAGACGACGTTGATCTACCACGTCCTCGCCGAGGCCCAGAAGCTCGGCGGGGTGTGCGCGTTCATCGACGCCGAGCACGCGATGGACCCGTTGTACGCGCGCGAGATCGGCGTCGACATCGACGAGCTGCTCGTCTCCCAGCCCGACTACGGCGAGCAGGGGCTCGAGATCGCCGACATGCTCGTGCGCTCGGGCGCGGTCGACGTGGTGGCCATCGACTCGGTGGCCGCGCTCACGCCGCGCGCCGAGCTCGAGGGGCAGATGGGCGACCAGACCGTCGGCCTGCAGGCGCGGATGATGAGCCAGGCGATGCGCAAGCTGGCCGGCAACCTCAACCGCACGCAGACGCTGTGCATCTTCACCAACCAGATCCGCGAGAAGGTGGGCGTGATGTTCGGCTCGCCGGAGACCCAGCCCGGTGGTCGCGCGCTGAAGTTCTACTCGTCCCAGCGCCTGGACATCCGCCGCATCGAGACCCTCAAGGAGGGCACCGAGGCGGTCGGCAACCGCGTCCGCGTCAAGGTGGTCAAGAACAAGGTCGCGGCGCCCTTCCGCCAGGCCGAGTTCGACATCGAGTTCGGCAAGGGCTTCTCCACGTCGGGCTGCCTGATCGACCTGGGCATCGAGCACAACGTGGTCACGAAGTCGGGCTCGTTCTTCTCCTACGGCGACGAGCGCCTCGGCCAGGGGCGCAACAACGCCAAGGCGTACCTCGACGAGCACGTCGAGGTCGCCAAGGAGATCGAGGCCAAGATCTACGAGGCGCTGGGCATCGATCGCGACCTCGTCCAGCCGATCGATCCCGACGCCGTCGCCGTGCCCGACGAGGTGCCGGTGGCCGGCGCCGACGCTGCGCCCGCTCCGATCGAACAGGCGGCGTGACCGACCCCGAACGCCTGCAGCACGCGCTGGACCTGGCCTACCGCTTCCTCGGCCACCGCGACCGCACGGTGGCCGAGGTGCGCGAGCGGCTCACCGCCGAGCGGATCGAGCCGGCCGTCGTCGAGGAGGCCGTCGAGGAGCTGCGCCACCTGGGCTATCTCGACGACGCCCGCTACGCCCAGCGCTTCGCGGAGGACCGGCGCACCATCGACGCATGGGGCGCCGAGCGGATCGAACGCCGCCTGCTCGCGGTGGGGGTGGATCCCGAGCTGATCGCGGCCGCCCTCGGCGACCAGGGCGCGGGCGAGGAGCTCGAGGCGGCCCTCGCCGTCCTGCGCCGGCGCTTCGCCCAGCCGCCGGCCCACGACCGCGACCGCGACCGCGCGCTCGGCCTGCTCGTGCGCAAGGGCTACGAGCTCGACCTCGCCTACGACGCGGTCCGGGCCTTCGAGCGCGACGCGGCCTGAGCGGCGGCGACCGCCCACCCGGCCCTCGTGGCCGCCCCACGCGGCCGGATTGCGCCGGCCGTCGCGCGGTACTACGATCCAACCAGCGAACGACTGCCCGCGAGGGCGACGAAAGACCAGCAAATCAGCGTATTTCCGTCATCGGCAGCTTCAGCTTCGACGCGACCATCATGAGAGCCTCACCCGGGCGAGCCCGCCCGTCGACACCCATCCACTCCGCACACCTCCAGCGCACCTGAAGCGCGGCCCACGCGGCCGCAAGCCACCTTCGTCCTGGTTCCACCGCCCGCGCGGCCGGTCGTCCGCCCCATGAACCACGGAAGAAGACCGTCTGGGCCGGGCGCCATCCCGGCTCGCGGGGAGAGGACAGGCAATGGAAATCGTGATCGCGGCGGCCGTCCTGGCAATCGGCCTCGTCGCGGCTGCCACGCTGTACCGCGGGCGGCTCGCCACCGCCAACGGCGGGCACGCCGACGCCCCGGCCGCCGCCGACCTCAGGCACCGCGAGGCCGCCGCCGCCGACGCGCGCGCCTCCGAGCGCGCCCGCTCGCTCGAGGACGCGCTGGACCGGCGGTCGGCCGAGCTCGACGCGCGCGAGCGCGACCTCGAGGCGCACGTCGAGCGCCTCGCGGCCCAGGAGGAGGAGCTCGCCCACCTGCGCGACGAGCACGAGCGCGCGCTCGAGCGGGTCGCCGGCCTGAGCGCGGGCCAGGCCAAGCAGGCGCTGCTCAAGGAGGTCGAGGACCAGGCGCGCCACGACTCGGTCAAGATCCTGCGCTCCGTCGAGGAGGAGACCAAGCGCGACGCCGAGCGGCGCGTGCGCTCGATCCTCTCGGTGGCCATGCAGCGCCTCGCCGCCAGCCACGCGGCCGAGACGACCGTCTCGGTCGTGCAACTGCCCAGCGACGACATGAAGGGCCGCATCATCGGCCGCGAGGGGCGCAACATCCGCGCCCTGGAGAACCTCACCGGCGTCGACTTCATCATCGACGACACGCCCAACGCCGTGGTCCTCAGCGCCTTCGACGGCGTGCGCCGCGAGGTCGCGCGCATGACCCTCGAGAAGCTCCTGCAGGACGGGCGCATCCACCCGGCGCGCATCGAGGAGACCTACTACCAGGCCAAGTCCGAGCTCGAGTCCCACATCACCGAGCTGGGGGAGAAGGCCGTCTTCGAAGCCGACGTCCAGGGTCTCGACCCCGAGCTGACCAAGCTCCTCGGCCGCCTGCGCTTCCGCACCTCCTACGGCCAGAACGTCCTCGCGCACTCCGTCGAGTGCGCGCAGCTGGCGGCGATCATGGCCCACGAGCTCGGCGCCAGCCCGAAGACCGCCCGGCGCGCGGCCCTGCTGCACGACATCGGCAAGGCCGTCTCGCACGAGATCGAGGGCCCGCACGCCCTCGTCGGCGGGGACCTCGCCCGCCGCCACGGCGAGCCCGAGGCCGTCGCGCACGCGATGGAGGCCCATCACAACGAGGTCGAGCCCCAGACGGTCGAGGCGGTCATCGTCCAGTCGGCCGACGCGCTCTCCGGCGCGCGTCCCGGGGCCCGCGGCGAGTCGCTCGAGCAGTACGTCAAGCGCCTGCGCGACCTCGAGCACATCGCGACGCGCCACGAGGGCGTCGACAAGGTCTACGCGATGCAGGCCGGTCGCGAGATCCGCGTCATCGTGGCTCCCAACGCCATCGACGACGACGCCGCGATCCTCCTCAGCCGGGCGATCGCGCGCGACATCGAGAAGGAGCTCGAGTACCCCGGTCAGATCAAGGTCACGGTCATCCGGGAGTCGCGCGCGGTGGACTACGCGAAGTAGCCGCCACCTGGTATGCACTGACTCATGGCACGTCTGGACTTCTTCGACTTCTTCGGCCGCCGGCGCCGCCGCGGCGAGGTCGGCGTGATGGGCTCGGCCACGACCGGCCTCGATGCACGTCGGCCGCGGCCACCGGCGCGGCGCCGTTCGCCGTGCCACGAGCCGCGCCGACTCACGGGCGACCACGACGCCGACCCCGCCGCCACCCCCGACTCCGGCGCGGCCGCCTACGACAGCGGCGGCGGCTTCGAGGGCGGCGGCGACTCGGGCGGCGGCGGCGACTCGGGCGGCGGGCGGCGACTCCGGCGGCGGCGGCGACTCCGGCGGGGGCGGCGACTCCGGCGGCGGTGGCGACTAGCGTGGACCCGGTCGCAGAGGCCACGGTCGAGGGGACCGAGACCGGGAAGGTCGTCCACGGCGAAGGCTGGTTCATCCTCAACCTCGCCGAGGCGCGCTGGGAGCGCGACCCCGACCTCGGCATCTGGTGCAGCCTCGGCGCACAGGACGCGCCGTTCTCGCAGTTCGGCATCGGGCCGCACATGCTCATGCCGGGCCAGCCCAACGGGCGCTACCACGCCGAGGCCGCCCAGGAGGGCTTCCTCGTGCTCAGCGGCGAATGCATCGCCATCGTCGAGGGCGAGGAGCGCCGGATGCGCCAGTGGGACTACCTGCACTGCCCGCCCGGGACCCACCACATCACGGTCGGCGCCGGCGACGGCCCGTGCGTGATCCTCATGGTCGGCACCCGCGGGCCGGACGTCGAGGAGACCGAGTACACGGTCGACGAGCTCGCCGCCCGCTACGGCGCCTCGGTCGCGCGCGACACAGGCTCGTCCAAGGAGGCCTACGCGGATCTCGCGCGCAGCTACACCGCGGTGCCGGCCCCCTGGCCGCCGGGCGACTGACGGCGCGGCGCCGGTACCCTGAGGCGACCCATGGCCGCCACCAAGCGCTTCCACGTGACGACGTTCGGGTGCCAGATGAACGAGCACGACTCCGAGCGCATGAAGGGCATGCTCGAGTCGCTGGGCTACGCCGAGGCGCCGCAGCGCGACGAGGCCGATCTCATCCTCTTCAACACGTGCTCGATCCGCGAGGCGGCCGACAGCCGCTTCGTCGCCCATCTGCACCAGGCCAAGGGCGTCAAGCGCGCGCGGCCCGACGTCGTCATCGGCGTCGGCGGCTGCTGGGCGCAGTCGGTCAAGGACGACGTCTTCCGCCAGTTCCCGTTCGTCGACGTCGCCTTCGGACCGGGCCAGGTCCACAAGCTCGCCGAGTTCCTCACGTCCGACTCGCTCAGCGCGCAGGGCTACTTCGAGTTCGAGGGCTTCACGGGACACCTGCCGGCCAAGCGCGCGCGCGAGTTCCAGGCCTGGGTGCAGATCTCGGTCGGCTGCAACTGCCGCTGCTCGTACTGCATCGTTCCCTCCACGCGCGGGCGCGAGGTCTCACGGCCGTTCGACGAGCTCGTCGACGAGGTCCGCGCCCAGGTCGCCGACGGCGCGCGCGAGGTCACGCTGCTGGGCCAGAACGTCAACTCCTACGGGCGCGACCTGCGTCCGGAGCGGCGCTCGTTCGCCGAGCTCCTGCACGCCCTGGACGCCATCGACGGGCTCGATCGGCTGCGCTACACGAGCCCGCACCCCAAGGACATGCGCGAGGACGTCATCCGCGCCCACGCGGAGCTGGCCTCGGTCTGCGAGCACATCCACCTGCCGCTGCAGTCGGGCTCCAGCGCGATCCTCAAGGCGATGCGCCGCACCTACGACCGCGGCCGCTACCTGGACCGCGTCGCGCTCATCCGCGAGCACGTGCCCGACTGCGCGATCACCACCGACATCATCGTCGGCTTCCCGGGCGAGACCGAGGAGGACTTCGCCCAGACGCTCGAGGTCTGCGAGGAGGTCGGCTATGACGGCGCCTTCACCTTCGTCTTCTCGCCGCGCCGCGGCACCGAGGCGGCGACGATCACCGAGGGGCTCGTGCCCCACGAGGTCAAGGTGCAGCGCATGGAGCGGCTCGTCGAGGTCGTCCAGCGCCGCGCCCAGGAGCGCGCGCAGCGCTTCGTCGGGCGCACGCTCGACGTGCTGGTCGAGGGGCCGTCGCGCACCGACGCCTCGCGCATCCGCGGACGCTCGCGCCACGGCAAGACGGTGAACTTCACCGGCCTCGCGGCGCCCGGCGAGATCGTGGCGGTCGAGATCCACTCGGCCACGAGCACGACCTTGGCCGGCGAGGAATCGCTGCTCTCGCGCGCGGCGGCCTAGCGGCGCGATGGCGCGCGTGGCGGTCGTCGGCGTCGGCGCGATCGGCGCTGCGATGGCCGCCGCCGTCCAGTCCGCCGGCGGGCACGAGCTGCTGCTGTGCGGGCGGCGCGCGCTCGAGCGGGTCGTGGTCGAGCTGCCCGACGGGTCGGCGGTCTCGGTGCCCGGGCCGCTGCTCACGGATCCCGCGCGCGTCGACGAGGCGGCCGAATGGGTGCTGCTGGCCGTGAAGGCCCACCAGACGCCGGGCGCGGCGGGCTGGTTGTCGGCGCTGTGCGGCCCGGCGAGCACGGTCGCGGTGCTGCAGAACGGCATCGACCACGTCGAGCGCGTCGGCGCCGCTGGCCGGCGACGCCGAGGTCCTGCCGGTGGTCAACTGGTGCCCGGTCGAGCCGGTGGCGCCGGGCCGCGTGCGCCAGCGCGACGCCCTGCGCCTCGCGGTCCCGGCCGGCGCGGCGGGGGAGGGGCTGGCGGCACTGCTCGGCCGCCATGCCGACGTCACCGTCGGCGGCGCCTTCGAGCTCGAGGCCTGGCGCAAGCTGTGCGCCAACGCGGTCTCGGGCGTCATGGCGCTCGCCGGCCGGCCCGCCGAGATCTTCGCCCTCGACGACGTGCGCGACGTCGCCCGCGCGCTCGCGCACGAGTGCGCCGCGGTGGCGCGCGCCGAGGGCGTCGAGCTCACCGACCGCGACGCCGACGACGTCATCGCGTGGCTCGAGGCGCTGCCGAAGGACGCCGGCTCCTCGATCCTCACCGACCGCCTGGCCGGCCGCGCGCTGGAATGGGAGGCGCGCAACGGCGTGATCGGCCGCCTCGGCCGCCGCCATGGCGTGCCGACGCCGGTGTCCGACACGGTCTCCGCGCTGCTGCACGCGGCGAGCGACGCCAGCTCCTAGCTCACCACCGGTCGACGGTGGGTAGCTCGGACGTGCCCGCGAGGCAGGCCTCGAGGTACATCGCCGTGCCGACGTCGCCGGTCCACAGGCTGTACCGGCCGCACCCGTGGTGCTCGCGGGCGGCCGCGACCTGGCCCGCCGCGTGCATGGCGAAGCGCCGGGCACGGTCCAGCCAGAGCTCGTCGCCCGTTCGCGTGAAGAGCTTCAGGAGGGCGAAGCCGTTGCCCGCCGTGCCGTGGCAGAGGTTCGCGCCCTTGCGCAGCGGTCCGGCCGCGTAGGTCAGCTCACCGCCGGCGAGGAGCAGCGCGTCGAGCTCGTCCTCGCGGGGGAGGGCCGCCAGCGAGGCGACCATGCCCGGCGCGCCGTGGCACCACTGGACGCGGATGCCGCGCGGGTCCTCGAGCGGGTGGCCGAGCGCCGGCGCCCAGTTCGCATGGTCGCCTTCGCGGACGGCGGTGGCCGCGAGCGTCGCGGTGGCGTCGGGCGCGAGCCGCTCGGCCGGCAGGAGCTCGGGGCGGCGCGCCAGGGCGGCAACGATCCCGGCGAACCCGTGCGCGGGGCCGAGGTAGCTCAGGGCCCGGCCGTAGAGCTGTTGGGTCCAGGTCCGCGGCGGGCCGTCGCCCCAGCGGTCGAGGAGGTGCTCGGCGATGGCCCCCCACGCCGTGGTCCACCGCTCTTGGCCCGTGCGCTCGAGCATCGCGTCGGCGACGAGGAGGAGGCCGGGGCTGCCCCACATGAGCTCGAGCGTGTCGTGGTCGCGGTCGACGACCACGAGCTCGGCGAGCCGGTCCGCGAGCGCGTCGCTCGGCGACAGCAGCCACGCGACGAGCGCGATCCCGCTCTCGCCCATCCACATGCTCGGCGCGGGACCGCCGAACTCGGGGCGCCGGCGGTAGCTCTCGAGCGCCTCGGCGGCCAGGCGCGCGTAGTCATGGGCCGGCTTGTGGAGCCCGGCCTCGGCGAGCCGCTGGAGCGCGAGCAGCACCCCCGCGGCGCCGAGGTAGACGCCGTGCACGGCGTCGGGCGTCTCGCCGTCGCTGTCGAGCGGATGCCACGGCCACCAGTCCTCGGCGCGCAGCGCGTCGTCCGCGTCGCGCGCGATCGTGCGGACCGCCTCCTCGACCGCCCCCGGCGCCCACGCGACGTCCGTGAGCGGCTCGTGCACGCGCGGGTCGAACAACACAAGCGCACACTACGTCCGCGCCCACCCGTCCCGTCCACACGATGTGCGAACATATGTTCGTGCGTTGGGACAACCTCACGATCGAAGCCCAGGAGGGCACCGCGCTGCCCGGCTACCGCGAGCCGGCGATCGTGCGGCACTTCGACGCGCCCGAGGCGCTCGACACCCGTTTCTACGAGGTCCGGGCCAAGTCCGCGCTGAACCGCGTCCCCGAGCGCTCGCGCATGCCGTTCCGCTGGACGATCAACCCC
Organism: uncultured Actinomycetes bacterium; assembly: GCA_963816845.1. GTDB lineage: Bacteria > Actinomycetota > Thermoleophilia > Solirubrobacterales > Solirubrobacteraceae > JAOPZW01. The sequence goes on along the minus strand of CAWFMR010000063.1, from coordinate 309,551 downwards.
TACAGGGGCTGCAGCCATGCGTGCCTCTATTGCAGCTGGGGAGAGACGCCGATCCTCATGGCGGATGGGCGGACAAGACGGCTCGCACACCTGTCACCTGGTGACCGCATCGTGGGCACCGAAGTGCGCGGGCGGTATCGCCGCTATGTCACCACGGAGGTGCTCGCGCACTGGTCGACGATCAAGCCGGCATATCGCGTGACGCTCGAGGATGGCACCGAGCTCATCGCAAGCGGCGATCATCGCTTCCTGACGAATCGTGGATGGAAGTTCGTGACGGGCGCATACGGCGGCCCCGAGCAGCGTCCGCATCTGACGACGAACAACGAACTGCTCGGCACGGGCGGCTTCGCCGCCAGCCGCCGAGCGACTCGAGCGACTACCAGCGCGGCTACCTGTGCGGGATCGTGCGTGGCGACGGGCACATCGGCACGTACTGCGTACATCGCGCGCCGACGGCACGCGAGCGGCGCGACGCTACCGCTTCCGACTCGCGCTCGGCGACGTCGAGGCGCTGCGAGCGCGCGGACGCGTTATCTCGCTCGAGGCGGGCGTCGACGACGCGAGCCTTCGATCTTCTCAGTCAGGCGACGGTCGACCAGGCGCGCATGCTCGCGCGATCCGCACGTCGGCGCGAGCGAGCGTCGAGCGACATCACGCGAGCTCATCGCGTGGCCGCTCTCGCCGACCGACGACTGGCGCAAGGGCTTCCTCGCCGGGATCTTCGACGCCGAGGGCTCCTGCGGCGGCCAGGCGCTGCGGATCTCGAACACCGACCGGCTCGATCCTGGACTGGACGGCCGCGTGCCTTGCGCCACTTCGGCTTCGATCACGTCGAGGAGACCGCCCAGGCCGAACGGGCGTCATCTGCGTCCGCATCCGCGGCGGCCTTCGCGAACGCCTGCGCTTCTTCCACCTCACCGACCCGGCGATCACCCGCAAGCGCACCGTCCAGGGCATGGCGCTGAAGTCCGACGCGAAGACCCGCGTCGCGAGCATCGAGCCGCTCGGCCTCGCGATGCGCCTCTACGACATCACGACCGGCACCGGCGACTTCATCGCCAACGGCGTGGTCAGCCACAACTGCTTCGCCCGCCCAACCCACACCTACCTCGACTTCAACGCGGGCCGCGACTTCGAGAAGGAGATCGTCGTCAAGGTCAACGCGCCCGAGGTGCTGCGCGTCGAGCTGGCGCGGCCGTCGTGGAAGGGCGAGCACATCGCGATGGGCACCAACACCGACCCGTACCAGTGGGTCGAGGGGCGCTACAAGCTCATGCGCGGGATCTGGGAGGCGCTGCGCGACGCGGCCAACCCGTGCTCGGTGCTGACGAAGTCGCCGCTGCTGCTGCGCGACCTCGACCTGATGAAGGAGATCGCCGCGGTCACGGACATCAGCGCGAACCTCTCGGTCCCGACGATCGACGAGAAGGCGTGGCGGGCGAGCGAGCCGCACACGCCCAACCCGCGGGCGCGGCTGGAGGCCGTGGGCGAGCTCAACCGGGCCGGGATCCCGACCGGCGTCCTGGTCGCGCCGCTCATGCCCGGGATCAACGACGACCCCGCCCAGGTGGAGGAGATCCTGCGGGCGGCGGCCGACGCCGGTGCGACCGGGGTCAGCGGCATCGGGCTGCACCTCCGGGGCGAGGTGCGCGGCATCTTCATGGAGTGGCTGCGGTCGTACCGACCGGACCTCGTGGAGCACTACGAGGAGCTCTATGCACGAGGTGCGTACCTTCCGCGTGTAGAGCAGGAGCGGATCAGCGGACTCATCCGGCGCGCGCGGGTGGCGACGAGGGCGCCGCGGTTCGGCGCCTTCCGCCGAGAGCCTGGTCGCGACTACGAGCCCGTGCGGTCCCCGAATCCGGGCGCCGAGCGACCACCGCGGCCGCCGGAGCCGGAGCAGACGAAGCTCTTCTGAGCGACGGCTGGCGCGCGAGCGCTCTGTGACCACCGTCACAGCCTGGTCGCGATACCGACCGGGCAGGGTGGTGTTGTCTGTGTACGTAAGCGTTCATCTCGACCTCGCCTACGCCCTCCATGAAGAAGAAGCTCTTCGACACGCAGAGTCACTCCTGGCGTGAAGCCGGGCTCGCCCGGCAGCTGAGCGTGCGCGCGGTCAAGCGCGCGCGGATCCAGGCCATCGTCATGGTTCCCGTCCTCATCGGGATCCTGGTCGTCTACGGCAATCGCGACCGCCTGTTCGGGAGCGCGTACGAGACGCCGGTCCAGATCGCGACGACGGTCGTGCTCATCGTCCTGGGCTGGCAGATCGCGCGGGACGTGGGGCGGGCGCTCGGGCCGACGCTGTTCCGGCGCCTGGACCCCGGCACGGCCGGCACCGTCGGCTTCCTCATCCGCCTCGTCTTCGTCGGCCTGGCCATCATCGTCGCGCTCCGGGTCGCCGGCCTCGACCCGCGCACGCTGGCTGTCGGCGGCGCCTTCACCGCGGTCATCGTCGGTCTCGCGGCGCAGCAGACGCTCGGCAACCTCATCGCCGGCACGGTGCTGCTGAGCGCGCGGCCGTTTCGCGTCGGCGAGCGCGTGCGCCTGCAGGGCGGCGGCATCGCCGGCCAGATCGAGGGGATCGTCAGCTCGCTGGGGCTGCTCTACACGACCTTCGCGCAGGGCGAGGACCAGGTGATGATCCCCAACTCGGTCGTGCTCAACGTGGCCATCGTGCCGTTGCGCGAGCCCGACGGGGTCGACCTGCGCGCGCGCCTGCCCGCCGAGGTCACGCCGCTCGAGGTTCAGGAGCTGCTCGACTCGGCCATCCAGACGCCGGTGCGCAGCCAGCCCCAGATCACGCTGGAGGAGCTCGACGGCGACGAGGTCGTCGTGCGGATCTCGGCCACGCCCGAGCGGCCCTCCGACGGCCCGCGGCTGGCCAGCGAGGTGCTCGAGGCCGTCGCCGCGCAGACCGGCCGCGCGGCGTAGCGCCGCGAACCGGCGGCGTCGTAGCGCGCGAGAGCGGAGGGCGGCGGCAGTGGCGCGCGCGGTCCAGCGGCGCAGCCCGGCGCTCCGACACGCCGGTTGACAGGGAGCCTGACAGAGGAATAGGACATGCGGCGCAAAGCGATCGCCTCCGCGCGCGACCGCACCGCGCGCGATCGCAGCGCGATCGCATCCCTCACAGGAGGCACGCCATGAAGCTCCTCGGTCGCTCCCAGCTGGTCGCCTTCGCGGCGGTCACGATCATGGCGGTGGGCGTCGGCGCCGCGCTCGCCAACACGCAGCACCACAACCCGCCCGGCCATCGGCGGCAAGCACGGGTCCCAGGCGCCAGTGCTCGCCGGCGCAGGTCCAGCGCAACAAGGCGACGGTGGTCGCCTACTACACGACGGCGTTCAACGACAAGAAGCCCGAGGAGGCCGTGGCGAAGTACGGCGGGCCGGTCTACATCCAGCACAACCCGCAGGCGGCCGACGGCTTCGACGCCTTCATCGCCTTCGTGAAGTCGTACACCGGCGCAGTTCCCGCAGCTGCACGTCGACATCAAGCGCGTGATCGGCGAGTGCAACATGGTCGTCACCCACAGCCACATCACGAACTCGCCGACGGACCGCGGCCAGGCGGTGGCCGACATCTTCCGCCTCAACCGCCAGGGCAAGGTCGTCGAGCACTGGGACGTCATCCAGGACGTGCCGGCGACGTCAGCGAACGACAACACGATGTTCTGAAACCTGATATCCGGTTATCCTCGAAGACGAGGTGGCTGACAGCTACGACGTAGCCATCGCCGGTGGCGGCATCGGCGCGCTGACCGCCGCGGTCCACTCGGCCCGCATGGGCCGCTCGACCCTTGTGGTCGGCGGCCGTGCGCCCGGCGGGCTGCTGCTGAGCATCGAGCGCATCGACGGCGTCCCGGGCTTCCCGGAGGGCGTCGCGGGCTACGAGCTGTGCCCGATGCTCCAGGAGCAGGCGGCCGACGACGGCGCCGAGGTTCGCATGGCCGACCTCGAGGGCCTCGAGCCCGCGGGCGAGGACTGGCGCCTGCAGACGAGCGACGGCGAGGTCCAGGCGCGGGCCGTGATCCTCGCCACCGGCGCCCGCCTGAGGTCCCTCGGGGTCGAGGGCGAGGAGCGCCTGCAGGGCCGCGGCGTCAGCCACTGCGCGAGCTGCGACGCACCGCTCATGCGCGACCGCACGGTCGGCGTCGTGGGCGGCGGCGACTCCGCCCTGCAGGAGGCGCTCACGCTGGCCGATGCGGTCGGCGAGGTCGTCGTCCTGCACCGCGGCGACGCGCTGACCGCTCAGGCCGCCTACCGCGAGCCCGCCCTCGCACACCCGAAGATCAGTGTCCGCTACGCCACCGTGGTGGAGGAGATCCTCGGCGAGGACACCGTCAGCGGCGTGCGCACCCGCGACGTGACGTCGGGCGACACGCAGGACATCGAGCTCGGAGGCCTGTTCATCTACGTCGGGCTCGAGCCCAACAGCGAGTACCTGCGCGACCTGCTCGAGCTCGACGAGGACGGGCGCATCCCCACCGACGCCGCCATGCAGACCGAGCTCGCCGGCGTGTTCGCGGCGGGAATCGTGCGCCGCGGCTCGCTGGGGCAGGCGGCCATCTCCGCCGGCGAGGGCGCGGCGGCGGCCAAGGCGGCGCACCGCCACCTCGGCGGCGAGCACCAAGGCGTCGCGCATGAACGCGGCGAGCAGGAATCGACACCGGCGGCTGCGGGCGCCCGAGGCAACGGAGGGTCACATGGCTGAGAAGCTCACCGTCCACGATCCCCGCGGCTATCCGCCGCAGGTCACCGGCAAGCCGCTGGCTCCGCGGCTGCAGAGCCTCGAGGGCCAGACGCTCTACCTCGTCGACTGCCTGTTCGACAACTCCGAGGCCTTCGTCGACCAGCTGCACGCCTGGTTCTCCGAGCACATGCCGGGCGTGGAGATCAAGCGCATCGCGCCGCGCGAGAGCTGGGTCGACGACCCCGAGATGTGCGCGGCGATCCAGGCCGGCGGGGACGCCGCCGTCCTGGCGGTGGGTCTCTGAAGCACCTGTAGCCCGACGGTCGTCGGGCTCGCGACGTCTCTGGAGAGCAACTACGGGGTCCCGACGGTGGCCGTGCACACGCACGTCTTCGCGCGCCTCGCGCGCTCGGTGGCGCGCGCCAACGGCATGCCCACCACCCGCCAGGTCTTCGTCCCGCAGCCCGTCGTCGGACGCTCGGAGGACGAGCTGCGCGCCTACGTCGACGGCGAGGACCCCGTCAACGGCGGGCCGTTCATGCAGCTCGTCGTCGAAGGCCTGACCAAGCCGCTGGACGACGAGGACCTCGCGGGAGTGTCGTTCGATCGCTCCGCGCCGGCGCTGCTGGACGCCGACACCGAGGAGAACCTCCAGCGCCTCTTCGTGGCCGAGCGCTGGACGGACTTCCTGCCGATCGTGCTGCCCACCGAGGAGCGCGTCGAGGCGATGCTCGCCGGCACGAGCCGCGCGCGCGACGAGGTCGTCGGGCGCCTGCGGCCGACCGCGTTCCGCGAGTTCTGGGAGTTCACGGTCGAGAAGGTCGCCGTCAACGCGGTCATGGCCGGCGCGCGGCCCGAGTACCTGCCGGTCATCCTCGCCGCGATGGCCAGCGGCATGACCGGGCGCTCGAGCTCGACGACGTCGTTCGCCACGATCGCGATGGTCAACGGCCCGATCCGCAACGAGATCGGGATGAACTCGGGGATCGGGACCTTCGGGCCCTACAACCACGCCAACGCGACGATCGGCCGCGCGTACAGCATGGGCTCGGCCAACCTGCAGGGTGGCTCGGTCCCGGGTGAGACCTACATGGGCTCGCAGGGCAATTCCTACGCGTACAGCGCCGCGTTCGCCGAGAACGAGGAGCGCAGCCCGTGGACGCCGTTCCACGTCCAGCACGGCTTCGACCCGACCGACAGCACGGTGAGCCTGTTCCTCGGCGGGTGGTACACGCAGTTCGGCACCATCCGCGACGACACCTGGCAGGAGCGCTTCCGCGGCCAGCTCGCCGCGTGCGATCCGTTCATCGGCCCGATCGTCGCCCTCGACCCGCTGGCGGCGACCAAGCTCGTCGAGTACGGCTTCGACACGCGCGAGAAGCTCGTCGACTGGCTGGCCGAGAACTCGCTGCGCCCGGCGCGCGAGTACTGGGACAACCAGTGGATGCAGACCCTCGTGCGCCCGTGGGCGGTGCTCGGCCAGGAGCCGTTCGCCAGCCACCTGAAGGCCGACCCCGACGAGCCCGTCCAGACGTTCCGCCCGCAGGACGTCAGCGTCGTCGTGGTCGGCGGCGAGAGCGGCGGGACCTACAAGATGATCGCCGGCTCGCTGCGCGACTCGATCGTCAAGATCGACGACTGGCGCTAGTCGGGCCAGCGCCCGATCGCGCTGTTGCACGAGGCGCGGTGATCCTGCGTCGCATCGCGCCCGCGCGCCCGCGGACGATCCGCTCGGAGTCCACGCCCTAGCGCTTGTCCCTCTGCATGGCGACGTGCTGCTCGGCGACCCGCGGGCCGCCGAGCCTGCGGCTGACCGACGCGGCGAGGTCGGGGGCCAGGCCGGCCGCCATGGCGCCGGCCCGCAGGCTCACCGGAGCGACGTCGATCTCGCCGCGGTTGCGCTCGATCGCGCGCACGACGGCCTCGGCGACGGCGTCGGGGGCCACCGTGCCGATGCCGGGCGGGAGCTTCGTCCCGGTGTCGTGGAACATGCCCGCGTCGCGGACGAAGCCGGGGAAGATCGCGCTCACGCCGATGCCGCTGGGGCGCAGGTCCTCGCGCAGGCTCTGGGCGAACCCCCGCAGGCCGAACTTCGTCGCGGCGTAGACCGAGCCGCGCGGCGGGCCGACCTTCCCGGCCAGCGAGGACATGAAGACGAGGTGGCCGCTGCGGCGCGCGACCATGTGCTCGGCGAGCTCCCGCGCGAGCACCATCGGCGCGCGCAGGTTCACCGCCAGCGCGCGGTCGAGCTCCTCGACGCTGAACGACGTGAGCTGGCCGGTGCCCGGCAGGCCGGCGTTGGACACGAGCACGTCGACGTCGGCGCATTCGCTCGCAAGGCGCTGCACCGCATCGGCATCGGTCAGGTCCACCGCCAGCGCGCGGGCGCCGGTCTCGGCGGCGAGCGGCTCGAGCACGTCGGTCCGCCGGCCGGTGAGCACGAGCTCGGCGCCCGCCGCACGCAGGCGGTGCGCGATGGCGTGGCCCAGGCCGCCCGTCGCGCCGGTGAGCAGGACGGTCCGCCCGGCGAGGTTCACGGCGGGAAGACTGCCACAGTGGCCGTGAACCCGTGCAGGAACGGGTCGCCGCCCACCGGGCCGATCTCACCGGCGGCGAAGAAGCCCGCCGCCGGCGCGCCCGCGAGCTCCTCCTCGAGCGTCAGGGCGTCGTGGTCGGGGGTTCCGAACATCGCCTCGCCGCGCCCGTTGCAGGTGAAGACCAGCGCGCCGGCGGGCATGCCGCCGCCCAGTGCCTCGCGCCGCAGGCCGAGCGCCTCGCGCAGGTCGCGGTCGGCCGAGACGGCGTCGCGTGCGTGCAGACGCACCACCGTGCCGGACCGCACCGGGGCACCGACGGTCAGCGTGCCCGCCTCGGGGTCCGCGCCGATGACGCCGCGCACGAGGAAGTCGCCCTGCTCGTACTCGGGCTTGCCGCCGTCGATCACGATCCCGAGCAGCAGTCCGCTGGCCACGAGCGCCTGCTGGTGGGGGTCGAGGCCCTCGATCGCCTCGCGCAGCATGTCGAGGGCCGGCCGCCCGGCGAGCTCGCGGATGACGTGCCCCTCGGCCGCGGTGACGGTCAGCTCGGGGCCGACCGGCGCCGCGCCCTGCGAGACGCACGGCATCACCTCGACGCCCGCGAAGGCCAGGCCGACGGCGCCGTCGGCGCACAGCTCGTCGCCCAGGAAGAGGGCGGCGTTGCCGTCGAGGGTGCGCGCGCTGGCGATGCCGCCGAGGATCGGGACGCCCGGAGCGCGGCGCGACAGCTCGCCCAGCACGAGGTCCGTGGGGAACGAGTAGGGGTCCGGGAGCAGGACGACGGCGGTCACGTCGTCGAGCTCGGGCAGGCCGCCGACCGCGAGCGCGTCGGGGCCCTGGGTGACGTCGAGGTGGAAGGCCTCCGCGCGGCCCTCGCCGAGCGCCGCGGCCCACACCGCGACCGCGGTCCCGCTCTCGACCTCGCGCCCACCGCCGACCACGCCGCCGGCACCGCAGCCGACCAGGACCGGCGGCGCCAGCGCCTCGTGCACGCCCTCGAGCGTGGCCTCGGGCGCCGCCAGGTGCGAGCCGGAGGCGAAGACGCAGACCACGTCGGCGCGCGGGCCCCCGAGCGCCGCGTGCGCCTGCTGACCCGCCTCGATCGCCGCGAGGCGCGGGTCGGGGCCGGTGGACAGCCCGCAGCCGATGCGCACGCTCACTCGCGTGACGATACTCCTGCCCAGTGGCCGCCTCCGAGCCTTCCGTGCTGGCGATCTTCGGGCCGACCGGCGTCGGGAAGACGGCCCTCGCCGTGGCCGTCGCCGAGCGGCTGCGCGCGCGCGGCGAGCGGCCGGTGGCGGTCTCCGCGGATGCCCTGCAGGTCTACCAGGGCCTCGAGACGCTGACCGGCGTGCCGTCGCTCGCCGAGCGCGCGCAGCTCGAGCACCGCCTGGTCTCCATCCTGCCGGTGGACGCGCGCTTCTCGGTGGGCGAGTACTCCGAGCTGGCCCATGCCGAGATCGACGGACTGCTCGCCCAGGGCGCCCGCCCGATCGTCGTCGGCGGCACCGGGCTCTACCTGCGCGCCGCGCTCGCGCAGCTTGCCCTGCGACCGGCCGCGCCCGACGAGGTGCGCGCGCGCTGGGAGGCCGAGCTGACCCGGCGCGGGCCCGAGGCGCTGCACGCGGAGCTCGCGCGCCGCGCGCCGTGGGCCGCGGAGTCGGTACAGCCCGCGCGACCGCAGCCGGATCGTGCGCCTGCTCGAGCTCGACGACCTGGACGAGCTCGAGCCGCCCTCCGGGCCCAACCAGCTCTGGACGGCCGAGACCCGACATCCGACGCGGCTCGTCGGGCCTCGTCATGGACCGCGACGCGCTCTACGCACGCATCGACGCGCGCGTCGACGCGATGGTGGCCGCGGGCGCTGCGCGCGAGGTGCGCGCCGCGCACGCCGCCGGGGCGTCGGAGACCGCGCGCAAGGCCCTGGGCTTCGACGAGCTGCTCGCCGGGGACGTCGAGGCGATGAAGCGCCGCACGCGCAACTTCGCTCGCCGCCAGCTGACCTGGATGCGCAAGCTCGCCGGTGTCGAGGTGATCGACATGACCGGCCGCAAGGCGGCCGAGGTCGCCGCCGAGCTGCTCCCGGGCCCCGAATAGCGGCTTCCCAACGCGAAAGAACGAGAACCGGCGCATTGCGCGGGGCGGTATGGCATGGTGCGCCCAGTGAACGTCCGCGTTCGCATATTCGTGGCAGGGGTCGTGGTCGCGGCAGCCCTCGCGGTCGCGCCCACGGCCGGTGCCCGCGACGTGATCATCCCGTCCTTCGACGGCGCTCCGATCAGCGCGAGCTTCTTCCCGGCGCAGGGCCTCGCGCCCGGCCAGAAGGCGCCGACGATCCTCGAGACCCACGGATGGGGCGCGGTGCGCGACAAGGACGAGAACAGCTCCACGCTGGCGCCCTTCGGCCAGGTCGGCCTGGGGCCGCTGCGCCGGGCGGGCTTCAACGTCCTGACGTGGGACTCGCGCGGGTTCGGCGAGTCCGGCGGGACGGTCGAGGTCGACTCGAAGGACTTCGAGGGCCGCGACGTGTCGGCCCTGCTCGACTGGCTCGCGACCCAGCCCGAGCAGCAGCTCGACGCCCCCGGCGATCCGCGCGCCGGCATGACGGGCGCGTCGTACGCGGGCGGGATCGAGCTCGTCTCCGCCGGCATCGACCACCGCATCGACGCCATCGCGCCGTCGATCGCGTGGCACTCGCTGCTCACGGCGCTGTACCGCGACGACCTCGTCAAGGGCGGCTGGGCCGCGGCGCTCTCGGGCCTGGGCATCCCCACCGCGACCGCACTCGGGATCATCAGCCCGGCAGGCATCCAGACGGGAACCGTCGATCCGCACATCACCTCCGCGCTCGCCGAGGGGCTCGCGACCGGCCACCTGTCCGACGAGGACCGCGCCTGGTTTCAGAGCCGAGGCCCCGGCGACGCGCTCGTGTCGCAGATCCGCGTGCCGACCCTGCTCGTGCAGGGAACGGCGGACACCCTGTTCACGCCCAGCGAGGCGATTCGCAACTTCGAGCTGCTGAAGGCCAGCGGCGTGCCCGGTGCACATGCTGTGGTTCTGCGGCGGGCACGGCGTGTGCCTGACGCAGGGCGACAACAGCCGCGTCGAGGCCCGCATCGTGGGGTGGCTGCGGCGCTGGCTGATGGACGACCACGGCGCCGACTCAGATCCGACCTTCGAGTGGCTGGCCGACGACGGCCAGTGGCGCAGCGCGCCCGACTGGCCGCTGGCGCCGGGCCCGGCCATGACCGCCCGGGGCTCGGGCACGCTGACCTTCAGCCCTGCCGACACGGCGTCCTCGGGCCTCGCCGTGGCGGCGACGCCGTCGCCTGACGCGGTGAACGTGGCCATCCCGTCGCCCGCGCAGCACGTCGACGCCGTCGGCGAGCCGAAGCTCGAGCTCGACTACCAGGGCACTGCGACCGACCCGCGGGACTACGTGTTCGCCCAGATCGTCGACGAGCAGCGCCACCTCGTGCTCGGCAACCAGGTCACGCCGATCGCCATCAAGCTCGACGGCCTGCCGCACTCGGTCTCGCGCTCGCTGGAGGGCGTCGCCGCGGCCATCGAGCCCGGCGCGCACTACACGCTGCAGATCGCGGGCGGCTCGAGCGTCTACGGACCGGTGCGCTCGGCGGGCACCGTCGCGCTGAAGGCGATCCGCCTCAGCATGCCGTCCGTGCGCCGGTAGCCTCCATCGCACATGGCCAAGGTCTTCGACGCGATCGACGCGCGGCTGGCGGCGTGGATCGCCCGCCAGCGCATGTTCTTCGTCGCCACCGCGCCCAGCGGCGACGGCGGCCACGTCAACGTCTCGCCCAAGGGGCCGATCGAGACGCTGCGCGTGCTCGACGAGCACACGGTGGCCTACCTCGACCTCGTCGGCAGCGGCGCCGAGACCGTCGCGCACCTGCAGGACAACGGGCGCATCGTGGTCATGCTCTGCGCCTTCGAGGGGCCGCCGCGCATCGTCCGTCTGCATGGCCGCGGCGAGGTCCTCGAGCCCGGCTCCGTCGACTTCCCCGACGTCAACGCGCTGCCCGAGCAGCACCGCACCGTGATCCGCGTCGCCGTCGAGCGCATCGCCGACTCGTGCGGGTTCGGCGTGCCGCTCATGGCCTACGAGGGCGAGCGCCCGCAGTCGCAGGCCTGGGCCGAGACGAAGCTGGCCAAGGGCGGCCCGCGCGCGCTCGAGGACTACGTGGCCGAGAAGAACGCGGTGAGCATCGACGGGCTGCCCGCGCTCGGCTGACCGCGATGCGCTTCGAGAAGTGGCAGGCGCTGGCCAACGACTACGTGATCGTGGAGGCGTCGCGAGCTCGCGGACGCGGGCGAGCCGACCCCCGAGCTCGTGCGCGCGCTGTGCGACCGCCACACGGGGATCGGGGCCGACGGCGTGCTCGTCCTCGCGCCGCCCGACGAGCCCGGCTTCGTCGCGCGCCTGCGGATCTTCAACCCCGACGGCTCGGAGGCCGAGCTGAGCGGCAACGGCGCGCGCCAGGCGATCCTCTACCTGCGCCGCGCCGGCTGGACCGACGCGCGCCAGTTCTCGATCCAGACCGCCGCTGGGGAGATCCGCCCGACGATCCTCTCGGACACGACCTGCCGCGTGGACATGGGCCGCGCATCGCTGCGCCACGCGGGCGAGGCGCACGGCTTCCACTTCCAGCACCTGGTCATCGGCAACCCGCAGACGGCGATCTCGATCGCCGACGTGCACACCCTCGAGGCGCTCGATCTCGCCGCCATCGGCCCGCCGATCGAGACCGACCCGCAGTTCCCGCAGCGCACCAACGTCTCGTGGTTCACCGCGCTCGACGACGCCACCATCCGCGCGCGCATCTTCGAGCGCGGCGTCGGCGAGACGGCCTCGAGCGGCACCGGCGCGTGCGGCGCGGCCATCGCCCACGTCCTGCGCGGCGGCGACTCGCCGGTCACGGTCGAGCTCGACGGCGGCGAGCTGGAGGTCGAGGTGGGGGAGGACCTCCACGTCGACCTCACCGGCTGGGCGGTGCCGGTCTTCGCCGGCGAGATCGATGCGGCCTTCGGCGCAGCCCTGGCGTGCTGGTAGCGCAAACAGCATCAGCGAGGGAGGGTGAGCCCGGCTCGCCCGAGACGCGCGAGGCCGACCCCTCCCCTCGATGATGCCGTTTCAGCCCGCCGCGAACCGCTGAGCGGACCGGCTCACACGCTGACCGCGTGCTCGCGCAGCGCCTCGGTCAGTGAGGTCTTGCGGTCGGTCGACGCGCTGCGCTCGCCGATGATGAGCGCGCACGGGATGCGGTAGGAGCCGGCGGGGAACTTCTTCTTGCGCGTGCCGGGGATGACGATCGCGCGGGGCGGCACCTCGCCGCGCAGCTCGACGGGCTCCTTGCCGCGCACGTCGATGATGGGCGTCGAGGCGGTGAGCACGACGTTGGCCCCGAGGACGGCCTCGCGGCCGACGCGCACGCCCTCGACGACGATGCAGCGCGAGCCGACGAAGGCGCCGTCCTCGACGATCACCGGGCTCGCCTGGAGCGGCTCGAGGACGCCGCCGATGCCGACGCCGCCCGAGAGGTGCACGTCGGTGCCGATCTGCGCGCACGAGCCGACGGTGGCCCACGTGTCGACCATCGTGCCCGAGCCCACCCACGCCCCGACGTTGACGTAGGAGGGCATGAGCACGACCCCGGGGGCCACGTAGGCGCCCTGGCGGGCGGTCGCGGGCGGCACGACGCGCACGCCGAGCTCGGCCCAGCCGGACTTCAGCGGCATCTTGTCGTGGTACTCGTACGGGCCGAGCTCGATCGTCTCCATGCCGCGGGTGCGGAACGAGAGCAGGATCGCCTTCTTGGCCCACTCGTTGACGTGCCAGCCGGTGTCGGTCGGCGCCGCGACGCGCACGCTGCCGTCGTCGAGCAGCGCCAGCGCCTCCTCGACGGTGGCGGTGGCCTCCTCGCCCAGGTCGCTCGTCGCGCGCTCGTAGAGCTCCTCGATCTCGGCGGCGAGGGCGGTGAGGTCGGTGGCGGCGCTCATCGCGAGGGCTCGCGATGGAAGCGGCGGCAAGCGATGGGCGAGCAATGACGCGCTGTCATACGCCTGATGCTAGGCGCTCCGCCGCGCGCCGGCAGTCCTCGGGGGTGGGGACGAGCGCGATGCGCACGTGCCCCTCGCCGGCGGGGCCGAAGACCGAGCCCGGCGCGATCGCGATGCCGTGGCGCTCGAGCAGGGCCAGCGCGAAGGCGTCGGCGTCCTCGCCCTCGGGCGCGCGCAGCCACAGGAAGAAGGAGGCGTGGCCGCCGGAGGGACGCAGGCCGGCGTCGAGCAGCGCCGGCAGCAGGGCGTCGCGCTTGGCGCGGTAGCGCTCGCGGACCTCGGTCACGTGCGCGTCGTCGCTCCACGCGGCCACGGCGGCGCGCTGGATGAAGGTCTGCGGGGCGACCCCGACGTTCGGGCGGTAGCGCCGCAGCGCCGCGATGATCTCGGGGTCGCCGGCCGCGAAGCCGGAGCGGTATCCGGGCATCGACGAGCGCTTGGAGAGCGTGTTGAGCACGACGACGTTGCGCCGGTCGGACACCTGCAGGGCGCTGATCGGCGGGTCGCCTTCGAACCACAGCTCGGAGTACGCCTCGTCGACGGCGAGGACGAAGTCGTGCTCGCGCGCCAGCGCGGCGGCGCGCTCGTAGAGGTCGATGGTCGCCGTGGCCGCCGTCGGGTTGTTGGGGTAGTTCAGCCACAGCAGCGCGACGCCGTCCCAGTCGACGGCGTCGAGGTCCGGCTGCCAGCCGCGCGCGGGATCGAGCGGCGCCTCGACCACCGACGCGCCCGCGAAGAGCGCCCCGCGTCCGGCCACCGGATAGCCGGGGGCGGTCACGACGACGCGGTCGCCGTGGGCGGCGAAGACCTGCGCGAAGCTGAAGATGGCCTCCTTGGACCCCTGCGTGGGGATGATCTCCGTGGCCGGGTCCAGGGCGGCGCCGAAGCGGCGCGCCGCCCAGCCGGCGATCGCCTCGCGCAGCTCGGGCAGCCCCTCGGCCGACGGGTAGGTCGACACCGGCTCGTCCGCGAGCGCCTGCTCGAGGGCGCGCGGGATGAACGCCGGGGTCACCTCGCGCGGCTCGCCGATGCCGAAGTCGATGACGTCGACGCCGCGCGCGATCGCCGCGTGCTTGGCCTCGATCAACCGCAGGAAGGGATAGCTCGTCATGCCGGCGAGGACCGGGTTCACGCGCACGCGAAGGCCTCGATCGTCTCGTAGCAGCGCACGAGGGCCTCGATGCGCACGTGCTCCTCGCGGGCGTGGGCCTGGGCGGGGTCGCCGGGCCCGAAGTTGATGGCGTCGACGCCGGCGCCCGCGAACTCGGCGACGGGCGTCCACGCCTGCTTGGGCTCGACCGCCAGGTCACCGGCGGCGATCAGGCGCTGGGCCATCGAGTTGGCGATCGCGACCGGCGCGCTGGGCGCGTTGCCCTCGATGGCCAGCGTGCCGTGCGGCTCGCACAGGTCGCGCAGCCACGCCTCGGCCTCCTCGGCGCTGCGGTCGGGCGCGTAGCGGTAGTTGACGTGCGCGACCGCCTCGGCCGGGACGACGTTGTCGGCGATCCCGCCGGCGACGCGGGTGACCGAGACGACCTCGGTGAAGCGCAGCCCATCGAACTCGCGCGGCGCGGGCGGCACCTGCGCGAGGGCGTGGATCCCGGCGGCGGCGCGGTGGATGGCGTTGTCCGCCAGCCACGGGCGCGCCGAGTGCCCCGAGCGCCCGTGGAAGGTCCAGGTCGCGTTGACGTTGCCCAGGCAGCCGGCGTGGACCGCGTTGGACGTGGGCTCCATGACGAGCACGAGGTCGGCGGACCGCAGCCCCGCCTCGCGCTCGAGCAGGCCGGCCAGCGCGCTCTCGGTCACCGCCAGCTCCTCGCGCCCGAAGAACACGTAGCCGAGGTCGATCGTCGCGTCCACGCCCGCCAGCGCGAGCTCGACCATGACCGCCACGGCGCCCTTCATGTCGGCGGCGCCGAGGCCGTGGACCGCGTCGGCATCGCGCCGGCCCGGGCGGTTGCCCTGCGCGGGGACGGTGTCGAAGTGGCCGGCCAGCAGCACGAGCGGGCGCTCGCCGCGCTCCGTGACGCCGGCCAGCACGCAGGTGTCGCCCGCGTCGCGAGCCTCGACGCCGCCCGCGCGCAGGACGCCCAGGACGTGCGCGGCCAGCGCGGCCTCGTCGCGTGACTCGGACGGGATGTCGACGAGCTCGAGCGTGCGGGCGGCGAGTCGGTCGGCCAGGGACACGCCCCGGCACGCTACCCACTAGCGTCGGCGAAGGCCGTCGGCCACGGCGTACAGCCGCGCCGGATCCGGGGGCCCCGGGGCGGCGCGCTTGTTGGGCGTCGTGTCGGGCGGGCGCATGCGCCGCGGGATGACGTCGCCGTGCTCGAGCGCAGTCGCCTTGAGCTTGCGCGCGGGCACGGCCGGGACCTCGAGCCTGTTGGCCACGGCCACGAGGCGCCGGCGCTTGGCGCCCCACGAGAACGGCAGCGCCAGCGCCACGATCATCGCGTGCTGAGCGCGGATCCCGTGGGCGTGGAGCTCGACGCGACCCCACAGCGCGACCGCGCCGCCCACCAGCTCGGACGTGCCGAGCGACGCCGTGCGGGGGGTCGGCGCGTACCACGCGTAGAACCCGCACGTGCAGCCGTTCTGCGGCGCGGGCCCCTCGTGGGCGTCCTCGCCCAGGCAGCGGGCCGTCTGCAGGCCGCGCTCCCAGCGATCGTCGGCGTGCAGCGACCACAGCTCGTCGCCGTGCAGCCGCCACTGGCGAAAGCCGATGACGGCGCGGATCAGGTCGGGAGCGGTGGCCTGCATCGGCCCGGCGCGATCAGCGCGTGGGCACAGCCGGCCGCGAGGGCTTCGACGGCCGCTCGGGCTCGCGCTCGGGGCGCACCTCGGGCGGCGGCGCCGGCGTCGGCGTCTCCACCGGCTCGACGGTGATCGTGCGCGACGGGCCGTCCAGCGAACCGGTGAGATCCGAGCGGGAACGGCGGGGCGTTGGCTGGCGGAACTTCATGGCGGCACCTTCTGGTCGATCGACGGGCGGAGCAATGGTTCCCGCCTGCGCCGGTAACAAAGCTTCCTCGTGTCGGTCGCGATTGTCGAGGGCGACAGGCGCGGGAGGCGCCGGTTCTCAGCATTCTCTTGCACTCCCTTGAGGCTGGCCTGAGATCGGAGACGGACCATGTGGGTGCACCACGAGGACGCACCCGAAGGAAGGCCTGGAATGTCGAGCAGCCTGCTGTCACCGCCTCCGTCCCCGCCGGACGACCTGGGCGCCGAGCCGCCCGGCGGCTCGCCGCCGCCGCCGCGCCCGAGCGCAGGCGGACCGAGGCGACGCGGCCATCGCGCTGCTCGTCGTCCTCACCGCGATCCTGGGCGGGGGCGCCGGCGCCGGCCTGGTCCTCCTCACGGGCGCGGGAGACAGCACCACGACGACCACCACCGTGACCCAGGCGACCAGCGCCGCGAGCGAGCGCACGAGCACCACGGGCGCCCTCAACGCGCGCACGCTCTACGCGAGCACCGCCGCGGGCGTCGTCGACATCACCTCGCGCGGGATCACATCGTCCTCGGCGCGGCGGCTCGCCCTTCGGTGGTCCGAGCCAGTCCGCGACCGCCACAGGCACCGGCTTCGTCGTCGACGGCCAGGGCCACATCGTCACCGCGGCCCACGTGGTGGAGGGCGCCTCCTCGATCACCGTGAAGTTCCAGGACGGGACGACGCGCACGGCCAAGGTGCTCGGCACCGACGAGGCCACGGATGTCGCCGTCCTCTCCGTCGACGCGTCCGGCCTGACGCTGCACCCGCTCGCGCTCGGCAGCTCGGCCTCCTTGGCCATCGGCGACCAGGTGGCCGCCATCGGCGACCCGTTCACCTATCAGCGCAGCCTGAGCACGGGCGTCGTCTCCGGGCTCGACCGGACCATCAGCGCGCCCAACGGCTTCACCGTCGCGCACGCGATCCAGACCGACGCGGCGCTCAACCCCGGCAACTCCGGCGGCCCGGTCCTCGACGCGAGCGGCCAGGTCATCGGCATCGTCGATCAGATCGCCACCAACGGCTCGTCGCAGACGAGCTCCGGAGTCGGCTTCGCCGTCCCGATCGACCTCGTGCGGTCCGAGCTCTCCCAGCTCGAGGCGGGCAAGACGGTCCGCCACGCCTATCTGGGCGTCGCGACCTCGAGCGCCGACAGCTCGTCCCCCGGCGCGATCGTGCAGAGCGTGACGCGCGGCGGCCCCGCGGCCGACGCGGGCCTGCGCTCCGGCGACGTCGTCACGGCGATCGGCTCGACCCCCATCCGGGGCACGAACGACCTGGTCGCGGCGATCGCCACGCACCACCCCGGCGAGCACGTCCAGCTGACCGTCCGGCGCGGCTCGCAGACGGTCACGCTCAGCGCGACCCTCGGGACCCAGCCGACGCAGGCGACGTCGACCGGCTAGGGAACCTGCGGCGCCCGCCGTAGCCTTCCCCGCGATGCGCTACTGCGGGATCGACGTCTCTGCCCGGCCCGACCCAGCAGCAGCTGTGCACCCTGCATCCCCGCCGAGCGGGCGACGGCAGCACCGAGCTGGTCGCGACGTTCTACGAGCCGGGCGACGTGGCGGCCGTCGTGCGCACCGTGCTCGGGCTTCGGCCGCGAGGCCGTCGTGGCGGTCGACGCGCCCTCCGGCCGGCGCCTCGACCTCCTCGCGCCCGGCAGCCCGCTGCGCGAGGCGCTGGGGCTGCCCGACGGCCGCTACCAGCGCTCGCGCGTGTGCGACGCCCTGCTCTACCGCCGGCGCCTGCCGCTGTACCCGGTGCCGGCGGCGGGGCAGGCGCTGGAGGCGTGGGAGGGATGGATGGAGGTCGGCTTCGAGCTCTTCGACGCGCTGGAGCGCATCGGCCTCTACCGCCCGGACTCCGACGCGCTCGAGGCGCCCGTGGGCTCTGGCGCGCTGCGCTTCGGCCGGCTGTGCGAGACCTATCCCGACGCGGTGTTCTGCTCGCTGCTCGGCCACCGCCCATCGCCCAAGCGCACGCCGTGGGGCCTTCAGCAGCGCATCGCCGCGCTGCGGATGCGCGGCGTCGTCGACGACGACGGCGGGCTGTGGCACCGCACGCTGGACGAGCTCGACGCCTGCGCGGCGGCCTACGCGGCGCGCGCGCTGGCCGAGGGCGGCGGATCGTGGGTCGGCGATCCGCGCGAGGGCGTGATCGTCCTGCCGGTGCCCGAGCTGGCCGACCGCTACGACAAGCTGCCGCCGCCGGCGCGCACGCGGCTGGCCTGACGGGCGACGACACCGGCCGAGGCGCACGTTGCCAGGGCCAGCGGCAGCTCGTCGCCGCCGACGCCGCGCAGGTCGGGATGCTCGAGGTCGACGTCGATCGTCTGGCCGCCCTCCAGGCCGAGGCTGGCCAGGCCGTTGCGGACCAGCTCGGCCCACAGGTCGCCGTGGTGGGCCAGCAGCGCCCGGCGCGTGGTGCCCTCGCGGCGGGCGCCGGTCTCGAGCTCGCGCGTCTCCTCGAACGGATCGACGCGCACCTGCGAGTCCGAGCCGATGGCCAGCCGCACGCCCGCGTCGCGGTAGGCCAGCGCCGGCAGGTGGCCGTCGCCCAGGTTGCCCTCGGTCGTGGGGCAGGTGATGACGATCGTCTCCGAGTCGGCCAGCAGGGCGATGTCGCGCTCGTCGACGTGGATGGCGTGCACGACGCTCGTCCGCGGGCCCAGGAAGCCGGTGCGCGCGAGCAGCTCGATCGGGCTCGCGCCGTGCTGGGCGCGGCAGTCGCGCACCTCGCGCGGCTGCTCGGAGGCGTGCACGTGGCGCGGCAGGCCGTGGTCGGAGGCGTAGCCGGCGATCGCCTCCAGCCAGTCGGGCGGGACCGCGCGCACCGAGTGCGCGGCCACCGCGACCGAGACGCCGTCGCGCCCGTCGGCCCACTCGCGCAGCGCGTCGACGCGTGCCAGGAAGCTCGCGACGTCGGGATCGTGGAAGCGCGGGTGCCCGCCGCGGTGGTAGGCGGCGGGGATGAGGACGATCTCGAGGCCGACGTCGATCGCCGCCCGGGCGACGGCGAGCGCCAGCGCGTTGGGGTCCTCGTAGGGGGTGCCGTCGGGGCCGTGGTGGACGTAGTGGAACTCGCCGACCGCGCCGTAGCCGGCGGCCAGCATCTCGCCGTAGACCTGGGTGGCCACGCGCTGCATCGACTCGGGATCGAGGGCCTGGGCGAGGTGCATCATCTGCGTGCGCCACGACCAGAAGTCGTCGGGGTTGCGCTCGCCCAGGCCGCGCAGGTC
The DNA here is from genome assembly GCA_963816845.1 of uncultured Actinomycetes bacterium. Classification (GTDB taxonomy): domain Bacteria; phylum Actinomycetota; class Thermoleophilia; order Solirubrobacterales; family Solirubrobacteraceae; genus JAOPZW01. Next base: position 290,014 of record CAWFMR010000063.1, on the reverse strand, counting down.
GCGCTGGAAGGCGTGGGAGTGCGCGTTGGGCATGGCGGCGATCGTGGCCGTCCCTCATCGCACGACCTCCAGGATGGCCGTGGCGGCGGCGGCCGCGTCGTCGAGGTCGGCCGCCTCCTCCGGGGAGTGGCTGATGCCGCTGGGGTTGCGCGTGAGGACCATGGCCGCGGGGATCTTCGCCGCCAGGATGCCCGCGTCGTGGCCCGCGAAGCACATGACGCCCTCCGGGTCGCCCAGCGCCGCGCGCAGTGCGCGGTCGAACTCGACGCCGTCCGAGCGCGCGGCGACGGACAGCTCGGCGCCCTCGGGCAGGTCCTGGAACCAGGCGGTGAGGGCCGAGGGGTTCTCCGAGCGCGCGTCGAGCCACAGGCGGACGTGGGAGGCGATCGTCGTCAGCGCGTTGGGCTCGACGAGCATCCGCGAGGCGGTGACGACCATGTCGTCCGTGGCGCGCTGGTGGGCGGCGACGATGAGGATCGCGGCGCGCAGCAGCGCATCGGAGCGCTCGTGGCGGCGCGTGGTGCCCGCGTGGTCGGCGCGGCCGTGCAGGTCGGCCTGCACGCGCATCCTCGCCGCCAGCGCGCGCACGACGGCGAAGCGCTCGAGGTCGGGGGTCTGGTCGACGTGCAGCTCGAGGAAGCCGCGCAGGCGCCCGAGCCACGCCGGCGCCTGCGCGACGCCCGACGGATCGACGCCGGCGGCGGCCATCGCGTCGGCCAGGCGCACGCCATCGTCGTCGGGCCGATCGAGGACGGCGGGATCGAGCACGCCGGCCAGCGCCCGGCTGCCGAAGGTCGGCGTGTTGAAGCGAGCGCCCTCCTCGTCGGCGAAGGCGATGACGGCCACCGGGGCGTGCTCGGCCACCGCGAAGGCGGCGCACACGCCCAGCGCGCCGTCGTAGCGCCCGCCGGAGCGCACGCTGTCCAGGTGCGAGCCGACGCCCCACCACGGCGCGGGCGCGTCGGGCACCGCCCAGCGGTTGCCGGCCGGGTCGATCTCGACGCGCAGCCCGACCTCCTCGGCGCGGCGCGCGAACCACGCGCCGGCGGCCTCGTCCTCGGGCGTCCAGGCCAGCCGCGTGGTCCCGCGCTCGTCGAGGCCGATGGGCTCGAGGTCGGCCAGGCGCCGGGCCAGATCCTCGGCCGCGATCACGACGAGATCCTCCACGCGGCGTCCGGGCGCACGTAGGCCACCTCGCCGGCACGGACGACCAGGCACACCGGGTTGCGCCCGAAGCGGTAGGGGAGGTGCGCGACGGGGGTGTCGAGGAGGACGACGTCGGCGCGCTTGCCGACCTCCAGCGACCCGAGCTCGTCGGACAGGTCGAGCACCCACGCCGCGTTGAGCGTGCACGCCAGCAGCGCCTCGCGCACGCTCCAGCCGTAGCGGCGCACGGCGAGCCCGATGACGATCGGCAGCGAGGAGACCGGCGACGTGCCCGGGTTCAGATCGGTGCCCAGCACGCAGATGGCGCCCGCGTCGGCCAGGTCGCGCGCCGGGGCGACGCGCTCGGCGCCGAGGAACTCCGCGCCGGGCAGGAGCACCGCGGCGCACTCGGCCGCCGCGAGCGGAGCGACGTCGTCGGGGTGCAGGCACGCGAGGTGGTCGACCGAGCGCGCGCCCGCGGCCAGCGCCACCGGCACCGAGCGGTTGGCGTTGAACTGCTCGACGTGGGCGCGCAGCGGGACGCCCTCACGGGCGGCGATGGCGCCCAGGTGCGCGAGGTTCTCGTTGCTGAAGGCGACCGACTCCACGTAGATGTCGAGCGCGTCGACGTCGCACGACGCCGCCAGCGCGTCGACGTAGTCCATCCAGGCGTCGCGGTCGTAGCCCTCCGGGACGGCGTGGGCGAAGAGCCCGGTGACCCGGTCGGCGCCGAGCTCGCGCCCCAGGCGCACGGCGCGCGCCTCGGCGTCGACCGAGAGCCCGTAGCCGGTCTTGGACTCGTAGGCGGTCGTGCCGGCGGCCAGCATCTCCGCCGTGAGCGCCCTGGCCTGGGCCAGGATCGCGTCGTCGGAGGCGGCGGCGAAGGCGCGCGCGCTGGAGGCGATCCCGCCGCCCGCGCGCGCGATCTCCTCGTAGGGCACGCCGGTGACCTTCTGCTCGTACTCCTCTGCGCGCCAGCCGGCGAAGGGCAGGTGCGTGTGGCAGTCGACGAAGCCCGGCAGCACCGCGCAGCCGCTCGCGTCGATGCAGCACGTCGGCCTCGCCCGCGGCCTCGAAGGCGGCGATCCGGTCGCCCTCGACGCTCAGCGGGGCCGGGTCGAGCGCGAGCTCGCCGGCGCGGTCGTGGCGCAGGTAGGGCAGGCCGCCTCGGCCCGCGCAGGACCTCGACGCGCGCCGGTGACGGCGACCGAGGTCACGCCGGGTCGAGCATCGGCATCCGCACCCCGCTGCGCTGCGCCGCCTCGACGGCGAGCGGCTCGCCGGCGTCGGCGTGGCGCACGATGCCCATGCCGGGGTCGGCGGTCAGCACGCGGCGGATGCGCTCGCCCGCCTCCGGGGTGCCGTCGGCCACGCACACCTGGCCGGCGTGGATCGAGAGCCCCATGCCGACGCCGCCGCCGTGGTGGATCGAGACCCACGAGGCGCCGCAGGCGACGTTGACCATCGCGTTGAGCAGCGGCCAGTCGGCCACGGCGTCCGAGCCGTCGGCCATCGACTCGGTCTCGCGCTGGGGCGAGGCGACCGACCCGGCGTCGAGGTGGTCGCGACCGATGACGACCGGCCCGCGCAGCTCGCCGCTGGCGACCATCTCGTTGAAGCGCAGGCCCGCGCGGTCGCGCTCGCCGTAGCCCAGCCAGCAGATGCGCGCGGGCAGCCCCTGGAAGTGCACGCGCTCGCGCGCCAGGGCGATCCAGCGCGCGATGTGCTCCTGGTCGCCGAAGAGGTCGAGGATCGCGTCGTCGGTGGCGTGGATGTCGGCCGGGTCGCCCGACAGCGCCACCCAGCGGAACGGGCCCTTGCCCTCGCAGAAGAGCGGGCGGATGTAGGCGGGGACGAAGCCGGGGTAGGCGAAGGCATCCTTGTCGCCGTGGGCGGCGGCGAGGCCGCGCAGCGCGTTGCCGTAGTCGAAGGCCTCCGCGCCGGCCTCCTGCAGCAGCCGGATGGCGGCCACGTGCGCGACGGCGCTCTCGCCGACGCGGCGCAGGTAGTCGTCGGGGTCGGAGGCGCGCAGCGCGTCGGCCTGCTCGACGGTCAGCCCGGCGGGCACGTAGCCGTTGAGCGGGTCGTGGGCGCTCGTCTGGTCGGTGACGACGTCGATCGCCGCGCCGCGGCGCACGAGCTCGGGCAGCACCTCGGCGGCGTTGCCCAGCAGCCCGATCGACAGCGCCTCGCGCCGGCCGCGCGCGGCGTCCAGGCGCAGCAGGGCGTCGTCGAGGTCCGCGGCGCGCTCGTCGAGGTAGCCGGTCTCGATGCGGCGCTCGATGCGCTGCAGGTCGACCTCGACGCACAGCGCGCAGCCGCCGTTCATGGTCACCGCCAAGGGCTGGGCGCCGCCCATGCCGCCGAGGCCCGCCGTCACCACCAGGCGGCCGGCCAGGGTGCCGCCGAAGCGCTTGCGGGCCACCGCGGCGAAGGTCTCGTAGGTGCCCTGGAGGATCCCCTGGGTCCCGATGTAGATCCAGGACCCCGCCGTCATCTGGCCGTACATCATCAGCCCGGCGGCGTCGAGCGCGCGGAAGTGCTCCCACGTCGCCCACTGCGGCACGAGGTTCGAGTTGGCGATGAGCACGCGCGGCGCGTCGGGGTGCGTCTCGAACACGGCCACGGGCTTGCCCGACTGCACCATCAGCGTCTCGGCGCCGCCGAGGCGCTGCAGCTCGCGCTTGATCGTGCGCAGCGACGCGTGGTCGCGCGCGGCCTTGCCGATCCCGCCGTAGACGACGAGGTCCTGCGGGCGCTCGGCCACGTCGGGATGCAGGTTGTTCTCGAGCATCATCAGCGCAGCCTCCTGCGCCCAGCCCTGGCACCTCACAGCACGACCTCCCCGGTTCGCAGCGCCTCGGCCAGCGCCGCCAGCTCGCCGCTGATCGCGCGGTCCTCCTCGATGCGCGGCACGAGCGCGCGCACCTTCTCGACCGCCGCCTCGAGCGCCGGCGTGGTGCGCAGCGGGCGGTGGAACTCGAGGCCCTGGCAGGCGCACACGAGCTCGGTGGCGATGACCTGCGCGCAGTTCTCGACCACCGTGCGCGCCTTGAGGGCCGCGAACGCGCCCATCGAGTTGAAGTCCTCCTGGCCCGCCGAGGTCGGGATCGAGCCGGCGCCGGCCGGGTGCGCGAGCACCTGGCACTCGTTGACCAGCGCGGCCGCCGCGTACTGCGTGAGCATGAGCCCCGACGACAGCCCCGGGCGCGGCGAGAGGAAGGCCGGCAGCCCGGCATAGCTGGGGGAGAGCAGCGCGTAGGTGCGCCGCTCGCTGAACGAGGCCAGCTCGCAGAGGGCGAGGGCGAGGTGGTCGAGCGGCAGCGACAGCGGCTGGCCGTGGAAGTTGCCGCCGGCCACGACGTCGCCGTCCTCGGGGAAGACGAGCGGGTTGTCGGTCACCGCATGCAGCTCGCGCTCGAGCGCGGCCTCGATGTAGCCCAGCGCGTCGTCGACGGCGCCGAGCACCTGCGGCGCGCAGCGCAGCGTGTAGGGGTCCTGCACGCGGCCGCAGTCGGCGTGGCTGGCCACCACCTCGCTGCCGTCGAGCAGCGCGCGCAGGCGGGCGGCGACCCGCTGCGCGCCCGGATGCGGGCGCACGCCGGCCAGGCGCTCGTCGAAGGGGACGGTCGAGCCCTTGAACGCCTCGAGCGAGAGCGCCAGGGCCACGATCCCCGCTTCGAGCAGGCGCCGCGCGTCGCGCGCCGCGAGGCCGCCGGCGGCGGCCATCAGGTGCGTGCCGTTGATGAGCGCGAGGCCCTCCTTGGGCTCGAGGGCCACGGGCGCGAGGCCCACGCGCGCCAGCGCGGCCGCGCCGTCCAGGCGCTCGCCGTCGACCTCGGCCTCGCCCTCGCCGACGAGGACGAGCGCGACGTGGGCCAGCGGAGCGAGGTCGCCCGACGACCCGACCGAGCCCTTGGCCGGCACCACGGGCAGGACGCCGCGCTCGAGCATCGCCAGCAGCAGCTCCACGACCTCCTCGCGCACTCCGGAGTGCCCGCGCCGCAGCGACGCGGCGAGCAGCGCGAGCATCCCGCGCACGACCTCGCCCGGCAGCGCCGGCTCCGGCGCCGACGGCGTGCGAGCGCACGAGGTTGAGCTGCAGCGCCGCCGCGTCGTCGGCTCCGATGCGCACGCTGGCGAGGTTGCCGATGCCGGTGGTGACGCCGTAGACCGCGCTGCCCGACGCGAGCGCCTGGTCGACCACGGCCCGCGCGGCGGCGATCCGGGTGCGGTCGTCGGGGCTCAGAGGGGCGGGCGGCCCGCCGCGGGCGACGCGCTCGAGGTCCTCCAGGGTCGGCATCCACCCGGCACGCTACTGCCGGGCGCGGGTCTCAGGCCCGCTCGACGACCACGGTGGTGGCCTTGATGACCGCGGTGGCCGAGTCGCCGGGCTTGAGGCCGAGCTGGTCGGCCGCCTCGCGCGTCATGAGCGAGACGATCCGATGCGGGCCGCAGGCCATGTCGACCTGGGCCATGACCTCGTCGCGGCGGATGGCGAGCACGATCCCGGCCAGGCGGTTGCGGGCGCTGCCGCCCGAGGCCGACGCGCTCGCGCAGCAGCCGAGCGAGCTCGTCGGAGCTCATGTAGCGCTGCTGTCCGCGCCGCTCGAAGGTGACGCGCCCGTCGCGCTCCCAACGGCGGAGGGTGTCGATGCTGACACCCGAGCGCCGTGGCGGCGGCCCCGATGCGGATCGCCTCGTCCATGGAGATGCCAGTCAGAGCGACACCGTACCCACACCGGAGACCGCGGTGGGGGAACATTCAGGCTCACTTCAGCGAGCGTGAAGCGCAGCGCGTATGGGAAGTCGCCGAAGCTCACGTCGACGAAGAGCTTCCCGTGCAGCGCCAGCGTCTTGCGGCCCGTGCGGCTGGCGGCGTGGAAGAGCTTCACGCTGCCCGGGCCTTCGACCTCGGCCCGGCGGTCCAGCGTGGTCACGAAGGCCGTCTGGGCGCTGAAGTCGAGGTTGGGGTCCTCCGGCGCGAACTGCTGGAAGCGCACGACGTAGCGACCGTCGAAGGTGTACGGGCCGTGCGAGGCGGGGGAGAGGTCGCCGCGGACGATGATCTCGCCGGGGCGCCTGGGCGCCTGCAGGAGCGCGACCTTGGCCTTGGCCGGATCGGGCGGCTTGGTCGGCGCGGCCGCGTGGCTGCCGCATCCGGCGAGCAGCACGAGCGCGACGACGAGCGGCGCCGCCCGGCGCGGAGCGGCATGGGCTCGAAACACGGCGGCGAGTCTAGTCACGGTTTGACTACCGGGCGTGTGGTCGGATATGCATAGGAACTATGGACCATATGCATAGGCGCCTGGCGCTGAGCCGGAAGGGCTTCCTCGCTCTCGGCGCCTCCGGCGTCGCCACCGCCGCGGCCGGCGCGCTCGGGCCCGGCCTGGCCGCCGCCGCGCCCCAGCCGCCCGCGCCGCAGGGCGACGACCTCGGCTTCCTGGCCTTCGGGGCCGTGGCCGAGGGCGCCTCGCGCGTCTTCTACCGCACGGCCCTGGCCACCCCGGGACTCTTCGATGCCGGCGAGCGCCGGCGCCTGACCCAGGCGCGCAACGCCAAGCGCGAGCACATCATCCGGCTCAGCGCGGCGATGGGCCCCGACGCCGTCGGTCCCGGCGACTACGAGGTCGACCTGCCCAAGAGCTCGTTCGCGACCCGCGACAAGGCGCTGGCCCTGGGCGCCAGCCTCGAGGAGCTGCTCGTCGGGGTCTACCTCAGCGGCGCCGGCTACGCGGCTGACCCGGGCACGCGCCTGCTCATCGCCCGGCTGCTCACCGTCGACGGCCAGCTCCTGGCCTCGCTGCACGCGATGGCCGGCAAGGCGGTCGGCCAGGGACTCCCCAACCCGATGACCACCGATGACGCCGGTGCCGCCCTCGACAAGCTCATAACCGTTCCCGGCTCGCCAGGAGGGCGATGACCATGCGCCGCACGACTCTCGCCGCCGTCTTCGCCGTCGTCCTGGCCCTCGCCGTTCCGGCCGGAGCGCAGGCGCTCAACGTCTACGCCGCCACGTCGCTCACGAACGTCTTCCCGGCGCTCAACAAGGGGCCGACCTACAGCTTCGGCGGCTCGAACACCCTGCAGCTGCAGATCGAGCGCGGCGCCCCGGCCGACGTCTTCGCGTCGGCGAGCCCGACCGAGGCCCAGACGCTGTTCAAGGAGGGCCTCTGCACGCGCCCGGTGACCTTCGCCATCAACCGGCTCGTGCTCCTGATCCCGAACTCCAACCCGGGCAACATCACCTCGGTCTACTCGCTGCGCTCCGGCGGGCGCAAGCTGTCGATCGGGACCGCCGGGGTGCCCATCGGCGCCTACACCCGCCAGCTGCTCAAGCGCATGCGGCTGTCGTCGATCCTGAGCTCCAACACCGTCAGCCAGCAGACGAACGTGGGCCAGGTGGCCTCGCAGGTCGCGCTGGGCGCGGCCGACGCCGGCTTCGTCTACTACACCGACGGCCTGTCCGTGAGAGACCGCACGAAGATGATCAGCCTGCCCAAGTGGGCCCAGCCGCCGGTGCGCTACCAGATCTGCACCGTGCGCCGCCCGGGCGCGGACACCGCGGGCGCGGCGGCCTTCATCAAGCAGGTCACCGGCAAGGCCGGCCGCGGGGCGCTGAAGGCCTACGGGTTCGGGCTGCCGCCGCGATAGGTGATGCGCCGAAGCGCGTTCACCGCGCTGCTCGCGCTGATCACGGGGATCACGCTCGCGTTCCTGGCGATACCGATCGTCGCGCTCTTCACCGAGGTGCCGCTCCGTGACGTCCCGGGGCTGCTCAGAACGCCGGCCGTCCAGGACGCGCTGGCGGTCACGCTGCGCACGAACCTCATCGCCAACGCGCTGATCCTCGGCTTCGGGACGCCGACGGCGTGGTTCATCGCGCGTCGCCGGTTCCCCGGGCGCGCGCTGGTGGTGACGCTCGTGGAGCTGCCGCTCGTGCTTCCGCCGGCGGTGGCCGGGATCGGCCTGCTCGCCGCGGTCGGCACCGGCGGCCTGTTCGGCTCCGAGCTGCGCGACGCGGGGATCGAGCTTCCGTTCACGGAGGCGGCGGTGGTCCTGGCGGTCACCTTCGTGGCCTCGCCCTTCTACATCCGCCAGGCCATCAGCGCCTTCGAGGCGGTCGACCCGAACCTCACCGACGCCGCGCGCACGCTGGGCGCCGGGCCGGGGCGGACCTTCTGGCGCATCGGGCTGCCGCTTGGCCGCCAGCGGCCTGCTGGCCGGCTGGGTGCTGGCCTTCGCCCGCGGGGTGGGGGAGTTCGGGGCGACGATCATCTTCGCCGGCAACGTGCGCGGGCAGACGCAGACGCTGACCCTGACCATCTACGAGCAGCTCGAGTCGAGCCTCGACGTCGCCCTCGCGATCGGCGTGCTGCTCGTGGTGCTCAGCGGCGGGGTGCTGCTCTCGTACAAGATCCTCTCCTCGTGGAGAACCTCGAGCTCGACATCGCCGTCGGCCTTCGCTCGTTCGAGCTCGGCGTCAGCCTGAGCATCGCAGCGGAGACCGTCGCGCTCGTCGGGCCCTCGGGAGCGGGCAAGACGACGGTCCTGCGGGCCATCGCCGGCCTGCGGCGCCCCGACCGCGGGCGCATCGCCCTGGGCGGCCGCGTCTGGTTCGACGCCGCGGCCAAGGTCGACCTGCCGCCCGAGCGCCGCTCGGTCGGGCTCGTCTTCCAGGAGTACGCGCTCTTCCCGCACATGACGGTGCGGGCCAACGTGGCCTTCGGCGGCGCGAGCGACGCCCGGGTGCGCGAGCTGCTGGACCGCGTGCGGATCGCGCACCTGGCCGACGAGCGCCCGGGTGGGCTGTCGGGCGGCGAGCGCCAGCGCGTCGCCGTCGCACGCGCCCTGGCGCGCGACCCGCAGGTCCTGCTCCTCGACGAGCCCCTCGCGGCGCTCGACGCGCACACGCGCACCGTGGTGCGCGGCGAGCTGCAGGACGTGCTCGGCGCCCTCGCCCTGCCGACCCTGCTCGTGACCCACGACTTCCGCGACGCCGCCGCGCTGGCGGACCGCATCGGGGTCATCGTCGACGGGCGCCTGCGCCAGGAGGGCACCGCGGCCGAGCTGGTGGCGCACCCGGCCGACGCCTTCGTGGCCTCCTTCACCGGCGGCAACCTGCTGGCGGGCCGCGGCGATGGCGGGCTGGAGGTCGCGCTCGACGCCGGCGGGGTGGTGCGCGCGGCCGAGCGGGCCTCGGGCCGGGTCGGCGTCGCCGTCTATCCGTGGGAGGTCGGCATCGCGCTCCAGGCGCCCGCGGACGGTCTCAACGGCCTTGCGGGCGCCGTCCACGGCCTGGCCCCCGAGGGCAACCGCGTTCGGCTGCGCATCGGCGAGGTCGTGGTCGAGCGCCCGGCCGAGGAGGTCGAGCGCCTCGGTCTCGAGCCGGGCACGACGGCGTGGGCCACCTTCCCGCCCGAGGCCGTGCGCATCGTGGCGGTCGAAGAGGGAGCGAATCGGGGCCAAGGGCCGCCGTCGGCGCCCTAGACTGGAACAGAGCATGGAACGCAGTCGCCACGGTCGCAACACACCTTCACGCACCATCACCGCCGCCGAGCAGGAGGGCCGGCCCAAGCAGCGCGCCTTCTGCGTCGCCGCCCTGGAGGACGGCGACGATCTCTCCGAGCTGCGCGAGCTGCTGCGCACGGCGGGCGTCGCCGTCGTCGGCCAGTCCGTCCAGCACCGCGACAAGCCGCACCCCAACACCTACCTGGGCCCCGGCAAGGTCGAGGAGGTCAAGGCTGCCGCCAAAGCGGCCGACGCCAACGTCGTCGCCTGCGACGACGAGCTGTCGCCGCGTCAGGAGCGCAACCTGGAGGGCGAGCTGGGCCTGCCGGTCATCGACCGCACGGCCATCATCCTCGACATCTTCGCCGACCACGCCAACAGCGCCGAGGGCAAGCTCCAGGTCGAGCTCGCCCAGCTGCAGTACAACCTCGCGCGCATGCGCGGGCTGTGGACGCACCTCGAGCGCCTGGGCGCCTCGGCCTCCGCACCGGGCATCGGCACCAGGGGCCCGGGCGAGACGCAGATCGAGACCGACCGCCGCCTGGCGCGCGACCGCATCTCGGCGCTCAAGCGCAAGCTGGCCGAGGTGAAGTCCTCGCGCGCCGTGATGCGCGCCGAGCGCGAGCGCGCCCACCTGCCGCGGGTGGCCCTCGTCGGCTACACGAACGCCGGGAAGTCGACGCTGCTCAACCAGCTCACCGGCGCGACGGTCGGCGTCGCCGATCGGCTCTTCCACACGCTCGACCCCAGCACGCGCGCCGCGCGGCTCAACGGCCGGCCCTACCTGCTGACCGACACCGTCGGCTTCATCCGCAAGCTGCCCCACCAGCTCGTCGACGCCTTCGGCGCCACGCTGGAGGAGACGGTCATGGCCGACCTCGTCCTGCACGTCGTCGACGCCTCGGTGCCCGAGGTCGAGATGGACGAGATGCTGCGGGCCGTCGACTCGGTCCTGGACGAGATCGGCGCCGGCGACCGCCCGCGCCTGCTCGTGCTCAACAAGGCCGACGCCCTCGACGAGGAGCGCCTCGAGGAGCTGCGCTTCGCGCACCCCGACGGAATCCTCGTCTCGGCGCTGTCCGGCGCCGGGATCGACGAGCTCGGCGAGCGCGTCGAGCACGCCTTCCGCGAGACGCTGCGCTCCATCGACCTGCTGCTGCCCTTCGACGAGGGCGGGCGGCTGGCCGAGCTGCACGAGCTGGCGGGCGAGCTCGAGCGCGTCGACACGGCCGAGGGCGTGCGGGTGCGCGGCCGCGTGCCGGCCACGGTGGCCGAGCGCTACGCGCGCTTCGCCGTCGCCAACGGCGACCGCGCCTAGCGCGGACTCGGCTGGTGCAGCGCGGCCAGACGGCGCTCGGGAGCCTCGTCCGCGTCGCGCCCTGCCGACACCCTGGAACGACCCGATGCAGCTCGCCGACCGCATCATCGTCGGCGGCATCGCCGTCGCCGGGCTCTACGGCGTCGTGCTGCTGCCGCTGTTTCCCCTGCTTGGCTCCTCGCATCCGGCCCTCTTGGAGCTCGTGCGCGGCTCGACGGCCTCCATCGTCAACATGGGCGCGCGCGCCAGCGTCGGCCAGACCTCATTCGCGCTCGCGGTGCTGCTGGGCGTTCCGAGCGTGATGATGTTCGACTGGCTGTTCTGGTGGGCCGGCAGGCGCTGGGGCGACCGGGTCTTCGTCTGGCTGCTCGGCCGCGACGACGCCAAGGCCAAGCGCCGTCTGGCACGCCTGCACACGCTCGAGCGCCGCTTCGGTCCCCTGGCCGTCGTGCTCGCACCCGTGCTCCCGATTCCCTCTCCGCTCATCTACGCGGCCGTGGGCGACGGCGGCATGCGCCTGGCGACCTTCCTCGCGCTCGACGTGGCTGGCACCGTGCTGTGGACCGGCCTGCTCGCCACGCTCGGCTACGAGCTCGGGCAGCGCGCTGTCGACGTCACCGACGCCATCGCGCACTACTCGCTCTGGGCCACGCTCGGTCTCGTCGCCGCCGTCATGACCGTTCAGGCCGTGCGCGCTCGGGCGGCGGACCGCCCAGCCGCCTAGCGCCTCGACCCGGTGGGACCGGCCTTCGCTAGGCGGGGATGGCGCCGAGCTGCTTCATCTGCGAGAAGACGTCGACGACGCCCCAGGTCTCCGCGATTCGGCCGTTGCTGAAGCGGAAGATGAAGATCTCGTCGTACGCCACGGACCTGCCGGTGGGTGGGACGCCCATGTAGTCACCCTGGTGCGTCCCGGTGACCGAGTTCCTGCCGACGACCTTGTCGCCCTCCGCGATCAGGTCCTCGACCGTGATGTGAAGGTCGGGGAAGACCCGATGGAGCCTGGCGAACACCTCCTTCAGGGCCTGCGCACCCGTCGCTTCGACCGGCAATGGCGTGCGGATGAGGACGTCCGGCTCGACGACCTCGTCGATCGTCTTCGCGATGAGCTCTGCATCGCCGCTGTTCATGGCGTCACAGAAGCGGCTGATGGTCGCTTTGTTGCCTGCTGTCTGGGCTGCTGACATCGGTGCCTCCTCGCGTCGTCAGGCCGCTTGCGCCGGGGTGGGCACCAGGTAGCCGGTGACGTGCAGCTCGCTGTGCGGCGGGATCATGCCGAGCGGGTTCCAGGTCATCCCCAGCTCACGGTGCGGCGCGCTGGTGGCGGCCTCGATCTCGAGCTCGCCGTTGACCCGCCGGACCCGAGCGTCGAGTTCGAGCGGGATCGACTGGTCGCGGGCGAACAGGTAGCCGCGCACTCTCAGCGTGTCGCCCTGCAGGACGACCGAGTTGGAGACGAACTGCACACTCGGGTGGTTCTCGGCGTCGAAGAACTCGGCCGAGCGCAGGTGCTGATCGCGCTTGGGGTTGCCGGTCTGCACGTGCGCGGCGTCGATCGTCAGCTCGATCGCCGGGTCCGCGCTCAGGTCGAGCCGGCCCTCGTAGTCGTCGAAGTGGCCCTTGACGGTCCCCAGGCCCCAGAAGTGCCTGGCGCGGAACTCGACGCTCGAGCGCTGCGGGTCCAGCTGCCAGCGGCCGACGAGCGTCTCGTCGAGGCGATCGTTGGTGAGGGTCTTCATGGCTGTCTCCTTGGTCTGTCACTGGCGGTGTTTGTCGGGTCAATCTCATGACACGCGGCGAGGAGCGCCTGTGACAGTGAGCGACCAGGAATGGCTGGCTGGCGCAGAGACGCCGCACGGGACTAGGCTTTCCGTGTGCCCAAGCCCGACCGTCCGCCGGGGACCGAGCCGTTCGACGTCACGTTGCCCGAGGGCTTCGAGCTCGGGGAGCACCGGGCGGCGCTCGAGGCGGCGGCGAAGGAGGCGGGCTGGACGATCGAGCGCGACGGCGCGATCGTCGCGGTGCGCGACGTGTGGACCGAGAACGAGGACCACGCGGCGTGGCTCGTCGCGACGAAGGTGGGCCTGCCGCTCGAGAGCGTCACCGTGTGGGCTGGTCGCCAGGCGTAGCGCGGTGATGTCGCCGGCGGCGACGGCGGTCAGTGGCTGAGGGTGGCCTCTTCGTCGAGCCGGGCGAGCTTGTGCGGGTTGCGGATCGCGTAGATGCGGGTGATCCGGCCGTCCTCGACCACCAGGCTGACCGCCGTGTTGAGCTCGCCGGCAAGATCGATCCGGCCGGCGGGCGCGCCGTTCATCCACACGGTGCCGACCACCGCACCCCGCGCGGCCGTCTTGAAGCGCGAGAGGAGGGCCGCCACCCGGTCGCTGCCCACCACCGGACTCCGGGCAGCGGCCACCTGACCGCCGCCGTCGGCGACCAGCACCACGTCGGGTGCGAGCACGTCGAGCAGGACCTGGAGATTCCCGGTCCGCACCGCCGCCAGGAAGCGATCGACCACCTGCCGCTGCTCGGCGCGATCGACCTGTGTCCGAGGCCGCCGCGCGGCGACGTGCTCCCGGGCCCGGTGAGCGATCTGCCGGACCGCGGCCGGAGCCTTGTCGACCGCTGCAGCGATGTCGGCGTAGGGGAGGTCGAAGACCTCGCGCAGGACGAAGACCGCCCGTTCGACGGGCGCGAGGGTCTCCAACACGGTCAACATCGCGATCGAGACGCTCTCGGCGAACTCGACGTCGTCGGCCACGTCGGGACTGGTGAGCAGCGGCTCGGGCAGCCACTCCCCGACGTACTCCTCGCGCCGCCGCGCCACGGTCCGCAGCCGGTTGAGCGCCTGCCGGGTGACGATCCGGACCAGGTAGGCCCGCGGGTCGCGCACCTCGGCGCGGTCGACGTCGGCCCACCGCAGCCAGGTCTCCTGGACCACGTCCTCGGCGTCGGCGGCGGAGCCGAGCATCTCGTAGGCCACGGTGAAGAGCAGGCTGCGATGGGTGACGAACGGGTCCTCGCTCATGCGGTCGAGGGCACGGCGATCGGCTTCAGGTCACAGGCCGCCGAGAAGCCCTGAGACTCGATGCCGAACGCGGTGTTGGTGCGGGTGTACAGGTTCGCCAGCCCGATGACCGCGGTGAGCTCGACCAGCGCAGGCGCGCCGAGCTGGTCGAGCAGCCGGGCCGACAACTCGTCGGTCACCGTGGTCGGGGTCTGCGACATCGCCTCGGCGTACTCCATGACGTCGCGCTCCAGCGGCGTGAAGACGGCGGACTCGCGCCACCGGGGCACCTCACGCGCCTTGGTCTCGTCGAGTCCCTCGTTGTGAGCCTGGAAGTAGCCGAGGTCCAGGCACCAGCTGCAGCCGACCAGGCTGGCCACCGCCATGTGGGCAAACGACTTCAGGTTCTCGTCGCACTGGTGCCACTTCTGTGACCTGCGGCCGACGCTGAAGCTGAAGTTCAGCACCTTGCGGTTGTGCCACGCCACCTCGACCGGCTCGGCCACGTCGCCGAGCATCTTGCGGGACATCCGCCTCACCATCGCGCCGTAGACGCCGTTCAGTTCGGCCTTCGGGATCCGCGTGTTGCTGGCCATGTCTTCCTCCAGGGTTCTCGTGGCTTGCGACATGCAGACACCGGCCCGGGATCGGTTTGTGACACCTCGGCGTCCGGGTGAGCAGCGCGACGGTTGGCATAGTTCGTGGCGTGCAGGTCACCTTCACCAGGACCGGAGAGCGGAGCTACGCGATCGCGGCTCAACGGGGCAGCGGCGACGTGCTGCACATGCCTCGCGCTCCGGGCTATGACCCATGGCTCCCGCATGACGTCGTGCACTTCGTCGTCGAGCGGCATCTCGAGATCGCAGGCGGCGTCTTCGGGCAGCTTGCCGCCGGCGGCGATGCGGGCACGTTCTTCACGATCCCGCATCGTCGGCGCGATCCTGCTCGCCGGCTGAGCAGCCGGCTCGGTGCGCTCGGGCGCCAGGACACGGCACGCTCGGAGCGGCTCGCGGCGGCGTGCATGGCCGCGTGGCATGCTCGCCACAGCGGTCGCTGGGAGTTCGCCGACGTCGTGGACGGCGACGACGTGGCTGGCCTGCCCGAGACGCTGCTCGCCGAGCTCGACGAGGTCGCCACCCGTTGGCACGCCCTGTCCGTCGGCGAATCACTGACCCTGACCTGGCCCGCTCAGCTGACGATCCGCCCAGGCGGCTCCTCCCGCGGGCGTCGGCAGAATCGGGACCGGCGCGTCGCCGCGCGCCGGCGCTGAACCCGCCGCTGCTCCTTTGCGAGGGCATCGGCTTGTGTGACGGGTCCCCCGGAGCGGCGGCGTTCGCCTCGGTACCGTTCGCGTCGTGTCGATTGCTTCGCGCACCTGGTGGCAGTTCCCCTCACGGCGGCCTGTGACCTGATTGACCTGTCTCGAGCCGCCTTCGGGCGGCTCGGCGCGTAGATCCACGGTCGCGCGACCGGCAGCAGCGAGGGCGGCTCTCTTCCCGAAGGAGAGCCATGAGCACCATCGAAGACCTGTCCGATCTCGCCGCTCCGCCTCGACCGGCGCTCGAGGAGGAGGTCCGCCGGCACCCGGAGCGCTTCCGGGTCCTGACCGGCGACCGGCCCACCGGGCCGCTGCACCTGGGCCATTACCTCGGCACGCTCGCCAATCGCGTTCGCCTGCAGCGAGCGGGCGTCGAGGTGTTTCTGGTCATCGCCGACTACCAGGTCATCACGGACCGCGACGGCGTGGGCGAGCTGGCCCAGACGGTTCGAGGGCTGGTGTTGGATTACCTTGCAGCGGGGATCGACCCCGCCGCGGCGACGATCTTCACCCACAGCTCGGTTCCGGCGCTCAACCAGCTCCTGCTGCCGTTCCTGAGCTTGGTCAGCGTCGCAGAGCTGGAGCGCAACCCCACCGTCAAGGCCGAGGCGGCGGCCAGCGGCAGCCGCGGCCTGAGCGCCCTGCTCTTCTCGTATCCGGTCCACCAGGCGGCCGACATCCTGTTCTGCCATGGGAACCTCGTGCCGGTCGGCAGAGACCAGCTTCCGCACATCGAGCTCACCCGGCTGATCGCCCGGCGCTTCAACGAGCGCTACGCCTCCGGCGCCCCGATCTTCCGTCAGCCCGAGGCGCTGCTCACCGCCGCGCCGGTGCTGCTCGGCACCGACGGGACCAAGATGAGCAAGAGCCGCGACAACACCATCGCCCTGCGCGACGACGAGGACCGCACCGCCGCGCTCCTGCGCCGAGCCAAGACCGACAGCGAGCGCACCATCACCTACGACCCAGAGCGTCGCCCCGAGGTCTCCAACCTGCTGCTCATCGCCGCGCTCTGCACGCGACGCGACCCGGTCGACATCGCCGACGAGATCGGCGCCCGCGGCGCCACCGCGCTGAAGGCGTTGGTCACCGAGGCCGTCAACGAGGAGCTGCGACCACTGCGTCAACGGCGCCGCGAGCTCGCCACCGACCCGGGCTACCTGCGGGAGGTCCTCGTCGACGGCAACGCGCGCGCCAACGACATCGCCGATCGCACCTTGCGGCGCGTCCGCGAGGTCATGGAGATGGTCCACTGACGACCCGGCTCCTGCATCGCGCACAGGGAGGCGCGGCATCACCCCGTTCGCATGATTCTCGGGCCCGCCGGCCGCCGTACGCTTGAGCCCATGGGTTTCTTGCGCCGCGACGATGGGCCCGAAGGCGAGCGGTTTCTCATGCGGGAGAAGCTGCTGTCGATCGGCGATGACTTCTGGATCGAGAATGCCGAGGGCGAGCGCGCCTACAAGGTCAACGGCAAGGCGCTGCGTGTCAGACAGACCTTCGTGCTGGAGAACGCGGCCGGCGACGAGGTGGCCCGGATCCAGGAGCGCAAGCTCAGCATCCGCGACAAGCTCGCGATCGAGCGCGAGGGACACCCGGACGCGACCGTCCACAAGGCGCTCGTCGGGATCCGCGATCGCTTCGCCATCGACATCGAGCACGGCGCCGACATGAAGGCGCACGGCAACATCGTCGACCACGAGTACGAGATCGAGCGCGACGGCGACACGGTCGCGACGATCTCCAAGAAGTGGTTTCGCGTGCGCGACGCCTACGGCGTCGACATCGCGGCCGGCGAGGACACGCCGCTCATCCTCGCCATCACGGTCGCGATCGACTCGCTGACGACCCGAGACTAGGGCGTCGCGCGGGCCCTCGGCTCAGCGCGAGTCGCCCGAGCCCGACAGCACCCCGCGCTCCTGGCGCGAGAGGAGCTTGTCGAGGTTGGCCTGCGCGACCTGCTCGAGCTCCAAGCCCGCCTCGGTGGCGACCTGGGCCACGTACCACAGCACGTCGCCGAGCTCGCCCGCCAGCGCCTGCAGGCGCTCGCCGGTCATGACCCCGCCGTCGTCGCGCAGCATCTTCTTGACCTTCTCGGCCACCTCGCCGGCCTCGCCGGCCAGGCCCAGGGTCGGGTAGACGATGTTGTCGCCCGCGCCCGGGTAGGTCGCGGTGCGCCGCGAGAGCCGCTGGTAGTCGGAGAGCAGCATGGTCGGCGACGCTAGCAGCCGCCCCGGAGCCATCGCCGAGGTGCGGGCAACCGTACCTGCGGAGGCCTGATGGCCGCCCGGCCACCGAAACGCGTTCAATGCACAATCACGCCGATGGCTCTCTCGACGCCAAGGCTCGTGCTGCTCGTCTTCGGCGTCCTGCTCGTCGTCTGCGGCGTCTCGGTCGGCGTCAGCGAGGCCTTCAAGCACGACCGCACGACCACGGCCACGATCTCGCGCCACATCGAGCGCGTCGTCGTGCGCGCGGGCACGGGCAAGGTCCACCTCGAGGGCACCGAGTCCCAGCGCGTCATGGTCCGCGAGCAGCTGCAGTGGCTGTGGCGCAGGCCGGTGGTGCACACGAGCGTGCGCGGCTCGACGCTGACCGTCAGCGGCTCGTGTCCGGACACCGGGCCCGTCAACCGCTGCAAGGCCGACATCGACCTCGCCATCCCGTTCGACGCCGACGTCGTGGTCCAGGGCGACAGCGGCGACATCTCCGCCGAGCGCCTGGCCGGCCATCTGAAGCTCACGACCGACAGCGGCGACGTCAGCGCGCAGGACCTCAACGCCATCTCGGTCGCGGCCACCACCAACGCCGGCGACGTCGACGTGGCCTTCACGACCGATCCCGTGTCGGTCAGCGCCAACTCGAACTCCGGCGACGTCCTCGTCACCGTCCCCGCCGGCGGCGAGTACCGCGTCGACGCCACCACGGCCGCGGGCGACGTCAACGTCGAGGGCGTGGTGCGCAACGACCGCTCGCTGCGCTCGATCTCCGCCACGGCCGACGCGGGCGACGTGACCGTGCGCGGCCGCCAGCCTTCCTAGGGGGCATGGTCTCCGCGGGCACGGTGGCCCGCGGAGACGCAGGATCCGATGTTCCCTAGGACGGGATGAGCTTGAACTGCTTCAGGTAGGCCTGGGCGGCCTGCTCGGGGGTGTCCTTGTCGAGGTCGACGCGCGCGTTGAGCTCCTGCATGACGTCGGCGGTGAGGCCCTTGTTCACCGCGTCGATCGTCGCCGCCAGGTCGGGCCCCGCCTGGTCGGCGGTCGACTTCTTCATGAGGAAGGTCGAGTTGTAGGGCGGGAACATGCCCTTGTCGTCCTCGAGCAGGACCTCGCCGTTGCGCTTGATCTGCGGGTCGGTGGTGAAGACGATCGAGACGTCGGCCTGCCCGCTGGTCAGCACCTCGTGGCGCTGGTCGACGTCGACCGGGACGAACTTCTTGAACTTCAGGCCGTAGACCTGCTCGAGGCCCAGCAGGCAGTCCAGGCGCGTGCGGCACTCGGGCGAGCCGTAGAGCGTGAGCTGGCCGGCCTTGGACTTGAGGTCGGAGATCTTCGTCACGCCGAGCTCGTCGGCCTTCTTCTTGAGCAGCCCGACCTCGTTGGACGAGGTGAAGGGCGTCGGCGGGAAGGCCTCGATGCCCTGCTTGGCCAGGCCGGCCTTGACCTGCTCGTAGGCCTGGGCCTCGTCCTTCGGGATGTCCTTGGCCGGGACCTTGAGGAACGACAGCAGGGCGGTCCCCGTGTACTCCGGGTAGCCGGAGATCTGGTTGGTCTTGACCGCCTTGAGCGCCGTCTTCTCGTCGCCGAGGTTGAGCGCCTTCTTGACGGTGTAGCCGGCGGCCTGGAAGGCCTGGGCGTAGATCTCCCCGAGCACCTTCTGCTCGGTGAAGTTCTTCGAGCCGACCGTCAGGGTCGTCTTGGCGTTGGCGTCGTTGTGCTTGATCGCCGCGGACTGCGCGGTGCTGGTCGACGGCGCCGACGAGCTCGCGGAGCCGGTGGTGTCGCTGCCGCCGCCGCACGCGGCGACGCCGAGGGCGAGGGCGAGCACGGCCGCGAGGGCGGGAATGAATGGTCGCCTGCTCATGGTGTCGGTGCGATCCTCCTCTTGGGAATGGAGAGCAGCCGGCGCCGAGACGCCGCCTGCTCTGTGAGCTTGAGCCCCTCCGGGGTGAGCCTGCGCTGGACCGCCGACAGGCCGACCTCGGCCGCGATGGCGAGCGCCGCGACCACGATCGCGGCTCCCAGGCGGCCGGCGTCGCCGTAGCTGGAGGGGTTGATGATCGGGTCGCCGAGCGTCACCACGCCGGCCGTGGGGCCGAGCGTGGCGGTGGCGAGGACGTTCACGGTCGAGGTCTTCACGCCGCCGAAGACGAGCGGCAGGGCCAGCGGCAGCTCGACGCGGCGCAGGATCTGCGTGCCCGTCAGCCCCATCCCGCGGGCGGCGTCGACCGCCTCGGGGTCCACGGCGCGCACCCCGGTGTAGGCGTTGAGCAGGATGGGCGGGATGGCGAGCAGGACGAGGGCCAACGTGATGTTGAAGAAGCCGGCGCCCAGGGCCGCGAAGAAGAGGAAGACCACGCCGATCGACGGGATCGCGCGCCCCGCGTTGGTCACGCTGACGACGAGGAACGACCCGCGCCTGCTGTGGCCGAGCCACATCCCGATCGGCAGCGCGATCACGGTGGCGATCCCCACGGAGACGACGGTGATGAGCAGGTGCTCGCGCAGCAGCGGCAACAGCTGGCTGCCGCCGACCTGCGCGCCGCCGGGGCCCTCGCTCTTGGTGACGATGAACTGCAGCGCGTCGCCGAGGCTTCCGAGGAAGGCGAGCGTCATGCCGTCCTCACGCGTGTCCACGGGGTGAGCAGGCGCTGGACGACGAGCAGGATGGCGTCCAAGCCGATCGCCATCAGCACGCACAGCCCGCCGCCGACCGCGATGTTCGAGATGAACTCCTTCTGGGAGGCCATCTGGTCCCCGAGCCCGCCCGCGCCCGCGAAGGTCGCCAGCGCCGCGAGCCCGACGGTGGTGGTGGCCGCGATCCGCAGCCCGGCCATGATGACCGGCAGCGCCAGCGGCAGCTCGACGCGCCACAGCAGCTGGCGATAGGTCAGGCCCATGCCGCGGCCGGCGTCGCGCGCCTCCTCGGGCACCCCGTCGAGGCCGTCGACGATGTTGCGGAAGAGGATGAGCAGCGTGTAGGCGGTCAGGGCGATGAGCGCCGTCGTGTTGCCCCGCCCGGTGATCGGCAGCAGCAGGAAGAAGAAGGCGAGGCTGGGGATCGTGTAGAGGATCCCCGTCACCTGGGTGATCGGGCCGACCAGGCGCCGCTGGCGGTGCGCCGCCAGCGCCAGGGCGAAGGCGATCGCGAAGCCGAGGCCGACGGACACCACGACCAGGAACAGGTGCTGCCAGAAGGGCGACACGTAGCGATCGAGGTGGTGGACGATCCAGTCGGGGCAGAAGCCGTTGTTGGCCACGCAGCTGTCGGCGCTGCGCGAGCGATCGCGGAAGAAGTCGCCGCCGGCCTGGGCGAGGATCGTCGGAGCGCTCACGCCTGCTCCTCGCGTGCGAGCAGCTGATGGATGACGTCCAGGCCGAGCACGCCCTGCACGCGCCCCTCGTCGTCGACGACGGCGCCGAGCTCGACCGGGCTGGCCAGCAGGTCGCTGAGCGCGTCGCGCAGGGACTCGTCGCAGCGCACCGTGCGGACCGGGTGGCGCTCGCCGCCGCGCTCCCACGCCACCGGCCGGCCGCCCTCGTCGCGGACGAGCGCGAAGGGCAGGCCGTCGTCGACCGGCCGCAGGTCGACCTCGCTCGCGCGCGTGAGGGCCAGGCGCTTGAGCGCGCGGTCGGACCCCACGAAGTCCTCGACGAAGTCGTCGGCGGGGTGCATGAGCAGCTCCACGGGGGTCGCGTACTGGGCCAGCACGCCGCCCTTCTTGAGCACCGCGATGCGGTCGCCGAGCTTGATCGCCTCGTTGATGTCGTGGGTGACGAAGACGATCGTCTTGCGCAGGCGCTCCTGCAGTGCCAGCAGCTCGTCCTGGAGGCGCTCGCGGTTGATCGGGTCGATGGCGCCGAAGGGCTCGTCCATGAGCATCAGCGGCGGGTCGGCGGCCAGGGCGCGAGCCACGCCGACGCGCTGGCGCTGGCCGCCGGAGAGCTGCGCGGGGTAGCGGTCGCGCGTCTCGGCCGGGTCGAGCCCGATGAGCTCGATGAGCTCGTCGACGCGGGCGCGGATGCGCTCGCGGGGCCAGCCCAGCACGCGCGGCACGGTGGCGATGTTCTCGGCGATCGTCTGGTGCGGGAAGAGGCCGATCTGCTGGATCGCGTAGCCGATCTCGCGGCGCAGGTCGGCGGGGCGGCGCGTGCGGACCGACACGCCCCCGACGAGGATGTCGCCGCTCGTCAGCTCGATCATCCGGTTGACCAGGCGCATGGCCGTGGTCTTGCCGCACCCCGACGGCCCGACGAGGACGCAGATCTCGCCGGCGGGGACCTCGAAGCTCAGATCCTGGATCGCGGGCTCCCCCGACCCCTCGTAGGTCTTGGAGACGTTGCGGAACTCGAGGGTGGCCGCCTGCGGGTGCGACGACGGCCCCTCGACGTGGGCGGTGTTGGGGGTGTTCACGAGAGGAGGGACCCGTTGGGGCGGGTCCACCAAGCGTAGCGAGCTAGACGCCCGCCACCCGGCGGGCGTCGGCGTGCGCCGCGCGCTCGAGCTCGTCCTCGAGCTGGGCCAGCGGCTCCTCGAGCCCGAGCGCCGTGGCGATCAGCCAGTCGGCGAACCACGCGTTCTTGGGCAGCAGCGGGCCGTGGAGGTAGGTGCCGATGACGTGGCCGCGCAGCACGCCCTCGAACCCCGAGGCGCCGGTGTTGCCGTGGCCCTTGAGCACGCGGCCCAACGGCTGCGCCGCGGGGCCGAGGTGCGTGCGCCCGCCATGGTTCTCGAAGCCCGCGAGCACGCGCGTCGCGGTCAGGCCGGGCAGGCGCACCTCGATGGCGACGTTGCCGATCAGGCGGGGGCCGTCCTCGCGCACGGTGTGCAGGTCGACGAGCCCCACGCCGGGGATCCGCTCGTCGCCGAGCTGGTAGTGGTGGCCCAGCAGCTGGTAGCCGCCGCACACGGCGAGGACGACGCGACCGGCGTCCGCCGCGGCGTGCAGGGCGTCGCGCTTGGTGTCGACCATGTCCTGCGCGCACAGCGCCTGGTCGCGGTCCTGGGCGCCGCCGATGTAGAAGAGGTCGTGCGCGTCGGGGTCGATGCCCTCGCCCAGCCCCGCGGCGACGACCTCGAAGCCGATCCCGCGCCACTGGCAGCGGCGCTCGAGCAGCAGCAGGTTGCCGCGGTCGGCGTAGATGTTCATGAGGTCGGGATAGAGCGCGCACACGCGCAGCGTTCGCTCAGCCACGGAGCATCACCACCGTCGAGCCCACGTACTCGAGCGTCTGGGGGATCCGGCGCTGCGGCTCGGCGCGCAGGCCGAACGCGACCGCCTCCTCCTCGAGCTCCTCGGGCTCGAGGCGATCGAGCTCGACGACGTTGTCCAGGGTCGTGAGGGTGCCGTCGATCGCGACGATCTGGCGGAGGCGATCGATGGCCGCGCGGTCGCCGAGGTCGCGGACCCTGACCGGCCGGCTGGCGTAGACCACACCGCCGACCTCGCGGAGGTCCGGCGGCGGGGGCTGGTCGTGCTCCTCGTCGAAGCATTCGAGCGCGTCGGCCAGCGCGACGGCGAGCAGCCCGCCCGGGGCCAGGTGCTCGCGTACGCGGGCGAGGAAGCGCGCACGGCCGTCGGCGCCGCCGAGGAGCTGCAGCGTCTGCATCGGCACCACGACGATCGGGAAGCGGCGATCGATGGCGAAATCGCGCGCGTCGGCCGCGACGGTGCTGATCGCGAGGCCCGCGGCACGCTCGCGCAGGGCATCGAGAAGCTCCGCGCCGCGGTCGAGCGCCACCACCTCGTGCCCGCGGCGCGCGAGGTCGAGCGCGACGCGCCCGGTCCCGGCGCCGACGTCGAGGACCGGCGACCCCTCCCGGTCGGCCAGCTCGCGCCACAGCGGCAGGTCGAGGTCGTAGCCGCCGCACTCGATGTCGTGCCAGAGGACCTCGGTCACGTGAACGAACCGTGGACGGCGCCGCGCTCGACGAGCAGGTCGCGCAGCGCCAGCATCGCGGTGTAGGTGGGCAGGGCGAAGAGGGGGCCGTCGCCCGTGCGCAGGGCGCGGTCCAGGCCGGCCCCGAGCTCGGGCTCGACGGCGATCCGCTCGGTCGGCACGCCCGCGTACTTCAGCCGCAGCGCCATCTCGGCGGCGCGGGTGCCGCTGCACGTCGCGCGCCGCACGTGAGGCGCGAGGACCTCGAAGTCGGCATCCCACACCCAGCTGACGTCGCGGCCGTCGGCGATGTTGTCGTTGAGCACGGCGAAGACGTCGTGCTCGCCGTCCTCCAGCGTGAGCGTGCGCAGGACCTCGTTGGCGCCCGCGGGGTTCTTGACCAGCAGGATCGACATGTCGCGATCGGCGATGCGCAGCGTCTCGGCGCGCCCGAAGGCGGGGGAGACGGCGTGCAGGCCGGCGTCGACGTGATCGAGCGTCGCTCCGAGCGCGAGGGCCAGGGCGGCTGCGCCGAGGGCGTTGTAGACGTTGTAGAGCCCGGGCAGGGGCAGGGCGATCGTGCGCGCGCCCGGCCGGCGTGCGCAGCGTGAAGCGCGCGCCGCGCACGCCCTCGAGCACGATGTCGTGGGCGCAGACCTGCGGGTCGGGGCGCGTCGCGCCGCAGTTGTCGCAGTGGTAGCGCCCGAGGTGGCCCATGTAGATGGCGTCGTAGCGGTAGGGCGCGCCGCAGCGCCGGCAGTGCGTGGCGTCGGCGGCGTGCTGCATCGCCGGCAGCGCCATCGCGTCGTCCTGCACCCCGAAGTACGTGGCGCCGACGTTGCGCCCCAGATCGGCGACGGTGGGATCGTCGGCGTTGAGGACGAGCGCGGCCGAGGTGCCCGCGACGACCGCGGCCCAGCGATCGGCGATCGAGTCGAGCTCGCCGTAGCGGTCGAGCTGGTCGCGGAACAGGTTGGCCAGCAGCAGCGCGCGCGGCTGCAGCTCGTCGACGACCTGCCCGAGCCAGAACTCGTCGACCTCGAAGAGGCCGGTGTCGCCGTCGGGCGGGCCGGCCATGAGCGCGGCGGCCACGCCGCCGGCCATGTTCGCCCCGGCCCGGTTGTGGACGAGGTGCGCGCCCGCGCGCTCGAGGATGCCCGCCACCATCGCGGCGGTCGTCGTCTTGCCGTTGGTGGCCGAGATCACGGCGCTGCCGCGCTCGCAGCCGGGCGCCCAGGCGCGCGATGGCGTGGGGCTCGAGGCGCATCAGGAGCTTGCCCGGCAGCGAGGTGCCTCCGCGGCCGGTGCGGCGCGACAGCGCGCCGGCGGCGCGGGCGGCCGCCACCTTGACCGCGAACGCGGTCATGCCGGCAGCAGCACCTGCAGCGCGGCCGGCAGCGCGCGGAAGGTCATCGGCAGCTCGCCGACCGGGTCGCCGTCGGCGTAGACCATGAACGGGCGGTCGGCCTCGATGTGCACCTCGGCGCCGCGCAGCACGTGGACGCTCGGCTCGTGGACGTGCTCGCCCTTGAAGATCTTCGGCAGCACCTTGCCCACGAAGGTGGCCTTGCTCGTGCGCTCGCAGTAGACGACGTCGAGGGCGCCGTCGTCGAGCTCGGCGTCGGGGGCCGCGAACATGCCCCCACCGTAGGCCTTCGAGTTGGCAGGCGCCGACGCTCCAGCCGGTGAACTGCCGCCGCTCGCCGTCGACCTCGATGTCGAAGGTCGCATGCTTCCACGTGGCCAGCGCGCCGAGGGCGCCGTAGAGGTAGACGAGCTGGCCCAGGCGCGCGGGCGCGGTGTTGGCGATCCGGTTGGCCTCCGAGTCGAAGCCGACCGAGGCGATCCCGATGTAGGGCGTCTCGCCGGCCAGGCCCAGGTCGATCGGGCGCGCCACGCCGTTGGCGATGACCTCGCACGCCGCCTCGGCGTCGAGCGGGATGCCGACGACGCGCGCGAAGTCGTTGCCGCGCCCGCCGGGCAGCACCCCGACGGTGGCGCCGGGGACCTCGCGCAGCGCCCCGGCCACGGCGCCGAGCATCCCGTCGCCGCTCAGCGTCACGACCACGCGGCCGCGCTGCGCCGCGCCGACCGCGAGCTCGCGCGCGTGGGCGATGTCGCGGGTGGCGTCGACCTCGAAGGCGACGCCGAGGGCGCGCAGGCGGGCCTCGACGCCCGGCAGCGCCCGGGCGGCGCGCCCGCCGCCGGCGGAGGGATTGACGATGAGGGCGACCTCGCGTGCCACGTGGGCGGTCATCTTGACCACCCCGATTCTCTGATGAAGTCCGCGACCTCGTCGGGCCGGTCGGTGATCACGTAGGCGTCGACCATCGCGCCCTCGGTGTTGATCGTGATCGAGAGGCCGCTCGCCACGCGGCGGACCTTCGAGATGGGGGCCACCGGCCGGCCCGCGCCCATCCGCGGCGTGACGCGCCCGGTCGCCACCCGGTGCACGGCCTCGTGTGCGGCGAGGCGGTCGAGCAGGCGCCGGTACCCCTTCTTGGAGGAGTGCTTGTGATGGGTGCGCTTCCTCACGGCGCGAGCAGCAGCTCGGCCAGGCTGGCGGCGATGAACGTGGGGGCGGGGTCGGCCTCGCGCGCCATCGACGGGCTGGTGGCGCCGGTGAGCACGATCGCCCCGTCGATCCCGGCGGCGCGCGCTCCCGCCATGTCGGCGTCCAGGCGATC
Source organism: uncultured Actinomycetes bacterium (assembly GCA_963816845.1). GTDB lineage: Bacteria > Actinomycetota > Thermoleophilia > Solirubrobacterales > Solirubrobacteraceae > JAOPZW01. The sequence continues at coordinate 263,925 of CAWFMR010000063.1, read as the reverse complement.
GCCGATCGCGAGCGCGCGGCCGTCGCCCAGGCGGTCGAGCGCGGTGAGGAAGAGCTGGGGCTCGGGCTTGCCGACCGAGCGCGCCGCGGCGCCGGTCGCGGCCTCGACCGCCGCGACGACCGAGCCCGTCGCGGGCCACGGGCCGTCGGGCATCGGGAAGGTCGCGTCGCGGCTCGTGCACCACACCTCGGCCCCGCGCAGCACCGCCTGCACCGCGCCGCGCAGCTCGGCGAAGTCGAAGCGCTCGTGGCCGCTGACCACGACGACCTCGGCGCGATCGGCGAGGTCCGAGTGGTTGAGGATCCGCAGTCCGGCGTCGGCCACGTGGCGGTGCACGGCCTCCGAGCCGATCACGAAGGCCGTCGCGTGCCCGGATTCGGCCAGCACGTGCTGCAGCGCGCCGCCCGCGGTGACGATCTCCTCGCGGGAGGCCTGGAAGCCGAGGCTCCACAGCTTGCGCACGAAGTCGTCCTCGGCGTGGCGCGCGTCGTTGGTCACGAAGGCCAGCCGCCGACCCGCCGCGCGCAGGGCGCTCACGGCCTCGACCGCGCCGGCGGTGGGCTCGTCGCCCACCCAGACGCAGCCGTCGAGGTCCAGGAGGAAGATGTCGTAGGGCTCGAGGCCAGGCGCGACGGGCACGGGAGTGCGCCCATTATCCTCGCCGCCGTGCGACCGACCCTCCTCGCCCTGTGCGTCGCCCTGCTCGCGCTCGCCGGCTGCGGCGGCGGCGGCGACGGCGGCTCGGCGACCACGGGGGCGTCCAAGCCCGCCGCGGCCCGCGTCACGTGCAAGAAGGTCGCGGCCCCCGAGCCCAAGGGCGCCCAGCACCTGAGCAAGCCGAAGGCCACGCTGCCGGCGGGCAAGCGCTACGACGTCGACCTGCAGACCAACTGCGGCACGATCACCATCCGCCTGGCGACCGGCCGCGCGCCCAAGACGGCGGCCTCGTTCGCCGACCTCGTCAAGCGCGGGTTCTACGACGGGCTCATCTTCCATCGGGTCGTGCACGGCTTCGTCATCCAGGGCGGCGACCCGCTCGGCACGGGGCTCGGCGGCCCGGGCTACTCCGTGGTCGAGCCGCCGCCGGGCAGCACCGCCTACACCACGGGCGTCGTGGCGATGGCCAAGACCGAGGCCGATCCGGCGGGCGCGTCGGGCAGCCAGTTCTTCATCGTCACCGCGCCCGATGCCAAGCTGCCGCCCGACTACGCGGTCGCCGGGGGCGTCGTGCGCGGCATGGACGTCGCCCAGTACATCGGCAGGCTCCCGGTCGACGGGCAGGACCGCCCGACCTCGCCGGTCGTCATCGAGAAGGCGACGCTCAGAACAGGGTGAGCCGCGGCAGCGCCGGCTCGAGGCAGTCGGCCTCGTCGTGGCGCGCGTCGTTGACCGCATCGCCGACCGCGCGCATGCCCGTCTGCTCGAGCGGGGCGCAGAGCTCGAGCAGCTCGGCCGGCTCGGTGGCGCGGTCCAGCCACGCGTCCTCGGCCTCGGGCGCCAGCATCACCGGCATGCGGTCGTGCACGTGGGCGAGCTGCTCGGACGCGGCGGTGGTGACGATCGCGACGCTGCGCAGGGGCTCGACCCCGTCGGCCGGGCGCCAGCTCGACCACAGCCCCGCGAAGGCGAACGGCTCGTGGTCGGGGCGCGTGACCCACCACGGCTGCTTGGGCTCGCCCGGGCGCTTCTCCCACTCGTAGAAGCCGTCGGCGATGACCAGGCAGCGCCGCGCGTCGCGGAAGGCGCCGTTGGTGAGCATCGTCTCCGAGCGCGCGTTGATGAGCTTGAGCCCGAGCGTCTTGGGGTCCTTGGCCCAGTAGGGCACGAGGCCCCAGCGCAGCAGCTCGCCGCGCGGCGCGCCCTCGCGGTCGGTCGTGACGGCCAGGACGTCGTCGCCCGGCGCGACGTTGTAGCGCGCGCGAACCGGCACGTCGTCGCCGATCGCGAAGCGCTCACGCAGGCGCGCCGGGTCAGGCGAGGCGAGCGAGTAGCGCCCGCACACGTCAGCCGCCCTGGGCGGCGCGCGCCTTCTCGCGGGCGGTCGCCTGTCGCCGGCGCCCGAACAGGGCGAGGACGCCGAGGATGGCGGCGATGACGACGATCCCGAGCAGGACGCTGACGAGCGTGCTGGCTCCGCCGAAGGGCAGCGACACGAGCTTGACGATCCCGAAGCCGAGCGCCAGCAGCGCGATCACCAGCAGCAGGATGATCACGAAGCCGCGCGCCTTGAGGTACCAGGGGGCGTTGGCCGGCGGCGCCAGGAAGCCCATCAGGCGCAGCAGCATGAGCTGGCGGTTGGAGGGCGGCGCCTGGCCAAGGCGCTCGACGGCCTGCTTGAGGTCGTCGGGGCGGCGCTCGGCGAGGGCGAGCGACGCGTCGGCCATGCGCCGCAGCTGCATGCGCTCCTGCGGGCGCGAGGCCGCGATGGCGCGGCGGAAGTAGTCGCGCGCGGCGTCGGCGTCGTAGCGCTCGGCCGCCCGGGCGCCGAGGATGGCGAGGGCCGCGGCCTTGAACTTCTGCTCGCGCTCGAGCTCTTCGTCGGAGCGGTCCTGGAGCGCCTGCATGGCGGCCAGGGCGCCCTTCTGCTCGATGCGGATCTGACGGGGCTTGGGCGGCATGGTGAGGGCAGAATCTAGCGCGCCGGGGCGCCGTCGCCGCGAACGCCGCCGCTCGGGGCCCCGACGGACCTGCGCCCGCGATCGAGGCCTTACACTCGCCGGCCATGCCGGTCCGCTTCAGGCCCCTGCTCGCCCTCGGCGCGCTCGTGCTCGCCCTGACCCTCGCCGCGCCGGCCGCGGCGCAGAACGCGCCGACCCTGGGGGCGCCCGAGACACAGAGCTCGACCGCCGCGCCGCCGCCGGAGACGACCGACAGCGGAGGCGGCGGCCTGAAGACCTGGCAGGAGGTGCTGATCTTCGCCGCGGGCCTGATCCTGCTGGGCGGGATCGGCTTCGCCATCGTCGGCGACGCGCGCGAGCGCACGCGCAAGTTCTCGCACCACACGGGCGACGAGGTGGCCGCGGGGGTCCCGCACAAGCACAGCCAGGCGGCCAAGCAGCGCGCCCGCGCGAAGGCCCGCGCCGCCCGCGCGCAGCGGCGCAAGAACCGCTAGCGCCGCCCAGCGTCGCTAGAAGACGCCCCTCGGGATCAGGCCGTGCCCGCGGGCCTCACGCTCCAGGTCATCTCTGAAGTCGGGATGCGCGATGGAGATCATCGCTCTGGCCCGCTCGGGGATGGACTTGCCCTTGAGGTCCACGATCCCGTACTCGGTGACGACGTACATCATGTCCGCGCGCGTGGTGGTGACGATGTTGCCAGGGGTCAGGTCGACCACCACCCGGCTCGCGCGCACGCCGTGGCGCTCATACGTGGAGGACATGCAGATGAACGCCTTGCCGCCCTTGGAGGCGTAGGCCCCGCGCACGAACTGCGCCTGCCCGCCGGTGCCGCTGATGTGGCGGTGGCCGGCGGACTCGCTCGCGGCCTGGCCCTGCAGGTCCATCTGCGTCGTGCTGTTGATGGCCACCACGCGGTCGTTCTGCATCACGATGTGCGGCGGGTTGGTCAGGTCGACGGCGTGGCAGACGAAGTCGGGGTTGCGATCGGCCGTCTCGTACATCGGCTTCGTCCCGAGCCCGAAGGTGCAGACGACCTTGCCGGGGTGGAGCGTCTTGCGGGCGCCGGTGACGACACCGGCGCGGTAGAGGTCGACGATGCCGTCGGTGAGCATCTCGGAATGGACGCCGAGGTCGCGCGCACCGCTCTCGCGCAGCAGCGAGCAGACCGCGTTGGGCATCGCTCCGATGCCGACCTGCAGGCAGCTGCCGTCCTCGACCTCGGCGGCGATCAGCTGCGCGACGGCGCGGTCGATGCCGGTCGGGGGCGGGTTCGGGATCTCGGGCGGCGGCCCGTCGTCGCCCGCGATCACGTAGTCGACCTCGCTCTCGTGGACCGCGTTCTCGAGACCATCCAGGTGCGGCAGCCCAGCGGACTCCTCGACGATCACGATCGTGGCGCGCTCGACGATCGCGCGGTGCCAGAACGTCGCGAGGCTGAAGTTGTAGAAGCCGTGCTCGTCCTTCGGGCAGGTCTTGAGCACCGCGACGTCGGGCGGGTCGATGAAGCGCCGGTAGTAGTCCGGGATCTCACCGAGGTTGCAGGGGATGTAGTTGGCCAGGCCCGCGTCGCCCTTCGCGCGGTCGTAGCCGGTGTAATGCCAGTTGAACCAATGGAAGTGCTCACGGACCGGGTCGGCCTCGAGCACGGCGCGCGGGCGCACCGTCAGGCACGCGCGGATCTTCACGTCCTCGAGCTCCTCGACCCGCGCCGCGAGCGCGGTGTCGAAGAGGTCCGGCTGGCCGATGCCCGTGCCGTACTCGACCCAGTCGCCGGAGCCGACGAGCGCCGCAGCGTCAGCCGCTGAGATGGATGTCGCCTGCGTGCGGTTCGACCCGCCAAGCGCCAGACGTGCCATGGATGAAGCCCTCCTCGGGTGTGCGACGCAAGAGCCTCGCCGGGCGACGCTACCCGAACCAGGGTGGTCGGTGCCGGCGGCGCGACCGAGTCAGCAGCCGGCTAGCTGCCCGGCACGTCGACGTAGCCCGTGCCCAGGGCGCGGCCCTTGGCCGCCAGGCACGCGCGGTCCAGGCGCACGAAGGCCAGCGCGACGCCGCGCTCGCCCTGGCCGGGCGTGTTGCGACACCAGACGTAGGTGAACTTCTTGAAGTCCAGAGCGGCGACGAAGGGGAAGCCCAGGCGCCCGACGGACTGCCCGCCCTCGCCGGTGACCGAGGACTTGACGGCGACGCAGTCGTAGCGGCCGATCGACTTGCTGAGGATGCGGTCGTCCGGGACCGCGTCCTTGGCCTTCAGCAGCGGGCCGCACTCGGTCCGCGAGATGGGGCCCTGCAGCTCGCCCCGGCGATCGCGGGCCCGCGCGTCGCGGGTGATCGAGGCCTCGGCGGCGCGCACGAGGGCCTCGCGCGCGTTGAGGCGGTCCAGATCGGAGGCGCCCGCCGGCGGCGCGAGCTGCGTGGCGGAGCCGCGGTGGGGGGTCTGCAGGCGCGCGAGCCGAATGCGCTCGGCGGCGGTGGCCTTGGCCGACGCCTTGCGCTCGCGCTCGTTGCGGTGCGACACGACGGCGTTGAGCACCAGGGCGATCGCCGCCACCGCGAGAACGCCGACGGCCACGCTGCCCCACACGACCTGCGTGCGCCGGCGCCCGCGCAGCCGGGGGGCGCGGATGAGGACCGACTTCCCGCAGCGCGAGCAGCGCTCGCGTCCCGAGCGCTCCTCGAAGCCGCAGTGCGGGCACGTGCGCGTAGGCACCTCGGTCATCGTAGGCGGCATCGACCTAACCAGCGTAGACATCATGACTGGTTCGTGTCAATCTGCCGCGTCGTGGACCGCTTCGACGCCGGCACACAGCCCGCGGGCCGCCCGCCCGCGCCCGGGCGCCTGGCCTTCGTGCAGGCGTTCCTCAACACGTTCTGGGACCTCGACGGCGACGGCGGCGAGGTCTGGTCCACGCCCGGGGCCTACGGCGCGTGGCTCGAGGCCCGCGGCTTCGACGGCGCGCCGACCGAGACCGACCTCGAGCGCGCGCTGGACCTGCGCAAGGCGCTGCGCGCGCTGTGCCTGGCCAACCACGACGCCGCCGACGTGCCCGAGGTGCTCGCCGTGCTGGACGTCATCGCCGCCGACGTCGCGCCGGGCGCCGCGCTCGCGCCGAGCCTGCGCAGCGGCGCGCTCGAGCCCATGGGCGACGGCCCCGACGCGGCGTGTGCGCTGGCCCTGGGGATCGTGTTCGCCGCGCGCGCGGACGGGACCTTCGCGCGGCTCAAGGCCTGCCCGCACGCCCACTGCGGCTGGGCCTTCTACGACTCGTCGCGCAACCGCTCGGGGCAGTGGTGCTCGATGCGCATCTGCGGCAACCGGACCAAGGGCGAGACGTTCCGGCGCCGCCGCGGTTCCCGCCGACCCTGATCCAACGGTCAGCAACCGCGCACCGGCCTGCTCGAACGGCGAGTAACCCCCGCGTGGCGCCGGTTTACCGTCACACCACGTTCACGACCGTCTGCCGGACGACCTGACACCCTGAGCCACGACGCCATGGCCGCTCGCCTCCAGAGCTCGCTCGCCAGCGCCGCCACCCGCGCCCTCGGCGTGCGCCCGCGCCATCTCGAGCGCCACCGGGTCCTGCTCAACGACGGCGCCGCCACGACGCTGCACGTGGCCACGCACGACCTCCGGCGCACGGTCCCGCGGGTGGTGCGCCTGGCACTGCCGACGCCGCTCGAGCGCTGGTGTCGCGAGCATGCCGTGGCCGAGGCGATCGTCGGAGGCTTCTTCGTCCGTCCCGCCGGCACGCCGCTCGGCGAGCTGCGCACCAGCGGCATCGCCCGGCCCGCGCGCCCCTTCGACGCGCCGTGGGGCGACGTCCGGGCGTGCCTGCACGTGGTCGGCGGCCACGTGGCGCTCGCGCGGCGCGACGAGCTGCCCGCCGATCCGCCCGGAGACCTCCTGCAGGCGGGCCCGCTGCTCGTGCGCGACGGCGCGCCCTGCGTCGACGGCGACGTCGAAGGCTTCTCCGCCGGGCAGGGGCAGTTCGACTCCGACATCACCGCGGGCCGCTACCCGCGCGCGGCCCTCGGGCTCACGGCCGACGGCCGGCTGCTGGCCGTCGCCTGCGACGGGCGCGCCGACGACGAGGCCGGTCTCACGCTGGCGGAGCTCGCCGAGACGCTCGTCGCGCTCGGCGCCCGTACGGCGCTCAACCTCGACGGCGGCGGCTCCACCTCGCTGGTGTGCGCCGGGCGGCTGCGCAACGTCCCGCGCGAGGATCACGGCGTCGTGCTGGCCGGCGGGCGGCCGGTCTCGACCGTGATCGCGTTCACACCGCGATAATCATTCGGGTACAACAGGAGGGTGCGCGTGCTCTCCGCCCTGATGTTCTTCCCTCGCGGCGGCTCGGCGCACGTGGCCCGGGCGCTCGCCCGCGAGCTGCCCGCGCACGGCTGCGACGTGACCGTGGTCTCGGGGTCGCTCGGCGGTCGCGGCGACGCCGAGCGCTTCTACGAGGGCTGCGACGTCCACGCGGTGCGCTTCGACCGCGGCGACGCGCCCATGCACCCGTCCTACGAGGACCGCGCCGACGCCCCCGACCGCGTCTTCGCCGCCCTCGACGACGACGCCTACGAGGCCCACGTCGCCGCCTGGTCGCGCGCGCTGGAGGAGGCGGGCGCCCCCGACGCCGACGTCCTGCACCTGCACCACCTGACCCCGATCCACGAGGCGGCCGCGCGCGTGGCGCCCGACGTCCCGGTCGTCGGCCACCTGCACGGCACCGAGCTGCTCATGCTCGAGCGCATCGCCGACGGCCCGCCGGCCGGCTGGGCCCATGCCGAGGCGTGGGAGCGCAGGATGCGCCGCTGGGCGCTCGGCTGCGAGCGCCTGCTGCTGCTCTCCCACAGCCAGCTCGAGCGCGCCGAGCGCGTGCTGGGCATCGATCCGCGCCGGTGCGTGATCGCGCCCAACGGCTTCGACCCCGAGCGCTTCTCGCCGCGCACGGTCGACCGGGCCGCCGTCTGGCGCCATGCCCTGGTCGACGACCCGCACGGCTGGCGCCCCGGCCACGACGAGGGCTCGGTCACCTACCGCCCCGAGCAGGCGAGCGGCCGTCGCCAGCGCGCCGGTCCTGCTCTCGGTGAGCCGCTTCACCGAGGTCAAGCGCCTCGGCCTGCTCGTGCGCTCCTTCGCTCGTGCGCGCGAGGCGCTGCGCGAGAGCGGCCGATCGGCCTCCCTGGTCCTCGTCGGCGGCTACCCGGGGGAGTGGGAGGGCGAGCACCCCTACGACGCGATCCGCGCGACCGGCGCGCGCGACGTGTACCTCGCCGGCTGGCACGAGCACGACGCGCTGCCCGAGTTCTTCGCGGCCGCCGACGTCGTGGTCCTCTCCTCGGTGCGCGAGCAGTTCGGCTCGGCCCTCGTCGAGGGCATGGCCTGCGGCCTGCCCGCCGTCGCGGTCGACCGCTTCGGTCCCGCGGACATCGTGCGCCCGGGCCACACCGGATGGCTCGTGGAGCCCGACGACGAGGCGTCGCTGGCCGGGGCGCTGGCGCAGGCGATCGACCACCCCGAGGAACGCCTGCGGCGAGGCGCGGCCGCGCGCCGCGACGTCATGCTGCGCTTCGCGTGGCCCGCGCTGGCCGAGCGGCTCTGCCAGCTGTTCGCCGAGGTGGTGGGGGCCACCGACGACGACCCCGCGGTGGCCGCGGCCAGATAGTTGAAGTAGTCAACTATGCCGGTATCCTGTGCCGGCGTGAAGACCACGTCCGACACCGCGCGCATCGCGCGGCTCTTCAAGCCCTACCGGGCGCGCCTGGCCAGCGTCCTGGCGCTCATCGGCCTCTCGGCTGGGCTGAGCATGATCTCGCCGTTCCTGCTGCGCGAGGTGCTCGACAAGGCCATCCCCGAAGCCGACACGGCGCTGCTCACGTGGCTCGTGGCCGGCATGGTCGCGATCTCGGTCGCCACCGGGGCGCTGGGGGTGGCCCAGACGTGGCTGTCGAACCTGGTCGGCCAGCGCGTCATGCACGACCTGCGCGCCGCCGTCTACCGCCACCTGCAGCGCCTGTCGCTGGCCTTCTTCACGCGCACGCGCACCGGCGAGGTCCAGTCGCGCATCGCCAACGACATCGGCGGCGTGCAGAACGTCGTCACCTCGACGGCGACCTCGATCGTCTCCAGCGTGACGACGGTGCTGGCCACGATCGTCGCCATGTTCGCCCTCGACTGGCGCCTGGCGGCCTTCAGCCTCGCGCTGCTGCCGTTCTTCGTCTGGCTCACGCGCCGCGTCGGGCGCGAGCGCAAGCGCATCACCGCCGAGCGCCAGGGGCGCCTGGCCGACATGAGCTCGCTGGTGGAGGAGTCGCTCAGCGTCAGCGGCATCCTGCTGGGCAAGACGATGGGCCGCGCGCCCGAGCTGGCCGAGCGCTTCACGCGCGAGTCGGCCGACCTGGCCGACCTCGAGGTGCGCAGCCGCATGGCCGGCCGCTGGCGCATGGCGAGCGTGCAGATGGCCTTCGCGATCATGCCCGCGCTCGTCTACTGGTTCGCGGGCTGGTCGATCGCCCAGGGCGGCGCCGCGATCTCGATCGGCACCGTGGTCGCCTTCACCACGCTGCAGACGCGGCTGTTCTTCCCGCTGCAGTCGCTGCTGTCGGTCGGGATCGACATCCAGACCTCGCTGGCGCTCTTTCATCGCATCTTCGAGTACCTCGACCTGCCGGTCGACATCACCGAGCGCGAGGACGCGCACGAGCTGGACGACGTGCGCGGCGAGGTGCGCTTCGAGGGCGTGTCGTTCGCCTACGACGTCGACGGGGCGCCGACCCTCGAGGACGTCGACCTCGTCGTGCCGGCGGGAAGCACGACCGCGATCGTGGGGGAGACCGGCTCGGGCAAGACGACCATGGGCTACCTCGTCGCCCGCCTCTACGACCCCACGGCGGGGCGGATCTCCGTGGACGGCGTCGACATCCGCCACCTCTCGTTCGCGTCGCTGTCGCGCACCGTGGGCCTGGTCTCCCAGGAGACCTACCTCTTCCACGCCAGCGTGGCCGACAACCTGCGCTTCGCCAAGCCCGACGCCACCGACGCCGAGCTCGAGGACGCGGCCCGCGCGGCGCAGATCCACGACCTCATCGCCGCGCTGCCCGACGGCTACGACACGATCGTCGGCGAGCGCGGCTATCGCTTCTCGGGCGGCGAGAAGCAGCGCATCGCCATCGCCCGCACCGTCCTGCGCAACCCGCCGGTGCTGGTCCTCGACGAGGCCACGAGCGCGCTGGACAACGAGACCGAGCGCGCGGTGCAGGAGGCGCTCGACCGCCTGGCCGAGGGCCGCACGACGCTCGCCATCGCCCACCGCCTGTCCACCATCCGCGAGGCCGACGAGATCGTCGTCCTCGATCGCGGACGGATCGCCGAGCGCGGCACGCACGCCGAGCTGCTGGCCCGCGGCGGGCGCTACGCGACGCTGGCCGCGCGCGATCCCGAGCCCGTCGCCGCCTGAGCGGCCATCGTGTCGAAGACGATTCAGTAGGCTCGGGCGGTGCGGCGCGCGCTCATCCTCTCGTTGCTGGCGCTCGCCGGCCTCGCCCTGGCGCCCGCAGCGCACGCCCGCTCCACCACGGTGCGCACCTCGCAGGGGACGATCACCACCACGCGACTGGCCAACGGCGTGCGCCACATGAAGTTCCGCTGGGGCCCGGTGCGCATCGCTCCCGGCCAGAACACGATCTCGATCGCCGACGACAACCTGCTGCCGCCGGGGCCGGGCTGGATCACCTCGTTCAAGCCCAACCTGACCTACGTCGACGGCACCGTCCCGCGCGTCGACGTCATCCATCTGCACCACGCCGTGTGGCTCGTGGCCGGCCACGGCGACGTCCGCCCGACGTGGGCCGCCGGCGAGGAGAAGACGGCGGTCCGCGAGCCCAAGGGCTTCGGCTGGCGCTACCGCAAGAACGACAAGTGGCTGCTCAACCACATGATCCACAACCTCACCGCGGTGGCGACGCGGGTCTACATCACCTGGGAGATGGACTTCATCCCGCTCGGCGCCAAGGCCGCGCGCGGGATGCACGAGGTCAAGACCCAGTGGCTCGACGTCATGGGCGGCACGGCCTACCCGGTCTTCGACGCCATCCAGGGCACGGGGCACAACGGGCGCGTGACCTTCCCCGACGACGTGCCCAACGCCTACGGGGGCGGCCCTCCGCGCAACACCTGGACCGCCGACCACGACGGCACGCTGGTGGGCACCGCGGGCCATCTGCACCCCGGCGGCCTGTGGACCGACCTCAAGGTCACGCGCGCCGGGCGCACGGTCGAGGTCTTCCGCTCGCGTGCGCACTACTACGAGCCGGCCGGCGCCGTGTCCTGGGACGTGTCGATGACGGCCACGCCGCCCAACTGGCGCGTGGCGATCAAGAAGGGCGACGTGCTCTCGGTGTCGGGCACCTACGACTCGCGGAGCACGTCGTGGTACGAGTCGATGGCGATCATGCCGCTGGCGATGACGGTCGCCCCCGCCGGCGGCGTCGACCCCTTCACGACCAACACCGCGGTCAAGGGCGTGCTCACCCACGGCCACCTGCCCGAGAACGACCATCACGGCGGGTCGCCCGGCAAGCTGCCCGACGCCACCAAGCTCCCCGACGGCCCGCGCTCGCCCACCGTCGACATCACGGGCTTCGCGTACGGGCAGGGCGACCTGTCGTTCTCCGGGGCCCTCGGCCGCCCGCCCGTGGTCAGCCCCGGCCAGCCGCTGACCTTCGTCAACGACGATGCCGCCCGGAACGTCTTCCACACCATCACGGCATGCCGCGCGCCGTGCACCGCGACGACGGGCATCGCCTTCCCGCTGGCCAACGGCCCGACGGTGTTCGACTCGGGCGAGCTCGGCTTCGGGCCCGCCGGCTTCACGCCGGCCGCCAACCGCAAGGAGTGGCAGACTCCGGCGACCCTGGCGGACGGGACCTACACCTACTTCTGCCGGATCCACCCGTTCATGCGCGGCGCCTTCCGCGTGAAGGGGTAGCCGCTGCGCCTGCTCGTCGTCCAGCAGCAGCCCGACGCTCCGGCCGGGCTGGTGGGGGAGTGGGCGGCGGCCCAGGGCGCGCAGGTCGACGTGGTCCACGCGCCCACGGTCGCCGCGTGGCCCGACCCGCGCGGGCTCACCGCCATCGTGGCCCTCGGCTCCGATCGCTCGGTGCACGCCTCGAAGGACCCGTGGATCGCCGACCAGGTCGCGTTCCTGCGCGCGGCGCACGACGCCGGCGTGCCCGTGGTGGGCATCTGCTTCGGCGGCCAGGCGCTCGCGGCCGCGCTGGGGGCGACGGTGAGCCGCGCCCCCGAGACCGAGATCGGCTGGATCGACGTCCAGGGCGACGACGGCTTCGGCGGGCGCTGGTTCACGTGGCACGAGGACGTCTTCGACCTCCCACCGGGGGGCACGGAGCTGGCCCGCGCCGGCTCGGGCCTGCAGGCCTTCGCCGTCGGGCCGAGCGTCGGCCTGCAGTTCCATCCCGAGGTGACCCCGGCGATCGTCGACGACTGGCTCGAGGGCGAGCCCGGCGCGGTGGCCGATCCCGAGCCGATGCGCGCCGAGACGGCCGACACGGCGGCGGCGGCCCGCGAGCGCGCCTTCGCGCTCATGGACCGCATCGCCGCGCGCTGGCCGCGCTGAGCGCGGTCCGCCATACGTCCATCGACCACGCCGTTGGGCGGGGCTGGGCCGACCGTTCGGCCGATGAGGGCGCATGGCCCGCCGCCGACTCGCCGCCGTGGCAGCGCTCGCAGCGCTCGCCCTGTGCGCGCCGGCCACCGCGCACGCCGACGACTGCGCCGGGGCCGACCTCGTGCCGGCGGCCGACAACGTCGCCGTCGTGGGCCAGGCGACCCTCTGCCTGCTCAACCAGCAGCGCGCCGCCAACGGCATCGGACCGCTGGTCGAGAACGCCGCGCTGTCGAGCGCCTCGGCGGGCTACTCGCAGCGGATGGTGGCTCAGGGCTTCTTCGCCCACGAGTCGCCCGACGGCGGCACGCTGGTCGAGCGCCTGACGGCCGTCGGCTACCTGGGCGGCGACGACGCCTGGGTCGTGGGGGAGAACATCGGCTGGGGCCAGGCCTCGCTGGCCACGGCGCGCTCGATGGTCGACGCGTGGATGAACAGCCCGGGCCACCGCGAGAACCTGCTCAGCGCCGACTACACCCAGGTCGGCCTCGGGCTGGCGCTCGGCACGCCGACCGACCAGACGTGGGGCGCGACCTACACCACCGACTTCGGCGCGGGCGCCAACACGCCGGCGCCCGCTCATGCGCGGGCCAAGGCCGCCGCCGCGACGCGCAAGAAGGCCAGCCGCGCGGCGAGCTGCGCACGAGCCGCCTCCACCCGCCGCGGCGCGCGCACCACGAAGGCCAAGCGGTCGAGCGCCTGCGCCCGCTCGGCCCGCGTGCGGCGCCGCTGAACATCCGTCTAACACCGTCGGGCGCGCGTCTATCCTCGACGGAGATGCTGCGCCGACCCCGCACCGCCGCCGTCCTGGCCCTCGCCGTGGCGGCCATCGCGCCCGCGAGCGCGGCAGCGAGCACGCCGTCGGCCAACCCGCCCGGGGCGATCAGGCTCTCCGACGAGCACACGACCACGCGGTGGGCGCACACCGCCGACCTGCAGCCGGTCTTCAGCCGGCCGTCGGACAAGGCGCATCGCGTCGCCAAGCTGCGCCTGCTCACCGAGGACAAGCTGCCCGAGGTCTACCTCGTGCTGTCGCGCTGGAAGAACGATGCCGGCAACACGTGGCTGAAGATCCGGGTGCCGATGCGCCCCAACGGCCGCACCGGATGGGTGCGCGAGAGCGCGCTCGGCGCCCTGCACGTCGTCCACACGCAGGTCGTGGTCAACCGCCACACCCTGCGCGTGACGCTCTACGACCACGGCAAGCGGCGCTTCAGCGCGCGGATCGGCGTGGGCAAGGCCTCGACGCCGACGCCCGCCGGGCACTTCTGGATCCGCGAGAAGTTCCACGTGGCGGGCACGACCATCTACGGGCCGGCCGCGATCGGGACGAGCGCCTACGCGCCGACGCTGTCGGAATGGCCGGGCGGCGGCGTGGTCGGCCTGCACGGCACCAACGAGCCCAACCTCATCCCGGGGCGCCCGTCGCACGGGTGCATCCGCCTGCGCAACCGCGACATCGTGAGGCTCTACCGGATGGCCCCCACCGGCACCCCGGTGGACATCCTCTGAGCGCGCGAAACGCGCTACGGTTTGCGCCGACGTGGACGACCGTTCGACCAGTATTGGGGACCGCTCAGCCCTTGCGTGATGCCGTTCGACGGACTACGCTTTGCTCTGCATTCCTGACTGGCCTGACTGCAGAGGCGGGCAAGCTCGGGGGGATTGGGTGACGACCGCCGGCCCTTGGGGAGGGGCCGGCGGTTCGATCCCCAGGACTTCAGGGGTGGGACGGGTCGCGCCAGCCCCATCAACTGAGTCCCCATTGGGGGCCTCAGGCGGGTCCGCCGGCACCACCCAGCCGGCGGGCCCGACCTACTGCTCGCGCCGACCTTCGGAGTAGAACAGCACGGACATGCGCCACGCCCGGACCATCGTCGTCGCCGCTCTGCTCGCCGCCATCGTGCCGGCGGGCGCCGCCCGCGCCGCCGGCCCGACGGCCGACCCGCCGGGGATGAAGCGCCTCAGCGACGAGCGCACGCTGTCGCGCTGGGCCTACCCCAACAACCACGCGCGGGTCCGCTCGCGGCCGACCGGGCAGGCCCGCACGGTGGCCACCCTGCACTGGCTGACCGAGGACAACCTGCCCGAGATCTACCTCGTGCTCGCCTCCTGGCGCGACAGCCACGGCAACACGTGGGTCAAGATCCGCGTCCCCAAGCGCCCCAACGGCGTCACGGGCTGGGTCCCGCGCCGGGCGCTGCGCCAGTACACGGCGGTCAGCACCTTCCTGGACCTCAACCGCTCGAGCCTCGTCCTGACCCTCTACCGGGCGGGCAAGGAGGTGATGTCGGCGCACGTCGGCATCGGCTCGGGCGCCAACCCGACGCCGCGCGGGAACTTCTACATCCGCGAGAAGTTCCGCGTCTCGGGCTCGCCGGTCTACGGTCCCTTCGCTCTGGGCACGAGCGCCTACGCCCCGCACCTGACCGACTGGCCGGGGGGCGGGGTGGTCGGCCTGCACGGCACCAACGAGCCGGGCCTGATCCCCGGCCGCCCGTCGCATGGCTGCATCCGCCTGCGCAACGAGAAGATCACGCGCCTGTACCGGCTCGTGCCCCGCGGGCACGCCGATCCACATCCACGACTGAGGCGGTCTCCGTCGGCGCGCTGAGCCCGCCGGTCAGGCGTCGGGACGTGAACGACGACCAGCGCCCGCTTCCGAAATCGTCGCTCGGCTGCGGGCGACCGGGCGTGGCCGACCCTTCCCTCGATGATGCAGTTGGCCGCGCAGCGCCGCCGACGAGCGGCAGACAGAGCGCTACAAGCCAGCCGGGTGGCGCGCGACGTAGCCCGCGCTCGAGCGGTCCACGCGCTGCCAGCGCGAGCCCGTGTCCCAGCGGCCCGTGGTGTCGTAGCGCTTGCCGTTGATGATCATGAAGGTGTGGCCGGCGTTGGCGTAGACGGTGATCCAGCGCCCGCGGCCGGGCTGGCCCCAGGACATGAGCTCGCTCGAGTCGCGCGGGCGGCCGAGCAGGCCGGCGCCGTGCAGGACGTAGGAGACCGAGCCCGAGCAGTCGTAGGCCGAGTCGTGGAACGAGCGGTGGCCGCCGCCGTAGCGATAGGGGAAGCCGGCGATGCGATCCGCCGCGGAGATGGCGCGCAGGACCGCTCCGGGGATGCCCGGGCGCCCCGGGCGCCCGCGCAGGTGGGCGCGCTTGAGCACGGGGTGCGAGCCGCTGACGCCGAGCGCCGACCACGTCGCGGGGCCGACGACGCCGTCGGCGGTGAGGCCATGGGCGCGCTGGAAGCTGCGCACCGCGCGCGCGGTGCCCGGTCCGAAGACCCCGTCGGCCGCCACGCCGAGGCGCGCCTGGAGCAGGCGCACGCTGGCGCCTCGCGTGCGCACGCCACCGCCGGCCCCCGCGGCGCGGACGCGGGTGTGGCGGTGCAGGCTGCGGCGGATCATCCGCCAGGTGCCGGCGCCGACGACGCCGTCGGCGGTGAGCCCGTGCCGGCGCTGGAAGCGCTTGACGGCATGCAGCGTGCCGCGCCCGAAGACGCCGTCGTCGCCGAGGTGCAGCGCGCGCTGGAGCTTGGCCACGGAGCGCCCGCGATCGCCGTGGTGCAGGGTGGGGAGGGCCTGAGCGTCGGCGACGGGCAGCAGCGCGATGGCCGCGGTGACGGCCAGGCAGCGGATGTGGGCGGCTCTGTGGGGCATCGGTTGAGCGCCTACGGGGTGAGCTGACGGGCTCGCGCGATGCGCTACGCCGCTGCCGTGCGGCGATTCGCCCCCGCGGACGCCTCCTCGCGTCCGCAGCGGTTCCCCCGATCACCGACCCTTTCGGGCAGGCGACTCGGCGCGACAGCCGTCGACGCTACCAGGCAAAATCCCTGCTTCTTGCAGGATTCCTTGCAGGTCGACGAGCTGCAAGCGGCGGCGCAGAGGGCCGGCGCGGCGGGGGCCGGCGGGCTTGCCGCGGGCGCGAACGTGTCGCGTTTGTGTCGGAAACCGCACCGAACCGACGCAGTTCGGACGAACGGCGCGCCCGAAGCGGCGCGCGGAGCAGGGGGAGCGGGCGCTGCCGACGGGGCTAGCGCCGCAGGTGGATGCTGCCGACGTCGATCGCGTTCTGCTCGATGTTCATGCGCTCGGGATAGCCGCGCGCGGGCGCCGTCCAGCGCCCGAGACGCTCGACCTGCTCGTCGGTCAGGGTCAGCTCGGCGGCGGGCAGCAGGTCCTCGAGCTGCTCCAGGGTGCGCGGCCCGATGATCGGCGCGGTGACGCCCGGCTGGGCGAGCAGCCAGGCGAGGGCGACCTGCGCGACGCTGGCGTCCAGCTCGTCGGCCACGGCGCGCGCCTCGTCGACGGCGCGGAAGTTGGCCTCGGTCCCGCGGCGGTCGATCGCCTCCTCGAGGTCGTCGCTCGCGTCGCCGATGCGCGTGCCCGCCGGCGGCGCGGCGTCGCGCTCGTAGCGGCCGGTGAGGAAGCCG
This sequence comes from uncultured Actinomycetes bacterium, assembly GCA_963816845.1. Classification (GTDB taxonomy): domain Bacteria; phylum Actinomycetota; class Thermoleophilia; order Solirubrobacterales; family Solirubrobacteraceae; genus JAOPZW01. Next base: position 247,190 of record CAWFMR010000063.1, on the reverse strand, counting down.
GCCCCGAGCGGGCCCCAGGGCAGCACCCCGAGCCCCGCGGCGCGGCAGAAGGGCAGGATCTCGGTCTCGATCGAGCGTTCGACGAGCGAGTACTGCGGCTGCAGGGAGACGAAGGGGGAGAGGCCCTCGCGATCCTGCAGCGCGACCGCCCAGGCCAGCAGCCAGGCGGGGAAGTTCGAGGCGCCGAGGGCGCGCACCTTGCCCGCGCGCACGAGGCCGTCGAGCGCGCCCAGCGTGTCCTCGAGCGCGACGTCCGGATCGGGCGCGTGGACCTGGTAGAGGTCGATGACGTCGACCCCCAGGCGCCGCAGGGACGCGTCGCAGGCCGCCACGACGCGCTCGGGCGCGAGGCCGGCCCCACCGGGGTCGGAGACCTCGAAGCGCAGCTTGGTCGCCACCACGACGTCGTCGCGGCGGCGCGCCAGCCACGGCGCCAGCGTGCGCTCGGAGGTCCCGTCGCCGTAGACGTCGGCGCTGTCGAGGAAGTTGTGGCCCGCCGCCACGAACGCGTCGAGCAGGCGCGGCGCCTCCTCGGCGGGCGTGCGGCCGCCCATCAGCATGGTTCCGAGGCACAGGCGGCTGACGCGCAGCGGCCCGAGGTCGACGTGCTCCATGGCGAGCCCTATGCCCGGCGACCGCGGCCGCGAACCAGGCCCACGCGGTAGGTTGCGCCGCCATGGCGCTGCTGTCCGAGCTCGACCTTCCGGTCCTCGACTACGCCGACCCGGCGCTGCGCGGCCCCGCCTTCCACCCGCGCATGGCCGAGCTGCGCGCCCAGGGCTGGCTGGCGGCGACGCCCATCGGGGCGATGGTGCTCGACCGTGAGGCGGCCGAGATCTTCCTGCGCAGCCGCTCGACGACCTTCCCCGGGCTCAAGCTGGCGGAGCTGTTCAGCATCGAGAGCGGCCCGCTGGCCGAGGAGCTGCGGCGCAACATCCTCTGCATCGACGGCGACGACCACCGGCGCCTGCGCAACCTCGTCAACCCGTCCTTCACGCCGCGGGCCGCCGACCGCTGGCGGCCCGCCATGCGCACCTACCTCGAGCAGCTCTGGGACGCCGTCCGCGCCGACGGGCGCTGCGAGTTCGTCGAGGCCTTCGCCAAGCCGTATCCGTCGCTCGTCATCGCGACGGTCATGGGCGCGCCGCTGACCGACGCGCCACGCCTTCACCACTGGTCCAACTGGATCCAGAAGCAGTTCGACGCCGAGGCGCTGATGACCGAGCGCGCGCTGATCGAGGAGGCCGTCGTCGAGTTCTACGACTACGCCGACGCGCTGCTGGCCGCCCGCCGCGAGGACCCCGGCGAGGACCTCGTCTCGACGCTGCTGGCCGCCGAGGCCGACGGCGACCGGCTGTCGGAGGTCGAGTGCGTCAACCTCGTGCTCAACGTCCTCATCGGCGGCGTCGACACCACGCAGTCCCAGCTCGCGCACGCCATCCGCCTGCTGGCCGAGCACCCCGACCAGTGGGACGCGCTGCACGCCGACCCGTCGCTGGCCGCCGGGGCCGTCGAGGAGGCCCTGCGCTACGAGCCGATCACGCCCTTCACCGCGCGCATCGTCGTGGAGGACATGGAGGTGCGCGACGTCGCCTTCCCGGCGGGCACCGTCGTGCTGGTGGCGGCCTGCACGGCCAACCGCGACGGGCTCGAGGACCCCGACCGCTTCGACATCGCGCGCACCGACGGCGGGCGCCTGACGACCTTCGGCGCCGGCATCCACTACTGCCTGGGCGCGAACCTCGCGCGCGCCGAGCTGCAGGAGGGCCTCGGCTTCCTGGCGACGCACATCGAGCGCCTGGAGCTCGACGGCGATCCGGTCTACGGCGGGGTGACCGGCATCTACGGGCTCGACCGCCTGCCGATCCGCTTCAGCGCCGCCTGACCCGGCCGGCGCCGCCTGAGCCGTCCGGCGCCACCTCGATCATGCCCGGCACCCGGCATGAGCGGCGCTGAAGTCAACCTGCGGGCCATCCTGCGCATCGTCCTCGTGATCGTCGGGGTGGTGCTCACGCTCTACGTGATCTACCTGCTGCGCAAGCCGATCGGGTGGATCGTCCTCGCGACCTTCATCGCCGTCGCGATGTCGGCGCCGGTGAACCTGCTGGCCCGCCACATGCATCGCGGGCTGGCGATCGGCCTTGCCTACCTCGGGCTCCTGTTGGTTCCCGTCCTGCTGGCGCTGATCCTCGTCCCGCCGATCGTCAACGGCGTCAACGGCCTCGCGACCAAGGCGCCCCAGTACGCGACGGACGCCCAGGACTACGTCCAGAAGAACAAGACGCTGCGCAAGCTCGAGGACGACTACGGCGTCATCTCGGAGCTCCAGGCAGCAGGCGAAGAAGCTGCCCGCCAAGCTCGGCAACGCCGCGGGCACGCTGACGAGCATCGGCCTCGGCGTCGTCAACTCGATCTTCGCCGGGGTGACGATCCTCATCATGTCGATCTTCATGGTCGCCGACGGGCGAAGATGGGTGCTGAACGCGCTGGCCTTCCAGCCGGTCGAGCGCCGTGAGCGCCTCGACCGGGCGCTCAGCAGCATCAGCACCGCCGTGGCCAACTACGTGGGCGGAGCGCTCGCCCAGGCGACGATCGCCGGGCATGACGAGCTTCGCCGTGATGGAGATCCTCGGGATCCCGTTCGCCGCGCCGCTGGCCGTGCTCGTCGGCTTCGCCGACCTCATCCCGCTCGTCGGCGCGACGCATCGCCGCCGTGCTCGTCGGGATCGTCACGCTGTTCGCCGACTTCCCGATCGACACCATCATCTGGGTCATCTGGGCGATCGTCTACCAGCAGCTCGAGAACACGGTCATCCAGCCCCAGATCCAGCGCCGCGCGGTCGACCTGCACCCGTTCCTCGTCCTGGTCTCGGTCCTCTTTGGCGCGACGCTGTTCGGCATCGCCGGCGCCCTGCTGGCGATCCCGGCGGCCGCCTCGCTGCAGATCGCGGCGGCGGAGTGGTGGCACTTCCGCCAGTCGGGCCGCGTCGAGCTCGTGCCCGACCCCTGAGGCGGGCCCCTTCCGGCGCTAGAAGTCCTCGGGGAGGATGTAGCCGGCGTGCAGCGCCTGGGCGAAGCGGTCGATGCGCTCGAGCTCGACGCTCATGGCCAGCGCCTCGGCCGCCGCCTCGATCTGGGCGCTGTCGCGATCGAGCGCCTCGTCCAGCGCGCTGAGCCGCACCCCGCCGTGCAGCTGGATGGCCCACCACCCGCAGTTGGCGCACGAGAGCTCGACCACGTGGTTGCCGTCGTCGTGCGAGGCGAGGACCTCGCGCGGGGCGACGAAGGGCCGCCTGCACGTGGGGCACAGCCGCAGGTCTTGGCCGAGGGCGGAGTCGAACAGGCGTCGCATGCTGCTGAGAACGGCTCCGCGGGCCATCTCTTGCGGCAATTTTTCGGTCCTTCGGTGGGTAGGGTGCCGAGATGCTCCAGTCATGCACCGCGGTGCTCCACGGCCACCGCGTCAGCTACCACCGCGCGGGCGAAGGATCGGCCGTCGTCCTGCTCCACGGCATCGGCTCCAACGCGCTGACCTGGGAGCCGGTGGGGTCCGCGCTGGCCGAGGCCCACGACGTCATCGCGCCCGACTTCCTGGGCCACGGCGCCTCGGCCAAGCCCCGCGGCGACTACTCGCTGGGGGCCTTCGCCAGCGGCGTGCGCGACCTGCTGCAGCTCATCGGCGTCGAGCGCGCCACGATCGTCGGGCACTCGCTGGGCGGCGGCGTGGCGATGCAGCTCGCCTATCAGCACCCCGAGCTGTGCGAGCGCCTCGTCCTCGTCTCGAGCGGCGGCCTGGGCCACAGCGTCAGCCCGCTGCTGCGCGCGGCCGCGCTGCCCGGCTCGGAGTGGGTGCTGCCGCTCGTCGCCGGCGCGGCCGGCGGGCTGGGGGCCAAGGTGGGCGGCGTGCTCGCGCGCGTCGGGCTGCGCGCGGGCAACGACATGGCCGAGGTGGGGCGCGGCATGGCCGACCTCGGCGACCGCGAGGCACGCCTGGCCTTCCTCGACACCCTGCGCTCCGTGGTCGGCCCCGGCGGCCAGCGCGTGAGCGCGCTCGATCGCCTGTACCTCGCCGCCGACCTGCCGCTGCTCATCGTGTGGGGCGACTGCGACCCGATCATCCCCGTCGGCCACGGGCGCCGCGCCCACGAGGCGGTGCCGGGCAGCGAGATGCTCGAGATCGAGGGCGCCGGGCACTTCCCGCAGCTCGACGACCCGGCCGGCTTCGTGGCCACGGTCAATCGCTTCATCGCCACGCGCGAGCCGTGGAGCTACGACCCCGCCCGCGTGCGCGAGCTGATGCTGGCGGCAGCGGACGGTCGGTAGGGTCCTACGGATGGCGAGAGAGCCCATCTACACCGCGCACGCCCACGTCACCGGCGGGCGCGCGAACGGCCACGGCACGACGAGCGACGGCGCGCTCGAGGTCGACCTGCGCCGCCCGAAGGAGATGGGCGGCGAGGGCGACGGCACCAACCCCGAGCAGCTCTTCGCCGTCGGCTACGCGGCGTGCTTCGAAGGCGCCCTCGGCGCGGTCGCGCGGCGCCAGAAGCTCGAGGTCGACGACGTCGCGATCGACTCGAGCGTCAGCCTCATCCCGACCGAGGAGCGCGGCTTCAAGCTCGCCGTCGAGCTCGACGTCACGCTGCCCTCGGTCACCGATTCCGAGCAGGCCGTCGCGCTCGTGCAGGCGGCCCACGACGTCTGCCCGTACTCCAACGCCACCCGCGGCAACATCGACGTGCGCCTGACCGCCAACGGCGCCGAGGTCGAGCACGGGTGAGCCAGGACGACGACGACTGGGTCGGCACGCCGCCCGAGGGTCGCTACACGCGCGACCGCGCGAAGCCGGAGTTCTGGCGCAGCCAGCGTCCGCCGGCGCTCATCGCGGGCGCGATCGGGATCGTCGTCCTGATCCTGATCGTCGTCATCCTCCTGAGCTGACTCAGCCCAGCGTGGTGCGCCCGTCCCCGGCGATCGGGTGGCGAGGGCCGAGGAAGCGCGGTCCGGCGCCGGTGACGACATCGCCGACGGCGGGACGCTTCATGCGCGCGAGAATTCTTAGCTGAGGTTGATGCATCTCACGTAATGCCTTGAGGTTCTGCGCCGACACTGTGTGCATGGCGCTCGAGCTCACCACCGACCAGGCACGGCTCATCGCGCGCCTGCGCCGTCGCTGGCCGGGCGCCGACGTCCGCGCCCACCAGCGCCCCTGGGGCGTCATCGTCGAGGTGCGCCGCGACGGGCGCACCATCTCGCTCACCGCGTTGGACGGCGAGGGCGGCATCGAGCCCGAGCGCTCGATCCCCCGCGCAGCCTGAGAGCGGAGCGCGCGACGAGCGGAAATCGCCGGGCGAGCCTGAAGCTCGCCCGGCGCCGCCCGGTCATGGATCGCCGCTGAACTACTACGTCCCAGGACTTCGTGTCTTTGCCTGGGTGGCGTGACACTCCCGATCACCGAGGCAGGCCGCCGGCACGAGGCCGGCGCGTTACCCGGCTGGGCTCCCCGAAGGGAGACCCCGATCGAGTAGGCGATCCGCCGGACCCCAGACCCTAGCGGGCCGGGCTGCGCAGCCGCGCGCGGATCGGGCAGCGGCGTGAGGATCGCCTCGATCGCGCTCGCGCTGCGGCTCGAGCTGCGGCGGCAGGATGATCGCCGACCCGAGCTGCTCGACGCTGTAGCCGTCGACGCGTGAAGCCGGGGCCGTCGTCGGCGATCTCGAACAGCACGCCGCTGGGCTCGCGGAAGTAGATCGAGTGGAAGTAGTGGCGGTCGATGATGCCCGACGTCGGGACGCCGGCGCCGCGCAGCAGCTCGTCCCAGCGCGGGTGCTCGGCGACGGTCGTGCCCCACGCGACGTGGTGGACCGTGCCGGCGCTCTGGCGGCCGCGCTCGGCCGGCGGCGCGTCGTAGGCGATCGTCGCCGCCGCGGCGCTCGCCGCGCAGCTCCCACGCGTCGTCGCCGGCGCGCGTCGGCGCCGAGCAGCTGCTCGAGCAGCGCGCCGCTGCGCTCGGGGTCGAGCGCTGTAGGCGCGCACGCCGTCGAAGCCCTGCAGCGCGAGCTCGGCGCGGGATCTCGGGGTGCTCGGCGACCAGCGGCGCGTCGCCGCCGGCGCGCACGGCGAGCTCGTGGCCGAGGCCCTCGGGGTCGGCGAAGCGCAGGCGATCGCCGTCGCGCTCGTGCGCGACGCCCTCGGCGGCCGAGCCGCTGCGGCCCAGAAGTCCAGCGCCTCGGCGGAGCCGACGCGCGAGACGATCCGGTGCACCATCCCGGCGCCGGCGCGGCCCGGGATGGCGCGCGGGTACTCGAAGAACGTCAGCTCCGCGCCGGGCGCGCCCGTGCTCGTCGGCGTAGAACAGGTGGTAGACGGTCGGGTCGTCCTGGTTGACCGTCTTGGCCGACCAGCCGCAGGCCGAGCACGCGCGTGTAGAAGTCGACGTTGCGCGGCGCGTCGCCGGTGATCGCGGTGATGTGGTGGATGCCCTCGAGCCGCACGGCCCCTCTGACTCTAGTGGCCGATGGTCTTGAAGCTGATCGTCTCGCAGTGGCTGATCTTGTAGCCGCGCTTGGCGCGGTGGCTGATGAACAGCGTGTCGCGCCCGGCGCCGCAGTCGATGCTGCCGCGGCCGTAGTGGGCGTGGATGGTGTCGTTGCCGGCGCCCGCGACGATGACGTTGAGCCCGTGGCTGGCGTAGATGAAGTCCGACCCGGCGCCGCCGTAGAGATGGTCGACCTGGGCCGTGCCCTGGCCCGAGGGCTTGTAGTCGCCCCACAGGACGTCGGCGCTGTCGCGGCCGTAGATGGTGTCCGAGTCGTGGCCGCCCAGGAGCTCGTCGCTCTTGGCCGTGCCGCTCATCGTCTCGTTGCCGTCGTTCTTGTTGATCTTCAGCGCGCCGTCGATCTTCGGCCAGCCCTCGTGGCTGGTGTTGGCGTGCGCGACGCCGCCGGCGGCGCCGGCGAGCGCGCAGGCGGCGATGGCGGCGATGCCCTGTGTCGTCTTGAAGCCATGCTCAGAGCGGTGCCCGACTGCGGGCCGAACGACCCGCGACCGGGCGGGCGGTAGCCGAATGGTTTAGCGAGCGACCGTATAGCGGCGCAACACCGCCGGTGATCCCTCGGCGACGGTGGCGAAGCTCGCGCCGCGGCGGTCGAGCGCGATCGCCTCGCCCTGGCCCTCGGCGGCCAGCGACGTCGGCGACAGGCACGGCGCCCGCCGCAGCGTCGTCGTCAGCCGCTCGCGACCGTGACGGACCCAGACCGCGACCCGGTCGTAGCCGCGCAGGACGACGATCCGGCCGTCCGCGCTCACGTCGCCGGCGGTGACGAGCGAGAGCGCGATCGCGCGGGCCGCGGCGCAGCGTCGTCTGCGAGCCGGCCGGGAGCGTGGCCGACGCGCGGTAGGCGCGCGCGGCGCCGAGGGCCTTGGTCACGATCACGAGGTCGCCGCGCAGCGGGTCGACGAGCAGCGCCTCGGCGTCGTGGGCGCCGTCGGGATAGCGCAGCCGCAGGCGCGCCGCCGGGGCGGTGGCGGCGGCGCCGACGCGCGGCTCGGCGACGCGGTAGACGTCGACGGCGGGCCGCCGCGACGCGTTGTCGCCGATGTCGCCGACGTAGAGCAGCGGCCGGCCGTTCGGCGCCGGGCCCGGCGGCGATGTCCTCCCAGTCGACGGCCTGCGCTCCGGTGACGGTCGGGCGCGCCGCCACGCGCCCGTCGGCCCGCAGCCCGAAGAGGACCGGGCCGGCGCCCGAGTCGTCGTGGCTCCACAGCAGCCCCGGCTGCGAGCGGCTGCGCACGAGGCCGCTGAGCTCGTTCGCCGACGGGTCGGCGACGCGGCCGGTGACGCGAGCGCGCAGGGCGCCGCACAGCGCCGGGGGTCGCGGGGCGGCCGGCCGGGCGGCGGACTGCGCGGCGCGTCGACGTCGCGGCGAGGACGAGGATGAGCGCGCCGAGCCGCCGCCACCGCACCCCACGACCGCGAGGGCCAGCGAGCGCCGGCGCCGCGGCGCGCCGCATCAGCCCACCCGGTCGCTGCGCGCCGCCGCTGCCAGCGCGATGAGCTCGACGCAGGCGTCGAGCGCCAGCGCCGTGGAGTCGATGACGAGGTGGTAGAGCGCGGCGTCGCGCGCGTCGACGCCGTAGAACTGCTTGACGTAGGCCTCGCGGGCGCGATCGGTCTCGCGCATGTGGCGCTCGGCGCTCTCGCGGTCGACGCCCTCGAGCTCCATCGCCTGCGCCAGCCGCCGCTCGGGCGGGCCGTCGAGGCGCACGTGCAGCGCGCCGGGCCGGTCGCGCAGCACCACCGCCGCCGCGCGTCCGAGGATGACGCCCGACCCCTCCGCGCAGCGCTCGCGGATGACGTCCTCGGTCGCGCGCAGGAACGAGCGCTCGTCGACGAGCTCGGGCGGCGCCGCCGCGCCCGAGAAGGCCTGCGCGGCCGGGGCGAAGCGCATGAGCATGCGCTCCAGGACGCCGCGCACAGCGTCGTCGTGGGCCAGCGCGTCGTCGAGCGGGACGGCCAGGCGCTCGGCGACGGCGGTCGGGATCACGCGATCGATGAAGGCCACGCCGAGGCGGTCGGCGAGGCGCGGGCCGACCTGGCTGCCGCCGGAGCCGTAGGAGGCCGAGAGGGTGACCACGGTCATGGCATGCATCTTCCCGGCGCGGTCGGCCGGCGCAACCCCATCGACCGAGGCCTTGTGCAACTAAACTATGTCTGTTAGTTTTATAACCTATGCCTACTAACGTGACTCGAATCTCCCGCTTCGGCTTCGTCAACGCCTACCTCGTCGCCGAGGACGACGGCCTCACGCTCGTCGACACCCTGGTGCCGCGCAGCGCCAAGGTCGCTCCTGCGCGCCGCCGAGCGAGCTCGGCGCGCCGATCGTCCGCATCGCGCTGACCCACGCCCACGGCGACCACATCGGCTCGCTCGACGACCTCGCCGCGGCGCTGCCCGGCGTCGAGGTCCTCATCTCGGCGCGCGACGCGCGCCTGCTGCGCGAAGGACATGTCGCTCGACCCCGGCGAGCCGCAGCGCAAGCTGCGCGGCAGCTACCCGGGGGCGAAGACGCGGCCGACGCGCACCCTCGCCGCCGGGCGACATGGTCGGCTCGCTCGAGGTCGTCGCCGCGCCCGGCCACACGCCCGGGCACGTCGCCTTCTTCGACCGCCGCGACGGAACGCTGCTGTGCGGCGACGCGTACACGACGCTCGGCGGCGTCGCCACCACCGACAAGGTCGCGCCTGCCCTTCCCGCTGGCCAGCATGGCCACATGGGACCCCGCGACCGAGCTCGAGAGCGCCCGCGCCCTGCGCGCGCTGGACCCGGCCGCGCTCGCGCCCGGGCCACGGCCGCTCGTCGAGGCGCCCGCGGCGGCCATGGACGCCGCGATCGCCAAGGCGTCCGCCTAGCCGATGCCCCGCGCCGGGCTCGACACCGATCGCGTGGTCGACGCCGCGGCCGCGATCGCGGACGCCGAGGGCCTCGACGCCGTCACCCTGGCGCGCGTGGCCGCCGGCCTCGGCGTCCGCGCTCCGTCGCTCTACAACCACGTCGACGGCCGCGGCGGGCTGCTGCGCGCGCTGGCGCTGCGCGGCGTGCGCGAGCTGACCGCCGCGCTGCGCGACGCCGCGGTCGGGCGGTCGGGCCCCGACGCCCTCGCCGCCACGGCGCGCGCCTACCGCGCCTACGCGCGCGCCCATCCGGGGCTCTACGCGGCCAGCGTGGCGGCGCCGGCGCCCGACGACGCCGAGCACCAGGCGGCCGCGCAGGAGACCGTCGACGTCGTCTACGCCGTGCTGCGCGGCTGGAGCCTCGAGGGCGACGACGCCGTCCATGCCGCGCGCGCGTTCCGCAGCGCCGTCCACGGCTTCGTGGCTGCTCGAGGCGGCCGGGGGCTTCGGCGATCCCCGTCGACCTCGACACCTCCTTCGAGCGCCTCGTCGCGACGCTGGCCGGCGGGCCTGGCTACAGGTCGATGACCTCGAGGTCGCCGCGCCGGCGGGCGAGCGCCTCGGCCACCACGCGCCGGTGGCAGTGGGCCGGATCGGCCTCCAGGCACAGCAGCGCGGTCGGCGGCGCGCCGGGCAGCTCGGCGGCCAGCGCGTCGAGCTCGTCGCCGGCGGCGGCGTCGAGGTGGCGGCGGAAGCCGTCGGCGGCCTCGGCGAGCCGGCCGGCCCGGTAGAGGAAGCGCAGGTCGGGCGGCGTGCCCAGGCCGCGACGGGCTCGTAGGCGATGCCGTGCTCGCCCAGCAGCGCGCCCAGCCGCGTCTTGGACATCCCCGGACGCCGCGACTGCGGGCGAAAGCGCACGTCGAGCACGCGCCGCACGCCCGCGGCCCGCAGCTCGGCGACCAGGGCCTCGGGCAGCAGGCGCTCGTAGCCGATCGTCCACAGCCGCGTCACCCGGGCAGCTTTTCACGACCTGGCAGGATCCCGCGCCATGGAATACCGCCAGCTCGGCCGCTCCGGCCTGCGCGTCTCGACCCTCACGCTCGGCACGATGACCTTCGGCGGCACGGGGCCGCTTCGCCACGGTCGGCGCGATCGACGTCGACGGCGCGCGGCGCCAGATCGACCTGTGCCTCGACGCCGGCGTCAACCTGATCGACACCGCCGACGTCTACTCGCGCGGCGCTGTCGGAGGAGATCGTCGGCCAGGCGCTCGGCGGCCGCCGCGACCGCGTGCTGCTCGCCACCAAGGCGCGCATGCCGATGGGCGACGGGCCCAACGACGCCGGGCTCTCGCGCCACCACCTGATCGAGGCGCTGCGAGGCGAGCCTGCGCCGGCTGCGCACCGACCACATCGACCTCTACCAGGTGCACGAGTGGGACGGCCAGACGCCGCTGGAGGAGACGCTCGACGCGCTCGACACCTCGTCCGCGTCGGGCAAGGTGCGCTACATCGGCTGCTCGAACTACGCCGGCTGGCAGCTCATGAAGGCGCTCGGCGATCTCCGACCGCCTGCGGCCTGCCAGCGCTTCGTCAGCCAGCAGATCTACTACTCGCTGCAGGCGCGCGAGGCCGAGTACGAGCTCGTGCCCGGCCGCGCTCGACCAGGGCCTCGGGCATCCTCGTCTGGAGCCCGCTCGCCGGCGGCCTGCTCTCGGGCAAGTACCGCCGCGGCGCAGCAGCCGCCGGAGGGCCGCGCCACCTCACGCGACTGGGACGAGCCGCCGGTGCGCGACGAGGACGCAGCTCTACGACATCGTCGACGCGCTGGTCGAGATCGGCGAGGCGCACGGCGTCTCGGCCGCGCAGGTCGCGCTGGCCTGGCTGCTCGGCCGGCCCGGCGTGACCTCGGTGATCATCGGCGCGCGCACCGAGGAGCAGCTCGCCGACAACCTCGCCGCCGCCGACCTCGAGCTGACGGCCGACGAGCGCGCGCGCCTCGACGAGGTCAGCGCGCCGCCGCTGCTCTACCCGTACTGGCACCAGGCCAAGACGGCGTCGGACCGCCTCAGCGCCGGCCGACCTGACGCTGCTCGGGCCGCACCTCGGCTAGGCGGGATCAGGGGTAGCGGCAGGCCCCGTTCGCCGCGGCAACCGTGCGGGCGTCGGCATCGGTGGCCTCGACCGAGCAGAAGCACAGACCGCCGGCGCGGTCGGCCGACAGGTCGAGACCTCGAGGCCGGTGCGGCGCGCGAACGGCGAGGTCGCGACGAAGGCGCGGACGAACTCGGCGGCGGGCGGCTGCTCGGGCGCCACGCGTCAGGCGCGGGCGGCCTTGAGGACCTTCTTGGGCGGGATGACGACGAGGTGCCAGGTGCGCTTGTCCTCGCGCTCGGTGTAGCCGAGCGCCTCCAGGCGCTTGCACACCACCGGGCAGCGCTTGCAGCGCGGGCGGCTCTTGCAGCAGCGCTTCTTCGTCTTGATCCGCTTCGCCACCTTAGGGAAGCCTAACGCATCTCCGACCGGATGTGTCGGACATCGGCGCCGCGCGCGTCAGGCGGACGCGGCGAGGCGGGCGAGCGGGGCGCCCCAGACGTCGAGCGGGCGGCGGGCGGCGGGACCTTGTAGCCGATGTCGAGGTTGACCCCGATGTCGCCCAGCGCCCACTTGGCGAAGCTCTCGGCGAAGCGCTCCTCGCGGTTCGCGCACGCCGCCGAGCATGCCCTCCTCGCAGCCCAGGCCGGCCGGGATGCCGGCGTCGAGCGCGGCGGTGACGTCGTCGGTCAGCAGCGCGTGGTCGACCACGTGGCCGAGCTCGTGCAGCACCGTGCGCTCGACGCCGCGTGGGCCGTAGCGCGCGAGGACGAGGCCGAGGTCGATGGTCACCCGGTAGCCGGGCTCGCCGTCCTCGGTGAGGCCGATGGCGCCCGGCGTCCCGGTCGGGCCGATGCGGACGTCGACCAGCCCGTCGACGAGGCCGATCAGCCGGCGGGCCTCCGGGCGCGCCGCGGCGACGGCGTCGAGGAACGCCTGGCGGTCGGCCGGCGCCACGGTCGGCTCGAAGCGAAAGCCCGCGCGCCGCACGTCCTGACCGAGCAGGCGCGCGCCGCTGCGCTTCGCGCTCGCGGCGTCCAGGCGATAGCGGGCGCCGGCGACGTCCGAGACGCCGCTGTGGCGAGCGCGCGGCGCTGAGCGAGCGTCCCGCGGTGAAGAGCGCTGCCAGGACCAGCAGCCCGAGCAGGGCCGTGGTAGACGTGAGACGAGCGCATCGCTTGTGCCTAGGGTCGGTCGCCCGGACGGCCCGCTTGAGGCTCGCCACTGCGAGTCGCCGCTTCGTCGGCGCCGGACACGCGCGCGGCGGCGGCCTGCGAGGCGTTCGGCTTCGGGCGGGCGATGGCGCGCTCGTGACATCCTGCGCGGCCGTGATCTTCTACGAGCCTCATCTCCGCGACCGGTCGCTGCTGCCGCACGACCCGTTCAAGGCGGCGATCGCGCCGCGCCCGATCGGCTGGGTGTCGACCCTGAGCGCGGACGGCGCGGTCAACCTCGCGCCCTACAGCTTCTTCAACGCCGTCTGCGGCGCGCCGCCGATGATCGCCTTCTCGAGCGAGGGCATGAAGGACTCGGCCGCCTTCGCGATCGAGACGCGCGAGTTCGTGTGGAACATGCCGACGTGGGACCTGCGCGAGGCCATGAACGCCACCTCGGCGTCGCTCGCGCGCGGCGAGAACGAGTTCGACCACGCCGGCCTGGAGATGGCGCCGTCGCGGCTGGTGGCGCCGCCCCGCGTCGCGGCGACGCCCGTGCGCGCTGGAGTGCAAGGTCACCAACACCGTGAACCTGAGCGACGTCCACGGCAACGACACCGATCGCCATCTCGTCGTCGGCCAGGTCGTCGGGGTCCACCTCGACGAGCACTACATCACCGACGACGGCATCCTCGACGTCGCCGCCATGCGCCCGATCGCGCGCTGCGGCTACACCGCCGACTACTCGGTCCTCGACCGCCTCTTCCAGATGGAGCGTCCGCGCTAGACGACGCCGTGGATGAAGTACCAGACGAAGACCGCGCTGATGAAGAGCATCAGCGGGTGCACGCGGCGCCCGCCGAGCAGCGTGAGCACGGAGTAGGAGACGAAGCCCGCGCCGACGCCGTTGGTGATGCTGTAGGTCATCGGCATCAGCACGATGGTCAGCAGCACCGGCAGCGCGATGACCGGATCGCGCCACTCGAGGTGGCGCACGAGCTCGAACATCATCGCCCCGACGATCACGAGTACCGGCGCCGTCGCCGCGCTCGGGATGATCCCGGCCAGGGGCGAGATGAACAGGCAGCAGGCGAAGAGCAGCCCGGTCACGACCGAGGCCAGGCCGGTGCGCGCGCCCTCGCCGATGCCCGCCGAGCTCTCGATGAACGTGGTGTTCGAGGACGCCGACGCGGCGCCGCCGCCGGCCGCCGCCAGCGAGTCGACGATCAGCACGCGGCGCATGCCGGGCAGCCGGCCGTCCGGCGTGACGAGCTCGGCGCGGCGTCCCAGCCCGAGGACGGTGCCCGCCGTGTCGAAGAAGTCCGACAGCAGCACCGAGACCACGACGGCCACCGCGCTCCAGAAGCCGAGCGCCGAGACGAAGTGCAACGAGAAGTTCCCGACGAGGCCGAAGTTCGGCGCGTCGAAGATCTTGTCGGGCCACGTGGCCGAGCCGTTGGGGAAGACCTTCTTGTCCTTGGCCTCGTTGATGATCGTCGCGAGGAGCGTGGTGCCGAGGATCCCGAACAGCAGCGCGCCGCGGATCCGCCGGGCGACCATCGCGTAGGTCCCGAAGAGGCCGATGACGAAGATCGCGATCGCCCACGTGTTGAGCTTCGGGGCGATGGTGACGATCGTTCCCTGGCCCTTGACGACGATGCCGGCGTCGACCAGCCCGATGATCGTGATGAAGAGGCCGATGCCGATCCCGATGGCGAGCTTGAGGTCGTGGGGGATCGCGTTGATGACGGCCTCGCGGAAGCCGACCAGGACGAGCACCGTGATCGCGAGGCCCTCGACGACCACGACCCCCATCGCGTCGGGCCAGCTCAGGCGGTCGGCGCCGACGAGCGAGAAGGCCACGAAGGCGTTGATGCCGAGGCCGGCGGCGAGCGCGAACGGGTAGCGGCCGTAGATGCCCATCGCGAGCGTGGCGACCGCGGCCACCAGCGCGGTGACCGTCAGCAGCTGGTCGAACGGGAGCTTCACGCCGCCCGGCGCGGCGACCGAGCCCAGGATCTGCGGGTTGACGAACAGGATGTAGGCCATCGTCAGGAACGTGGCCGCGCCGCCCCGGACCTCGGTCGGGATGCTCGAGCCGCGGGCGGTGATGTCGAAGTAGCGATCCAGCCGGGTGGCGAGGGGCGAGCCCCCCGACGGCGGTGCGTCAGCGGTGGTGGCCTCCATGCGGCGCCATGATGCCGTGCCGACCGGCGGACTCAGGCGTTAGCCTCGCGGCTCCCGCAAGCGTCCCCGGAGGAGAGAGAACGTGGCCTCGTCGATGGATTCGTCGGTCGAAGCGGTGGATGCGCTGGTCGCTGCCCTGGACGGCCTGGAGGCCGTCGACCTCTCGCCGACGCTGCGCTCGGCCATGCCGCGCTTCTTCGCGCACCCCGAGTTCCACATCATCGACGACGCGCGCCTCATCGAGCGCGACCAGTACCGCCTGCAGACGCTGGTCCTGCCCGAGCACGTCGGCCCGCACGTCGACGCGCCCGCGCACGTGGTGGCCGAGCGCCCCGAGGCGACGGTGGACACCCTCGACGTGACCGCCCTGTGGGGCCGCGCGGTGGTCGTCGACGTCTCCGACCGCGACTGGAAGGCGGGCGACCTGCTCGACGTGGACGACCTCATGGGCGTCGCGGCCGACGGCGGCGCCCGGATCCGCGAGGGCGACGTGGTCCTCGTCAACTTCGGCTGGAGCCGTCACCTGCGCGACGGCGGTCCCGGAGTGACGTGGTGGAGCTCCAACGCGCCGGGGTTCACCGAGGACCTGTGCCGCGAGCTGCACGACCTCGGCGTGCGCGCGGTCGGCTCGGACGACCCGACGTGCGACATGGCGTGGGTCGACGCCGAGCCCACGGCGGGCTTCGGCCACCTGGAGTACTTCCTGCCCAAGGACATCTACATCCTCGAGAACCTCGAGGCCCTGGGAGGCCTGCCGCCCGTGGTCTTCTTCGCGGCGCTGCCGCTGAAGATCGCCAACGGGACGGGCTCGCCGCTGCGCCCCGTGGCCTTCGTGCCCAAGCGCTAGCTCCGGCACTCGGGCGGTGCCGCCGTGCCTGAGGTCGAACGTCGGTCCTCCCACGTCTGGACGGGGTAGGACCGACGTTCGACCTCCAGAGGCCGGCGCGGGCGCTGGGCCCGTCTCCCTCGGTGCCCGATCGCGAGCCGCCGCAACGTCCCGGCTCCGATGCGCCTAGCCGGCCGCCTGGAAGTCGGCCACGAGCTGGTCCACGGCCTCGGCGCCGTCGGGCCACGCCGCGTTGATCGCGATGAACGGCCGGTCCTCGGGGGCCACGCCCTCGGCGGGCGTGATGGCCGACACCGGGCACGCCGGCTCGCACAGCGAGCAGTCGATGCACTCGCCGGGGTCGATGACGAGCATCTGCGCGACCTCGTGGATGCAGTCGACGGGACAGACATCGACACAGGAGCGATCGGTCGTCCCGATGCACGCCGAGCCGATGACGTAGGTCATGCCGCGGCTCGGGCCTCCGCGCTCTGCAGGTAGACGCCCTGGCCGCGCAGCTCGTGCTGGAGCTCGGCGACGTCGAGCGCGCGCGGCGCCGTGCCGCTGCCGGCCGACAGCGCGGCCGCGACGCCCGCCGCCTGCCCGGTGAGCCAGCACTGCGGGATCTCGCGCATGAAGGCCTGCGTCTGCGGGTCGGTGGCGACGTGGCGCCCGCCGACGAGGACGTTGTCGAGCTCGGCGGGCACGATGCAGCCGTAGGGGACCGAGATGTTGGCGAACTTGGCCGAGGGGGAGGGGGAGACGCCGATCTCGTCGTCGTGGCGGACGGCGTCGCGCCACTCCTCCATGGCCATCTTGTGCGCGCCGACGAGGCGGCGCGTGTGGCGCACGCCGAGCTGGGGCGCCGAGAGCATCAGCCACGCGTCCTCGAACCCGGGCGCGTGGCGGCGGAAGAACTCGAGGTGCGCGGTCATGCGCCGGCGCGACTCGATCTCCACGGCGGTCAGGTCGGCGACCTTCAGGCCGCTGTAGCCGGTCAGGCGCGGACCCATGAAGAGCCCGACGTCGTCGCGCCAGCCGGCGTGCGGCGTCTCGAGGTAGCCGAGCTCCTCGTGGCCGCGCTTGAACAGCGCGCGGTGCTCCTCCGGGTTCGCGCGCTTCCACGCCACCCACTTGGCGAAGTCGATGCCGGCCCACGTCCACGCCGTGTTGAGGCAGTGCTGGACGTTGGCGCCCTGGCCCTCGACGTCGGACTCGTATGCCGCGCCGGCGGCCGCGCAGACGTCGAGGTCGCCGGTGGTGTCGACGACGACCTTGGCCAGGATCGCCCGCCGGCCCTCCTTGCTCTCGAAGATCGCGCCGCGCAGCTCGTTGCCGTCGACGATCGCGTCGACGACCCAGGCGTGCAGGATGAGCCGCGCGCCGACCTCCTCGAGCAGCTCGACCGACTCGTACTTCAGCCACTCCGGGTCGATCATCGGCGACCAGGTGACCACGTCGCGGAAGGCACTCAGGCGCTCGCGCCAGTGGGCGACGGGCTCGGCCTCCCGCGAGCCCCACTGCTCCTGGGGCGCGCCGGCGATCGCGTCGGCCGGCAGGCGGTCGAGGATCTCCGAGGCGAAGCCGGTGATGATCTGGCGCCCCTCCCAGTCGCTCATCCGGTCGATCCAGATGACGAGGCCGCCGGTGGAGAGGCCGCCGAGGTGGTTGTAGCGCTCGACGAGCGTGACCTTGGCGCCGAGGCGGCGGGCCGCCACCGCGGCGGCGCAGCCGGCGGGACCGCCGCCGACCACGAGGACGTCGGTCTCCTCGTAGACGGGGGTCTCGCGCGCGGGCTCGTGGATCGTGCGCTGCGGGCGGTCCGCCTCGTCCGGCTCAGCCGGGCGCTCGGTGCCCTCGACGAACCAGCTCTCGCGCCCCGTGTGGTACTGGTCGATCTCCTGCTTGGGCGCGCCGTCGCTCTCGCTCTCGGCCATGGCCACCATGGTGACACGCACGGCCCGGCGATGTTCGCCTACCTGACACTGCCTGTTCGTCTGCCGCGCGTGGCGCGGCGGCGCCGCGACCCGGTCCGCCGCACACGGCGGCGCCGGCGGACCGGGTGGGCGAAGCGCGACCTAGAGCGGCGTGACGTTGACGGCCTTGGGGCCCTTGTCGCCGGCCTCGGCGTCATACGACACGGCGGCACCCTCGGCGAGGGTCTTGAAGCCGGTGGCGTTGATGCCCGTGTGGTGGACGAAGAGGTCCTTGCCGCCCTCGTCCGGGGTGATGAAGCCGAAGCCCTTCTCGTCGCTGAACCACTTCACGGTTCCGGTAGCCATGTTTCCTCCACGGCACGTGTGAACTGCAACGCGGAGGATGCTTTTGCGGCAACGACCCCGGCGCTGAACACTGATTTCTCGAGCATCTAGCTCGACCTTGACGGCGGAAGCGTAGCGAGTGCGGGCCCCTGATTAGTGTTTCCCGTTCGTAAGCGACCCGGGAGCGGCCTGACCATGTGCTTCGCCTTCGACGCCCACCCGCCCGACCTGCCGTCCGATCTGGCCCTTCCGACCCTCGCCGGAGGCGCGGCGGCCGAGGCGCTGGAGCTGACCTCCGCCGACGGCACGCGCTTCTCGGCGGCGCTCGCCGAAGCCCCCGATGCGACCGGCGGACCCGGCGTCGTGATCCTGCCCGACGTCCGCGGCCTGTACCGCTTCTACGTCGAGCTGGCCGAGCGCTTCGTGCAGGCCGGACATCACGCGATCGCCTTCGACTACTTCGGGCGGACCGCCGGCACGGGGGAGCGCAGCAACGACTGGGACTACATGCCCCACGTGATGCAGACGCGCGTCGACCAGGTCCAGGCCGACACCGCCGCGGCGATCGCGGCCCTGCGCGAGCGCACGGGCGTGAGCTCGATCGTCGCCGTCGGCTTCTGCTTCGGCGGCACGCAGTCGTTCATGGCCGCGACGAGCGCCGAGCTCGACCTCGACGGCGCCGTGGGCTTCTACGCCTCGCTCGTCCCGCGCCGCGAGGGCGCGCCGAAGCCGATCGAGCACGCCCCCGAGACGCGCTGTCCGGTCCTCGGCTTGTTCGGCGGCGCCGACGAGAACATCCTCCCGGAGCACATCGAGGCCTACGAGCGCGGCCTGCAGGAGGCCGGCGTCGAGCACGAGATCGTCACCTATCCGGGCGCGCCGCACTCGTTCTTCGACCGTTCGTTCAGCGAGCACGCCGAGGCGTGCGAGGACGCGTGGCGGCGGGTGCTCGGCTTCCTGCAGCAGGTCGGGGCGTCGCTGGCGCGATAAAACCGCCGGTGCCTTCCGCGCTTGCCGCTATCGTCACATGCATGAGCAGCCAGCGCGAGCGTGCCGAAGAGAAGCGCAAGGAGAAGTTGAAGGCCGTCGAGGAGCAGGTCGCCGAGGGCTCGCTGACGATCCGTCAGATGACGCCTGAGGAGCGGGCGAAGTACCCCAAGCGCGAGCGGCCGCCGCAGACCAAGCGCAAGCGCTACTGACAGCGCGAACCGGCCCGTCGCGCCGACGGGCCGGCCCCGGAGGCTGTGACTAGCGGCTGAGCGGCTTGCCCGCGTCGTCGCCCTTGCGCTCGGCGCGCAGGGTCATCTTCCCGCGGCGCCGGCGACCGGCGCGAACGAGGCGGCGGCCCCGCTGATTGCGGTTAGGCTGCCGTGGGAAGCCGATGAGCCAGCTGGCCTTCGACGAGAGCCGCGCCCGGCAGATGGAGACGCTGTACCGCACGCGCGACGTGCGCCGGCGGCGGGCGCTCGTGCGCGACGCGCTGGCCGTGCGCGCGGGCGAGAGAGTCCTCGACGTCGGTTGCGGCCCCGGCTTCTTCGTCGAGGAGCTGCTCGACGAGGTCGGCCCCGACGGCGCGGTCGTGGGCGTCGACGCGAGCCCGCAGATGCTCGCCGCCGCCGCGCACCGCTGCGCGCAGCACGGCAACGTCGACTTCCGCGAGGGCGACGCGACGGCGTTGCCCGTCGAGGAGGCGGGCTTCGACGCCGCGCTGTGCGTGCAGGTGCTCGAGTACGTCGCCGAGCCCACGGCCGCGCTCGCGCAGATGCATCGCGCGCTGCGTCCGGGCGGGCGCGTCGTGGTGTGGGACGTCGACTGGGGCACGGTGAGCTGGCACTCGGAGGATCCCGAGCGCATGGAGCGCGTCCTGCGCGCGTGGGACGCGCACCTCACGCATCCGTCGCTGCCGCGCACGCTCGGCGCGCGCCTGCGGGCCGCGGGCTTCTCGCGGGTCGGCGCCGAGGGCCACGTCTTCGCGACGACCGCGCTGGACCCCGAGGCATTCGGGACCGGAGTGCTGCTGAAGCTCGTCGAGGAGTACGTCGCCGGTCGCCCCGAGGTCGGCCCCGAGGAGGCGCGGGCGTGGGCGGCCGAGCAGCGCGAGCTGGGCGCACGCGGCGAGCTGTTCTTCGCGTGCACCCAGTTCTGCTTCACCGCGATCCGCGAGCGCTAGCTGATCCGCCTACCCGGGTAGCTCACCCGCTGCGAAGGACGACCGCCGGCGGTCGCGCCCACCCGCGGCGCTCACCAGGTGGTGGGCTTGGTCGTCGTGTAGAGCCAGGTCTGGAAGAAGGCGCTCAGGTCCTGGCCCGAGATCCGCTGCGCCAGGTCGATGAACTGCTCGGTCGTGGCGTTGGCGTGGGCGTGCTCGGCGGTCCAGTTGCGCAGGATGCGGAAGAACGCGTCGTCGCCGATCTTCTCGCGCAGGGCCTGGAGCGTCATGCCGCCGCGGCGGTAGACGGCGCTGGCGAACATCGTGTCGCGCTGCGGGTCGGCGACCTTGATCGTCCAGAAGGGCGAGTCGGCCGGCCGGCTGTAGTCCGCCAGGAACGAGTCGTGGGCGGTGCGCCGGCCCTTGTGGTCGTCCCACAGGTACTGGGCGAACGTCGCGAAGCCCTCGTTGAGCCAGATGTTGGGCCACGTCTGCACCGACACGCTGTCGCCGAACCACTGGTGGGCGAGCTCGTGCGCGATCGTCGAGTCGCTGCGCACGTTGGAGTACAGCGGCCGCGTCTGCGTCTCGAGCGAGAAGCCGATCGCCTGGCCGTTGTAGTTGGCGTTGTCGGCGATCGCCCCGGTCGAGTCGAACGGGTAGGGGCCGAAGGTCTGGCTCCACAGGTCGGTCGCCTCGGCGGTCGTGTCGAAGAAGAAGTCGACCGCGGACTGGCCGTTGACGGCGGGCAGCGTCGGGTCGGCCGCCACGGTCTCGGGAATGCCGTTCGGCGTGCGGCCCGAGCGGATGACCCAGTTGCCGACGTCGGCCGTGACGAGGTAGTTCGCCATCGGGAACGGCTCGTTCCAGACGAAGGTCGACTGGCCGTTGCGCGTGCGCTGGCTGCGCAGCTCGCCGTTGGAGATGACGCTCAGGCCGGCGGGCACCGTCGCGCGGATCGTCCACGTCGCCTTGTCGGCCGGGTGATCGCTCATCGGGATCCACGTCGATGCCGCGTTGGGCTCGTCGCCCATGAAGGCCCCGTCGTTGGTGTGGACGAAGCCGTATGGCGAGCCGAAGACGATCGGCGACCCGACGATCGTCTGCGGGACGCCGCCGTAGCTGACGCTGACGTCGAAGCGCTGCCTGGCGGGCAGCTTCTTCTTGGGCGTGATCTGCAGCTCCTGCCCGTCGCGGGTGAAGGTCGCGGGCTTGCCGTTGACCGTCACCGCGCTGACGTCGAGCTGCTGGAGGTCGAGGTCGAAGCGCGAGAGCGCCTGCGTGGCCACCGCACGGATCTGGTTGACGGCGTCGAGGCGGTCGGTCGCGGGGTCGTAGGAGAAGGTGAGGTCGTAGTGGCGGACGTCGAAGCCGCCGTTGCCCTCGAGCGGGAAGTAGGGATCGCCGATGCCGGCCGCCCCGGGCGGGGCCGGCGCCGCCAGCGCGCTCGGGCCGCTGGGCCCCGCGTCGGTGGTGGGCCCGAAGCCGCGGCCGGATGCCGACGGGCTGCCCTCGCCGGGTGCCGTCCCGACGCCGGTGTCGGCGCCGGCGGCCGTCGGCGCGCACGCGACGACCAGCAGTGTGCCGAGCAGGGCGGCAAGCCCTCGATGACGCATGGTGGATCCCCTCCCGTAGTGCTGGACCTGGCGGCCCATACCCACGGGTCGTCGGTCGCGACACCAGCGGAGGTCCGGTGGCGAACGCACGAGCGCCGCGGCCGATGGGCCGCGGCGCTCATGGAGGGTCGGGTGGGGCCGCTGCGTTCCCCCCGCGGCCCGACCCGGGGGTGTGGCTCAGGTCAGGAGTGCAGCGTGACCTTCTTGCTCGTGGTCCTCTTGTTGCCCGCGGCGTCGGTCGCCGTGAGCACCGAGGAGAGCTTCAGGCTGCGGTGCTTGAGCTGCTGGCGCGTGGCCTTGTTCAGCTGCAGCGTCACCGTCTTGGTCTTGCCGCCCTTCACGGTCACCGTCTTGCTCGCGACGGTCTTCGCGCCGTTCTTGAGCTTCAGGGTGACCTTGCAGGTCGCCTCGGTCGCCGGGCAGCCCACGGTGAAGCTGACCGTGCCCTTCTTGGACGCCTTGAGCGACTTGGCGACGAGGGTCACCTTCGGCGCGGTCTTGTCGACGGCGCTGCTGCCGCCGCCGGTCTGCGCCGCCGCCGCCCGGACTGCGAGCTGGCGATGCTGAACGTCCGCGACACGGTCGCGCCGACGTTGCCGGCCTTGTCGATCGGCCGCACGACCACCGTGTGCGCGCCGGCCGCGAGGCCGGTGAACGCCTTCGGGCTCGCGCAGGCCGCGAAGGCGCCGCCGTCGAGGCTGCACTGGAAGCCCTGCGATGTCGCTGTCGGGGCTCGAGAACGCAGACGCTCGCGCTGGTGCCGCTCACGTGCGACGGAGCCGATCGCGGCGCTCGGCGCCGCGTTGTCGATGTCGTAGGCGATGCGAGACGCTGTCGAGGCTCGGCGTGACCCGGTCGTCCGCGGTGCTGAGCGTCGCGCTTGTACTGGATGTACTGCCCGCTCGGGCTCTGGATCGCCCCGCCGGCGCCGAGCGGCCTGGAAGTCCGACCAGCTGCCGTCGTCGGGCGTCGCGGTGTTGCCGGTGCGCGTCTCGAAGGTCGATGCCGGCCGCGGATCCGGCTCGAGGTGAGCGTGCCCCACACGGCGCGAGCGTCTGCCCGCGTTGAGCACGCGCGACTCGAACGCGCCCGAGTCGGGGAACAGGCTCATGCCGAGCCAGTCGACGTGACGCTCGAGCTGCCGGACGGTGAGGTCGCTGACGACCGGACGCATCGGGCCGGTGAACGCGATCGTCGTGAGCGTGTGCGTCACCCTCGAGCACGCCGTCGACGAAGTACTTCACGTCGGTCGCTGACCACTCGATGCGGTAAGTGTGCGGCATCGTCGGGTCGACGCCCGGGATCGCGTCCGTCATCGCCGGCGCCGGCGTGGCCTCGGCGCGTCGCGGGCAGAGTGCTCGCCTGCAGACCGCGAGGGCGCCGCCGCCGCCCGTGCTGAACATCGCCCACGGCCGCTGCGCTCGAGCGTCTTGCCGAAGCCCACGTGCTCGGTACGCCGTCGTTCGCGAACGTCGCGCGGAACTCCAGGGTCTGGCCGGGCGCATGAACGTCGGCGCAGCGTTCGCGTCGTTGACCTGCGCGCCGTCGACGGTCAGCATGCCCGCCAGCGACGGTGGCGGTCCCGGCCGTCGGTGGCCCGACTGGCCGTGGGCCAGCCGTCGCTCGCAGCCGGCCGGCGCGGCGTCGAAGTTGCTCGGTCTTCATCGTGCCGTGCTTCAGCCGCACCGAGCCCGGGCTCGACCGCCCATGTACCGGTCTCGAGCGCCGGCCGGCGCGAAGTCGGCGGCGCTGTCGTCCACGAGAGGTGACGGGGCCGCCGAGGCCCAGGCGGGGCCGATGGCCATGGCAGCGGTAGCCACCAGGGCCGTCGTGATGAAACGTCCGTGTCGCATGTGGTTCTCCTTGGTCCTGCGTCGTCCTGGTGGGGCTGGCCTAGCGCCGTCGGGGCGCCAGGAGACGGATCGGGGTCCTGGTCGTTGCCTGGTTTCCGGCCGCGTCGCGGGCCGTCGTGGTGAGTTCGGTCATCAACGTGCGGTGACGCGTCAGGCTTACGCGCGCGTTCTTGCTCATTTGCAGGGAGACGTTCACGCTCTTGCCGCCCGCGACGGTGACCGTCCGGCGCGCCAGCGCGTGCCCGGCGCGCACGAGGCGCAGGTCGATGCGGCACGTGACCTCGGTGCGCGGGCACGAGACGCGCACGGTCACGACGCCCTTGGCCGAGGCGCGCAGCGTGCGCTTGGCGACCGTCACGCGCGGTGCCGTGCGGTCGAGCGTTGCGTTGGCCCCCAGGGACGAGCCCTCGCCGCCGCCCGGGGGCGTCGAGCTGCCGCCCGGGGAGGTCGTGCCCGTTGTCGATCCGCTGGCGAGCGTGGTGAAGACACGCGACGCCGGGAGCGGATCGACGTTGCCCGCGATGTCGATCGCCCGCACCTGGAACGTGTGCGCGCCGTCGGCCAGCCCGTTGTAGTCGACCGGGCTCGTGCAGGCGGCGAAGGCGCCGTCGTCGAGGCGGCACTGGAAGTGCGCGCCGGCGTCGTTGGAGGAGAAGGTCAGGCGCGCGTGGCTGCCGGTGACGACCGCGCCGGCGATCGTCGTGTCGGGCGGGGTGGTGTCGCCGACCGGCGTCCCGGCCGTGACGAAGCTCGTCGACGCGGGCGTCGGGTCGACGTTCCCGGCCAGGTCGATCGCGCGCACCGCCAGCGTGTGCGAGCCGTCGGGCAGGCCGTTGAGATGGGCCGGGCTGTCGCAGCTGTCGAACGGGCCGCCGTCGAGGCGGCACTCGAACAGTGCTCCGGACTCGTTGGACGAGAACGAGACGGTGGCGCTGTCGCCGGTGACGGTCGGGGTGCCGACCGTGGTGTCGGGCGGCGTGTCGTCGCCGGGGCCGTAGGTCGCGACGTAGGAGCCCGCGGCGGCGTCGAACACGCGGTAGTCGACGCCCTTCACGGTGCGCCGGGTCACGGGCACGCGCGTGCCGTTGCGCGTCAGCTGGGCCAGGTCGCCGGTCCCGGCCGTCACGGGGATCATCGCCTCGAGGCCGCGCGCGCCCGAGCCCGGGGCCACGCTGAAGCGCAGCTGGGTGCCGTCGTAGCTGAGGTCCCCGAAGGACGAGTCGTTGCGGCCGTCGAGCCAGTCGAGCATCTGGACGGCGGAGACCACCGGCACGCCGCGCGCCTGGGCCTCGGCGACGATGGCGTCGGCGCCCGGGTTGTCGTCGTCGTCGGTGTGCATGTTGGCGGTGAAGACGCCGTAGTAGCCGTCGGAGCCCAGGGCGCCGTCGAGCAGAACCTGGATGTGGCGGTCGATGTCGATGTCCGACTCGTCGGTGAGCTGCGTCGCCGCCTGGTAGACGTCGATCAGCGAGCCGTCCGCGTCGGCGAAGCGCATCGGGAAGCCCGAGCCGGTGAACATGCCGGGGCGGTCCTGGACCCACGCTCCGGGCCAGTAGTAGTAGTTGGTGTCGAGGCGGACGCCGTGGCCGAGTTCGACCTTCGGCTCGCTGGCCCAGTCGCTCCACGCGATGCAGTGCGTCCGGCTGGTCCGCGGGGCGGACAGGCTGGGGTAGTCGTCGCCGAACTCGGGGAGCTGCGTCACCCAGTCGTCCTCGAGCGAGGCCGGCGTGAAGTCGGCGCAGTCGGTGCTCAGGTGCAGCGCGATCTCGAAGCCGGCGGCCTGGAAGGCCTGCGCCTGGAGGTTGGTGATGTCGGTGCCGGGATAGACGTACGACGTCGACCGCACGCACCGCCAGTCGGCGACTGAGCACCCCGCCGGACTCGCGCCCTGGTAGCGGTTGAACTGCCCGATGGTGCCGGCGTGGCCGTGGTCGTCGCCGGTCAGGACGACCGCCGCCTTCTCGCCGCGCGGCAGGTACCAGAAGCGCGGCAGCGGCGTGCGGTCGAGGTTCATCTGCGTGATGAGGTTGGCCAGCAGCCGCTGCTGCTCGTCGGCCTGCGGGATCCGCACCTTGCTGAAGTCCAGCCAGTTGGGGAAGAAGAGGTCGTCGGAGCGAATGGGGTTGATCGCGCCGTCGCGCTTCTGCCCGGCCCAGGCGATGTTGCCCTGGCGGGTGGCCACGATCGAGCGCGCCAGGTCGTAGGTGAAGGCCGCGGCCTGCCCGCCGGCCGAGCCGACGCTGCGCAGCGTCACGGCGGGGCGCGAGGTGCTGGCGCTGGCGCTCGAGTAGAGCGTCGCCACCGTGGTCGCGTCGGTCGCCGGCGTCAGGTCCGCGGCGCCGTGGATCTGCATCGTGTCCGCGGTGATGCCGGCGCCCGCGGACGACGCGGTGTTGACCTTGATGTAGCCGTTGCTGACCGTGCCCGTCGGGGTCCCGAGGCCGAGCAGACCGGCCAGCCGCGCGTCGGGCCGCATCGCGATGAGGTTGCCGCCGCCCTGGACCCAGTTGGTGAGCACGGTCGTCTGGGCGTCGGTCACCGCGGTCTGGGCCAGGACGACGACCTGGTAGGCGCCCAGCGTTGCCGCATTGAGGTTCCCCGTGTCGGTGACGGCGAACTCGTTGAGCCCCTCGGCGCGCAGGATCTCGGCGTAGTAGGTCCCGAACGGGTCGCCGGGGTCGGTGACCACGAGCACGGGTCCGCCCGGGCCCTGCTCGGGGCTCGACTGCGCGTGCGCCCCGGGGGCGGCGAGCAGCAGGGCGGCGAGCGCGAGGGCGACCGCGATGGTCTTGATGCGCGTCTTGGAGGTGACGGTCCGTGTCATGAGAGGTGTGGCTCCGTGTCGCCGTCAGTGGCGTTTGGGTGACAGCAGCAGGGTGGGGGCGCGAGCGGTGGCGCCGTTGGCGGAGGCGACCGCGGTGGCGTGCAGCGACCGCTTGCGCCCGAGGTCGCGCCGGGCAGCGCGGCTCAGCACGAGCGTGACCGTCTTCGTCTTGCCGGCGGCGACCGTCACCGTCTTGGTCGCGACGGTGCGCTTGCCGACCTGGAGCTTCAGCTGGACCCGGCAGCTGCGCGTGCCCGCGGGACACGTCACGCGGAGCTTGACCGTGCCGTTCTTCGACGCCCGCACGGTGCGCGGCGAGACCGAGAGGCGCTTGGCGGCGCTCGACGTCGACCCGTGCTGGCTCGAGCCCGAGCTCGACTGCGAGCCCTTGGTGCCGACCTCGCCGGGGCCGTTGAAGCCGGGCGGCGGCGCCGCCGTGGTGAACGACCACGTGCGGTCCTGGGCGAGCGGGTTGCCGGCGATGTCGGCGAAGCCGATGGCGCCCCCCTTGACCGTGGCCGTGTACGTGGTGCCCCAGGCCAGCGGCGAGCGGGGCCGCAGCGTGGCGGTGCGGGCCGCCGCGTCGTAGGTCACGTCGGCGGGGACGAGCGCTCCCGCCTCGTTGCGCAGGAAGAAGGAGCCGGCATCGGCGGTCGCGGGATCGACGGCCTCGTCGAAGGCGGCGCTGACCTGGGCGCCGGGGTCGACGCCCGTCGCGCCGCCGGCCGGAGCCACCGCCGCGACCTGCGGCGGCGTCTGGTCGGTCGGCGTGAAGAGGACGTCGGCGCCGTAGCTCGTGGCCTCGAAGCTGTCGGTGGGGAAGCCGCCGCCGGACTTGTAGACGCCGTTGGTGCCGGCCGGCGCGTGCAGCGGCGCCGCGTCGAACGCCGCGTTGAAGAAGCCGGGGTCGGCGTAGTAGGTGCCGTCGCTCGAGAGGAAGGAGGCGACGTAGGTCGTGTCCTTGGTCACCCGCACGGCGGGCGAGAGCGCGACCGTGTGCCAGCCGACCAGCGAGTCGCCGACGAAGGTGGCCGAGGCGAGCTGGGTGCCGCCCTCCGTCCACAGATGGCCGATCCGCGGGGCCGACGACGCGGCGCCGTAGTAGCGCAGGCCGGTGACGAAGCCGTCGACGTCGGCGCGGAAGCGCACGCCGAGCTCGATCGCCTGGTTCTCGTCAGTGGCCTGGGCCGGGGCGAGGTCGCCGAAGAGGCTGCACGGGCAGCTGCGGCTGCCGCCGACGCGGATGGTCGCGGAGGTCGCCGAGCCGAGGTTGGCGCTGTCGTCGGCGGCGCGGGCCATCAGCGTGACCTGGCCGGCGGCGGACGGCGTCCACGTGTAGCGCCAGCTCTCGCGCCCGCTGGCGGGATGCCAGCTCGTGCCGCCGTCGAGCGAGACCTCGACGCCGCCGACCCGTCCGCCGCCGGCGTCGGTCGCGGTGCCCTGGATGGTGACGGTCGTGCCGGGGGTGACCGTCGTGCCGGTGGCCGGTGAGACGATCGCCGCCGACGGCGCCGTCGTGTCGGTGGAGGCCGAGGCCGCGGTCAGGCTCGGATCGAGCGAGCCCGGCTGGGCGTGCATGTCGGCGAAGAGGTTCACCGTCGCCTGCTGCATGCGGGGGTCGGCGGTCGAGGTGTCGCGGTCGTGATTGGCGTCGAGGCCCCAGGACCACTGCACGGTGCCGGCGCCGAAGACGAGCGCGCCGCTGGAGGCGCGGTAGAGCGTCAGGCTGTGCGTCGCGCTGCCGTCGCCGTAGGTGGAGCCGTTGTCCTGCAGGACGTTGAGGCCGCTCTCGGTCGTCGAGGACAGGTCGACGAGGCCCGGCGGGCGCGAGCCGTTGTCGAGGTCCGAATCCCACTCGTAGCCCAGCGTGCCGTCCGACAGCGTCGCCTCGGTGCCCGCCGCCAGGTTGGCGACGCTGGTGTTGCGCCAGAAGCGCAGCTTGCCGGCGTCGGCCGGGACGCGGATCGCGCGGGTGCCCGCGTTGACCATGAAGATGGTGCCCGTGAGCGCGTTCTCGGGCTTGGGCCCCTGAGGGTTGAAGGAGCGACTGTCGCGCCACGTCCCCGTCCACTCGCCGGAGGGGTCGACATGAGCGTTCTCGTGGGTCTCCTTGTAGGAGACGAGCGTGCGGTACGGCGTGTTCGAGCCGTCGATGCTCGCCTGCCAGCGCGTGCGCCAGAACACCTCGTTGCCGCTGAAGAAGGCGAGGTTGACGCCCGCGTTGCGCGCGGCCTCGACGTTGGCGCGCTGGGCGCCGGACCAGTACTCGTCGTGACCCGTGGCCATGAAGACCTTGTGGTTGCGGATCAGCGATCCGAAGCGATCGGTGTCGACCCCGGTCTCGTAGCTGACGTCGTAGCCGTTGCGCTCCAGCCAGCGGACCATCGGGTACTCGGCGTTGAAGACCCAGTCCTGGCCGCTCGAGACCGCGCGGGTGACGAAGGGCCGGTTGTAGCTGACCATCGCGGCGCGGGAGGTGCTGCCGCCTGACAGCGGCCCGCCCTCGTAGAGGCTGTTGCCGCCGTAGTCGTTGTAGGCCTGCCAGGTGGTGTCGGAGGTCTGGTAGTAGACGTCCGACTGCGAGGCGTCGTTGCGCACGACGAAGAAGACGTGGCTCCCCTCGTCATTCGGGACGTCGTCGCGCACGAGGTGGGCGAAGTAGATGCCCGACACCGCCGAGGCCGGCACGGCCCACGAGGCGGACACGGCCCAGTTGCCGCAGTCGATGAGGCCGCTCGAGTTCGTCAGGCAGGCGGGCTGGTTGTGCGCCAGGCTGGCCGACGGGGTGATGGTCGCGACCTTGCGCGCGCCGTCGCCGCCGTAGTAGCCCATCCGGTAGATGTCGATGTGGTAGCTCGTGGCCGGCGTGCTCACCTTGAAGCTGACGGTCGCGCCCCGGTTGACCGACATGTCGGTCGCGAAGCCCTGGATGCTCGTGTCGCCGGCGCCCGAGATGTCCCACTCGCTGCGCGGGCTGCCGGTCTGGCAGTTCTCGACGACGATCGCGTTGGAGCCGGCCGGCGCCGGGCACGCCGCACGGGCCGCCGGCGCGAGCGCGAGCCACGCGGCCGCGAGCACGGTCGCGACCGCGGCGCACACCAGCCACTGCCGTGCCGCCGGGCGCGTTCCGGCCACCAGTTGCCCTGACTCCATGCCCGGTCAACGTTCCGGAGCATCCCCTGCTCACGCGGGTGGGGGAAAGTCACCCCACAACGGGTGGGCCCCTGTCAGGCGCGATCGCGACGCCACGAGCTCGCGCGGGCGCCCAAACCGGCGGCGCCCAGCGCGTGCTCCCAGGTCCCGAAGGCCAGCGCGAGCGTGTTTCGCGTCGGCCACTCGGGATGGCCCGCGCGCGCGTGGGTGTACGCGGTGCACGTGAGCCTGCCGTCCGGAACCTCGTCGGCGAACGCGCGCAGGACGTCGATGTACGCGCGCCGGGCGTCACGGGCAGGCTCGGTTGGGGCAAGCGACCCCGGCGGCGGGCGGTACGCGCGCAGGGCCGCGAGCCCGTCCCTGGCCTGTCCGAGCCGGGCGCGATCGGCTGGACGCCGCGCGATCCGCGCCCACACGCGCTCGTCGGCGGCTTCGCGCCAGGCCTCGAACTCACGGCGCTTGCGGCCCCGCAGCACTGCGGCCTCGAAGAGCCGGACCGCCGCGCCCATCTCATCCCCGGCGCAGATGAGCCACGTCGCCGACGGGTTCGGGTTGCCGTAGGGACTGTGGTCGCGGACGGTCCCGATGGCGAAGCGCTCCGCGAAGAGCTCGAGAATCCCGCGGTCGTCGCGGCGCAGCTTGACGACGGCCCGCGGTTGCAGTCCGCTCAGCCCGAAGCAGCCTTCGCCCGAGAAGAAGCCGCCGAGATAGGCCAGCAGGTCTGGAGCGGGGCCGTCGAGCGCAGGCGGGGGCGACTTGACATAACGCCGCACGTCACGAAGCGCGCCGGCGTCGTCGGCCATCTGGGCATGGAAGGAGCCGCCCGCCTGCACGTCGTACGGGACGGCGGCCCAGCGATCGACCGCGCGAGCCCAGATCTCGAAGTCGCGGCGCTTGCGGGCTCGCAGCGGAAATGCGCGCAGGATCCGCGTCAGCTCCGCGCACTCGCGCTTGCTGGCGACGCTCCAGCACGCCTGGGGCCGCGACGTGCCTTGCGCCGGCTTCGCGCCGACGCGTCCGAGGCCGGTGACCCGGCACAGATCGGTCAGGAGGTCCGCGTCGTCGTCCCGGACGGCCACCGTCATGTGGCAGCTCCACGTGCGCCCGCGGTTGTTCGGACGAATCTGGAAGCAGCCTTCAGCGTCCAGGAACCCGGCCAAGGCATGAGCGTCGGTGTCGGCAAGTCCCTCGGCGGTGCCTATCCGCTGCTCGATGAGCGCGTTGCCACCGACCGCTCTGCCCATGGACTCATCGTGCCGACCGCAGCGGACGCGTTTTCAAGGCTCCATAACCTTTGTTCTAGAGCATTCATGAACTGTGTCCTAGAGCTTTATTTGGGCGCTGGCGGCGGTCGTAGGCCCTCTTCCTCCGCCACAGCTCGCCCGTCCTGTTCGTCGAGGCGCCCGAGAGCGAGGCCGAGGTCGCGGCGGTGGCGCAGGCGTTCCCGGACACGCCGCTGCTGTTCAACGCCGTCGAGGGAGGTCGCACACCGCTGCTCGAGCTCGCGCGCCTGCGCGAGCTCGGCTTCCGGCTCGTCCTGTGCCCGCTGACCGCCCTGCTCGCAGCCACCGCGGCCGTCGAGCAGGCGCTGTCGCGGTTGCGTCGCAGCGGGACACCGCAGGACGATGGTGCGCTGTCCTTCTCCGGCTTCACCGACCTCGTCGGCCTGCCGGAGATCCAGCGCCTCGAAGCCCGCTTCGCCGCCGCGCCCGGACCCGCACCGCAGAGATAGAGTCCCGCCGCATGCGGGCAGGGAGACTCGTCGTGCTCAGCGCGCTGGTCGCCAGCCTCATCGCCGCCCCAGCGCAGGCGACCCCGCACTTCGTCGTCGGC
Source organism: uncultured Actinomycetes bacterium (assembly GCA_963816845.1). Taxonomy (GTDB): domain Bacteria; phylum Actinomycetota; class Thermoleophilia; order Solirubrobacterales; family Solirubrobacteraceae; genus JAOPZW01. Next base: position 215,848 of record CAWFMR010000063.1, on the reverse strand, counting down.
CAGGGCCAGAGCCCCGGTGTCGCGATCGACGCGGCCGGGACGGCGTACATCGGCTGGCAGGTCAACACGAACGCCGACGCCGGCGACAGCGTCCAGCTGTGCGCGCTGCCGAAGGGCGCGCGCGCGTGCGCCAGCCTCGCCACCATCGCCTTCCCGGGCTCGGGGCTTGGCAACGGACAGGTCAGCGTGCTGCTCCCGGCGCCGGGCGTCGTCGAGGTCGCGGTGGCGCGCAACCTCCTGAACGTCTACGGCTACTACCTGGGCACCTCGGTCGACGGCGGCGCCACCTTCAACGTCCCGGTCCGGATCGGCGGGCAGTTCGCCCGGCGCGCCGAGCTGCTCCCCGGCGGGCTGATCGCCGCGCAGGGCGACGACGTGCGCACCCTGTCCGCCGCGGTCCTGCGCCCCGACGGCTCCGAGGCCCAGACCGACCCGGCCGTCCTCGGCGAGCGCGCCCAGTTCAGCGACGTCACCGTGCAGGGCGGCGACGTCTACGTCGCGGGCTCGCTGGCGGGCCCGACCAGCGTGGCCCACCTGCCCGCCGGCGCGGCGTCGACCGACCCCGCCGCGTGGCAGGCGCTGCCGGACATCGCCGAGGGCGACGTCCCACGGCTCGCGCCCGGACCGGCGGGCCCGCTGGTCCTCATGCAGAGCAACGAGCCGGGCTCCGCCGCGCTCTTCGTCCGCCGCTGGACGGGCACGGCGTGGACGCCCCATCTGACCATCGGGCCCGACAACGGCAGCCAGCCGTACGCCTTCACGGGCGCCGGCCCGCGGGTCGTCGCGGGCTGGGCGCGCGACACCCCGGCCTCCGGCTACCTCGTGCAGTTCGCGAGCGCGCTCGACGGCGGCGCGCTGTGGTCGACGGCGGCTACGCTCGCCGTCGAGAGCGACGCGCCGCAATCGCTGGAGGCCGCCGTCGTCCCCGGCGGGGCCGGCGTGCTGGTGGGCGGCGGCAGCTTCGAGGACACGCCGATCGAGGTCTTCCAGGTCGATCCGCATCGGGCCAAGGTCGCGCGGGCGCGCTTCGGCACGACGACCGTCCAGCTGCGCGCCGACGACGGCGACTGCATCCCGGACACCCAGGTGCGCCTCAGCGTGCAGGCGGCCCGCGCCGGCGTGCTCGTCAGCCCGGGCAGCGTCCTGCGCGGCGCGCGCATCTCGGTCAGCCGCTCGCTCGTCGAGCACCGCGGGCGCTGGTCGCTGCTCGTCGACCTGCGCCGCGCGAAGGCCAAGCGCACCGCGACCGTCCGCCTCGTCCCCCGCCACGGCCACGCGCGCACCCTGCGCCTGCCCGTCCTCGGCTGCGGACGCGTCGCGTAGCTCAGCGCGGCGGCGCGCCCGTCAGCACGTGGCTCTCGCGCCACTGCACGAGCTTGCCGCTCGTGGTCGCGCAGTAGTCCGGACTGCGCTTGCGGAAGCAGTGATAGCCGGAGACGACGCAGCCCGTCGTCGGCGGCGGCCGGTCGGCGGCGCGACGGCACGAGGGGCTCGACCCCACCCTGCTCAGCAGGCTGTGGATGACCGCCTTGCCGGCCGTGCACGAGACCTTCGTCGTCCTGATCGAGCCGGCCAGGACCGAGTGCACCTTCACCGAGCCCGAGCAGCGCTTGGCCACGGGCACGCCGTGGGCCAGCGAGGCCGGCGCGCACAGCGCGGCGGCGCAGGCCATGGCGAGGAGCAGACGTCGCATCGATCCTCCTCTCTCCCGCGCGGCGGGGGCGCAAACGCACGTCCGCTATCGTCGTAAGCGGAATGGCGAATCCGTTTGTGCTCAGCGTCCTGGACCAATCCCCCGTCTCGGAGGGCTCGACCGGCGCCGACGCCCTGCGCAACACGCTCGACCTCGCGCGGCTGGCCGACGAGCTCGGCTACCACCGCTACTGGCTGGCCGAGCACCATGGCGGCACGATGCTCGCCGGGCCCAGCCCCGAGGTCCTCATCGGGCCCGTCGCGATGGCCACAGAGCGCATCCGCGTGGGCAGCGGCGGCGTGATGCTCCCGCACTACAGCCCCCTGAAGGTGGCCGAGAGCTTCAGCATCCTCGCCGGCCTCTTCCCCGGCCGCATCGACCTCGCCATCGGCCGCGCGCCGGGCACCGACCCGATGACGACCTTCGCGCTGCAGCGCGACCGCCGCCAGGCCGCCCCCGACGACTTCCCCACCCAGCTGGCCGAGCTGCTGGGACTGCTCGAGGACCGCCTGCCGCACGACCATCCCTTCGCGCGCCTCTCGGCCCTGCCCGGCCTCCCCCACGCCCCCGAGCCCTGGCTGCTGGGCTCCTCGCCGCAGAGCGGCATCTGGGCCGCCGAGCTCGGCCTCCCCTACGCCTTCGCGGACTTCATCAACCCCACCGGCGCGCAGATCGCGGAGCGCTACCGGACGGACTTCGTCGAGACCGGGCGCGCCCCGGCGCCCCGACTGGCCGTCGGCGTGTGGGCCATCTGCGCCGACACCGACGAGGAGGCGCTGCGCCTGGCCGCCAGCGCGCGGATGGCGATGATGCTGCTGCGCCGCGGACGCCTGGTCCCGGTGCCGGCGCCCGACAAGGCGCTGCGCTTCCTCGAGTCCGAGGGCCAGGCGCTCGACGCCATGCCGCCCGGCCGGCGCACCGTGGTCGGCTCGCCGCAGACCGTCGCCGCCGGCCTGCGCGCGGTGGCCGAGGAGTACGCAGCCGACGAGCTCATCGTCGTCAGCATCACCTACGACCACGAGGCACGCCGGCGCTCCTACGAGCTCATCGCCGAGGCCTTCGATCTCGCCGGCGCGCCGCGCCAGGCGCAGCAGATCGCCTCCTAACGGGTACCGTCAGGGCGTGGCCGACGCCCCCGCTCCGGCGCCCGGCGTCCGTACGCGCCCCGCCCGCTTCGTCCCGCGCCTGCACTGGGAGCTGCTGGTGTGCGGCATCGCGGGCCACGAGCTGATCGGCCTCGACGCCGCGCGGGTGCGCCCCGAGGACGCGCTCGTCGTGCGCGAGATCGACGGCGCGCGCTGGCACCGCTGCCTGCGCTGCGACAGCTGGCTCGCGCTGCCCCCGCCGACGGCGCCCGCGCGCGAGTGCCCGCCCGACCGCGACGCGGTCGAGCTGCCGCTGCGCGGCCGCCCACTGCGCGACAAGATCGTCCTGCGCCTGATCGCGATCAACCGCGCCGTGCACTTCTTCGTCCTGGGGCTCCTCGGCTTCGCGATCCTGCTCTTCGCCTCGCATCGGGCGACCTTCCGCGACCGCTTCTACCGCGTCGTCACCGACCTTCAGGGCGGCGCCGTGGCCGGCGGCGGACACGCCCATCACGGCCTGCTCGGCGAGATCGACAAGCTCTTCACGCTGCAGTCCTCGAGGCTGCACCTGTTCGCCATCGTGATCCTCGCCTACGCCGCGATCGAGGGCATCGAGGCCGTCGGCCTGTGGTACCAGCGCCGCTGGGCCGAGTACCTGACCTTCCTCGTCACCTCGTCGCTGCTGCCGCTCGAGGTCTACGAGCTGGCCAACCGGCTGTCGCCGCTGAAGATCCTCGCCTTCATCATCAACGTCGCCGTGGTGGCCTACCTGCTCTACGCCAAGCGGCTGTTCGGCCTGCGCGGCGGCGCCCGCGCCGACGAGGAGATCCGCGAGCATGACGTCGGCTGGAAGGCGCTCGAGCGCACCGCGCCCGAGGCGCTGCTCGCGGATCGGGGCGATCCGCCAAGCTTGCTGTATGCCCCTGTACCCAGCGCGCGCGCGAGAGCGACCGAAGAGGAGTACCTCGAGGTCCGTCCGGAGTTCGCCTCGGACCTCGCCCTGGAGCCCCTCCCCAGGCTGCGCCTGCCCGAGCACTCGACCGCCCCCCGCGTCGCCCACCAGCTCGTGCACGACGAGCTGATGCTCGACGGCAACCCCCGGATGAACCTCGCGACCTTCGTGACGACGTGGATGGAGCCCGAGGCGAGGGCGCTGATCGACGCGGCCGCCGACCGCAACCTCGTCGACAAGGACGAGTACCCCCAGACGGCTGAGCTCGAGCGCCGCTGCGTGAGCATGCTCGCGGAGCTCTGGCAGAGCGACGCGCGCACCGCGACCGGCTGCTCGACGACCGGCTCCAGCGAGGCCTGCATGCTCGGTGCGATGGCGCTCATGCGCCGCTGGCGCAATCGCGGGGGCACCGGGCGCCCGAACCTGGTCATGGGCACCAACGTCCAGGTCTGCTGGGAGAAGTTCTGCCGCTACTGGGACGTCGAGGCGCGGCAGGTCCCGGTCGAGCGCGCAGGCGACGCACCTGACGCCCGCGGGCGCGGTGGCGGCCTGCGACGAGCAGACGATCGGCGTCGTGGCCATCCTCGGCTCGACCTTCGACGGCAGCTACGAGCCGGTGGCCGAGATCGCGGCCGCGCTCGACCGCCTGCAGGCCGACCGCGGCCTCGACGTCCCGATCCATGTCGACGCCGCGTCGGGCGGCTTCGTCGCGCCCTTCGTCGACCCCGATCTGACCTGGGACTTCCGCGTCGAGCGCGTGCAGTCGATCAACGCGTCAGGCCACAAGTACGGGCTCGTCTACCCGGGTCTCGGCTGGGTGCTGTGGCGCGACCCCGAGGCCCTCCCCGAGAGCTCGTCTTCCACGTCGACTACCTCGGCGGCGACATGCCGACCTTCTCGCTGAATTTCTCGCGGCCGGGCGCCCAGGTGGTCGCGCAGTACTACAACTTCCTGCGCCTCGGCCACGCCGGCTATCGCGCCGTCACCCAGGCGTGCCGCGACACGGCGCGCTGGCTGGCCGAGCGCGTGAGCGAGGTCGGCCCCTTCGAGCTGGTCTCCGACGGCTCGGCGCTGCCGGTCTTCGCCTTCCGCCTGCGCGATGGCGTCGAGGGCTACTCGGTCTACGACGTCTCCGAGGCCGTGCGCGCGCGCGGCTGGATCGTCCCCGCCTACCCGATGCCGCGCGGCCTCGACGACGTCCACGTCCTGCGCGTCGTGTGCGCAACGGCTTCGGGCGCGATCTCGCCAACAGCTTCGTCGCCGACCTCGCGCGCGCGGTCGAGCGCCTGGAGGATGGCGGCGGCCGCGTCGATCCGGGCGATCGCGGGGCTTGACTAGCGATGACGCGGCGCGGCGGCCGGCGCAGCCGCGGGCGGGCCTTCGGTCCGCGTGGTCGCCGCCGACGGCGGCCGGACGCGGATGCTCGTGGACGGGCTGGAGGCGGCCGTCGTCGACCGCGCCGACCCGACCCACCTCGACTTCCCGTACATGCGCTGGATCGCCGATGTGCTCGACCTCGGCTGGCGCGCGGATGCGCCTCTGCGCGCCGTCCACATCGGCGCCGGCGGTTGCGTGCTGCCGCGCTACCTCGCCGCCACCCGCCCCGGCTCGCACTCCGAGGCCTACGAGAGCGACCCCGCCGTGCTGCACGCGCTGGGCACCGTGCTCGACCTGCGCGCCGAGCCGGGGCTGCGCGTGCGCGAGGGCGACGGGCGCGAGCTGCTGAGCCGGCACCCCGCGCGCAGCGCCGACGTGGTGGTGACCGACGCCTTCTCGGGACCCGTCGTCCCCGCCCACCTGACGACCGTCGAGTACCAGCACGAGGTGCGCCGCGTCCTGCGCACCGGCGGCGTGCACCTGATGAACCTGATCGACACCCCGCCGGGGCGCGCCGCGCGCCGCCAGGCGGCCACCCTGCTCGACGCCTTCGCCGAGGTCGTCCTCATCGCGCCGCGCGCGGTGGTCGCGGGACGGCGGACGGGCAACGTGGTGCTGGCCGGCGCCGACCGCACGCTCAGCCTCGCGCGCCTGCGCGCCCGCACGCGCGCGGAGCGCGAGGTGCTGGCCCCCGACGAGGTCGCGCTGCTGGCCGAGGGCGCGGCGATCCTCCGCGACCGCTGACTAGGTAGTTGTCAGCGGTGTCGACGAAATTGCCGCCGGCCGCCCGGTAGGCGTCGAGCACGGCGAAGGACTCGGGCTCGTCCGCCGTCCAGCCGAAGACGTTCGCGCCCAGGCAGAGCGCGTGGACAGCGAGATCCGTCCCGGGGATGTTGCGCATGCAAGCAACTTACCGGGCGCGCAAACCCAACATGTTCCCGGCGTCCGGTCCGTTCACGCCGGCGTGGGAAAGGTCATCTGCACGCTCATGCTGCTCGCTGCCCTCGCCCCCGTGGCGAGCGCCGCCGCGGCCGACCGGGTCCTGGTGGCCAACGTCCCACGCGCGGTCACCGAGGCCCTGCGCACGGGCGCGGCGCCGGCCACCGAGCGCCTGCGCCTCGGGTTCGTGCTCGCCCACCCCCACCCCGACGCCGAGGACGCGCTCCTGCGCGGCCTCTTCGATCGCTCGAGCCCGAACTACCACCGCTTCGTCACCCCCGCGCAGTACGCGCAGCGCTTCGGCGTGTCCGCGGCCACGCAGCACGACATGCGCTCCTGGCTGGCCGGCGGGGGCCTGCGCGTCGAGCACGTCACGGGCGCGGGCGACTACGTCCTGGCCTCGGGCACCGTCGCGCAGGTGCAGGCGCTGCTGAAGACGACCATCGGCCGCTACCAGGCGGGCGGCAAGAGCTTCGACGCCAACGACACGGCGCCCGCCGTGCCCGAGGCGCTGCCCATCTACGCCGTGCTCGGCCTCGACAGCTCGCGCCGGCACCGGACGATGGCCGACCTCAGCGGCCGGCAGGGCACCCCCAACGTCGGCGTCCAGTCGCCCGAGGAGCTGCGCTCGGTCTACGAGCATCCGCCGGGCATCACCGGGCAGGGCACCTCGGTGGCCATCCTCGGCAACGGCGCCACCGACTCCGTCATCGCCGACCTGCACGCCTTCGACGCCGAGCACGAGCTCGCACCGCTGCCGGTCGACGTCGTCCACGTGCCCGCCGGCGGCGACTTCTCGGACACGAGCGGCAACATCGAGTGGAACATCGACATGCAGGCGATCCACGGCATGGCGCCGGGGATCTCGCGCGAGGTCCTCTACTTCGCCCCCTCGCTGGCCGACAGCGAGCTGACGGCGGCCCTCGGCGCGTGGGTCAACGACCCCAACGGCCCGCCGATCATGAACGCGTCGCTGGGCGAGTGCGAGCAGATCCCGATCCTCAACCCGATCCTCAACAACCCCCTGCTGAACCCCATCAACGGCAACGCCAACCCCAACGCGCTGCCGGTCAGCCAGGCGGTGAGCCAGGCCTCCGAGCCCGCGACGACCCAGCTGCTCCAGCAGGCCGTCATGGAGGGCCGCACCTTCTTCGCCGCCTCGGGCGACAACGGCTCGTCGTGCACGCTCGCCTACCCGGGCGCCAACGGCGTGCTCAACGAGGGTCTGCCGCTCACCTCGGATCCCGCGAACACGCCCTTCACGACGGGCGTCGGCGGCACGGTCCTCTACAGCAACGGCGACGAGCCCGCCGGGCGCTCGCTCGAGCGCGCCTGGGAGTACTCGGGCGGCAACTCGAGCCCGTTCATCCGGGCCCCGGACTACCAGCAGGGCGTGGCCAACCTCAGCCACCCGTGCGCGGTCGATCAGAACGGCCAGCCGACCAACACCGGCCAGCTGTGCCGCGGGGTGCCGGACGTCGCGGCGCTCTCGGGCGACGCGGTCGCCAACGGCTACACGATCGTCTCCGACGGCCAGGACGCCGGTGGCAGCGGCACGAGCCTCTCCTCCCCGCTGTGGGCGGGCATGTGGGCCGATCTGCTCAGCACCGCCCCGCCGGGCGCCACCTACGGGTTCGCCAACCCGTCGATCTACGCCATCGCCAGGGACCCGGCGCGCTACGCGGCCGCCTTCACCGACATCACCGCCGGCGCCAACGGGCTCAACCCCGCCCTGACCGGCTACGACTACGTCACCGGCTTCGGTGCCCCGCGGCTGGCCGGGCTGATCAGCCAGGTCCAGGCCGTGACGGGCATCGCCGGCCGCGTGCCGGGCACCGCTGCCAGCGCGTGCACCGACAGGAGCGCGCCCGTCTCGAAGTTCGCCCGCAGGCGCGCGGTGAAGGCATCGCGCAAGCGCCTGTCGCTGACCGGGACGGCCAGCGACCGCGGGTGCCGCGCAGACGGCGCCGGCCGCGTCAAGCGCGTGCGCGTGGCCGTCGCGCGGCGGGTGGGCAAGCGCTGTCGCTTCCTGGAGGGCAGGAAGGGCTTCTCCAAGCCGCGCAGCTGCTCGAAGCGGACCTTCATGGCGGCGAAGGGCACGACGCATTGGCGCTACGCCTTCCGCGGGCACCTGGCCAAGGGCCGCTACCGCGCCTACGTCCGCGGCACCGACGCCGCCGGCAACGTCCCGCGCAAGCTGCCCCAGACGGCCATCCGCGCCTTCCGCGTGCGCTGAGCTCAGGCCTGCGCCGCCACGCGCCGCGCGATGGCCGCCGCGGTGGCCGGGCGCAGCTCGGCGAAGCTCAGGCGCCGCCCGCCGGTGGTGCGCACGCGCAGGACGGCCGAGCGTCGCAGGGGCCGGCCCAGGCGCTGCTGCACGTCGGCCACGTCGCGGTAGCGCAGCGAGCGCACGCGGTGCGTCGGTGCGTCGTCGAGCAGCCACAGCAGACGGCGGTCGGTGACCGCCAGCAGCGTCTGAGGGCTGGCCCACGTCGAGGTCGGCGTCACCATCGCCACGTCCTCGCCGTCCTCGAGCGCCGCCAGCAGCTCGCGCCCGAGCGCGCGGCGCAGGGGCGCGGACAGCCAGCCGCCCGCGCGCGCACGCGGGGCCGCCTGCGGGCGCTCGGCGGGCGGCGCGGTGCGCCCGCTGCGCTCCAGCCAGCGCTCGGAGCGCACGAGGTCGTAGGCGGCGTTGATCTCGGCCATGCGCCGCGCGGCGTCCTGGCCGGCCGCGCGATCGGGGTGCCAGCGCTTGGCCAGGCGCCGGTAGGCGGCGGCGACCTCGTCGCCGGAGGCGCCGGGGGCGACGCCGAGGACGGCGAAGGGATCCGCGCTCACGCCCCCATCGTAGAACCGACCTCGAGCTCGCCCGCCGCCCTCGCGGCGGTCGCGATGCCGTCCTGCTCGCCCGTCCGCGTGCCGGCGCCCACGATCCGCGGGCTTCCCATGGCGCGGGGCGGGTACGCTCGCGCCATGCGCGGCGGCATCGACCTCGGCGGAACGAAGATCCAGGCGGTCATCGTGGACTCAGACCACGAGGTGCGCGGCGAGACCCGGGTGCCCACGCCGACCAGCGGCGGGCCGTCGGACGTCGCGGCGGCCATGGCGACCGCGCTGCGCCAGGCGGCGGAGGCGGCCGGCGTCCAGACCGCCGAGCTCGACGGCGTCGGGGTCGGCTCGCCGGGCGACGTCAACGGCGAGAAGGGCACGGTGACGAGCGCGCGCAACCTGCCCGACTGGGAAGGGAGCTTCCCGCTGGCCGACGAGCTGTCGAAGGCGCTGGGCACGCGGGTGGCCCTGGGCAACGACGTCCAGGTGGCCACCGACGCCGAGGCGCTGCTGGGCGCCGGGCGCCCGTACCGCTCGCTGCTCGGCGTGTTCTGGGGCACCGGCGTCGGGGGCGGCATCGTCCTCGACGGGCGCCCGTGGGTGGGCCGCGGCGCCGCCGGCGAGATCGGCCACGTCGTGGTCAGGCGCAACGGCGCCAAGTGCACGTGCGGGAGGCGCGGGTGCATGGAGGCCTACGCGGGGCGCGGCTCGATGGAGCTGCGCGCCCGGGCCAGGCACAAGAAGGGCGCGAAGACGGCGCTCTTCGAGATCATGCGCGACCGCGGCCGCGACCGGCTCACCAGCGGTGTCTGGGCCCGAGCACTGGACAAGGGCGATCCCCTCGCCGTCGAGCTCATGGACACCGCCATCGCCGCGCTCGGCGCCGGCGTGGCATCAGCCCAGAACATGCTCGACGTCGAGGCGATCGTCATCGGCGGCGGCCTCGGCATCCGCATGGGCGAGCCCTACGCCAAGCGCATCCTCGACGCGATGCTGCCTCACCTGTTCGTCGACATCGACCCGCCCGCGGTGCAGGTCGCCGCACTCGGCGACCTCGGCGGCGCCATCGGCGCCTCGCTGCTGGTCAACGGTCCGGCGTAGGGAGCTCGCCCTCGCGCACGTCGTAGTGCAGGAGCAGCGCGCCGCCCGTGGCGTAGTTGGGTACGTCGGCCGCGGTGGCCTCGCCCTCCGGCGACGCGAACGCGGCATCGAGGGCGGCGGCGTCGTCGAAGTCGGCCTGGAAGACGCAGAAGTAGGGCGAGTCGGCGCCGAGCGCCGTCACGTCGAAGCCCCAGCGGTAGGCCCGCAGGCCGGGCAGGCGCGCGGCGAGCGGAAGGTGATGGGCCTCGTAGTACTCGCGGAAGGCCTGCGGATCGGCCGGCGGCGGGTAGAGGACGAGAAGCCGATGCATGTCAGACCGCCGCCGCCGACTCGCGGTCCTGGGCGCGCAGCGCCAGGTAGGCCCGCGTGCGCTCGGGCGTGCCGAGGATGTCGACCTGGCGCTCGGGGTCGTTGAAGTTCGTGGTGAACTCGTCGCACAGCGCCTTGTCCTGCGACATCGCGCCGAGGAACTCCTGTACGTGGGGCGGTGGGTTGAGCATCAGGTTGGTCCAGTCCGAGACGCCGTGCACGAAGCCCTCGCGCCGGCGCGCGACGCGCTGGCAGAAGCGCTCATCGTAGACGTGGTCGGCGACGATCGCCTCCCCGATCGTCCACGCCGAGTACGAGGCCGAGTTCGCGCCCTGGCCCATCATCGGATCGACCACGGTGTGGGCGTCGCCCATGGCCAGCGCGTAGCGCCCGCTGCTCAGCTGCGCGTAGTCCTCGCGCACGATCGGCGTCAGCGCGCCCTGGAGCAGGTCGCGCCCCGACCACAGCCCGAAGGCCGCGGGGTCGACGCGCTCGGCCGCCATCGGGTAGTAGGCGCGCAGCGTCTCGAGCACGAGCCGGTCGTAGGCGGCGGGATCGTCGTCGTAGCGGATGTGCGCGAGCGGCTCGAGGGCGCCGCCGGGCACGTTCTCGAACAGCAGCGCGGTGGCGAAGCCGTCGTGCGAGTAGAACGGCAGCTCGAGCAGCTCGCCGTGGCCCGGCGCGAAGTGCACGCCGACGCCCTTGGGCTCGGAGTACGCGATCCCGCTGTAGATCCCGGCCGACAGGCTGCCGCTGCGGGCGGTCGTAGGGCGACTTGTCGTCGCGGCGCGCGAACAGCTCGTCGACGCTGCGCCGGCCGACCGCGACGACCATGAGGTCGTGGCGCTGCGAGAGGCGCTCGATGTCCTCGAGGCCGATCGTCGGCACGATGGCCAGCTCGCCCCCGCGCTCCTGGAAGTCCTCCATCAGCCGCGGCAGGTACACGCGGTAGTCGATGGCCGAGGACGGGTGCTCGAAGTCGCCGCGGAAGCGCAGCTCGCCGGCGATGCAGTGGTGGTGGCAGACGTAGCCGTACTCGCCGACGTCCCAGTGGTCGACGCCCAGGGCGCGCTCGCGCTCGAGCGTGTGGTGGTGGTGGGCGACCGTGTTGAGCAGCCGGCCGGCCCGGATCGCATCGGGCTCCTTGTCGGCGTAGATCGTCACGGGCACGTCGTGGGCCCGCAGGAACAGTCCGAGGTGCAGGCCCGAGACCCCCGAGCCGACGATGCCGATGCTCGATCCCATCTGCCGACGGTATCCGCGCCGGGCCGTCGCGATCAATGGCGCGCGACAACTCCTTCCGATGCAGAATCCGCATCGGTAGGCTGGCGCTGCGATGGTGGAGCTGCGCGACCTGCGCGCGTTCGAGGCGCTCGCGGCCGAGCTGCACTTCGGGCGCGCCGCCGTGCGCCTCGGCGTCTCGCAGCCGACGCTCAGCCGCTACGTCCGGCGCCTCGAGCACGAGCTCGGCGTCGTGCTGGCCCATCGCACGAGCCGGACGGTGCGCCTGACCGACGCCGGCCACGAGCTGGCCACCGCGCTGCCCGGCGCCCTGCGCCAGCTCGAGCGCACGCTCGAGTCCACGCGCGCGGCGGCCGAGGGCGGCTGGGAGATCTAGCTCGGCTGCGTCGCGTCGAGGGCCACGACGAGCACCGCGAGGTCGTCGCGCGGCGCGCCGGCCGCGCCGACCTCGGCGAGGTGGACGACCTCCCGCGCCACCGCGGCCGCGCCGTCGGGGGCGCTGGCGCGCAGCGCGGCGCCGAGGTCCTCGGGGCTCAGCGGGTTGTCGCGGCGCGCCTCGGTCACCCCGTCGGTGTAGAGCACCAGGGTGTCGCCCGGCCCCAGCTCGATCTCCTGGTCGACGCTGCGCGCGTCGTGCTCGACGCCCAGCAGGGTGCCCGGGCACGGCACGACCTCGGCGCCGGCGCCCGCGCGCAGCAGCACCGGCGGCGGGTGGCCGCCGGAGGCCACGACGAGCCGGGCGCCGCCGTCGGCGTGGGGCTCGAGGCGGGCGAGCACGGCGGTGACGAAGCGCCGGTCGGGGTTGCGCTGGCGCAGCATCTCGTCGTTGAGGGCCGCGAGCGTCGCCGCGGGCGAGGGCGAGCGGCCGGCCACGGCGCGCACGGTGTAGCGCGCCAGCGCGGTGACCGCCGCGGCCTCGGCGCCCTTGCCCAGGACGTCGCCGATGACGAGGATCCACGAGCCGTCGTCGAGGGCGAAGACGTCGTAGAAGTCGCCGCCGACGTCCATCCCCTCGCCGGAGGCCACGTACTGCGCGGCGACGGTCGCGCCCGGGATGTCCGGCAGCGCCGCGGGCAGCAGGCTGGCCTGCAGCGTCTGGGCCACGTGCGCGCGCTCGCGGTACTGAAGGGCACCGTCGACGGCGAGCGCGATCCGCTGCGCGAGCGCCTCGACGAGGCTCCACTCGTCGCGCGCGGGCCGGCGCCCGGGCTCGCGCCAGCCGAGCGAGAGGACCCCGACGTCGCGCCCGTGGGCCACGAGCGGGACGAGCGTCGCGCTGCGGCCGAGCACCGAGCCCTCGCCGGCGTCCTCCAGGAAGATCGGCTGGTCGGCCTGCATCGCGCGCGCGACCTCGGGATCGCCCTCCATGGCCAGCATGCGCCGGCGACCGTCGGGCGCGCGCGCGTCGGCGCCCGCGCGGCGCAGATGCCCCGCGAGATCGAGGACGTCCAGGGCGCACGAGTCGGCGATCCGCGCCACCAGCAGCTCGGCCACCTCCTGCAGCGCGTCGTCGCTCGTCTGCGAGCGCTCGAGCAGCGCGCTGGTGTCGGCCAGCAGCCGCACGCGGGCGTGCGCGGCCTCGCTCGCGCGGCGCGCGGCCTGCTCGACCTCGAGCACCCGCTGCAGCTCGCGCTCCTGGGCCACACGATCGGTGATGTCGCGCGCGATGACCGCCATGCGCGGATCCGTCGGCCCGCCCAGGCGCCGGCCGGCGGTCTCGACCGGCACCCGCGTGCCGTCCGGGCGCTGGATCTCGGTGCGAAACGGCTCGGCCGGCTCGCGCCCCTCGCGCACGCCGGCGAGGCGCCCGGCCACCGGGCGATGGACGTCGAGCGGCAGCGTGGCGAGGATCGAGGGCAGCGCGTAGAGCTGGCGCGCGCTGCGCCCGGTGAGGGCCTCGGTCGCGGCGTTGGCGTAGACGATCCGGTCGCCGTCGAGCAGCACGAAGGCCAGCCCGAGCTCGCTCTGAGCGCGCATGAGCGCCTCGTAGAGGTCGCGCTGCTCGCGCAGGGCCTGCGCCGCCTCCGCGCGGTCGGTGACGTCGGCGACGGTGATGCCGATGCCCAGCCTCTCGCTCGCGCGCGAGCGCGACCGGGTAGTAGCTCGCGACGTAGTGGCGGTCGCGGCCGGGCTCGCGCGGCGTCTCGCCCACGACCTGCAGGTCGACGATCGCCTCGCCGGTCGCCAGCACCTCCTCCAGGGCGGCCTCGATGTCGGTGGCCATCGCGGGCAGCACCTCGCGCACCGTGCGTCCGATGTGGTCGATGGCCGGCACGCCGTTGATCTCGGCCAGCGCGTCGTTGACGCGGACGTAGCGGAAGTCGGTGTCGAGGAAGCCCTGGCCGATCGGCGCCGCGCTGACGAGCGCGTCGAGCAGCGCCTGGGCCTCGCTCGAGTCGCGCTCCCGCGCGCGCGCCTCGCCGTACAGGCGCGCGTTGTCGAGGGCGAGCGCCGCGCGCCCTGCCACCTCCCCCACGAAGGCGACGTCGTCCTCGGCGTAGTTCGGGTGCCGCGCGGTGCGCGCGAGCGTGATGGCGCCGAGCACGTGCTCGCGGGCGCGCAGCGGCACCATCAGCACCGACGTCAGGGCGAGCGAGCGGATCAGCTCGAGGTGCTCGGCGTCGCGCGCGCCCGCCGCCATCTGCTCCTCGGTGATCTGGGCCAGCAGCAGCGGCTTGCCGGTTCGGACGACCTCCGCGGTGCCGCCGCCGGCGCGCGAACGGGGTGGGTAGCGCTCGCGCATCCGCTGGGCGAGCTCGACCTGGACAGGGTCGACGTGCTCGACCGCGACGTTGCGCAGCTCGCCGTCGGCGTCCGTGAGATCGATCGAGCACCAGTCGCCGAGGTCGCGCACGCACAGCTCGGCGATCGTGGCCAGCGTGCGCTCCATGTCCAGCGACGCGTCGAGCGCCGCGCTGACGTCGGCCAGGAAGCGCATCCGCCCCAGCGCGGCGCGCTCGTCGTCGATCTGGCGCGCGATGCCGACGATCGTCGCGCCGGCCAGCGCGTCGGGCACCAGGCGCCAGCGCGCCTCGAGCCAGTGCGTGGCGCCGTCGGGCCACACCACGCGCAGCTCGCGCGCGGTCGTCGCGCCGTCGTGCGGCGTCGCGGCGAGCGCCGCCCGCAGGCCGGCGCGGTCGTCGGGATGCAGGCACTCGAGGAGCGCCTCCAAGCTCGCCGGCGGCTCGCCGGCACCGGTGAGCGCGGCCACGGGCCCGGACCAGCGCACGTCTCCGCTGGCCACGTCGAGATGCAGGACGACGGCGCAGGCAGCGTCGAGCACGAGCGCCAGCTCCTCGCCGCTCAGATCGTGCACTGCACCGGGGGTGTCGATCGACATCTGCTCGCTTACCTGCACGGCGAGGCTACCTGCGCCGGACCACCCGGATCACGGGTGATCCCAGGTCCAATGGCTAGGAGCGTTCAGCGACGAACAGCGATTGCGCGGCCAGCCCGAGCGGGCCGTGCTCGTCGCTGAGGGTCGAGTGCGCCAGGCCGGCGCCGTGGGGCTCCAGGCGCGTGCGCGCGTCGAGCATCACCCATTCGCCGGCGGGCTCGCGGTGCAGGTGGACGGTGAGGTCGGTGTTGACGAACAGGTAGCGGTCGAAGTCGACGATCCGCGAGACGCCGTTGCCGAAGTCGGCCGCCGCCACCGCGCGGGCCAGGGGGCTGGCGTCCTCGTCGTCGACGAGCGGGCGCGCGAGGCGAAACCACGCGTGCGCGGCGCCCAGGCCGAAGCCGGTCCCGTCGACGAAGCGGATCTCCATCGCCGTGAGATGAAAGCCCTCGTCGGGGCCCTCGCGGGCGGGGAACGGGTCCAGGCGCCCGGTCTGCGGCGGCGTGGGAGGCGGCTGCTCCTCGGGGCGCTGCGGGAGCTCGACCTGCCCGCGGCGCAGGCGCACCGCGCGGGCGCGCACGACGACCTGCCCGTCGGCGCTGAGCTCGGCCTCGGCGACCTGGAAGCTGCGGCCCGGCTTCGTCGTGCGGGCGCTGACCGTCAGCGGGGCCAGCGGGACCGGGCCGAGGAAGTCGAGGGTCAGCCGCGCGACGAGGTAGCCCTCCTCCTGGACCGCCTCGGCGATCAGCGCTCCGGGCGCGCCGCCGTGCAGCTGCCCGGGGTCCCACGGCCCGCGCGCGTGGCCCGTCGGCACGAACGCGTCGCCCTCGCGGTGAAAGACGGGCTCGGTCAGCGCAGCTCCACCCGCACGACGAGCTTGAGGGCCGACCACGTCTCGTCCACCGCGGCGACCTTGGTGTCGACCAGGCCCGTCGGCAGCAGCACCTCGCGCACGACGTCCTCGGTCATGTCGGTCGGCACCTTCGAGGCCTTCTTGGGCCAGCACACCCACACCATCCCGTCGGGCGCGACGGCCCCGCGCAGCCGCCCGGCCCGCCGCTCGAGGTCGCGCCGGCGCGTGACGAAGCACATGACGAGGTCCGCGTGCCCGCGCAGCGAGCGCTTGACGGTCACGCCCTCGAGCTCGCCGAGCAGCTCGTCGAGGTGGTCGGGCGCGTCGAGGTAGACGGCGGTCATACCGGGCTTGAAGCCGAGCTTCCTCGGCAGGGGCGTTGCGCTGTACCCGGCCGCGGCCACGGCCCGGCAGCCTACGCGGTCAGCCCTTCAGGCCGCCGTCGACGCTCAGCGTCGTGGCCGTGACGAACGAGCTGTCGTCGCTGGCCAGGAAGAGCACCGAGCGCGCGATCTCCTCGGGCGCGGCGTGGCGCGCGAGCGGGATGCGCTCCTCGAAGAGCTCCGCGGCGCGGTCCTCGGGGGCGCCGGTGGCGATGACCTCGATGCGGTGCTGGAAGCGGTTGTCGACCGGCCCCGGATGCAGGCTGTTGACGCGGATGCCGCGGTCGGCCACCTCGCGCGCCGCGGTGCGCATGAGCCCGACGATCGCGTGCTTGGAGGTCGCGTAGCCGGCGATCCCCGCGTCGGACAGCAGGCCGACGACGCTCGAGTTGAAGATCAGGCTGCCGCCGTCGCGCATGACCGCGAGCGCGTGCTTGGCCACGAGGAACGAGCCCTTGACGTTGACCGCCATCACGTGGTCGAAGACGGCCTCGGGGTAGTCGACGATCGGCGTGGCCTCGCCGAAGACGCCGGCGTTGGCGAAGGCGACGTCGAGCCCGCCGAAGCGCTCGGTCGCGATGCGCACCGCGGCGGCGACCTGGTCGGAGTCGGTCACGTCGGTCACCACGTAGGCGGCGCGCTCGGCGCCGATCTCGTCGGTGACGACGGCGAGGCCCTCCTCGTCGACGTCGGCGAGCACGACCTTGGCCCCCTCGTCGGCGAAGAGCCGCGCGGTCGCGGCACCGATGCTCCCGCCGCCGCCCGTGATGAGCGCGACCTTGCCCGTCGAGTCGACCCATGGCGGCGGCAGGCTACCGCACCGGGTTAGAGTGCCGGGCGATGGCAGGCGAGACCGTGGGGACCGCGCGCGAGCGCGGCGGTGGCAGGCAACGGGGGCACGCCCGCGCCGACGGTGCGCGAGGCCACCTTCGACGTCCTGCGCACGCTGGGGCTGACCCGGATCTTCTCCAACCCGGGCTCGACCGAGGTCTCCTTCCTCGCCGGCCTGCCCGACGACCTCGAGTTCGTCCTGGGCCTGCACGAGGGCTCCGTGGTCGGGATGGCCACCGGCTACGCGCTCGGCCGCGGCGCGCCGGCCTTCGCCCTGCTGCACACGACCGCGGGCCTCGGCAACGCCGTCGCCGCGCTCGCCACCGCGCGCGTCAACCGCGCCCCGCTGGTGGTCATGGTCGGCCAGCAGGACCGCCGCCAGCTGGCGCAGGAGCCCTTCCTCGCCGGCCGCCTGCACGGCCTGGCCGGCGAGTACCCGGTCTCGGTCGACCAGCCCGTGCGCGCGCAGGACGTCCCGGGCGCGCTCGTGCGCGCCTACCACGCCGCCGCGACCGCGCTCGGCCCAGCCCTCGTCATCGTGCCGATGGACGACTGGCACGCGCCGGCGCCGGAGGCCCACGAGGTCATCGGCCCCGAGCGCCTCCTGCGCGCCGGCGCCGCGGCGCCCGAGGCGATCGAGGAGCTCGCCGCGTGGCTCGACGACGCGCGGTCGCCCGCCCTCGTGGTCGGCGCCGGCGCCGACACCCAGGAGGGCTGGGACGCGCTCGTGGCCCTCGCCGAGCACCTCTCGTGCCCGGTGTTCACCGAGGCCTTCGGCGCCCGCGCGGGCTTCCCGCAGGACCACCCGCTCTTCGCCGGCCACCTCTCCCCCGCCCGCGCGCGGCTGCGCGAGATGCTCGCCGCCCACGACGCGATCCTCGCCGTCGGCGCGCCGATCTTCCGCCAGTACGCCTACGAGCCCGGCCCGCTCGTCAACCCCGGCACCCGCCTGGCGCTCGTCACCGACGACGCCGCCGAGGCGCAGCGCAGCCCGTCGCAGCTGACGATCGTGGCCGAGCCGAGCGCGGTCTGCCGCGGCCTGGTCGATGGCACGGAGCGGCGCGAGGGCCCGCAGCCCGGGCCGTTCCCCAAGCCCGCCCCGCTCGCAGCCGCCGGCGCCCGGCGAGCCCCTGCGCGCCGGTCACGTCTTCGACGCGCTCGCCGCGCGCCTGCCGGCCGACGCCATCCTCGTCGAGGAGTCGCCCTCCAGCCGGCCCGAGCTGCACGCCCGCGTCCCGGCCCGCGTCCCGATGGGCTTCCTCAGCGCGGCGATGGGCGGCCTCGGCTTCGCCCTGCCGGGCACCATGGGCGTGCGGATGGCGCTGCCCGACCGTCCCGTGGTGGCGGTGCTCGGCGACGGCGCGTCGCTGTACGCCATCCAGGCGCTGTGGAGCGCCGCGCGCTACCGCGTGGGAGCGCTGTTCCTGGTCATGGCCAACGGCCGCTACGCGATCATGGACAAGCTGGCGGCGAACACGGGCAAGCCGGCGCCGTGGCCGGCCTTCGACACGATCGACATCGCCGCGATGGCCCGCGCCCAGGGCTGCGAGGCGATCCGGATCGAGGACCACGACGACCTGCTCGCGCGCCTCGACGAGGTGCTGCCGGGGCTGGCGCGGCGGGACGCCCCGCTGCTGCTCGAGATCGCCGTCGCCCCCTGACGCTCAAGCCGGCGCGGTCGGGGCCGACCACGCGGGTGAAACAGCGCCATGAACTCCTCTGCGCGAACCCGAGGGCCGCTCCACGACGACGGCCCGCTGCCGGACCTGATCTCCGGCCTGATGTGGCTCGCCACATCGCTGGTCGGCGTGGTCGTGCTCGTGATCCCCGGCACGCCGCGCCCCCACCTCGCCATCGCGCTCGCGCTCGCCGGCTTCGCCGCGGGCTGGGGGCTCTTCTCGCTCTGGCTCGGGCTGACCGCGCGGACGATGAGCATCGGCACGCGAGCGAGCGTGACCGCCGGGATGATGCCCGTCGTCGCCCTGGCCCTGTGGGCCACCGGCGGTGCGCACAGCTACCTGCAGCCGGTGCTGCTCTTCACGGCGCTGTTCATCGCCTACTTCTTCCCGCCGCGCCTGGCGTGGCCGCTGGTCGCCCTCTTCTGCGGCGCCTTCTTCAGCCCGCTGGCCTACGACCCGCAGGCGATCGAGCTGGGCTATCCGGCGCGGGGCGTGCTCTTCCTCGTGGCCGTCGCCGGGCAGGCGATCACGGTGCACTACCTCAAGCACCGCCTGCTGGCGGCCGAGGCCGTCCAGCGCGGCATGGCCGAGCGCGACCCGCTGACGGGCCTGTACAACCGCCGCAGCTTCGACGACGCGCTCGCGCGCGCGACCGACGAGGGCGGCGCCGCCGCGCTCGTCCTCTTCGACTTCGACGGCTTCAAGGCGGTCAACGACGAGCACGGCCACCCGACCGGAGACGCCGTCCTGCGCGCCGTCGCCGTGGCGTGCGCGCTCGTGGTCCGCGACGGCGACTGCCTGGCGCGCATCGGCGGCGACGAGTTCGCGCTCGTGGCTCCGGGCGCGGCCGGAGCCGGCGTGGAGCGCATCGTCGAGGCGCTTGCCGCGGCGGTCGCCGACGCCCCGAGCCCCGACGGCGTTCCCTCGGTGCACGCGACCTTCGCCTCCGCGGTGGCGCCGCACGACGCCGGCAGCCCCGGCGAGCTCTTCCGCCTCGCCGATCAGCGTCTGCTGGCCCGCAAGCGCGAGCTCAAGCGCCTCGCGCGCGTCGCCTGATCCGGGCGCTGCTCAGGCCGCGGCGGGGACGCCGTGGCGCGTCACCACGCGGTGGTAGTTGAGCCGCATCAGCTCGATCACGTCGCGCACGTCGGCGTCGTCCTCGATGCGCCGCGCGGCCGGGCCGGTCTTGTCCGGGAAGACCGGGTGGTGGGTCACCTGGCCCTGCTCGAAGAGCTCGGCCCAGACGTCCTTGGGGAAGAAGAAGTGGGCGGCGTGGTCGCCGTGCAGGTGGCCGATCTCGCGGTGGCCGACCCGGAAGGCGAACTCGCCGCGGCGGCCGGGACCGGCGGTGACCCCCGGCCACGAGGTGACCTCGTCGGCGATCTGCTGGCTCGCGGTGCGTGCGTCGGTCATGACCGTCATTGTTCGCTTCAGCGCGCCCGGTTCCCAGGGGCCATTGGTCCTAGGTCCTTCGGTCGACGCGCTGCGCTACCGTCGCGCCGATGCCCAAGCGCGAGGCCAACCGGGTCGTGTGGTCGAGCACCGACGGCGACCTGCGCAAGGCCCGCGATCCGAAGCTCAAGGCGCGGATCGCCGCCGGCGGGCGCGTGAAGGTCCGCCGCGAGACGAGCGGCCGGCGCGGCAAGGCCGTCACCACCGTCGCCGACGTCCCGCTCGACGACGCCGGCCTCAAGGAGCTCGCGGGGCGGCTGAAGAAGCGCTGCGGCGTCGGCGGCGCGGTCAAGGACGGCGTCATCGAGCTGCAGGGCGACCACCGCGACGCCGTGCGTCGAGGTCCTGCGCGCCGACGGCTACGACGCCGTGCTCGCCGGCGGTTAGCGCACGCCCACGAGGTCCACGACGAAGACGAGCGTCTCGTCGGGGCCGATGACGCCGCCGGCGCCGCGCTTGCCGTAGGCCAGGTGCGGCGGGATCGTGATGCGCCGCCGGCCGCCGACCTTCATGCCGGCCACGCCCTGGTCCCAGCCCGAGATGACCTGGCCCTTGCCGAGCTTGAACTTGAAGGTGTCGCCGCGGTCCCAGGAGGCGTCGAACTGGTCGCCGGTCGCCCAGGAGACGCCGACGTAGTGGACCTCGACGACCTTGCCGTCCACCGCCTCGTCGCCGTCGCCGACCTCGATGTCCTCGAGCTCGAGCTGGTAGGAGGGCGGCTGGTCGGAGGGGACGTCGACCTGGGGCTTCTCGTTGCTGGCCATGGCCGGCACCGTAGCCGTCCGGCGGTCAGAGCGCCCTGACGGCCTGCGCGATCGCGTTCGCGCCGGGGATGAAGGCGTCCTCCAGCGGCGGGCTGTAGGGGATCGGGTGGTCGCGGCGTCGTCAGGCGCAGGATGGCGTCGAGGTCGCCCAGCCCCTCCTCGGCCACCGTGGCGAGCACCTCGCCGGCCCAGCCGCCGGTGCGCGGACCCTCCTCGACGACGACGAGCCGGTTCGTCTTCGCCACCGAGCGCAAGGATCGTCGCGCTGTCGAGCGGGCGCACCGTGCGCAGGTCGATGACCTCGGCAGTCGATCGCCCTCGCCGGCCAGCGTCTCGGCCGCGGCCAGGCACGTCGTGCACGCCCGTGCGCATCGCGCTGACGAGCGTCACGTCGGCGCCCTCGCGCACGACGGCGCGCCTCGCCGATCGTGCCGACGTCGCCGTCGACCTCGCCACTTGAGCGCGTACAGGCGCTTGTGCTCGAGGAAGAGCACCGGGTTGTCGTCGCGGATCGCCGCCTTGAGCAGGCCTTTGGCGTCGGCCGGGCGTGGACGGGCAGACGATCTTCAGCCCGGGGACGCCCTGGAACCAGCTGATCGGGACCTGCGAGTGGATGGCGCCGAAGCGCCCGCCGCCGCCGATGGCCGAGCGCACGACCAGCGGCACGCTGGCCTGCTCGTTGGAGAGGTACCAGTACTTGGCCGCCTGGTTGACCAGGCTGTCCATCGTCAGCGGCAGGAAGTCGCCGAACATGATCTCGATCACCGGGCGCAGGCCGGCGATCGCGCTGCCGTACGCCGCGCCGGCCAGGGCAAGCTCCGAGATCGGGGTGTCGAAGACGCGGTCGGTGCCGTTCGCTTGTCGACGAGGCCACCCGTGGTGGCGAACACGCCGCCGGCCACGGCCACGTCCTCGCCGAAGAAGATGACCGACGTCGTCGCGCTCGAGCTCCTCGTCGAGCGCCTGGCAGATCGCGGTGCGGAAGTCCATCTCGCTCATGCCCTGAACTCCGTCACCGGCGCCGTCGGGGTCCGGGAACGGCGCCGCCTTCGCGGCCTCGACGACGGCCGTCGATCGTGCTCCTCGACCTGCGCGTCGACGCCGTCGAGCGCGCTCCTCGGTCGTGCCGTAGCGCTCGCGCGAGTCGCCGCGCGCGCGACGAGCAGCGGGTCGCGCAGCCTCCACTCGTCGCAGCTCGCCGGGCTTGCGGTACTTGCCCGGATCGCTGCGCGAGTGCCCGACGTAGCGGTAGGTCAGCGACTCGACGAACGTGCGGACCGCCGCCCTCGCGGGCGCGCGCCACCGCCTCGGCCGCGGTGTCGCTGCACCGTCCAGATGTCGTTGCCGTCGATGGTGTCGCGTCGGCAGGCCGAGCGTCCTGCGCGCGCTCGGGGATCTCGCCCCGGCCGTGACGTTTCTCGAACGGCGTGAACTCGCCGTAGAGGTTGTTCTCGCACACGTAGACGACCGGCAGCGTCGTGGACCTTGGCGAAGTTCAGGCACTCGTGGAAGTAGCCCTGGTTGGTCGGCGCCGTCGCCGAAGAAGGCGACCGCCACGCCGCCGCGGCGCTTGAGCGCGAGCGCGACGCCCGTGGCCGCGGCGATGCTGCCGCCCACGATCCCGTAGCAGCCCACGAGCCGGTGCTCGATGTCGATCACGTTCATCGAGCCGGCGCGGCCCGCGCACACCCCGGTCTCGCGCCCCAGCAGCTCGGCCATCAGCGCCTCGGGCTCGACCCCGAGCGCCAGCGCGTGGCCGTGGCCGCGGTAGGTGCCCGCCACGCGGTCCTCGTCGCCCAGCACGCTGCACACGCCGACGGGCCCCGCCTCCTGGCCGGAGCACAGGTGCGTCGTGCCGTGCACGAGTCCCTGCTGGAAGAGCGACTGGACCTCGTCCTCGAAGCGGCGGATGAGGCGCATGCGCCGGTAGAGCTCGAGGTAACGCTCGGCCTCCTCGGGCGTGCCGGGCGTGTCGCGCGAGACGGTCGTGGGCTCGCTCATCGCGAGGACCCGCTTTCGGAGCGGTCGGTCACCGTTGTCGAGCAATGGCGCGCTGTCATGACGTCTGCAGCCGCGCCTCGGAGTCGGCCAGCAGGTCGGCGCCGCGCACGTAGACCTTGCCGGTCACGAGCAGCTCCTCGGCCGGGAACTTGGTGAGGATGTCGACCCCGTCGGCGGTGACGACGACCTCCTCCTCGATGCGCGCCGCCGAGCGCCCGTCGCTGGCCGCGCAGTAGGTCTCCAGCGCGAAGACCATCCCCTCCTCGATCACCGCCGGGTGCTCGAGCGAGTGCAGGCGACTGATCATCGGCGCCTCGTAAAGCCCGACGCCCAGGCCGTGCCCGAACTGCAGGCCGAAGCACGCCTCCTCGTCGGGGAAGCCGAGCTCCTCGGCGGTCGGCCACACCGCGGCGATCTGGTCGGTCGTGACGCCGGGGCGCACAAGCTCGATCGCCGCGTCGAGCCACTCGCGACACTGCTTGTAGGCGTCGAGCTGGGACTGGCTGACGCCGCCCACGTTGAACGTGCGGTAGTAGCACGTGCGGTAGCCCATGAACGAGTGGATGATGTCGAAGAAGGCCTGGTCGCCCGGGCGCAGGAGGCGATCGGAGAAGACGTGCGGATGCGGGTTGCAGCGGTCGCCCGAGACGGCGTTGATGGCCTCGACCTGCTCGGAGCCGAGCTCGAAGAGCAGGCGCTGGGCGTCGGCGACCACCTCGTGCTCGCGCACCCCGGGGCGCAGCGAGCGGTAGATCTGCTCGTAGACCGCGTCGACCACCGCGGCGGCGTCGAAGGGCTCGCCGGTGAGCAGGTTCTCCAGGGCGTGGCGCGGGTGCAGGCGCTGCAGCGGGGGGATCTGGGCCACCATCGGCCAGATCCCGACGCTCGCCTCGAAGGTGCCGATGCGCGCGCTGTCGATCGTCACCGCGATGTCCGCCGCGCAGACGATCGCGTAGCCCGACGCCAGCGCGTCGCCGTTGACGGCGGCGATGACCGGCTTGCCGAGCGTCGGGAGGACCCGCAGCAGCTCGACGAGCGCCGAGGCGAAGGCGACCGGGTCCTCCCCGGCCTGGATGCGCTCGATGTCCAGCCCGCCGCAGAACATCTCGCCGGCGCCCGTGAGGACGATGGCCTGCACGTCGCCGTCGGCGTCCGCTTCGAGGATCGCCTCGCGCAGCGCCGCCATCACGTCGGGATCGAGCAGGTTGCGCGGCGGCTTGGCCAGCGCCAGCCGCGCCAGGCCGCCCTCGCTGGAGCGCTCCAGCCCGTCTGCGTTGGACGCTTCCATCTCCACTCAGCCCTCCCCCGCCGCGCTGTCGACGGCGGTGGTCATCGAGACCCCGAACGTTCAGTGCCACCACACAGGCTGTGTTAGCTTGACTGCCGCACAGCAACCGGGGACGGTGGCACATGTCGGACGCGACGGTCGACGGGCTCGCCTTCCGCGAGGCGATCGCTCACTTCGCAACGGGGGTCACGGTGGTCACCACGACCCACGACGGTCGCCCGGCCGGGATGACGGCCAGCGCCGTGTGCTCGCTGTCGCTCGACCCGGTCCTGCTCGTCGTGTGCATCGACAACCGCCTGGCCACCCACAAGGCGATCGACGCCAGCAAGCGCTTCGCGGTCAACGTGCTCGGCGAGCGCGACGAGGAGCTCGCGCGGCGCTTCGCGCGGCGCGCCGAGGACAAGTTCGCCGGCGTCGAGCTGGTCGAGGGCTCCGACCCGCCGGTCCTGGCCAAGGCCATCGCGCACTTCGTCTGCACCGTGCACGAGCGCGTGCCCGGCGGCGATCACTCGATCTTCATCGGCCAGGTCCTGCACTGCGAGGCGACGCCGGGGCGCCGGCCGCTGCTGTACTACCGCAGCGCGTTCGGCGCGATCCGCGACCCGCGAGGCCGAGTTCCTCGAGGAGGCCGGCGGCTGGGACGCCGGCTCGGTCGGCGGCCTCGGCCACTTCCACGTGCGCCCGCGCTGATGGCGGGCGAAGCGACGGCGCCGCTCGTCGGCCTCGTCTCCAAGGAGGACGCGCCGCCCGAGGTCCGCGCGGTGCTACGACCAGGCCGAGCCCGTCTACGGCCGCCTGCTGCACACCTGGCAGGCGCTCGCCCAGCGCCCGGAGATCTTCACCGCCTACCTCCCCTATCTGCGCTCGATCATCGGCCCGGGCGAGCTCGAGCAGCGCATCAAGGAGCTCGTCGAGGTGCCGCACGGTGGTGCTCAACCACTGCCTGTACTCCACGAGCCACCGCGTGCGCTCGGCGCGCGCGGCCGCGGTCCCGGACGAGGACATCATCGCCGTGGCCCGCGGCGAGCTCGACGGCTTCGACGCGCGCGAGCGCTGGCGCTGGAGCTCGCCGAGGCGCTGACGGTGGCACCGGCGTCGGTGCGCGTACGCGGAGGCCCCGCAGGCTCGGTCGTCGCGGAGATGCTCGTCCGCCTGCGCGTAGGAGTTCTGCGAGCCGGCAGATCGTCGAGCTCGTGGCCACCATCGGGCTGTGGAACGCGCTCGCGCGCTTCCACCGCGTGATGGGCTTCGAGCTCGACATGCGACCGCCGCCGGGATGAGGTGCGCCGCCGAACGTCGGTCTCCCCGTCAGGACGGTAGGCCGACGTTCGACCGCCTACGGGCACCCGCGAGCGGCGGACGCCGCGGCGGACTCCCTTCCCTCGGTGATGCTGTAAGGCGCAAGCAGTGCCGCCGACGCGAGCGCCAGCCCCAGCCGCCCTACTTCCCCGTGATCAGGTTGATGTCGTCGGGGTTGATGAGGTCGTCGACCGTCCAGCCGTCGAGGTCGTACTCGGCCATGCACTGCTCGGCGAAGCCCTTCATGCGGTCGACGGTGCCGTCGCCCTGGGCCATCCACCAGCACTCCAGGCGGGTGAGCTCGTGGCTGCCCGAGTACGTGCGCTCGTAGAGCTCGTGGCGGCCGCCGAACTCGCGATCCGACGGCGTCCCACAGGAGCTTGACGAGCTTGATCTTGTCGAGCGCCTCGTAGCCGTTGGAGCCGCGGTAGAACTGGTCGAGCAGCGGGCGCAGCTCCTCGTTCTTCCAGTCGACGGCGTGCGAGGGCTGGACGATCATCGCGCCCGCGACCTGGTTCTCGATGATCTCCTTGATCTTGGGGATCGCGATGTTCGAGAGGATCCGGTAGGCCGAGCCCGGCCTGGTTGTTGGGGATCACGCTGCCCTCGGCCGACGGGACCGGGTTGTGGCACATGGCGTCGGTCAGCGCCCAGAAGGTGTTGCGCCAGGCGAGGATCTCGCCGACGCTGGCCTGGATGCCGCGGAAGGCGATCGTCCCCGTCGCCTCGAGCGCCTTGATGAAGACGCCGGCGATGAAGTCGAGCTTGACGGCCAGGCGCGTGCAGCCCTGGAGCATCGCCCGCCAGATGAACCCCGTGAGGTGGTAGGTGCTGGCGATCTCGAGGTTGCGGTAGATCAGGAAGTTCTCCCACGGGATCAGCGCGTCGTCGAACATCAGCACCGAGTCGTTCTCGTCGAAGCGGCTCGAGAGCGGGTAGTCGAACGGGCTGCCGACCGCGGCGGCCATGAACTCGTAGGACGGCCGGCACAGCAGCTTGATGTTCGGGTGGTCCATCGGCGCGAAGAAGGAGAGCGCGTACTCCTCCTTCTTGATCGGGACGTTGCCGTGGTAGGAGACGAAGTTGTAGTTCGACAGCGCCGAGCCGGTGGCGACCATCTTCGCGCCGCGGACGACGACGCCCTCGTCGGTCTCCTTGACCGCGTGGATGAAGACGTCGGAGACCTCGTGGATGTCCTTGTCGCGGTCGACCGGCGGGTTCACGAGCGTGTGGTTCATGAAGTACACGCGCTCCTGCGACTCCTTGTACCAGCGCCGCGCGTTGTCCTCGAACGGCGCGTAGTAGTCGGCGTTGGGGCCGTAGGTCGCGAGGAAGGCCGCCTTGTAGTCCGGGCTGCGCCCCATCCAGCCGTAGGTCAGCCGCTGCCACGCGGCGATCGCGTCGCGGCCGGCGACCAGGTCCTCGGCCGAGTGCGGCGCCTTGAAGAACGGGTGCGTGTAGCCGCCGCTGCCGGTGTCGGTCTCGGCGGTCAGCTCGTCCTTGGTCGCCGGGTCGTGCAGGGCGTTGTACAGCCGCGCGATCGACCTGACGCTGTTGCGGAAGGCCGGGTGGGTGGTGACGTCCTCGACGCGCTCGCCGTGGATGTAGATCTGGCGCCCGTCCCTGAGGCTCTCGATGTACTCGTCGCCGTTCATCGGGCGCGTCACGGCCTGGCCGGCCTGATCGCCCTCGACGTCTACCGACATGCGCGGAAGCCTCCTCTTCGACCAACCCGGGTGAGGAGCGCCGAGTGTGCGTTGACACTGGACACTCGCGGGGCCACCTTACGCGCGGGCCCAGGCGCTGTCAACGTGGCTCGCCGGGCCCGGCGCAGCCTCGTGCGACGGCATCCAGCGCGAGCTTGCGCGCGTCGCTGTGCGAGCGCCCGACGACGAACCAGATCGCCTCGACCGGCTCGGCGCCGGCGTTCTCCAGGCGGTGCGGGCGCGAGGACTCGAAGGCGATCGAGTCCCCGGGGCCGAGCTCGTGCTCCTCGTCGAACCCGATGGTGACGCGCAGGCGCCCGGAGAGCACGAGCCCGTACTCGCGGCCCATGTGACGCATGTGCGTGCCCTCGCGGCTCGACGCTCCGCCGACCTCGTAGACGACGGAGAGGAAGTCGGCGTCCGGCTCAGCCGTCGGCGTCAGGCGCTCCCAGCGCACGCCAGACTCGAGCTCGATGCCCTTGCGCGTGTCGTGGCGCTGCACGAGCGTGGCGCCCGTCTCCTCGTGGCCGGCCGGCGCGGGGGCGGCGCGCGGCGCGGCCATGGAGCGCTGCGAGCCGAACAGCTCGTCGAGCGACATGTCGAGCTCGGAGACGATCGCGTACAGCGTGCCCACCGACGGTCGCGAGCGCCCGGTCTCGATCTGCGACAGCGCGCTGGGTGAGATCTCCAGGCGCCGCGCCAGCTCGCGCAGGCTGACGCCGTGGCGCTCGCGCTCGGAGCGCAGGCGCTGGCCGACCCCGTCCTGGAAGTCGGCGGTGAGGTCGCGCAGGCGTCTGGCTCCGGTGGACTCAGCGGCCATCCGCGAGCCACTGTAGCCGTCGGACGACGGCGATGTCCAGAGTCACTGCACAGGTGGTCGGAGCCGTCAGCCGAGCGGCTGCGACGCGTCCCGACCGTCGGCCGCCAGCCACGGATAGCGGTCCGTGTCAGAGCCCGCGTAGTCGGGATCGAGGTAGATGAAGCAGCGCTGGATGAGGAAGTCGCGCACCTCGAAGACGTCGCACCAGCGGCCCGCGTGCGTCACGCCCGCGCGCCACGAGCCGTCCTGGTGCTCGCCGTAGCTCGTGCCCTCGCAGACGAAGGTGTCGCCGCCGCTCATGATCCAGTTGAAGTTGGCGTAGTCGTGGCGGATCCCCTTGAGCGTGCCGCCCACGTCGGTGAAGCACTGCCCGATGGCCTCCTTGCCGTTGGCCAGGCCCCACTTGGGGAAGTGGACCTGCGCGTCGTCGGCGAAGAGGTCGAGGATGCTGCCCCCGGTCGACGTGACGCCGCCGTTGTCGAAGGCCTTCAGGTACTCGAGCGCGACCGACTTGCGCTGCTCGTCCGTCATCGTCTGCTGAGCGACCGCCACGACCCACCTCCCTCGGTTTGCGCGGCCGACACTCTCATCCGTGTTCGCGTGCTGTCAAGCAGCAGCGCACGCAGAGAACCTCGGGAAGGATGTCCGGCGGGCCGGCGTCCTTGATTCGAAGACCCGGACCCTCCCCCCGCTTCGAGGTCCGGCTCACCTGAGGAGGGATGTCCATGAAGCGCCTTCTGGCAGTAGCGATGGTCCTCGTGGTCGGTGCCGTCGGCGCCGTGGCCGCGATGGCGGCGACCGCGCCGACCAAGCCGGCCAGCGTGAAGACCCGCAGCGTGTCGCTCGGCAAGATCCTCGTCAACGGCAGCAGCCAGACGCTGTACCTGTTCGAGAAGGACAAGAACGGCAAGAGCGCGTGCTCCGGCGCGTGCGCCACGAACTGGCCGCCCCTGCTGACCAAGGGCAAGCCCAAGGCGAGCGGTGGCGTGAAGTCCTCGCTGCTGGGCACGACCAAGCGCTCTGACGGCACCACGCAGGTGACCTACAACAAGCACCCGCTCTACCGGTTCAAGGGCGACGCCAACAAGGTCGGCGCCACCAAGGGCGAGGGCCTCGACGCGTTCGGTGCCGAGTGGTACGTCGTGGGCACCAACGGCAAGAAGATCGAGAAGGAGGGCAGCTGAGGCCCTGCCCAGCAGCTGAGACCTGCGGAGGAGGACGGGCGCTCGCGCCCGTGCACGCGACGGCGGGCGCACGCCCGGCCGCGACAAGCCGAGGGGGCGGGGCCTAGCGCCCCGCCCCCACGGCGGCCTGCGCGACGATCTTCGACAGCTGGCCGCCCTGCCACGCGATCGGCGAGCGGCCCGGCTCCTCCACCACCAGCCGCGCGCCGGGGATGACGCGCGCGTAGTCCTCCCCCACGCTCAGCGGGTGCCCGGGGTCCGACTCGTCGCGGTCGGCCACCACCACGGTCGGGGCCTCGATGGCCGCCAGGTCGTGCAGGGTGGCGAACGGCCGCGACCGCGGCACCGCGTGCAGCGCGTCGGCCACCGCCTCGGGGTGCTCGTGGCCGCTCAGGCGCTGTCGCAGCACGGTGAGCACCGTGTCGCGCCACGCCTCGGGCACGCCCGGATCCCCGTAGGCCTCGACGAAGCCGTCCACGCCGCCGGTCCGCAGGCCCTCGGCGAGCGCGTCCCAGCGCGCGAGGCGGGCGGGATCGTCGTTGTCGACGGGGTCGTAGGCCGGGGTGATCACCACCAGCGCGGCCGCGCGCTCGGGGTACTCCAGCGCGAAGCGCAGCAGGGTGTGCGCCCCCATCGAGGCGCCCGACCAGCACCGCGCGCTCGACGCTGCGCTCGTCCATCACGCGCTCGAGGTCGCCGACGAGGTCCTCGTAGCGGTAGGCGTCCGGCGCGGGCGCCGGATCGCTGCGCCCGTGGCCGCGCGCGTCGTAGGCGATCACGCGGTGCCCGGAGCGCTCCAGGGCCTTCGAGCCCATGACGACGTAGCGGTGCGTCGCGGTCAGCCCGTGCAGCAGAACGACCGGGATGCCCTCGCCCGCCTCCTCGACGTAGAGGTCCACGCCCAGAGTCCTATCATCGAACGCATGACCGTCATCGACGTCAACGAGCAGGACTTCGAGCAGGAGGTCATCGAGCGCTCGCGCACGACCCCCGTCGTGGTCGACTTCTGGGCCGACTGGTGCGCGCCGTGCCGCGCGCTGGGGCCGATCCTCGAGAAGGCCGCCGCTGCCCGCGAGGGCGACGTGGTCCTGGCCAAGCTCGACACCGACGCCAATCCGTCGATCGCACAGGCCTTCGGCATCCAGGGCATCCCCGCGGTCAAGGCGTTCAAGGACGGCCGCGTCGTCGACGAGTTCGTGGGCGTCCAGCCGCCCGCCAACGTCG
The DNA here is from genome assembly GCA_963816845.1 of uncultured Actinomycetes bacterium. GTDB lineage: Bacteria > Actinomycetota > Thermoleophilia > Solirubrobacterales > Solirubrobacteraceae > JAOPZW01. The sequence goes on along the minus strand of CAWFMR010000063.1, from coordinate 185,500 downwards.
AGCGCTTCTTCGACGCGCTCGTCCCCAGCGAGGCCGACGCGCTGGTGGCCGAGGGCGACGAGGCGTCGCTGCGGCGCGCCGTCGAGCTCGAGCCCAGCCGCGCCGACGCCGCCGTCCCGCTGGCCGGCCTGCTGCACCGCCGCGGCGAGTCCGACGAGGCCCAGGCCGTGCTCGCCAACGTCAGCGGCTCGTTCGCCGCCGACGGCCTGGCCGCGCGCATGCGCCTCGAGCAGGCCGACGACCTCAACCTCGACGAGGCCTTCAAGGCCCTCGACGAGGGCGACACCGAGCGCGCCGTCGACCTGCTCATCGAGGCCCTGTCCTCGGCCGACGGCCACAAGGACGACGTGCGCCGCGTGGTCGTGGGCGCCCTGGACGAGCTCGGCGTCGACCATCCGCTCGCGCGCGACGCGCGCCGGCGGCTGGCAGCCGCGCTCTACTGAGACAACACGTGGGAGCGCACGAGCGCCGCGCTGCGCTCGGGCTGCTCCCACCAGAACATGTGCCCCACGCCGTCGAGCAGCTCGAGGCGCGCGTCCGGGATCGACCGCGCGATGAGCTCGCCGTTGACGACGGGCAGCATCCGGTCCTCGGTGCCGTGCACGACCAGCGTGGGCGCCTCGATCGAGGCCAGGCGCGCGCTCGTGTCGTGGCCCATCACCGCCTGCATCTGCAGCATGATCACCGGCACCGCGACGGGGACCGCCGTGGCCATCTCCTGAAACGGCTCCCAGTTGGCCTCGTCGGCGATGTGGGCGGCCGAGAGGTTGGCAGCGAAGCCGACCCGCAGCGCGCGCTCGCGGTCGCCGGACAGCAGCGCGCCGGCCAGCTCCTGGATCAGGGCCGGGTCGGCCAGCTGCGCCTGCGCGCCGCCGGGGTACGTGCAGCCCAGGGTCAGCGTGCGCATCCGCTGCGGATGGCGCAGCGCGAGCTCCTGGGCGACCATGCCGCCCATCGAGATGCCCACCACGTGAGCGCTGTCCCAGCCGAGGGCGTCGAGCAGCCCCGCGGCGTCGTCGGCCAGCTGGGCGATGGTGAACGCGTCGGTCTCCGGCGTCGACTCCCCGACGCCGCGGTGGTCGTAGGCCACGACGTCGAGGTCGTCGCCCAGGCCGGCGAGGAACGCCTCGCCCCACGCCAGGTGCGTCCCGCTCATCCCCTGGATCAGGAGCACCGGCTCGCCGGCGCCGTGGCGCTTGTAGAACAGCGAGATCCCCTCGAGGGCGGCCTGTGGCATGGCGCGGGACGGTACTAGGGTCCGCTGCCATGCATCGCACCCGCTTCCCCGGTCTGGGCGACGGCTGGGCCCGCCTCGACGGCGCCGCCGGCACGCAGATGGTCGACGACGCCATCGAGGAGATGGCGGCCTGGATGCGCTCCGGCCACTCCGCCAACCACGGCGGCGCCTTCCAGGCCGCCGAGCGCACCGACGCGCTGGTGACCGACGCTCGGGCCTCGGTCGCCCGGCTGCTGGGCGCGAGCGCCGAGGGCGTCGTCTTCGGTCCGTCGATGACCGCGCTGACCATGCGCTTCTCGGCGGCGGCGTGCCGGTCGCTGAAGCCGGGCGACGAGATCGTCTGCACGCGCCTGGACCACGACGCCAACGTCGCGCCGTGGCTCATCGCCGCCGCCCGCGCGGGCGTCGAGGTGCGCTTCGCCGAGCCCGAGCGCGAGACCCTCGAGCTGCCCGCCGCGGCGGTCGAGGCCGTGCTGTCGCCGCGCACGCGCTGGGTGGCGGTGACCGCCGCCTCCAACGCGGTCGGCACGATCCCCGACCTGCCGGGCATCGTCGCGGCCGCCCACGGCGCGGGCGCGCGCGTCTTCGTCGACGCCGTGCATGCCACCCCGCACCGTCCCATCGACGTCGCGGCGCTGGGCTGCGACGCGCTGGCGTGCTCGGCCTACAAGTGGTTCGGGCCGCACATCGGGATCCTGTGGGCGCGCCCCGAGCTGCTGGCCGAGCTGTCGCCCGACAAGCTGCGCCCCTCGCCCGACACCGTGCCCGAGCGCTGGGAGCTCGGGACGCTGCCCTTCGAGTCGCTGATCGGCGTGCGCGCGGCCGCCGACTTCGTGGTGCGCCTCGACCGCGAGGAGCTGCGCGCCCACGAGGACCGGCTGCTGGCCCAGATGGTCGAGGGGCTCGGCGCGCTGGGCGGCGTGACGGTCCACGGCGCGGCGCGCGATCGCACGGCGACGGTCATGTTCACCGTCGACGGGCACTCCTCGCACGACGTCGCCGCCCACCTGGCGCGCGCCGAGATCGCCGTCTGGCACGGCAACTACTACGCCCTCGAGCTCTCGCGCTGGCTCGGCCTCGAGCCCGACGGCGCCCTGCGCGCCGGCGTCGTCGCCTACAACGACAGCGACGACGTCGATCGCCTGCTCGAGGCGGTCGCCGAGCTCTCGCCGTAGGAAGGTGGGCGGCGCTACGGCGCCGGCCGGCGCGGGCGCTGTGGCAGGCGCAGCCGCGGTCGCATGCGCCGTGCGAGGCGCTCGCCTCGGGATCCGGCTCGGCGTCGCGATCCGGCTCGGTGTCGGGATCCGCCTCGACGCCTTCCTCCGCGGGCGCGTCGGGCACGGACACCGCGATCTCGCCGCCGAGCGAGAAGGGCGGCACGAGCTCGAGGCGGTCGCCGCTCCAGAAGCGGCCCGGGTCGTACCAGCTCGGCGGGCGCTCGCTGGGCAGCAGCCCCATCGCCTGGTAGGTGGTGGCCAGCAGCTCGGCGCAGTAGATCGCCTCCAGCGACTGCTGCGGGCGGCGGCGCACGCGGCCCTTGGCCCACTGGCCGGCCAGTCCGAGCGTGGTCGGGAAGGCGCGCCCGTCGTGCTGCTGGATGACCTCCATCAGCCGATCCTCGTGCTCGCGCTCGATCGTGCCCTCGAGCTGGCGCACCCACCCGCGCTGCCCGTAGCGGTGCTTCCACGTCGTCACGGCGTCGGCGAGCTTGTGCAGCTGCACCCCGCGCTGGTGCTCCCCGGTCCACACGTCGGGCAGCGAGCGCCCCAGCTCGGCATGCCACAGCAGGGGCGGCAGATCGTCGAGCGCGACGACCATGCCGACGTGGTTGACCGGCGCGTTGGTGACCGTGCGGATGGCGAAGTCGGCCACCGACGCGCCGCGGAACAGCCACACGTCGCCGGTCGCCGCGACGCCGACCGCCTCGTCCAGGGACATCTCCGCTCCGGTCACGGTCGGTAACTTACGCACCCATGAAGGTGCCCTGGAAGATTGTCGGCCTCGCAGGCGTGGCCGGCGTGACGGCCGCCACCGGCGTGGTCGTCGCCCGCAACCGCCGCGACCACACCGAATACGACCCCGACGAGCTGCGCGACAAGCTCCACAGCCGCGTCGCGGAGGCCACGGAGAGCGACGAGCCGCTGGCCGAGGCGGACACGAAGATCCACACGCCGCCGCACGGCGACAAGGCGACGGAGACCGCCGGCGACGGCGACGGCGACGCCCTCACACCTCGAGCGCGAGCTGAGCCGCCGGCGCCGAGGGGCGCGCGACCGCCTCGTCCTCGAAGGACGCGACGCGGACGCCGAGCAGCCGCACCGGCCGCGCGCGGCGCATACGCGCGCAGCAGCTCGAGCGCGATCGTCGTGATCGCCTCCTGGTCGTTGGTCCACGCCTCGATCGTGCGCGCCCGGGTGGCGTTGGTCCAGTCGTCGAGACGGACCTTGATCCCGATCGTGCGCCCGCGCATGTTCCTGCGCTGCAGGCCCCCGCACACGTCGGCCGCCAGCCGCCGGATGGTCTGCTCCAGCGCGGCGAGGTCCTCGACGTCCTCGTCGAAGGTCGTCTCGCTCGACAGGCTCTTGGCCGCCGCGCGCGCCTGCACCGGCGACGTGTCGTGGAAGAAGGCGCATTGCTTGAGCCAGCGCCCCATGCGCTCGCCGAAGCGGGCCACGAGCTCGTCGGTGTCGGCGGCCTGCAGGTCGCCCACCGTGTTGAGGCCGAGCTCGGCCAGGCGCTCCTGGGTACGCGGCCCGACGCCCTGCAGCAGCCGCGCCGGCTCGCCCGCGAAGCGCTCGCACGCCTGCTCGCGCGAGAGCACCACGAAGCCCGCGGGCTTCTCGGCGTCGCTGGCCGTCTTGGCCACCAGGCGCGACGGGCCGACGCCGACCGAGATGGTGATCCCCGTGCGCTCGTGGACCTCGGCCACCAGGTCGCGCAGGGCGCGCAGCGGCTTGTCGATCGCCGTCACGTCGGCGTAGGCCTCGTCGACCGACATGTTCTGCAGCGGGCACGCCAGGCGCTCGCGCACGATCGCCCAGACCTCGCGCGACTTCTCGCGGTAGGCGTTGAAGTCGGGCGTCACGAAGATCGCGTTGGGACACAGCCGGCGCGCGCGGGCCGCCGACATGGCCGAGTGCACGCCGAAGCGCCGCGCTTCGTAGCTGGCGGTGGTGACCACCGCGCGCGGCCCGCTGCCGGCCACGACGACGGGCTTGCCGCGCAGCTCGGGACGGCGCTGCAACTCGACGCTCGCGTAGAACGAGTCGCAGTCGAGGTGCGCGATGACCCGCCGTGGATGCCCCTGGAGCCGCGTCTCCAACATTGGGATCGTACGCCGCGGCCAAGACGGCTCCCAAGGGGGCTAGCTGGCGACGAGCAGCGAGCCGACGCCGCCGAAGTGCAGCTTGGCGCGCGTGGCGGACGTCAGGTCGAACTCGCGCCCGCCGACGTACGGGCCGCGGTCGACGACGCGCACCCGGATCACGCGGTCGCCCCTGCGCAGGGTCACGCGCGTCGCCGCACGGCAGCGTCTTGTGGGCGACGCCCAGCGTGCCGGGCGTCAGGCGCCCGCCGCACGACAGCTTGTTGCCGTACAGGCCGGGGCCGTACCACGAGACCGCGGCATGGCGGTAGACGTTGAGCCGCCCGATCTCGCGCTGCGCCGCGTCGACGAGGACGCGCAGCCGGGCGCTCCCGGACTGCTGCGGGCGGAAGGCGAAGGCGAAGCCGCCGCCGGCGCGCGTGGTGGCCCGGGCGATCGTCGACCAGCCGTGGCCGGAGCGGCGCTGCAGCAGCGCGGTCCGGCCGCCCGCGCCCGAGAGCACGCGTCCGCGCACGGAGGCGCGCCGTCCGGCGAGCACGTTGAGTCGGCTCTTGCCGGGGGCGATGTCGGCCGCGATCGCGCTGTGGGCGGTCGTGGTGTCGTCGGACCGCGCCGTGCCCGGGAGCACGACGGATGCGATGGCCAGGCAGAGCGCGCCCAGCGCCGTGGCGGCGTGACGGGCGCGCAAGTTCAGATGCGGCCTCATGCGAGGTCGATCCCTCCTTGCGGTCAGCCGCCTGCGGGGCAGGGCGTTGAGCGCGGCGAATGCTGGCCGTCGCTACGGCGCCGTCGGGCGCCGACCCTCCCCCGCCGGTCTCCCGATGGAGACCACTCGGCGGAGCGAACAGAAGTTCGTGACCGTAGCCCGTCCTGCGCCGAGTTCTGTGACGAGGGTCACACGGCGACGGACGGCAGCCCCGCCTCCGGGGTGCCCGCGAGGACCATCGCCAGCAGCGTCGCGGGCATGATCGCGAAGGGCACCTCGGGATGGGCGGCGGCGCTCTCCTGGCCGATGGCCAGCAGGGCGTCGATGTAGCTCAGCAGCTCGAGGACGTCGCCGTCGCGGCAGGTCCGGCACGCCAGCCGCGCGAGGGCGATCGGCTCGGAGGGGTCCATGCCCCGGAAGGCGACCTGCAGCCCGGCCGCGCAGTAGGTGACCACGCGCTCGGCCTCGATCACGCGCCGACCGACGGCGTCCGGGCCGGGCGCCGGGCCGACGTCGAGCGGGTCCTCGCCGGCCACCAGGCGCGCGAGCTGGCCACCGGCGATCGAGCGCAGGACCTCGGGACCGTGGCCGACCGCGCGCGCCACGCGCAGGAAGACGAAGGAGGCGAGCAGGCCCGGTGCGTAGGGCATGTCGCTGGCGTAGAGGATCCGCCCGGGCGGGATCGTCGTGTAGAGCTGCAGCTGGTCGGCGACGTTCCACCAGGCGGTGTCGAAGAACAGGTTGTCGAGCGCTGCCGCATCGTCGGCGATCCAGCCGAGGTCGCTGATGCCGGCGTGGGCCAGGATGAGCCGCGCGCCCGGGTAGCGCCGCGCGAGGTCGACCACCGCCTCGCCGAGGTGCGGGATCCCGCGCCCGGCGTGGAAGAGCACCGGCGCGCGGCGTTCGTGGGCGAGCGCCACGACCTCCTCGACGACCGGGTGCGGCAGGCCGAAGGCGTCAGAGCGCGGGTGGAGCTTGAAGCCGCTCGCCCCCGCCTCCAGGCACCGGCGCGCCTCGGCGACCGCGTCCTCGGAGTTCGGAGCGATGCGCGCGAGGGCCACGAAGCGCCCCTCGGACGCGGCCGCGGCGGCCAGGACCGCGTCGTTGGCCGCCGGGTAGCCGTCCGGCTCGTGCATGGCGAAGAGCATCGCCCGTCGATGGCCGGCGGCGTCGAGGCCGCCGATGATCTCCTCGGGAGTGGCCTTGCGCCCGTCGGGATCGTTCTGCCCGATGTGGGTGTGGGCGTCGAACCAATCGTCCTGCACCAGGGGCTCGCGCCCGTCGAGGAAGACGGGCAGCAGACGCTGATCGAACTGGCTGGCGTTGACGGGCACCGCCCGCCTCAGGCTACAAGCTGGGCGCCAGCTCCCCGGGCACGGCGGGCTCGAAGTCGAGGCGCAGGCGCGCCAGGCCCAGGCGGATGCGGCTCTTCGCCGTGCCGAGCGGGACGTTCGAGCGCCGTGCGATCTGGTCGGCCGTCAGGCCGCCCCAGTAGGCGAGCACGACGGCCTCGCGCTGGACCGTGGGGAGCCCGCGCAGGGCGTCGCGCAGCGTGCGCCACTCCCCTTCGCGCTCGGCGGCGACGGCGGGGCGCTCGTCGGGACGCCCCTCGTCGAGCCCGACGTCGAGCTTCAGCCGATCCGACGCGCGCCCGGCCGCCTGGCCCTCGCGCCAGGTGTCGAGGGCGCGGCTGCGCGCCATGAGCCGCAGGTAGGAGCCGAGCTCGCCCCGGCGCGCGTCGAACTTCCCCGGCTCGCGCCACAGCTTCAGGAAGACGTCCTGGACGACGTCCTGGGCCTGCGCGGCGCTGCCGAGGACGCGATAGGCGGCGCGGTAGACCCCGCGCGAGTGCTGGTCGTAGGCGCGCTCGAAGGCGGCCGGGTCGCTGAGGTCCGCTTTGCTCTTCATAATCTGTGCGCAAAGCTTACACAGTCTGTGCAAGGTTGTGGGCGCGGCGCCGACATGTGAGGATCGGGCGGTGTCCCACCGCGACCGCCTGACCGCCCTCGACGCCGGGTTCCTGCACCTCGAGCGCAGCGGCGCCCACATGCACGTGGCCGGCGTTCTGATCTTCGAAGGCGACGCGCCCGCCTACGACGAGCTGGTCGAGGCGATCGAGGCGCGGATGCACCTGGTTCCGCGCTACCGCCAGAAGCTGGCCCACGTCCCGTTCGGCCAGGGGCGCCCCGTGTGGGTCGACGACCCCCACTTCAACGCCCGCTACCACCTGCGCCACAGCGCCCTGCCCGCCCCCGGCTCCGACGAGCAGCTGCGCAACCTCGCCGGGCGCCTGTTCGCCCGTCCGCTGGACCGCACCAAGCCGCTGTGGGAGCTCAACCTCGTCGAGGGGCTCGAGGGCGGCCGCTTCGCGATCATCTCGAAGACCCACCACGCGCTCGTGGACGGGGTCAGCGGCGTCGACATCACCTCGGTGCTCTTCGACGTCTCGCCCGACGCCACCCCGCCGGCGGACGAGGGCCGCCAGTGGGTGGCGCGTCCGGAGCCGACCGACGCCGAGCTGCTGGTCCAGGCGCTGCTCGAGCGCGCCACGGTGCCGGCCGAGGGCGCCCGCGGGCTGCGGGCCCTCACGCGCGCGCCGCGCCAGGCGCTCGGGCAGGCCGGCGAATGGCTCGTGGGCGTCGGGGCGATGGCGTGGGCGGGGCTCAACCCGGCGCCGCCCTCGCCCTTCAACGTGCCCATCGGGCCGCACCGGCGCTACGCGTGGGTCGACTCCGAGGTGGCGCGCTTCAAGGCGATCAAGAACGCCCTGGGCGGCACGCTCAACGACGTGGTGCTGTCGGCCGTCGCGCTGGCGCTCGGGCGCTTCCTGCGCCGCCGAGGCATCGAGACCGACGGGCTCGTGCTCAAGGCGATGGTCCCGGTCTCGGTGCGAGCCGACACGCAGCGCGGCGCGCTGGGCAACCAAGTCGCCGCCATGTGGGCGCCGCTGCCGGTGGGGGTGACCGATCCCGAGGCGGTGCTGTCCGAGGTCGCCGAGGCGATGCGCGGGATCAAGGAGTCCGGGCAGGCCGTCGGCGCCGTGGCGCTGACCTCCCTGGCCGACTTCGCGCCGCCGACGATCATGTCGCAGGCGGCGCGTCTGCAGGCACGCCAGCGCTTCTTCAACCTCGTCGTCACGAACGTCCCCGGGCCGCAGATCCCGCTCTACCTGCTCGGGCGGCGGATGGTCCGCTTCTATCCCGTGGTGCCGCTGGCCCACCACCAGGCGCTCGGCATCGCGATCATGAGCTATGACGGTCGTCTCGCCTTCGGCCTGCTCGGCGACTACGACGCCATGAGCGACCTCGAGGCGCTGGCCGACGACCTGCGCGCGGCGATCGACGATCTCAGCCGCGCCGCCGGCGTGGGCCCGCAGGCCGGCGCGTCGCGCAAGCGGGCGCCCGAGAAGACGAGCGTGTAGCCGTCATCATTGGGTGACGGATGCGCGTCGCCCTCGCCCAGATCAACGCCACCGTCGGCGACATCGCCGGCAACGAGGCCAAGGTTCGCGAGCAGCTCGCGCGCGCGCGCGAGGCCGGCGCGCAGCTCGCGCTCTTCCCCGAGCTGGCGGTCACCGGCTACCCGCCCGAGGACCTGCTGCTCAAGGAGCACTTCCTGGCCGACGCGCGGGCGGCGGTCGAGCGGATCGCGGCCGACGCGCAGGGCATCGTGGCGCTCGTCGGCTTCCCCGAGCGCGCCGACGACGTCTACAACGCCGCGGCGGTGCTGGCAGACGGCAGCCTGCAGGCCATCTACCGCAAGGTCAACCTGCCCAACTACGGGGTCTTCGACGAGCTGCGCTACTTCCAGCGCGGCCCCGGCGGGGCGATCATCGAGGTCGACGGGGTCAAGGTCGGCCTCACCATCTGCGAGGACATCTGGGTCCCCGGTCCGCCGATGACCGACGAGGCGCTGGCCGGCGCGCGGCTGGTGCTCAACATCTCCGCCTCGCCCTACCAGGCCGGCAAGGGCCGCCAGCGCGAGCAGATGATCGCCCAGCGCGCGCGCGACAGCCTCGCCGCGGTGGCCTTCTGCGCGCTCGTCGGCGGCCAGGACGAGCTGGTCTTCGACGGTCACTCGTTCGTGGTCGACCACGACGGCAACGTGATCGCCCGCGCGCCGCAGTTCGCCGAGGAGCTCCTGGTGTGCGACATCGACGTCCAGGCCGCGGGGGCCGCGCGCCTGCGCGACACCCGCGCGCGGCCGGCGGCGCGCGAGATGGCGCCGGTGGTGGCCGACCTCGGATCCTTCTCGACCGAGGGCGGCTCCGACCCGGCGGCGCCGGGCGGGTATCTGGCGGAGCTGCTCGACGCCGACGCCGAGATCTACGCGGCGCTCGTCCTCGGCACGCGCGACTACGTGACCAAGAGCGGCTTCGAGCACGTGGTCATCGGGCTCTCGGGCGGGATCGACTCGACGCTGGTCGCCCTCATCGCGGTCGACGCCCTCGGCCCCGAGTGCGTGACCTGCGTGACGATGCCCTCGCCGTACTCGTCGGAGGGCACGCGCGGCGACGCGCACAAGCTGGCCGAGAACCTGGGCGTCGAGCTGTTCGAGCTGCCGATCGGCGAGGCGATGGCCGGCTACGAGGATCTGCTGGCCGACGTCTTCGCGGGCCGCGAGCCCGACATCACCGAGGAGAACCTGCAGGCCCGCATCCGCGGCAACCTGCTGATGGCGCTGTCCAACAAGTTCGGCTGGCTCGTGCTCACGACCGGCAACAAGTCCGAGATGTCGGTCGGCTACTCGACCCTCTACGGCGACAGCGCGGGCGGCTTCGCCGTCATCAAGGACGTGCCCGAAGCTGCTCGTCTACCGCCTCGTGGCCGAGCGGGCGCGCCGGGACCCCGAGTCGCCGGTGCCCGAGTCGATCGTCACGCGGGCGCCGTCGGCCGAGCTGCGCCCCGACCAGCGCGACCAGGACTCGCTGCCGCCCTACGAGGTGCTCGACGCGATCCTCGAGGGCTACGTCGAGCAGGACCTCGGGCGCGAGCAGCTCATCGCCCGCGGCCTGCCGCAGGCCGACGTCGACCGCGTCATCCGCCTCGTCGACCTCTCCGAGTACAAGCGCCGCCAGAACCCGCCGGGCATCAAGGTGACCTCGAAGGCGTTCGGGCGCGACCGGCGGATGCCCATCGTCAACCGGTACGGCGGATGATCGCGCTCGTGACCGGGGCCGGGAACGCGCGCGGGATCGGCGCCGCGTGCGTGCGGGCGCTGGCCGAGCGCGGCGCGACGGTCGCCTTCACGGTCATGCCGGGCGAGACGGCGGCCGACGACCTGCCCGGCACCGCCTTCACCACCGACCTCTCCGAGGCGGTGGCGCCTCAGCACCTGATGGAGGCGGTGACCGAGCGGATCGGGCACCCGAGCGTGCTCGTCAACAACGCCGCGCACTCGACGCGCGACGGCTTCGAGGCGCTGGACGCTGACGACGATCGACGCCCACCACGCCGTCAACGTGCGCGCACCGATGCTCCTGAGCGCGCTGCTGGCGCGGGCCGGGCGCCCGGGGCGGATCGTCAACCTCATCTCGGGCCAGTTCCTGGGCCCGATGCCCGGCGAGCTGGCCTACACCGCCAGCAAGGGCGCCCTGGAGGCCTTCACGCGCCAGCTCTCGGCCGAGGTCGCCCACCTGGGCGTCACCGTCAACGCCGTCGGCCCCGGCCCCAACGACACCGGCTGGATCGACGACGACCTGCGCGCGGAGCTGCTCCCGCGCTTCCCCATGGGCCGCCTCGGCCGCCCCGAGGACGCCGCCGCGCTGGTGGCCTGGCTGTGCTCGGAGGAGGCCGGCTGGGTCACGGGCCAGGTCATCCACTCCGAGGGCGGGTTCCTGCGGTAGGCAACAGCGCGCGCAGGCGCTCGATCGCCACCTCCGGGTCGTCGTCGCGGGTGAACCTGAGGACGCGGTAGCCGCCGGCGGTGAGCGCGGCGTCCTTGGCGCGGTCGGCGCGAAAGGCAGAGCGAGTGCCGTGCGTCTCGAAGCCGTCGAGCTCGACGATCACGCGATACGCGGGCCAGTGGTAGTCGGGCTCGCAGTGGCCGTGCTCGGGAGCGTGGAAGGCGTCGTTGGTCAGCGGCTCGGGCATCCCGGCCTCGCGCAGCAGCGTCAGGAAGGCGGCCTCCCACTCGTTGCGCGTCCACTTGGGCTGGAGGGTGGTCGCTTGCGCCAGGACGCCTGTTCCTCGGTGCCCGCTGGCTCTCGCGATGACGTCTGTGATGGCGCGGTGGTCGTACAGGCGCAGCCGCTCCGCTTGGGCGACCGCGCGCTCCAGCTCGCCCTCGCGCGCCATCGCCGCGACATCGAGGAGCGTGCGGTGGACCGTCGTGGTCGGGATGCCTTCGTGGCTGGTGGTGTCCTTCTCATCGAGAGAACGAGAGCGGTGCAGTCGGATCCCCGGGGCGCCGTGGCGGCCGCGGCCGGCGGTCACGTCGATGCGCGTCTGGTCGGTGCGCAGCAGGCCCCAATGGGCGGCCGCCGTGCGGTGCGAGAGCACCGCGCCGGGACCGCAGGCCAAGACCGCCGCCAACCGCCGGCCTTCCACACCGCAGGCTCGCGTGCCCGAGCGCGTAGACCCCTCGGTAGAGCAGCTGCAGCCGCCCCACCGAGAGCCAATGCTCCACCGCACCGCGCGAGAACCCAAGCATGAGCAGTTGCCGGCGAGAGATCACTCCCCACTGCTGCGAGGCCAGCCGTGCGACCTCTACCAGAGGGGGTGGGCTCGCTAGAACAGGACTATCCGGTTCAAGAGAGCCCACCCCTCGAGAGTGCCAGGCAACTCGCTACAGCGGACACGTCAAGCGCAACGAATCTCCGCTTCAGCGCCGCGTGATCTCCCGCACCGCGATCGTCATGCGCACGAGGGCGCAGAGGCGGCCCTCGTCGTCGGTGATGTCGACCTCCCACACCCATGTCGTCCGGCCGCGGTGGCGGCGGCGGGCCTCGGCGTGGATCGTCCCGCTGGTGATCGGGCGCAGGAACGAGGTCTGGTTGGACATCCCCTGCGCGGCCTTGCCCTCGGGCCACACGGCCATGGCCGTCGCGGTCGAGGTGATCGACTCGGCGATCGAGGCGTAGATGCCGCCGTGGACGAGGCCCATCGGCTGCTTGATCTCGTCGCGGACCTTGACCTGCGCGCGCACGAGCTCGTCGTTGGACTCGATGACCTCGAGGCCGTAGAGCGCGTCGAAGGTGCGGTCGAGGGGGAGCAGGGGCTCGATGTCAGCCATGGAGGAGTGCGGCACGATACTGACCCGCGTCGCTACCCTCCCCACCCTCCATGAGCCGTCTCGACGCCCTCCCCGCCGACCAGAAGTCCGTCCTGCAGCTGCTCCTGCGCCAGGGCAAGGGCTACGACGACCTCTCCGGCCTGCTGCGCCTCGACGCCGACGAGGTGCGCTCGCGCGCCTACGACGCGCTCGACACGCTGGGTCCCGGCGCCGGCGGCCTGTCCGCCGAGCGCCGGCACGAGATCGCCGACTGGCTGCTGGGCCAGCAGGATCCCGACGAGGCCGCCGCCACCCGCGCCTTCGTCGACGGCTCGACGGCGGGCCGTGTGTGGGCGCACGGCGTCGCCCGCGAGCTCGAGCCGCTCGCCGGCGACCGCCTGCCCGAGCTGCCGGCCGAGGGCGCCGTCACCGAGACACCGGCCGTGCCGGCCGAGAGCGCCGTCACCGAGACACCGGCCGTGCCGGCCGAGAGCGCCGTCACCGAGACACCGGCCGTGCCGGCCGCGGGCGGAGCAGCGCAGAGCGCAGCAGCCGCAGGCGCAGGCGCAGCGGTCCCAGCCGAGGCCGAAGTCGACGACGAGGGCGCGGACGCCCCCACCCCCTTCGCCCCGGCCGCGACCGCCGGCCCGCGCGTCTCGCGCCGCGGCGGCGCGCTGCTCATCGGCGGCGCGCTCGCCGCCATCGCCGTCGCGGTCGTGCTCGTCATCGTCCTCACCGGCGGCGGCAGCGACAACAAGTCCGACAGCACCGCGACCCAGGCGGCCAAGACCACCTCGACCCAGGCCCAGCCCCAGGTCCGCGCGCAGGTCAACCTCACCCCGCCCAAGGGCGCGCCGGTCAAGAAGGCCGTGGCCATCGTCCAGTTCGTCGACCTCAACGGCCAGCAGGCGATCAACGCCGCCACCCAGGGGCTGCCGACGTCGAAGAAGGTCGTCTACGGGCTGTGGTTCTACAACAGCAAGTCGCAGGCGAAGCTCATCGGCGGCTTCGACCAGACCGACAACAAGGGTCACCTCGTCCTCCAGGGCCAGCTGCCGAAGGGCGTCGACATCGCGAGCTACAAGGACCTCGTGATCACCCGCGAGCGCCCGAGCACGAACCCGACCTCCCCGGGCACGATCTACCTGCGCGGGTCGATCCAGAACGCCGCCGGCGGCTAGTCCGACGGCAGCAGCTTGCCGGGGTTCATGATCCCGGCCGGATCGAGCTCGCGCTTGAGGGCGCGCAGCGCGGCCACGCCGGTGTCCCCCACCTCGGCGCCGACGTACCGGGCGTGGTCGCGGCCCACCGCGTGGTGATGGGTGATCGTCCCGCCGGCGGCGACGATCGCCTCGCAGGCCGCCGCCTTCACCGCGGCCCACTGCTCGAGCTCCTCGCCGCGCCGCGCCCGCGCCATGAACGTGAAGTACAGCGACGCGCCCGTCGGATACAGGTGCGAGATGTGGCAGGCGACCAGCGGGGCGTGGTCGCGCAGCGCGTCGCCCACCGCGCGGTAGAGCGTGAAGAGCTGGGCCCAGGTCGTGGCCGTCTCGAGCGTCTCGACGAGCACGCCGCGGTCCATCAGATCGTCGCGCAGGTAGGGCCCGTGGAAGCGCGAGCGCACCCACGCGCGCCCCGCCGGCTGCCCCAGAGCGACGCCGCCCGCGTCGCGCAGCGCCTCGACAGCCACCTCGCGGCGCACGCGCACGGCCTCGTCCGGGCCCGCCCAGCCGACGATGGCCAGCGAGCCGCCCGCCACGCCGCGGGCGCGCAGATAGGCCTGCAGCGCGGTGGCGCGGACGCCGCGCAGGCCGGTCATCCCGAGCCCGAGCCGCGTCTCCTGCTCGTCGGAGAGCCGCGCCACGTCGGGCGCCGCGCCGTCCTGCTCCAGGCGCCGCAGGGCCTCGGCGCCGGCGCCGAAGCCCGGGAACATCCAGCCCTCGTAGCGGGTGACCTCGGGCACCGGGCGCACCCGCACGGCCACGCGGGTGATGGCGCCGAGCACGCCCTCCGAGCCGACGACCACCCGGCGCAGCTCGGGCCCCGCCGCGCTCGCCGGCTGGGGGCGCAGGTCGAGATCGCCGGCCGGCGCCGCCAGCCGCGCCCCCACCACGAGCTCGTCGATGCGCCCGTACCCGGTCGAGGCCTGCCCGGCCGAGCGCGTCGCCGCGCAGCCGCCGATCGTCACGTACTCGTAGCTCTGCGGGTAGTGGCCGAGGGTGAAGCCGCGCTCGCCCAGCCGGGCCTCGAGCTCGACCGCCCGCATCCCGCCGCCCACGACGGCCACCTGCGAGCGCTCGTCGAGGTTCTCCAACGCGTCGAGCGCCCCGAGGTCGAGCGAGACGAGGGCGTCGAAGCCGCCCCGCAGCGGCTCGAGGCCGCCGACGACGCTCGTCCCGCCCCCGAAGGGCACGACCGCCACCCCCGCCCCCGCGCACGCCTCGAGCACGGCGCGCACCTCGTCGTGGTCGCGCGGCATGAGGACGGCATCCGGCGCGCCCGTGCAGTCGCCCGCGCGCTGGCGCACGAGGTCGGGATAGGACTTGCCGCGCGCGTGCAGCACGCGCGCGGCGCGGTCGTCGCGCAGGATGTCGCCGAAGCGCTCGCGGACCGCGGCGGGCAGCCGCGGGTCCTGCAGGCGCACGTCGTCGAGCGCGACGGCGCCGCGGGGCGCGTCCAGGGCGCCCGAGCTCGCCCTCGAGCCAGGCCAGGGCCGCCTCGGAGACCGAGCCGGCGTGGTCGTCCTCGCCCCACCCCCACCAGCGCATCTCACGGCCCATGCAGCGCCTCCAGGGCCTGGAGCGCCTCGTCGAGGACGCGCCCGGTCGCCCGGCGCACCATGAAGCCGCCCATGCGCGCCGAGCCGCGCAGCTGCTGGCGCATGACGAGCGTCACGCGCGTCCCGTCGCCGTCGGGCAGCAGCTTGACCTCCGTGCTCGAGGCCGCGAAGACGCGCTCGAACGGGGTTCCCTCGCACCTCCTGCTCCCAGACGCGCCGCTCGGGCGCCCGCGAGTCGACGACGCGGAAGTCGGCGCGCAGGGCGCGCCCGTCCTGGGTGGCGAGCACCTCGGTGAAGTGCTCGTCGGTGACCGCCTCCACGCGCTGGACGCGCGGCCACCAGCGCGGCAGATGGTGCGGGTCGGCCACGACCTCCCACACGCGCTCAGGCGGCGCGGGCACCGTGCGGCTGCGGCGTGCCGTGGGCATCTACTCGGCGTCGACGCGCAGCAGCGAGCGGACGTCGTGGCCCGCCAGGTTCTCGCGCCCGTCGAGGAACGCGAGCTCGATGAGGAAGGCGCAGGCCACCACCTGCCCGTCGAGCTGCTCGACGAGCTCGCACAGGGCCCGCGCCGTGCCGCCGGTGGCCAGCAGGTCGTCGTGGACGAGCACGCGCGCGCCCGCGGCGACCGCGTCGGAGTGCAGCTCCAGGGCGTCGGTGGCGTACTCGAGCGCGTACTCGGCGCGCACGGTCTCGTGGGGCAGCTTGCCCGGCTTGCGCGCGAGCACGAAGCCGGCGTCGAGCTCGCGCGCGACCGCCGGACCGAGCAGGAAGCCGCGCGCCTCGGCGCCGATGACGACGTCGACGTGCAGGTCGCGCGCGAGGTCCGCCAGCCCCGTCACGGCGGCGTCGAGGCCCTCGGGCGAGGCGAGGACGGGCGTGATGTCCTTGAAGACGATCCCCGGCTTCGGGAAGTCCGGGATGTCGCGTACGAGCGCGTCGAGGTCGACCGCCATGGCCCGGCTTCAGGAGACGATCTTGCGCAGGTCGCGGATGAGGAGCAGGTGCTTGAGGTGCGTGGTGACGGCCGCCAGGTTCTCGAGCGCCTCGATGGCCTCCTTGCGGCGCTTGGCGTTGCGCGAGCGCAGGGCCGGGGCGAGGATCTGCTGCAGCAGCGCGGCCTCGCGGTCCGCGCTGGTGCGGAAGGCGCGCAGGTTGCGCCCGCCGACGCCGTAGCGGGCCAGCTCGGTGACCGCGCGGACGATCTCGCGCTCGGTCTCGTCGTAGTACTTCGTTCCGGCGCGGACCTCGCCCTTGATGACGCCGTACTCCTCGAGCTCTGAGACCAGCCGCGGCTCGGCGCGCGTCTCCTCGATGACGTCCTCCAGCGAGTACAGCGCGCCGCTCGAGGGAGCGGTGACCGACGGGTTGCGCTTGCGCCGCGCGGCGCCCGTGCCGGCGACCGCCCCGTCGCTCGCGGGCGCGACGTCGTTGCCCGCGCGGCCGGAGGCGAGCTCCTGGCGGATGACGCGCAGCGGCAGGAACTCGTCGCGCTGCAGGCGCAGGATGGTGCGCAGGCGCTGCACGTCGCCGCCCGAGTAGAGCCGATAGCCGCCGGGCGTGCGGCGCGGCGCCAGCAGCTTCTGGTCCTCGAGATAGCGGATCTTCGAGATCGAGATGTCCGGGAACTCCTGCTCGAGCGCCTTGCAGACGGCGCCGATCGTCATCGCCTTGCTGCGCGGGGCGCCGGCGTCGAGATCGACGTCGACCTCGTCGGGCGCGGCGGTGTCCGTGTTCGTCCTGGACGGCCATGAGCGTCACTGCGAGAGGAAGGTGAGCTTGAACTTGCCGACCTGCAGCTCGTCGCCGTCCTCCAGACGGTGAGATTCGATGCGATGGCGGTTGACGTAGGTCCCGTTGAGCGAGCCCAGGTCGTCGAGGTAGTAGTCGCCGCCGCGCTTGACGAGCAGCGCGTGGTCGCGCGACACGGTGACGTCGTCGAGGAACACGTCGGAGTCCGGGCGCCGGCCGATCGTCATGCGGTCGTGGTCGAGCGCGAAGGACTCCCCCACGCGCCCGCCGCCGGCGCGGATGACCACCGCGGCGCCCTCATGGGCGACGACCTCCTCGACGTCGACCGGCACGAGCTCGCCCGTCTCGTCGATGCGGTAGGTCGCCGTGGACGGCTCGCCGCCCGCGCGCTCCTCGAGCGCGCCCAGGAACGAGCCGCACTTCTGGCAGTAGTTCGCTCCGTCGGCGTTGACGAAGCCGCACTCCGGGCAGTGGAGCGCCACGGCGCCCTCTACTCGGTGTCGGAGGCCTCGGCCCCGGCCGCGCGGCCGGCGAGGATGTCGGTGAGCTTCTGCACGTCGTCACCGGTGATGACGTCTTCGCCGCCCTCGTGCTTCTTGCGCAGGCGGTTGACCAGCTCCGCGCGCAGGATGTCGATCTTCCCGTGCAGGATCCGGCGCTTGTAGGAGATGTCGATCTCCTCCTCGGTGAGCTGCTGGATGTACTCCTTCAGCTCAGAGTCGGAGAGCGAGCCAAGGTCAGGAAACGTGTCCATGGGCCGAGCATACCAGCGGATCGCGCACGCTCAAGCTGAGGTTGAGGGTCTTGCATCGCGAACGTACATCGCGGTGGCCACGAGGGTCATGGCGAGCCCGATGTAGAAGAGGACCGTGCTCAGGGTCTCCAGACCGCAGAAGGCGAACTCCAGCGCCGAGAGCACCGGCCAGATCGCGAGGCGCCCGACCATGTTGACGCGGATCTCCACGCCGCGGCGCAACGCGTAGCGCCCGGCGATGAGCATGAACAGCTCGCGGGCGACGAGGATGGCCAGCGCCCAGCGCGGCAGCAGGTCGTGGTACCAGCACGCGACGACGCCGCAGAGGACCAGCAGCCGGTCGACGACGGGGTCCAGCAGCGTCCCGAAGCGGCTGTACTGGCCCGTCATGCGGGCGGCGATGCCGTCGAAGTAGTCCGTCCAGCCCGCGACGCCGAAGAGCACGGCGGGCCAGACGCCGATCCCGCTGTCGCTCGACAGCGAGACGACGAGGAAGATCGGCAGCAGCCCCAGGCGGACCATCCCGATGGCGTTGGGGATGGTCCACAGGTTCAGCGGCGCGCCGGGCAGCGTCTGCGGCGGCGGCGGGCCCGAGCGATCGACGCCCACCAGCCGCCGGAAGGACAGCCGCCGGCGCTCTACGGGAGACTCGCCCACAGCTCTCGGACGGCCTCGGCCGCGCCCTGCAGCGGCACGCCGCCGTCGTGGTCGACGCGGCCGCGGCGGGCCTGCGCCTCCGCGCGCCCGGACTCGAGCGAGCGCTTGCCGACCGTCAGCCGCAGGGGCACGCCCAGCAGCTCGGCGTCGGCGAACTTCTCGCCCGGCCCGGCATCGCGATCGTCGAGGAGCACGTCGAGGCCCGCCTCGCTGAGCTCGGCGTAGAGCGCCTCGGCGGCGTCGCGCTCCGGCGTGCCCGGCTTGCCGATGGCCACGATCTCCACGTCCCAGGGCGCGACCGCCCGCGGCCACGAGATGCCCTTCTCGTCGGCGTACTGCTCGATCGCCGCCGCGGTGATCCGTGCCGGGCCGATCCCGTAGGAGCCCATGACGATCAGCTGCTCCTTGCCGTTCTCGTCGAGGTAGGTGGCCCCGAGCGGCTCGGAGTAGCGCGTGCCGAGCTTGAAGATGTTGCCGATCTCGATGGCGGGCTCGATGCGGATCGGGTTGCCGTTGACGGTGTCGCCGACCTCGACGGTGCGCACGTCGCCGCGCTCGCCGCCGTCCACCGTGACGACGCGGTGGTAGTCGGGGCGGTTGGCGCCCGTCAGGTAGGCCTGGCCGGGCACGATCGCGTCGTCGTAGAGCGCCGGGAGGTCGGGCGTCGGCCCCAGGAAGCCGCCGGGGCCCGGCAGCTCGTCCTCGCGCGCGGGCCGGAAGGCCTCGCCGAGCGCGTTGGCGAGCTTGACCTCGTTGACGCGGTGATCGCCGCGCACGAAGGCCATGATCAGCCCGCGCGACTCGGTGACCACCGGAAAGGCCTTGAGCACGTTGCCCGCGTGGACGCCGAGGGAGTCGGCCACGGCGGCGACCGTCGTCGCTCCCGGCGTGTGCACGTCGTCGCCGTCGAGGTCCATCGGCGCCACCGGCTGCGGATCGGCGCTCGCGACCTCGGTGTTGGCGGCGTAGCCGGGGGCCAGCGCGACGTCGTTCTCGCCCGCCGGGCAGGGCGCCATGTACTCGTGGGCGCCCGAGCCGCCCATCATCCCGACGTCCGACTCGACCCGGTACCACTCCAGGCCGGTGCGGTCGCAGATCGCGTCGTAGGCGGCGATGAACTTCTCGTAGGAGGCCTGCAGCCCCTCCTCGTCGCGATCGAAGGAGTAGGCGTCCTTCATGATGAACTCGCGCGTGCGCAGGACCCCGGCGCGCGGGCGCGCCTCGTCGCGGCCCTTGGTCTGGAAGTGGTAGAGCAGCATCGGCAGCTGCCGATAGGAGCGCACCGTCTGCGCGACGTGGAGGGTGACGGTCTCCTCGTGGCTCAGGGCGAGGATCAGGTCGGCCCCCCGGCGGTCCTTGAGCTTGAAGACCTCCTCGATGTCGTAGCGCCCGCTGCGCCTCCAGAGCTCGGCCGGCGTGATGACCGGCATCAGCATCTCCTGGCAGCCGATCCGGTTGCACTCCTCGCGCACGATCTGCGCCACGTTCTCGTGCACGCGCCACCCGGCCGGCAGCCAGCTCCACAGGCCGGAGCCGACCTGGCGGACGAGCCCGGCGCGCACGCCGAGCTTGTGCGACAGCGCCTCGGCGTCGGCCGGGGCCTCGCGCTCGGTGGGCAGGAAGTAGCGATCGAGACGGGTCATCCGGCGGCGAACACTATCGCCGGCTCACCCGCTCACAGCCGCGCAGACGGTCGCGCCGGTCCGCCGTGACGCGGTCGAGCCCCGCGCCGCAGTCGATCACGTCGCGCGAACCGTCGCGCGCCGAGATGACGTCGTTGCCGGCGCCGCCCCACACGCGATCGCGGCCCGTGCCGGGGAAGAGCTGGTCGTTTCCGGCGTCGCCGTGCATCTCGTCGCCCTTGGCCCCGCCGAGCAGGCGATCGTTGCCCGCGCCGCCGAAGAGCCGGTCACGCCCGTCGCCGCCCGACAGCATGTCGTCGCCGCCGTCGCCGTCGAGCACGTCGGCCCCCTCGCCGCCATACAGGCAGTCGTTGCCGGCGCGCCCGCGCAGGAGGTCGCGGCCCTGGCGGCCGTACATGCGATCGCCGAAGCTGCTGCCGAAGAGCACGTCGTCGTCGCGCCCGCCGAAGCTCGGGTTCGCACACGGCGCGCCCCCGAGCGTGAGCGGGGGCGGCGCGATGCTCGCGCCGGTGACGAGCGTGTCGACCGACGCGCTGTGGTCGCCCGGCGTCGGATCGGTGCTCGTGGTGGTGACGCTCACGGCGTGGTGGAAGCTCGCGCCCTCGGCGGTGCCCGCCAGCACGATGGTGAGCACGCCGCTCGCGCCGGAGGCGATCGGCGCCAGCGTGCAGCGCAGGGTGGCGCCGGGGGTGCAGGTGGCCGGTCCTTCGGTGCGCACGAAGCGCGCGCCGGACGGGATGACGTCGGTGACGGTCACGCCGGCGGCGGCGCTCGGCCCGCGGTTGGCCACGGTCACGTCGTACGACGTGTCCCGATCCACGACGCCGAAGGCCGGCCCCGTCATCGTGACCGCGATGTCCGCGTGGCACGGTGCGACGTGCAGCGACGCCTCGGCCGGGCAGGCGTCCTGGGTCTCGTCGCCCCAGCCGTCGGAGTCGGCGTCGGGCTCGATGACGCCGCTGACGAGCAGCGTCGCGCCCATTGAACGCCTGCGGCATCGTGCCGCCCGGGGCGCGAAGCCCGAGCTGGTCGCCGCGCGGATGGGCAGGCTGCACGGTGCGATCGTGCGGTGGTCATGTGCGTCGATCCGTGCGGCCGTCGAGCGAGCCCGCCGCGGAAGATCGCCGGCGCCACGCTCGGCCGTCGTGTCCGTGCGCAGCGTCCAGCGCACGAGCACGCCGTCGATCGGCGCGGCCGGCGAGCCGAGGAAGCGCGACGCAGCACGACGGGGTGCTGCCATCGCGGCGTCAGAGCTGCGGGTCGCGCCGAACGTCGACCGCCGCCCGCGCCCCCGCGGGGACGAGCAGCAGCATGCACAGAAGGGCTGCGTGAGAACCGGACCGCCATGGCCGCACTTTGAACGAGGCACCGGGTGGATATGTTTCGGTGAGGACGAAGACCAACCAAGAGGAGACGGCAATGGCGTACGAGGTTCCGCCCCTGCCCTACGACTACGCGGCACTGGAGCCGCACATCGACGAGCAGACCATGCGTCTGCACCACGACAAGCACCATCAGGCCTACGTCGACAAGGCCAACGGCGCGCTCGAGGGCACCGAATGGGAGGACAAGCCGATCGAGGAGGTCATCGCCAACCTCGGCTCCCTGCCCGACGACAAGAAGGGCGTCGTGCGCAACAACGGCGGCGGCCACCTGAACCACTCGCTGTTCTGGGAGTCGATGAGCCCGGACGGCGGCGGCGAGCCCTCCGGCGACCTGGCGAGCGCGATCGACGACGCCTTCGGCTCGTTCGACGCCTTCAAGGAGCAGTTCGAGGCGGCCGGCGTGGGCCAGTTCGGCTCCGGCTGGGCCTGGCTCGTGCTCGACGGCGGGTCGCTGAAGATCACCAGCACCCCCAACCAGGACAGCCCGATCTCGAGCGGCGCCACGCCGCTGGTGGGCAACGACGTCTGGGAGCACGCCTACTACCTCAAGTACCAGAACAAGCGCCCGGACTACCTGAAGGCGTGGTGGAACGTCGTCAACTGGGACAAGGTCGCCGAGCGCTACGCCGCGGCCGGCTGACCACGGGCTTCAAGTCGGCCGCCGGGCGGCCGATCCAAGAGATCAGGAGGGGGCGGCTGAAGAAGCCGCCCCCTTTTTCGTCGGTCGGCCGATCAGGCGCGGGTGAAGCGCCTGCCGTCGACCGGCGAGTCCTCCTCGTCGAGGCGGGCGGCCTCGGCCTCGAGCGCCGCCAGGCGCTCGGGCGTCATCGCCGTCTCGTCCTCGTTCTCGGCCAGCCACGCGGCGGCCTCGGCGGCCTGCGCGTCGTCGCGGACGACCTTCTTGCCGCGCTCGTAGTAGCGGTCGATCTCGGCGAAGAGCTCGTCGACGAGGCGCTCGGTGGGGACCTTCCGCAGCGGCTCGCCGCGCGAGAAGATCATGGCCGAGTCCTTGGCGCCGGTGATGCCGAAGTCGGCGTGGCGCGCCTCGCCGATGCCGTTGACGGCGCAGCCGAGGATCGAGACCTCGATCGGGTCGTCGTAGGCCTCCAGGCGCCGCTCGACCTCGGCCACGACCGAGTCCATGTCGAACTGCAGGCGCCCGCAGGTCGGGCAGGCGATGAGCACGGGGCCGCGCTCGCGCAGCTTGAGCGCCTTGAGGATCTCCCAGGCGACCTTGACCTCCTCCTCGGCGTGGAAGGTCGAGAGGCTGATGCGGATCGTGTCGCCGATGCCGTCGGCCAGCAGCGTGCCGAGGCCCACGGCGCTCTTCAGCGAGCCCGTCCACTTCGTGCCGGCCTCGGTCACCCCGAGGTGCAGCGGATGGTCGATCTTCTCGGCCAGCAGGCGGTTGGAGGCGATCGTGTTGGGCACGCTGGTCGACTTCATCGACACCTTGAAGTCGAGGAAGTCGAGGCGGTGCATGAGCTCGACCCACTCGGTGGCCGCGCTGACGAGCGCCTCGACCGGGTTGGTGAACTCGAGGTCGCGCAGGTGCTTGGGCAGCGAGCCGGAGTTGACGCCGACACGCAGCGGCGTCCCGTGGCGCCTGGCCACCTCGACGACCTCGCCGGTCTTCTCGGGGCCGCCGATGTTGCCGGGGTTGATGCGCACGCAGTGCGCGCCGGCCTCGATGGCCTTGATCGCCAGCGTGTGGTTGAAGTGGATGTCGGCGATCACGGGGATCGGCGAGTCGCGCACGATCGTCTTGAGCGCCTCGACGTCCTGCTCGCGCGGGACGGCGACGCGGACGATGTCGGCGCCGGCCTCGGCGACCCGGCGGATCTGGTCCATGGTCGGGCCGAGATTCGCCGTCTCGGTCTTGGTCATCGTCTGGACGGCCACGGGCGCGCCGCCCCCGATGGGGACGCCGCCCACGTGGATCTGCCGCGCGGAGGCCATGCCTGGAGTGTACGAGGCCTATCGTGCCGTCGATGGCAGCTCCGCGGGACGTCTACGGCACCGCGCGCGGGCGCGTGCGTGCGCGCCTGGCCTCTCCCCTGGCCGCCCGCGCCCGCGCCCGGCGCCACGAGCGCTTCTTCGCGCTCACGGGCCTCGAGCCGGGCATGCGGATCGTCGACGTCGGCTGCGGGGCCCTGGGCCTGCGGGGGCTCGAGCCCGAGCTCGACATCACGGGCGTCGACCTCGCGCCGCGCCCGCGACTACCCCGGGCCGTTCGTGCAGGCCGACGCGACCGAGCGCCTGCCCTTCGACGACGGCGCCTTCGACCTCGCCTACAGCTCGAGCGTGGTCGAGCACGTCGACCCGGCGCGGCGCGCGGCCTTCGCGGCCGAGATCCGGCGCGTGGCGCGCGGCTGGTTCGTCCAGACGCCGGCGTGGTCGTTCCCGATCGAGCCGCACGCGCTGCTGCCCTTCGCGCACTGGCTGCCGGCCGCGCTGCGGCGCCCGTACTGGCGCCTGGGCGCCGCCGGAGCGTGGGAGGACATCGCGCTGCTGCGCCGCGCCGAGATGGTCGCCCTGTTCGGCGAGCCGGTCCACGCCGAGCGCCTGGGCGGCGTGGCCAAGAGCTGGATCGCCCTGCGCGCGATAGATACCTCGAAAGGCTGATCCATTCGCCCCACGGCTGCGAATAGGGTCGCAGTCAACGCGAACCTGGAGGGGCGAGAGAGATGGCGAAGGCGGGCGACGTGCTGGAGATGGAGCCGCTGGGCTGCCGTGTGCAGCTCATCAGGACCGCGGACGAGACGAACGGCGAGCTGGTCGAGTTCGACGTCCTCGGGCGCCCCCGCGGCTTCCTCGTGCAGTCCCACGTCCACACCGGGCAGGTCGAGCACTACGAGGTCATGGCCGGCACCCTGAAGATCGTCGAGAAGGGCCGCGAGCACCTGCTCGGCCCGGGCGAGACGATGGAGGTCCCCGCCGGCGTCGCGCACCGCCAGGTCCCGGGCGACAAGTCGCCCGACGGCCACGTCCGCGTCCAGGTGCGTCCCGCGGGCAACACGCAGGCCTTCCTCGAGCGCGTGGCCGCCATGTGCGCGGCCGGCGACTTCAACCGCTTCGGCTTCCCCAAGCCGGTCGCGGGCGCCAGGCTCGTGACCGACTTCGGCGACGAGGGCCATGCCGCACACCCGCCGCTGCGCGTCCAGCAGGCGCTGTCGCGCTTCGTGCTGCGCGCCGCCGGGCTGATGCGGCCGTACGTCTTCGTCGACGAGTGGGACGTCGCGGCGCCGCCCGAGGCGGTCTTCGCCGCGATCGCCGACGCGCGGACCTACCCCGAGTGGTGGCGCCCGGTCTACCTCGACGTCGATGCCGACGGGCCGGCCGAGCTGGGCAAGGAGTCGCGCCAGCACTTCAAGGGCCGCCTGCCCTACCACCTGCACACGCGCTCGCGCGTCGTCGCGCTCGAGGCGCCGCGCACGGTGACCGCGGAGGTCGACGGCGACCTGTCCGGCCGCGGGACCTGGACGCTGACCCCCACCGCGACCGGCACCCACGTGCGCTTCGACTGGCAGGTCCACGCCGACCGCAAGCTGCTCAAGGCGCTCACGCCCGTCCTGCGCCCGGTCTTCCGCTGGAACCACAACTGGGCCATCGCGCGCGCGATGGAGGGCCTCGAGCCCTACGCGCGCCGGACCGCCTGACGGCGGCGGACCGCCCTACTTCGCGTACATCGCCTCGATCGTCTCGGCGTACTTGGCGTCGATCGGCTTGCGCTTGAGCTTCATCGTCGGCGTCAGCTCGTCGCCTCCCGGCAGCCAGTCGCCCTCGACGATCGTGAACTTCTTGATCTGCTCGACGCGCGCGAGCTTCGCGTTGGCGGCATCGACGCCCTCCTGCACGGCCGCGCGCATGTCGTCGTTGTGCGCCAGGGCCTCCAGGGAGGCGTCCTCGATGCCGTGCTGGGCCGCCCAGGCGGGCGCGAAGTCCGAGTCGAGGACGATCAGCGCCGTGTTGTAGGAGCGCCCGTCGCCGATGCAGGCCGCCTGCCCGATGAGCGGGCTCGAGGCCTTGAGCGCCGCCTCGACGTTGGCCGGCGACATGTTCTTGCCGGCCGCGTTGATGATGATCTCCTTCTTGCGGTCGACGATCGTGAGGTAGTTGTCCTCGTCGAGCGTGCCGATGTCCCCGGTGCGCAGGAAGCCGTCGTCGGTCATGACCTCGGCGGTCTTGTCGGGCAGATTGCGGTAGCCCAGCATCACGACGTCGCTGCGGATGAGGACCTCGCCGTCCTCGGCCAGCTTGATCTCGACCCCGGGAGCCGGGGGCCCGACGGTGCCGATCTTGATCTTCCCGGGCGGGTTGGCCGCGCCCGCGCCGCACGTCTCGCTCATGCCCCACAGCTCGGCCAGCGGCAGCCCGATGGCGTGGAAGAACTCGAGCACCTCGACCGGCGTCGGCGCCGCGCCGACGTGGATCGCCTTGACCTGGTCGAGCCCGAGCATCGCGCGCAGGCCGGCGAAGATCTCGCGGTCGGCCTGCGCGACGCGGTCGGCGAGGTCGGCGGGGACCTCCTTGCCGGCCTGCTCGAGGCGGACCTTCTCGAGTGCGTCGCGCACCGCGGCCTGCGTCGTGGAGCGCTGCTCGTCGGGCTGGCCGGCGACCATCGCCTCGAGGCCGGCCTTGAGCTTCTCCCAGATGCGCGGGACGGCGAAGAACCACGAGGGCCGGACCTCGGGCAGGTAGCCGAGGATCTCGCGCGGGTTGTCGCAGCACGTGACCTGCAGCCCGTAGACGATCGGCAGGTAGTGGTGGGCGTTGCGCTCGGCGACGTGGGCGGCGGGCAGCCACGAGATGACGCGACCGTCGCGCGGGAACTCGATGAGCTGCTCGGCCTGCTCGACGGCGGCCAGCAGGTTGCGATGCGAGAGCTGCACGCCCTTGGGCGGCCCGGTGGTGCCGGACGTGTAGATGATCGTGAGCAGGTCCTGCGGGCCGAGCTGCGCCACGGACGCCTCCGCGTCGAAGTCCGGGTCCGGGGCGGCGACGACCTCGTCGAGGGTGACCACGCCCTCCGGGGCCTCGCCGTCGATGACGATCACGTGCTCGAGGTTCGGCAGCTCCTTGCGGGCCTCGAGCACGTTGTCCAGGAACTTCTGCTCGGTGATGATCATGCGCGCGCCGGCGTCGGTCACCACGTAGCGGATCTGCTCGGGCCCGTACTGCATGTAGATCGAGAACGGCGTGGCGCCCGCGGT
Source organism: uncultured Actinomycetes bacterium (assembly GCA_963816845.1). GTDB lineage: Bacteria > Actinomycetota > Thermoleophilia > Solirubrobacterales > Solirubrobacteraceae > JAOPZW01. Next base: position 158,836 of record CAWFMR010000063.1, on the reverse strand, counting down.
GACGACCGCGAGATCGGAGAGATGGAACTCGGGCCGGTTGCCGAAGAGCAGGGCGACCGTGTCGCCGCGCTCGAGCCCGAGCCCGGTCAGGCCCGCCGCGAGCGCGTCGACGCGCTCGCGCAGCTCTGCCCACGTCCAGGCGACCTCGTCGCCCTTGGTCCGGACCGCGACCTCGTCGGCCCGGTCGGCGGCGGTGATGCGAAAGGCCTCGGCGATGGTGGCGGCGCCGACCGCCTCGCGCGGCTGCGTGATCTCCTCCATGCGGTCAACTTACACCGGCTAGGCCACCGAGGGCAGTGCCCGCCAGGCCTCGAAGGCGGGCCGCCGGGCGCCCCCGGCCTCGGCCGTCTCGCACAGTCCGCTGTCGTAGCGCGGATCGGTGTGGAAGAGGTACTGCGTGACGAGCGCGACGCCGGCGCCCTCCTCCCCGCTGAGGCGGTCGAAGGCCGCGGTCAGCAGCTCGCCCTGCTTGGCGCGCTGGGCCGCCGGGTCGGCGATCCGCAGGTGACGGGCGATCGTGCCCAGCGTCACGCCGCCCTCGGTGAGCATGAGCTGCGGGCTGCCGGGGTCGCCTGCCGGCCATCCCGCCCAGCGCCCGACGAGGCGCCGGCGCACGTCGGCGGTGCGGCTCGTCGCGTAGGCGACGTCGGCGTAGTTGTGGTGCGTCCACGCGAAGCGCGTGCCGGCGACGAAGCCGCGCGCGTCGAGCGCGTCGAGCAGGCGATCGGTGAAGCGGTCGTAGCCGGCGATGTCGGAGGTCGCGGGGCCCGCGAGGACGACCACGCTCCCCAGGTCGGCGGCGATGCGCTGCGCGGTGACGAACATCGCCGCCACCGTCTCGGGCGCGGTGCCCTCGAGGTTGGGCTCGTTGCACAGCTCGAGGACATCCAGGCGCGCGCCGTAGCGCGTGATCGCCCAGGCCACGAAGCGCTCCCACGGCGGCGCGGCGGCCACACCGCTGCCGACCCACGCCGGCGTGCGATAGAGCGTGAGGATCGTGCGCAGCCCGTCGGCGCGGGCCACGGCGAGCTGGTCGTCGAGCGCGGCGACGCGGTCGGGGTCGAAGACGTCGCGGGCGGGCATGAGCGACGGCCAGTCGGCCCACAGGCGCACCCAGCCCGTGCCGCTGTCGGCCAGCAGGGCCCGGTTGCCCGCGACCCTCAGGTCCTGCGCGCAGCCGGGCGCGATGCAGCCGGCCGGCCCCAGAGCCACGCAGCGCCGCGGCACGGACGCCACGGCGGGCGCCGGGGCGACCATCGGAACGCGCGAGAGCAGGGCCGCGCCGCCGACGCCCACGGCGGCCGCGCCGGCGCGTGCCAGCAGCTGGCGGCGGGTCAGCTCAGCGGACGTTGAACCCCTGCCCGCGCAGCCGGTCGATGTCGTTGGTCAGGCCGACGACGAACAGGAAGGCGACGAGCATGAACCCGACGACCGAGGCCCGCTCGATCAGGCGGTAGGGGATCGGACGCCCGCGGATCTTCTCGGCCACGGCCCAGAAGATATGGCCGCCGTCGAGGGGCAGGAAGGGGAAGAGATTCACCACCGCGAGGGAGAGCGAGATGATCGCGAGGATGCTCAGCGCCTGGATGGTGTCGAACTGGAAGGACTGGCGCGTGGCCTCGTAGGAGCCGACCACGCCCGAGACGTCCTTGCGCGCCTGCGGGTCGTAGAAGATGCGCACGATCGAGGACGTCGTCAGGCGCGTGATGCGCCACAGGTTCGAGGCGGTGATCGTCACCGCGTGCGCCGGCCCGACGTGCTCGTTGGCGCCGTAGGTGATGCCGAGCAGCATGCGCTTGTTCGCCGAGTCGTACTGGGGCGTGACGAGGAGCGTCGTCGGCTTGCCGTCGCGCTGCACCACGACCTTCGCGGGGGTGGTGGCCTTGCAGCCGGGCGTCGGCGTCCCCGCGCACGCATGGCGGCTGACGACGCGGCGCAGGCGCAGCTGGCGGTCGACGATCTCCTGGTCGCTCAGGCCGGACTGATAGCCCGGGACGCCGTCGATCGAGAGCACCTTGTCGCCGGGGCGCAGCTGGTTGGCGGCGGCGCTGGTCGTCTGGACCTGGTCGACCACGAGGTCGTTCACCGCGACCCCGTGGAAGGCGATGATCGCCCAGCCCAGCAGGAAGGCGATGAGCAGGTTCATCGCCGGGCCCGCGGCGATGACGACGATGCGCTTCCACGGCGGCTGGTTGAGGTAGGCCCGCGGCGCGACCTCCGGCGAGAGCTCCTCGTGGGGGCTCATCCCGGTGATCTTCACGTAGCCGCCCAAGGGGATCGCCCCGATGGCGTACTCGGTCTCGCCGCGGCGGATCTTGCCCAGCAGCGGCGGGAAGAAGAGCGAGAAGCGCTCGACGCGCATCCCGGTGGCCTTGGCCGCGGCGAAGTGGCCGAACTCGTGCAGGATGATCAGCGCGGCGAAGCCGAGGAAGGCGAGCAGCCAGCTCATCGCGAGCACCTGGTCTTGAGGTCGAAGGTCACGATGGACGAGCGACGGCGCGCTGTCGAGTGCGCACCGCGATCAGCTCCGACGCCACGGCGCGCGCCTCGCGGTCGGCCTCGTGCAGCGACTCGAAGGCGCGCACGGGACCGGCGGGCAGGCGCTCGAGCGCCGTCTCGATGACCGCGGGGATGCCGAGGAAGTCCAGCCGCCCGTTGAGGAAGGCGTGGACGGCGACCTCGTTGGCGGCGTTGAGCACGCACGGCGCCGTGCCGCCCGCGGCGGCGGCCTCGCGCGCCAGGCGCAGGCACGGGAAGGCCTCGGTGTCGACCGGCTCGAAGGTCAGCGCGCCCACCTCGGCCAGGTCCAGCGGGCGGACCGGGACGTCGACGCGGTCGGGGTAGTGCAGGGCGTAGGAGATCGGCACGCGCATGTCGGGGTGGCCGAGGTGCGCGAGGGCCGCGCCGTCGCACAGCAGGACGTAGGAGTGCACGACCGACTGCGGGTGGACGACGACGTCGATGCGGTCGTAGGGCGTGCCGAAGAGGTGATGGGCCTCGATCAGCTCGAGGCCCTTGTTCATCAGCGTGGCCGAGTCGATCGTGATCTTGCCCCCCATCGCCCAGGTCGGGTGCTGGAGGGCCTCCTCGACGCTCACGCCCTCGAGGTCCGCGCGGCTGCGACCGCGGAACGGGCCGCCGCTGGCGGTGAGGACGAGCTTGTCGATCGTCCCGGGCCGCTCGGCCGCGATGAGCTGGTGCAGGGCCGAGTGCTCGGAGTCCACGGGGATGATCTGCGCCCCGGTGGCCTCGGCGAGCTGGGTCACGAGCTCGCCCCCGACGACGAGCGACTCCTTGTTGGCCAGCGCGAGGTCGATGCCCTCGCCGAGCGTCGCCACCGTCGGGCCCAGGCCGACCGAGCCGACCAGCGCGTTGAGCACCAGCTCGGCCTCGGACTCGATCACGAGGGTCATCAGTCCCTCGGGGCCCGTGAGCACCTCGCCGTCGGTCCACGCCTCCGCGGCGCGCGCCGCGGCGTCGGGGTCGGCCAGCGCGATGCGCTCGACGCCGTGAGCCCGCGCCTGCGCGACCAGCGCCTCCCACGAGCGCCCTGCGGCCAGCCCGACGAGCTCGATCTCGTCCGAGCCCTCGACGATCTCGAGCGCCTGCGTGCCGATCGAGCCGGTCGAGCCGAGGATGAGCAGCCGCCGAGCCACGCCCCTAGGGTGCCACAGCCGACGTCAGTGCCTCGTCAACCCCTACGCAGAGTCGTCACAAACGGCGTCCGCGGTCAGCTTCCGCGCGGCGCGGCGTTCAACCGCATCATCGAAGGGCGAGCGGGTCTGTCGGCGATCGACCCGCAAGCCGCCCGCACGTCAGGCGCCGAGGCGCCGCCCGCGCCCCAACCGCCGCTGACTGCCTTCCCCGGATGAGCAGTTGGCCGCGCAGCGCTGCAACGCGTAGCGTCGCCGACCGAGCCGGACACCGTCGTCGCGCGCCTCACGCCACGCTCGGCACCGGCTTGATGTGCAGCTCGGCCGGGAAGGTCGGGACGCGCCGCGTCCACGGGCGCCAGCGGCCCACGGCCTCGATGGCGGGCCGCTCGACCACCACCCAGCTCGCGTACGCCACCAGCGCGCTGAGCGCCGCGACCTCGATCCAGGGGACGACGAAGCCGCCGGGCATCAGGCCCTCGAAGCGCAGCCACAGGAGCACCGGCAGGTGCCACAGGTACAGGCCGTAGGAGATCGTGCCCAGGCCGCGCAGGGGCGCGCGCGAGAGGACCGCCGGCGGATGGGCGGCGACCGCCGCCACCACGGCCGCGAAGCCGAGCGCGGCGGGCAGGTCGCGCACGACGTGGCCGGTCATGCCGGTGCCCTGGTGGTGCCACCACGCGTCGGCGCACACGAGGGCGGCGCCCGCGACGACGAGCGCCCACCACGACGCGCGCGACGGCACGCGGCGATGGGCCAGCGCGGCGGCCGCCATGCCGCAGGCGAAGACGGGCAGGAAGGTCGGAAGGGTGGACATCGCCGTCTCCGGCCAGGCCAGCGACACGCCCGCCGCGCTCCACGCCAGGCCGACGCCGGCCAGGCCCGGCGCAGGCGAGGACCATCCGCCCGCGCCGCGCGGCGCGCACGAGCAGCCACCCCGCGAGCGGGAGGACGGCGTAGAAGCTCACCTCGACCACCAGCGACCACATCGGCGGGTCGAGCTTGCCGGCGACCGCGCCGACGTAGTTCTGCCCGAAGGCCGCGAACAGCGGCAGCTGACCGGCACTGACCTCGTAGTCGTGCCCGCTGCCGGCCAGCAGCCAGAACGAGCCGAGCATGGCCACCCAGTAGGCGGGGACGATGCGCGCCGCGCGCTTGACCGCGAAGCGCCCCAGGCGCGGGGTCGGTCGCGCATCGAGGGCGCTCGCGACCCACGGCCCCGCCAGCAGGTAGCCCGAGAGCACGAAGAAGAGCACGACGCCCAGGCGCAGCTCGCCGGTGAGCAGGCTCACGAGCTCGTCACGGCCGTGGGCGCCCTGCACCGTGAACATCCACACGTGCAGCGTGAGGACGCCGAGGGCGGCAAGGCCACGCAGGCCGTCGAGGGCATGGTTGCGGACGCGCATCCCCTGGCGTCCTCCCCGCCCCCGCGCGGGAGACGAGCCCACCTAACAGAGCTTAAGAACGGCCGGCGGCGGCCGCTCCACCGCCGCCGGCCACCTCGCGCATCTTGTCAGACATCGTGTAGGAGGTCCAGCAGGACCCGACCTACAGGATCGCGTGCCAGACGTAGAAGCCGGCGACCATGGTGAACATCGCGGCGTCCAGGCGGTCCAGGGCGCCGCCGTGGGCGCCGAACAGCCGGCCGGTGTCCTTCGTCCCCGCGTCGCGCTTGAGGTAGGACTCGAAGAGGTCGCCCACCGGAGCCGCCGCGGCCACCGCCGCGCCGAGCATCAGCGCGTGCCAGCCGCTCAGCCAGTCCTGATAGAGCCCGGCCAGCCACACCGCCGCGACGCCGATCGCGAAGCCGATGGCCAGCCCCTCGAGGGTCTTGTTGGGCGAGATGGCCGGTGCGAGGCGCCGCGTGCCGAACGTGCGCCCGCCGAGGTAGGCCCCGGTGTCGCCGATGAACGTCCCCACCAGCACGTCGATGACGATCCCGTCGCCGTGGGGCAGGTCGCGCAGCATCACGGCGTGCGCGAAGGCGAGGCCGATCCAGGCCAGGCCGAGCATCGTCACCGCCACCCCGGGCGCGCCGGCGTGGCGCGGCTGCAGCAGGCACAGCACGAAGACCCACGGCACGCAGGCCACGAAGGCGCCCAGCACGCTGGCCTGGCCGCCGAGGTGGGCGGCCACGAGCAGCGCGATCGCCCCCGTGAACCCCGCCAGGCGCGACGGGTTGGTGAAGGCGTACATCGCGAACAGCTCGTGCAGGCAGATGCAGGCGAGTGCTGCCAAGCCGGCCACGAAGACCCAGTTGCCGAAGCCCACGATGGCCAGCGCGAACGCGATCGCCGGGATCGCGGCGGCCAGGCGCGCCCCGAGATCCGAGCCCGCGTTGCGCCGGCGCGCGCGCCCGGCGCGCCGCTGGCTCTGGGTCGCGCGCCGGCGCGACGACGGGCGCGAGCGGCCCTCCATCAGCGCCCCCCGAACCGGCGCTGCCGGCGCTCGAACTCGTCCAGCGCGGCCCGGAACGCCTCGCGCGAGAAGTCGGGCCACAGCTCCTCGGAGAAGACGAGCTCCGAGTAGGCCCCCTGCCACAGCAGGTAGTTGCTCATCCGCTGCTCGCCGCTCGTGCGGATGATGAGGTCGGGATCGTGCATCTCGGGGGCGTAGAGCAGCCGCCGGAAGGCCTCCTCCCCCCGCCGCTGTAGCGGGCCGCCGCGTCGAGGACCTCCGCGCGGCCTCCGTAGTTGAAGGCCACGTAGAGCGTGATGCGGTCGTTGGCGGCCGTCTGCGCCTCGGCCCAGTCCATCTGCTCGAGCAGGGCCCCGGTGACGCGCTCGCGGCGGCCGATGAAGCGCATGCGCACGCCCTCCTCGTTGAGCTCGGGCGTCTCGGTCGCGATGCGCTGGGAGAACATGCGCATCAGCGCGGTGACCTCCTCGGCCGGGCGCGACCAGTTCTCGGTCGAGAACGAGTAGACCGTCAGCTCGCGCACGCCGAACTCGACCGCGTCGCGCAGGCGCGCCTTGACCACGTCGGCTCCCGCCTCGTGGCCCTCGATGACGGGCAGGCCGCGCTGCTGCGCCCAGCGGCCATTGCCGTCGGTGATGATGGCGACGTACCGCGCCGCGCGGCCGTCGGAGGCCATCAGACCTCGAGGATCTCTGCTTCCTTGGCCTTCAGCGCCGTCTCGAGTTCGGCGATCCGCGCATCGGTCAGCTTCTGCAGCTCGACCTCGGCGCGGTGCTCGTCGTCGGCGCCCGCGTCGCCTGATTCCTTGAGCTCGCGCAGGTCGTGCATGACGTCGCGGCGGATGTTGCGGATCGCCACGCGCCCCTCCTCGGCGATGTGGCGCACGACCTTGACCAGGTCCCGGCGGCGCTCCTCGTTGAGCTCCGGGATGGTCATGCGGATCAGGCGGCCGTCGTTGTTGGGCGTGAGCCCGATGTCGGACTCCATGATCGCCTTCTCGATGGCCTTGATCGACGCCTGGTCGTAGGGCTGGACGGTGAGCAGGCGCGCCTCGGGCACGTTGATGGTGGCCAGCTGCTTGAGCGGGGTCGCGGCGCCGTAGTAGTCGACCACGATGCGGTCGAGCAGCCCCGGGCTGGCGCGGCCCGTGCGCACGGTGCCGAACTCGTTGCGGGTCGACTCGACGGACTTCGTCATGCGCTCGCCGGCGTCGGCGATCAGCTCATCGGTCAGCTCTGTCATGTCGCAACCAGGGTTCCTACGCGCTCGCCGGACACTATCCGGTCGATGTTGTGCTCGTCGTCCATGTTGAAGACGTGGATCGGCAGGCCGTTCTCCATGCACAGCGTCAGCGCCGTCAGGTCCATGATCCGCAGGCGCCGCTCGACCGCCTCCATGTGGGTGATCTCGGCGATGAACTCCGCCGTGGGATCCTCGCGCGGATCGGCCGTGTAGACGCCCTCGACGCCGTTCTTGGCCATGAGCAGGACCTCGGCGTGGATCTCGACGGCCCGCAGCGCGGCCGCGGTGTCCGAGGTGAAGAACGGGTTGCCGGTGCCGGCGGCGAAGATGACGACGCGGCCCTTCTCGAGGTGGCGCATCGCGCGGCGGCGGATGTAGGGCTCGGCCACCTCCTGCACGTGGATGGCCGACTGCACGCGCGTGTGGACGTCGAGCTTCTCCAGGGCGTCCTGGAGCTGGAGCGCGTTGAGGACGATCGCGAGCATCCCCATGTAGTCCGCGGTGGCGCGGTCCATGCCCGAGGCGGCGCCGGCGATCCCGCGGTAGATGTTGCCCGCGCCGAGCACGATCGCGATCTCCACGCCGCGATCGTGCACGCGCTTGATCTGCTCGGCGACGGCGCTCAGGCGCTCCGGGTCGGTCCCGTAGTCGAGGGCGCCCATGAGGGACTCCCCCGAGAGCTTGATCAGGATCCGCTGGAACGCCGGGGCGCCCTCGTGGCTCACTACTCGCCCACCGCGAAGCGCGCGAAGCGCCGGATGACGACGTTCTCGCCCGTCTTGGCCGAGAGGTCGCCGCGCAGCTGCTCGATGGTCTTGCCCTCGTACTTGTCGCCGTTGACGTGGACCTGGTTGAGCAGCACGACGTCGCCCAGCCACTTCTTGATCTGCCCCTCGACGATCCGCGGGCGGACGTTCTCGGGCTTGTCGGCGGCCTGCTGCTCGAAGACGCGGGCCTCGGCGTCGCGCACGTCGGCCGGGACCTCGTCCTCGGAGACCCAGCGCGTCTGCGGGGAGGCCGCGAGGTGCAGCGCGACGTCCCTGGCGAAGGCGATGAAGTCGTCGTTCTTGGCCACGAAGTCGGTGTTGCAGTCGACCTCGACGAGCACGCCGACCTTGCCGTTGGCGTGGATGTAGCTCTGGATGGTGCCCTCGGCGGCCTCGCGGTCGGCGAGCTTGCCCAGCTTGTTGCCCATCTTGACCCGGAGGATCTCGGTGGCCTTGTCGACGTCGCCCGCGGCCTCCTCGAGGGCGCGCTTGCAGTCCATCATGCCCGCGCCGGTCTGCTGGCGCAGGGCGGCGACGTCCTTGGCGCTGATCTGGGGAGTGGTAGTCATGCGTTCTGTTCCTGGGTTGCGTTCTCGGTCTCGGGTGCGGGCGGCGGCGGCTCGGCTCGGCGGCCTCGAGCGGCAGGCTCCGCGGGAGCGGCAGGCTCGGCCGGAGCGGCCTGCGCCGCGGTCGGCTCGGGGTCGGGCGTGGTGTCGGCGGGCGGCGCCGGATGCGGGACGTCGGCCTGGACCTCGTCGGTCTGGGCCTGCGGCGTCACCGCGGCCTCGGGGTCGGGCCCGGGGATGCCCTCGGCGGCCACGGCCTGGGCCTCGGCCGCCTCCTGTGCCGCGCGGTCGGCCTCGGCGGCGGCCTGCGCGGCGGCCTGGGCCTCGGCCTCGCGGCGGGCCTGCTCCTCGGCCTCGCGCCGCGCGCGCTCCTCGGCCTCGCGGCGGACGCGCTCCTCCTCCTCGGCGCGCTCGGCGGCGAAGGCCAGGCGCCCGTCGCGGGCGGCCTCGCCGATCGCGTGGGCCACCACGGCGCACGACTTGATCGCGTCGTCGTTGCCCGGGACGACGAAGTCGATCCCGTCGGGGTCGCAGTTGGTGTCGACCAGGCCGATGATCGGGATGCGCAGGCGCTGCGCCTCGCGGACGGCGATCGCCTCGGTCTTGAGGTCGATGACGAACATCGCGTCGGGCGTGCGCTGCATGTACTTCACGCCGCCGAGGTTGGCGCGCAGCTTGGCGAGGTCGGCCTCGGCGGCCATGCGCTCGCGCGTGGGCAGCAGCCCGAGCTGGCCCTCGGTCTCGTAGCGCTCGAGGTCGTGCAGGCGGCGGATGCGCTGGTTGATGGTCTGGAAGTTCGTCAGCAGGCCGCCCAGCCAGCGGTGGTTGACGTAGGGCATGCCGGCCGCCTCGGCGACGTCCTTGACGGCGTCGCGGGCCTGCTTCTTGGTGCCCACGAAGAGCACGATGCCGCCGCGCTGGGCCAGCTCGCCGGCGAACTGGCGCGCCTGCTCGAGCAGCCGCTGCGTCTGCAGCAGATCGATGATGTAGATGCCGCCGCGCTCACCGTGGATGAAGCGGCGCATCTTGGGGTTCCAGCGACGGGTCTGGTGGCCGAAATGCACCCCGGCCTCCAGCAGCTCCCTGATCCCGACTTCGGGCATGGTTACGGCTCCCTTGTGAGTACGTGTAGGTGATGTGCCCGCGGGGGCGAGGCGGATTCCGGGCCGATCGGCCCGGGCAGGGTCGCCACGCGTTCGTCCCACGGGGTCGAAGGACGTTGTCCGTCGATTGTACGCAAGAAGATCGATGCTCCTGCGTTAGGAGCATCGCGGGCCGGTCCTCCCTTCCCCTACCTCCGGTGGTCCGGTCCGCGTCGTGAGTGTCGGCGGGGCGGCCATGGACGCGGTCGTCCCGCCGCGCTGCCTAGGCTGTGCGGGATGTCCGAACTCGCCCGCAGCTTCAACGACGTCGCCGAGGCCTACGACTTCGGGCGCCCCCGCTACGACGACCACGCGATCGCCGCGATCGCCGCCGCGGCCGGCGGCGGACCGCGCCTGCTCGACGTCGGCGCCGGCACCGGGCGCCTCTCCGAGCCCCTGCTGGAGAAGGGCTTCGACGTCGTCGCCGTCGAGCCGCTCGACGAGATGCGCGCCATCCTGACGCTCCAAGATCGGCTCCGATCGGGCCCTGGCCGGGCATGCGGAGGAGCTGCCGCTGCCCGACGCCAGCGTCGACGGCGCCGTCTGCAGCGACGCCTGGCACTGGTTCGACGGCGCCCGCGCCGCCGACGAGCTCGCGCGCGTGCTCAGGCCCGGCGGCGGCATGGTGGTGTGCGTCTCGCACCCGCGCTGGTACGGCAGCGACGACGCGCCCGACTGGTGGCTGGACCTGGGCGCCATCCACGCCGCCCTGCCGAAGGGCGACCACCCCTACCTCACGGGCTCGCGCCGGCCCGACGGCCTCGAGGGCCATCCGGCCTTCGAGGAGATCCAGCGGCGCGACGAGCCCTTCGTGCACGCCACGGACCGCGCCGGCATCGTCGCCCACTGGGCGTCCATGTCCTTCGTGGCGACGCTCCCGGACGGTCAGCGCACCCAGCTCCTCGACGAGATCGACGGGATGCTCGCCCGTCGCGGCATCGACCAGATCGAGATCCCCTACCGGGCCGAGCTGTGGATCACTCGGCGCCGGCCAGCGCCAGCGCCGCGCGCAGATCCTCGGGCAGCGGCGAGCTGACGTCGACCGGCGCCCCGGTCACCGGGTGCGCGAAGGCCAGCCGCGCCGCGTGCAGGAACTGGCGCTCGAGCCCCAGGCGCCCGGGTGTCCCGTACTCGGGGTCGCCGACCACCGGATGGTCGATGGCCTTCAGATGGGCGCGGATCTGGTGGGTGCGTCCCGTCTGCAGGCGCACGCGCAGCAGCGTGGTGCGCGGCAGCGCCTGCTCGATCTCGAAGTGCGTCACCGCCGCGCGCGGGATCGTCGGTGTCGGTCGACATCCGCGTCCGCACGCGCCGGTCGCGCCCCAGCGGGGCATCGATGGTGCCGCTGCGCGCCGGCGGGCGCCCCTCGACCAGCGCCAGGTACTCGCGCGTGATCGCCCGCGCCTGCAGCGCGTTGCGCAGCGCGCGGTGCACGGCCTCCGAGCGCGCCACGACGAGCAGGCCCGAGGTGTCGCGATCCAGGCGGTGCACGATCCCGGCGCGCGCGGCGTCCTCGCCGCCGGCGGCGATCGGGCTGAGCGCCTGCGCGAGCGTGCCCGTGCGGTGCCCGCGCGCCGGGTGCACGACGACGCCGGCGGGCTTGTCGATCACGAGCAGGTGCTCGTCGCCGTAGGGCACCGCGTAGGGCGCGTCGGGGACGTCGGGCGCCGGGGCCTCCTCGGGCTCGTCGACCGTGACGAGCTCGCCGGCGCTCAGCCGGTGGCGCTTGGGCGCCGCGCGCCCGTCGACGAGCACGTGGCCCGCCTCGATGAGCCGCTGCGCGCGCGCCCGCGAGCCCAGCGGCGCCGCCAGGAAGGCGTCGAGCCGCGCGCCGGCGTCCTCAGGCGTCGCTCGCCGCTGCATGACGCGGGCGCTCGGTGACGTAGAGCAGCACGAGGACGCCGAAGGTGATCGAGATGTCGGCCACGTTGAAGGCCGGCCACCCGGGCAGCTTGATGAAGTCGGTCACCGCGCCGTCGCGGATGCGGTCGATGACGTTGCCCAGCGCGCCGCCGAGGAGCATCCCGGTCGGCAGCCACACGAGCGGCTTGTCGATGTGGGTGATGAAGTAGACGAGGAGCGCCAGGAGCGCGGCGCCGACGATGATCGACACCACCGTGCCGCCGCCGGAGAAGCGGCTGAAGGCCACGCCCTCGTTGCGCACGTGAACGATCTGGACGCCGGGGAGGACGCCGTCGCTGTCGCCGATCGCGACGTTCGAGCGCACGAGCGCCTTCGTGGCCTGGTCGAGCGCGATCACGGCGACCATGACCAGCCCCGCGCGCGCCCACGCACCGGCGGGCGACATCAACCGCGGATCAGGTTGACCACGATCGCCCCGACGATCTGCAGCAACACGATGGCGATGACCGGGCTGAGGTCCAGCGGCCCGAGCGGCGGGATGAAGCGCCGGAAGATCGACAGGTAGGGCTCGCAGACGTCGCGCAGGAAGCCGAGGATCGCGCTCGACCACCGCGCGTACGGCAGGCGCCCGCCGAACGCGAAGAACAGCGAGCTCAGGATGTAGGCGATGATCAGGATCGTGTAGACCTGCACCAGCGCGTACACGAAGTCGGCGATCTGCCCGCGGGCGGTGGCGAAGACGACGATCATCGCTTGAGGATCGCATCCAGCGCGTCCGAGAAGGCGGCGCGCACCCCGCCGCGCTCGAGCGCGTCGAGCCCGCGGGCGGTCGAGCCGCCCGGCGAGGTGACCGCGCGGCGCGCGGCCAGCGTGTCGTAGCCCTGGCGGCGCAGGAGCTCGGCGGTGCCCGCCATCGTCTGGACCACCAGCCGCGAGGCCTGGTCGGCGGTCAGGCCGTGGCGCACGCCGGCGTCGACCTGCGACTCGACCACCAGGGCGTAGTAGGCCGGGGCGTTGGACATGAGGCCCATGGCGACGTCGACCATCGCGTCGTCGAGCACGACGAGCGTGCCCAGCTCCTCGAGCAGGCCGCGCAGCGCCGCGTCGAGCTCCGCGTCCTGCTCGTCGTCGGCGGCGAGGATGACCGCGCCCTGGCGGACCTCGACCGGCGTCGAGGGCAGGACGCGGTAGACCGGGCGGTCGGGATAGGCCGCCTTGACGTCCGCCAGCGGGGTCGCCGCGAGGATCGAGACGATCGCCTTGGCGTGAGGGGCCACCTCGGCCGCCACGGCCGCGAGCTGCGGCGGCTTGTGGCACAGGACGACGACGTCGGCGCGCTGGGCGACCTCGGCCGCGGACGCGAGCGCCTCGCCGCCGACCTCCTCGGCCAGCGCCTGCGCGCGCTCGGCGACGACGTCGGTGCACAGCACCGGCCGACCCCAGCCGAGGGCCAGCCCTCGGGCCATGCTCCCGGCGCCGATGAGGCCGAGCACCACCGTGTCAGCTTTGGTTGAAGAAGCCCTTCTCGATGAGCTCCGCGCGTTCCTCCGCCGAGATCTCGACGTTGCGCGGCGTGAGCATGAAGACCTTGTCGGCGATCCGCTGCATGCCGCCGTCGAGGGCGTAGGTGAGCCCGCTGGCGAAGTCGATGAGGCGCTTGGAGAGGTCGGACTCGATGCCCTGGAGGTTCAGGACGACCGGGATCGAGTCCTTGAACTTGTCCGCGATCTGCTGGGCGTCGTTGAAGCTCTTGGGGATGACGAGGTGCACGCGCACGTCGCTGCGGCCGTTGCCGCCGGGGCGCACGGAGCGCAGCTGTCCCGTCGGCCGCGCGGGGACGTCGTCGTCGGCGAAGATGTCGTCGAACTCGTCGCGGCGCCGGCGCGAGCCCAGCCGGCGGACGTTCGGGCGCTCGCGATAGCGATCCTCGAGCTCGGCCTCCGGCTCGTAGGCATCGTCCTCCTCCACGTATGGGTCGCGTTCCTCGGCAAGGCCGAAGTACACGAGCGCACGGTGCCAGGAATCGCGGAACGCCATACCTACAGCGGAAGGTTAGCCCTCTTGGGCGATTCTCCTGCAACTTACGTATACAGGCTCGTGCCAAGCCGCACGATCGTGGCGCCCTCCTGGGCGGCGACCGCGTAGTCCTGGCTGGTCCCCATCGAGAGCTCGCCCAGCCCCCGCGCTCCCGCCAGCTCGGCCAGCGCGGCGAACCAGCGGCGGCTGTCCTCCGGGCGCTCGGTGAACGGCGGCATCGTCATCAGCCCGACCACCTCGACCGGACAGCGCTCGAGGAAGCCGTCGAGGTCCTCGGGCAGCACGCCCGACTTGCTCTCGTCGCGGGCGACGTTGACCTCGACGAGCACCTGCGTCTGCGGCCCGCCGTGCCGGCCCAGCTGGTCGAGCGCCGAGTCGCTGGCCACCGAGTGGATCCAGCGCACGTAGGGCAGCACCTGCTTGACCTTGCGGCTCTGCAGGTGGCCGATGAAGTCCCAGGTCAGCTCCGGATGGGCCCGGGCCTTGACCTCGAGCTCCTGCGCGCGGTTCTCGCCCACGACCGTGATGCCGGCCTCGACGAGCACGCCCATCTCCTCTGCCGCGACGTACTTGACCGCGGCGAGGATCTGGATCTCGTCGCCGATCTCGGTGCGCACGCGCGCGAGGTTGTCGGCCACGCGGCGCGCGTCGAGCCCGCGGATCAGCTGCGCCACGCGAGCCCCGCCTGGCGGCCGGTCAGGCCGCGATCGCGGCGATGGGAGAAGAAGCGCTCCGCGTCGCACGCCGTGCACAGGCCGCAGTCGTGGATCTCGGTCACGCCGGCGTCCTTCAGGCGCGCGCGGGCGATCGCCTTGAGGTCGAGCGTGCGCTCGCTGGTCCCGAAGACCGCGCGGACGTCGTCGCCGACCTCGTAGCAGCACGGACCGATGCCCGGCCCGATGGCGGCGGCCACCGGCCCGCGATCGCCGACGGCCGCCACGCCGGCCTCGAGCACGCCGCCCGACAGTCCCCGCCAGCCCGCGTGGACCACGCCGGCGGCGTCGGGGCCCGCCAGGGCGACCGGCAGGCAGTCGGCCACCAGCACGATGGCCGCGACGCCCTGGCGCGTCGTGACCTGCCCGTCGGCCTCCTCGCCGCCCTGCCCGTCGACGACGACCCGGGTCCCGTGCACCTGGCGGCCCTGCGCGAGCCGCGCGGCGCCGGCCTGCGCGCGCACGCGCTCGCGGTTGGCCGCCACCCGATCGGGGTCGTCGTCGGTCAGCAGACCGACGTTGAGCGACGCGTACGGGCCCTCCGACACGCCACCGCGGCGCGTGGTGAAGAGCGCGGTGGCGCCCGGCAGGTCGATGACCAGGTGCTCGCCGGCGGCGCGGAAGCTCACGTCAACAACAGCTCCACGCCGTCGACGGGCGCGCGCTGGGCGTACTCGAAGTGAGCGGTGCCGTCGGCCACCAGCGTGTCGCGCAGCACCCAGCCGTAGCGCCCGCGGGACGTGCGGTCCCACACGTTGACGCGCATCGAGGCCACCTCGCTGTTGTAGCAGTAGGCGAGGTCCCCGTCGGGGTCGTGGTAGGTCACGCCGACGAGCGAGCCGCGCGGCGCGTCGACCTCGCCGACCACCCTGCGCTTCCCGTCGCGCGCCTCGAAGCGCCAGCTCGTCAGGCCGAAGCGGCTGGAGTTGCGGGTCACGCTCAGCGGGCTCGTCGAGCGGAAGTCGTCGCCGCCGAAGCGTCCGACCACCGGCGTGCTCGGCCCCAGCTGGCGCCCGAAGCGCGGCACGAAGACGCTGACGCCGTCGAGGTACGCGCCCGGGCGCGGCTCGCCCTCCACGCTGCGCAGGTCGTTGGCGTGCGCCCACGTCCAGCGCGACGCGTGCTTGGAGCCCCACAGGTGCGCCTGTCCCCCGCGCGCGCCCTCCAGGACGAGCTCGCGGTCGGCGAAGCGCACCGTGCCGGAGACCGCGAGGTCCGGGTGGGCCAGCACCAGGATGGTCTTGGCGATGCCGGCGCGCCGCAGCAGCCCGTCGACGTGCTCGGCCGCCGGCAGCGACGGCTCCCACGAGAGCTCCCACGAGACGTCCTCGAAGGCGCCCGCCATGCCGCGGTCGGACAGGTCGGCGCCGGCCAGCGTGAGCCTGAACGGGTCGCGCTCGGCGGTCAGCGCGTCGATCGGATGGGTCGCCTTGCGCGCGAGGCGCGCGCCGTCGCGGTCCATGGCCATGAACCACAGCGCGCACTCGCCCGCGCCCTGCAGCGGCGAGCGCATCGTGTAGCGAATCCACAGGCCCGTGCCGCTGCGCGGATCGGTGGCCGAGAGGTAGTAGACCTCGTAGTGGCCCGGGCCGCCGTCCCACTGGAGCACGTTGGCGCTCATCGCGCGGCGAGCCTATCCGCCGTCCTGCGCGAGCGCCGTCGCGAGCTCCTGCTCGCGCCCGGCGATCTCGCCGTCGAGCTTGCGGTCCAGGGTGCGCTGCAGCCGGGCGCCGATCTCGGGCCCCTGCGGCACGCCCGCGGCGAGCAGGTCGTCGCCGTTGATCTCCAGGCCGCACGTCGCGCAGGTCGGCCAGCCAGCGGCGCGCGTTCTCGCCCCCGGCGAGGGCGACCGCCTCGACCGGCGCTCCGCGCGCGGCGCGGGCGATCTCGGCGTTGGTGCGCGCCGCGCGCAGCGGCTCGCCCGTGGAGTAGCGCGAGGCGGCGGCCACCCTGTCGCGCTCGGCGGCGACGAAGCCCATGTCGTCGAGCCAGGCCAGCAGGGCGCGGGCGTCCATCCCGGCGGCGCAGGCCGCGAGCGTGAGCAGGTCGCGGCGTCCGTCGGCGGGCAGCACGTCGAGCGCGTCGGCCAGCGCGCGCGGGCGCGGGTCGAAGCCCTCGGGCAGGTAGGCGGGGTTGAGCTCGGCCACGGCCTGCAGCGCGGCGAGCGGGTCGGGCTCGGCGAGGGCCAGGCGCAGCTCGGCGCCGAGGCGGTCGCCGCTGACCGTCGTGGGGTCGGCGGCGGCGGCCAGCGCGCGCGTGTGGGGGTCGACGTCGAAGCCCAGGCGGGCCGCGTAGCGCGCCACCCGCCAGACGCGGGTGGGGTCGTCGACGAAGGACGCGTCGTGGAGCACGCGCAGCACGCGGGCCTCGAGGTCCTCGAGCGCGCCCTCGACGGCGGCCAGCGTCCCGTCCAGGCGCAGCGCCATGGCGTTGACCGTCACGTCGCGGCGGTGGAGGTCGTCGTCGAGCGTGCCGGGCCGCACGTCGGGCAGGGCGCCCGGGTGGGCGTAGCTCTCGGCGCGGGCGCGCACGAGGTCGAAGGCGCAGTCCCCGGCCCGCACGCGCGCGGTGCCGAAGCGCTCGTGGGCGGCGACCTCGCCGCCCAGGCGCGCCGCGGCGGCGTCGACGTCGCCCTCGACGACCACGTCGAGCTCGCGCCACGGGCGTCCCAGCAGCAGGTCGCGCACGGCCCCGCCGACCAGGTGCACGCCCTCGCCCGGCGCGAAGGCGCGCAGCAGGCGCGCGCCGCACGGGTCGGCGCGCAGCACGTCGAGGGCGTCTGACGCGTCGCGCACAGCGCAACGGTACCCTCGGGGCATGTTCCCGCGCCTGCGCGGCCGGTGGCGCTGGCTGGCGCTCGGGGGCGTGCTCTGCGTGGTGGCCGCCGGAGCCGCGGTCGCCTACCTCACGGTCTCCCAGCCGGGCAACGTCTCGCACCCGGACGTCGAGTTCACCGACACGCAGGACACGGGCACCACGAGCACCCAGCGCAAGCCGAAGGCCACCGAGCATCCGATGGACGACGGCTTCGCCTGGCCGGAGTTCGGCTACACGAAGGCGCGCACGCGCTATCTGCCGCTCAAGACGCCGCTGCGCCCGCCGTTCGTGACCCAGTGGCGCGTGACCGGCCGGGAGCTCATCGAGTTCCCGCCGGTGCTGTGCCGGCGCTCGCTGTACCTGGAGAAGAACAACGGCGCGCTGTACAAGATCAGCCGCCTGACCGGCCGCGTGCGCTGGAAGGCGAAGATCGGCTACCTGGCCGCTTCGTCGCCGGCCTGCGCCGGGCAACAGCGTCTACGCCGTGGTGCTCGCCCGCGGCAAGGGCATCAAGGGCGGGCGCGTGATCGCCCTCGACGTCAAGAACGGCCGCGTGCGCTGGTCGCGCAAGCTCCCCTCGCGGGCCGAGTCCTCGCCGCTGGTGGCCAGCGGGCGCGTGTACTTCGGCACCGAGGACGGCACCGTCTACGCGCTGCGCGCGCGCGACGGCGCGGTGCGCTGGCGCTACAAGGCCGACGGCGCCGTCAAGGGCGGCCTGGCCCTCGACCAGGGGCGCCTGTTCTTCGGCGACTACGGCGGCAAGGTCCATGCGATCCGCCAGCGCGACGGCTCGCAGATCTGGGAGACCTCGAGCGCCGGCACCGCGTTCGGCCTCAAGGCGGGGAACTTCTACTCGACGCCGGCGGCGGCCTATGGGCGCGTCTACATCGGCTCGCTCGACGGCTTCGTCTACTCGTTCGCGGCCTCCGACGGCAAGCTCGCCTGGCGCCACAAGACCGGCAACTACGTCTACTCCTCGCCCGCCGTCGCCAGCGTCCCCGGCGCCGGGCCGACGGTCTACATCGGCTCCTACGACGGGCGCCTCTACGCCTTCGACGCGCGCTCGGGGCGCGTGCGCTGGACGCACGACGCCGGCGGCAAGATCTCAGGCGCGCCCGGTGGTGGTCGGCGACCTCGTCTTCTACTCGAACCTCTCGCGGCGCTCGTCGGCGGCCGTCGGCGCCGTGACCGGCAAGCTCGTGTGGGCGACGGGCCGCGGCGCCTTCAACCCCATCATCTCCGACGGCAGGCGGCTGTACTTCCTGGGCTACTCGAGCCTCTTCATGCTCTCTTCCCCCGCCCAGGCGCGCAGCGACGAGCGCGCCCGCGACGGCCTCGCCCGCCAGGCGGGCGCCGGCGCCGCGCGGGCCAAGCGCAAGTCCGCCCGGTACCACGCCCAGTTGCAGCGCATCCACAAGCGCAAGGTCGCGCGCCGGGTGGCGGCGCGGCAGGCCGCGGTGCGCCGCAACCGCCGGCTGCGCCGCCAGCACCGCGCGGTCTGCTTCAAGAGCCACGGCCGCACCGTGTGCCGCATCCCGCGCCCGCTGGTGTGCGTCGCGCACCGCAACGGCCCCACGGTCTGCCGGCCGCGGAAGCGCTAGCTGGCTAGGGCGTCGCCGGCGGCGGCTGGGTCGTCGCCGGGGGCTGCGTCTGGGCCGGCGGCTGGGTCTGGCCCGCCGGGGGCTGCGTCGTCGACGGCGCCGGGGTCTGCGTCGGCGCGGGCGCGGTCGTCGTCGGCGCCTGTCCGTTGGGCGCCGTCGTCGTGGTGTCCGGCTGGGTCGTCGTGTCCTGCGGCTGCGTGCCGGTGCTCGTGGTCTGGTCCGTGGACGTCGTCTTCTTCTCGTCGGTCTTCGTCTTCGTGGTCGAGGACGACGTCGAGCGACGGCCGCCGAAGATCGTCGTGTGATGCGAGCCGCTGACCACGGAGCGCCCCGCCACGAGCTCGGGCAGCGTCATGGCCGCGATGGCGATGACGCAGGCCAGCAGGCCGGTGGCGATGGCGAGCTTCCAGTGCCGGCCGGTGGCGCGCTCGCGCCGGTAGACGCGCATCTCGCTCAGCCCCGGATCGGGGCCCACGACCGGCGGCGGCGGCGCGTAGGCCTCGGGCGGCGGCTCGGCCACGGCGCGCGTGGCGCGCGCCAGCGGCGGAGCGGCGGCGCGGGTGGCGATCGAGCTCACGCGCTTCGCGGGGCGCTCCACCGCCTCCTTGACCAGCGCGACGATCACGGGCGTCATCGCCGTGGCCCACACGGTGCCGGCCTGCCACAGCCTCGAGACCACCGTGGCGGCGACGACGGAGGCGACCGCGGCAGCGACCAGCGTGGTCACGTCGAGACCGCCGCGCGCTGGCGGCTCGACCGGCTGGGGAGCGGGGCTCCGGCGTGGCGGAGCGACCGTCCGTCGCGTGTTGGGCTGTGACGACATCAGTTGCGACTGCGCCCGCCGAGCGGGCGACAAAGGGCTCGCGCGCCCCGGACGGGGCACAGGCGACGCCTCACCTCTGTTCTAGCAGACCTGCCCGGACGGATGGTCGCGCAGCCGTGTGGCTATGCACGTACCGCGATGCCGGCGGCGGCCAGGTGCGCCTTGGCCTCGGCCACCGTGTGCTGCCCGTAGTGGAAGATCGATGCGCACAGCGCCGCGTCGGCGCCCGCGCGCAGGGCCTCGGAGAGGTGGTCGAGCGTGCCGGCGCCGCCCGAGGCGATGACCGGCACGGGGACCGCGGCCGCCACGGCGCTCGTCAGCGCGAGGTCGTAGCCGTCGTTGGTGCCGTCGCGGTCCATGCTCGTCAGCAGGATCTCCCCCGCCCCGCGCTCGGTCCCCTCCCGCGCCCACGCCACCGCGTCGCGCCCGGTCGCCGTGCGCCCGCCGGCCACGAAGACCTCCCACGACTCGCCGCTCGCCTTCGCGTCGATCGCGAGGACCACGCACTGCGCGCCGAAGCGGTCGGCCAGCTCGTCGATGAGCTCGGGCCGCGCGACCGCCGCCGAGTTGACGCTGATCTTGTCGGCGCCCGGCGTCGAGCACCGCCTGGGCGTCGGCCACCGAGCGGATGCCGCCGCCGATGGTGAAGGGCACGAAGACGTTGTCGGCCGTGCGCCGCGCCAGCTCGACCATCGTGTCGCGCTTCTCGTGGGTCGCGGTGATGTCGAGGAAGACGAGCTCGTCGGCGCCCTCGGCGTCGTAGCGCTCGGCCAGCTCGACGGGATCGCCGGCGTCGCGGATGTCGACGAAGTTGGTGCCCTTGACCACGCGCCCGGCGTCGACGTCCAGGCACGGGATGACGCGCTTGAGGTGCACGCCCTCCAGGCTACGCGGCGGCGACCGCCACCGGCCCGCGGGTGATGGCGCTCAGGCGCTCGTCCACGTCGTAGTAGCGCGTCTCGATGTCGCTCACGCCGGGCATGTGGCCGAGCGACTTGTGCAGCATGTCGTCGCCCCACGCCCGGGCGTGGTCCTCGGTGTCGAAGAGGTACAGGCCGCCGGCGGCGTGCTCTGCGTCCTCGTGGATCCACACCTTCCACACCAGCCCGGGCAGGCTGGAGATGCGCTCGGCGGCCTGCAGCAGCTGCGCCGCCTGGTCGGGGTCGTCTTGGCCGCGCTCGCGCGCGTACCGAACGGTCAGGAGCTTCATGGCGCGAAACTACTCCCACGCCGCCAGCCGCGCCACGCCTTCGGCGAGGTCGTCGTCGTCGACCGCCAGCGACAGGCGCGCGTAGCCGGCACCGCGGGCGCCGAAGCCCTCGCCGGGCGCGACCGCGACGCGCTCGTGCTCGAGCAGGCGCTCCGGCGTGAGCCCGTCGGGCAGGCGCCACCAGGCGTAGAAGGTGCCCTCGGGCGCCTGGAGCCCGAGGCCGTCGACGAGGACGTCGCGGCGGCGGCGATAGACCTCGAAGCGCTCGGCCACGTGCCCCTGATCGCCGCTCAGCGCCGCCACCAGGCCGAGCTGGAGCGCGACCGGGACGCCGGCGTGCAGATGGTCGAGCAGGACGCGGATGCGCCCGACGACCTCCGCGTTGCCGACCGCGAAGCCCACGCGCCAGCCGGCCATGCCGTAGACCTTCGAGGGCGACCACAGCTCGACGGCCACCTCGCGGGCGCCGTCGACCTCGAGCACGCTGCGCGCCCGGCGCCCGTCGAAGGCCAGGAAGGCGTAGGCGAGGTCGTTGAGCAGCCAGCCGCCGCGCTCGTGCGCCCACGCGACGGCGGCCTCGAACGTCCCGGGCGCCTCGCACACCGCGCACGGGTTGGAGGGGTAGTTGAGGACCACGAGCGCGGGGCGCTCCTCGCCCAGCGCGTCGAAGTCGGGCTGCCAGCCGGCGGCGGCGTCGAGCGCCAGCGCGATCCGGCGCACGCCGCGCGAGGGCGATGGCGGACAGGTAGTCCGGGTAGCCGGGATCGGGCAGGGCGACGGTCTGGCCCGCGTCCGCGCAGGCCAGCACGGCGAGCATGATCGCCGTCTTGGTCCCCGGCACCACCGCGACCTCGCGCTCGGGGTCGAGCTCCACGCCGTGGTCGGCGCGGTAGTGCGCCGCGATCGCCTCGCACAGCTCGGCGCGGCCCTGGAAGGGCGGGTAGCCGTGCATGCCGCCCGAGGCCTCGAGCTCGGCCTTCAGCGCCTCGAGCGCGACGGGTGGCGGCGGCAGGTCGGGATTGCCGCGGCCGAGGTCGATCAGCCGCGGGCCGGGCAGCGCGCGTGCCGCCGCGGCGGCGGTCACGATGCGCGTGAAGTACTGCTCGGGGAGCGCGTCGAAGAGGTCCGGAGGCGGGCCGCTCATGCCCGGTATCTTCGCGCCATGCCCCGCACCATGGACGACGCCGAGTGGCGCGCCTTCGTGAGCGAGGGCACGCGGACCGGCAAGCTCGCCACGACGCGCCGCGACGGCCGGCCCCACGTGGTGCCGATCTGGTTCGTGCTCGACGGCGACGACTTCGTCTTCAACACCGGGGCGCACTCGATCAAGGGCCGCGCGCTGGCCCGCAACGCGATCGCCGCGCTGTGCATCGACGACGAGCGCCCGCCGTACGCCTTCGTGAGCGTCACCGGCACGGTCACGATCACGACCGAGCGCGACGACCTGCGCCGCTGGGCGACCGCGATCGGGGCGCGCTACATGGGCGCCGCGCGCGCCGCGGAGTTCGGGGAGCGCAACGCGGCCGAAGGCGAGTTGCTGGTGCGCCTGCACGCCGACCACGTCCTGGCCCAGACCGACATCGCGGGGTACGAATGACCGCCTTCCACATCGCCCAGCTCAACATCGGGCGCGCCCGGGGCGCCGTCGACGGGCCGATCATGGCCGAGTTCATGGCGCTCCTCGACCCGGTCAACGCCGTGGCCGACGCGTCGCCCGGCTTCGTGTGGCGCCTGCAGACCGAGGACGGCAACGCCACGGCGCTGCGCCCCTACGAGGACGACCGCATGATCGTCAACATGTCGGTCTGGGAGTCGATCGACGCGCTCGCGGCCTTCGTCTACCGCAGCGGGCACGTCGACGTCATGCGCCGCCGGCGCGAATGGTTCGAGGCGATGAAGCCCTACATGGTCTTGTGGTGGATCCCGGCGGGCGCGATCCCGACGGTCGACGAGGCCAAGGAGCGCCTCGAGCACCTGCGCGTCAACGGACCGACGCCCTATGCGTTCACCTTCAAGGCGCGCTTCCCGTCGCCCGACGCGGACGCCGAGGTCGTCGTCGACGACGACCTGCGCTGCCCGGCCTAGGGGCGCAGCGCCGACAGCAGCTCGAGGCTCCCCCAGGCCGTGCGCAGGCGATCGTGGACCGCGACCGCAGTGAAGCCCGCGTCGGCCAGCAGCGCTGGGACGGCGCCCTCCAGGTGCTCGCGCAGCCCGTCGGGGCCGTCGACGCGCTGAAGCGCCCACGCCGCCGCGCGCATGACGGGGTCGCGCGGGCGCCCCCAGTCGGCGACGTGCAGGCGCCCGCCGGGACGCAGCACGCGCAACGCCTCGGCCAGCGCCGTGCGCTTGGCGCCGGCGTCGAGGTGGTGCAGCAGCAGTGACATGACGACGCGGTCGGCGCTGGCGCCCGGCAGCGGTAGCGCGGTCGCGAGGCCCTTGCGCCACTGGACCGCCTCGGCACCGGGCTTGGCGTGGGCCAGCGCGAGCACCTCGGGGTCGCCGTCGACGCCGATCACCTCGGCGCCGTCCGCGGCCAGCGCGATGGCCAGCGTCCCGGTGCCGCAGCCGACATCCACCACCGCCGCCCCGGGCGCCAGCGCCGTCGAGGACCTGTGCGCGCAGGCGGCCGCGGAAGGTCGCCTCGCGCATGGTCAGCGCCACCACGGTGTCGTAGAGGCGCGTGAACGCGGGGCGCCCCGCGGCCGGCACGTAGCGCTCAGCCACGGGCCGGCTCGAGCGCCTGCTGGCCCTCGGGCACCGTGAAGTTGCCCTCGTAGAGAGCCTTGCCGACGATCACGCCGCCGAGGTTGACCTGGCGCAGGTCGCGCAGCGCTCGCAGGTGGTCGAGCGTCCCGATGCCGCCCGAGTACAGGAAGCGCCCGCGGACGACGCCCGCGATGCGGCGCACCTCCTCGGGATCGGGGCCCCCGAGCATCCCGTCCTTGTCGACGTTCGTGTAGATGAACGAGCGCACGCCGCGGTTCTGCAGGCGTTCGATGACCGACTCGGCCGGCATCTGCGTCGTCTGCTGCCATCCGGAGGTCGAGATGTTGCCGCCGCGCGTGTCGACCGACACGATCACGCGCTCGCGGAAGGCCCCGAGCACGTCGTCGAGGAAGTCGACGTCGGTGTAGGCCGCGGTCCCGAGGATGACCCGCTCGGCGCCGGCGCGCAGCGCGTCGCGCACCGCGGGCAGCGAGCGCAGGCCGCCGCCGTACTGGACGGGCACCGCGAGCTGGTGGGCGATCTGCTCGAGGTGCGCGAGCGACTTCGGGGTTCCGGTGCGCGCGCCGTCGAGGTCGACGACGTGCAGGAAGCGCGCGCCGGCGTCGACCCACGCGCGCGCCGCCTCCAGGGGCGAGTCGCGGTAGACGGTCTTCTCGGCGAAGTCGCCCTGCACCAGGCGCACGGCCTGGCCCTCGGAGATGTCGATGGCCGGGTAGAGGATCACTCAGGCTGCCACCCGCGCGCACACCGAGGTGAAGTTGGCCAGCAGCGCGAGCCCGGCGGCCGAGGACTTCTCGGGGTGGAACTGCACGCCGTAGACGTCGCCGCGCCCGACGATCGAGGTGAACGGGCCGCCGTAGTCGCCGCGGCCCAGCACGTCGCTCTCCTCGTCGGGCACCGCCACGAAGGAGTGCACGTGGTAGAAGGCCGCGCTGTCGCCGAGCCCCTCGAGCAGCGGCGAGGCCCGCGTGAAGGCGACCTCGTTCCAGCCGATGTGCGGGATCTTCAGCGCGCCGGGCTCGAGCGCGACGACCCGGCCGGGCAGCAGCCCCAGCCCGCGATCGCCGCCGAGCTCGGTCGACGAGTCGAAGAGCAGCTGCATGCCCAGGCACAGCCCGAGGACCGGCGTCCCCTCCCCCGCGCGCTCGACGACGAGCTCGTCGAGGCCCAGGTCGCGCATGGCGCGCATCGCGGCGGCGAAGGCGCCGACGCCGGGGACGACGAGGCCGTCGGCGGCGCGCAGCGCGTCGTGGTCGGCGGTCAGCGCGACGCGGGCGCCGACGCGCTCGAGCGCCTTCTCCACGCTGCGGCGGTTGCCCATCCCGTGGTCGACGATCCCGATGCGTGGTCACTGCGTCAAGCGTCCCCTTGGTCGAGGGCACGCCCGTCTCCGTCGGGTCGATGGCCACCGCGCCGCGCAGCGCGCGGGCGAAGGCCTTGAAGGCGGCCTCGATCATGTGGTGGGCGTTGGTGCCGGCCTCGACGTCGACGTGGATGGTCATGCGCGCGGCGTTGGCCACGGCGCGGAAGAACTCCTCGGTCAGCTCGTGGTCGAAGCCGCCCGTGCCGCCCGGCGGCAGGTCGGCGGCGAAGTGGCAGTAGCGGGCGCCCGGAGATGTCGATCGCGCACGAAGCGCGCGCCTCGTCCATCGGCACCGTGGCCGCGCCGTAGCGCGTGATCCCGACGCGGTCGCCCAGCGCGCGGTCGAGCGCCTGCCCGAAGACGATCCCGGTGTCCTCGACGGTGTGGTGCGCGCCGGTCTCGAGGTCGCCGCGGACCTGCACGTCGAGGTCCAGGCGGCCGTGGCGGGCCAGGAGGTCGAGCATGTGGTCCAGGAAGCCCACGCCGGTGGCGCGGGTGCCCGCGCCGGTGCCGTCGAGGCCGAGCGAGAGCGTGACGCTCGTCTCCTTGGTCTCGCGCGCGATGTCGGCGGTTCTGCTCACGGGGCGGGATTCTTCCGTACCTCCATCGAGGCCGCGTGGCGCTCGAAGCCCTCGGCCCGCGCGACCGGCGCGCCGGCGCGCGCCAGCGCGTCCGCGGCGGGGCCGATCCGCACCTCGCTCATGCGCCGGCGGAAGTGGCGCGGGCTCAGGCCCGAGGCGAAGCGCGCGGCGCCGCCGGTGGGCAGCGTGTGGTTGGAGCCGGCGACGTAGTCGCCGAAGGCCGTGGCGCTCTCGGGGCCGACGAAGACGCAGCCGGCGCTGCGCACGCGCGGCGCCAGCGTCCTCGGCCTCGGCGCCGATCAGCTCGAGGTGCTCGGGGGCGAAGGCCTCGGCGAAGTCCAGCGCGGCCTCGAGGTCGGGGGCGTCCACCAGCGCGGCCGCGGCCAGCCCGGGATCGAAGGCGATCGCGTCGAGCAGCGCCGGGTCGTCGCTCACCGCGCAGACGATGGTGCCCTCGCCGTGCTCGGCCTGCGCGGCGAGGTCGATCGCGACGAGCGCGGGGTCGGCGCCCTCGGAGGCCAGCACGAGCACGTCGGAGGGTCCCGCGAAGCCGTCGATGCCGACGTCGCCGCTGACCAGGCGCTTGGCCTCCTGCACGTAGAGGTTGCCGGGACCCGCGATGACGTCGGCGCGCGGCACGCTCTCGGTGCCGTAGGCGAGCGCGGCGACGGCGTGGGCGCCGCCCATGCGGAAGACCGCGTCGGCCTCGCACAGCGCGCAGGCGGCGAGGATGACCGGGTGCGCGCCCGGGGCGCACACGACGACCTCCTCGACGCCGGCCGCGCGCGCGGTGACGACGCCCATGACGACCGTCGACGGGTACGGCGCGCGGCCGCCCGGGACGTAGATCGCCGCGCGGCGCACGGGGACCTCGCGCAGGCGGATGACCTGGCCGGCGGGCAGCAGCACCTCGCGCTCGTCGTCGCGCCCGGCGACGGCCACCTCGTGCACGTTGGCGATCGCCACCTCGAGGCCGGCGCGGACGTCGGGGTCGAGCTCGTCGAGCGCTCGCCGCAGCTCGTCGGCGCCCACGCGCAGCGGGCCGCGGACGTCGTCGAAGCGCTCGACGTACTCGCTCAGCGCCGCGTCGCCGCGAGCGCGCACGTCGGCGACGATGCCGGCCACCGCGTCGGCCACCGAGGCGGCGCCGGGCGCCAGCGCCCGCACGGCCGCCGCCACCTGCGCCGGATCGCCGAGCGCGAAGCGCTCAATCGCCACGCAGCCCCTCCGCGCCGCGCAGCCCGGCCACGACCTCGTCGATCGCCGTCGCCTTGAGCTTGTGGGCCACCGGGTTGGCGATCAGCCGCGCGGTCGAGGTGAGCGATCTCCTCGCGCACGACGAGCCCGTTCTCGCGCAGGGTGGTCCCGGTCGCGGTGAGGTCGACGATCGCCTCGACCAGCCCGGTGAGCGGCGCCAGCTCGACCGAGCCCTTGACCTCGACGATCTCGGCCTGGCGCCCGGTGTCCTCGAGCCAGCGCGCCGCCAGGCGCGGGTACTTGGTCGCCACGCGCATGACGCCCAGGCGCCGCAGCGCCTCGGCGGCGGGATCGGGCTCGCCGGCCACGGTGGCGAGCACCATCGTGCAGCCCCCGTAGCCGAGGTCGAGCAGCTCGAAGACCTGGCGCTCGCGCTGCTCCATGAGCACGTCCTTGCCCACGATCCCGACGTCGGCGGCGCCGGCCTCGACGTAGGTCGGCACGTCGGACGGGCGCATGGTGACGATGCCGACGTCGCCGAAGAGCAGCCGGCGGTCGTTGGCGCGCACCTCGCTCGCGTCGACCCCGATGCGCTCGAGCGCGTCGAGGGTCTCGTCGAGCAGCGCGCCGCGCGGCACGGCGAAGGTCAGCCCGAAGCGGTTCACCGCCCCTCCCCGGCCAGCGCGGCGTGCAGGCGATCCACGCCGATGGCGAAGCCCACTGCCGGCAGCGCGCGGCCGAAGCGCCCGAGCAGGTCGTCGTAGCGCCCGCCGCCGCCCAGCGGCTCGCCGAGCGCCGGGTCGTAGACGTCGAACACCGCGCCCGTGTAGTAGCCCAGGCCGCGCGCGAGGCCGAGGTCGAAGATCACGTGCTCGGCGACGGAGTCCTCGAGCAGGTCGAGGACGTCGCGCAGGCCGCGCAGCGCGTCGGCCACCGGGCCCGGCGGCGCGTCGAGCACGTCGGACCCGCCGCGCAGCTGGGGCACGCGCACGAGCAGCTCGGCGTCGCCGGCGGTGAGGTCGAGCTCGCGCACCTCGCGCTCGAGGCCGACGAAGTCCTTGGTCGCGAGCTCCTGCAGCAGGCGCTCGCGGTGCTCCTCGTCGACCCCGAGGCCGCTCAGGAGCGCGGGATAGAGCGCGGCGTCGCCGAGGCCGACCCGATAGCCCTCCAGGCCGACGGCGTCCAGCGCGTGGCACAGCACGGTCAGGGCCTCGGCCGTCCCCGCGGCCCCGGGCGCGCCCACGAGCTCGATGCCGGCCTGCAGGAACTCGCGCATCTGGCCGCGGTGCGGCGTGACCTGCCGGTAGGCGTGGGCGACGTAGCAGAAGCGCAGCGGCGGCTCGGCCGCCTGGTAGCGCGTGGCCACGACGCGCGCGATCGGCACGGTCATGTCCGCGCGCAGGGCCAGCACGTCGCCGTGGTCGTCGACCACGCGGTAGGCCGGCTGCACGCCGCCGTCGCCGCGGCGCAGGACGGACTCGTACTCGATCGTCGGCGTGTAGACCTCGCCGTAGCCGTGGCGCTCGAAGACGCCGCGCAGGGCGTCGGTGATCGCACGCAGCTCCCGCATCTCGTCGGGGAGCACGTCGCGGGTGCCGCTCGGGATGCGGTGGATCACACCGGCGCGGGCTCGGTGGCGACCCGCTCGATCTGGGCCCCGAGCTCGCGCAGGCGCTCGTCGATGCGCTCGTAGCCGCGATCGATCTCGCGAATGTTCTGGATCTCGCTGCGGCCGTCGGCGCAGAGGGCCGCGATCAGCATCGCCATGCCGGCCCGGATGTCGGGCGAGGACAGGCGCTCGCCGCGCAGGCGGCTGGGCCCGGTGACGATCGCGCGATGCGGGTCGCAGAGCACGATGTCGGCGCCCATGGAGACGAGCTTGTCGGTGAAGATCATCCGGTTCTCGAACATCCACTCGTGCACGAGGACCGAGCCGCTGCACTGGGTGGCCAGCGCGATGGCGATCGAGGTCAGGTCGGCCGGGAAGGCCGGCCACGGGCCGTCCTGGACCTTGGCCTTGTACTCCCCGACGTCGCGCTGGGCGACGAGCTGCTGCTCGCCGGGCACGATCACGTCGGCGCCGTCGACCTCGGTGCGCAGCCCCAGGCGTCCGAAGACGAGGCGGATCATGCGCAGGTCCTCGGGCTCGGTGCCCTGGATCGTGATCTCGCCGCCGGTCACGCCGGCCAGGGCGATGAACGAGCCGATCTCGATGTGATCGGGGCCGACGTCGTGGGTGCAGCCGCCGAGCTCGTGCTTGCCGCTGACGATGAGCACGTTGGAGCCGATCCCGCGGATGTCGGCGCCCATCTTGACCAGCATCCGCGCGAGGTCCTGGACGTGGGGCTCGCAGGCGGCGTTGCCGATGATCGTCGTGCCCGGCGTCAGCGCCGCGGCCATGAGCGCGTTCTCGGTCGCCATGACCGACGGCTCGTCCATGAAGACCTCGCCGGCGCGCAGCCCGCCGTTGGGCGCCGAGAGCCCGATGTCGCGCCCGTGCTCGTAGACGCGCGCCGAGGGCGCGGAAGGCGTCGATGTGCGGGTCCAGGCGCCGGCGGCCGATGACGTCGCCGCCGGGCGGCGGCATGTCGGCGCGCCCGAAGCGCGCCAGCAGCGGGCCGGCGAGCAGGAACGACGCGCGGATGCGCTCGGCGTGCTCGCGGTCGACGTCGGCCTCGCGGTCCACGCCGGCCGCGCAGATGACGATCTCGTTGTCGTCGCGCCACTCGGCGCTCGCGCCGAGGCCGCGCAGCACGCGCAGCATCGCGTCGACGTCGCGGATGCGCGGGACGTTGCGCACCACGACCTCGTCGGTCGTCAGGACCGAGGCGGCGAGGATCGGCAGGGCGCCGTTCTTGTTACCGGCGGGTGTGACAGTGCCGCGCAGCGGCACTCCGCCGTCGATGACGAACTTCTCCATGAGATGAGGGGTCGCCGCCTTCGGGGGCGCAGTCGGCGGCTCGGCTAGCCTAACAGCCATGTCCGTGCAGCTTTCGCGCGACGAGGCCTGGAACCTTCTCAGCGAATGGGTCCAATCGGAGTCCCTGCGCCGCCATTGCCTGGCCGTCGAGGCCGCGATGCGCGCCTACGCGCGCCGCAACGGCGAGGACGAGGAGCTGTGGGGCGTCGTCGGGCTCCTGCACGACATGGACTACGAGCGCCATCCGGACCTCGAGACGGGCCATCCGCGCGTCGCGCTGGCCGAGCTCGAGGCGCGCGACGTCGACCCGGTCGTGGTGCGGGCCATCGCCTCGCACGCCGACTTCCTGGGCGTCTCGCGCGACTCGGACCTCGAGAAGACGCTCTACGCCGTCGACGAGCTGAGCGGGTTCATCCTGGCCTGCGCCTACGTGCGCCCGGAGGGCATCCACGGCCTGACGCCCAAGTCCGTCAAGAAGAAGCTCAAGCAGCCGAGCTTCGCCGCGGCGGTCAACCGCGACGAGGTCCGCGCCGGCGCCGAGGAGCTCGGGGTGGACTTCGACGAGCACATCGCCTTCGTCGTCGCCGCGCTCGAGGAGCGCGCCGACGAGCTCGAGCTCCACGGCCGCGACGCCGCGAGCACCGGATAGCGCGCATTGACGCCCGTGCAGCGCTTCGCCCGCGTCCTGCGGGCGCCGGACGTCGCGCGCCTGCTGGGCGCCGCGGTGCTGGCGCGCATGCCCATCGGCATCGACAGCCTCGGCATCGTCCTCTTCGTGCGCGCCGAGACGGGCTCGTTCGCGCGCGCCGGCCTGGTGGCGGCCGCCTTCGGCCTCGGCGTCGGCTTCTCGGCCCCGGTCCTCGGGCCGGCTCATCGACCGCCACGGCGCACGCGCGGGTCATGCTGCCGCTCGCGGGCCTGCACGCCGTCGTCGCTGGGGGCGCTCGTCGCCCTCGGGCTCGGCGGGCGCGCCCACGGGCGCGCTGGTGGCCTGCGGCTTGGCGGCCGGCATCACCATCCCGCCGGTGGGCTCGGTCGTCCGGCCGCTGCTGGCGGGCCTGCTGGCCGACGACGCCGAGGCCTGCTGCCCACCGCCTACGCGCTCGACGGCATCGCCATCGAGCTGGTCTTCGTCACCGGCCCGCTGCTCACCGCGGCCATCCTCGTCGTCGCCTCGCCGGCGGTGGCGCTGCTCGTCGCCTGCGCGCTTCGTCCTCGTCGGCACCGTCGTGCTCGTGGCGTCGCCGGCCTCGCGCGCCTGGCGGCCGGACGCGCGCCACGCACGAGCGCCATCTGCTCGGCGCGCTCGCCTCGCCCGGCGTGCGCACCATCGTCGCCGCGACGGCCCCCGTCGGCTTCGCCCTCGGCGCCACCGAGGTGACGATGACCGCCTTCGCGGCCGATCACGGCTCGCGCGCGGCGGCCGGCGCGCTCATGGCCGCGTGGGCGGCGGGCAGCGGCGTCGGCGGCCTGGCCTACGGCGGGCGCGAGCACACGTCGGCCCCGGGCCCGCGCTGGGTGCGCCTGGCCGCGGTCGTTCCCGCTGTGCTCGCTGCCGCTCGCTGCTGGCTCCGTCGATCCTGGCCATGGTGCCGCTGGCGCTGATCGCCGGGCTGTGCCTGGCGCCCTACATGGCCGCCGCCAACCAGCTCGTGGGCGACGTGGCGCCCGCGGGCGCCGTCACGGAGGCCTTCGCGTGGCCGATCACCGCGATCGGGCTCGGCGCCGCCGGCGGCAGCGCGGTGGCGGGCGCGATCGCGCAGTCGTTGGGCTGGCGGCCCGGGTTCGGGGCGGTGGTGGCCGCGGGGGCGGTGACGGCGCTGATCGCGGTGGCGGGGCGGGCGACGGTGCGGGCTTAGGGGCTCTGGCCTGCCGCGTTGCGCTTGCGGCGCTGCGCGGCGTCTACGGCCTCACCGAGGGGAAAGGGAGGTGGCGGCGGTCGGGGCGCTCGCCGTCGTCCTCGGGAGGGGGTTTGCGACATTGACCGACATAGTGCCCGTCGATGCCGCACACCCCCGCCGCGGTGGGGTCTGCGACTTTCCTCACGGCATGCGGGAGTCAGGTCGCACACCCCCCGCCCGAACGGAGCCGCGAGCGCCCCGACCACCGCGACCGCCCTTTCCCCTCGGTGAGGCCGTAAACGCCGCGCAACGCCGCAAGCGCAACGCGGACGACAGACCGATGAGCCGCGGCTAGCTCGGCGCCTGCCAGCGCCCCCCGGCCTTCGCCCACTGCAGCAGGTGATCGACGCCGCAGAACGCATCGGCGATGCGGTGCTCGCCGCGATGGCGGACGAGCAGCACGCGGCGGTCGCCCAGCGGGCCGCCGCAGTGCGCGCAGCGGCCCAGCCCGTCGTCGGGCTCGCCGGGGCGGCACGATCGTCCCCGGATCCCAGTGGGCGCCCTGGATGGCCCACGGCACGACGTGCTCGAGGCGGCAGAAGGCGGCCTTGCGCTCACCCTCGGGCTCGGACGCGCGAAAGCCCTCGTCCGCTCCGACCTCGACCCCGCACCAGCTGCATGGCACGCTGCTCATCCTTGGCCGCAGAGCCTAGCCTCGCCGGCGGCGACCTTCCGGTTATCGTGGCGAGCCATGGCCGAGGTGCCGAAGATCGTCGTGCTCGAGGGCGATGAGACCGGGCAGGAGCTGCTCGAGGAGTCCCTGCGCGTGCTCGAGCCCGACGTGATCGGGACGGAGCTCGAGCTCGTGCGCTACGACCTCTCGCTCGAGCACCGCCGCGAGACGTCCAACGCGGTCGTCGAGGAGGCCGCGGCCGCGATGAAGGAGGCCGGATTCGGCCTGAAGGCCGCCACCGTGACGCCCGAGGGCAAGGACGACGTCGGCTCGCCCAACCGCATCGTGCGCGAGGGCGTCGACGGGAAGGTCATCATCCGCACGGGGCGCCGGATCCCCGGCGTGACGCCGATCGCCGGCGTGCACCACCCGATCAGCGTCGTGCGCATGGCCGTCGAGGACGCCTACGGGGCCAAGCAGTGGCGCGAGGGCAGCGACGGAGCCCCGGACGAGGTGGCCTACCGCACCGAGAAGATCACGCGCTCGACGTGCCGCGCGGTGGCGGAGTACGCGTTCCGCACGGCGGAGCAGATGGGCGGCATGGTCTACGGCGGCCCGAAGTGGACCGTCTCGCCGGTCTACGAGGGCATGCTCAAGGAGGAGCTCGACGATGCCGCCGCCCGCAACCCCGAGGTCCCCTACCAGCCGGTCCTCATCGACGCGACCTACGCGGGGCTCATCAGCTCGCCGCCCGAGCTGCCGCTCGTCATCCCGGCGCTCAACCGCGACGGCGACTGCCTCAGCGACCTCGTGATGCCGATGTTCGGCTCGATCGCGGGCGCCGAGTCGGTCCTGCTGGCCTTCGACGACGAGTTCGAGACCCAGGTCGCGATGGCCGAGGCGCCCCACGGCACCGCGCCGGCGCTCCAGGGCAAGGACGTCGCCAATCCGATGGCCATGATCCTGGCCTGCGGCGCCGTCCTGCACTACGCCGGGATGGGCGGCTACGCGGGCGCCCACCGCGCGGCGCGGGCCATCTACGAGTCGGTGCTCGAGGCGAGCGCGGCCGGCGTCCGCACGCCCGACCTGGGCGGACACGCCACCACATCGGGCTTCACCAGCGAGGTCGTCGCGCGCGTGCGCACGAAGATCGACGTCTGGTCCTCGATGGGCACGAGCGTGTAGCTGGGGGCTCCGCGCCGCCGCTTGCGAGCGGGCCCTGCAACTTCGCTTGCAGCACCCCGCTTCCGTCCGACGCCCGGCCTAGGTTCACGAACACATGTTCTCCCCTGCCTCGAACCCCCGGCCGGCCGCGTCTTCATGGCGCGAGACCGTCCGGCGCGCCGTCGACCTGGCCGTCGCCTTCGCCACGCTCGAGAGCTGCACCACCGCCCGCGACCTCTGGTCCGGCGGTGCGGATGCGGCGACGACGAGCGCGAGCCCGCACGGTCCCGTCGACCTCCCCGCGCCCCACCCGCACCGCGCGCCCCTGAGCGCACCGGTGCGCCCCGGGCGCTCCGGGACGGTCCCCGCGCGGACCCACTGCTGCGTCACGCCCCATCGGGCGCATCCGCGGCGCCGCAGCGCGCATCCCTTCGCGCGCTGAGCGGCCTGGGAGGGCCGCCACGAACGATCCGGGCCGCCCAGGGGGAGCGGCCCGTGGTCGTTCAGGGCCCGCTCGGATGCGACGGCGCCAGAGCCTCGTACTCGGCGCCGGGCAGCCCGCGGTAGGACCACGGGCCGACGTAGGTCATGCCGATCTTCTCCATCACCCGGATCGAGCCGGGGTTGTCGAGCAGCGAGTGGGCGTAGACGCGCGCGATGCCCGGGCGGGCGAAGGCGTCACGCAGCAGCGCCGCGGCGCCCTCGGTGGCGTAGCCCTTGCCCCACGTGTCGGGGTGCAGCCGGTAGCCGAGCTCGCGCTCGGCGGGGCGCCCGTCGTGCTCCTCGAACTGAAACCACCCCACCAGCGCGCCGGTCTGGCGCTCCACGGCGACGAGGAAGCCCGGATGGCCGACGAGCCGGCGCTCGTACGCGCGCAGCGCCGCGGGTTCCGCGGGCAGGTGCTCGCCGAACGGATCGATGGCGGCACGGATCTCGGGCAGCGCGTCGAGCTCGGCCATGGCGTCGACGTCCTCCTCGGCCATCGGGCGCAGCTGCAGGCGTGCCGTCTGCACGGGCGCGAGCCTAGTCGCTCACGCCGTGGCGCCCAGCGAGCTGCCGACGCCGACGGCCTAGCC
Source organism: uncultured Actinomycetes bacterium (assembly GCA_963816845.1). Classification (GTDB taxonomy): domain Bacteria; phylum Actinomycetota; class Thermoleophilia; order Solirubrobacterales; family Solirubrobacteraceae; genus JAOPZW01. The sequence goes on along the minus strand of CAWFMR010000063.1, from coordinate 124,442 downwards.
CACGACGCACAACGGGCCGCCCCACGACGTAGAACGGCCGGCCCACAACGCAGAACGGGCCGCCCGAGGGGCGGCCCGTTCCAACATATAACCGGCGGCGTCCTACTCTCCCGGGCCCTTGCGGGCCAAGTACCATCGGCGCTGAGGGGCTTAACTGCTCTGTTCGGAATGGGAAGAGGTGTTTCCCCCTCGCCATGACCACCGGAATCTGGCGAGACCACGCCCTCCCGGAGGCCCTTCAAAACTGCACAGTGCCACACTCGGGTACCACAATAAAAATACCGTCAAGCCCTCGGACCATTAGTACCGGTCTCCTTCGCACATCACTGTGCTTCCAGATCCGGCCTATCAACCTGGTGGTCTACCAGGGTCCTTACTCCCTCAAGGGGATGGGAGAGCTCATCTCGAGGCCGGCTTCCCGCTTAGATGCTTTCAGCGGTTATCCGATCCACACGTAGCTAACCTGCGGTGCCCTTGGCAGGACAACAGATACACCAGAGGTGCGTTCATCCCGGTCCTCTCGTACTAGGGACAAATCCTCTCAACTCTCCAACGCCCACGGCAGATAGGGACCGAACTGTCTCACGACGTTCTGAACCCAGCTCGCGTGCCGCTTTAATGGGCGAACAGCCCAACCCTTGGGACCTACTTCAGCCCCAGGATGCGACGAGCCGACATCGAGGTGCCAAACCGGGCCGTCGATGTGGACTCTTGGGCCCGATAAGCCTGTTATCCCCGGAGTACCTTTTATCCGTTGAGCGACGGCACTTCCACTTGCTACCGCCGGATCACTAAGACCTGCTTTCGCACCTGCTCGACATGTCTGTCTCGCAGTCAAGCTCCCTTACTGCCTTTACACTCTACGCACGATTTCCAACCGTACTGAGGGAACCTTTGTGCGCCTCCGTTACATTTTGGGAGGCGACCGCCCCAGTCAAACTACCCGCCTGGCACTGTTCACCGCCCGGATTACGGCGCAGTGTTAGAAATCCAATACACCAAGGGTGGTATCTCAAGGTTGGCTCCACGCAAGCCGCAGCCGGCGCTTCAAAGCCTCCCACCTATCCTGAGCGAGATGCACCGAATCCCAATACCAAGTTGTAGTAAAGGTTCACGGGGTCTTTCCGTCTAGCCGCGGGTACTCGGCATCTTCACCGAGACTGCAATTTCACCGAGCCCCTCGTTGAGACAGCGTCCAAGTCGTTACGCCATTCGTGCAGGTCGGAACTTACCCGACAAGGAATTTCGCTACCTTAGGACCGTTATAGTTACGGCCGCCGTTTACCGGGGCTTAGCTTCAGTGCTTCGGGTCGAGCCCTAACACCTCCACGTAACCTTCCGGCACCGGGCAGGCGTCAGCCCCTATACGTCGTCTTTCGACTTAGCAGAGACCTGTGTTTTTGGTAAACAGTCGCTTGGACCTATTCACTGCGGCCCCCTCGGGCTCCGCCGGCAAGCGGCTTCACCCTACTGGGGCGCCCCTTATCCCGAAGTTACGGGGCAATTTTGCCGAGTTCCTTAACGAGGGTTATCTCGATCACCTTAGTATTCTCTACTTGCCCACCTGTGTCGGTTTTGGTACGGGCACGCGCTTCCTCCCTAGAGGCTTTTCTAGGAGGCATGGCGTCAGGGACTCGCCGGCTCATGAGCCAGCTGGCATCGCACCTCAGGTTATGCGGCCCCGGATTTGCCAGGGGCCACCCCTACATGCTTACCCCAGGACAACCATCGCCTGGGTTCCCTTAGCCTTCCTCGTCCCCCCATCGGTCAAACGGATGCGACGTGGTACAGGAATATCAACCTGTTGGCCATCGACTACGCCTTTCGGCCTCGCCTTAGGTCCCGACTAACCCTGAGCAGACGAACTTTACTCAGGAATCCTTGGGCAATCGGCGGAGGGGATTCTCACCCCTCTTTCGTTACTCATGCCGGCATTCTCACTTCCCACGCCTCCACGGCTGGCTTACGCCGCCGCTTCACTGGCGATGGGAACGCTCTCCTACCGCGCGATCGGTCCGAAGACCTCACGCACCCGCAGCTTCGGTGGCTATGCTTGAGCCCCGTTGACATTGTCCGCGCCCGAACACTTGACCAGTGAGCTGTTACGCACTCTTTCAAGGGTGGCTGCCTCTAAGCCAACCTCCTGGTTGTCTATGCACTCGGACATCGTTTCCCACTTAGCATAGCATTTAGGGACCTTAGCTGGCGGTCTGGGCTGTTTCCCTTTTGACGCTGAAGTTTATCCCCCAGCAACTGACTCCCGGAGTAGACGTAATGGTCTTCGGAGTTTGCCTGAAGTCGGTAACCTGGTAGGGCCCCTAGTCCAAACAGTGCTCTACGGCCACAACGCAATTTACTCCGAGGCTATACCTAAATATATTTCGGAGAGAACCAGATATCACTGAGCTTGATTAGCCTTTCACTCCGACCCACAGGTCATCCGCCCAGTTTTCAACCTAGGTCGGTTCGGCCCTCCACGAGGTCTTACCCCCGCTTCAGCCTGCCCATGGGTAGCTCGCTCAGTTTCGGGTCTACCGCCTACGACTCTGTCGCCCTATTAGGACTCGCTTTCGCTACGGCTCCGCTCATCGCTTAACCTTGCCGCAGACGAGTAACTCGCCGGCTCGTTATGCAAAAAGCACGCGGTCACAGGACAAGCCTGCTCCCACCGCTTGTAGGCACGCGGTTTCAGGTACTATTTCACTCCCCTTCCGGGGTACTTTTCACCTTTCCCTCACGGTACTAGTCCGCTATCGGTCACCTAGGAGTACTTAGCCTTGGAGGGTGGTCCCCCCAGATTCAGTCCGCGTTTCACGGGTGCGGACCTACTCAGGAACAGCTGACGGAAGGCCAAGAGGTTTCGTCTACGGGACGATTGCCCTCTTTGGTGCGCGGTTCCACGCGCTTCGACTACCACATGGCTTTGTAACTTCCGCCGAGCCGGCCACGGCTCGGAACAGACTGCCCTACAACCCCCAGTACGCAACGCGTGGCCGCTTACACGCACCGGGTTTGGGCTGGATCCCCTTTCGCTCGCCACTACTCAGGGAGTCTCGGTTGATTTCCTTTCCTCGGGGTACTGAGATGTTTCACTTCCCCCGCTTGTCTCCTCCCGGCCTATGTGTTCAGCCGGGGGTAACGCCGCATTACCGGCGCTGGGTTTCCCCATTCGGGAATCCACGGGTCAAAGGCTGTTCAACGCCTCACCGTGGCTTATCGCAGTCGTCCACGCCCTTCATCGACTCTAGGTGCCAAGGCATCCACCATGTGCCCTTACTATCTTGACGGTGATCAGACCGAACCCGCCAGGGTTCGGCCGGTGATACCCGTTGCCACCCGCGCTTATCGAGTACGGGTGGCTGTGGCTACTGTGCAGTTTTCAAGGGCCGTCCGAGAGGGCTACGCGCGCGTACGCCGGCACGGTGGCCGGCGACGGGCGACGCGGTCTCTCAAAACTCAACAGCATGCACGGGCTCGAGCTCGGCGGTATGCCTCGCTGGCCCGGCCAGGTTCGGTCGACATGCTAGGCCGCACGGTCGGAGGCCGACCCTGCCTGATCGCTCGCGACCGAAGTGGCGAGCGGGGCGGGCGGCGCCGTGCCGTACGGGCACCATTTTGGTGCTCCCTAGAAAGGAGGTGATCCAGCCGCACCTTCCGGTACGGCTACCTTGTTACGACTTCACCCCAGTCACGAGCCCCACCTTCGACGGCTCCCTCCCTTGCGGGTTAGGCCACCGGCTTCGGGTGTTGCTCACTCCCGTGGTGTGACGGGCGGTGTGTACAAGACCCGGGAACGTATTCACCGCGGCGATGCTGATCCGCGATTACTAGCAACTCCACCTTCATGCAGGCGAGTTTCAGCCTGCAATCCGAACCGAGACGCGCTTTGAGGGATTCGCTCCACCTCGCGGTATCGCAGCCCTCTGTACGCGCCAATGTAGCACGTGTGTAGCCCTGGACATAAGGGGCATGATGACTTGACGTCATCCCCACCTTCCTCCGGTTTGTCACCGGCAGTCTCGCATGAGTCCCCAACTAAATGCTGGCAACATACGACGGGGGTTGCGCTCGTTGCGGGACTTAACCCAACATCTCACGACACGAGCTGACGACAGCCATGCACCACCTGTGAACCTGCCCCGAAGGGAAGCCCTGTTTCCAGGGCGGTCAGGCACATGTCAAGCCCAGGTAAGGTTCTTCGCGTTGCGTCGAATTAAACCACATGCTCCGCTGCTTGTGCGGGCCCCCGTCAATTCCTTTGAGTTTTAGCCTTGCGGCCGTACTCCCCAGGCGGGGCACTTAATGCGTTAGCTTCGGCACGGAGGGAGTCGACACCCCCCACACCTAGTGCCCATCGTTTACAGCGTGGACTACCAGGGTATCTAATCCTGTTTGCTCCCCACGCTTTCGCGTCTCAGCGTCAGTACACGTCCCAGCGAGCTGCCTTCGCCATTGGTGTTCCTCCTGATATCTGCGCATTTCACCGCTACACCAGGAATTCCACTCGCCTCTTCCGGACTCGAGCCCGACAGTATCCACCGGCATCCCAGGGTTGAGCCCTGGACTTTCACAGCGGACTTACCGGGCCGCCTACACGCTCTTTACGCCCAATGATTCCGGACAACGCTTGCCCCCTACGTATTACCGCGGCTGCTGGCACGTAGTTAGCCGGGGCTTCTTGTGAAGGTACCGTCACTCCAGCCGGCTATTCACCGGCGAAGCTTCGTCCCAACTGAAAGGGGTTTACAACCCGAAGGCCGTCTTCCCCCACGCGGCGTTGCTGCGTCACGCTTTCGCGCATTGCGCAAGATTCCCCACTGCTGCCTCCCGTAGGAGTCTGGGCCGTGTCTCAGTCCCAGTGTGGCTGATCGTCCTCTCAGACCAGCTACCCATCGAAGCCTTGGTGAGCCGTTACCTCACCAACAAGCTAATGGGCCGCGGGCCCATCCCGATGCGGAGGCCGAAGCTTCCTTTCCTCACAGCCACTCATGTGGCAGGAGCACATCCGGTATTAGCCCGAGTTTCCTCGGGTTGTCCCGGTCATCGGGGCAGGTTACCCACGTGTTACTCACCCGTTCGCGGCTTTGCCCCAGGGCAAGCCCTGGTTCGTCGCTCCACTTGCATGTGTTAAGCACGCCGCCAGCGTTCGTCCTGAGCCAGGATCAAACTCTCCGTGAAGAACTGCATTTGGGCACGGACCCGAAGGCCCACACCCGTCACGTAGAGCTGTCATGGATCTTTGTGCGGCGCCGAGTACACCGTGGCGCCGCGATCTATGACGGGTCAATTCTCAGGTCCACCGAGCCCGGCTGGGATCGGCGGATCGAACCTGGACGCACACCGGGTCGGGATTCGACCCAAGTGCGCATGCTGTTGAGTTTTCAAAGACCGCCGCGCCCTGTCGGGAAGGGGATTCCTTCTCAAGAGACGCGACCGGGCGCACACGGCGACCGGCGCGACCGCCCAGTATAGCGCGCCATCCGCGATCCCTCCAAGAGGTCTCGACGTTGGCGCGCGCCCGAGCAGCCGCGGAACTGTAGCGCATCTCAGGACAGGACCTGGACCGAGACGATCCGCTCGCGCGGGCGGTCGTCGAAGTCGAGCAGGACGACCTGCTGCCAGGTCCCCAGGCCGAGCTCGCCGCCGACGATCGGGATCGTCTCGCTGGGCCCGATGAGGGCCGCCCGCAGGTGGCTGTGGGCGTTGGTGTCGTGGTTGAGCTCGTTGTGGCGGTACTCGCCCGTCGGGCGGCGATCAGGCGGTCCAGCAGCGCCTGGAGGTCCTCAACGGCGCCGGGCTCGTACTCGATCGTCGTCACGCCGACCGTCGCGCCCACCGCGAACACGGCCGCGACCCCCGACTGGACGCCGCTGCGCTCCACCACCGACCGCACGCCCTCGGTGAGGTCGACGACCGCGCCGTCGCCGGCGGTCTCCAGGCGCAGCAGGCCCGTGTGGACGGCCACCCCGCGAGCCCTCAGCTCACCCGCAGACGGCGGAAATGCCGCTTGCCGACCTGGAGCACCGCCCCGTCGAGGCGCTCGCGCGGCAGGTCGAGGTCCTCGCCCGCCAGCGGCTCGCCGTCGAGCTTGACCCCGCCCTGAGCCAGCATCCGCCGGGCCTCCGAGCGCGACATGCCGAAGCCGTCGGCGATCGCCGCGGGCAGGTGGACCGTGCCGTTGACGGCGGCCACCGCCAGGTCCTCGATCTCCTCGGGCGCCGCGCGCTGCACGTGGACGCGCTCGAACTGCGCGGCGGCCGCCTGCGCCGCGTCGGCGCCGTGGAAGCGCGCCACCAGCGCCCGCGCCAGCGCGTGCTTGGCGTCGCGCGGCGAGGTGCCGGCCGGCGGGCGCTCGACGGCGAGCAGCGAGAACCACGTGTCCATCGCATCGTCGGGCAGCGACAGCGTGCGCCCGTACATCTCGTCGGGCGCCTCGGTGATGCCGATGTGGTTGCCGAGCGACTTCGACATCTTCTCCACGCCGTCGACGCCGGGCAGGATCGGCATGGTCAGCACGGCCTGCTCGGGCTGGCCGTAGGCGCGCTGGATGTCGCGGGCGAGCAGCAGGTTGAAGGTCTGGTCGGTGCCGCCGAGCTCGACGTCGGAGCGCACGGCGACCGAGTCGTAGCCCTGCATGAGCGGATAGAGCAGCTCGAGGAGCGAGATCGGCGCCTGGGCCGCCCAGCGCTTGGCGAAGTCGTCGCGCTCGAGCAGCTGGGCGACGGTGGTCGTGCGGGCCAGGCGGAAGAGGTCCTCCATGCTCATGTCCAGCCACTCGGAGTTGAAGCGGACCTCGAGCAGCTCGGGGTCGTCGAGGAGGACCTGGAAGGCCTGCTCCTGGTAGGTGCGCGCGTTGGCGTCGATCTCCTCGCCCGACAGCACCGGGCGCGTCGCCGAGCGGCCGCTCGGATCGCCGACGCGGGCGGTGTAGTCGCCGACGATCAGGACGACGCGGTGGCCGAGGTCCTGGAACTCGCGCAGCTTCTGCAGCACGACGGTGTGGCCGAGGTGGATGTCCGGCGCCGTCGGGTCGAGGCCCAGCTTGGCCCGCAGCTGGCGGCCCTCGCGCCGCGGCGGCCTCCAGGCGGCCCTCGAGACCGCCCGCGGGCAGCGACTCGGCGGCGTTGCGCGCCAGGAAGGCGGCGTCCTCAGCGGGAGTTCCCATCGCGGGGCAATGCTAGTGTTGAGCGCCGTCGCGACGCCCTGCGCCGCTTGGTCGCGACCACCCCGCAGCGGCCCGTCGCGCCGCGTAAGCCCCCCGCCGCATGAGCGTCGAGTACGGATCGAACATCACGCCGCTGTTCGGCGATCGCGAGCCGCCGGAGCCACCCGCGCGCGTTCGCCCGCGCGTCAAGAAGCGCCGGCTGCTGGCCATCTTCCTGCCGCTCGGCATCCTGGCCATCGTCTCGACGCTGTTCGGGATGATGATGGCGGTCGCGTCCGACCTGCCGGACCTCGAGAACCGCAAGGAGTACCAGGACGCGCGCAACTCGGTCCTCGTCGACTCCCAGGGCCAGACGCTCGGGCGTCCTGACCAACAACCAGAGCCGCGTGCTCGTGCGCTACCAGGACCTCTCGCCGTACATGATGCAACGCGATCATCGCGATCGAGGACCGGCGCTTCTACGAGAACTCGGGCGTCGACGTCCGCGGCATCGGCCGCGCCCTCGTGCAGGACGTCCTCAGCCGCAAGGCAGCGCAGGGCGGCTCGACGATCGCCCAGCAGTTCGTCAAGAACGCGCTGCGCGCGCAGTCGGACCGCACCGTGTTCCAGAAGATGCGCGAGGCGGCGCTGGCCTACCACCTCACGCGCAAGTGGCCCGAAGAGCAAGATCCTCACCGAGTACCTCAACTCGATCTACTTCGGCAACGGCGCCTACGGCGTCGAGTCGGCGGCGCGCACCTACTTCGGCAACCAGCCCGACCACCAGGACTGCGGCACGCGAGCGAACCTGTGCGTCAAGCAGCTCAAGCCCGACGAGGCGGCGCTCATCGCCGGCGTCGTGGCCAACCCGACGGCCTACGACCCCGTCGCCCACCCGCAGGCGGCCCTCGCCCGGCGCAACCTCGTGCTCAAGGACATGTTCGACCAGGGCCTGCTCCCGCTCCGCGAGTACCGCGACGCCCGCATCCAGGCCCTCCCCGCGCCGATCGACATCAAGCCCCCGACGGTGAGGACCCAGGCGCCGTACTTCACGACCTGGATCCGCCAGCAGCTGGTCGACCAGTTCGGCGCCCGCAAGGCGTTCGAGGGCGGGCTCAAGGTGCACACGACGCTCGACCTCGACCTCCAGAAGGCGGCCGAGCAGGCGGTCAACAAGTACCTGCCCAACCCCGCCGGCCCGTCGGCCGCCGTGGTCGCCATCGACAACAAGACCGGCGAGGTGCGCGCGATGGTCGGCGGGCGCGACTACGCGACGCGCCCGTTCAACCTCGCCACCCAGGGCCAGCGCCAGCCGGGCTCGTCGATCAAGCCGTTCATCCTCGCCTCCGCGCTGAAGAAGGGCTACGGCGCCGGCTCGCTGTGGCCGTCGCGCAAGCGCGTCTTCACGGTCCCGGGCACCCGCGGCAAGGAGAAGTTCGTCGTCAACAACTTCGAGAGCAAGTACGCGGGCACGCAGACGCTCGCCGGCGGCCTGACCTACTCCGACAACTCCGTCTTCTCGGCGGTGGGCATCTCCGTCGGGACGAAGAAGATCGCCGCGCTGGCCGAGCGCATGGGCATCCGCACGCCGGTCTCGTCGAACTACGCGATGACGCTCGGCGGCCTCAAGCAGGGCGTCACGCCGCTCGACATGGCCCACGCCTACGAGACCTTCATCGAGGGCGGGCGGCGCATCGGCGGCACCCTCGGCGCGAGCGACGACGGCCCGGTCGGGATCGAGAAGGTCGACTCGCCGAACGGCAAGACGCTCAAGCAGAACCACCTGACGAGCAAGGCGGTCCTCGACCGCGGCATCGCCAACGAGACGGTCGGGATCATGACCACGGTCATCTCGCAGGGCACCGGCCGCGCGCGCCGCGCTCGGCCCGGGCCAGTTCGCCGCCGGCAAGACGGGGACGACCGAGAACAGCGGCGACGCGTGGTTCGTCGGCTTCACCAAGCGCTGGACCGTCGCCGTCTGGGTCGGCTATCCCGACAAGCTCAAGCCGATGCTCACCGAGTTCGCCGGGGCCCCGGTCGAGGGCGGCACCTACCCGGCCGCTGATCTGGCACGACTTCATGACCGCGGCCAACGCGATCGCCGACGATCGCAACGCCAAGGAGCGCGAGCGCAAGGGGCTGCCGCCCAAGCCCCCGGCCGACCAGACGACGACCACCACCCCGGGACCGGTCATCCCGACCAAGCCGGCGCCCGTGCCCGAGGGTGGCGCCAGCGCTCCGCCGGCTCCGCAGACGCCGACCGCGCCGCCTGCGTCGAGCAAGACGGGGACCGGCACCGGAACCGGCGGCGGGACCAGCGGGACCGGCACCACGACGCAGCCGCCGGCCCAGACCGGCACGACGCCGCCCGGCCGGCGCCGGGACCGGGCGGCACCGGCGGCACCGGCGGCGGCACCAGCGCGCCGTAGCCCCGGCGCCATTCAGGCGGCGTGCGCGCGCGGCGGCCACGGCCGCGACACGTGGCGATTGCCGCGCGCGCAGAAGCGCCAGTCGAGGTCGACGGCCTTCGTGATCCCGATCCGCTTGCCGATGTCGAGCACCGGCGCCTCCCAGCCCGGGGCGCGCGGCTCGATGCGGATCGGCCCGTCGAGCAGCGAGGTGCGGTTCAGGTCCAGGCCGATGCCGAGCGCCTGCGTGAGCTTGCCCGGGCCGTTGCACAGCTCCTCGTCGCGCGCGACGCGCCGGCGCGCGCGCATGACCTCGATGCCGTCGAGCGGCTGCAGTGCGCGGATGAGCACCGCGGCGCCCGAGTCGACGTGGTCGCACACGGCGTTGAGCAGGGCGTGGATGCCGTAGGAGCGGTAGACGTAGGCGATGCCCGGCGGCCCGAAGAGCGGCTCGGTGCGCGCCGTCAGCCCCGCCCACGCGTGCGAGGCGGGCTCGGAGCGGTGGTAGGCCTCGGTCTCCACGATCACGCCGGCGGTGTCGCCGTGGCGCACGACGCATCCGATGAGGTCGGGAGCCACCTCGAGCACCGGGCGGTCGTAGAAGGCGAGGTCGATCACAGCAGCGCGCGGGCGCGCTCGAGCTGCTCGCGGACGCGCGCCAGGGACGTCCCGCCCTCGCTGACCTTCGACTCGAGCCACGAGGAGCGCTCGAGCACCGCCGCGGCGTCCTCGCCGAGCGCGGGCACGGCCACCTCGGCCAGCGAACGGCCGGACTCCACCGCCTCGCGCACCAGCCCGGCGACGACGCCGTGGGCCTCGCGAAACGGCGTGCCGCGCTTGACCAGCAGGTCGGCGAGGTCCGTGGCGGCGATGAGCTCGTCGGCCGCGGCGGCGGCCATCCGCTCGCGGCGAAAGCGCGCGCCGGCCACCATGCCGGTCGCGGCGGCCAGGGTCAGCCCGAGCGTGTCGACCGCGTCGAAGAGGTGCTCCTTGTCCTCCTGCATGTCCTTGTTGTAGGTCAGCGGCAGCGCGTGCATCACGCCGTGCAGGGCGGTCAGATGGCCCACGATGCGCGGCGCCTTGGCCCGCAGGAGCTCGGCCGCGTCGGGGTTCTTCTTCTGGGGCATGATCGACGAGCCGCTCGTCCAGGCGTCGGGCAGCTCGACGAAGCCGAACTCCTCGGAGGACCACAGCACGAGCTCGGCCCCGAGGCGCGACAGGTGGGTCGCGCAGGTGGCGGCGGCGCCCAGGTAGTCCAGGACGAAGTCGCGGTTGGAGACCGCGTCGATCGAGTTGGGCGCGACGCGCTCGAAGCCGAGCTCGGCCGCCACCGCGCCGCGATCGGTGTCGAAGTTGACCCCGGCCAGAGCGCCCGCCCCGAGCGGCAGCGCCGCCGTCTGCCCGGCGGCGAAGCGCAGGCGCGCGCGGTCGCGCTCGAGCATCCACACGTAGGCCAGCAGGTGATGGCTGAGGTAGACGGGCTGCGCGCGCTGCAGGTGGGTGTAGCCCGGCAGCGGCCAGTCGAGGTGGCGCTCGGCGGCGTCGGTCAGCGCGGCCATGAGCGCGGTGACGGCATCGACCCCGGCCAGCGCCGCCTCGCGCGTGAAGAGCGCGACGTCGGTCGCCACCTGGTCGTTGCGCGAGCGCGCGGTGTGCAGCCGGCCGCCCACGGGGCCCGCCAGCTCGGTGAGCCGCCGCTCGACGGCCATGTGGATGTCCTCGTCGTCGGCCGCGAACGGGAAGCGGCCCTCGCGCAGCTCGGCCTCGACGGCGTCCAGGCCGGCCAGCAGCGCGTCGCGATCCTCCTGCGACAGCACCCCCTGCGCGGCCAGCATGCGCGCGTGGGCGCGCGACTGCGCGACGTCATGGGGCCACAGGCGCCGATCGAAGTCGATCGACGCGTTGAGGGCCTGGAAGGCGGGGTCCTGGGGCTCGCGGAAGCGGGACACGCAGGCGGCGCAGCTTACGCAGCGCTCAGGCCATCGGCGATCTGAGCCACCTGCGTGGCGAGGGCGAAGCCGAGCAGGTACAGCGTGATCGCCCACCCCATCCAGGCGCCCGTGCCGGCGTGGTGGAAGCGCCGGTCGCGGTCGCGCAGGTCCTCGACGACCACGGGCACGAAGCAGAGCAGGCCGAGCGCCATGAGCACCCACGGCGACCAGCCCGTGATGAGGTACTTGGCGTCGAAGCGGAACTCGCCCGCGATGTCGGCGATCACGCGGTGCCACAGCACGATCGGCAGCGCCGCGGCGCCGACGAACCCCACGGCGCCGACCCGCCGCGCCCGGCGGCGGCGTGCGCGCTCGGCGTCGGCTCGCAGGCTCGCCATGGCCCGGATTATGGACCCTGGCCGACCGCCTCCGCCAGTGCCGCGGCCACCCGTTCGACCTGGCCCTCGGTCATGGCCGGGAAGAACGGCAGCGCGACCGACCGCGCGGCGACGTCCTCGCAGACGGGGAACTCGCCCTCGCGATGGCCGAAGCGCTCGCGGTAGAAGCTCATGAGGTGGATGGCCGGCAGGTAGGGCTTGCACTGCACGCCGCGCAGGCGCAGCGCGTGGATGACCTCGTCGCGATCGCGCCCGCGCGGCACCTGCACCACGAACACGAACCAGCCGCGGCGGTCGCCCCCGGCGTCCTCGCACGGCAGCCCCAGCCCTTCGATGCCGGCCAGCGCCTCGCGATACCACCCGGCCACCCGCGCGCGGTCGGCCAGCATGCCGTCCAGGCGCGCCAGCTGGACCTGGCCGACGGCGCACGCGATGTCGGTCAGGCGGTAGTTGAAGCCCAGGCGGTCGTGGTCGAGCCAGCCCATGTCGGGCGCGCGGCCCTGGTTGCGCTCTGAGTCGATGCGCTCCTTCATCGCCGCGTCGGCGACGGTGACCATGCCGCCCTCGCCCGTCGTCAGCTGCTTGTTGGCGTAGAAGCCGAAGGCCGACGGATGGCCGCGCGCGCCGACCCGCACGCCGTCGCCGTGCACCGCGCCCAGCGCCTCGCAGGCGTCCTCGACGATCGGCAGGCCCATGCGCTCGAAGGCCGGCAGGTCGGCGGGGTAGCCGAAGATGTGCACGGGCAGCAGCGCTGCCGTGCGCTCGGTCACCGCGGCGGCCGCGGCGTCGGGATCGAGGTTCAGCGTGCGCGCGTCGATGTCGGCGAAGACCGGGCGCGCGCGCTCGAAGAGCACGGCGTTGGCGCTCGCCACGAACGAGAAGGGCGAGGTGACGACCTCGTCGCCGTCCGACACGCCGACGGCGCGCAGGCCGAGGTGCAGCCCGGCCGTGCCGCTCGCCACCGCGCACGCGTGCTCGGCGCCCAGCCACGCCGCGAAGGCCTGCTCGAAGGCGGGCACGCGCGGCCCCAGGGAGAGCTGGCCCGAGCGCAGGACCTCGATGACCGCGGCCTCCTCCTCGGGCCCGAGGACCGGCTGGGCGAGCGGGATGACCTCGGTGGTCGTGCCGGCACCAGCGCGCCGCTGCTCGGCCGGGCCAGCCGCCGGTCCGCCAACGTCGGCCCTCGCAGTCACACCGCGTCCGTCGGCGTCGCCTGCGCGGCCCGTCCGCCCCGGCGCCCGGGCTGCTCGGCGTAGGCCAGGGAGTCGACGAGCGCCTCCCAGGACGCGGCGATGATGTTCTCGTGGACGCCGATCGAGCCCCAGACGTCGTGGCCGTCGGAGGCGTCGATGAGCACGCGCGTCGTCGCGCCGGTGCCGTGGTCCTCGTCGAGGATGCGGACCTTGTAGTTGACGAGCTCGATGTCCTTCAGGTGCGGGTGGATCTCGCCGATGGCGTCGCGCAGCGCGGCGTCGAGCGCGTTGACGGGGCCGTTGCCCTCGGCGGTGCGGATGTAGCGCTCGCCGTCGACCCAGATCTTGATGGTGGCCTCGGTCTCGACCTTCCCGTCGGCGCGCTGCTCGACGATCACGCGCCAGGACTCCAGGCGGAAGAGCGGCTCGTAGTCGCCTGACTCGCGGCGCAGGAGCAGGTCGAAGGAGCCGTCGGCGGCCTCGAACTGATAGCCGCCGTGCTCGAGCAGCTTGACGCGGTCGATGACGCGCTGGGCGGCGGCGTCGTCGAACTCGAGCCCCGCGGCGGCGGCCCGCTCGGCCACCGTGTGGCGCCCGGCGAGCTCGGAGACGAGCAGCTCGCGCGTGTTGCCGACCAGCCCGGGCTCGACGTGCTCGAAGGTCGCGCTGTCGGCGCGCACCCCGGCCACGTGCAGGCCGCCCTTGTGCGCGAAGGCGTCGCGCCCGACGTAGGCCTGGGCCCGGTTGGGCGGGCGGTTGAGCAGCTCGTCGACGAAGTGCGCGGCCTCGGTCAGGCGCGCCAGCTGCTCGTCGGCCAGCACGCGGCGGCCCATCTTGAGCTGGAGGTTGGCGATGATCGAGACGAGGTTGGCGTTGCCGGTGCGCTCCCCGACCCCGTTCATCGTGCCCTGAACCTGGCGCGCGCCGACCTCGACGGCGGCCAGCGTGTTGGCCACGCCGCACTCGGCGTCGTTGTGGCAGTGGATGGCGACGCGCACCCGGTCGCCCACGGCGGCGAGCACCGCCGCGGTCGCCTCGACCACCTGGGGCGGCAGCGACGAGCCGTTGGTGTCGCAGAGGGCGACCGTCTCGGCGCCGGCGCCGGCGGCCGCGCGCAGGCAGTCCAACGCGTAGCCGGGGTCGTCGCGGTAGCCGTCGAAGAAGTGCTCGGCGTCGTAGACGACCCGCTTGCCCGCCTGCACCAGGAAGGCCACCGACTCGGCGATCATGGCCAGGTTCTCGGCGCGGTCGACGCGCACGACCTTCTCGAGGTGCAGCCCCCAGGTCTTGCCGACGATCGTGCACACCGGCGCGAAGCAGTCGGCGAGCACGCGCAGGCCGTCGTCCTCGGCCGCCGCCACGCCGCGCCGGCGCGTCATGCCGAAGGCGGCGATGTCGGCGTGCTCGAAGCGCTCCTGGGCCAGCAGCTCGAAGAGCTCGAGCTCCTTGGGGTTCGACGACGGGAAGCCGGCCTCGATGAGGTGGACGCCCAGCTCGTCGAGCTTGCGCGCGACGCGCACCTTCTCGGCCGCCGACAGCGTGAGGCCGGGGCCCTGCATGCCGTCGCGAAGCGTGGCGTCGTAGAGCTGGATGTCGGGCACGGTCTATGCGACCTGTTCGCGCACTGGCACCGGGTCCAGCCACTCGCGGTAGCGCTCGATGCGCCCGTGCAGGGCGTCCTCGAACGCGGTCTGCACCGCGCGGGTGATCTCCCCGGGCTTGCCGCTGGCGACGGCGTGGTCGTCGACCTCGCGCACGGGGACGAGCTCGGCCGCGGTGCCGGTCATGAACAGCTCGTCGGCCAGGTAGAGCTCGGCGCGCGCGATGTTGCGCTCCACGACCTCGAAGCCGAGGTCGCGGGCGATCTGCATGCACGACTTGCGGTTGATGCCGTCGAGGATCCCCGCCGTCTGCGGCGGGGTGTAGATCGTCCCCTCGCGCACCATGAAGATGTTCTCGCCCGACCCCTCGCACACGAAGCCGTGGTCGTCGAGCAGGATGGCCTCTTCGTAGCCGGCCTTGTGGGACTCGATCTTGGCCAGGATCGAGTTCAGGTACTGGCCCGAGGCCTTGGCGTGCGGGATCAGCGAGTCGCTGCTGATCCGCCGCCACGACGAGACCTTCGCGCGCACGCCGTCGCGCTTGCCCTCCTCGCCCAGGTACGCCGGCCACTGCCAGGTGGCGATCGTCACGTCGACCGGCGCGTCGAGCGGGAAGAGCCCCATCGTGCCGTAGCCGCGGAAGACGATCGGGCGGATGTAGCAGGCGCGGAAGTTGTTGCGGCCGATGAGCTCGAGGGTGGCCTGGCGCAGCTGCTCGCGCTCGAACGGGATCGGCATGTAGTAGAGCTCGGCCGACTTGAAGAGGCGGTCGAGATGATCGGCGTGGCGGAAGACGGCCGGGCCGATCTCGGTGTCGTAGCAGCGCACGCCCTCGAAGACGCCGGTGCCGTAGTGCAGGCCGTGCGTGAGTACGTGGACCTTCGCGTCCTCCCAGTTGACGAACTCGCCGTTCATCCAGATGAGGTCCGCCTGCTCCACGTCTTCGCTCCTTAGTCGAGGTGTGCGAGCACCGCCTGCGTCGCCTCCGCCGTGCTCGCCGTGCCGCCGAGGTCCCGGGTCCGCAACCCCTCGTCGAGCGCGCGGTCCACTGCCGATTCTACGGCCGAGGCCTCCGCTTGGCGACCGAGACCGTGGCGCAGCATGAGGGCGGCGGACAGGAACATGGCCAGCGGGTTGGCGATCCCCTGCCCGGCGATGTCCGGCGCGGAGCCGTGCACGGGCTCGAAGACCCCCGGACCGCCGTCCCCGATCGAGGCGCTGGGCAGCAGCCCGAGGGAGCCCGTGACGACCGACGCCTCGTCGCTGAGGATGTCCCCGAACATGTTCTCGGTGAGGATCACGTCGAAGTGGCGCGGGGCGGTGATGAGCTTCATCGCCGTCGAGTCCACGAGGGCGTGCTCGAGCTCGACGTGCGGGAACTCGTCGGCGTGCACGCGGCGCACGACCTCGCGCCACAGGCGGCTGGTCTCGAGCACGTTGGCCTTGTCGACGCTCGTGACCTTCGAGCGCGCGGCCCCGAAGGCGACCCGCGCGATGCGCTCGACCTCCTCGACGGTGTAGACGCACTGGTCGCTGGCGCTGTCGGCCGTGCGCGTCTTCTCGCCGAAGTAGATGCCGCCGGTGAGCTCGCGCACGACCAGCAGGTCGGTGCGCTCGACGACCTCGCGCCGCAGCGGGCTTGCGTCCAGCAGCGCCTCGACGGCGCGCACCGGGCGCAGGTTCGCGTAGAGGCCGAGGGCCTTGCGCAGCCCGAGCAGCCCCTGCTCGGGGCGCGGCGCGTTCGGGTCGGTCGTGTCCCATTGCGGTCCGCCGACGGCGGCGAGCAGCACCGCGTCGGCCTCGCGGCAGGCGGCCAGGGTCTCGTCGGTCAGCGCGGTCCCGTGGGCATCGATCGACGCACCGCCGAACGGGTGCTCGGCGAAGGCGAAGTCGCCGAGGCGTGAGAGGACCTCGAGCGTCGGGGCGGTGATCTCGGGTCCGATCCCGTCCCCTGGAAGCACGGCGATGCTCACAGCCATGGGCCGGGCAGCTTATGGTTTTGCGCAGCCGATGACGGACGTGACCAACGAGGAGCACAGGCTCCGCGAACTGCTCGACGCCGAGCGGGAGGCCCGGCACGAGGCCGAGCGCCTCGCCGCCGAGAACGCGCGGCTGCTCTACGAGCGCCAGGACGAGCTCGAGCTGCTGGAGATGGTGGCCGCCGCGTCGAACGAGGCGACGGCGATCGAGCCGGCGCTGGGCGCGGCGATCGTGCACGTCTGCGCCCACATGCGCTGGCCCGTCGGCCACGCCTACCTCGTCGACGCGGCCACCGGCGCTCTGCGCCCGAGCGGCGTCTGGTACCTCGAGGACGAGGAGCGCTACGCCGCCTTCCGCGAGGCCAGCGAGCACCCCGGGCTCGTCCCGTGGCTGCCGAGCCACGTCATGGCCACCGGCGAGTCGGCGTGGGTGACCGACGTGAGCCAGGCGCCCGGGCTGCGTCGCAGCGAGGTGGCCCAGGCGGCCGGCCTGCACTCAGGCTTCGCGTTCCCGATCCTCATCGGCAACCGCCCGGCCGGCGCGCTCGAGTTCTTCACCGCGGCGCCCGCCGAGGCCGATCCGGGGCTGCTGCACATCATGGACCAGATCGGGGTCCAGCTCGGGCGTGTGGTCGAGCGCGAGCGCTGGCGCGCCGAGCTCGAGCGCTCCAACGCCGACCTCGAGGCCTTCGCCTACGTCGCCTCCCACGACCTGACCGAGCCGCTGCGCTCGGTGGCGGGGTTCGTCGCGCTGCTCGAGCGCCAGTACGGCGCTCGGCTCGACGACCGCGCGCGCGAGTTCATCGCCTACGCGGTCGACGGCGTCGAGCGCATGCAGCGCATGATCGACGACCTGCTGCTCTACGCCCGCGCCGGAACGACCGACCTGCGCCTCGAGCGCGTCGACGCCGGCGAGCTCGTGGCCGGCGCCCTGCGCGACCTGGGGACCGCGGTGGCCGAGCGCGGCGCCAGCGTCGAGGTCAGCGCCCTGCCGGTCGTACGGGCGGACGCGGGCCAGCTGCAGCGGGTGTTCCTCAACCTCCTGGGCAACGCGATCAAGTACACCGCGCCAGGCGTCGCGCCGCAGGTGACGGTCAGCGGGCGCAGCGCCGGCGGCGACGCCGAGATCGCGATCGCCGACAACGGGATCGGGATCGATCCGGCGCAGGCCGAGCGCGCCTTCGAGATGTTCGCCCGCCTCCCCGGCAGGGCGGCGCAGTACCAGGGCACCGGCCTGGGGCTGGCGATCTCGCGCCGGATCGTGGAGCGCCACGGTGGGCGCCTGTGGGTCGAGCCCAACGCCGGCGGCGGCAGCGTGTTCGCGCTCAGGGTGCCGCTACCGTAGGTCGCGGTCCCGCTTGCTCGTCTTCGTCGTTCGCCGCCTGTTCTCGGTCGTCGCCGTCATGGTCGGCGTCGCCGCGCTCGTGTTCAGCGTCTTCTACGCCTTCCGGCCCGAGCAGGTCTCCGACGGGACGGGGTACTTCCACCAGCTCTGGCACTACGTCGAGCGCGCCTTCCTGCATCTCGACCTCGGCACGTCGTACGAGCGCGGGCTGGGCTTCCAGCCCATCGCGCCGCTCCTGCGCGCCTCGTTCCCCGCCGACCTGTCCCTGGTGGCCGGGGGCCTCGTCGTCGGGGCGGCGGCCGGCGTCGCGCTGGGCGCGGTGGCCCAGCAGCGGCGCGGCACGCTGGCGGCACGCGCGCTCGACGTCTTCGCGGCGTTCGGGCTGGCAGCGCCGGTCTACTGGGTCGGGGCGATGACGGTCGTCTTCTTCCACCCCGAGGTCGGCAAGATCGCGCGCCTGCCGATCTCCAAGCCCAACACCTACCAGCCGCTGACCCACGATCCGCTCGCCTGGCTGCAGTCGCTGTGGCTGCCGTGGATCGTCCTCGGGCTCCCGCTGGCCGCCATCACGATGCGGATGATGCGCGCGTCGCTGGCCGAGACCTTCGACGAGGACTTCGTGCGCACCGCGCGCGGCAAGGGCCTGACCCCCGGGCGCGTCATGCGCCGTCACGCGATCCCGGCGGCCAGCGCGCCGGTCATCTCGCTGGTGGGCGTGACGATGGGGACCTTGATCACCAACGCGGTCCTCCTGGAGTACACGTTCAGCATCCCCGGCATGTTCAGCCTCATGACGCAGGCGCTGGGCAACGCGGACCTGCCGGTCATCGAGGGCGTCGCCATCGCCGGTGCGCTGCTGGTGGTGGCGGCCAACCTGGCGGCCGACGTCGTGCACGCGTGGCTGGATCCGCGCGTGCGGACGGGTTAGCTGCGCTCGGGCAGCCCGCGGATCGCGGCGGGCCGAACTGCATCATCGAGGGAAGGGGAGCGTGTCGCCGCTGGCGGCGCGGGCGATCCGCTCAACCTCCTCGAGTTGTGCCCGGTTTCCGAGCCTTATCCGAGGAGGTTCGGCGCCCGACGCAGGCGCGGGCGGCGGACCCCTCCCTCGGTGATGCGTCAGGCGTCGCGGACGGTCAGAGCGCCGTGGTGACGGGGCCGCTGCGCTCGCGCTCGCGCTCGTAGGCGTCGATCGCCTCGCCCTGCTGGAGGCTCAGCGCGATGTCGTCGAGGCCGTTGAGCAGGCGGTGCTTGATGTCGGGGTCGATGTCGAAGCTCGCGGTCCCCCCCGGCCAGCGGACCTCCTGCTCGGCCAGGTCGACCTGGGCCTCGCGCGGCCTCGGCGATCGCGCGCACGTCCTCGACGGGCAGCTCGACGGGCAGCAGGCCGATCTTGGTGCAGTTCGAGCGGAAGATGTCGGCGAAGCTCGGCGCGATGATGGCCCGGAAGCCGTAGTCCTCCAGCGCCCACGGCGCGTGCTCGCGGCTCGAGCCGCAGCCGAAGTTGCGCCCGGCGACGAGGATCTCGTTGCGCGGCAGGTCCCAGTCGGGCTCCTTGGCCCAGTCGAAGAAGAGGAACTCGCCGAAGCCCGTGCGCTCCACGCGCTTGAGGAACTGCTTGGGGATGATCTGGTCGGTGTCGACGTCGTCGCGGTTGAGGACCGACACCGGCCCGGTGATCGTCTCGATGGCCTTCACGGCGGTCAGCTCCAGTCGCGGATGTCGACGAAGTGGCCCTCGATGGCGGCCGCGGCGGCCATCTCCGGGCTGACGAGGTGGGTGCGCCCGCCGCGGCCCTGGCGCCCCTCGAAGTTGCGGTTCGAGGTCGAGGCGCAGCGCTCGCCGGGCTTGAGGATGTCGGGGTTCATGCCCAGGCACATCGAGCAGCCCGCGCCGCGCCAGTCGAAGCCCGCGGCGCGGAAGACCTCGTCGAGGCCCTCGGCCTCGGCCTGGGCCTTCACCTGCACCGACCCGGGGACGACCATCGCGTAGAGGTCGGAGGCGACCTTGCGGCCCTCGACCACGCGCGCGGCGGCGCGCAGGTCGCCGATGCGCGAGTTCGTGCACGAGCCGATGAACACGCGGTCCAGGCGGATGTCCTGGATCGGCGTGCCGGGCTCGAGGTCCATGTAGACCAGGGCGCGCTCCTCGCCCTCGGTCGCGGGCTCGGGCACCGCGTCGGAGACGCCGACGACCTGCGCCGGGTTGGTCCCCCAGCTCACCATCGGGCTCAGCGCGCCGGCGTCGACCACGACCTCGCGATCGAAGCCGGCGCCGTCGTCGGTGTGCAGCTCGCGCCAGGCGGGATCGACCTCCGCGCCGCGCTCGTCGACCCAGGCGAAGGTGGTGTCGTCGGGCGCGACCAT
Source organism: uncultured Actinomycetes bacterium (assembly GCA_963816845.1). Classification (GTDB taxonomy): domain Bacteria; phylum Actinomycetota; class Thermoleophilia; order Solirubrobacterales; family Solirubrobacteraceae; genus JAOPZW01. The sequence goes on along the minus strand of CAWFMR010000063.1, from coordinate 104,080 downwards.
GCCGGCGCGCCCGCCGCCCTCGATGGTCATGTTGCAGACGGTCATGCGGCCCTCCATCGAGAGCGCCTCGATGGCCGGGCCCGCGTACTCGACGACGTGCCCGACCGCGCCGTCGACGCCCATCTGCCCGATGGTGCCGAGGATGAGGTCCTTGGCCGTGACGCCGAAGCCCGAGGTCGCCCTCGTAGCGGATGCGCATCGCCTTGGGCTTGCGCTGGACCAGGCACTGGGTGGCCAGCACGTGCTCGACCTCGCTCGTGCCGATGCCGAAGGCCAGCGCCCCGAAGGCGCCGTGGGTGGCCGTGTGGCTGTCGCCGCAGACGATGGTCATCCCCGGCTGGGTGACGCCGAGCTCGGGCCCGATGACGTGGACGATGCCCTGGCGATCGGACCCCAGCGAGTACAGCGGGATGCCGAACTCCTCGCAGTTGCGCTCGAGGGTCTGCACCTGCACGCGGCTGAGCTCGTCGCGGATGCGCGCGGCGACCGGGGTGCCGTCGGTGGGGACGTTGTGGTCGGCCGTCGCCAGCGTGCGATCGGGCCGGCGCACGGAGCGCCCGGCGAGGCGCAGGCCGTCGAAGGCCTGCGGGCTCGTGACCTCGTGCACCAGGTGCAGGTCGATGTAGAGCAGGCTCGGGGCCACCTCGTGGGCGTCCCAGATCTTGTCGAACAGCGTGCGGGGCATGGTGGTATCAGCTCCTGCGCAGCCCGGCGGAGACGACGGCCAGGAGGGCCGCCTCGCCGGGGCCGGGGTTCTCGAAGTGATGGGGCAGGTCGGCGTCGAAGGTGACGCAGTCGCCGGTGGCCAGCTCGTGGCGCTCGCCGTCGATGTCGAGCACGACGGTGCCGTCCTCGACGACGGCGATCTCGCGGCTGCCGGCCTCGTGCATGGGCGGATCGCCCGGGCCGCCGGTCTGCGCGCCGGGCGCGAGGACGTGGCGGCTGAGCTCGGCGCGCAGGCCGGGCAGCGGCGCGGTGAGGACCTCGACGCGATGCCCGGCGGCCCGCGACCCGCCGCTGCGCCGCTCACCGGCCCGGACGATGTTCACCGTGCCGGCCTCGTCGAGGCGCAGCAGCTGGCTGAGGCGCAGCTCGAGCCCGGCGGCGATGCGGCTGGCGATCTGCAGCGTCGGGCTCGTCTCGCCGCGCTCGACCTGGCTGAGCATCGGGGCGCTGACGCCCGAGCGGACCGCGAGGTCGCGCAGCGAGAGGTCCATCGCCTCGCGCAGGGCGCGCACGCGCGGCCCGATGTGGATGGCGGTGTCTTCCAGAACAGCCACGATACAAACGTACGCTATCGCATACAGCCGTGCAAGCGAAGGCCGCCGGCGCGTCGAGCCGACGGCCGTTTAGGGTGACGCGGGTGCCAGGCTTCGTCGCCCCAGACGTCCTCGTCCTCGCCGGCGGCGGCGTGATCGGCGAGGCGTGGATGACCGGCCTGCTCGCGGGCATCGAGGACGAGGCGGGCGCCGACCTGCGCAGCGTCGAGGCCTTCGTCGGCACCTCGGCGGGCGCCATCGTCGCGGCGCGCCTCGCCGCCGGCGAGCCGCTGCGCCGGCCGGCGCGCGCCGGCGCGCCACCGGCCGCGGAGGGCGAAACCGGGCGCCCCGGCCTCCTGCGCACCGCGGCCCGCTGGGGCTGGGCGGCGACCTCGCCGCTGGCGCCGGTGGCCACCGCGCTCTCGGCGCCGGGCGGGGCGCTCGTGCGCTCGGCCATGCTGGCGCGCGCGCCCGACACCGGGCGCACGCTGGGGCGCCTGCACGCCGAGATCGAGCGCTCGGGCGCGCGCTTCGACGGCCGCCTGCGGGTCTGCTGCGTCGACAAGCGCTCGGGCAAGCGCGTGGTCTTCGGAGCGCCGGGCGCTCCGCGCGCCAGCGTGGCCGACGCGGTGACGGCCTCGTGCGCGATCCCGTGGGTCTTCGCCCCGGTGCGGATCGGCGACCGCGAGTACGTCGACGGCGGCGTGTGGAGCGTGACGAACCTCGACGCCGCCCCCGCCCGCCGCCAGACCGAGGTGCTGTGCCTGGACCCGACGGCTTCGCTGAGCTCGCCCCTGCGCCAGGCCTTCCGCGTGGCCATCTCCGTCGAGCTGCAGATCCTGCGCCGGCGCGGCGCCCGCGTGCACCACGTCGGCCCTGACGCGGAGGCGGCCGCGGCGATGGGCACCGACTTCATGGCCACGGAGCCGTTGGCCGCGGCGCTGGCCGCCGGGCACCGCCAGGGCCGCGCGCTCGCCGCAGGCTGAGACCGGGACCCGCTCAGGCCGCCGGCGCCGCGCTGAACGCGGTGGCCACACGCACGATCGCGCGAGCCAGCGTGACGAGGTCGTCGATGCGGACGCGCTCGTCGACGGCGTGGGCGAGCTCGATGCCCGGCGTGCCGGCCATCACGGTGGGGATCCCGCGCGCGGTCCACAGGCGCATGTCGGCGCCCCACGGCACCCCGGCGACGGCGACCTCGCGGTCCAGCTCGGCGCCCAGCGCGCCGCGGACGAGCAGCGCGAAGGGGTGCTCGGGATCGGTCTGCCCCGAGGCGAACTGGCCGCCGGGCCACGACAGCCGCGCCTGCGGGCACGCAGCCGCGACGACCGCCTCGACGCCCGCGCGCGCGGCCTCGACGTCCTCCCCCACGCGCACCGGCGCGCGGCCCTCGAAGCGCAGCCGGTCGGGGACGCTGCTCGACCACTCCCCCGCCTCGAGGCGCCCGACGAGCAGCGGGTAGGGCAGCTCGAGCGCGCGCATGAGCGGGTGCTCGACGTCGGCGTTCAGCGCGCGCTCGTGCTCGGCCAGCGCCCGGTGGACCGGCAGGTAGCGGTCGATGGCCGAGACGCCCTCCAGCCGATGGGCGGCGTGGGCGGCGACGCCGGGGACCACGCCCTCGAAGGTCAGCGCGCCCGCCTGGGCGCAGACCACGTCGAAGCCCGTCGGCTCGGGGATCAGGCAGGCGTCGAAGGCGGCGTCGCGCTCCAGGGCGGCGAAGGCGCCGAGACCGCCGTCCTCCTCGGAGGCGACCGCCACGAGGACGACCTCGGCCCGCGCGCCGCCGACGCGCGCCACCTCGGCCAGCGCGTGCAGCGCGGCGGCCGCCGCGCCCTTCATGTCGACGCTGCCGCGGCCGTGGAGCCACCCGTCCTCCACGGCGCCCGACCACGGCCCGTGGCGCCAGGTCACCGTGCCCTCGGGGACGACGTCGACGTGCGCGCAGATCGCCAGGCGGCCGGCCCCGGGGCTGCCGCCGGCGCTCACCGTCAACCCCCACAGGTCCTCGCGCCGCGCCTCCTCGCCCGGGTGGTCGCGATGCGCGCGCAGCGCCGCGAGGTCGTGCTCGTGCAGGTCGGCCCGCAGGCCGAGGGCCTCGGCGAGCGCGGCGAGCCGCTCGAGGACGCCGCGCTCGTCGCCGGTGACGCTCGGGACCTGCACGAGCGCGGCCGCGTCAGCGGCCAGCGCCCGCGCGTCGATCACGGCGCGGCGAGCTCGGTGGCGAGCTCCGCCTCCTCGGCGGCCATGGAGTGCACCCGCCGCACGGCGTTGGTCAGCGCCCGCGTATAGGCCATGCCGGCCGCCTCGATGATGTCGGTCGTCACCGCCTGGCCGGCGCCGGTGGCGCGCTCGCGCAGGAGCACGCCCGGCAGGCCGACGCGCTCGCCCGCGTTCTGGCCCAGCTCGACGACGACCGCGACCTCGCCGAGCGCGTCCTGGCCGCCGGTGACGGCGTCGACGCGGAACTCGCGCAGCCGCGCGTCGAGGCCGGTCGCGGCGTTGATGGCGCGGAAGACCGCGTCGATCGGGCCGTCGCCGGTGAAGGCGCCCTGGATGACCTCGCCGTCGGGCGTGCGCACGCCGACGGTCGCGTGCGGCGGCCGGCGCGAGGAGGCCTCGACGTCGAACCACTCGAGCGTGTAGGCGCCGGACTCCTCGCGCAGCTCGTCGGTGACGAGCGCCTCGAGGTCCATCGCGGTGACCTGCTTCTTCTTGTCCGCCAGCTCCTTGAAGCGCTTGAAGGCGGTGTTCAGCGCCTGGCCGTCGACCTGGTAGCCCAGCTCCTCCAGGGCCGAGCGCAGCGCGTGGCGCCCGGAGTGCTTGCCGAGGACCAGCTGGTTGGCGTCCAGCCCGACCGTGGTGGCGTCCATGATCTCGTAGGTCGAGCGGTCCTTGAGGATGCCGTCCTGGTGGATGCCCGACTCGTGCGCGAAGGCGTTGCGCCCGACGATCGCCTTGTTGGGCTGCACGGGGTAGCCGGTGAGGCGGCTGACGAGGCGGCTCGAGCGGGCGATCTCGCGCGTGTTGACGCCCGTCGTCAGGCCGATGTCGGCCTGGCGCGTGTGCAGGAGCATCACGATCTCCTCGAGCGACGCGTTGCCGGCGCGCTCGCCGATGCCGTTGATCGCGCACTCGACCTGGCGCGCGCCCGCCACGATGCCGGCGAAGGAGTTGGCCACCGCCAGCCCGAGGTCGTCGTGGCAGTGGACGGAGAGCACGACGTCGCGCAGGCCCGGCGCGCGCGCGTAGAGCCCCTGCAGGTAGTCGGCGTACTCCTGGGGCATCGCGTAGCCGACGGTGTCGGGGATGTTGATCGTCGTGGCGCCCTCGTCGATCGCGATCTGGACCACCTCGGCGGTGAAGTCGAGGTCGGCGCGCGTGGCGTCCATGGGCGAGAACTCGACGTCGTCGCAGTAGCCCTTGGCCTGCGCCACCGAGGCGCGGGCGAGGCCCTTGACGTCCTCGCGCGTGGCCTGCAGCTGGTGGATGATGTGGATGTCCGAGGTGGAGACGAAGGTGTGGATGCGCGGGCGCTCGGCGTCGCGCACCGCCTCCCAGGCGCGCTCGACGTCGGCCGGGTTGGCGCGCGCCAGCCCGGCCACCACGGGTCCATGGACCTCCCGCGCGATGGCCTGCACGGCCTCGAAGTCGCCGGGCGAGGCGATCGGGAAGCCCGCCTCGATGATGTCGACGCCCAGGCGCGCGAGCTGGTGGGCGATCTCGAGCTTCTCGGTCGTGTTGAGCGAGATGCCCGGCGACTGCTCGCCGTCGCGCAGCGTCGTGTCGAAGATCAGTACTCGGTCGGGGCTCTCAGGTGGCATGTCGTCCTCTCAAATGGCTTCGTCCTGCGGCTTCTCGTGATCGGTTTGCGGCTTCGCGGCCGCCACGCGCTATTCCCCCCGAGGGGGGAGGAGGAGAAGTCGGAGGGCGAGCTGGAACGTCATGCGAGCAGGGAGCGTAGCCGAGCCCCGGCGCGGCGCGCAAGGCGCCGCGCCGGCGGCCCGTGTCATTCCGGTGCGCGAACGACGAGGACCGGGCGCTCGGAGAGGTGCACCAGCCGGGTCGGCGTCGAGCCGACGAGCGCGCTCTTCAGCGGGCGCTCGCCGTAGGAGCCGACCACGATCATCCGCGCGTCGTACTCGTCGGCCACCTCGATGAGCGCCTCGGCCGAGGACTGCTCGCGCAGGACGAGCTCCACCTCGACCCCGCCCTCGCGAGCGATGCCGCGTGCCTCCTCCAGCACCCCGCGGCCGCGCTCGAGCAGTGCCTCTTCGTAGTCGCGGACCTCGCCGCCGAGCCGGCTGACCGTGTGCGCGAAGACCACGACGAGCGTGTCGTGGAGCTCCCCTGCCAGCGCCACCGCCGCGTCGAGCGCGGCGCGCGCGCCGTCGGTGCCGTCGTAGCCCACAACCTGCGTCGCCATCTCAGGCCTCCGGTCCGGTGGCGGGGCCGGCCGCGAGCTCGGCCGGGGTGACGACCTCGGGGCGCCGCCGGAAGAACTCGCGGTGCCCGGCCCACTTCCACCACAGCATGAGCACGACGCCCAGCAGCATCGAAGCGATCCCGATGAGCAGCGGTGGCCCGATGCCCAGCCACGAGTCACCCGACTCGGAGTTCTCCGGCTTGCTGAGGTCGTAGCAGGACTTCGCGAGGATGGCGAAGAGCATCAGCCCGCCGACGAACGGCAGGACGCCGATCATCACGAAGTTGCGGGCGCTGTTGAGCAGCTCGCGGCGGTAGTAGATGACGCAGGCGAAGCCGGTGAGCCCGTAGTAGAAGGCGATCATCAGCCCGAGCGCGGCGATCGAGTCGAAGAGGATGTTCTCGCTGACGATCGTCAGCCCCACGTACCAGATGATCGACAGCGAGCCCATCCAGATGGTCGAGACGTGCGGCGTCAGGAAGCGCGGGTGGATGCGCCCCAGCGACTCGGGCATCGCCTTCGCCCGCGCCATCGACAGCGACGTGCGCGCGGTCGGCAGGATCGTCGTCTGGGTCGAGGCGGCCGCCGACGTGAGCACGGCGATGATCAGCAGCTTGTCCAGCGGCGAGCCCAGGACGGCCGAGCCGAGCTCGCTGAAGATGTCGTCGGAGTTGTCGATGAGCGCCTGGGGACCGTCGAAGGCCTGGGCCGCGACGGCGACGATCACGTACGTCGCCAGCAGGATGAAGGTGCTGACGACGGCGGCGCGGCCGGGCGTCTCGTTGGAGTTCTCGCTCTCCTCGTTGACGGTGACCGTGCTGTCCCAGCCCCAATAGATGAAGACCGAGAGCAGGACCCCGCTGACGAAGGCGTCGAAGCTGTCCACGGCGAACGGGTTGAGCCACGACAGGCTGGGGTCGACCGCGTTGGGGCCGGCGGTGCCGGCCGCGACCTTGACGAGCGCGACGACCGCGAAGATGCCCAGCGTGAGCAGCTCGGCGCCGAGCAGGCCGACCTGCGTGCGCGCCGACAGCTCGATGCCGTAGACGCAGATCGCGGTCATGATCGCGATCCACACGATGCCCACGACCGTGACGGCCGCGGTCGAGTCGGCCGCGCTCTGCCAGTCGAAGAGGCGGAAGGTGTAGAGGCCGGCGATCTGGGCCAGGTTGGCCATGACGATGATGTCGGCGACGATGATCGCCCAGCCGCCGATCCAGCCGGCGTACGGGCCCATCGCCTTGGTGACCCACGAGAAGGTCGTGCCGCAATCCGGATCGGCGCGGTTCATGTAGTAGTAGGACGCCGCGATGAGCAGCATCGGGACGAACGCGGCCAGCAGGATCGCCGGCGACTGCAGGCCGATGCCGGCCACGCCGACGACGAGCCCGAGCGACGCGGCCAGGCTGTAGCCGGGCGCCGTCGAGGCCACGCCGATGACGACGTTCGACACGAAGCCGAGCGCGCCGGTCTTGAGTCCCTTGTCTCCCGGCGCCGAGCCCAGGCCCGCCCCGACCGCCGGTGGCGCTGCCATCGATCCGGATTCCACCTCGAGTCCTCCTCGCTGTCCCTGGCCCCCGGTCCTTGCGGGCGCGAGCGTATAGGGCTGGGCAGACACCGCGTGGCAGGTTCTGCACAGGTTGCTCCACCGCGGCGCACGCCACCCACCGCCGGTCGGGGTCGGGTTGTCCATCCTGGCGTGGTGCGAGCGCCGACGAGCGAGGTACCTTGAGTGGACCTTGTCGCCGCCCCTCGACACCGGCTTTCCCTCCGCCGACGCGCAGGACGACTTCCTGCGCGTGCGCCGCCGGCAGGTCATGTCGCGCCTGGCGCGGCGCGTCGGCCGCGAGCCGGGCGACGTCGACGTCATCCTGCCCTACGACGAGGTGGTGGCCGCGCTGGGCTACCTGGAGGAGTCCTACGTCGGGCTGAAGACCGTGCCGCTGGACGCGATCCTGGGCACCGTCGACCGGGCGAAGGGCTTCGACCGCCAGTTCCGCCCCACCACCGCGCGCGTGCGGGCGCGCTGGGAGCGCATCGCCAACGCGGTGCGCCGCGGCGAGCCGATGCCCCCGATCTCGCTCTTCCAGATCGGCGAGGTCTACTTCGTGCGCGACGGCCACCACCGCGTGTCGGTGGCGCGCGCGCTGGGGCGCACGGACATCGACGCCTACGTCGTCGAGGTCCGCACGCGGGTCGGGGCCGACCGCACGCTGCACGTCGACGACCTGCCCAAGAAGAGCCACGAGCGCGTCTTCTACGAGCGCGTCCCGCTGCCCAGCCGCGCGCGCGGGCGCATCGCCGTGACCGACGCGTGGGACTACGGCGTGCTGGCCGGCGCCGTCGAGGCGTGGGCCTTCCGTCTCATGCAGGACCGGGCCGAGTTCCTGGACCGCGGCGCCGCCGCGCGGCTGTGGTTCGACGAGGAGTACGAGCCCGTCGTCGAGATGCTCCGCGAGGCCGAGATGCTCGGCGACGGCACGGAGACCGACGCCTATCTACGCGTGTCGAAGGAGCGCTATCGCCTGATGCGCACGCACGAGTGGAGCGAGGACGTGCTCGCCCGCGTGCGCGCGGACGAAGGCGGGCGCTGACCGAGCGCCTCGGCCCCGGCGAGCTGCGCGGCCTCGCCGGGGCCGGCGCGGCGCTCAGATGCCGGGCTCGGCGGCGCCCTGCTTCGCGGCGTCCGGCTTCGCGGCGTCCGGCGTTGCGGCCCCGTCCGCGGGCCCGACGTCGCCGCCGCATGCGCCAGGCTTCACGGGGCCCTGTGACGGTCCGGGGCCCAGGCTCATCTTGCAGTCGCGCAGCGCGGCGTCCACGGCGCTCGAGTCCGCGGTGCCTTTGAGCCAGCGCTTGAACGCGTCCGGGTCGGTGGGCGCATCGATCCCGTGGCCGCGGACGCAGGCGATGAGGTCCTCGGGGGCGGGCCCCTCCGCGACGCCGGCGTGCTTGCGCGGCAGCCTGTCGTCGCACGCCGCCGTGGCGGCCTTCACGGTGTCACGATCCGAGGCGTCCTTCGCCGCCAGCCATAGCTTGAGGGCCACCGGGTCTGCCGGCGCGTCGGCGAGCCCATGGCTGCGCAGGCACGAGACGAACGCGCTGAATGCCGCGCCGCCCGGCTCCGCCTGCCGGCGCGGCGTCTTCGAGTCGGCCCCTACGGCCGGCAGCGCGACCGCTGCGATCGCCGCCACCGCCGACGCGGCGGCCACGGCCAGGGTCATGGTGAACCTGCTCATGCTCTCTCTCCTTGGTCGCTGGACCTCCGAGTGCACCAGCCGCGCGTGATCGCGCTCCGAAGAGGCGATGAAGATCCGAGGAAAACCGCCGCGCGCGAGCGATCGCTGCGCGACACTGGCGCACGTGAGCGCCGCGACCGTCCTGCTCATCGAGGACGAGCCCGAGATCGTCGGGTTGCTCACCGACTTCCTGGCGGTCGAAGGCTTCGGCGTGGTGGCCGCCGACGACGCGCGCGGCGCGATCGCCGCTCTCCGGCGCCACGACGTCGACTGCGTCCTGCTCGACGTGATGCTGCCCGGCGCCTCGGGCTTCGACGTGTGCCGGCGCATCCGTGAGCGCTCGGACGTGCCGCTGCTGTTCCTCAGCGCCCGCGGCGAGGACGACGACAAGCTGCGTGGCCTGGCCCTGGGCGCCGACGACTACATCGTCAAGTCGGCCACGCCGGCCGAGGTGGTGGCGCGCGTGAAGGCGGTGCTACGCCGCAGCGCCAACGGGCGCTCCACGAGCCGGCGCCGCTACGGTCGCCTCGAGATCGACCTGGCGGCCCACGAGATCCTCGCGGACGGGCGCCCCGTTGCGCTCACGGCGCGCGAGTTCGAGCTGCTGACGCTGTTCGTGACCCATCCGCGTCAGGTGCTCAGCCGCGAGCAGATCTTCGAGCGCGTGTGGGGCTCGTGGGGCGACCGCAGCGCCGTGTCGGTGTACGTGCGCAAGCTGCGCGACAAGCTCGAGGCCGATCCCCGCCACCCGCAGCTGCTGGTGACCGTGTGGGGCGTCGGCTACCGCTTCGACCCACCGGCCGCCTGATGCGCCGCCCGCTCTCGCTCCACGTCTGGCTCGCCTTCGCGCTCGCCCTCGCGATGGCGGTCCCCGCGCTCGCGGGCCTGGCCGCCTGGGGGGCGGCCGGCCGGTGGCAGGCGGGGCGCGAGGCCCACCGTCGCGACCAGGCGGTCGCGGTGCTGCGCACCGCCCAGCTGGACACCCCCGCCCACCGCGACGCGGTCCTGCGCAGCCTGGCGGCGCTCGGAGTCGAGGCCCAGCTCGGCCCGACGGCCGCCGAGACCAAGATCGCCGACGTCACCGAGCCCAAGGTCGCCGACGCCATGGCGGCCAAGATGGCCCTGGCCGACAAGCCGGAGCTGCTGACCGCGGCGTTCGCGCAGGGCGACCCCAAGCCGCGGCTCGACCGCTACCGCCAGATCCCGGTCGCCACGGCGACGGTCGGAGGGCTGCTGTGGGTGCCGCGCGAGAGCCCGGCCACGCGCTGGGCCATCACCCTCGGCGCCGGCCTCGCCGCGCTCGGGGCCGCGCTCGTCGTCATCGTCGTGCTCTTGCGGCGCTGGGTGCTGCAACCGCTGGCGCGGCTGGCCGCCGACGCGGAGCGCATCGCGGGCGGCGAGCTCGACGTCGAGCCGCTGCCCACCCGCGCCCGCGAGGTGGCGCAGGTCGGCGACGCGCTGCACGGCATGGCACGCGGGTTGAGCGACGCGCTGCGCACCTCGACCGCCGCCGAGCATGAGCGCCGCTTCATGGTCACGGCCATCGCCCACGACCTGCGCACGCCGCTGTTCACGTTGCGCGGCTCGCTCGAGGCGCTCGAGCGCGGCGTCGGCGACGCGCGCTACCTCGACCGCGCCCAGGCCAAGGCCGCGCACCTCGATCGGCTCGTCAGCGACCTGTTCACCTTCAGCCGGCTGGAGTACGCGCGCGACGCCATCGCCTTCGAGGAGGTCGACGTCGGAGCGCTCGCCCGCCGCGCGGCCGAGGACGCCGAGCCGATCGCGGCGGCGCGCGGGTGCGTGCTTCTGGTCCACGGCATGGAGAGCGGGCTCGCCGTGCGCGGCGACGCCGACGCGCTGCTGCGCGTGCTGACCAACCTCCTGGACAACGCCATCCGCCACGGCCGCGGCCGGGTCGTCCTCGGCGCCCAGCGCGAGAACGGCGCCGTGCGCCTCGAGGTCGTCGACGACGGACCGGGGTTCGCGCCCGACGACCTCGACCACGTCTTCGAGCCCCTCTTCCGCTCCGACCGCGCGCGGGCTCCGGCGACCGGCGGCACCGGCCTCGGCCTCGCGATCGCCCGCCGGCTGGCGCGCGCGCACGGAGGCGACATCGAGGCCGCCAACGACCCCGCGGGCGGCGCCCGCGCGACGCTGACGCTGCCCGCTGCCCGTCCCTGACCGCCGCCCCGGCTACGCCGGGGTGTGGGTGGCGTCGGCGGAGGTGTCGGGCGCGCGCGTCATCGAGGCGCCGTCGGAGGGATCGAAGATGTGCAGCTTCTGAACGTTCAGCCACAGCTTGCTGCGCTGTCCCGCCTTACGGTGCTGTTGGCGTCGACGCGCGCCACCGCATGGCCGCTGGCGCTGCCGGGCACGTCGGAGGTCCCGGCGTCCTCCTGAAGCTCGCGCAGCTCCTCGGCGTCGATGTCCTCGCCGCCCTCGAAGTCGAAGTGCGCGTAGATCTCCGACCCCATCGACTCGGTGAGCTCGATCGGCGCTTCGAACTCCCAGCCGACATGGCCCTCGGGGGCGAACTGCGCGTCCTCGAAGTCCTCCGGGCGGATGCCGACGATGACCGCCTTCGCGCCCGATCCGTGACGCTCCAGGCGCCGACGCAGCTCGTCGTCGAGCGGGATCGCACCCATCGGCGTCTTGATCGTCTGGCCGTCCATGTGGCCGGAGAAGAAGTTCATGGCCGGCGAGCCGATGAACCCCGCGACGAACAGGTTGCGCGGGTTCTCGTAGAGCTCCTTCGGCGCGGCGACCTGCTGCAGGATGCCGGCGCGCATGACGGCGACGCGGTGGCCGAGCGTCATGGCCTCGGTCTGGTCGTGGGTCACGTAGACCGTGGTCGTCTCGAGGCGCTGCTGCAGGCGTGAGACCGCGGCGCGCATCTCGACGCGCAGCTTGGCGTCGAGGTTGGAGAGTGGCTCGTCCATGAGGAAGGCCTTCGGCTCGCGCACGATCGCGCGGCCCATGGCCACGCGCTGGCGCTGGCCGCCGGAGAGGTTGGCCGGCTTGCGGTCGAGATGCGCCTCGAGGTCGAGGGTCTTCGCGGCCTCGGTCACGCGCCGGTTGATCTCCTCGGGCTTCTCCTTGCGCAGCTTCAGCGCGAAGCCCATGTTGTCGCGCACGCTCATGTGCGGGTACAGGGCGTAGTTCTGGAAGACCATCGCGATGTCGCGATCCTTGGGGGCCAGGTCGTTGACGACCTCCCCGCCGATCTTCAGGTCGCCCTCCGAGATGTCCTCGAGCCCGGCGATCATGCGCAGCGCCGTCGACTTCCCGCACCCCGAAGGCCCGACGAGCACGAGCAGCTCGCCGTCCGTGATCTCCAGGTTCATGTGCTTGACGGCTTCGAAGCCGTCCGGGTAGCGCTTGACGACGTCGTCGAACTCGATCTCGGCCATATCCAGTCCCCTCTCCCTTGTCTCCTCTTGGCGGCGTGCTTACCCGCGTGCTGCGGCAGTGAACCAGGCGCGGCGGCCGGCTGCTAGCCCAGCGCGACCGCGCGGCCGGCGACGAACCCGTCGAGGCCGACGATCTGCTCGACGACCCTGTCGGGGACCGCCTCGTCGGTGGTGACGATCATGACCGCGAGGTCCTCGTCGCCGTCCTCGGGCACGTGGCCCACGGCCGCGGAGGAGATGTTGATGCCGTTCTCGCCGAAGCACGTCCCCACGCGCCCGATCATCCCGGGCACGTCGCGGTAGCGGAACAGCGCGATGTGGTCCTCGAGCTGGAGGTTGAAGCGGTGCCCCCAGGCCTCGAGCAGATGCGGGCGGTGGCGGCGGCCGAGCGTCGTGCCCACCACGCGCACGCGCTGGTCGCCGCTGACCAGGCTCACGCGCACGAGGTCGGCGAAGTCGCGCGCCTGGGTGCCGCGCGTCTCGGTCAGCACGATCCCGCGCTCCTCGGCCAGGGCGGGCGCGTTGACCGCGTTGACGTCCTCCTCGGTGTGGCCGGTGAGCACGCCGAGCAGGACCTCGACCGCGAGCGGGCGGGTGTCGCGCTCGGCGATGCGCCCGAGCAGCTCGACGTCGACGCGATCGACGCTCGACCCCTCGCCCAGCGCCATGGCCAGCCGCCCGAGCTGGCGCGAGAGCGGCAGGAAGGGGCCCAGCACCTCCATGTCCTCGGCCGCGACGGCGGGGACGTTGACCGCGCTCGAGACCACGCCGCCGGTGAGCGCCGCGACGACCTGCTCGGCGGCCTGGAAGCCCGCGCGATCGGTGGCCTCGGCGGTCGAGGCGCCGAGGTGCGGCGTGACGATGACGTTGGGGCGCCCGAAGAGCGGGTGCTCGGTGATCGGCTCGGTGCGGAAGACGTCGAGCGCCGCGCCGCCGACCTTGCCCGAGTCCAGGGCGGCCTCGAGGTCCTCGTCGACGATCAGCGGGCCGCGGGCGACGTTCAGCACGCGCACGCCGTCCTTGCACTTGGCCAGCGCCTCGGCGTCGAGCCAGCCCTCGGTCTCCGGCGTCTTCGGGAGGTGCAGGGTCAGGAAGTCGGCCTGCGCGTAGACGTCGTCGGAGGACTCGGCCTTCTCGACGCCGAGGTCGCGGTAGCGCTCGGCGCCGACGAAGGGTCGAAGGCGATGACGCGCATCCCGAAGCCCTGGGCGCGATGGGCCACGAGCTGGCCGATGCGCCCGAAGCCGAGGATCCCGAGCGTCTTGTCGAGCAGCTCGACGCCCGAGAACTGCGAGCGCTCCCACCTGCCGGCGATGAGGCTGCGCGTGCGCCTGGGGCACGTTGCGGGCCAGCGCGAGCAGCAGCGCCATCGTGTGCTCGGCGGCGGTGACGACGTTGGACTGCGGCGCGTTGGCCACGACGATGCCGCGCTTGGTCGCGGCGGGGACGTCGACGTTGTCGACGCCCACCCCGGCGCGGCCGATGGCCTTCAGGCGCGTCGCGCGGTCGATGACGTCGGCCGTGACCTTCGTCGCCGAGCGGATGAGGATCCCGTCGTACTCCTCGATGCGGTCGAGGTGATCGCCCTCGTCGACGTCGAAGTGCTCGCGCAGCAGCGCCACGCCGGAGGCGCCGATCTTCTCGGCGACGAGGACGCGCATCAGTCCCCCAGCCGGTCGACGACCCAGTCGATGCAGGCGGTGAGCGCCTGCACGTCGGCCAGGTCGATCGCCGGGAAGAGCCCGATGCGCAGCTGGTTGCGCCCGAGCTTGCGGTAGGGCTCGGTGTCGACGATCCCGTTGGCGCGCAGCGTGGCGGCCACCGCGGCGGCGTCGACCTCGTCGGCGAAGTCGATGGTGCCCACCACGAGCGAGCGCTTGGCCGGGTCGCTGACGAACGGCGTGGCGAAGTCGCTGCCCTGGGCCCAGCCGTAGAGGTGGCCCGAGTTCGCGCGCGTGCGCTGCACGCAGCCGTCCAGGCCGCCGAGGCCGAGCATCCAGTCGAGCTGGTCGGCGAGCAGGAAGAGCGTCGCCACCGCGGGCGTGTTGTAGGTCTGGTCCTTGCGCGAGTTGTCCAGCGCGGTGGCCAGCGAGAGCGACTCGGGGATCCAGCGGTCGGTGGCCGCCAGCTCGCCGACGCGCTCGATGGCCGCGGGGCTGAGCAGGGCCAGCCACAGCCCGCCGTCGGAGGCGAAGGACTTCTGCGGCGCGAAGTAGTAGGCGTCGGCCTGCGCGACGTCGACCGGCAGCCCGCCGGCGCCCGACGTCGCGTCGATGAGCACGAGCGCGTCGCCCTCCGGCCGCCGCACGGGCACCATCGCGCCCGTCGAGGTCTCGTTGTGCGCCCAGGCGACCGCGTCGGCGCTCGGGTCGCTCGTGGGCTCGGGCGCGTCGCCCGGCTCGGCGCTGACGACGATCGGGTCGGCCAGGAACGGCGCGCCCTTCGTGACCGTCGCGAACTTCTGGGAGAACTCGCCGAAGGTCAGGTGCAGCGCGCGCTCGCGCACGAGCCCGGCGGCGGCGGCGTCCCAGAAGGCGGTGGTGCCGCCGTTGCCGAGGACGACCTCGTAGCCGTCGGGCAGCGCGAAGAGCTCGGTCAGGCCGGCGCGCACGCGGCCGACGAGCTGCTTGACCGGCGCCTGGCGGTGCGAGGTGCCCATCAGGGCCGAGCCCGCGCCGGCGAGGTGGGCGAGCTGCTCGGGGCGGACCTTCGACGGCCCGCAGCCGAAGCGCCCGTCGGCGGGCTTGATGGCGGCGGGGATCTGGAGTGCAGTGGTGGTGGCGTTCACGGGCGATGCACCGTAGCGAACGCGCCGGGCCGCGCTCCGGGCGGGGCTAGGAGCCCGCCAGGACCAGGCGGATGACGTCGAAGTGCACGCCGCCGTCGCTGCCGTGGTCGACCTCGGTGCTCGTCGAGTACTCGCCCGTGGCGAAGAGCGCGATCCAGATCCCGGCGGCGATCACGCTGAGGATCAGGCCGACGATGGCGATGATGACCGCGACGTTGGCCTGCTCGCCGCCGTTGGGCGCGCGCTTGGCCCGGCTGCCGAGGACCCAGCCGGCGATCGAGGCGGGAAGGGTCAGGAAGAAGAGCAGGCCCGCGCTGAAGACGAGCAGGCCGAGGCTGCCCGAGCCGAAGATCAGCGCCCAGACGGCCTTGTTGTTCTGGGGCTTCGCCGTGCCCGCGCCGCCCGCGTCGGGCGGCAGGAAGACGGCGCGCGAGGCGGGCTGCGGCGCCGGCGGCGCCTCGGCGTACGGATCCGGTGGCAGGAACTCGGACTGCACCGCGGGCATGATGGCAGGGACTTCTCACCGCGCCGCGCTCGTAACGGGGGTGTGGTGCGTGCGACGATCGCGGGCGTGTCGACGGTCGCCCTGACGCTGCGGGCCGGCGCCCCGCGCCGGGGATGGGCGCGCGCGTCCGAGGCGTCGCTCGTGCGGGCCGCGCAGCGCGGCTCGAGCGAGGCCTTCGCCGAGCTCTTCCGCCGCCACTGGCCGCGCGCTCATCGGGCGGCGTGGCTCGTGCTGCACGACGCGACCGCTGCCGAGGACGTCGCCCAGGAGGCCTTCCTGGCCGCCGTGCGCGCGCTCGACCGCTTCGACCGCCGCCGGCCGTTCGGCCCGTGGCTTCATCGCATCGTCGTCAACCGCGCCATCGACTACGCCCGCGCGCGCGAGCTGCGGCGCGAGGTGGCCGACGCGGGCGTCGAGCCGGCGGCGTTCGATCGCGCCGAGGCGCCGGGCGACGACGTCCTTGGCGCCCTGTCCGCGCTGCCGCCCGACCAGCGCGCGGTCATCGTCATGCGCCACCTGCTCGGCTTCACGCCGGGCGAGATCGCCTCGGCGCTCGGACTGCCGCGCGGGACGGTCAACTCGCGGCTGCGCCGGGGGCTCGACGGGTTGCAGGACGTGGTGGAGCGGTGAGCTCGCTGCGCGATCGCCTCGAGAGCGCGCCGCTCCCCGACTCGTCGGGCGCGGAGGCTCGGGCGTGGGCGGTGGTGGCTGACGCCCATCGCTCGCGCCCCCGCGCGGCGCGGATCGGGCGGCGAGGGAGGGTGATCGCCCTGGCGCTGGCTGCCGTCCTGGTCGCCGCGGCGGTCGCGGTTGCGGCAGAGCCCCCGCGGTGGGTGCGCCATGCCCTCGGTGATGGCGTTCCGAGCACCCCGCGCGTTCGGTCATCGCTCGGCGGGCTGCCTCCCGGGCGGATGCTCGTCTCCTCGTCGCAGGGGACGTGGATCGTGCGCGGGGACGGGACGCGGCTGCGGCTCGGGCCGTGGACGGCGGCGACGTGGTCGCCGCGCGGGCTCTACGTGGCCGCCTGGCGCGGTCGCGAGCTGAGCGCGGTGGCGCCGAACGGGCGCGTGGCGTGGACGATCGCCGCGCGCGGGACGGTGCGCGACGCGACGTGGTCGCCCGACGGCTACCGGATCGCGTATCGCCGCGACGACGTGCTCGCCGTGGTGGCCGGCGATGGGACGGGCCCGCGCGTCCTCGCCCAGCCCGTGCGGGCGGTGGCGCCGGCGTGGCGCCCCGGCGCGCCGCACACGCTGGCGTGGGTCGGCGCGAGCGGGCGCATCGAGGTCCGCGACGTCGACACCGGGGCGCTGGTGTGGCGCTCGCTCGGCAGCGTCGGCGCGGTGACGGCGCTGGCGTGGTCGGCCGACGGGCACCGCCTCCTGGCGCGTGGAGCCCGGCGCGTCGTCGTCCTCGACGTGACGGGCAAGCGCTCCTGGCGGGTGCGCCTGCCCCGCGGCACCCGGGTCGGCGCCGCGGCGTGGGCGCCGCGCGGCAACCGGATCGCGCTGGCGCTGCGCGGAGCCGCGGCCACCAGCGTCTACGTCACGCCCGCGCCGCTCGTGCCCCACCGCCCGGTGTTCACGACGACCGGCACGCTGCGCTCGCTCGCCTGGTCGCCCGACGGCCGGCGCCTGCTCGTCCGCTGGGCCGACGCCGACCAATGGCTCCTGCTCTCCCCCACCGCCGCGCACGGCCCCATCACCGCCATCGGCGCCATCTCGCGGCGCTTCGGAGCCCCGCCGACCGTGCAGGGCTGGTGCTGCGGTTGAGCTGAATCACCAAGTAGGTGATTGCGTAACGAACGAGTGAGGAATCAGAAGCTCGGCTTGATCCAGTCCATGTGCGAGCGCAGCTCCTCGCCCACGGACTCGACCTGGGTGCCGGCCTGCTCGGCGCGCATGCGCTTGAAGTTCTCCTGGCCCGCGCGGTTCTCGGCGATCCACTCGCGGGCGAAGTCGCCCGACTGGATCTCGGCGAGGATCTCGCGCATCTTCGCGCGCGTCTCGTCGGTGATGACGCGCTTGCCGCGCGTGTAGTCGCCGTACTCGGCCGTGTTGGAGATCGAGTAGCGCATGCCCTGAAGACCCTTCTCGTACATGAGGTCGACGATGAGCTTGAGCTCGTGCAGGCACTCGAAGTACGCCATCTGCGGGTCGTAGCCCGCCTCGACCAGGGTCTCGAAGCCGGCCTGCACCAGCTCCGACGCGCCGCCGCACAGGACCGCCTGCTCGCCGAAGAGGTCGGTCTCGGTCTCGTCCTTGAAGGTCGTCTCGATGACGCCGCCGCGCGTGCCGCCGATGGCCTTGGCGTAGGCGAGCGTGAGGGCCAGCGCGCTGTCGCTGGCGTCCTGCGCCACGGCGACGAGGCACGGCACCCCGCTGCCCTCCAGGTACTGGCGGCGCACCAGGTGGCCCGGGCCCTTGGGCGCCACGAGCCCGACGTCGACGCCGGGCGGCGGCTCGACCTCGCCGTAGTGGATCGAGAAGCCGTGCCCGAAGAGCAGGGTGTTGCCCTCGGCGATCCCGTCGCGGATCTCGTTCTCGTAGACGTCGTGGTGCAGCTCGTCGGGCACGAGCACCATCACGATGTCGCCGCGCGAGGCGGCGTCGGCCACGGAGACCACCTCGAGGCCGCCCTCGCGCGCCTGGTCGGCGCTGGAGGACCCCTCGCGCAGGCCGACGACCACGTCGACGCCCGAGTCCTTGAGGTTCAGGGCGTGGGCGTGACCCTGGGAGCCGAAGCCGATGATGGCAACGGTCTTGCCGTCGAGGAGGGTGAGGTCTGCGTCGTCGTCGTAGTACATGGGCGGCGGATCCTATCCCGGCGGCGCAGCTCGTACGTGACGGCGATCCCGGCCCCCACCAGCGTGACGAGGGCGATGATGTAGAGCCCGGCGATCATCACCGCGAGCAGCAGGAAGAGCCGCACGGCCGCGAAGCCGGCGCCCGCGCCGAAGTAGAGGCCCACGATCGAGGGCACGGCCTGGATGGCGATCCCGGCCGGCACGGCGCCCAGCAGGCACGCGCGCCAGTTGGGTCGCGCGCGCGGCGCCCAGTGGTAGAGCATGCCGAAGACGATGATCGAGCCGATCGTGTTGACGACGACGAGCAGCGTCCCCGGCAGCGTGCGGCGGATGCCGAGAGCGTCCGCGACGTCGCCGATGACCGGCGCGCCGGCGCTGGCGGCGAGGATCATGATCGTGATGCCGGCGCCGAGCGCCATGTTGCGCAGGCGCCCGGTGACGATGTCGTGGCGGTCGCACTCGAGGATGCGCGACTCGCAGCGCTCGATGACGCCGATCGCGCCCGACGTCGTCCACAGCATCGTGGCCAGCGCGAGGGCGAGCAGCAGCGGCGAGTTGTCGCGCGTGCCGAGCACGAGGTGGCGGATGTCCGAGTGCGCGGCGTCGGGCAGGAAGCGGTTGAGGCCGTCGGCGACGTTGATCGCGGCCTCGGTGTTGGAGAGCAGCAGCGCCTCGAGCGCCGCGAGCCCCAGCGCCACCGGGGCGAGCGAGAGCACGAGGTAGTAGGTCAGGGCCGGGACGTCGTCGGCGATGCCCTGACCCCAGTAGAAGGCGAAGGCCTTGCGAGCGATGGTGCGCACGGGCAGGGTCCTCTACGCGGCTGCCGCCGCGACCAGCGCCCGCGCGGGCGCTTGGAGCGATCCGTCGTCGCGCACGTAGGGGGAGTACCCCGCATCGACGAGATCACGCAATTGGTAGTGCTCCGCGGGTGCCAGGCCGCGCACGACCTCGGCGGTCGTGATCGAGGTCTGCATGACCTGATCCCACCAGGCATCGAGGCTCGTGGCGCCCATGACGAGGTCCATCGGCGAGACCTCGACGTCCTCGAAGCCGGCCGTCGCGAGCAGCTCGGCGACCGCCTCCTCCGAGCCCAGCGAGAACGGTCCCGGGCCGGCGGGCACCGCGACGGGCGCGAGCCCCCGCGCCACCAGCGCCTCGCGCAGGACCTTCATCCACGGGTTGCGCTCGAGGTCGTCCCACACGGCCAGCGCCACGCGCCCGCCCGGCTTGAGCACGCGCCGCGTCTCGCGCAGCGCGGCCTCGGGGTCGAGCAGCAGCATGTAGCCGAAGCGGCAGATGACGCCGTCGACGGACGCCGTCGGGAGGTCGATCCACTCGGCCTGCATGCTCCGTAGTTCGACGTTCGTCGCCCCGACCTCCTCGGCGTGCTCGCGCGCCGCCGCGACCATGTTGTCCGAGCCGTCGGTGATGAGCACGCTCCCGCCGGGCGCGACGAGCTGCGCGGCCAGCAGGCCGGTGTCGCCGAGGCCCGCCGCCAGCTCGAGCACGCTGTGCCCCGGCTGCGGGTGGATCGCCTCCACCAGCCACTGCGAGACCGGCTCCATCGCGCCCTGGAAGTTGGCCCGCGTGGCCTTCCAGCCGGCGGCCATGGTGTCCCAGCGGGCGATCAGCTCATCGCGCTCGTCGCTCATTGCAGGTCCTTTCGCGCGACCTTGCCCGACGGCGTGCGCGGCAGCGCCACCGTGAAGGCGATGTCCTTGGGCACCTTGAACCTCGCCAGGCGCTCCGCGCACCACGCGCGCAGCTCCTCGGCCTCGACGTCGGGGTCGGCGACGACGGTCGCCACGACCGCCTCGCCCCACTCCGGGTCCGCGCGGCCGTGGACGGCCGCCTCGACGACGTCGGGGTGCGCCTCGAGGACCGCTTCGACCTCGGCCGGGGCCACGTTCTCGCCGCCCGAGACGATCGTGTCGGCCTTGCGCCCGGCGACGGCCAGCGCGCCGTCGGGCCGCCACTCGCCCAGGTCGCCGGTGGCGAGCACGGGCCGATCCGATCCCGCCCACCCCGCCACCGTCGGCCCGCTGACGAGGATCTCGCCGTCGCCGGCCATGCGCACGCGCGTGCAGAACAGCGGCGCGCCGAGCGTGGTGACCTGCGAGCACGCCTCGGTCAGCCCGTAGGTCGTCGCCACCGGCACGCCGGCCGCGGCTGCGCGTCCCTGGAGCGCGGTCGTCGCCGGCGCGCCGCCGAGCAGCGCCCAGCGCAGCGCGGGCGGCTCGCGCAGCCCGGCGTCGAGCAGGCGCTGCAGCGTGGTGGGGACGAGCGAGACGATCGTGGGCCCATCCTCCTGCACCAGCGCTTCGAGGACGCGGTCGGTGTCGAAGCGCTCGTGGACGATCGCCGTCGTCGCGTAGATGGCCGAGCGCATGACGATCGACAGGCCGCCGACGTGCGAGAGCGGCAGCGCGCACAGCCAGCGCTCGGCCGGGTGCAGGCCCAGCGCGACGGCCGAGCCCAGCGCGCTCCACAGCCAGTTGCCGTAGGTCAGCTCGACCGCCTTGGGCGTCCCGCTCGTGCCCGACGTGTGCACCACGATGGCGGGGGCGTCGAGGTCGTGGCGCTGGCGCAGGCGCGCCTCGGAGGCCGGCGTGCCGATGACGGCACCGTCGATCACCTCGACCGTGCCCTCTACGACCCGCTCGCGCTCGCGCGCACTCAGGCGCAGGTCGACGGGCACGGCGATCGCGCCCAGGCGCAGGACCGCGTGCAGCGCGATGCAGAAGGCCTCGCCCGGCGCCAGCGCGATCCCGACGCGGTCGCCGGCGCGCACGCCGCGGCCGGCGAGGCGCCGCGCCGTCGCGTCGACCTCGCCGAGCAGCTCGGCGTAGGTCAACGCGTTCACGGCCGGGCGGTCGGGATGGCGCTCCGCCGCCCGCGGCAGCCAGGCATCGACGAGCACGGATGGCACGGTAGCGGGAAGTCACGCGCGCACCCGGCGCCGAAGTATCAGGTTTCCGTTGCCGAACTATCAGGCTTCCTGAGATGATCGGCGCATGAGCGCGCCGCGCCGCCCCGCCCGCGCCGAGGTCGTCGGAAGCCTCCTGCGCCCACCGCGCCTGCTCGAGGCCCGCGCCGCCGGCGACGGGGCGCTCGGGGAGATCGTCGACGCGGAGGTGCGCGCCGCGGTGCAGCGCCAGGTCGACCTCGGCCTCGACGTCGTCACCGACGGCGAGTTCGGGCGCGACGCCTTCACCCACTCCTTCTACGACGCCATCGAGGGCATCGAGCCCAGCCCCGTGCCCGTGCGCTTCCGCAACGCCGCCGGCGAGAAGGTGCTCTACAACGGCGTGCCGCGCATCTGCGGGCGCCTGCGCAAGGTCGACAACCCGCTGGTGCGCGACACCGATCGGCTGCGCTCGATCACCGAGCACCCGTTCAAGGTCACGCTGCCCGCCGCCTCGTGGTTCCTGCCCGCCGCCTTCTACGAGAAGGGCGTCACCGATCGCTTCTACGACTCCCACGACGAGCTGCTCGAGGACACGCTGGCCATCCAGCGCGAGCTCATCGCCGAGGCGATCGGCGCCGGCGCGCGCTACGTGCAGCTCGACTTCCCCAACTACGTCCAGCTCGTCGACGCGCGGCGCGCGCGAGTACGCGATCCGCCGCCAGGGCATCGACCCGTCCGACTTCCTCGACAAGGCGCTCGAGCTCGACCGCCGCGTGATCGAGGGCTTTCCCGCCGACGTGACCTTCGGCCTGCACATCTGCCGCGGCAACTACCGCTCGATGTGGATCTACCAGGGCTCGCTGGAGCCCGTGGCCGACCGGATCTTCCAGGAGCTGCCCTACGACGTCTTCCTCGTCGAGTGGGACGAACCCGAGCGCGCGGGCGACTACTCGGCCCTGCGCCACCTGCCGCCCGGGCCGATCGTCGCGCTCGGCATCGTGTCGAGCAAGCATCCGCCGGTCGAGACGCGCGAGCAGCTCGTGCGCGAGATCGAGCAGGCGGCGCGCCACGTCGACGTCGGCCAGCTGGCCATCAGCCCGCAGTGCGGCTTCGCCTCGGTGTCGGACGGCAACGAGCTCTCGGCCGACGACCAGTGGCGCAAGCTCGAGGTGGTGGCGCGCACCGCGGACGAGGTCTGGGGGCCGGCAGGCTGAGCGAAGGCGCCCGTGAGTAGCCTGCCGGGCCATGCCAGTGACGTGGGCGCCCGGCGCCGAGTACGAGGACATCCGCTACGAGCTCAGCGGCGACGGGATCGCCAAGATCACCATCGACCGCCCCGAGGTCCGCAACGCGTTCCGCCCCCAGACGGTGGTCGAGCTGTCCCGCGCCTTCGAGCGCGCGCGCGAGGACACCTCGGTCGGCGTGGTCATCCTCACCGGCGAGGGCCCGCTCGCCTTCTGCTCGGGCGGCGACCAGCGCGTGCGGGGCGACCAGGGCTACGAGACCGAGCCGCGGCAGCGGCGTCGGGCGCTTCCACATCACCGACCTGCACGTCCAGATCCGCCGCCTGCCCAAGCCGGTGGTGGCCATGGTGGCCGGCTACGCGGTCGGCGGCGGGCACGTGCTTCACCTCGTGTGCGACCTGACCATCGCGGCCGACAACGCGCGCTTCGGGCAGACGGGGCCGCGGGTGGGCTCGTGGGACGGCGGCTTCGGCGCGTCGCTGCTGCGCGACCTGGTGGGCACGAAGAAGGCGAAGGAGATCTGGCTGCTGTGCCGCCAGTACGACGCCGAGCAGGCGCTCGACATGGGGCTCGTGAACACCGTCGTGCCGCTCGATCGCCTCGAGGAGGAGACGGTCGGCTGGTGCCGCGAGATGCTCGCCCTCTCCCCCTTCGCCCTGCGCCTGGTCAAGGCGAGCTTCCACGCCCACGAGGACGGCTACGCCGGCGTTCAGCAGCTCGCCCACGACGCCAACCTCCTCTTCTATGCCTCCGACGAGGCGCGCGAGGGCCGCGAGGCCTACAAGGCCAAGCGCGCGCCCGACTTCTCGAAGTTCCCCCGGCGTCCCTGATGGCCGATTCCACGACCCCCGCCGCAACCGACCATCTAGTGTCGAGCGTGCGCATATGGATCATGGCCGCGCGGCTGCGCACGCTGCCCGCGGCGGTCGCGCCGGTCCTCGTCGGCACCGCGCTGTCGGCCACCGAGCGCGACCTGCGCGTCGGCGGCTTCGTCGCCGCGCTGCTCGGCGCGATCTTCATCCAGGTCGGCACCAACCTCTCCAACGACTACTCCGACGCGCGGCGGGGCGCCGACGCCGAGGACCGCCTCGGACCGGTGCGCGTCACCGCCGGCGGGCTCGTGCCCCCGCGCCAGGTGCTGGTGGCGACCTACGTCTCCTTCGGGCTGGCCGTCCTGTGCGGCGTCTACCTCGTCTGGCTGGCGGGCCCGATCCTGCTCGCCATCGGCGCCGCGTCGATCCTGGCCGGCGTGCTCTACACGGGCGGCCCGCGCCCGTACGGCTACGAGGGCCTCGGCGAGGTCTTCGTCTTCCTCTTCTTCGGCATCGTCGCGGTGACCGGCTCCTACTACGTGCAGGCCGAGCAGGTGACCTGGGAGGCCTTCGTGCTCGCGGTCCCCGTCGGGCTGCTCGCGAGCGCCGATCCTCGTCGTCAACAACGTCCGCGACCTCGAGTCCGACCGGCGCGCCGGCAAGCGCACGCTGGCCGTACGACTCGGGCGCGAGCGCGCGCGTACCCTGTACGGACTCATGGTCTACGGCGCCTTCCTGACCGCGCCGGTGCCCTGGGTGGCGGGGTCGCTGTCGGCATGGCTGCTCCTGCCCCTGGTGCTCCTGCCGGTGGCCGTCTCGCTCGTGCGCATCGTCCGCCGCCACGCCGACGGACCGACCCTCAACCTCGCGCTGGCGCGCACCGGGATGCTCCAGCTCGCGTTCTGCGTGCTGCTGTCGGCGGGGCTGCTGTTGAGCTGATGGACGTCCGCGTCGCCACCGTCACGCTGACCTTCGCCGACCCGATGCGAACCGCCTTCGGGGTCCTGCGCAAGCGCGAGCTGCTGCTCCTGCGCCTGCGCGACGCCGACGGCGCCGTCGGCTGGGGCGAGGCGGCGGCGCTCGAGGCCTACGACGGCGTCTCCCAGGCCAAGGTGCGCGACGCCTTCGAGGCCTACGAGGCGATCCTGCGCGACGGCGACGGCAATCCGGCCGCCGATCTGCTCGAGCGCTGCCGGATCGTGGCCGACGTCCCTCAGGCGCTCGCCGCGGTCGACCTCGCGCTGTGGGACCTCGCCGGCAACCGCGAGGGCAAGCCGATCAGCGAGCTGATCTCCGACGACCCGGCCACCGAGGTGCGCGTCAACGCGACGATCCCGGCCCAGGATCGCGCGCACGCCGCCGAGCAGGCGGCCGCCGCCGCCAGCGCGGGCTACTCGTGCGTCAAGGTCAAGGTCGGCATCGGCGACGACGCCGGCCGGGTGGCCGCCGTGCGCGCCGCCGCCGGCTCGCAGATGGAGCTGCGCCTGGACGCCAACGGCGCCTGGGAGGTCGACGAGGCGGTCGCGTCGATCAACGCGCTCGCCCCGGCCGGGCTCGAGCTGGTCGAGGAGCCCGTGCACGGCGTCCACGCGATGCGCCAGGTGCGCGACCGCGTCGCGGTGCGCGTGGCGATGGACGAGACCGCCGGCCAGCCGGGCTCGCTGACCGCCAAGGTGGCCGACGCGGTGTGCCTGAAGGTCTCGCGCTGCGGCGGGATCTCGCGCCTGCTGGCCCAGGCCGCGCTCGTCCGCGCGTCGGGCGCCGACGTCTACCTCGCGTCGACCTTCGACGGGCCCCTGGGGATCGCGGCCGCCGTCCACTGCGCCGCCGCGCTCAAGACGACCGCGGCCTGCGGGCTGGGGACGCTCGAGCTGTTCGCCGACGAGCTCACGGTGCTGCCGGTCGAGGACGGCGCCATCGCGGTACCCGCCCAGCCCGGGCTCGGGGTCTAGCCGAGCGCCGCGACAACCGCCTCCGGCGCCTCGCGCGGGAGGCCGTGGCCGGCGCCCTCGACGACCACGAGCTCGCCGTTGGGCAGCGCCGCCGCCAGGCGCTCGCCGAGCGCGACGAACTTCGGGTCGTCGGCCCCGGCGAGGATCGTCGCCGGCATCGTCAGGGCCGGCAGGCGCTCCCACAGCGGCGCCATCGCGCCGGTGCCCATCCCGCGCAGGACGGCGGCCAGCGCGCGCGGGTCGTTGCGCACGAGGTCCTCGCGCCAGATGCGCGCGGCCGCGGGCGGCGTGCCGGCGAAGAGCGGCTGCGCGCTCCAGCGGTCGGCGAACTGCTCGATGGTCGCGCTCGTCGGCGAAGGCGGCCAGGCGCTCGTCGTCGGCGCGGCGCGCCGCGCGCTGCGCCTCGTCGGCGATGCCGGCCGTGGTGGCGACGAGCACGAGGCGCTCGACGCGCTCGGGCGCCGCCAGCGCGACGTGCTGGGCGATCCGCCCGCCCATCGAGTAGCCGCACAGGACGAAGCGCTCGGGCGCCGCGGCGAGGACGTCCGCCACGCACGCCTCGAAGCTCACCGGCCGCGCGTCGCGCGCATCGCCGTGGCCGCGCAGGTCGGGCGCCAGCGGCGTATAGCGTTCGGGATCCAGGCGCTCGACCACCGGATCCCAGGCGCGCCGCGTTCCGGCGAAGCCGTGCAGCAGGACGACGGTGGTGGGCACGCCTGCCATCTTGACCGAGACCATCGACACCTACCTGCTGCTGCGCGCGTTCGTCGACGAGCTGGCGCGCTGCGGGCTGGCCGGCGCGTGCACCTCGCCGGGCTCGCGCTCGACGCCGCTCGTGCTCACGCTGGCGCGCCAGCCGGGCCTGCGGACCTGGTCGCACGTCGACGAGCGCGTGGCGGGCTTCTTCGCGCTCGGCGTGGCCAAGCAGAGCGGGCGGCCGGCGGCGGTCGCGTGCACGAGCGGCACGGCGGCCGCGCACTACCTGCCCGCCGTGATCGAGGCCCGCGAGGCGCGCATCCCGCTCGTCGTGCTCACCGCCGACCGCCCGCCCGAGCTGCGCGAGGTCGGGGCCGGGCAGACGATCGACCAGCTCAAGCTCTACGGCGACGCGGCGAAGTGGTTCTTCGAGGTCGGCACCCACCGCGCGACGCCCGAGCGGCTGCGCTGGATGCGCCAGCTCGCCTTCCGCGCCTACGAGACCGCCGTGTCCGGGCGCCCCGGCGCCGTGCACCTGAACTTCGCCGCTGCGCGAGCCGCTCGTGCTCGACGCGCCGCTGCCGCCGGCCGACGACGAGCCCCTCGCCCGCGCCCGTCGGTCGGCGCCGGCCGCCGCGATCGAGCTCGAGGTCGGCGAGCGCGCGGTCATCGTCGCCGGGCGCCATGAGCGCAACGACGGCCTCGCCGCGGCGCTGCCCGCCGCGGCGGCCGCCCTCGGCGCGCCGCTGCTGGCCGATCCGCTCTCGGGCGCGCGCCGCGGCCCCGCGGCCGTCGCCCACTACGACGACCTGCTGCGCGACGAGGCCTTCGCCGCCGCTCACCGCCCCGACACGGTGATCCGCGTCGGCGACCTGCCGACCTGCAAGCCGCTGCGCCAGTGGCTCGCCGGCCTCGACGGGGCGCGCCAGATCGCCTTCGACCCGGAGGGCGCCTGGCAGGACCCGGCCGCCGTCGTCGGCGAGGTGCTCGACGCCGACCCCGCCGCGTGGGCGCGGTCGATCGCCGGACCGCCGCGGACGAGCGCGTGGCTCGACGCGTGGCGCCGCGCCGACGACGCCGCCGCCGAGGCGATCGCCGCCGAGCTGGGCGACGCCATCTCAGAGCCCGCCGTGGCCCGCGCCCTCGCCGCAGCTGCCGAGCGAGGTCACCGTCTTCACCGCCTCGTCGATGCCGGTCCGCGACGTCGAGAGCTTCTGGCCGGCGCGCGACGCGCCGCCGCGCGTGCTGGCCCACCGCGGGGCCAACGGCATCGACGGCACGCTCGCCGCGGCCTTCGGCGCCGCCGCCGCGGGCGGTCGCGTCGTCGTCCACCTCGGCGACGTCGCCCTCGCCCACGACCTCGGCGCGCTGCTGAGCGCCTCGCGCCTGAAGCTCGCGCTCACCGTCGTCCTCGTCGACAACGCCGGCGGCGGGATCTTCGACTTCCTCCCCGTCGCCACCCAGGTCGACGCCTTCGAGGAGCACGTGGCCACGCCGACCGGGCTCGACGCCGAGCGCGTCGCCGCCCTCTTCGGCCTCGAGTACGAGCGCGTGGACGCGCTCGGCGCGATCCGCGAGGCCCCCGGGACGCTCCTGCACGTCCGCACCGACCGGGCCGAGAACGTCGCTCTGCACCGTCGCTTGCACGAGGCCGTCGCCGTCCGGCTCGGTCGCTAGCTTCGAGCGACCATGAGCCAGACGACGCTGCTCCCCACGCCACCGCCGCCGGCGCCCCCACGGCGCAGCTCGAAGGGCATCGGCCCCGGCGACATCGTCGAGGTCGACAAGAAGGGCCGGCGCTTCCACGCCATCGTCGTCGAGCTCGAGCAGGGCGAGTCCGGGCGCTTTCACCTGAGCGTGCGCCCCCTGGACTCGCGCATCTCCTACCGCCAGGCCACCGTCCGCGAGGTCGTGGCGGTGTGGCGGCGCGCCGGGCGCTAGGCGCGCCGGCCCGCCGCGATCAGCGTCACGCCCGGGAAGTCGAGCCCGCCCGACGCGGTCTCGTAGGGGCGCGCGGCTTCGCGGGCGCGCTCGCGCAGCGCCTGCATGGCCGGCTCGGGCATCGACGCGAGGATCGCCGACAGCGGGCCGGCGAGCGCCGATGTGCGCCCCCACCAGTCGTCGAAGGAGGCGGCCCGCAGCGGCACCGAGAGCTCCCCGACCTGCACGTCGGCCAGGCCCGCCTCGTCGAGCAGGCGGCGCAGCTCGTCGGCGTCGCCGAGCGCGAACGGGCCGGGGATCCCGGGCGGCGGCACCGGCGCCCCGATCTGCGCGCTGACGACGTCCATCACGAGCCCGAGCCACGGGTTGCGCTCGCGCGCGGCCCACACGGCGACCGCGACGCGGCCGCCGGGACGCAGCACCCGCCGGATCTCCCCCACGCGCGCGGTCGGGCTCGAGGGCGAACATGAGCCCCTCGCGGCACAGCACGACGTCGTAGGAGGCGTCGGGCTCGTCGATGCGCTCGAGGTCGAGGCGGCGGACGGCGACGTTGCCCAGGCCCAGCTCGGCCGCGCGCGCGGCGGCGATCGCGGTCATCTCCTCGGCGACGTCCGTGAGGACGACCTCGCCGCCGGCCCCGACGCGCTCGGCCGCCGCGAGCCCCAGCCCCCCGGGGCCGCAGGCGAGCTCGAGCACGCGGTCGCCGGCGCCCACCCGCGCCAGCTCCAGCATCCGCTCCGCGTTCTGCGCTCCGCGCGCATCGGCGTAGTCGGCGTGCTGGCCCCAGCCCCCGGCCACGGAGGCCCACATGGCGGCGAGCCGCGCACGGAGCGCATCCCGCTCGTCCGACTGCTCCACCATCATCGTCTCGCTGCTCATCGCGACCCCCAAGAAGAGATTCACTACTCGTTGCATGTATTGAAGTTACGGCTAGAGTAGCGAAATGCCCGAAGGTGTCAAGGCCACGCGCCGCTACGACTCCACGCGCCGCCGCGAGCAGGCGGCGGCGACGCGCCTGCGAGATCCTCGAGGCGGCCCAGCGCCTCTTCGAGCGCGACGGCTATGTCGCGACGACGATGGCCGCTGTCGCGGCCGAGGCGGGCGTCGCGCTGAAGACCGTCTACCTGGGGTTCGAGACCAAGGCGGGGCTGCTGCGCGCGCTGTGGCATCTGCGCCTGCGCGGCGACGAGGCCGACGTCCCGATCGCCGAACGCCAGTGGTACCGCGACGTCATCGCCGAGCCCGACCCCGAGCGCCAGCTGCGGCTCGGCGCGCACAACGCGCGCCTGGTCAAGGAGCGCGCCGCGAAGCTCATGCGCGTCATGCGCGACGCGGCGGGCACCGACGCGGACAGCGCCGCGCTGTGGCGCCGCATCCAGGACGACTTCCTCGCCAACCAGCGTGCCGTCGTCGACACCATCGAGGCCAAGGGGGCCCTCGCCCCCGGGCTCGACGCCGCGCGCGCCGCCGACATCCTCTGGACCCTGAACCACCCCGACGTCTGGCACCTCCTGGTCGGCGAGCGCGGCTGGACGCCGGAGGAGTGGGAGCAGTGGTTCGCCGACACGGCCTGCGCCCAGCTGCTCGGGCGCTGAGGCGCCTCAGGCGGCGAGGACCGGCAGCAGCGCCTGCAGCTTGACCTCGGTCTCGGCCAGCTCGGCCGTCGGGTCGGAGTCGCGCACCACGCCGACGCCCGCGTAGCAGCGCGCCACCGGGCCGGTGAGCAGCGCGCAGCGCAGGGCGACGCAGAACTCGCCGTCCTCGTTGGCGTCCGTCCACCCCACCGGGCCCGCGTACCAGCCGCGATCCAGGCCCTCGAGCGCGGGGATGAGCGGCGCGGCGGCGGCGAAGGGCTCGCCGCCGACCGCGGGCGTCGGGTGCAGCATCCCGGCCAGCTCGACCGCGCTCACCGGCCGGGCGAGCTGCGCGCGGATCGGCGTCGCCAGGTGCTGGATGTTGGCCATCCGCGCGACGACGGGCTCCTCGGCCGCCGTCACCCACACGCTCACCGGGCGCAGCGCGCGCACGATGCGCCGCGTCACGATGGCCTGCTCCTCGCGGTCCTTGTCGGAGTGCAGCAGCTGCTCGCCCAGGTGGTCGTCGACGGCCGGGTCGGCGCTGCGCCGCGTCGAGCCCGCCAGCGCCAGCGTCCCGGCGCGCAGGCCGTCGCGGCGCACGAGCAGCTCGGGGCTGGCGGCGACGAACGCGCTCTCCCCGCGCCCCGCGCAGAAGGTGAAGCACGACGGGAAGGCCTCGCGCAGCACGCCGAGCACCGCCGCCGGGTCGTGCGCGCGCGGAGCGTGGACCTGCACTTCGCGCGCGAGGACGACCTTGTCCAGCGCCCCCGCGCGGATGCGCTCGACGGCTCGCGCCACCGCGGACTCGTAGTGCTCGGGCGGCATCGCGCTGACCACGCGGTAGCGCCCGGTCGGGTCGGGGTCGAGCAGCGGCAGCGGCGCGCTGCGCAGCGACGCGGCGCGCTCGAGCAGCCGGGCGCAGAGCGCGTCGGGGTCGTCGTCGGGAGCGGCGATGGCGGCCAGCGTCAGCGTCACCTCGCTCGCCGCGGCGCGCCAGCGCCACCTCGGGCACGTGCAGCGAGGCGGGCTCGAAGCCCGCCCAGTGCGGCGTCGAGCCGCCGTCGGGGGCGAAGGCGAAGCCTCCGACGGCCACCGGCGCCGCCGTCCTCCCCCGGCGCGTCGGCCACCAGCCCGCGCCAGCGCGCGGCGACGCGCCCGAAGCGCCCGGCGCCGCGGTCGTCGAGCGCGGCCGCGCGACCGACCGTGGCCAGCGCGAAGCGATCGCGATCGGGGTGCTCGAAGCAGAACCAGTCCTCGCCCGGGCGCCGCGAGGCGACCGCCACCGCGGTGGGGTCCACGGTGGGCGCGAGCGCCACCGTGATGGCCACCAGGCACTCGCCCGAGCGCCGGGCGCGGCGCACGCCCTCGCCGGCGCGGGCGCGGAGGAGCTCGCGGTCGCCGTCGCCGAGCAGCGGCCGGCCCGCGGCCTGCAGGAGCGCGGTGGGCATGCCCGGCAGTCTAGGTGGGCGGTCGGGCGGGCGATCCCGCGATCGCGCGGCGCTACGATGGCCTGAGAGCCATGGTCCTCCTGGGCATCGTGCTGCTGGGCGCCGGCGCAGGTCTCCTGATCGCCGAGGCCCACCTGCCCACGCTACGGCGCCCTCGGCCTCGCCGGCGTCGTCGCCCTCGCGGCCGGCGCCGCGCTCGCGGTCGACGGCGCGGGCGGCGGGACGGCGCTCATCGTCGCGGTCGTCGCTCCTCGTCGCCCTCGCCGCGCTGGCGCTGCTGGTCCTCATCGCGCGCGCCACGCTCACCGCCGGGCGCTCGCGGGCGAAGACCGGCGTCGAGGGCCTCGTCGGCCACGTCGGCGTCGATCCGCAGCGCACCGGCTCCGCTCGGCCAGGTCTTCGTCGACGGCGCGCTGTGGCGCGCCAGGCCGTGCCTGGAGGACGACCTCGCGGTCGGCGACCAGGTCGTGGTCGAGCGCGTCAACGGCCTCGTGCTCTCGGTGCGCCGCGCCGAGGAATGGGAGGTCGACCCATGACCGCGGTCATCGTCGCGGTCGTCATCCTCGTCGCGCTCGCGGTCGCCGTCGCCGGTGCCTCGGTCCGGGTCCTGCGCGAGTACGAGCGCGCGGTCGTCTTCCGCCTCGGGCGCCTCGTCGGCGCAGAAGGGCCCGGGCATCGTGCTGCTCATCCCCCTCATCGACCGCATGGTCCGCGTCGACCTGCGCACGGTGACCTTCGAGGTCCCGCCGCAGGACGTGATCACGCGCGACAACGTGCCGGCCAAGGTCAACGCGGTCGCCTACTTCCGCGTCGTCGACCCGGTCAAGTCGGTCGTCGAGGTCGAGCGCATCCGCGAACGCCACGTCGCAGATCGCGCAGACGACGCTGCGCTCCGTGCTCGGCAAGGCCGACCTCGACACGCTGCTGGCCGAGCGCGAGCAGCTCAACGAGAGCCTGCAGCAGATCATCGACGAGCAGACCGAGCCGTGGGGCGTGAAGGTGACCACGGTCGAGATCAAGGACGTCGGCATCCCGCAGGGCATGCAGCGCGCCATGGCCCGTCAGGCCGAGGCCGAGCGCGAGCGCCGCGCCAAGGTCATCAACGCCGAGGGCGAGTTCCAGGCCTCCGAGCGCCTCTTCGACGCCGCCGAGGTGATGAGCGGCAACCCCGCGGCGCTGCAGCTGCGCTACCTGCAGACGCTGCTGGAGATCGGCGACCAACCAGAACTCGACCATCGTCCTGCCGGTGCCCATCGACCTCATCAAGCCGCTCATGCAGTCCGTCGAGGACGGCAACGAGCGCCGCGAGCGCGCCCGCGAGCGCGATCGGCTGCGCGCGGCCCAGGGCAGGCCCGAGCTGGCCGAGCACGAGGACGAGCCGGCAGCTCCCGAACCCCGACGACGCCCGCGACCTGCCGGCGGGAGAGGAAGACGACACGACCGGGTAGGCGGTATCCATGAAGCTCATCGTCCTCTTCGCCCGACTGCTCATCGGCGGCCTGTTCATCGGCCACGGCACCCAGAAGCTCTTCGGCTGGTTCGGCGGCTACGGACCGGACGGCACGGGCGGCTACATGGAGTCGCTGGGGATGAAGCCCGGGCGCCAGCACGCCCTCGCCGCGGGCGCCACCGAGGTGGGCGGGGGCGCGCTCCTCGCCGCCGGCCTGGCGACGCCCGCCGCCGCGGCCGCCATCACCGGCGTGATGGCCACCGCCATCCGCACGGTCCACCAGCCCAACGGGCCGTGGGTGACCGAGAACGGCTGGGAGCACCCCGCGACGGTCATCGCCGCCGTGCTGGCCATCGCCGAGATCGGCCCGGGCTCGCTGTCCCTCGACGCCGCGCTCGGGACCGAGCACAAGGGCACGGGCTGGGCGCTCGCGGCGCTGGCCGCCGGCGTCGGCGGCTCGGCCCTGCTCCTGCGCGACTGGGAGCGCCCCGCTCCGGCGCCCGAGGGCGCCGGCGAGGGCTAGCGCCGCTCGAAGGCCAGCCGCACGCCGAGCCCGACCAGCACGGCGCCGGTGAGGCGCTGGGCCCGCGCGAGCCACGGGCCCTCGACGAAGGCGCGCCGCGCGCGGGCCACGAGGTAGGCGAGCGCCGAGTACCAGACGAGATCGAAGCCGACGATCATGGTCACCATGAGCAGCGCCGAGGGCAGCACGGGCGCGCCGGCGGGCACGAACTGCGGGAAGAGGGCGACGAAGAAGACCGCGAGCTTGGGGTTGGCCAGGCTCGTGACGAGGCCGTCGCGCAGCGGGGCGCCGCGCGCCGGCGCCGGCCGCGCCCCGTGCTCACGATCGCCGCGCAGCGACTGCAGCCCCAGGACCACGAGCACGACGGCACCGACGAGCTTGACCGCGGTGAAGGCCTCGGCCGACGCCGCCACCACGGCGGCGACCCCCATCGCGGCGAAGCAGCCCCAGGCCAGCACACCGACGGAGTTGCCGACCGTCGTCGCCAGCGCCCGGCGCTGGCCGCCCGTCGCGGCGCTGCGCACGACGAGCGCGGTCGCCGCCCCGGGCGTGACCGTCAGCAGCGCGGCGACCGGCGCGAAGGCGACGAGGGCCCGCAGCACCTACGTTTCGCCGCGGCCGCGGGAGATCGCGATCTCGCCCGTGCGCATCATCTCGATGAGCCCGAACGGGCGCGCCATGCGCTCGAACGCCTCGATCTTGTCCGTCGTGCCGGTGACCTCGACGATGACCGAGCGCTTGGTCACGTCGACCACGCGCCCGCGGAAGATCTCGCACACCTGCATGACCTCGGCGCGCTGGCTGCCGTCGGCGGCGATCTTGAACAGCGCGAGCTCGCGCGTGACGGTGTCGCCGGGCTCGAGGTCGCGGATCTTCAGGACGTTGACCAGCTTGTGCAGCTGCTTGGTCACCTGGTCGATCGGGTGCAGCGCGCCGTCGACGGTGAGCGTGATCCGCGAGAGGTGCTCGTCGTCGGTCGGCCCGACCGTGAGGGTGTCGATGTTGAACCCGCGCCGCGCGAAGAGCCCGGCGATGCGGGTCAGCACGCCCGGGCGGTTCTCGACGAGGATCGTGAGGACGTGCTTGCGCCCCGTGCGCATGCCGCCGGCCGCCTCGAGCTCCTCGAGGCTCAGCACCTCGTGCTTGGTCCCTGGCTCGCCCATGGCTCAGCCCTTCATGTCCCGCGCGGCGGCGCCGGGCGAGATCATCGGGTAGACGTTCTCCTCCTCGGTGACCGCGACGTCGACGACGACCGGGCCGGGGGTGTCGAGCGCCTCGCGCATCTGCTCGACGAGGGTCGACTTGTCCGCGCAGCGCATGCCGGTGCAGCCGAAGCCCTCGGCGACCTTGACGAAGTCCGGCCAGCGCCCGCGGGCGACGTGCGAGTAGCGCCGGTCCCAGAACAGCTCCTGCCACTGGCGGACCATGCCCAGGTAGCCGTTGTTCATGATGAAGACCTTGACGTCGATCTCCTCCTCGGCGCAGGTGGCCAGCTCCTGGATGTTCATCTGGAACGAGCCGTCGCCGGAGATGCACGCCACGACCTGATCGGGGCAGCCGACCTTCGCGCCCATGGCGGCCGGCAGGCCGAAGCCCATGGTCCCCAGGCCGCCGGAGTTGATCCACTGGCGCGGGCGCTTGAACGGGAAGTACTGCGCCGCCCACATCTGGTGCTGGCCGATGTCGCTGGTGAGGATGCAGTCGCCGCCGGTGGCCTCGCAGCAGCGCCTCGATCATGTACTGCGGCTTGATCTCGGCCGTCGAGGACTCCTCGTAGTGCAGCGGATGGCGCTCCTGCCAGCCGCGGATGCGCTGCCACCACTCGTCCAGGCGCGCGCCGTCGGTCTCCAGGGCGCGGTACTCGGCGGCCAGCTTGGCCAGGATGTTCTTCGCGTCGCCCACGATCGGGATGTGGGCCGGCACGTTCTTGGAGATCTCGGCCGGGTCGATGTCGATGTGGATGAACTTCGCCCGCGGCGCGAACTCGCTGAGCTTGCCGGTGACGCGATCGTCGAAGCGCGCCCCGATCGCGCAGATGAGGTCGGCCTCGTCCATCGCGTAGTTGGCGGTGCGGGTCCCGTGCATGCCGGGCATGCCCAGCCACTGCTCGTGGGGCGCCGGGAAGGCGCCGAGGCCCATGAGCGTGCAGGTGATCGGGAAGCTGTCGGCCGTCGCGAGCTCGACGAGCTCGGCCGACGCGTTGGCGTTGACCACCCCGCCGCCGGCGTAGAGCACCGGGCCGGCGCGAGGCCGCCAGCGCCTTGGCCGCCTGGCGGATCTGCTTGGCGTTGCCCTCGGTGGTGGGCTGGTAGCCGGGCAGGCGCAGGTCGGTGACCGGCTCGTAGGGGATGTCCGCGCGCGAGAGGTCGGTCGGGATGTCGACCACGATCGGCCCCGGGCGGCCCGTGCGCGCGAGGTAGAACGCCTCGTGCAGCGCGCGCGGGATCTCCAGCGGGTGCTGGATCATGAACGAGTGCTTGACGGCCGGCATGGTGATGCCGAGCACGTCGGCCTCCTGGAAGCCGTCGGTCCCCAGCAGGTCGGTGCGCACCTGGCCGGTGATGAACACGGTCGGGACCGAGTCCATCATCGCGTCCTGGATCGGCGTGACGACGTTGGTCGCGCCCGGGCCGCTGGTGGCCAGGCAGACGCCGACCTTGCCGGTCGCCTTCGCGTAGCCCTCGGCGGCGTGGCCGCCGCCGGCCTCGTGGCGCACGAGGACGTGGCGGATGCCGGCGTCGAAGAGCGCGTCGTAGGTGGGGATGTTCGCGCCGCCGGGAAGGCCGAATACGACGTCGACACCCTCCGCCTTCAGACACTCCATCAGGGCATCGACCGCCCGCATGCGCATTCACCCCTCTCGGTGCATTGGAGATGTGCATCGAGCCGCCCACGGCGGCTCGCGGGGTCCGAGTGTACCGTCAGTGCGCGACCGGCTCGGCCGGGGCGACCGGCGGGCCGGGGTACTCGAGCTCGGTCCCGCAGCGGGTGCACAGGGCGTCGTGCAGGGGCACGATCCTGCCGCACGTGGGGCAGCGGCGGTGCGGCTCGTCGTACTCGTTGCGATAGAGCACGGCGGCGACGAGCCCGATGAAGGGCGGGATGGCCGAGATCAGGAACCAGAGCAGGAACGAGCTGCCCTTGATCTTCCCGACGACCCCGCCGGCGAGCCCGAAGAAGAAGGCGATGACGAGGAAGGGCACGGGCGCGCTCTAGAACAGCGTTCGCACCGCCCAGATGACGGCGATGACCGCGACGACGACGACCAGGAAGTAGGCGACGCCGGCGACGATGCCGATGATCACCTTGAAGAGGATCCACGCCGCGAAGGCGAGGACGATGGCGGCGAGGATGCGCGCGCCGAACGACGGGCCGGTCTTCTCGTTCTCCATACCCCTAGGGTACTCCCGCGCGAGGGCGTGGTCGCGGGCTTCAGTCGTAGGTGCGGCGCAGGTGCTCGAAGCGGTTGCGCCGGTCGCGCGGCCGTTGAGCTGCAGGCGGGCGAGCCGGTAGCGGCGGACCTTCGGGGCGTTGGGATCGCGCTGCGCGACGGTGTCGCGGCGTTCGACGAGCAGGACGCGTGCGGCGGAGACGGCGGAGGGGGCGCTCATGCCAGCATGGTGGCGGTCAGGAGGCCGTTCGGCCACAGCCCGCAGGTCGAAAATGGCTGCTCACGGCATGGCCCGGGTGTCGAGGCGCCGCGCGGCGGCCCCGCCGGCCTCCAGCGCGGGGCGCATCGCGGGCGCCAGCCGGCGGCGCACGCGCCAGCGCGCGCCGCTGAAGGCGAGGTTGGCCACGGTGGCGAAGCCCTCCTCGTCGGAGCGCAGCGCCAGCAGCAGGTGGGCGATGCGATCGCCGCTGGGCAGCGTGGGATCGTTGACGCCCACGCAGTAGCAGACCACGCGCCGAATCGGCCCCCACCGCCCCGCACGAGCAGCGCGCCGGCCGGCCCGACGAGCCACACGCCCAGGCGCCCGCGCTCGAGCACGAGCCCCGTCTGCGCGTGCATCGCGCGCGCCTCGTGGCCGACGAGGTCGCCGAGCAGGCCGACCGAGCGCGCCTCGGCGTCGCCGGCGCGCGGCTGGCCTTCGGCGCACGACGTTGGCCCCGCGCTGGGCGTAGAGCTCGGGGATGACCCAGGCGTGGGCGAAGCTCGCCAGGCTCACCGGGAGCGCCAGCGGCTGCACGAGGAAGAGCGCGATGCCCGCCGCGATGAACGGCACCACGTGGGCCACGGTGATGGCGGTCCACATCAGGCTGGTGCGGTCCAGGCGCCGCGCGTCGGCGCGCGGGCGCCAGTGGACGGCAGCCAGCTCGGGGAGCGGCTCGGCGGCCACCGCGCCGCGCTATCCGCCGGAGATCGGCAGGCGCATGATCACGAGCTCGGCGCCCACCGGCAGCTCGCGGACCTGCTCGGCCTGGCCCTCGCCGGTCGAGACCATGGCGAAGTAGCCGCGGTCGAGCTCCTCGCGGAAGGCCGCCACGGCGGCCTCCACCGCCTCCGGATCGTCGGCCGTCCACTGCGCCAGCGTGGTGTGGCCG
Source organism: uncultured Actinomycetes bacterium (assembly GCA_963816845.1). Classification (GTDB taxonomy): domain Bacteria; phylum Actinomycetota; class Thermoleophilia; order Solirubrobacterales; family Solirubrobacteraceae; genus JAOPZW01. The sequence goes on along the minus strand of CAWFMR010000063.1, from coordinate 66,560 downwards.
GTCTGGTCCATGCGAATGAGACGTGACATGCGCACCTCCTCGGGCTCGGTCAGCCCATGGTACGCCCGTCGCGCAAGGGCCGGTCGCGCTTGGCGCGGCTCAGCGCCTGCGCGCGGGCGCCCTGACCGTCACCGCGAACGACGACGTGGCGTGCTGCGCGGCACCGCGCCTGAGGACCGCGCTGACCGAGAGCGTGAGCCGCCCCTTGCTGCGCAGCAGCCGCGCCGCCTTGGGGGTCAGGCGGATGGCGACCTTCGCGGTGGCGCCCGCCCGCAGCCGGATCTGCGCCCTGCCCGCGATCGTGGGCCGGCCGCGCAGCTTCGCCGACGCCCTCCCGGCCGGGCCGTCGCGCTGAGCCAGCAGGCAGGCCCGCCCGCGGGGCACGCGACGTGCGTCCGGTGTCGACGATCGCGGTGGCGCCGCGCATCGACACCGCGGGCGGGCCGGCGACGCTGAACGCGTCGGGGGCGGGCCGGCTCACCGGCAGCGTCGTCGCGGCGGCGGGCCCGGCGCGCGCGGCTCGCTCGTCAGGTCGGGGACGCCGATGATCGCCGTCACGTCGGAGACGACGCCGTCGTAGCCGGCCGCGTTGCCCGCGTAGACGATGACTCGATACGCAGCCGCGGTCGGCAGCGTGAGCCTGTCGCTCGGTCCTCGCGCCCTCGCTGTCCTCGCGACCGACCGAGGCGTCGCAGCGCTCCCAGTCGTGTTCCAGACGGGGAGCGCCGCGCTCGTCGCCGGCGTCGAGCGGTGTGGGTCATGCCGACCGTTCGCTGACCGGAGATCACCACCGGACCCTCGATGTGCGGCGGGAGGTCTCGCAGTCGGAGCGATCGTGTCCAGTCGTAGTCGAGTCGACGCTGTCCACGCCCGAACCGCCGTGATCGGCGCCACTCGGCGCCTCGTCCCACGCCCCACCGTCTTCCACCCCGGTCGAGACGTCGATCCGGTCCTGCGCCACCGTCGTCGCGCGGGCCGCCGCGACGACCTCGGCGCCCCGTGCCGTAGACGGTGTCGCGCCCTCGTCGCCTCGAGCACGGTGCTGGTCGCCGCCGTCGATCTCGTCGTCACCTGCCCCGCCGTGATGGTCGCCGGCTCGAGCGTCGGCGACCGCCACCCTGCGCTTCCGAGGCCGAAGCTGAGCATCACCCGGTCAACCTGCTCGGCGCGCCGCATCGACGCACCCGGGCTCACGCTCGCGCAGCACGAGCCCCGAGCGAGATGAAATCGATCCTCGATGCGCAGGTGCCTTGCGGCGAGGTAGGGTAGTCTATGTCGAGGCCCCGACCGTGGTGCGCTCGAGGCGTACCAAATCTGGACGGGCCTGCCGCCGGCGGGCACACGAGGACGAGGGCGGGAAGCGCGCGGGCAGGGCCCGCCGCGCGGCGCGACGACTGCTGTGCGGCCCCGAGCGCGCCGGCCGGCCCGCGGCCGGCAGGTCCCACCTCTATCTTCAGCGTGGGGCCTCCGCCGCTACAGGCCGAGCTTCTCGCGCACGATGCGCGTGACCTCGCCGCCGTCGGCGCGGCCCGCGCGTCTCGCGCATGACGTGGCCGACGATCGACGCCGATCGGCTTCATGTCGCCGGCGCGCAGGCGCTCGGCGATGTCGGGGTTGGCGTCGAGCGCGGCCTGGACGACGGGCTCGAGCTCGTCGCCGCCGCCGATGGCGCCGAGGCCCTCGGCCTCGACGATCGCGCGCGGGTCGCCGCCCTCGGCGACGAGCCGGTCGAGGACCTGCTTGGCGGCGCCCTGGGTGACCTTCTTCTCGCTCACGAGCCCGACGAGCGTGGCCAGCGCCCCGGGCGCCACCTTCGACTCGGCCGGGTCCTCGACGTCGATGCGCGCGACGAGCTCGTTGACCCAGTTGGCCAGCGGCTGGGCCTCGACGCCGTCGCTCGACAGCGCGGCCTCGAAGTAGTCGCCGAGCTCGGCGCGCCACGCCAGCAGCCGCGCGGAGTCCGTCGTCAGCCCGAGGTCGCGCTCGAAGCGCTCGGCGCGCGCGGCCGGCAGCTCGGGCAGCGCCGCGCGGGCGCGCTCGAGCATCGCCTCGCTGATCGGCGATCGGGACGAGGTCGGGCTCGGGGAAGTAGCGGTAGTCGTGCGCCTCCTCCTTGGAGCGCAGCGACGTGATCGCCTCGGTCCGCGGATCGAAGTGCAGCGTCTCCTGCTCGACCTCGCCGCCCGCGCGCACGAGCCCTCCTGGCGCGCGATCTCGGCCCGGATCCCGCGCTCGATGAAGCGGAACGAGTTCATGTTCTTCAGCTCGGTCTTGGTCCCGAGCTCGCGGGTCGCCGACCGGGCGGATGGAGACGTTGGCGTCGCAGCGCAGCGAGCCCTCCTCCATGTTCACGTCGCTGACGCCGAGCCGGCGCAGCGTCGTGCGCAGCAGCCGCAGCCACTCGCCGGCCTGCTCGGCCGAGCGCACGTCGGGCTCGGTGACGATCTCCACCAGCGGCGTGCCGCCGCGGTTGAAGTCGACGATCGAGGTCTCGGCGCCGTGGATGCGCCCGCTGGCGCCCGTGTGCACGAGCTTGGCCGCGTCCTCCTCGAGGTGCACGCGATGGATGCGCACGTCGCCCAGCCGCCCGCCCCGGCACAGGGGCTCGTCGTACTGGGAGATCTGGTAGTCCTTGGCGTTGTCGGGATAGAAGTAGTTCTTGCGGTGGAAGATCGACCGCGGGGCCAGCTCGCAGTCCAGCGCGAGCCCGATGAGCAGGCCGTAGTGGATCGCCTCGGCGTTGGCCACCGGCAGCGAGCCCGGCAGCCCCAGGCACACCTCGCAGGTGTGCGTGTTGGGCGGCTCGCCGAAGGACAGCGCGCAGCCGCAGAACATCTTCGTCCGCGTGCTGAGCTGGACGTGGATCTCCAGGCCGATGACGGGCTCGTAGTCGGTCATGCGCTTCCGGCGCCCGGGCGGGGAGTTGTCGAAGCCGATCGCCTGCTCGAGCGCGTGGGCGGCGTCGAGGAGGCGATTCTCGCTGAAGGCCGGGCTCGACGAGCTGAAAGCCCGACGGGCAGCCCCTCGCTCAGGCCGCACGGGATCGAGATCGCGGGGATCCCCGCCAGCGGCATCGGCACGGTGAAGTAGTCGTTGAGGTACATGGCCAAGGGGTCGCCGGTCTTGGCCCCGAGCTCGAAGGCGACGCCCGGGCTCGTCGGGGTGACGACGAAGTCGACGCGCTCGAAGGCCTTCCTGAAGTCCTCGGCGATCAGCGTGCGCACGCGCTGGGCGCGCCCGTAGTAGGCGTCGTAGTAGCCGCTCGACAGCGCGTACGTCCCGATGAGCATGCGCCGCTTGACCTCGGCCCCGAAGCCGTCGTGGCGGGTCTTCGTGTACATCGTCAGCAGGTCGTCGGCCTCGCGGCGCAGGCCGTAGCGCACGCCGTCGTAGCGCGCGAGGTTCGACGACGCCTCGGCCGGGGCGAGGACGTAGTAGGCGCTCAGGCCGTAGTCGGCGTGCGGGAGCGACACGCGCTCGACGCTCGCTCCGAGGTCGCGCGCGATCGCGAGCGTGGCCTCGAAGCGCTCCATGACGCCGGGCTCGACCCCCTCGCCGGTGAGGTCGTCGGGGACGCCGAGGCGGATCCCGTCGAGTCGCTGGGCCGTCGGGAGCACGACCTCCTCGGGGAAGGCGACCGAGGTGGCGTCGCGGTCGTCGTGGCCGACCATGTGGCGGAAGATCAGCGCGGCGTCGGTGACGTCGCGGGTGAGCGGACCGGCCTGGTCGAGGCTCGAGGCGAAGGCGATCATGCCGAAGCGGCTGACCGCGCCGTAGGTGGGCTTGAGGCCGACGATGCCGCACAGGGCGGCGGGCTGGCGGATCGAGCCGCCGGTGTCGGTCCCCAGCGCCCACGGCGCGCTGCCCGCGGCCACGGCCGCCGCGCTGCCACCGGACGAGCCGCCCGGCACGCGGGTGCGGTCCCACGGGTTGAGCGCCGGGCCGTAGGCGGAGTTCTCGTTCGACGAGCCCATCGCGAACTCGTCCTGGTTGGTCTTGCCCAGCAGCGGGGCGCCCGCCTGCGCCAGCCGGCGCACGACCGTGGCGGTGTAGGGCGGGCGGTAGCCCTCCAGGATGCGCGAGCCCGCCTGCGACGGCACGCCCTCGGTGCAGAAGAGGTCCTTGACCGCCAGCGGGACGCCGGACAGCGGGCCTCCGTTCGTCGCTCGGCTGCTCGTCGGCCACCCACAGGAAGGCGTTGAGCTCGTCGGCCGCGGCGCGGTCGCGGTAGGCCTCGAAGAGCTCGCGGCGGTCGAGCTCGCCGCTCTGCACGGCGGCGGCCGCCTGCGCGGCGGTGAGGGCGATGATGTCGCGTCATGCCGTCGGGCTGGGCACGCGAAAGCCGCCGTCGGCCACGTCGGGCGCCTGCTCGAGGACGACCTCGCGCGGCAGGCAGGGCCGCGGCTCATCGGGGCGCAGCGCGTTGGGGACGTCGACGACGTGCGTCGTCGGCGGGACGCCGTCGAGATCGAGCTCGCCGATCTTCTCGATGTGCTCGAGGATGTTGGACAGCTCGCCGGAGATCTTGGTGACCTCCTCGTCGCTGAGCTCCAGGCGCGCCAGGCGCGCGACGTGCAGGACCTGCTCACGATCGATCATGGGTCTCGGTCAGTCTAGGCGGCGGCGCCGGGCGCGGCTCGGGCGGGGTGAAGGCGCTCTCGGGCGCGTCGGTGCGCTCGTCCTTGATCGCCCACCAGCCGCCGAGGGCGAGGACGAGCGGCGGCCAGCAGGCCGAGCCAGGCGCCGTAGCGCAGCGACGACGAGGTCGTTGGGGCCGGGCTGGAAGACCAGCACGCGCAGCGCGAGGACGACGAACGCCGAGCGTTCCCGCCGATCGCTGTCAGCACCGAGGCGGCGACGACTGGGCGACGGGGCGGCCGGTGGCGTTGGCGATCGCCAGCCAGGCGGCGCAGCCGACGGCGGCGAGCGCGAGCACGATGACGAGCCAGCCCAGCGTGTTCCAGCCGCTCGTCCCGCCGGCGTCGGCGAGGAAGCGGGGTGACGAGGTTGCCCGCCGGTCCGGGGAGCTCGATGCCGAACCACGGCAGGAAGAGCGTCACCAGCAGGGCCGCAGCCCCGCAGGCGGCTGTCCACTCCCCCGCCCGCAGCCTGCTCACGCCACCGCCATCCGCGCCGCCTGCAGCGTGTTGCGCAGCAGGCAGGCGATCGTCATCGGGCCCACGCCTCCGGGGACCGGCGTGATGGCGCCGGCCACCTCGACCGCGGCGTCGAAGTCGACGTCGCCGTGGAGGCCGTCGTCGGAGCGGTTGATGCCGACGTCGATGACCGTGGCGCCCGGCTTGATCCAGTCGCCCTTGACCATGCGGTCGCGGCCGACGGCGGCGATGAGGACGTCGGCGCGCCGGCAGACGCCCGGCAGGTCACGCGTGCGCGAGTGGCAGATCGTGACGGTCGCGTTGGCGCCCAGCAGCAGCTGGGCCATCGGCTTGCCGAAGAGGTTCGAGCGCCCGACGATGACGGCCTCGGCGCCCTCGAGCTGCGCGCCGGCCGCCTCGAGCAGGAGCATGACGCCCGTCGGCGTGCAGGGCCGCAGCCCCTCGCGCCCCAGCGCGAGCAGGCCGGCGCTGACCGGCGTGAGCCCGTCGACGTCCTTGCCGGCCTGGATGAGGCCGGTCAGCTCGACGCCATCGAGGTGGTCGGGCACGGGCAGCTGGCAGAGGATCCCGCTCACCGCCGGATCGGCGTTGAGCTGCTGGATGAGGTCGACGACCTGCTCGCGCGTCGCATCGGCCCCCAGCCGATGGTCGAAGCCGCGCATGCCGACCTCGGCGGTCGCCTTCTGCTTGTTGGCGACGTAGATGGCCGAGCCCGGGTCCTCGCCCACGAGGACGGTCGCCAGCCCCGGCGGGCGTCCCGTGCTCGGCCGTGAACTCGGCCACGCCCTCGCCGACCTCGGCGCGCACGCGCGCCGCCACGGCCTTGCCATCGATCACCGTTGCTGCCATCGCGGCGCCGGAGGCTATCGCTGGCTGGAGCGGAGGTGCTCGACCACGCGCGCGAGGTTGTCGCGCCAGACGTCCTCGGGCGTGGGCGGCAGCACGTCGTCCCAGATGGCGGCGAAGCTGCTCATGAGCTGGGTCAGCCCCGCGGGGCGCCCCATGAACCACCAGTGCAGGTGCTCGGCGCCCTCGCCCCAGCGGCACACGTGCACGCGCCCGATCCCGTCGAGCGACCGCACGGCGCGCTCGACCCGGCCGAGCATGACGCCGCACTCGCGCGCGAGGTCGTCGGGCAGGTCGCCGGGCGCGGCGTGGTGCGCGCGCGGCTCGAGGATCACCACGACGGGCAGCCCGCTGGGTTCGAATGCGCTCAGCCGCCAGCGCTCGTCGGTCCACAGGAACTCGTCGTCGGGACGGGTGCACGCGCGGCAGTCGACGCCCCCTTGGCCCTCGAGCGCCGGCTCGTCCTCGGGCGGACGCAGCGCCCGCGGGCGCATGTCGCCGTCGAAGGGGAACGACGCCCACTCCTCCACGGGCGGCATCCGCAGCGCGCCGGCCGACCGGCGGTGGATCTCGCTGGCGCTCTCGGGCATGGCCCCGATCCTATGTGCCGCTACGCTCGGCGCGTGGAGTGGCCCGCGGCCTTCTACGACCGCCGCGCCGGCGTCGGATGCCCGCTGTGCGAGGAGGGGCGCCCCGAGGCGACGGCGCACGCCGTGCGCTTCTTCGCCGGCGAGGTCTCCGACGCCTACCTGGTCCGCGCCGACATCCAGCGCGGGCTCTCGATCGTCGTCTGGCGCGGGCGCCACGTCGTCGAGCCGACGGAGCTGTCCGAGGCCGAGGCGGCGGCCTACGGCCGCGAGGTCCTGCGCGTCGGGCGCGCGCTGGAGGAGGTGCTCGCGCCGGTCAAGCTCAACTACGACCTGCTCGGCAACTCGGTGCCGCACCTGCACACCCACATCGTCCCGCGCTACGCCGACGACCCGCGCCCGGGCTGGCCCTTCCCGTTCCCCGATCCCGATCCGCCGGCGATGCCCGAGAAGCGGCTGATGCGCGACGTCGAGGCGCTGCGCCGCGCCTGCGCGTAGGCGCGGCGGCCGGCACCCGCCGTTGTCAAACCAGAGGAGGCACCTCGCCATGGAGATCACGAGAAGCAGCATCGACACCGCCAAGGGCCCCGACACCTGGTTCACCGGGGACGTCTACATCGATCCGGTCGCGGCCGCGGCCGCGCCCGCGCGGGTGCAGGCCAACCTCGTGCACTTCACGCCCGGGGCGCGCACGGCGTGGCACACGCACCCGCTCGGCCAGACGATCTTCGTGACCGAGGGCGTCGGCCTGTGCCAGAGGCGCGGCGGGCCGATCGAGGTCATCCGCGCCGGGGACCGCGTCCTCTTCGAGCCCGACGAGGACCACTGGCACGGCGCGGCCCCGAACCGCTTCATGGCCCACCTGGCCCTCAACGAGGTCGACGACGATCACGTCGCCGCCCACTGGGGCGACAAGGTCACCGACGAGGAGTACGCCGGCGCCCGCGCGAGCTAGACTCGGCGAGGTCAGCGCTTCTGGATCGGCGCGTACTCGGCCATGAGCTTGCGCTCGCTGCCGTCCGACGCGAAGCGCACGACCACGATGCCGCCGGGCTCGAGGCCCACCACGACGCCATCGCCGAAGGCCGCGTGGATGACGTCGTCGCCCATGCGGTACTCGGCGCTCGGCGACTCGGACTGCGCGCTGGACCACGACATCGCCCGCGGGCGGACGTTCTGCGCCGCCGCGACGGCGCCGATCGCCTGCAGGGTGCCCTCGCGGTCGGTGAGGTCGGGCGGGATCTCACTCAGGAAGCGACTCGGCAGGCCGTAGTTCTGCGCGCCGAACACCGCGCGCCGGCGGGCGAAGGTCAGGTAGAGGTCGCGCATCGCGCGCGTGATCCCGACGTAGCAGAGGCGGCGCTCCTCCTCGAGCGTGCCCTCGTCCAGCGAGCGCGAGTGCGGGAAGACGCCCTCCTCGCAGCCGATGATGAAGACGATCGGGTACTCGAGGCCCTTGGCGTTGTGCAGCGTCATGAGGGTCACGAGGCCCTCGTCGTCGCGGCGGGTGTCGGCGTCGGCCACGAGCGAGATCTGCTGCAGGAAGAGGTCGAGGGTGTCGTCCTCGGCGCCCGCGTCGAACTCGCGCGCGACCTCGACCAGCTCCTCGAGGTTCTCGATGCGCCCCTGCGCCTCGATCGTGCGCTCGGCCTGGAGCGAGTCCAGGTAGCCCGTCTCGTGGAGGATCGCGTCGAGCAGGTCGCCGATCGGGACCTGCTGCTCGGCGCGCTCGCGCAGGAAGGCCATGGTGGCCATGAAGCGCTCGAAGGCCCGGACCGCCGCCGTCCCGAGCCCGGGCACCTCGCCCGGCGAGGCCGCCGCGTCCCACACCGCGATGCCCATCGTCTCGGCGTGGTCGAGCACGCGCGACAGCGACGTCTGCCCGATCCCCCGCCTGGGCGAGTTGGCCACACGCGTGAACGAGACGACGTCCTGCGGGTTGGCCAGCACGGTCAGGTAGGAGATCGCGTCCTTGATCTCGGCGCGCTCGTAGAACTTCGTGCCGCCGATGACCTGGTAGCCGATCTCGCGGCGCACCAGCGTGTCCTCGAGCACCCGCGACTGCGCGTTGGTCCGGTAGAAGATCGCGAGCTCCGCGCGCGAGACGCCCTCGTCGACCAGCCGCTCGATCTCCCCCACCACGAACCGCGCCTCGGCGTGCTCGTCCTCGAGCTCGCGCACCTTCACCGGATCGCCCTCGCCGATATCGGTCCACAGCGACTTCCCCATCCGCCCGCGGTTGTGCGTGATCACCGCGTTGGCGACGCTGAGGATCGTCTGCGTCGAGCGGTAGTTCTGCTCGAGCCGCACGACCTCGGCGTCCGGGTAGTCGTCGCGGAAATTGAGGATGTTCGTGACGTCCGCGCCTCTGAAGCTGTAGATCGAGTTGTGGGTCACGAGCCCGGACGCGACGAAGTTGTGCGTGCCCTCGACGTTGAGGTCGTAGACGGGGCGGTCGAGCTCGATGCGCTCGACCGACTCGACGATGTCGTAGCCCCCGTCCTCGGTGAACATCGCCATGCCGGGTCGGACCGACGCCGCCGTCATGAACGGCAGCGAGTTCTTCATGCCGGCGACCGGGGCTCCCGAGCCGCGCCGCGTAGCGCACCGTCACGTCCGCGTGCGCCCGGACGCGCTCGGCGAACCGCGCGGCCGCCTCGAAGTCCTTGAAGCACGTCTCGACCTTCCAGCTCCCGCCACGAGCGTCGCGGACCGAGATCCCGCCGGCTTCGAGCGCGGCACGGACCTGTGGGTCGCGTCCGCCCATCGAGACCCGGTGCATCGGCGTCCGGCCACGGCGGTCCCCGCACAGCGTGATGGTGAGGTTCCGCCGCCGGCCCTCGTGCGTCGCCGGTGAGTGGTGGGGACATTCCACGTCCAGGCCGGTGTCGTGGACCAGCCGGAGCCCGGCCTCGTGCGAGTCGACGCCGGCGAACACGCGGTCGATCAGCGCCTGGCTGCCGACGAGGCCGTGCCCGCCACGGGCTACGAACGGGATGGTCGGCAGCCCGTAGCGGACCGACAGCAGGTGCTCGGCGGCCCGTGCCTCGGCCTCGTTCGCATGGACCGACACCACCCAGGCCGCGTCGGCGTGCTCGTGGTTGCAGCGCTGCTGGATCCCGATGACGGGCTTGACCTGTCCGTCGGTGTACGTCCGCGTGACCCCCACACGACACCCGCGGTTCGCCCGCCGCATGAGGTAGGTCATGTGCAGCTGCGGGGTGAGGCCCAGGCGGAAGCCTGCGAAGTGCGTGTGCTCGGGTGTCGAGACGATCTCGCGGCCGCCGCGCGTGCGGATGCGGATGCCGTCGGTGCGGCTCGACGAGAAGGCGTCGGTGACGCGCGCCGGGCGCATGTCGCCGCTGCCGTAGCACGAGAGCACCATGTCGCCCACGCGGACGTCCTCGATCGGCTTGGTGGTGCCGTCGGCCATCGTGATCGGCGTCCCCTCGACGAGGCACTGATCGTCATCCCCGACCACCGCGAGGTTGCGGTGCTCGCCGGCGAGCAGCTGGAGCAGGCGGTACTGGGCGTGGTTGGTGTCCTGGTACTCGTCGACGAGGACGTGGCGGAAGGCGGCGGCGTAGCGGGCGCGGACCTCGGGGAAGAGCTCGAGGACGTTGACGGTCCGGACGAGGAGGTCGTCGAAGTCCATCGCGTTCATGCGGTGCAGGTCGCGCTCGTAGAGGTCGTAGACGTCGGCGACGGTCTGCTCGAAGAAGGAGCCGACCTGCTGGCGGTAGGCCTCGGCGTCGCGCAGCTTGTTCTTGGCGTCGGAGATCTGGTGCTGCATCGCCGCGGGCGTGAAGCGCTTGGGGTCGACGCCGAGCTCGTCGATGCAGCGCTTGACCAGTCGGCGCGAGTCGGCGGCGTCGTAGATCGTGTACTGGCGCGTGTAGCCCAGGCGCGGGGCCTCGGCGCGCAGCAGGCGCGCGCAGGCGGCGTGGAAGGTCATGACCCACATGCCGCGGGTCGAGTGGCCGAGCAGCAGCTCGACGCGCTCGCGCATCTCCTGGGCGGCCTTGTTGGTGAAGGTGATGGCCAGCAGCTCGCCGGCGCGGGCGCGGCCCGTCTGCACGAGCCACGCGATGCGATGGGTGAGCACGCGCGTCTTGCCCGAGCCGGCGCCGGCCAGGATGAGCAGCGGACCGTCGCCGTGGGTCACGGCGGCGCGCTGGGGCTCGTTGAGCCCCTCCAGCAGGGCGGCGATACGGTCGTCGGCGGCGGCTTCCGGCACGACACCTGAGCATACGACCGCGCGCGGCGGGCCCCGTTGGGCGCACGGCAGTCGGCTAGCGCAACCCGTCTGTCGTCGCCCGCCTACCGCAGGGACGGGTGATTGCACCGCCGGCCGATCCCGCGCTGGCGCAGCGCGCGCCGGGGCAGCCTTTGCCGCATGAGTGGCAAGGATGCTCTCTGTTCGACGCTGGCGGCGGGGCTCCTTCTCCTGCTCATCGCACCCGTCGCGGCCGAGGCAGCAGCATGCCCGCATAGCGGTGATCTCGTCACCGCGCTGTCTGCACCGGATCGCCGTGGCGCCCTGCTGTGCGCCGTCGACGCCGAGCGCGTGGCGCGCGGTCTTCCGGCTGTCGGCGAGAGCGGACAGCTCACGCGCGCGGCCCAGGGCCACTCCGACGACATGGTCGCGCGGCGCTTCTTCGAGCACGTCACGCCCGGCGGCTCGACGCTCGGCGATCGCGTCAACGCCACCGGCTACATCACGGGTCGGCGCGACTGGGAGCTCGGCGAGGCGATCGCCTGGGCCCAGCAGCCACTCGACACGCCCGACAGCCTGATGCGCGCGTGGCTGGCCAGCCCCGGCCACCGGGCGATCATCCTCGACCGGCGCTTCCGCGACGTCGGGATCGGCGTGACCCCCGGGCTCACGGACGGGTCGGCCAATCCCGGCGCCACCGCCGTCCTCGACTTCGGCTTCCGCACCGCGTCGCCTACGCTGCCGCGATGGCGCTCGGCGACATCGTGCGCGCGTACGGCAAGCACATCGCGGCAGAGGCGCGCTCGGTGCGCATCGACCTCGACGCGCTCGAAGCTCTCGAACCAGGCGATCCTCCGCAGCTCGACCCCCAGCGCCACTACCTGGAAGGTCCAGCTGCCGATGTCGCCGACTACCTCCTAGTCCTCGACGCGATCAACTTCGGCTCGGGCTGGTTCCCCACCCTGCGCAAGCGCGCGGGCTGCTCGGGCTACTTCACGGTCGCGTGGAGCCTCGCCGACCGCTGGCGCGCCGGAGCCGGCTGGACGGCCGCGCAGCTGCGCGCGATGCGCTCCGACGAGCTGGCCGAGACCCTCGGCCAGAGCCGCGACCACGAGCTCATGGGGCTCTACGCGCAGGCCCTGCGCGAGCTCGGGCGCTTCCTGGGCGAGCGCCGCGCGCTGGACGTCGTCGCCGGGGCGCGCGGGTCGGCGCAGCGCCTCGCCGAGCTCCTGGCCGGCGGCATGACCATGTGGCAGGACGTCGGCTTCTACAAGCGCGCGCAGATCGCCGCCAGCGACCTCGCGCTGGGCGGCGTCGCCGAGTTCGACGACATCGCCGCGCTGACGATCTTCGCCGACAATCTCGTCCCCCACGTCCTGCGCTGCGAGGGCGTCCTCGTCTACGACGAGGGCCTGGCGGCCCACATCGACGCCGGGCGGCTGCTGCGCCCCGGCCCCCAGGAGCGCGAGATCCGCGGCTGCGCCATCCACGCCTGCGCCGCCATCGCCCAGCGCACGGGCATGACCGAGCGCGACCTGGACAACGCGCTGTGGTACCGCGGCCAGCGCCCCGAGTACAAGGCGCGGCCGCGGCACCGCTGCCGCACGATCTACTACTGAGCGTCAGCCACTTCGCTTGAGCTTGCCGTGGCGCTTGGCGTAGCGCTCGCCCGCGGCGAAGACCGCGAGGCCGAGCGGGACTGCGACCGCGCCCAGCACGAGCAGGGGCCACAGGTCCCCCCACACGGCGCCCAGGCCGGCGCCGTCCAGGACGCTCGCGCGGATGCCGTGCAGTGCGTAGGTCGCGGGCGAGATCGTGGCGATCGCCTGCATCCAGCCCGGCATCACGTCGACCGGGTAGTAGACGCCCGAGACGACGAGCAGCAGGCCCTGGGCGATGAAGCCGAGCTGGGCCCCCTTCTCGGGCGAGACCAGCGGCAGGATCGCGGTGACCATGCCGATCCCGACGAACGAGACCGACGCCACCGCCAACAGCACGAGCGCGGCGAGGAAGTCCGCGTGCGGGAAGGCGAGGCCGAAGAACAGCGCCACGACCGCGAACAGGGCTGCCGTGCGCACCAGCCCGTAGAGGACGCCGAACGTCCCCATCCCGAGCAGGTGCACCGGCCGCGCCAGCGGCGCCATGAAGGTGTACTCGATCGTCCCCTCCCAGCGCTCCCACGCGACGGTCTCGGTGAGGATCTCGAAGATGATCCCCAGGTAGGACCAGATCACGGCGCCGATGAGCAGGCTCGCCGCCTGGCGCTCGACGTCCAGGTGCCCGCCGTTGGCCTCGACGCCCTTGGCGATGAAGACGATCGTCAGCGTGTTGGCGACCGTCCACGCGAAGAACGCGAGCTCCCAGAAGCCGTAGCGCTTGACCAGGTAGGAGTTGCGCTCGACCACGCCCAAGAGCGCGATCGCCTGGCCGCGCCATGCCCGCGGGGTCACCTCAGCGGTGCTCATCACGCCGCCTCCTCGTCGTCGTCGTCATCCTCGGCCTCCTCCAGCACGCGGCCGGTGGCCGCCATGAAGGCCTCCTCCAGCGATTGCGCGCCGTAGCGGCGCTCGAGCCCGGCGGGCGTGTCGAGCGCGAGCAGCCGGCCGCCGTCGAGGATCCCGACGCGGTCGGCCAGGACCTCGGCCTCGGCCATGTCGTGCGTGCACAGCAGCGTCGTGGTGTCGTGCGCGCTGCGCATCTCGGCGATGAAGGCCTGCACCTCGCGCTTGGCCCGCGGGTCCAGGCCGGTCGTCGGCTCGTCGAGCAGCAGCAGCGTCGGCGAGGTCAGCAGGGCGCGGGCCAGCGCGACCTTCTGCTGCATGCCGCGCGAGAGGTCCTCCATGGGCGCCCCCGAGCGCCGGGCCGGGAAGCCGACCGCGGCGAGGATCTCGGGGATCCGCTTGCGGGTGTAGGCAGGCGTCAGCCCGTAGAAGCGCGCTGCGTAGGACAGGTTCTCGTCGGCCGACAGGCGCTTGAAGAACGCCGCCTCGACGGAGACGCGGTTGACCAGGCGGCGCACCTTGCGCTCGTCGCGCACGACGTCGTGGCCGAAGACGCGCGCGCTGCCCCCGTCGTGGAGCAGCAGCGTCGACAGGACGCGCACGAGCGTCGACTTGCCCGAGCCGTTGCACCCGAGGACGGCGACGCACTCGCCCCTGGCGATCGTGAACGAGACGCCGTCGAGCGCGATGACGCGGACGCGCCGGCGGCCCTGGCGGCGGACGAACTGCTTGGTGAGACCGATGACTTCGACTGCAGGCACGACATGCTCCTTCAAACACAGAACCGGGCAGGGACCAGCGACCGAGGCGGGGCTCGGCTACGCGGCTGGCTCTAGCGGTTCGTGATGCGAAGCACGTCGTCGACGGTACCACCGCCGTCGACCGTGCGCCAGGGATGTTCTCTCAGGCGTCGACGAGCTCGAGGAACTGCCACTTCGTGTCCGGCGCGAGCCCGGCGAGCTTGCGCCCGATCGTCTGCTGGATGGGCAGCGACGGGATCACGTGCTGCGTGCCCGCGTGCATGTCGCGGAAGAGCTGCTGCACCTTGCCCGAGCGCAGCCCGGTGGTCCCCGAGGAGGCGTAGACGAACTTCGCGACCTCGTGCGCGGCCCACGTGACGTGGATGGTGCCCAGGCGGATGCTCGTGTTCTGGTCGACCGACGGGCTCTCGCCGCGCGCGAGCGTCTCGGTCACGTCGTTCCAGGTCTCGAAGATCAGCGCGCGAGCCGCCCGCCGGATGCCCTCCGCGCGCGCGAAGCCCTCCTGGAAGCTCTGGTTGTCGGCCAGCGCGCCGGGACGGCCGGCCTTCGCCTGCACCATCTTGGCCAGCTCGTCCATCAGGCGTCGCGCGATGCCGAGCGCCCAGCCCGAGTGGCAGATGCCGGCGATGTTGATGATCCCGAGGCGGTAGAGGTCGCCGCCGCGCTCGGGGGTCTCGGTGACCGCGAAGTGCGAGAAGTACTCGGGCACGAAGACCGAGTCGATCTCGTAGTCGATGCTGCCCGTCGCCCGCAGGCCCATCACGTCCCAGTTGTCGATCAGCGTCGCCTGCTCGACCGGGAGGACGAAGATGCGCGGCTCGCCGGTGCCCTCGACGACGCCGAGCGTGTGGATGAAGCCCGAGTGCTTGATGCCCGAGGCGAACTGCCACGAGCCGCTGAGGACGTGCCCGCCGTCCTGGGGCACGGCGGTGCCGGGCCGCGTGCCCTGCCCGGCGATGACCGGGAAGCGCTCGCCGCCGAAGATCTCCTCGACCGCCTGGTCGCCCAGGTAGGCGGCGCCGGTGCCGATCGCCAGCCCGGCCGCCATCGACACCCAGCCCGTCGAGGGGTCGGCGTAGGCGAGCTGGTCGATGACCTTCAGCGAGCTGACGGGATCGAGCTCGGAGCCGCCCAGCGCCTTGGGAACCCACATGCCGAAGATCCCCGCGTCGTGCAGGGCGTCGACGACCGGGTCGGAGAGCCGTCCGCGCTCGTCGCCCTCCGCGGCGTGCTCGTCGATGAGCGCCTCGAGGCGCTGCGCCTCGGCCAGGAGGTCGGGGGTGGTCGTCGTCGTGTCGGTCATGCGATCTCCTGTGTGGGTCTGGGATCAGCCGCCGGCCGGATTGCGGCCCTGGGCGGGACGGAGTGGGCGAACCTCGGCCACGGGGTCGGTCTCGCGACCGGCCGCCTCGGCCACGGCGCGTTCGAGCGCCTCGATGCGTGCCGCGAGCCCCTTGATGGCGTCGGCCACCGGGTCGGGCAGGTGGATCCAGTCGGCGTCGGGGCCCTCGACCTTGCGCCCGTCGACGCGCACGACGTGACCCGGGTTGCCGACGACGGTCGAGTTCGGCGGGACGTCGGTGATGACGACGCTGTTGGCGCCGATCTTGGCCCCGTGCCCGACGGTGATCGGCCCCAGCAGCTTGGCGCCGGAGCCGATGGTCACGTTGTCCTGCACCGTCGGGTGGCGCTTGCCGGTCGCGAAGCCGGTGCCGCCCAGGGTCACGCCCTGGTAGAGCGTGACGTCGTCGCCGATCTCGGCCGTCTCGCCCACGACGACCCCGGTGCCGTGGTCGATGAAGAGGCCGTCGCCGATCTGCGCGGCCGGATGGATCTCGATCCCGGTCACCGCTCGGGTCGCCGTGCTCATCGCACGGGGTACGAACGGGACGCCTGCATGGTGCAGCGCATGGGCCACCCGGTGGGCCAGGAGGGCATGCACGCCCGGCCAGCTCGTGAGGATCTCCACCGAGGAGACGCCACGCGCTGCGGGGTCGCGATCGTGGGCGGCGGCGACGTCACGGCGGATCTCTCCAGCCACGCGCCGCAGCGTGCCGAGGCCGAGCATGGGACGTACGATAACCGGGTGCGCTTCCTCATCTTGCACGGCTGGCAGGGTTCGGGTCCCGAACACTGGCAGACCTGGCTCGCCGGCCGGTTGCGCGCCGCCGGACACCACGTCCAGTACCCCGAGCTGCCGGCCTGCGACGAGCCGTGCCCCGACCGCTGGGGGATCGCCTTCCGCTCCGAGCTCGGGCGCCTCGCCGCGCGCCAGGACGACGAGCGCGTCGTCGTGGCGCACTCGCTGGGGTGCGTGCTGTGGCTGCGCGAGGCGGCCAACGTCGCGCCCTCGCGGCGTGTGGACCGCGTCGCGCTCGTCGCCCCGCCGTGCCCCGGCGCGGCGGTCCCAGAGCTCGCCGGCTTCTACCCCACCGGCGCCGAGCGCGAGGCCGTGGCGCTCGCCGCGCGCGAGACGCGCCTCGTGTGCACCGACAACGACCCCTACTGCCCGGGCGAGAACGCCGCTCGCTTCTGGGCGCGGCCGCTCGAGCTGACCGTCGACCTCCTGCCGGGCGCCGGGCACCTCAACGTCGAAGCCGGCTTCGGCCCGTGGCCGGAGATGGAGGCGTGGTGCCTGGGCGAGCGCGCCGCTTTGGCGCCCGAGCGCGCGACCGCCTAGGGCCAGTCGATCTGCGGTTCGGGGACGCCGCGCTTGCGGGCGTGCGCCTCCGCCGCGGCGCGGCCCTCCCGGTCGCCCATCGGGTAGCGGAACACGCGACCGGCGAAGACGACGAAGCTCTCGTCCACGGTGTGCAGGTCCGCGTACCAGCCGGGCTCGTCGAGCACGCCGGCGAGCGCCTCGGCGAAGGCCGGCGCCTTGGCGTCGGCGACGTCGAAGCGCAGCAGCGTCCATCGCGCGGGGATGCCGGCGGCACGCTGCTCGGCGGAGATGTCCTGCGGCTCGACGCGCTCGATCCCGCGCAGGGTGACGTCGAGGCCCTGAAGACCGGCGCCCACCACGATGCTCTCGGCGACCAGGGTGCCCGTGGCCACTAGCCCGCGGCGGCCTGGTCGGCGCGCGGAGCGAAGAACGGCGCCGAGATGTAGCGCTCGCCCGAGTCGGGCAGCACCGTGACGATGCGCTTGCCGCGCGACTCGGGCCGCTGGGCGACCTCGAGCGCGGCCCACAGCGCGGCCCCGCACGAGATGCCCGCGAGGATGCCCTCCCGCGCAGCCGCCGCGTGCGCCGTGGCGATGGCGTCGTCGTCGGCGCAGGTCATGACCTCGTCCATCACCTCGCGGTCCAGCACCGCCGGCACGAAGCCGGCGCCGATGCCCTGGATCCGGTGCGGGCCCGGGGCGCCGCCCGAGAGCACCGCCGAGGCCTCGGGCTCGACGCCGATGACGGTGGCCTTGGGGTTGTGGGCCTTCAGGGCCTCCCCCACGCCGGTGATCGTCCCGCCCGTCCCGACGCCGGCGACGAAGACGTCGACCTTGCCGTCGAGCGCGGCGATGATCTCGGGGCCCGTGCCCGTCCGGTGCGCCTCCGGGTTGGCCGGGTTGGAGAACTGATCGGGCAGGAACACGTCGTCGTCGCGGGCCGCCGCGCGCGCGGCGTCGACCGCCTCGTTCATGCCACCCAGTGACTCGACGATCTCGACCTGCGCGCCGTACAGGCGCAGCAGCGCCTCGCGCTCGCGGCTCATGCCCTGGGGCAGGAAGATCGACAGGTGGTAGCCCTTGGCCGCACAGCAGAAGGCCAGCGCGATCCCGGTGTTGCCGGACGTCGCCTCGACGATCGTGGTGCGCCCCGGCTCGATCAGCCCGTCGCGCTCGGCCGCGTCCAGCATGGCCACGCCGATGCGGTCCTTGACCGACCCCCCGGGGTTGAACGCCTCGAGCTTGCCGTAGAGCTCGACGTCGACGCCGTCGGGCAGCAGCCGGGTGAGCCTGACCATCGGCGTGTTTCCGACGGTGTCGGCGATGTTGATCGGGATTCGCGGCATTCGGGCCGCCAGGCAGACTACCGGCGGCTCGGGCGGGCTAGTGCCTACGCCCGACGATGGCGGCGATCGGCGCGCGATCTTCGAGCACCTCGCGCTCGCCGACGTCCGGGCTCACCGCGCGGGCCAGGCGCAGGCGCCGCACGAACGCGTCCTGGATCGTCGCGCCGGCATCGAGCGCCGTCGCCGTGGGTGTCCGCCGGGGAAACTCGAGCTTGCGAGACAGGAACATGGAGGCCCGAACGTCGCGTGTCGTCGAAACTTGCGCCTACTCTGAGGCGATGACCGACCGCATCGTGCTCGACCGCGAGGAGATCGCCGACCTGATCCGCGGCGCTCGCCTGCTCGACCTGCGCATCGACACGCCGCCCGAGGTGCGCGAGCGCCGGCTGGCGACGGCCACGACCGCCATGGACGCGCTCTGCGGCCTGAGCCAGCGCGAGGGGACCGACGCGGTCTGGGACGTGCTCGAGATGCTCGACCGGCGCGAGCTGCTGGCCTTCTCCACGCTGATGGCCAGCGAGCTGAGCGAGACGGAGTTCTCGGCGCAGGACTGAGGCCCGGCCTTCTTCGACTCCTATTAGAGGGGGCTGGTTCATTGCCTGCTTGTGAGCACCTCTCGGCCAGCCTGCGCCGCCGTCGGCGCCCTCCTCATCGCCCTCTGCCTCGCCGCCTGCGGCAGCTCGAGCTCGGGCACGACCAGCAACGCCAACGCCGGCTCGACCCAGCCCGGCGGCGGCCGGCGCGGCTTCCTGCAGGACCCGAAGGTCGCCGCGTGCCTGAAGAAGGAGGGCGTGACGGTCCCCAGCCGCCCGCGGGGCGCCAACGGCGGGCCGCCCGGCGGCCAGAGCGGCCAGAGCGGCCAGCCGCCGTCGAGCCAGAACGGCCAGCCGCCCTCGGGCCAGGGCCGGCGCAACCCCCGCCCCGACTCCGCGCAGTTCCAGAAGCTGCGCGCGGCGCTGCAGAAGTGCGGCGTGACCTTCCGGGGGCGCCCGCCGAACGGCCAGCCGCCCCAGGGCGGCCAGGGCACGGCGAGCACGAGCGCGAGCTGAGATGGCACGCAGGCCCGCCCTCACCACCCTGGCGCTCGCGGCGCTGGCGGCCGCGGCGATCGTCGTCGCGGTGCTCGTGGTCGGCTCGCCGGCCACCTCCAGCGCCCAGGAGCGCACGGCCACCGTCGAGCGCGGCGTGATCCAGTCGACGGTCTCGGGGAGCGGCAACCTCGAGCCCGCCAACGAGGCCGACGTCGACTTCGCCACCAGTGGCGAGATCACGCACATCTACGTCAAGGAGGGCCAGCACGTCTCCAAGGACGACATCCTGGCCAAGGTCGATCCGGCCGCCGCCGACGTCGACCTCGCGCAGGCGCAGGCCGACCTGCAGTCCGCCCAGGATGCGCTCGACCAGGCAGACGAGGCCGCGTCCTCGACAACGACCACGACGGCGACGACCGCGCAGTCCAACGGGTCGAAGGGCGCGACCGGCGGCTCGAGCTCCGGCTCGGGCTCGGGGTCGACCTCCGGCTCGAACGCGACGAGCACCATGACCGTGGCCGCGGCCCAGGCCAACGTCGACAGCGCGCAGCTGAGCGTCGAGAGCGCCGAGAAGGCGGTTGCCGCCACGACGCTGCGCGCCCCCATGGCGGGCACCGTCACGGCGGTCAACGGGTCGGTCGGCCAGACGGTCAGCGGCGGCTCCTCGTCCGCGTCCTCCTCGTCGTCGTCCTCCAGCGGCTCCAATGGCTCGAGCGGCGCGAGCGTCGCGGGCGGCCTCGGCGGCGGGGGTGCGAGCTCGAGCTCCTCGAGCGCGTCCGGCGGCTCGAGCTTCATCACGCTCGCGCAGGTCAGCCGCTTCAGGATGGAGGTCTCCCTCAGCGAGTCCGACATCGGCTCGGTCAAGGTGGGCCAGCCGGCCACCGTCACCGTCAACGCCGCATCCGGCGAGCAGTTCGCGGCCCGCGTGACCGACATCGGCGTCCTCTCGTCGTCCTCGGGCTCGAGCTCCAGCGCCGTCAGCTACCCGGTGACGCTCAGCCTCGACCAGACCGCCAAGAGCCTCAAGGCCGGCATGAGCGCCACGGCCGACATCGTCACCTCGCAGGTCACGGGCATGGCCGTCCCGTCGCAGGCGCTCAACGGCTCGACGGTCACCGTCGAGGCCGCCGACGGCACCCAGAGCACGCAGCGCGTCCAGACCGGCGTGGTCGGCGACTCGACCACCCAGGTCGTCAGCGGGCTGAAGGTCGGCGACAAGGTCGTCGTGCGCTCGACCGCCGCGGCGCTGGGGGCCGCGAGCGGCTCCGACCAGCTCAACAGCGCCATCCGCAGCCGCCTGGGCAGCGGCGGGCTCGGGGGCGGACTCGGGGGCGGCGGACTCGGGGGCGGCGGCTTCGGCGGCGGTGGTGGCGGCGCCGGCTTCCGCGGGGCCGGCGGGAGAACGCCGTGAGCTCCCTGCCCGCCGCGCGGCGCGCGCGGCGCCCGGTCATCGAGGTGCAGGACGTGGAGCGCGTCTACCGGCTGGGCGAGGACGTCGAGGTCCGCGCGCTGGCCGGGGTCTCGCTGCGCATCGCGCGGGGCGAGTTCGTGGCCATCATGGGCAGCTCGGGCAGCGGCAAGAGCACGCTCATGCACATCCTCGGCTGCCTCGACGCGCCCACCGCCGGGCGCTACCTGCTCGACGGCGTCGACGTCCGCGACATCGCCGAGGACGACCTCGCCGACCTGCGCAACCGCAAGATCGGGTTCGTCTTCCAGAGCTTCAACCTCGTCGCGCGGACCACGGCGCTGGCCAACGTCGAGCTGCCCCTCGCCTACGCCGGGCTCGGGCGCCGCGAGCGGCGGGCCCGCGCGATCGCCGCGCTGGCGGCGGTCGGCATGGAGGACCGCCTGCACCACCTCCCCTCCGAGCTCTCCGGGCGGCCAGCAGCAGCGCGCCGCCGTCGCGCGGGCGATCGTCACCGACCCGGCGATCGTCCTCGCCGACGAGCCCACCGGCAACCTCGACTCCCGCTCGACGGAGGAGATCCTCGCCGTCTTCGCACGCCTCAACGCCGAGGGCCGCACGGTCGTCCTCATCACGCACGAGGGCGACGTCGCCGCGCGCGCGCGGCGCATCGTGCGCCTCGGCGACGGGCGGGTGCTCTCCGACGAGCCGGCCGGCTCGCGCGAGGAGGCCGCGTGAGCCCGGCCGAGACGCTGCGGATCGCCGTGGCCGGGATCGCGGCCAACAAGCTGCGCTCGGGGCTGACGATCCTCGGGATGACGATCGGGGTCGCGGCCGTGATCGTCCTCGTGGCCGTGGGCAACGGCTCCAAGCGCAAGGTGCAGGCCGGCATCGACGCGCTGGGGTCCAACGTGCTCATCGTCCAGGCCCAGAACGGCCCCGGCGGCCCCGGCGGCCTGCGCTTCGGCGGCGGGGGCGGCGGGCTGACGCTGACGACCGACGACGCCACCGCCCTGCAGGACGCGTTCAACGCGCCCGACGTGAAGACCGCCGCGCCCGTGGTCAACGCGACGGGCACGACGCTCGTCGCGGGATCGACGAGCTACCAGCCCTCGTCGGTCGTGGGCTCGACGCCCGCGTACGCCACGACGCGCGACTACCAGGTGGCTGCCGGCGCGGCCTTCACGGCCCAGGACGTCAAGAAGCACCGGCGGGTGGTGATCCTCGGCCCGACCGTCGTCTCCAACCTCTTCGCCGGCCAGGATCCCGTCGGCCAGTCGGTCCGCATCGACGGCACGGGCTTCGAGGTCGTCGGCGTGACCAAGCCCAAGGGGTCCAACGGCATCCAGGACCAGGACGACGTCGCCATCGCGCCGATCACCGCGGTGCAGGACGCCATCAGCGGCTACGGCTCGATCAGCAACATCACCGTCCAGGGCCGGTCGGCGGGCACGCTCGACGCCGCGCAGGCCGAGGTGACCGCGGTCCTCGAGCAGCGCCACCACGTCACCGACGCCACCGACCCGGGCTTCCAGGTCATCAACCAGGGCTCGGTGCGCGAGGCGTCCAACCAGAGCACCCAGGTCTTCACCACCCTGCTCGGCGCCGTGGCCGCCATCTCGCTGCTCGTCGGCGGGATCGGCGTCATGAACATCATGCTCGTGAGCGTCACCGAGCGCACGCGCGAGATCGGGATCCGCAAGGCCATCGGCGCGCGGCGGGCGGACATCCTCACGCAGTTCCTGACCGAGGCCGTGCTCGTGTCGGTCTTCGGCGGCCTGCTCGGTGTCGCCGCCGGCATCCTCGGCAGCCAGTTCACGATCGTCGGCGTCACCCCGGCGATCGCCTTGTACTCGGTCTTCCTGGCCTTCGGCGCCGCTGCGCTGTGCGGCCTGTTCTTCGGCACCTACCCGGCGGCGCGGGCGGCCGCGATGCGCCCGATCGACGCCCTCAGATTCGAATGACCAATCCCGAACCGGAGCGAGAGATGCCCGACCGCGACAACCGCCTCCTCGACCTCGACGACGACGTCGACGCCTACGAGGACGACTGGGAGCCGGCCTCCGAGGAGGAGCGCGCGCTGCCGCCGCGCCGGCGCCGGCGGCTCGTCACGCCCGCGTCGGTCGTGCTGGCGGCGGTGCTCATCGGCGCGCTGGGGTTCATCGGCGGCGTCGAGGTCCAGAAGGGGCAGGCCGACAGCGGCGGCGGCGCGACGGCGAGCGGCGCGGGTGCGGCCCGGGCGGGCTTGGGCGCCGGCGCGGGCGGCGCGGGCGGCGCGGCCCGTGGCGGCTTCGCCGGCCCCGGCGGCGGCCAGAGCAACGCGACCGTCGGGTCGGTGGCCAACAAGCGCGGCAGCACGCTCTACGTCAAGGACAGCGACGGCAACACGATCCGCGTCAAGACGACGAGCCACTCGAAGATCAACCGCACCGCGACCGCCAGCGCCGGCGCCATCCATCCCGGCGACACCGTCGTCGTCCAGGGGACGAAGAGCTCGAGCGGGACGATCACGGCGACGCAGATCAACGCGACGTCGTCGGCGGCGACGAGCGGCCTCGCCGGGCTGTTCGGCGGCGGCGGAGGCCTGCGCGGCTTCGGCGGTGGTGGCGGCGGCGGCGCGGGTGGCGGCGCGGGCGGCGGCCAGGCAGCGCCACCGCAGGGCTCCGGCGGCTGACCCGCGGGCTCTGGCGTCAGGCCTGCTGCTCGCGCCACGCCAGCAGGCCGCCGACGGCCAGCGCCCACAGCGCCCCGGTTCCGGTGAGCGCCCAGGGCCAGTCGAGCAGGTTGGCCAGCGGGAACGCGGCGACCGCCGGGGCGAGCAGCCAGGCGGCCCCGTTGGTCTTCGGCGGAGCGATCTCACGGACGAGCGTCGTCGCGACCGCGACGTACCAGGCGAGCACCGCCAGCAGCCCGGCGACGCCGAGCTCGACCCACTCCTGCAGGGCGAGGTCGTGGGCGAAGCGCGTCGGCACGGGGCGCTCCTGGAGCTGGCGCTCGCGCGTGGCGGCGAGGAAGGTCCCGGCCCCGAAGCCCTGCACCGGGCGCTCGGTCGCCGTGTGCAACGCGGCGCGCCAGAGGCCGACCCGCCCGTGGCTGGGGTCGGCGCCGCACGGCGACCCGCGATCGCCGAGCACGACGGCCGTCGTGGCCAGCAGCGCGGCGACGCCGACGGCCGCGGTCCAGCTCGCCCGCCCGCCGCTCCGTCGCACGCCGCCGGCCCGGAGCGCCGCGGCCACGACGACGGCCGCCGGCAGCAGCGCCAGGAGGCGGGCGCCGTCGCCGGCGCGGGCGAGGTCGCCGTGCAGGATGACCGCGCTGGCCGCGGCGGCGAGGATCACGGCCAGCGCCACCGGGCCGACCGGGCGCCCGCGCGGCGCCAGCGCCACGCAGCCGGTCGCGGCCAGCGCGCACAGCCCGATGCCGGTGCGGTTGGCGGTCAGTGCCACCGTGGTGACCAGCAGCCACGCCGCCAGCGCTCCTGGCACGGCGAGCGCGCGGCGGCGCTCGGTCGCGGCGCACAGCGCGGCGGGCAGCGCGCCCGCGCAGACGAGGGCGAGCGCCGGCGGGTACTCGAAGGGACCCGACGGGCGCCAGCTGCCGCAGAGGTCGAGCGCGAGCGGCTCGGAGGTGGCGATGGTCGCCGCGAGGCCGCTGATCGCGCTGCCGACCGCGGCGACGAGCAGCACGCCGGCGTGCGCCCGCGGCGCGGGCACCGACGCCGCCGCGACGACGACCGCGCACAGCGCGAGGATCGCGGCGGCGTCGCGCGCGGCGTCGCTCGGCGCCCCGGTGGTCCACGCCGCCGTGAGCGCGGTGACCACCGCGAGCGCGGCCAGGGTCAGGACGATGGGATGGCGGGCGGCGCGCCCCGCCGCCTCGGGCGCAGCGGCCACCGCGGCCAGCACCGCGAGGCCCGCGAGCGCGGCCACGACTCCGCGCGCGTCGTCGGTGTAGCCACCGCGCCAGGCGACGGCGACTGCGATGGCGGCGAGGAGCGGCGCCCAGCGCCACGCCGCGCCGCCCGCGGTCATCCCTACGAGCTCTGCGCCTTCTTCATGCAGGCCTGCTGCGTCGTCCCGGCCGCCGTCTCCTGCGCCTCGAGCGCCGAGCGCTGCGCGTCATAGTCCGGCGCGTTGACGTCGAGCGCCGAGATCTGCGCCTCGATCGCGTTCACGGACTTCGTGTAGGCGTCCTGGCACGCCTTCTCGGCCTTCGCCTGCTTGGCGACCTTGGCCTTGGCGGCGGTGAACTTGCGCTTGGCCGCCTTCAGGCACGCGGCCTTCTTGGCGCCGGACTTCTTGGCGCACGCCTTCTTGGCGACGTTGTAGGCCGCCGTCGCGCGGCAGCCCTGCGCCTCCGCCAGCTTGTTGGCGGCCGAGTAGTACTTGTCGCACGCCGCCCGGTTCTTCGGGTTGGTCGGCTTCTGCGGCACCGGGCCGCCGTACGCGTCGACCTTGTTGTTCGCCGACGGCCCAGCGGGAGCGGTGGTGGCGAGCACCAGCCCGACGACGACCAATACGGCGGCCAGGGCGGCTAACACGGCCCGGCGACGGCGACCTGCTCGGCTGTCCATGGAAAGACCCGCCCCCTCGACTTGGCGCAGAAGCGCGACCGTACCATCGCGACCGGAATCCGGGGGATTTGATTTTCCGTCGCTGCGGCCGGCGGTCGACCGGCGTCGTGGAGCGGCACCGACCGCTTCGGTGCGAGCGCTCGCCCTGGAGCTGCGGCGGTCGCCAGCGGCCCGGCGGATGCCCGCGCTTGCGCCCGGGTATGGCGCCGCGCATGTTCTTCGAGGGCTTCGCGCTCGAGCGCGTCGACTGCGGCGAGGTGGCGCTGCGGGTGCGCCACGGCGGACACGGCCCGCCGGTCGTCCTGCTGCACGGCCACCCGCGCACGCACGCCACCTGGCATCGCGTCGCCGCGCTGCTGGCCGACCGCCACACCGTGGTCTGCCCGGACCTGCGCGGCTACGGCGGCTCCACCGTGCCGCCCGACGCCCCCGACCACGCCCAGGCGTCCAAGCGCGCGATGGCCGCCGACGTCATGGCGCTCATGGACGCCCTCGGCCACCAGCGCTTCGCCCTGGCCGGCCACGATCGCGGCGGCTACGCCGCGTTCCGCGCCGCCATGGACCACCCGGAGCGCATCGCGGCGCTGACCACCTTCGGCCGCGCGGTCCCGATCGTCGAGACCCTCGAGCGCATGGGCGCCCGCTTCGCGCGCGAGTGGTGGCACTGGTTCTTCCTCGGGCAGACGAGCAAGCCGGCCGAGAAGGTCATCGCGGCCATCGGCCCCGACGACTGGTACCGGACGCACGGCCCCGAGGTGATGGGCGCCGAGGCCTACGACGACGTGTGGACGGCGTTGCGCGATCCCGCGGTGGTCCACGGCATGTGCGAGGACTACCGCGCGGGCCTGACGATCGACGTCGAGCACGACCGGGCCGACCGCGCCGCGGGCCGGCGCGTGCGCTGCCCGGTCCAATCGGTGTGGGCCACGCAGGACGACCCGGACCTCTTCGGCCCCGACCCCCTCGCCCTCCTGCGCGGCTGGACGGACGACCTGCGCGGCACGGGCATCGACAGCGGCCACCACGTGGCCGAGGAGGCGCCGGAGGCGACCGCGGAGGCGCTGGCGGCGTTCTGGGCCGAGGTCGGGTGGACCTAGATGTCACGATCGAGCGGGGTACCTCGTCAGGTCGGC
Organism: uncultured Actinomycetes bacterium; assembly: GCA_963816845.1. Taxonomy (GTDB): domain Bacteria; phylum Actinomycetota; class Thermoleophilia; order Solirubrobacterales; family Solirubrobacteraceae; genus JAOPZW01. The sequence goes on along the minus strand of CAWFMR010000063.1, from coordinate 40,380 downwards.
ATGAACGAGATCGTGATCACCGGATCCACCGGCGTCATCGGGCGGCGCGCCATCCACGAGCTGCTCGCCGCCGGCCACCGCGTCACCGGCGTGACGCGCTCCGCGCCCGGCCGCGAGCGGCTCGAGAGCCTCGGGGCGCGCGCCGTCGAGGCCGACGTGTTCGACGAGGCGTCGCTGCGCCGCGCGTTCGACGGGGCGGACGCCGTCGTCAACCTGCTGACACACATCCCGAGCGCCGATCGCATGGCCGATCCGTCCGCCTGGGAGGAGAACAACCGCCTGCGCATCGAGGCGTCGGCGGCGATCGCGCGCGCCGCCCAGGCCGCCCGCGTCCAACGGCTCGTGCAGGAGTCGATCGCGTTCGTGTACGCCGACGGCGGCGACGCGTGGCTCGACGAGGATGCGCCGGTCGCCGGCGGCGGGGTGACGACGACCGCGCTGACGGCCGAGCGCAACGCGCGCGTGCTGTTCGACGGCGACACCGTCGTGCTGCGCTTCGGGCTGTTCATGGGACCCGACAGCGGGTCCACGCTGGCCGCGCTGGAGGCCGCGCGCGGCGGCGCCTCGATCGCGGTCGGACCGCCCGGCGCGTACCGGCCGACGCTGTGGCTGGATGACGCGGCGGCGGCCATCGCCGCGGCGCTGCGCGTCCCGGCCGGGACCTACAACGTCGCCGACGCCGACCCGCCGACGAACGCCGAGATCGATGCCGCGCTGGCCGCCGCCGTCGGGGTGCGAGGCCCTGCGCCCGCGGGCGCCGCAGGACGGGCCGCTGGCGCGCTCGCAGCGCGTGTCGAGCCGCCGGCTGCGCGAGGCGAGCGGCTGGGCGCCGCGCCTGCGCGCGGGGACGCGAGACCTGGGAGCCGGATCGCCGCATGACCGCCGCGGAGCGCTTCGCGCAGGCACGCCCGCGGCTGCTGCGGCTCGCCTACAGCGAGCTCGGCGACGTCGGCGAGGCGGAGGACGTCGTGCAGGAGGCGTGGCTGCGCCTGGAGCGCGCGGACGCGGAGGCGATCGAGAACCTCGACGGCTGGCTGACGACGGTCGTCGCCCGGCTCGCGCTCGATCGCCTGCGGTCCGCTCGCGCGCGCCGCGAGACCTACGTCGGTCCGTGGCTCCCGGAGCCGCTCGTGTCCGACGACCCGGCGGACCGCGTCACGCTCGACGAGTCGGTCAGCTACGCGCTGCTGACCGTGCTCGAGCGGCTCTCGCCCGCGGAGCGCACGGCGTTCGTGCTGCACGACGTGTTCGACGTGCCCTTCGGCGACGTCGCCGAGGTGGTCGGCCGCACGCCCGAGGCGGTGCGCCAGCTCGCCTCGCGCGCCCGCCGCCACGTCACGCGCGAGCGCCCGCGCTTCGCGGCCTCGCGCGACGAGCACGATCGCGCCGTGCGAGCGTTCGCGCAGGCGGTCGCCGAGGGCAGCCTCGAGGGCCTCGTCGCGGTGCTCGACCCGGATGTCGTCTGGACGTCGGACGGCGGCGGGCGCGTGAGCGCCACGCGCAAGCCGCTGCGCGGCGGGGCGCGGGTCGCGCGCGCGTGGGCGGCCCTGCGCCGCAGGTTCATCCACGAGCCGATCGAGATCGAGCTCAACGGGCGGCTCGGGCTGGTGCTCCCGAGCAGTGACGGCCATCGCGCGGCGGTCTCGTTCGCCGTGAGCGACGGTCGCATCACGCGCATCGACGCGGTCCGCAACCCGGAGAAGCTGCGCCGCCTCGGGTGAAGGCTTCTCCTCGGGGCTCACCGTCGCGGAGGCGCCGGTCCGTATTCCAGGGTCCACTGGCCGCGTGGGTAGGTGCGATAGCACCGGTGGCCCCTCGCGCAGACACCCCTTTGCACCGGGCCACCGCTGAAGCCGATGAAGGAGCGGATCGCCAGTGGTTGGACGTTGTGGGTGCATCCGGGCCAAGGACACGTTGCCATGGCGTTGACCGTAACGCGCCGGGGAGACGTTTGCACGACGTTCCTGCTCGGCGCGGTCCCCTGGCGTGTCCGCGTGTGATGGTCGGAAACCGGCCCGACCGCGCCTCGGCTCGATGCTCTAGATGTAGTACATCGCCGCGCCCGCCTCGCGCGCCTCGCGCTCGATGACGTCGGCGATGGTGGCGGCGGCGAGCACGTCGCGGGCGGCCGTGGCGGCGTCGGCGAAGATGCCCGTGGATTCGCGGCCGAGGGGACCGTCGAGCAGCTCGACGACCTCGAGGACGGTGATCTCGTGCGGCGGGCGGGCGAAGGAGTAGCCGCCCTTGACGCCGCGCTGGGAGCGCAGGACGCCGGAGCGGCGCAGGACGGCGAAGAGCTGCTCGAGGAACTGCACCGGGATCTCGCGGCGGCGGGCCAGCTCGCCGATCGGGACCGGGCCCTCGCCCGAGCGCCCGAGCTCGGCCAGGGCGCGCAGCGCGTAGGGACTCTTGGTCGTGATCGAGAGCATCGGCTGCCTCGATCGTATGGCACCGCTGTCCGGCGAGGCGTCCTGTCCTGGAGTCGCAGGACGACCGCAGGACAGGACAGCTGCCGGGTTTACGTGGGCCGGGCGGCCTAGAGCCAGCCGCGCTCGGTGGCCATGAGGACGGCCTGGGCGCGGTCGACGGCGCCGAGCTTGCCGTAGATGTTGTGCAGGTGGGTGCGCACGGTGCTCGTCGAGAGGGCGAGCTCGTGGGCGATCTGCTTGTAGACCTTGCCCTCGGCCAGGCGCTTGAGCACCTCGACCTCGCGGGTGGAGAGCGGGCACGGGTCGATCTGGCGCGTGCGCTGGCCCGCCGGGTAGGGCAGGTCGTACATCACGCTGCGCAGCTCGGTCGGGCCGAGGCCGACGGTGCGGGCGCACTTCAGCAGCTCGGTCGGGCTGACGGAGCTGCCCTGGGAGTAGTGGGCGAGCATGTCGCCGAGGCGGACGAAGGCGGCCTCGCCGATGGCGTCGTCGGCGTGATGGCGCTCGATGACCGAGGCGACCGACTTGGGCAGGCCCCAGCGGCGGGCGAGGACGCCGCCGACCAGTGCGTGGTCGACGCCGAGCTCGCGGCGCTCGCGGTGGATGCGCTCCTCGGGCGTGCGGGCGTTGCCGTGCACCTGGCCCGGATAGCCCGGGTAAGCGTGCATCAGGACGAGCTTGCCGATGTCGTGCAGCAGCGCGGTGACCATGAGGCGGTCGCGGTACTCGTAGCCGGCCTCGATGGCCAGGCGGTCGGCGGCGCGCTGGGTGGCGACGCCGTGCAGGCGGAAGCGCTCGGGCGCGGCGTCCCACACGGAGGAGCGCTCGAAGAAGTCGAAGGTGCGGGCCCGCGCGGCGAGCCCCTGGACGGCCTCGGGCGAGAGCAGCTCGACGGCCTCGACCACCGACTCGACGCGACCGCGGGTGCGGCCCTCGACCTGGTTGGCGAGGCGCAGGACCGAGATGACGAGGGCGACGTCGGACTCGACGGCGGCGACGACGTCGCCGGGCGAGATCCGGTCGGCCGTGACGAGGCGCAGGAGACGGTCGCGCGACTCGGCCAGGGCCGGGAAGTTCTCCAGCGCCTCGAAGGCAGCCGTCAGACGACGGCCATGGCCCTCGTTGTGGCGGCGCTGTGCGCCGGCGGCCTCGGTGGCGGTGGGACGAATGGGCTTGACGTTGGCGGCAGGCGGGGTCATAGAGATCGGGTCAGGGCCTTTGCTTGCGTGCTGGGGAGTGCTGACCCTCCCTCTATCGGCAGGTGTGGACGGGTGTTTGAGGCCCGGGCCCGATCGACTTGCGTTTCGGGCAGCTTCTCAGGTCCGCAAAGCGGCGTCGATGCGCGCCAGCGCCTCGTCGCGTCCGAGCACCTCGAGGGTCTCGAAGATGCCCGGTGAGACCGTGGTTCCGGCCAGCGCGACGCGCACCGGCTGGAAGACGTCCTTGGCCTTGACGCCGCGGTCCTCGACCACGCCGCGCAGGGCCTGCTCGATGTGCTCGGAGTCGAAGGGCTCGGTGCGCTCCAGCGCCGCGCGGGCGTCGGCCAGGGCGTCGCGGCCGCCGTCGGCGAGCCACTTCTCGCGCGCCGCGGGGTCGTCGGCGGGGCCGTCGAAGATGAAGCCCGCCAGCGGCCAGAAGTCCGCCAGGGTCTGGATCTTCTCCTCGGAGATGGCGACCGCGTCGTGCAGGCCCGGAGCGGCCGGTGAGCTCCTCCAGGCGCCGCGTGATCTCGTCGGTCCCCAGCTCGCGCATGTAGCGCCCGTTCATCCAGCGCAGCTTCTGCTCGTCGAACTGGGCCGGGTTGCGCGAGACGCGCTCGATGCGGAAGCGCTTGACGAGCTCGTCGGTGGAGATCAGCGTCTCGTCGTCCGCGTCGCCCCACCCGAGCAGGGCGATGTAGTTGCGCACCGCCTCGGGCAGGTAGCCGGCGTCGCGCAGCTCCTGCACCGAGGCCGCGCCGTGGCGCTTGGAGAGCTTCTTGCCGTCGGGGCCGTGCAGCAGCGGGAGGTGCGCGTAGACCGGGGGCTCGGCGCCCGACCGCCTCGAGCACGAGCAGCTGCTTGGGCGTGTTGGAGAGGTGGTCCTCGCCGCGGATGACGTGGGTGATCTCGGCGTCGAGGTCGTCGACCGCGACCGCGAAGTTGTAGAGCACGCTCCCGTCGGCGCGGGCGATGACGGGGTCGTCCATGTGCACGTGCTGGAAGGTCGTGTCGCCGCGGATGAGGTCGTGGACGACCGTCTCGCCCTCGTCGGGCACGCGCAGGCGCACGGCGCCGTCGGCCTGCGCCTCGCCGCGGAAGCCGCGGTCGGCGCCGTGGCGGGCCTTGAACGCCTTGACGTCGTCGGCCGTCGCGGTGGAGCGGTAGGCGTGGCCGGAGTCGAGCAGGCGCTGCAGGACCTCCTGGTGGCGATCGGAGCGGGCGACCTGCGAGATCGGCCCCTCGTCGTAGTCGATCTCCAGCCAGCGCAGCGCGTCGAGGATCTGCTCGACGTTCTCGGGCGTCGAGCGCTCGCGGTCGGTGTCCTCGATGCGCAGGACCATCGTCCCGCCCTGCCCGCGCGCCACGAGCCAGTTGTAGAGCGCGGTGCGCGCACCGCCGATGTGCAGCTGTCCCGTCGGGCTGGGGGCGAAGCGAACGCGCATCGCCCCCAGCGTACGACAGGCATCCGCGCTAGCGCACGCGCATGCCGCTCTGGGCGTCCCAGTGCAGCGGCGAGGCGTACTTGCGCAGCGGCGCCTCGGGCACCTGACCGATCTTCACGCCGTGCGGCGAGCCCGGCGGGCAGATGGCCACGAAGCGCGCGTAGCCCCCCACGCCGCCGCCGAACTTCGGGTAGCCGATGTCGACCAGGCAGCCCGTGGCCGGGACCTTGTCGAGGTTGGCGACACCCTCGGCCTGCGCGTAGCCGTGGTGCATGAGCCACGACTCGCCCTCCAGCGTCGGCGTCGAGTCGGTGTCGAGCGGCTCGTGGCCGTGGAAGAGGATATGGCGCTGCTGGTGCAGGAACTCCAGCGCCTTCAGGGAGACGCCCGGGAACTTCTTGAGCTTGGGCAGCTCGGGGCTCGGCCAGCGCTTGGACCAGTCCGAGCGCACGAAGACGACGCTGCCGGCCGGGATCGTCCCGTGGTCGATCTCCCACTTGCGGATGTCGGAGACCTTCAGCGAGTAGTTGAAGTCCTTGCGGACCTGGGGAACGATCGAGATGACGACCAGCGGGCGCACGGCGAAGGTCGGCGGCAGCTCGTCGATGGACGCGTACTCGGGCGCCCAGTGCGCCGGCGGGTCGAGCTGCGTGCCGAGCTGGTCGGTGGCCAGCGTGTAGCGCGTGGCCTCGAACCCGTCGGCCTTGTAGGTGTACGGATTGCCGGTGGCGGGGTTGATCGAGGGTCCGAACTGCGAGGGGCCGAAGCCCGCCCACACCGGGATCGACGGCGTGATCGTGTGCGTCAGGTCGACGTAGCGCGCGCCCTTCAGCGCGGAGTCGTAGACCTTCCACAGCGACGAGTCCTGGGCGGGCGCGGGGGCGGCCGCGACCGCGGCGAGCGCCACGGCGACGGCCGCGGCGGCGAGGGTCCTGCGCATGGTTCCTCCAATGGGGGTGGGTGCGAGACGGCCGGTGCGTATCACCCGCGCGCCGCGCGACCAACACGGTGCGATAGAAGGCAGACATGCTCATCGGCGCCCACGTCTCCCCCGCCGGCGGTCCGGCCAACGCCGTCGCGCGCGGTGTCGAGCGCGGCTGCGACGCGATCCAGATCTTCAACCAGAACCCGCGCGCGTGGAAGCCCACCGTCTACAGCGACGAGCAGGTCGCCGAGTTCCGCGCGGCCATGGAGAAGAGCCGCGTCGACGCGCTGCTCATCCACGCCGTCTACCTGCTCAACGCCGCCACCACCGACAAGGAGATGCGCGCCAAGACGCGCGCGTCGCTCATCGCCTCGCTGCAGGCCGGCGACGCCCTCGGCGCCCACGCCGTGGTCCTGCACCCCGGCAGCGCGCTGGCGGGCAAGGTCGCCCCGGCCATCAAGCGCGCCGGCAAGCTCATCGCCGAGGCGCTGAGCGAGAGCGAGCACTGCGCGCTGCACCTCGAGAACACCGCCGGCACCGGCGGGACGCTCGGGCGCTCCTTCCAGGAGCTCGCCGACCTCTTCGACGCCGCCGGTCCGTCCAAGCGGCTCGGCCTGTGCCTGGACTCCTGCCACCTGTTCGCCTCGGGCTACGACATCCGCACCGAGGAGGGGCTGGCCGCCGCGCTCGACGAGTGCGACGCGGCGGTGGGGCGCAAGGCCATCGGCTCGCTGCACCTCAACGACTCGCAGACGCCGCTGGGCTCCAACCGCGATCGCCACGCCGACATCGGCGAGGGCGAGCTCGGCCGCCGCGGCTGCGCCGTCTTCCTCTCAGAGCCGCGCTTCGACGGATTGCCCTGCGTGCTCGAGACGCCGGGCCCCGACCGCCACGGTCCGACGCGCGAGCAGATCACGTTCACGCGGCGGCTTCGGGGTCAGGGCACGAAGACGGCGTCGTTAGGCCGGGGGTTCTGCGGGTACACAAGGAATCGCGTCCCTCCGCCCCCGGTCCACAGGCGCGCGGTGGTGCACCACCGCGCGCACGAAGAGAAGGCGACCCCCCGCCCCCGGTCCAGCGGTAGAGCGAGGGGTCGCTCGCGCGAAGGTAGCGGACACGGACACCCGCGTGTGACGGATGTCGTGCTTCTGCATAGGAAAAAGGCCGGTCCTCAACGCCTTTTCGACGCCGGGGCCCGTCGAACGGGGAGGCGCCTAGCCCATCGTCTAGGCCCTTCCGTCTAGCCAGAAATGGGCTAGCCGACCTGGAGCGCGGCCGGGCCGAGAATGCGACCCAGCTCCGCGCGCAGGCTCGGCGTCTCGTTGACGCGGTAGCCCTCCCCCAGCCGCAGCGTCCGCGGGCCCGCCGACGTCTGTATCGCCAGCACGACCTCCGACTCGCCGGCGTGGTTGCCGAGGATGTGCTTGAGCTCGTCGATGATCGTCGCCGGCAGGGCCGTGGCGTCGACGCTCACCGTCAGGGCCTGCGGGCCCTGCGGGCTCCAGGGCGGCCGCCTCGCGCGCCGCCTCGACCTCCTCGGCGCTGGGCCGGAACGGGTCGACGGTCTGCGCGATGAGCGAGGTGCCCTTGTCGCCGTGGTCGACGCGCCCGCGCACGAGCACGACCTCGTCGACGCCGAGCGCGCCCTCGTACTCGGCGAGCGCCTTGCCGAAGATGAGGACCTCGATCGCGCCCTCGAGGTCGTCGAGGGTGGCGAACATCATCGGGTCGCCCTTCTTGGTGCGGATCTTCTTGGCCTGGGTGATGATGCCCGCCGGCCGTGACCCAGTCGCCGTCCTTGCGCTCGGGCAGCGTCGGCCAGCGGCGCGTCGACGGCCGCGCGCAGCGCCTCGCGCACCTCCTTGAGCGGGTGCGCGGAGATGAAGAGCCCGATGGCCTCCTTCTCGATGGCCAGCAGCTCGGCGCTGCTCGAACTCCTCGGGCGGGATCGGCGGGTGCTGCGGGGCCATGAAGGGCGACGCGGCGCCGGCGTCGCCACCGCCCAGGTCGCCCAGATCGAAGATGGTCCCCTGGCCGATCTGGGCGTCGAGCTGCGCCTGCTGGCCGGCGGCCTGCGCCTGCTCGAGCACGCCGAGCATGCCCTTGCGCGTGGCGCCGGTGGAGCCGAAGGCGCCGCACTTGATCAGCGCCTCGATCGCGCGCTTGTTGACCGCGCGCGGGTCGACGCGCGTCGCAGAAGTCCCAGATCGACTCGAACGCCCCGCCCTCCTCGCGCGCGCGCCTTGATCGCCTCGACGGCCGCGAAGCCCGACGCCCTTGACCGCGTCGAGCCCGAAGCGGATGTTGCCGTCGACGACCACGAACTCGTGGTCGGAGAGGTTCACGTCGGGCGGCAGGATCTCGATCCCCATGCCCTCGCGCCTGGGCGGCGAAGAACGGGACCTTGTCCTTGGTGTCCATGACCGAGGAGATCAGCGCGGCCATGTACTCGGCGGGGTAGTTGGCCTTCAGCCACGCCGTGCGGTAGGCGATCAGCGCGTAGCAGGCGGCGTGGGACTTGTTGAACGAGTAGTCGGCCGACTTCTCGTTGGTCGTCCCACAGCCAGTCGATGACGCTCTGCGGCGACGCCGTTGGCGCGGCAGCCCTCGACGAACTCGGGCTTGAGCGTCGCCATCGCCTGCGCGGTTCTTCTTGCCGATCGCCTTGCGCAGGTCGTCGGCCTTGGCGCCGCGAGAAGCCGGCCAGCGTCTTGGAGATCTGCATCGCCTGCTCCTGGTACAGGATCACGCCGTAGGTCGAGCCGATGATCGGCGCGCAGGCGCTCGTCGGGCACGGTGACCGCGTCGGGGTTGCGCTTGCCGCGCGCGTACGTCGGGATCTGGTCCATCGCGCCCGGGCGGTACAGCGCGTTGAGCGCGACGAGGTCGTCGAACTCGGTCGGCTTGACCTTGCGCAGGGCGCCTCTGCATGCCCTCGGACTCGAACTGGAACACGCCGACCGAGTCGCCGCGGGCCATCATCTCGTAGGTCTTGGCGTCGTCGAGCGGCAGGCTCGTCATGTCCGGGCGCTCGCCGGTCGAGCGCTCGATGATGTCCAGCGCGTCCTCGATGACGTCGAGGTTGCGCAGGCCCAGGAAGTCCATCTTCAGCAGGCCGAGCTCCTCGACCGGCTTCATCGAGAACTGCGTGACGAGCCGGTAGTACGCGCGTCGCCGTTGCCGTTCCGTTGCGCCGCCGCCGGAGTCGGCGAGCTGCAGCGGCACGATGTCGGTCAGCGGCCGGTCCGGCGATGACGACCGCCGCGGCGTGGATCGACGCGTTGCGGACGATGCCCTCGAGGCCACGGGCGACGTCGACGATCTGCTTGGCCGTCGGCGTCGGTGTCGTAGGCCGCCGCGCAGCGGCTCGCCCGGCTGCAGGCAGTCGTCGAAGCTCGGCGGGCGGCCCTGCTCGGGATCGGGGATGAGCTTGGCCAGCCGGTCGCCGACGCCGTAGTCGTGGCCGAGCACGCGCGCCGCGTCGCGCGTGGCGGCGCGCGGGAACATCTTGCCGAAGGTGATGATCTGCGCGACCGACTCGCGCCCGTACTTCGTCGGTCACGTACTGCATGACGCGCTCGCGGCCGCGCACGGAGAAGTCGATGTCGATATCCGGCATCGACACGCGCTCGGGGTTGAGGAAGCGCTCGAAGAGCAGGTCGTAGCGCAGCGGGTCGACGTCGGTGATGCGCAGCGCGTAGGCGACGATCGAGCCGGCCGCGCGGCCGCGGCCCGGGCCGACGGCGATGCCGTTGTCCTTGGCCCACTTGACGAAGTCCCAGACGATCAGGAAGTAGGCGTTGAAGCCCATCCGGTCGATGACCGCGAGCTCCATCTCGGCGCGCTCGACGCGCGTCGGCGGGCGATCGGGTCGCCGTAGCGGGCGCGCAGCCCCTCCATCACGCGCTCGCGCAGGTAGGCGCGCTCGTCCTCGCCCTCGGGCAGGTAGCGCGGGATGAGCTGGCGGCCGAGCTCGATGCTCGACGTCGCAGCGCTCGGCGATCTCGAGCGTCGAGGCGATCGCCTCGGGCCACTCGGCGAAGGCCTCGACCATCTCCTCGCTGGAGCGCAGGAAGAACTCGTTGGTGTCGAAGGTCATCTTCGGCGCCGCGAGCGTGGACTTCGTCTGCACGCACAGCAGCGCCGTGTGGTGGTGGTAGTCCTCGCGGCGCAGGTAGTGCACGTCGCCGGTGCCGACGAGCGGGCGCCCGACCTCGCGGGCGATGCGCACGATCCCCTCGTTGGCCTTCTCCTGGTCGGCGATGCCGTTCTTCTGGACCTCGAAGTAGACGTTGTCGGCGCCGAAGGCGCTCATCAGGTCGTCGACGTGGGCGCGCGCCTCGTCGTCGCGACCGTCGACCAGGCGCTGGCAGAAGCGCGAGGCCAGGCAGCCGGTGAGGGCGATGATGCCCTCGCCGTGCGCGGCGAGCTGGGCCATGTCGAGCGTTCGGCTTGCCGCGGTGCAGGCCCTCGAGGAAGCCGTCCGAGGAGAGCTTGACGAGGTTGCGGTAGCCGACGTCCGAGGCCGCCAGCAGCGTGAGGTGGTTGCGCTCGACGCGCCCCGGCGAGCGGTTCGTGTGGTCGTCGACGAGGTAGATCTCGCAGCCGAGGATCGGCTTGACGTCGTGCTTGCGGCACGCCTTGTAGAGCTCGACGGCGCCGTTCATCACCCCGTGGTCGGTGAGCCCCAGCGCCGGCTGGCCGAACTCCGCCGCGCGCTTGGCGAGGTCCTCGATGTTGCACGCGCCGTCGAGCAGCGAGTACTCGGAGTGGACGTGGAGGTGGGCGCAGGAAGGGGTGCTCACGGGGTCATCGAGAATAGGCGTCCGTTCGGATGGCCCGCCCGGCCCTGTTTCCGCTCCTTGCGGCCTTCAGTCGACGGCGACGCCGAACTGCTCGGCCAGCCCGGCGCGGCCCGCGTCGGTCAGCCTCACCGCGCGCGTGCGCGGCAGCCGCGCCACCCATTCGAGCTCGAACATCCGCGCCGCCAGCGCGGCGCCCAGGGCGCCGGAGAGGTGGTGGGCCTGCTCACTCCAGTCCACGCAGTAGCGGATCGGCGCCCGCGGGCCGGCGAGGGCGCCCTCGACGTCGACGCCCAGCTCGCGCAGCCGCCGCGCGCCGTCGTCGGTCAGCCGGTAGTCGAGGTCGCGGCCGATGGCCGACGGGCGATCGCCGCGCGCGCGACCGCGCTCGTGGCGCCCGTCGCCGCCGGTCAGCACGCCGTCTTCGACGAAACCGGTCATGAGCGCCACCCCGAGCCGGCCGGCGAGGTGGTCGTAGCACGTGCGCGCGGCGCGGACGGCGTGCGCGCGGGTGCCCTCGCGCAGCGAGCGGACCGGCGCCTCCGGTGCGATGCGGGCCAGCGCCTCGAGGGCCCGGGCGACATCGGGTCCCGCGAGGCGGAAGTAGCGGTGGCGCCCGTGGCGCTCGGCGACCACGAGGCCGCCGTCGACGAGCTTTCGCAGGTGCACGCTCGCGGTGGAGGGCGCGACGCCCGCCTCCGCCGCGAGCACGCTGGCGGGCAGCTCGCGGCCATCGGTCAGCGCGCGCAGCACGCGGGCGCGGCCCGGGTCGCCGATGAGGGCGCCCACTGCCGCGAGGTCGGTGTCCCCGGCCATGCCCCGAGGGTAGCCGCGCGACGCTTCGTCCCGAGACGAAGCCTCGCGGTCCTACCGTCGAGCGATGACCTCCCAGCGCCGCACGCTCACGCTCGTCGTCATGTGCGTCGGGATGTTCCTCGTCCTGCTCGACGTGACGGTCGTCAACGTCGCCCTGCCGCGCCTGCGCGCCGATCTGGGCGCCGGCGTCGGCAGCCTGCAGTGGATCGTCGACGGCTACGCCGTCGCCCTCGCGTCGCTGATGCTCCCGTGCGGCGACCTCGGCGACCGCCACGGCCACAAGCGCGTCGTGCTCGCCGGCCTCGCCGCCTTCGGCGCGGGGTCGCTGGCGGCCGGGCTCGCCCCGGGGCCGGAGCTGCTCGTCGCCGGGCGCGTCGTGCAGGGCGCGGGCGCCGCGCTCCTGCTGCCCGGCACGCTGGCGGTCATCTCGCGCGCGTACCCGGACGCGGTCCAGCGGGCGCGGGCCATCGGCATCTGGGCCGCGATCTCGTCCCTGGCGCTGCCGGCCGGGGTCATCGCCGGCGGCGCCCTCGTCGACGGCCCGGGCTGGCGTTGGGCCTTCCTCGTCAACCTCCCGCTCATCGCGGTCGCCCTGCCCGTCACGGCGCGCGTGGTGGTCGAGTCGCGCGAGGCCGACGCCCGCGCGCCCGACCTCCCGGGTGCCGCCCTCACGGTGGCGCTGCTGGCCACGGTGACCTTCGCGATCATCGCGGGCTCGCCCGCGGCCGGCGTGGCGGCGGCCGCGCTGCTGGCGGCCCTGGTGGCGGTCGAGCGCCGGCGTTCGGACCCGATGCTCCCGGCGGCCCTGTTCCGCCGGCCGACCTTCGCCGCCGCCAACGCCGTCGGCGCCGCGATGAACCTCGGCACCCTCGGCACGCTCTTCGTGCTCACGCTCTTCCTGCAGGACGTGCAGGGCCGCTCGGCGCTCGGCGCGGGCGTGGCCATCCTCCCCGCCTTCGGGCTGCTGGCCGTCGTGGCCCCGCTGTCCGGGCGGCTCGTGGGGCGGATCGGGCCGCGCCCGCCGATGGTGGCCGGCCTCCTGATCGCCGCCTGCGGGCTCACCCTGCTGGCCGACGACGCGCTGCTCGGCGCGTCGGTGCTGTGGGGCCTCGGGCTCGGCCTGCTCACCCCCGCCGTGGTCGCCGCCGCCATGGGCGCCGTCGAGCCCGACCGGGCGGGCCTGGCCGCCGCGGTCAACAACACCGCACGCCAGGCCGGCGGCGCGATCGGCATCGCCGCCTCGGGCGCCGTGGCCGGCAGCCCCGCGCGCGCGGGGTTCGTCCACGGCTTCCACGCCGTCGCGCTGGGCGCCGCGGCGCTCTACGTGGCGGCGGCGGCGCTCGCGTGGGCGGCGCTGCCCAGCCGCGAGCGGGCGTCCGCTCGGCGAATGGCGAGCGCGTCCGCCTCAGGCTGACGGACGCGCCACGCGTGTCGGTTCCTGAGGCGAGGTGTCCCGGCGCGCGTGTCCTCGCCACCGCCCGAGCACCGTCATTGCCTCGCCGCGTGACGCCGCCCGCGACGCGAGCATTGGTCGGGCTCATCTGGCGAGCCGGTCTCGTGTGCTCAGCTGGTCGCGCGCCAGCCGAATCTCACGTCGGTCGGCATCGGGGCGCCGGTGCTGGTGGAGCCGATCGAGATCAGCGAGCCGCCGGGGATCGTCACCGTCTGGGTGCTTGTGCATCCGGTGTTGCCCGGTGGCACCGTGCAGCTCAGCGCTGTGTTGGCGTTGCCCACGCGGACCGTGAACGTGCGCGTGTCGGTCAGGCCCGTGGCGACCGTGAGCGTGACTGCCAGGTCGCGCGCGGTCATCGTCGCGTTCGCAGTGAACGAGCTGACGTTGTTCTCGTTGGCGTCGGCCGTCAACTGGCCCGAGGGCGCGAGGAACGACGCTCCCGCGGGCACGTTGACGCCACGGCCCAGCAGCGCCCCGAAGGCGGGGCTGCCGTCCGCGCCTCGGGCGCCTTGCGCCCCGGTGGCGCCCCGCGGTCCCTGGGCTCCCTGTGCTCCCCGCGGTCCCGTCAGGCCGCGCAACCCGCGTGGCCCTCGCTTGCCGTGCTTGACGTTGATCTTCTTGGCCTTGGCAGCGTGATCGCCGCCCCCGGCCTGACTGGCGGCATAGCCCGTGCCGCCCAGCGCCACGAAGAGCGCAACCATGGAGATGACCAGCGCCGGCGACGGCGTCGCGAACTTCCTCATCGTGTGCCTTCTTCTGAAATCGGTGGCCGAAGCATGTCCAGGCGAAGACGCATCCGATCCTGAACGCTTCCCCGAAGGCTGAAGATTCCGACGCGACCGCGCCGTCACCGAAGGCCGCGCGGCGATACGCCGGCGGAGAGCACAAGCACACGAGCCCAGCGCAGGAGCTGCGGCCGCGGAGGAGTAGACGCTCGCGGACCGCGACGCGGGCGAGACGCGCCCGGCGGGGCAAGGACGGTCCTCGGGCGGGTGGCGGCGGACACGTCCTCAGACGGAGCCTGCGGAGTCTGAGGAGCGTGATCCGCCGACAGGACCCGCCCGCCACAAGCTGCGGGCCCGCCGTCGTGCGACGACCGAACGCCTGTCAGCCGGAGGTCAAGCCGGCGCGCATGAACGCCGGCAGCCACCGCCGCCTGCGGCGCCGCCACCGGCCCCAGCGCCAGCGCCTACCGGCCACGCAGCCGCGCGGCCAGCCGCTGCAGGGCCGAGCGCCGCGGGACCTCGACGGCGACCAGCGCGCCGTGGCGCAGGCGGTCGGCCGCGCGCCCGAGGTCGAGGATGAGGCCGTCGGGGACGGCGGCGACCTCGACCGGGCGCAGGCGATCGCCCGCGGCGGTGAGCGCCTCGAGCTCCGCGCGGCGGGCCGATCGGGCCTCGGACTCGGCGTTGACGGCGCGGTCGCGCGCGGTGCGCAGCGACTCGAGCTCGCTGCGCAGGGCGCCTTCGGCGTGCGCGGCGCGCTCGCGCTCGGCCGCCAGCGCGGCCTCGACCTCGGCCACGCGCCTGCGCTCGACCTGGACCGCGGCCTCGGCCTGCACGCGGGCCGCGGCGTGGCGCTCGACCTCCTCGCGCGCCGTGCGCGCGGTGACCGCCAGCTCGCCGGCGAGCTTGGCCAGCGCGTGGTCGCGCGCGTCGCGGGCGTCCGCACGCACGCGCAGCTCCTCGACCTGGCCGCGCAGCACGGCGACCGCCGACATCGCGGCGGTCTCGGCGGCCAGGCGTCCGGCCAGCTCCTCGCGGACCGACAGCGCATCGGCCTGCGACTCGCGCACGGCGGTCCGCGCCGCGTCGCGCTCGGCCACCACCTGGTCGAGATGGGCCCTCAGCGCATCGAGCTCGGACTCGGCGTCGAGCAGCCGGCGCGCCGCCGCGCGCGGGCGCAGATCGACGACACGCGCCTCCTGGTCGTCGGGCGGGAACGCGGGCTCCATCGCGGCCGCACGCTAGAGCGCGCGCCGGACGGCTAGCGCTGCGAGGCCGGCTCAGTCGGCGTTGCGCTTGGACCCGACGGCGACGAGCGTCGCCACGCCGAGCGCCAGGGCGCCGCCGACCATCAGCTTGCGCGAGGGCGCCCGCGCGAGGGCACCTTCCGGCCCACGTACCACTTCGCGCCCTTCCAGACCGGCAAATCCCAGTCGCCTTGTAGAACATCTCTCTTCGCCTTACCCCTCGTCCTGCGTGCGCAAGCGGTGCGCCATGCGCGACTGCAGCGACCATAGCTCGATGAACCCGGGCGAGGCCTGCTGGCTGAACAGGCCGCCGCTCGTCTCGAAGGTCGACAGGGCCGCGTCGTAGACCGCGTTGGGCGACTCGCGCGTCACGACCCGCGCCATGCCCTTGAACAGCTTCATCCCGATCGTCCCCGTCGCCTGCGCGTTGACCGCGTCCATGTAGGCGTCGAGGTCTGAGCGCAGCGGCTCCCACCACAGCCCCGCGTAGACGAGGTAGGCCCACTTGCGGTCGAGCTCGCCCTTGAACTGGTTCTGGTGGATGGTGCCGACCAGCCGCTCGAGCTCGGCGTGGGCCGGCAGGATGATGGCCGCCGCCGGGACCTCGTAGATGTCGCGCACCTTCAGGCCCACGATGCGGTCCTCGATGTGGTCGACGATGCCGATGCCGTGGCGGCAGCCGATCTCGGCGGCGCGCTCGAGCAGCTCGACGATCCCCAGGCGCTCGCCGTTGAGCGCCACGGGCACGCCGCGCTCGAAGCCGACGGTGACGATCTCGGACTCGTCGGGCGCGAGCTCGGGCCGGGTCACGAGCTGGAAGACGTCGTCGTCGGGCGCGTGGTCGAGCTCCTCGATCCAGCGTCCCTCCGACGAGCGCCCCCAGAGGTTGTCGTCGATCGAGTAGGGGGTGTGCTCGGCGCCGCCCTTGATCGGGATGCCGTGCTCGCGCGCGTAGGCGATCTCCTCCTCGCGCCCCATCTGCCAGCCGCGCACCGGCGCGATGACCTTCAGCTCCGGCGCCAGCGTGGCCACGGTCGCCTCGATGCGGACCTGGTCGTTGCCCTTGCCGGTGCAGCCGTGGGCGATCGTGTCGCAGCCGTGCTTGCGCGCGTACTCGACGGCGAGCTTGGCGATGAGCGGGCGCCCGAGGGCGGTGAAGAGCGGGTAGCCGAGGCCGTAGACGGCGTTGGCCTTGATGGCCGGGACGACGAAGTCGTTGGCGAACTCCTCGCGCGCGTCGACGACCTCGGCCGCCACGGCGCCGAGCTGCAGCGCCTTGCCCTGCACGACGTCGTAGTCCTCCCCCGGCTGGCCGAGGTTGACCGTCAAGGCCACGACCTCGGCCTCGTACTCGTCCTGGATCCACTTGAGCATCACGCTCGTGTCCAGGCCGCCCGAGTAGAGCAGCAGGACGCGGTGGACCTCGCCGGGCTCGGCGAGATAGGAGGCGGTGCGCGTATGCGGCGTGCGGTTCTGCTCGGCCATGGGCGCCGGAATCTATCCGCCGGGCTGTCGAAGCGCGGGCCTGCCGTTCGTCGCATGAGCGAACACCGGCGATCGGCGCCGGTGCCAGAAAGGACGGTCTCCCATGAAGTACCTCTTCCTCCTCTACGCCGACGAGAGCGGCTTCCCGGCGCCCGGCTCGCCCGAGCTGCAGGCACAGCTCGAGGCCTACGGGGCCTTCTTCGAGGAGGTCGACGGCCGCGGGCAGTTCCAGGCCGGCGACCCGGTCCAGCCCTCGGCCTCGGCGACGACCGTGACGGTGCGCGACGGACGGACGTCGGCGAGCGACGGCCCGGCCAGCCCCGGCGGCGAGCAGATCATCGGGTTCTACGTGCTCGAGGTCGCCGACGCCGACGAGGCGGTGGCGCTCGCGGCGAAGATCCCCGCCGCCGCCCAGGGGCGCGTGGAGGCGCGGCCGATCCTCGTCATGTGACGCCATTGCGCGCGGCGCCGCCGCCGGGCGGCGCCGCACGCCGCCGCGCGCGCGAGCAGCCGCGTCAGCGTGCCGACTCGGAGGCATCGTCCCGGGCCCGAGCGGTTACCCTTCCCTGTGAGGCTTCCGAATTCAGGAGAGGGGGTGATCGGATTGCGAAAGAACCGCGGTCGGCTGACCGAACCGCTGGTGCGCGAGAACGGCGCGCTGCGTCCCGCGAGCTGGGACGAGGCGCTCGACGTCGCGGCGGCCGGGCTCGCCCGGACCCGCGCGACGGACACGACGCGCTCCTTCGGGATGTTCAGCTGCTCCAAGGCGTCGAACGAGGTGAACTTCCTGGCCCAGAAGTTCGTCCGCTCGGTGATGGGGTCGAACAACATCGACTCGTGCAACCGCACCTGACACGCCCCCAGCGTCGTCGGTCTGGCGACGGTGTTCGGCGCGGGCGGCGGCACGTCGTCCTATAAGGAGGTCGAGGAGACGGATCTGCTGATCCTGTGGGGCTCGAACGCCCGCGAGACGCATCCGATCTTCTTCCACCACGTCCTCAAGGCCGTGCACAACGGCGCGCGGCTGTTCGTCGTGGACCCGCGGCGCACGGGCTCGGCGCGGTGGGCCGACGCGTGGCTGGGGCTCGACGTCGGCACCGACATCGCCCTCTCCAACACGATGGCGCGCGAGATCATCCACGCCGGGCTGACCAACGACCGCTTCATCGAGCGCTCGACGACCGGCTTCGAGGAGTACCGCGCGTCGGTCGAGCCGTGGACGCTCGAGGAGGGCGAGCGGGTGACCGGCGTGCCGGCCGAGGTCATCCGCGAGATGGCCCACGCGTACGCGCGCGCGGACCGCGCGATCCTGTGCTGGACGCTCGGCATCACCGAGCACGTCACCGCGGTCGACAACGTCCTGTCGCTCATCAACCTGTCGCTGCTGACCGGCCACGTCGGGCGCTACGGCTCGGGCCTGAACCCGCTGCGCGGCCAGAACAACGTGCAGGGCGGCGGCGACATGGGCGCCATCCCCAACAAGCTGCCCGGCTTCCAGGACGTCCAGGACGACATGGAGGCCCGCGCCCGCTTCGAGGCGGCATGGGGCTGCAAGCTCCCGCCCGAGCGCGGCTGGCACCTGTCGCAGATGTTCGACGGCATGGAGCGCGGCGAGCTCAAGACGCTCTACGTGCTGGGCGAGAACCCGGCGCAGTCCGAGGCCGACTCCAAGCGCGCGCTCGCGCTGCTCGAGGGCCTCGACTTCATGATCGCCCAGGACATCCTCATGACGAAGACCTGCGAGATGGCCGACGTGGTCTTCCCCTCCACGGCGTCGTGGTGCGAGTCGGCCGGCGGGACCGTGACGAACTCCGAGCGCCGCGTCCAGCTCATGCACAAGGCGATCGACCCGCCCGGACAGGCGCGCGACGACCAGTGGATCATCTGCGAGCTCGCGCGGCGGCTGGGCCACGACTGGGGCCAGCCCACGCCCGAGGAGGCGTGGGACGAGCTGCGCTCGCTCAGCCCGATGCACACCGGCATGAGCTACGCGCGCCTGAAGGAGCTGGGCGGCATCCAGTGGCCGTGCCCCGACGACGGGCATCCCGGCTCCGAGTTCCTCCACGGACGCCTCTGGGACGAGCCCGTCGGCGGCCCGCTCGCGCCCTTCTCGGTCACGCCGTGGGCGCCGCCGATCGACGAGCTCAACGACGACTTCCCGATCCGGCTGACCACCGGCCGGCGCCTGGACTCCTACAACACCGGCGTGCAGTCGGGCCTCTACCGCTCGCCTCTGCGCCGCGGCGAGACGCTCGACCTCTGCGCGCAGGACGCCGACAGCCTTGGCGTCGAGCCCGGCGAGATCGTGCGGATCACCTCGCGGCGCGGCTCCATCGAGGCGCCGGTGCGGATCGACCCGGGCCTGCGCCCGGGCCTCGCCTTCATGACGATGCACTTCCCCGACGACATCGACGTCAACGTGCTCACCATCGACTCGACCGACCCGAAGTCCGGCACGGCGGAGTTCAAGGCAACGGCCATCCGGGTGGAGAAGGTCCGCGAGCGTCAGACTGCCGGTGTGACCAGCAGCGAGGCCGGAGGCAAGTAGCGTGGATCTGCGGCTGCTCGACGCCGAGCCCACGGCGGTGGAACGCGACGCCGTCGACGCCTTCCTGGGCCCGTCGCTGGCGGCCTGGTCGGGCACCGACGCGATCGACAACGGCCACGCCGCCCACGGCGGCCACGCCGCGCGCGCGCAGCGCCACATGCTGCTGCCGACGCTGCACGCGCTGCACGAGCGCGCCGGGTGGATCAGCCCGGGCGGCCTGAACTACGTCGCCCAGCGCCTGACCGTGCCGCCGGCCGACGTCTACGGCGTGGCGACCTTCTACGCGCTCTTCTCGACCGAGGAGCGCCCGCCGCGCGTCGTCCACGTCTGCGACGACGTCGCCTGCCGCTGCGCCGGCTCGGAGGCGCTCATCGCCGAGCTGAAGGAGCGCTTCGGCCCCGAGGACAGCGACGTCGACGGCGCCTCGTGGCTGCGCAGCCCGTGCCTGGGGCAGTGCGACCGGGCGCCGGCGGCGCTGCTCACCCAGGCCGGCGACGCGCCGGTCGAGCGCGAGCTGACGCTCGTCGACGCCGGCGGCGTGATCGAGATCCTCAACGGCGGGACGCCGCCCGAGCCGCCGTCGACCACGCCGCCCCAGCAGGGCGACCCGAGCCTGCGCCTGCTGCGCCGCGTCGGCCCCGTCGACCCCGAGAGCCTCGACGACTACCGCGCCCACGGCGGCTACGACGCCCTGCGGCGGGCGATCGAGCTCGGCCCCGAGGGCGTGATCCGCGAGGTCATGGACTCGGGGCATCGTCGGGCGCGGCGGCGCCGCCTTCCCGATGGGACGCAAGTGGGACGCGGTGGCGCGCCAGCCGCGCCGGCCGCACTACCTGATCTGCAACGCCGACGAGTCCGAGCCGGGAACGTTCAAGGACCGCGTGCTGATGGAGGGCGACCCGTTCGCCGTCGTCGAGGCGATGACCATCGCCGCCTACGCGACCGGCTGCGAGCTCGGCTACCTCTACGTGCGCGGCGAGTACCCGCTGGCGCGCGGCGCGCATCGAGAACGCGATCGAGCTGGCCCGCGAGCGCGGCTTCCTCGGCCCGGACATCCTCGGCCAGGGCTTCACCTTCGACATCGAGATCCGCAAGGGCGCCGGCGCCTACATCTGCGGCGAGGAGACCGCGGTCTTCGGCTCGATCGAGGGCTACCGCGGCGAGCCGCGCAACAAGCCGCCGTTCCCGGTCGTCGAGGGGCTCTTCCGCCTCCCGACGGTGGTCAACAACGTCGAGACGCTCGTCAACGCGCTGCCGATCGTGCTCGAGGGCGGCCCGGCCTTCGCCCAGATCGGCAGCGAGAAGTCGACCGGGCCCAAGCTCTTCTGCGTCTCGGGCGCGGTCGGGACGCCCGGGGACCTACGAGGTGCCGTTCGGGACCACGCTGCGCGAGCTGCTCGAGCTGGCCGGCGGGGCGTCGCCGAACCTGCAGGCCATCCTCCTGGGCGGCGCCGCCGGCGGCTTCGTCACGCCCGACGACCTCGACCTGCGCCTGACCATCGAGGACGCGCGCGAGTTCCGCACCACGCTCGGGTCGGGCGTCGTGCTCGCGATCGACGACACGGTCGAGCTCGGGCGCCTGCTCATGGTCATCGCCGCCTTCATGCGCGACGAGAGCTGCGGGCAGTGCGTGCCCTGCCGCGTGGGGACGGTGCGCCAGGAGGAGGCGGTCGCGCGCCTGCTCTCGGGCAGCACCCGCGGCAGCGCGCAGGACGAGATCGCGCTGATCCGCGAGATCGGGCAGGCCATGCGCGACGCCTCGATCTGCGGCCTCGGCCAGACCGCCTCGTCCGCGATCGAGTCCGCCATCGAGCGACTGGGAGCCTTCACGACATGACGCAGCGCACCGTCAGCCTCACGATCGACGACCAGCCCGTCGAGGTCCCCGAGGGCGCGACGATCCTCGATGCGTGCGCGAAGCTCGGGATCGACACGCCGACGCTGTGCTACGGCGACACCCTGCAGCCCGCCAACGTGTGCCGCGTCTGCGTGGTCGAGATCGAGGGCGGCCGCGTCCTGGCGCCGGCGTGCTCGCGCAAGGCCGAGGACGACATGGTGGTCAAGACCGACTCCGAGCGCGTGCGCCACAGCCGCAAGATGGTCATGGAGTTCCTCGGCTCGTCGGTCGACCTGTCGATCACTCCCGCCGGCCCAGGAGTACCTGCGCCGCTACGACGCGGACCCGGCGCGCTACGGGCCGCCGGCGCCGCCGGACACCGGGCGCGACCGGCGCCGCACGGGCCACCACGAGGAGCCCGACGGGCAGACCGCCGCCACCGTGCACCAGCCGGTCAAGGTCGACAACGACCTCTACGTGCGCGACTACTCCAAGTGCATCCTCTGTTACAAGTGCGTCGACGCCTGCGGCGACCAGTGGCAGAACACCTTCGCCATCACCGTGGCCGGACGCGGCTTCGACGCCCGGATCTCGACCGAGTACGCCAACCCCCTGCCCGACTCGGCGTGCGTGTACTGCGGCAACTGCATCGCCGTCTGCCCGACAGGCGCTCTGATGTTCGCCTCCGAGCACGAGCTGCGCGACGCGGCGCAGTGGGACGAGGAGCGCCAGACGCAGGCCGACACCGTCTGCCCCTACTGCGGCGTGGGCTGCAACCTGACCCTCCACGTCCAGGACAACCAGATCGTCAAGGTCAGCTCGCCCGACGACCACGACATCACCCGCGGCAACCTCTGCATCAAGGGCCGCTTCGGCTTCCAGCACGTGCAGCCGCGCTCCGACGACGGCTGACCGGCGGCGGCGCCGCGCGCCCAACCGCACCCCAACGCCTCGCCAACGCGCCCGTGAGCCGGCGCCGACGGTCGGACGCGACGCTGGGCGCCATGAACGAGAACCCCGCCGCACCCGACCCCGCCAACCGCATGGAGGCGAGCCTCGCCGTCCGCAAGGCCGACCGCGAGGCCACCGCGCAGGCCGGTGACCTGGCCGGCCGCCTCGAGGAGATGGACCTGCACCAGCGCGAGGCCCGCTACCTGCTCGAGCGCGCGGGCATGCTCGAGCGCCGCCGCCTCCGCGCGTCATAGCGCAACCAGGGCGCCGCGGGGCCGTTCTCAGATCGATCACGCGGCGCTCACCAACCGATCACATCCCGGCGCCCCGGCGCGGGTGGGATGCGCGCATGACTCGACGCGTCGCCCTCACCGTCCTCGCCCTCGCCGCCGCGGCCGTCGCCGCCGCCCCGGCCTCGGCCCACCACGGCGCTGCGCCGCCGCCCCCGCAGCCCACGCTTCTGGCACGCGCCATCCTCCCCGCCGACGCGACCGCGCCCGCCCCCTTCCCCGGCGTCATCGACACCGAGCCCGCGCCGGCGCCCGGCTCGGTGCAGCCCGTCGGCGGGTTCTCGGCGCTGCTCGATGCGCCGGGCCGCGACAACTACTGGGCCATGCCCGACAACGGCTTCGGCACCAAGGCCAACTCGCACAGCTTCCTGCTGCGCGTCTACGAGGTCCACGCCGACTTCGAGACCGCCCGCGGCGGGTCGGGCGCCGTGCGCATCCTCAAGTGGATCACGCTGCGCGACCCCGACCACAAGATCCCCTTCAAGCTGATCAACGACGCCACGCCCGACCGGCTGCTGACGGGCGGCGACTTCGACATCGAGTCCGTCCGCGAGGACTACCGCGGCACGCTGTGGTTCGGCGAGGAGTTCGGGCCCTTCCTGCTGCACACCGACGCCACGGGCAAGGTGCTCGAGGCGCCGATCCCGCTGCCCGACGTCAAGTCGCCCGACTACCCGGCCGACTTCCCCGCGCCCATCGCGGGCCCGGCCAACCTCAACAGCTCGGCCGGCTTCGAGGGCATGGCGATCTCGCCCGACGGCCGCACGCTCTACCCGACGCTCGAGGGCCCCGTCGCCGGCGACGATCCGCTCACGCGGCGCATCTACCAATTCGACATCCGCAGCCGCCGATATGCCGCCAAGCGGCGCACCTACCACATCGACGACCCGGGCTGGTCGGTGTCCGACCTCTACGCGCTCGACGACCACCACCTGGTCGCGTTGGAGCGCGACGGCACCATGGGCGCCACCACCGTCCACAAGCAGGCCTTCGCGATCGACCTGCGCAAGGTCGACGCCACCGGCGCGCTGGCCAAGCGCGAGATCCTCGATCTCGAGCACCTGCGCGACCCGGCGCTGATCTCGCTGCCCGCCCGGCCCGGCGACGTCGGACTCGGCGATCCCTTCGCGATGCCCTACGTGACCATCGAGGCCCTGCTGCCGATGCCCGGCGATCGCGTGGCCATCGTCAACGACACGAACTTCGGGTCGACCGGCCGCAACCCCGGGCTGCCCGACTACAGCGACTTCATCGTCGTCTCGGTCCCCGGGCTGCGCGACGGCAGGCACTGGTAGCGCGGGCGCCGGAGTGCGATCATCACGCGACGGCCATGTTCGTCGGCCTCGTCGACACCCGTAAGCCCGAGCCAGAGCCAGAGGATGAGCGCGAGCCGCTGCTCGAGCGCGTCCCCGAGCTGCGGCCGTGGCGCTGGTTCGTGGCCACGGTCGTGTGCATGGTCGCCTCGGGCTACACGCCGGCGTGGGCCACCGTCGTGCTCGTCACCGCCGGGCTGTGCTGCTTCTTCCAGGCCCTGACGAGCTACTACAAGGGCAACGACGGGCTCAGCCAGCACCGTCAGTGAGGACGGCGCGCAGGCGGCCGACCGCGTCGTCGGCCTGCGCCTCGTCGATGAGCAGCGGCGGCAGCAGGCGGACGGTGGTCGGGCCGGTGGCGTTGAGCACCAGCCGCTGCTCGCGCAGCGCGCGTACGACGATGTCGGCGGCGCCGGGCCGGTAGTCGGGGTCGAGCTCGAAGGCGAGCATCAGCCCCCGCCCGCGGACCTCGACGACGCCGGGCAGCTCGGCCAGGGCGTGGCGCAGACGCTCGCCCAGCTCGCGCACGCGCTCGAGGAGCCGCTCGTCGTCGATGACGTCGAGCACCGCCAGGCCGGCCGCGCACTGGACGGGCCCGCCGGCGAAGGTCGAGCCGTGGTCGCCGGGCGCGAAGCCGTCGGCCAGGCGCTCGCCGGTGACCAGGGCGCCGATCGGCAGCCCGCCGCCGAGGGCCTTGGCGACCGTCAGCGCGTCGGGCACGACGCCCGAGTGCTGGTAGGCCCACAGCGTGCCGGTGCGCCCCAGGCCGCACTGGACCTCGTCGAAGATGAGCGCGGCGCCGTGGGCGTCGCACGCCTCGCGCGCGGCGCGCAGGACGTCCTCGCCGAGCTCGTAGACCCCGCTCTCGCCCTGCACCGGCTCGATCAGGACCGCCGCGGTCCCGCCGTCGACGGCCGCCGTGATCGCCGCCGCCGTCGGCTCGCACCGCGACGAAGCCCGGCACGAGCGGCGCGAAGGGCGCCTGCTTGGACTCCTGCGGCGTGGCCGACAGCGAGCCGTACGTGCGCCCGTGGAATCCGCGGTGCACGGAGACGATGGTGCCCTGCGGCTTGGCCTTGCGCGCGACCTTGATCGCCGCCTCGTTGGCCTCGGTGCCCGAGTTGGCGAAGTGCACCTTGCCGCCCAGCGAGGACTCGGCCAGCCGCTGGGCCAGGCGCAGCCCCGGCTCGGTGTAGAACAGGTTGCCGACGTGGATGAGGCGCTCGGCCTGCTCGCGGATCGCCGCGACGACGGCCGGGTGGCAGTGCCCGAGGCTGTTGACGGCCAGGCCGGTCTGGAAGTCGAGGTACTCGTTGCCCTCGTCGTCCCACAGGCGCGCGCCCTCGCCGCGGACGAACTCGACCCCGAGACGCGCGTAGGCGGGGACCTGATGGTCGCGCTCGAGCAGCTTGAGGCCGGCGAGGGTCATACGGCGGGCCTGATCTTGGTGCCGATGCCGGCGTCGGTGAAGAGCTCGAGCAGCAGCGAGTGCGGAACGCGGCCGTCGACGATGTGCGCGTAGGTCACGCCCCCGTGGATCGCGTCCAGGCACGCCTTGAGCTTGGGGCGCATGCCGCCGGCGATGTCGTCGAGCACGGCCTCGACCTCGTCGGCGCCGGCCTCGCTGATGACCGAGCCGGGGTCGGCGGGGTCGCGCAGCCAGCCGTCGACGTCGGTCAGGAAGATGACCTTGTAGGCGCCGAGCGCGCGGGCGACGGCGCCGGCCGCCTCGTCGGCGTTGACGTTGTAGGAGTTGCCCTCGCGGTCGGCGCCCATCGACGCGACGACCGGGATGTAGTCCTGCGCGATGTGGTTGAGCACGTCGACGTCGACACGGTCGATCTTGCCCACGAAGCCGACGTCCTCCCCGCCCGGCCCGGCCTGGCGGCTGACGCGGAAGAGCAGCCCGTCGTCGCCGCAGAGCCCGACGGCGGGCTGGCCGTGGCGGTTCAGGCGCAGGACGATGTCCTTGTTGACCTTGCCGACGAGGACCATCTTGGCCACCTCCACGGTCTCGGCGTTGGACACGCGCAGGCCGCCGACGAACTCGACCGGCATCCCCAGGCGCTCCATGTAGGCGGTGATCTCGGGCCCGCCGCCGTGGACGACGATCGGGTTCAGTCCGACGTACTTCAGCAGCACGACGTCGCGCGCGAACTCCTCGCGCAGCGCGGGGTCCTCCATGGCGGCGCCGCCGTACTTGATGACGATCGTCTTGCCGTGGAACTCCCGGATGTAGGGCAGCGCCTCGAGCAGCGTGCCGACGGAGTTCTGCGGGGGCTCCCTCATGTCGTGTAGTCGGCGTTGATCGTCACGTACTCGTGGCTGAGGTCGGAGAAGAAGACCTCGGTCTCGTGGCCCTCGCCGGGCAGCTCGACCACGTACTCGACCTCGTCGCGCGCCACGGCCTGGGCCAGTGCCTTGGCGTCGAAGGCGATGGCGCCGCCCCGCGCGCACACCTGCACGCCCTCGATCCCGACGTCGACCGCCAGCGGCGCGGTGCCGGGCAGCGCCATCCCGACGGCCTGCACGATGCGCCCCCAGTTGGGATCGCCGCCGTGCAGCGCGGCCTTGACCAGCGGCGAGTTGGCCACCGCGCGCGCGGCCCCCTCGACGCTGTCGCCGTGCCCGCCGCGCACGACGACGCGGCCGATGCGCTTGGCGCCCTCGCCGTCGCGCACGACGCTCAGCGCCAGCTGGCGCAGGAGCGCGTCGAGCGCCTGGCCGAAGAGCAGCTCGTCCTCGGACTCCGCCTCCACGGCGACCCCGCTGGCGCCCGAGCACATGAGGATCGCCGTGTCGTTGGTCGAGAGCTGGCCGTCGACCGAGATGCGCTCGAAGGAGCGCTTCAGGCAGACGCCGAGCAGCAGGTCGGCGGTCTCGCCCGACAGGGCCGCGTCGGTCTGCACGAAGCACAGCATCGTCGCGAAGGCGGGCGAGATCATGCCGGCGCCCTTGGCCTGCGCGCACAGGCGCACGGTCCCGCCGGTCAGATCGACCTCGAGGCTCGCGCGCTTCTCGAACGCGTCGGTCGTCATGATCGCCGCGGCGAAGTCGGCGTCGCCGTCGGGGCGCAGCTCGGAGCGGGCGCGCGCGAGGCCGCTGACCACGGCCCGCGAGTCCAGCGGGACGCCGATGACGCCGGTCGAGGCGACGGCGACGCGGTCGGCCTCCACGCCGCCGGCCATCGCCGCGGCGCCCTGCATCTTGGCCGCGTCGTCCATGCCCCGCCCGCCGGTGGCGGCGTTGGCGTTGCCCGAGTTGGCCACCACGACGCGCAGCGCGTCCAGGCGCGAGCGCTCGCGGGTCACGAGCACGGGCGCCGCGAGCACGCCCGAGCGCGTGAAGCGCGCGGCGCTCGTCGTCTCGGGCGCGTCGGAGACCAGCAGGCCGACGTCGGTCCCGCCGCTGGGCTTGATGCCCGCCGCCACGCCGGCGGCGCGGAAGCCGGCCGGCAGGCCGCCGGCCGCGTCCTCGCGCACCCATTCGGGCACCTCGACCCAGCGCGAGGAGAAGAAGGGGCTCACAGCAGCCCGACCGTCTCGTCGATGTCGAACATCAGGTTGAGGTTCTGCACCGCCTGCGACGAGGCGCCCTTCCACAGGTTGTCGATGGCCGCGAAGACGAAGACCTTCCCCGTGCGCTCGTCCAGGCGCGCGTGGATGCGGCAGTAGTTCGTGTCGCGCACGTCGCGGACCCCCGGGGGCCGGTCGGTCACCTCGACGAACGGCTCGTTCGCGTACGCGCGCGCGAAGAGCGCCTCGACGTCGACCTGCTCGCGCAGCGTGCAGTAGCACGAGACGAGCTCGCCCTGGTCGAGCGGCAGCAGGTGCGGGACGAAGGTCGCCCGGATCGGGGCGCCGAGGAAGGCCAGCTCCTGGTCGATCTCGGTCACGTGGCGATGGCCGGCCACGCCGTAGGGGGTCACGTTCTCGTCGGCCGACACGTAGTGCGTGGTCGCCGTCGGCGTGCGCCCGGCGCCCGACACCCCGGTCTTGGCGTCGATGACGACGTCGTCGAGCCACGGCGCGAGCGGCGCCAGCGCCAGCAGCGCCGCGGTCGGAAAGCAGCCGGGGTTGGCCACGATGTCGGCGCCCTCGATCTGCGCGCGGCGCAGCTCGGGCAGCCCGTAGACCGCCTCGCCGATGAGCTCGGGATGCGGGTGCGGGACGTACCACTGCTCGTAGATGTCCACGAGGCGCAGGCGGAAGTCGGCGGACAGGTCGACCACGCGCACCCCGCGCTCGTGCAGGGCGGCGACCACCGGCGCCGCGGCGCCATGCGGGTAGGCGACGATGGCCGCGTCGGCCTGCCCGTGGCGCTCGGCGTCGAACTCCTCGAGCGTCAGGGGCACGCGGTGGCGCGGGTAGAGATCGCTCAGGCGCGTGCCCACGTCCGACCGGCTCGTGACCCCGACGAGGTCGAAGCGCGGGTGGCGGTCCAGCAGGGCGGCGGCCAGCGCGCCCGTGTAGCCCGAGGCGCCGGCGACGATCGCACTAGGCACGCAGCTCGCCTCCCAGCCCGTCGCGCAGGGCGGCGACGATGCGATCGCGCAGCGGCGCGACGTCCTCGTCGGTCAGCGTCCGGTCGGCCGCCCGGAAGGCGAGCGCGAGCGCGAGCGACTTGCGCCCCTCCCCCACCTGCTCGCCGCGGTAGAGGTCGAAGACGCGCACGGCGGCCAGCAGCTCGCCGCCCGCCTCGCGCACGGCGGCGAGCACGGTCGCGGCCGGGACGTCGTCGTCCAGCGTGACCGAGAGGTCCATCCGCAGCTCCGGGAAGCTCGTGAGGTCGACGTAGCGCGGCACCGCGTCGGCGTGGCCGAGCGCGCGGTCGAGGTCGACCTCGAAGAGCGCGGCGCCGTGGTCGAGGTCCCACGCGCGCGCGACGAGCGGGTGCAGCTCGCCGATCCAGCCCACGTCCTCGCCGCCGGCCAGCACGCGCGCGCTGCGCCCGGGGTGCAGGAACGGCTCGGTCGCGGGCTCCACGTCCCAGTGCACGCGCACGGCGTCGAGGGCGGCGCCGAGCATGCCCTTGGCCGCGAAGAAGCTCGCGCGCGGCGGCTCGGGGGTCCCCCACGTCTGCGGGTGCAGGCGGCCGACGAGCACGCCGGCCAGCGAGCGGTGCTCGTGGGGCAGCTCGGCGCCGTCGTCGCGGTAGACGTTGCCGGCCTCGAAGAGCGCGAGGTCGGGGCGGCCGCGCGCGACGTTGTGGCGCGCGGCGTCCAGCAGGGAGCCCAGGAGCGTGGTGCGCATGACCGTGTGGTCCTCGCTCATCGGGTTCTCGAGGGCCACGAAGCGCCGGCGCGGGTCGTCGGGGGCCAGGCGCAGCCGGTCGGCCACGCCGGGGTCGGTGAAGCTCCAGCCCACGATCTCGTACATGCCGCGGCCCACCAGGGCGTCGATGGCGCGGCGGCGCAGGCGCTGTTGGACGCTCAGCCGCCCGGCGCTGCCGCGCCGCTTGGGCAGCGTGGCCGGGAGCTTCTCCAGGCCGTCGATGCGCGCGACCTCCTCGATGAGGTCGGCCTCGCGCGTGACGTCGTTGCGCCGGAAGGCGGGCACCAGCACGTCGAGGCCGCCCGGCGCCTCCTCGACGCCGAAGCCCAGGGCGCGCAGGATCTCGGCCTGGCGCGGGCGCGGGATCGGCAGGCCGAGGATCTCCTCGACGCGGTGCTCGCGCAGGCGGATGACGATGCCGGGCGGGCCGTCGCCGCCGACGTCGATCGTCCCGGGCACGAGGCGCGCGCCCGTCAGCTCGAGCATGAGCCGCGTGGCGACGATCTGGGCCTCCATCGCCTGCTCGGGCGCCAGGCCCTTCTCGAAGCGCCCGCTGGCCTCGCTGCGCAGCCCCAGGACCTGCGACGTGCGGTGGATGTTGGGGCCGTCCCAGTTGGCGACCTCCATGAGCACGCGGGTCGTGCCCTCGTGGACCTCGGAGCGCTCGCCGCCCATGACGCCGGCGATCGAGGTCGGCCCGTCGGCGTCGTCGATGACGAGCATCTGGGCGTCGAGGGTGCGCACCTGCCCGTCGAGGGTGGTGACCTGCTCGCCGTCCCGGGCCCGGCGCACGACGAGCCTGCCGCCGGCGACGCGGTCGAGGTCGAAGGCGTGCAGCGGGCTGCCGACCAGCAGCATCACGTAGTTGGTGATGTCGACGACGTTGTTGATCGGCCGCTGCCCGGCCGCCATCAGGCGCGCCTTGAGCCACGCCGGCGACGGGCCGATCGTCACGTCCTCGAAGGCGCGCGCGGTGAAGCGCGGGCACAGGTCGCCGGCCTCGACGACGATCTCGACGCCCTCGATCGCGCCGGGGCTCCCGAGGTCCTCCTCCCACGGCGGCGGTCGGAGCGGCGCCCCGGTGGCGGCGTGGACCTCGCGCGCGACGCCGTAGACGGCCAGGCAGTCGGGCCGGTTGGGGGTGACCTCGAGCTCGAGCACGTCGGTGGCGATGGGGAGCACGCCGGCCAGCGGCGTCCCCGGCTCGAGCTCCTCGTCGAGGACCATGATGCCCGCGTGCTCGGTGCCGATCGCGAGCTCGTCCTCGGCCAGGATCATCCCGTTGGACTCCACGCCGCGCAGCTTGGCCACGCCGAGCTTCGTCCCGTCGGGCATGACGGCGCCCGGGCGCGCGACGGCCACGATCTGCCCGGCCGCGACGTTGGGCGCCCCGCACACGATCTGCTGCGGGCCGCCGTCGCCCACGTCGACCATGCACACGCTGAGGCGGTCGGCGTCGGGGTGCCGGCCGGCCTCGAGCACGCGGCCGATGACGAAGCGCTCGAGCTCGTCGACGCCGTGGTGGTGGACGGCCTCGACCTTCGTGCCGGTCATGGTCAGGCGCTCCTCGAGCGCGCCGATCGGCAGGCCGGCGTCGGCGTACTCGCTGAGCCATTCGACGGGGACCCTCATCCGAACTGCTCCAGGAAGCGCAGGTCGTTCTCGAAGAAGATGCGCAGGTCGGTGACGCCGTGCTTGAGCATCGCGATGCGCTCGATGCCCATCCCCCAGGCGAAGCCCTGGACCTTCTCGGCGTCGTAGCGCTCGTCGTCGACGTAGTCGTAGACGTTGGGGTCGACCTCGCCGGCGCCGAGGATCTCGAGCCAGCCCTCGCCGCGGCAGATGCTGCAGCGCGAGCCGTCGGGCAGGTAGCCCTTGCCGCCGCATTGGAAGCACGAGACGTCGACCTCGACCGAGGGCTCGGTGAAGGGGAAGAAGTGCGGGCGCAGGCGCACCTCGCGGTCCTCGCCGAAGACGGCGCGCGCGAAGGCCAGCAGCGTGCCCTTGAGGTCGGCCAGCGTGATGTCCTCGTCGACGGCCAGGCCCTCGACCTGGTGGAACATCGGCGAGTGCGTGGCGTCGATCTGGTCGCGGCGGTAGGTGCGCCCGGGGATGACGACGTACAGCGGCGGCGGGTGGGCCTCCATCGCGCGGATCTGCATCGGCGAGGTGTGCGTCCGCAGGACGACATCGGAGGGAGTGCTCCGCGGGGCGTCCGGGGTGGGTGGGTCCGGATCCTGAGACCGACCGCTCGCCTCCGGCGGCCGGATATAGAAGGTGTCGCTGCGGTCGCGCGCGGGGTGCGTCGGGCTGTGGTTGAGGGCGTCGAAGTTGTAGTGGACGGTCTCGATCTCGGGGCCCTCGACGACGGTGAAGCCCAGCCCGACGAAGACGTCCTCGAGCTCGCGCCAGGTGGCCGAGAGCAGGTGCAGGCGCCCGACCGGCTGCGGCGGCTCGCCGGGCAGGGTGACGTCGACGCGGTCGGCGGCCAGCCGGGCGTCGAGCTCGCCCGCCTCGAGCTCCCCCGCGCGCGCCTCGATGAGGCCCTCGAGCGCCTGGCGCGCCTGGTTGGCCGCCCGCCCCACGGTCCCGCGCTCCTCGGGCGGCAGCTGGGCCACGCCGCGCAGGAGGTTGGGCAGCTCGGCCTTGCGGCCGAGGTAGCGCACGCGCAGCTCCTCGAGCGCGGCGGTCGAGTCGGCCGTCGCGATCGCGCCCTCGGCCTCGGCCCGCAGCTCGTCGATGCGCTCGATCATGGCGCCGTGACCCTAGTTGACTCGTAGAGCGCGATCGTGGCCGCCATCGCCGCGTTGAGCGAGTCGCCCGCGATCGGGATGTGCGCCACCTCGTCGCAGGCGGCCACGACCTCCTCCGGCAGGCCGGCCCGCTCGGCGCCGATGACGAGCGTTCCCTGAAGCGGCCCCCGCAGCGGCTCGCCGGCGGCGGCCACGAGCGCGACGCGCGGCGACGGGAGCTGCGCGACGCTGCCCACGCGCGCCACGGGCATCGCGAAGATCGCGCCCATCGACGCGCGCACCGCCTTGGGGCCGAAGGGGTCGGCGGTCTCCGGCCCGAGCGCGACGCGACGAGGCGCCGAAGGCCAGCGCGCTGCGCAGCACCGCGCCGACGTTTCCGGGGTCGCGCACTCCCCACAGCGCCACGCAGAGCGGGCCGGTCACCGCGCCCCAGCGCTGCTCGAAGACGCCCAGCGCGCGGGTGCCCGAGCCGAGGCCCGAGACCCCGTCGAGCAGATCGGCCTCGACGTCGACGCCGGCGTGCAGCTCGTAGACCGCCGGCCAGCCCGCGTCGGCGGCGGCCGCCAGCAGGTCCTCGCCCTCGGCCACGAAGCGCCGCTCGCGGCGGCGCTGGAGCCGGCGGACCTCCTTGAGCTTCTCGTTGTGCGGGCTGGTGATCATGCGGGCGGTTAAACAGAAAGGGCGCCGATCCTGAAGGATGCGGCGCCCGGGAGGCTGGTGCGTTCGGCTGCGGGACTAGGCGGCCGACGCCTCGCGGGCGGCATCGGCAAATCGGCGGAAGGTCTCGGGGTCGCGCACGGCGATGTCGGCCAGCACCTTGCGGTCGAGCTCGATCCCGGCCAGCTTGAGGCCGTGGATGAAGCTGCCGTAGTTCATGCCGTTCTGGCGCGCGGCGGCGTTGATGCGCGTGATCCACAGGCGGCGGAAGTCGCGCTTGCGGTTGCGCCGGTCCCGGTACGCGTAGGAATCGGCCTTCATGACCGCTTCCTTGGCGCGCTTGTAGTTCGAGTGCGCCTCGCCGCGGAAGCCCTTGGCGCGCTCCAGGGTGGCGCGGCGCTTCTTGCGCGCGTTCACCGAGCGCTTGACGCGGGTCACTTGCCCACCCCCAGCATCTTCTTGATGCGCGGCGTGTCATGCGGCGAGATCTCACGCGGCTGGCGGAAGGCCCGCTTGCGCTTGGGCGACTTCTTCTCGAGGATGTGGCTCGAGTACGCGTGACGGCCGCGGACCTTGCCCTTGGCGGTCAGCTTGAAGCGCTTCTTCGCGCCCGAATGGGTCTTCATCTTCGGCATGGCGGACGGCGGAGGATAGCGAAGGTCGCGTTTCGCGGCCCGCCGCGGTAGGAGCGCGGGCCGGACCACCCGGTCCGGACTCATTGGAAGAAAACCCTCACCTTCTCTGCGGGGGCGTACAGTGGGCGTGTCTGCTGCTCGGTCCTTGGGGGGCCGCTCCTATGGTTGTGCTGTTCGCGCGCTCAGGGGCCGCGGCGCTTGTGCTGTCCTCTGCCGCGCTCGGCCTTCCCACCGCGGCGCACGCACCTCAGATCCTCGCCGCCCGGCACCAGTCGGCCGTGCCGGCGGCGCTGGGCGCGGGCAGCTGGGCCCAGGCCCGCTCCCTGCGCATCGCCTCCGTCCACCTGACCGCGCGCTTGTCGCGCGCGGCCCGCTGCGAGCCCGCCCAGGACAGGGCCGCCTACCGGCGCTGCGTGCTGCCCGCGCTGCGCGGCATGACGATGGCGGGGCGCACGACCGCACGCCTGGCCGCCGTCGTCGCGTCGTCCGTCCCGACGGGGCGGTGTCGCGGCTACCTGCTGGAGGTGCAGGCCGCCAACGCGGTCGCCGGTGAGCAGGGGGCGTACCTGCTCAGCCGTCTGTACGTCCGCGAGGTCGCCGCCGCCCAGCGACAGGTCGATGCCGGGCTCGAGCGGGCCGCCGCGATGCTCGCTCGCGCGGCCGCCGCGCCGAGCACGACGTGTGCGGCGCGCCGGCGCGCCGACATCTGGGCGCGGCCCCTTCCCGAGCTGAGTCCCTGAGGCCACCCGGCCAGTCGATGTATCAGGCGTGAGAGCGCTGGCTCCTGGCTGTCATGACCTCGTTCGCCGATCTCGTCCACGCCCGCTGGCGCTCGCTGGCCGAACCCGACGACCCCGCCGGGCGCCTGCGCTACGACCTGATGCGCGAGCACTTCGAGCGCACGCACGGCCGCATCGTCGCCGCCCACTGGTCGAGCCGCGAGGCCGCCGGCGTCGCGGTCTGCTGCCGGCACCTGGCCTTCGGTCGCCTGCAGTGGTCGCTGCATCGCAGCATGGGCAGCCTGGCCTCACGGCGTCCGGAGTTCTCGCCGGTGCTGCGCCACGTGGGGGGCGAAGCCGCGCGTGCCAGCAGCGTCCTGTCCGGCAGGGCCCAGCGCCTCGCCGTCGCCAACCTCTTCACGCGCAGCCGCCACGTGATGGCGGCGCTGGAGGCGTCCTGACCGCGGCCGGCTAGGCGCCGAGCTCCGCGCGCAGGGCGTCGAGCGAGGCGCGCAGCGCCTCGAGGTCGGTGCGCAGGGCGGCGACCTCGTCCTCCAGCCGCGCGACGCGCGGGTCGGGGGTCGGCGCGGCGGCGGGCGCCACCGCCGCAGGCGACGGGGCGGGAGCGTGCTCGAAGTCGGCCACGTCGGCAGGCGGCGCGGGCTCGGCGTGAGCGGCCGGCGCCGGAGCGCCCGGCTGCGGCTCGTCGTCGCTCAGCAGATGCGTGTAGCGCTCCTCCTTCTGCCCCGGCCGGCGCGGCAGGCGCGCGGCGAGCTCGCGGCCGATCAGCCGCTCGAGCGCGTCGAGGACCGCCGCGAGGTCGGGGAGTGGGTGCAGGCGCTCCGTGCGCTGCTTGAGCTCGCCGGGCGTCTGCGCCCCGCGGAGCATGAGCACGCACAGCACCACGAGCTCGTCCTCGGGCAGCCCCAGCGCCTCGTCGAGCAGGTGGCGGTACTTCGGCGCGCGGCTGCCCGCGCCGCTGGCCAGCCGCGTCCAGCGCCGGCGTGACAGGCGGTGCAGCGCGTCGCGGATGACCGCCTCGTCGTACTCGGTGACGGGATCGCGGTTGGTCGCCTGGTTGCAGGCCAGACGCAGCGCGTTGAGGCTCAGGGGATAGGCGTCGGGCGTCGTGCGCTGCTTCTCGAGCAGGCAACCGAGGACCCGGATCTCGGGCGCGCTGAGGTCCACGGGCACGCAGCGTAGAGAATCCCGGCATGCCCGCCTCGTACGCCACGCGCGGCCTCGTGCTCACCGAGCACGAGCTCGCGGTACCGCTCGACCACGCACGCCCCGACGGCGAGACCATCACGGTGTTCGCGCGCGAGGTCGCCGACCCCGATGGGCGCGACCGGCCGCTGCTCGTCTACCTGCAGGGCGGGCCGGGGAGCGAGGCGCCTCGCCCGACCCGGCACCCGAGCGCGCCCGGCTGGCTGGACCGCGCCCTGACCGAGTTCCGCGTCCTCATGCTCGACCAGCGCGGCACCGGGCGCTCGACGCCGATCGGCACGCTGCCCGGGCTGACCGCCGCCGAGCAGGCCGAGTACCTCACGCACTTCCGCGCCGACGCGATCGTGCGCGACGCCGAGCACATCCGCCGGGAGCTGGGCGTCGAGCGCTGGAGCGTGCTCGGGCAGAGCTTCGGCGGGCTGCTGCGTCATGACCTACCTGTCGATCGCCCCCGAGGGCCTGCGCGAGGCCTTCGTCACCGGCGGCCTGCCGCCGATCGGGCCGCGCATCGACGACGTCTACCGCGCGACCTACCCGCGCATGCTCGAGCGCTGCCGGCGCTACTACGAGCGCTATCCCGCACGACCGCGAGCGCGTGCGCGCGCTGCGCGACCGCCTCGACGGCGACGACGTCCGCCTGCCGTCCGGCGACCGCCTGACCGGCCGGCGGCTGCGCCAGCTCGGCAACCTGCTGGGCATGAGCGACGGCGCCGAGGACCTGCACTACATCCTCGAGCTGCCGCTCGACTCGCCGGCCTTCCGCCACGACGTCGAGGCCGGCGCTCGGCTTCGCGCGCAACCCGCTCTACGCCATGCTGCACGAGGCGTGCTAGGCCGACGGCGGCGCGACGCGCTGGGCGGCCGAGCGCCTGCTGCCCGCCGAGTACGCCGACGATCGCCGAGCTGCTTCACGGGCGAGCACGTCTACCCGTGGATGTTCGAGGAGTACGGGGCGCTGGCCCCGCTGCGCGAGGCGGCCGACATCCTCGCCGGGCACGAGTGGCCGCGGCTGTACGACGCCGACCGGCTGCGCGCCAACGAGGTCCCGGTCGCCGCCGCGATCTACGCCGACGACATGTACGTCGAGCGCGCGCTTCTCCGAGGAGACCGCCGCGCACGATCCGCGGCCTGCGGCCGTGGCTGACCAACGAGTACGAGCACAACGCCGCTGCGCGCCGACGGCGGGCGCGTCCTGGGCCATCTGATCGACCTCGCGCGCGGGCGGGCCTGACATGCAACTCGCCAACTGGGCCGGCAACCACGTCTACCGCGCCGCCGAGCTGCACCGACCCGCGACGCTGGCGAGCTGCGTGACGATCGTGGCGCGCGCGCCGCGTGTGCACGCGCTCGGCACGCGGCACTCGTTCAGCGACGTCGGCGACTCGGCCGAGCTCGTCGCGCTCGAAGGCCTGGCGGCCGACGTCGACGTCGACCGCGGCGCCGGACCGTGACCTGCAGTGCCGGGCTCAAGTACGGCGAGCTGGCCGAGGCCCTGGCCGCGCGACGGCTTGGCGCTGCACAACCTCGCCTCGCTGCCGCACATCTCGATCGCCGGCGCCATCGCCACCGCCACTCACGGCTCGGGCGACGCCAACGGCAACCTCGCCACCGCGGTGCGCGCCATCGAGCTCGTCACGTCGACGGCGAGGTCGTCACCGCCGCGCGCGGCGAGCCGGACTTCGACGGCCTCGTCGTCGGCCTCGGAGCCCTCGGCATCGTCACGCGCGTCACCCTCGACGTCGAGCCCGCCTACGAGGTCCGCCAGCGCGTGTTCGAGGGGCTGGCTGGGACGCCCTGCACGAGCACTTCGACGCCATCACCGCCAGCGGCTACAGCGTCAGCGTGTTCACCCGCTGGGGCGAGACGGTCGACCAGGTGTGGGTCAAGAGCCGCGTCACCGACGCGCCCGAGCCGAGCGCGACGAGCTGTTCGGCGCGCGTCGCGGCGACGGTCGACCGCCACCCGATCCTCGGTCTCGATCCGGTCAACTGCACGCCGCAGCTCGGCGTCCCGGGCCCGTGGTCGGATCGCCTGCCGCACTTCCGCATGGGCTTCACGCCGAGCAACGGCGAGGAGATCCAGTCCGAGTACCACGTGGCGCGCGAGCACGCCGCGGCGGCGATCGAGCGCCGTCGCGCGCGCTGGCCGCGACGCTGGCGCCGGTGCTGCAGGTCTCCGAGATCCGCACGATCGCCGCCGACGGCTGTGGATGAGCCCGCAGTACGGGCGCGACAGCGTCGCGCTGCACTTCACCTGGATGCGCGAGCCCGAGGCCGTCGCGCGCGTGCTGGTCGACGCTCGAGGCGCGCGCTCGCGCCGTTCGGCGCGCGACCGCACTGGGGCAAGGTCTTCCTGCGCGACGGCGACCGCGATCGCCCCGCTCTATGAGCGCCTGCCCGACTTCGCGCGCCTCGCGCGGCGCCTGGACCCGCGGGGCGCCTTTCGCAACGACTGGCTCGAGCGCCACGTCCTCGGGGGCGCGTCGTGAGCACCGTCCTGCGCGGCGAGGAGGAGCGGGTCACCCCGCTCGAGCTGTTCTTCGACCTCGTCTTCGTGCTCGCGCATCACGCAGTGCACGGCGCTGATGGCCGCCGAGCCGACCTGGGCGGGGCTGGCCAAGGGCCTGCTCGTGCTCGGCGTGCTCTGGTGGTCGTGGGTCGGCTACGCGTGGCTGACCAGCGTCGTCGACCCCGAGGAGGGCGCCGTCCGGCTCGCGATGTTCGCCGCGATGGCGCGCTGCTGGTCGTCGCGCTCTGCGTGCCCGAGGCCTTCGGCGACGACGGCGCTGCTGTTCGCCGTGCGCCTACGGCGTCGTGCGCGTCGCCCAGATCGTGCTGTTCGTGCTCGCCAGCCGCGACGACCCGGCCTGCGCCGCTCGGTCATCGGCCTCGCCGCCAGCACGGCGATCGGCGTCGGCCTGCTGGTCGCGGCGCGCTTCGCCGACGGCGCGGCTGCAGGGCGCGCTCTGGGTGCTGGCGCTGGCGCTCGACATGGGCGGGCCCGTACCTGTTCGGCGTCCGAGGGCTGGAAGCTCGTGCCCGGCCACTTCGCCGAGCGCCACGGCCTGATCGTGCATCATCGCGCTGGGCGAGTCGATCGTCGCCATCGGCGTCGGCGCCGAGGCCGGCGTCGACGCCGGCGTCGTCGCCGCCGCGGTGCTCGGCGATCGCGGTCGCCGCCGCGCTCTGGTGGCTCTACTTCGACGTCGTCGCCCTCGTCGCCGAGCGCCGGCTGGCCAACGCGGCCGCGGGCCGCGAGCGCAACGAGATCGCGCGCGACTCCTTCTCCTACCTGCACTTCCCGATGGTCGCCGGGATCGTGCTCTCGCGCTCGGCCTGAAGAAGACGCTCGGCCACGTCGACGACCCGCTCGAAGCTCGTGCCCGCCGTCGCGCTGCTCGGCGGCACCGCGCTCTACCTGCTCGCCCACGTCGCCTTCCGCTGGCGCAACGTCCACCGCTTCACACGCCAGCGCCTCGCTGGCGGCGATCGTGCTGCTCGCGCTGATCCCGGTCGCGGTCGAGCTCCCCGCGCTGGCCACGCTCGGCGCTGCTCGCCGCGCTCCTGGTGCGCGCTCGATCGCCTACGAGGCGCGTGCACTTCGCCGAGCTGCGCGCCCGCCTGCGCCATCCCGCTCGCCCGCGGGCTGCTCAGGCGGCCAGGCGCTCGCGCGGCGCGAACCCGTGCTCGAGCAGCGCCCGCGGGGCGGCGCCCACGAGCGCCTCGGCCTCGGCGGCGGGCATGCCCTCGCGGCGCAGGACCTCGACCGCGGCGCTCAGGCGCGGGACGCGCGCCTCGGGGCGGTGGGCGTCGGAGGCGATGACCGCCGCGCGGCCGGCGGCCACGAGATCGAGCGCCGCCGCGCGCGCGCCCGCGCCGTGGTAGCCGGTGAGCGAGGAGGCGTTGACCTGCAGCCGGTCACCGGCGTCCAGCAGCTCCTCCACGGCGCCGGGCTCGCGCACGAGCGCGGGCGAGCGCTCGGGATGGCCGATGAGCACGCCGAAGCCGCGGTCGCGCAGCTCGCGCGCGCTGTCGGCGAGGGCCTCGGGCGTCCCGTGCCCGGCAGCGGCGCCTCGAGCAGCAGCCAGCGCCGGCCCGGCGGGCCCTGGGCCACCGTCTCGAGCTCGGCCCCGCCGAGCGCGGGCACGTCGCCCCACGCGAGCTCGGCGCCGGGACGCACCTCGAGGTCGATGCCCGCCTGGACCAGCGCGGCCTGGAGCTCGCTGCACCCGTGCGGGGACCTCGGCGACGTCCACGTACGCCGCGTGCGGCGTGCAGGTGACCAGGCGCGTGCCGTCGCGCACCGCCTCGCGGGCGAGCGCGAGCGCGACCCCGAGGATCGGGCGGCCCGTCGTCGACGTCCGGCAGGAGGTGGAAGTGAAGTTCGACGCGATCCATCCCTAAGGTAGTGCACGACCCGCGGCGCGCCCGCGCCCTTCACCGCTCCTTCACGGCGCCCGCGGCTCCCCTCGTCTACAGTAGGCGCCTGGCCACCGACGACGTCCCCACTGCGCCAGCCCGGCCACGGCCAGGTCTTCCTGGGCACGGGCGATCCGCCGACCCTCGACGACCCCGCCGGGCAGCTCGAGCACATCTACCGGCTCGCCGACCCGGCGCTCTCCGAGCTGGCCCTCGACCCGCTGCTCGACGAGCTGCTGGCCCGCGCCAAGGACATCCTGGCGTCGACACCGCCGCGATCCTGCTGCTCGACGACGATGCCGACGAGCTCGTCGCGCGCGCCGCCAAGGGCCTCGAGGAGGAGGTCGAGCGCGGCGTGCGGATCCCGGTCGGCGGGGGCTTCGCGGCCGCATCGCCGCCGGCGCGCAGGCCGATCTACATCGCCGACGTCGACCACGCCGAGATCCTCAACCCGATCCTGCGCGTGAAGGGCATGCGCTCGCTGCTCGGCGTGCCGCTGCTCGTCGAGGGCGCCATCCTCGGCGTGCTGCACGTCGGCACGGTCACCCCGCGCGAGTTCACCAACGCCGACGCCGCGCTGCTGCAGCTCGCCGCCGCGCGCCGCGCCCGCGATCGACCGCGCGCGCCTGTTCGACGCGACGCGAGCACGCAGCGCGGTCGCGCTGCAGCGCAGCCTGCTGCCCGACGCGCTCCCCGACCTGGTCGGCATCGACGCCGCGGCGCGCTACCTCCCGGCGCCGCGACGAGGTCGGCGGCGACTGGTACGACGTCATCGACCTCCCGGCGGGGAGTCGGCGCTCGCGATCGGCGACGTCGCCGGCCACGGCCTCCGCGGCCGCGCGCTGATGGGCCAGCTGCGCACGGCCTGCGCGCCTACGGCTGGAGGGCCATCACCCCGCCGGGCGCTCAGCGCCTCGACCGCCTGCCGCAAACCGATCCCCGGCGCGGCATGGCCACCGCCGCGTTCGCCCTCCTCGACCCGCGCGACCGGGGCCCTGCGTACGCCAGCGCCGGCCCCTGCCGCCGGCCCTCGTCCGGGCCGCCCCAGGCGCCCACCGCTCGACGTCACCGCCGCCCCCGCCGCCGGGCAGCCCTCCTCTTCTCCTCCTTCCACGAGACCGCACGCGACGCTCGGCACCGGCGACAGCATCTACTGCTCTACACCGACGGCCCTCATCGAACGCCGCCACGAGCCGCTCACGACGGCCTCGAGCGCCTGCGCGTGGCGGCCAC
>CAWFMR010000062.1:0-79117 GCA_963816845.1 uncultured Actinomycetes bacterium | reverse complement strand
CGCCGCGGGACGAGCGCGGCGCCCCGGCGGCGCCGCGCCACCCGTGCCGGCGCCGCCGGGCCGCGGCAGGATCCCCGCCTGCTGCGCCTCGACCTCGAGCTCGTCGCGATGGTCGGGGTGGGCGATGGCGATGAGCGCCCGCGCCCGCTCGGCCAGCGGCCGGCCGCGCAGCTCGGCGATGCCCCACTCGGTCACGACGTGGTCGACGGTGTTCTTCAGCGTCGTCACCACCGAGCCCTCGGTGAGCCGGACCCGGATGCGGCTGCGGCCCTTGCTCGTGACCGAGCGCAGGACGATGAACGCCTGCCCTCCCTCGGCGTACATGGCTCCGCGCGCGAAGTCGGCCTGGCCGCCGCTCGAGGACCAGTAGCGCCCGGCGATGGTCTCCGAGGCGCACTGGCCGTAGAGGTCGACCTCGGTGGTGGCGTTGATCGAGACGAAGTCGCGCTCGCGGGCGATCACCCGCGGGTCGTTGACCCAGTCGACCGGCAGCATCTCGACGGACGCGTTGAGGTGCAGCCAGTCGTAGAGGCGCTGGGTCCCGAGCGCGAAGGTGGCCACCACCTTGTTGCGGCGCAGCTGCTTGCGCGTCCCGGTCACCACGCCGCTCTCCACGAGGTCCGCGACCCCGTCGGAGAGCGCCTCGGTGTGGATGCCGAGGTCGCGGTGGTCGCGCAGGAAGGCGAGGACGGCGTTGGGTACGCCGCCAACGCCGATCTGCAGCGTCGCGCCGTTGGAGATCCGCTCGACGATGTGCGCCGCGATGGCCTCGTCGCGCTCGTCGGGCACGGCCGGCGCCACCTCGACGAGCGGGCGCTCGGCCTCGCAGAAGCCGAGCACCTGGGAGACGTGCAGCTGGTTGAGGCCGAAGGTCCGCGGCATGCGCGGGTTGATCTCCAGGAAGAACGGCACGCGCCCGATGAGCGCGGCCACGTACTCGGCGTTGGTCCCGAGGCTCATGTGGCCATGGCGGTCGGGCGGCGTCGCCGCGGCGATCACGAGCGAGCAGCGCGTGCTCGAGCGCAGGAGCGCAGGCAGCTCGGAGAAGTGGTTGGGCACGAGGTCGCAGCCGCCGTTCCAGTACGCCTCGCGCGTCGCGGGGGCGAGGAAGTAGGAGACGTGACGCAGGTGCGGCGCGTACTCGCCGTGGATGTAGGGCCGCTCGTGCAGGGCGTGCATCTGATGCAGGCGCACGTCCTCGAGGCGCTCGTGGTTGGCCTCGAGCGCG
The DNA here is from genome assembly GCA_963816845.1 of uncultured Actinomycetes bacterium. Lineage (GTDB taxonomy): Bacteria > Actinomycetota > Thermoleophilia > Solirubrobacterales > Solirubrobacteraceae > JAOPZW01. Next base: position 77,889 of record CAWFMR010000062.1, on the reverse strand, counting down.
TCGACGAGCGCGACGGGCTCGCCGTTGACCATGGGGACGATGACGTCGGCGCCCGGGACCACGTGCGCGAGCACGTCCTCCGGGGGCCCGGCAACCGGCGGGCGGACTGCGGATGGCACGTCGGGCAGCTTAGGCGGCCGGCGGGGCGAGGGCCGTGGACAGGGCGCGAAGCTCGCGGGGCCCGAGCGCCGCGACGAAGAGGAAGGGCAGCTCGACGATGGGCAGGCCGAGCTCCGCCCGCAGTCGATCGAGCTGGTCCTCCTGCTCGCGCGCGCGGCGCCACGCCATCCGAGCGGGCCGGGCCGCCGCGTGCAGCCGCGGATCCCCGCTCGCGCTCAGCGCACGGTCGATCAGCTCGACCTCGTGCTCGTCGAAGCGATCGGGCAGCACCTGGTTGGCGATCACGACGTCGGGCGGTCGCCCGGTCGCGTCCTCGATCGCGGCCGCGAGCTCCACGGTCTCCGTCACCGGCATCTCGGACGGGGTGCAGACCAGCACGATCGCGCTGCGCGCCGGGTCGCCGAGGAAGTCGCGGATCCGGCGCGCCTGATGGCCGATCGGCCCGGGCCCGCCGAGCCGGCTGAAGGTGCGCGGAGCCTGCAGCAGGCCCACCGCGTGGCCGCTGGAGGGCGCGTCGACCACGACGAGCCTGCCCTCGCGACTCGCGCCGCGCGAGCGCGTGAGATCCCACGCCTTGCCGATGCCGACGAGCTCGCGGGCGCCGGGCGCGGCCGCGACGAAGTAGCGGAAGGCGTCCGAGCGCCCGAGCAGCGCGGCGCCGGGGCGGCCGATGGTCCTCGCCATCCACTCCTGGAGGGCCGTATCGGGATCGATGGAGATGCTGCCCAGACCCGGCGCGAGCTCGACCTCCACGGCGGCTCGCGGATCCGTCTGCCCGAAGGCTCGAGCCAGCTGTGCCCGCGTCCCGAGCTCGCACACGACGGCGGGGCGCCGGTCCGCGACGGCCGCGAGGGCCAGCGCCGCGGAGACGGTCGTCTTGCCGACCCCGCCCTTGCCCGTGACGAAGGCCATGCGCCGCTCCAGGATCGAGAGCACGGTCGCCGCGGCGGCGGGCCGCGAGTCGGGCGGGCTGAGGGCGTGCGCGCTCACGCCATCCACGGAACCACCGGGGCGCGCCGGGGTCGTCCGTGCTTACCCGCGAGAACTCGGCGGGATTGAGCCGATGCCGTGGTGGTGACGCGCGCGTAGAACGTTGCCATGAACACCATTGCTCGCCGTTCCGCATTGGCGGCCTTCGAGGCAGCCGAGGTCATGGCCCCCGGGCTCGTCGCGTGCCCGTCGGGTGCCGCGCTGACCGAGGTGGCCACGCTCATGTGCGTGCACCAGGTGCATTCGGTGGTGGTCGATCCCGGCTCGCCGCGCCTGATCACGGCGCGTGACGTCGTCCGCGGCGCACTGGCCGGGACGACGAGCGCCGGCGAGGCCGCCGTCGGCGAGACGTCGTCCGTCTCCACCCACGACACGCTGCAGACCGTCGCCGAGCGCATGGTGGCCGACCACGCCGAGCACGTCCTCGTACGCGAGCGCGGCGAGGGTCAGGTCCGCGGCGTCGTCTCGAGCTTCGACATCGCCGCGGTGCTCGCCGGCCACGAGCCACGCGCCGCGCGGACCCTGCGCCCGGCACCGGCGCGCCCGGCCATCAGCGTCGGCCGCCTGGATCGTCACATCGTCGCCGACGTCATGCACCGCGGTCTCATCGCCTGCCCGGCGACGGCGCCGCTGAGCGACGTGGCGGCCGCCCTCGTCGAGCGCCGCGCGCACACGGTGATGGTCGCCACGGAGGGCGGATGGGCCTTCGTCAGCGACATGGACCTGGTCGCCGGCGCCCTGCGCGGCGAGCCCGTCCCCACCGCCGGCGAGATGGCGAGCGTGGGGCTCGCGATGGTCCGCTTCGACGCGACCCTCGAGCTCGCCGCATCCCTCGTGGCCGAGAGCCGCGCGGGCCACGTCGTCGCCGTCGACGCCGATGGCTTCCCGATCGGCGTCGTCTCGACACTCGACCTGGTCGGCGTCATCGCGGCGGGGACATAGTGGCCGGTGTGCGATGCGATCCCGGCCACACAGCCCCGGGCACGTCCTCATCGTCGGTGGAGGCGGCACGGGTGGAGCGCTGGCCCACGATCTCGCCCTCAGGGGCGTGCGGGTCACGCTGGTCGAGCGCGGCGAGCTGACCTCGGGCACGACGGGGCGCCACCACGGGCTGTTCCACAGCGGTGGGCGCTATGCCGTCAACGATCGCGAGTCGGCCGTCGAGTGCATCGAGGAGAACCGCATCCTGCGGCGCATCTGCCCGGGCACGTTCGAGTGCAACGACGGGCTCTTCGTCGCCATCGAGGAGGAGGACCTCGAGTACCTGGAGCCGTTCGTGGAGGGCTGCGAGGCGTGCGGCATCCCCGCGCAGCGCCTGACGCCCGCCGAGGCCCTGCGCCTCGAGCCGAACCTCAATCCCAAGCTCAAGGCGGCCGTGCGCATCCCCGACGGGACGATGGACGCGATGCGGATGCCGATGCGCTTCTTCGCCACCGCTCGCCACAACGGCGCCGAGATCCGCCCCTACACCGAGGTCATGGACCTGCTGGTGCACGACGGCCTGGTCAGCGGCGCCACGCTCCACGACCACGTCACGGGAAAGAGCGGCGACGTGCGCGCCGACATCGTCGTCAACGCCACCGGGCCGTGGTCCGAGAAGGTCGCCGCGATGGCCGGTGTCGACGTGCCGATCCGTCCGTCGCCGGGCGTCCTGCTCGCCGTGCGCGGCCGCCTGTGCAACATGGTCATCAACCGCCTGCACAAGTCGGGCGACGGCGACATCGTCCTGCCCCAGCGCGGGCTGTCGGTCATCGGCACGAGCTCGTGGGTGGTCGAGGACCCCGACGACCTCCAGGTCCCCGAGGACCACGTCGCGCGCATGTACGCCGAGGGCTCCAGGCTCATCCCGGCCGTGGGTCGCGCCGAGCGTCGCGCCGCGTGGTCGGCGGCGCGCCCGCTCATCGGCTCGCGCGGAGCCGACACGGGGCGCGAGCTGTCGCGGACCTTCAAGACCTTCGACCACGCCGAGACCGACGGCGTCGAGGGCTTCGTGACGATCACGGGCGGCAAGGCCACCACGCTGCGCGGCATGGCCGAGCTGTGCGCCGACGTCATCTGCCGCAAGCTCGACGTCGACGAGCCCTGCCGCACCCGCGACACGGTCCTGCTCCCGCACACCGCCTACCACGCCGCCGCAGCATGAGGTAGAGCCATGTCCGCCACCGTCGAGCACGAGCCGAGCGTCACCGTCGAGCAGGCGCCGGGCGCGGAGGCCACAGCGACCGAGACCCGCCGCCTGCGCGTCTATCGCTTCAAGCGCGGCGACGGGGCGGAGCACTTCGACGAGTTCGACGTCCCGGTCGGGCCGCACACGACGGTGCTCGACGCGCTGCGCTGGATCCAGCGCCACCGCGACCCGTCGCTGGCGCTGCGCCATTCGTGCATGCACGCCTCCTGCGGCACCTGCGGGGTGCAGGTGGACGGCCGCGAGGAGCTCGCGTGCGTCTGCTCGGCCTCCGATCAGGGCGACGAGATCACCGTCGAGCCCCTGGCCAATCTGCCGATCCTCACCGACCTCGTCGTCGACATGGACGGGTTCCACGCGCGCTTTCCCGACGAGCACCCGATCATTCGCGCCAGCGAGGTCCTGCCCGACGCACAGCCGCCCGACGGCATCACCGAGTACGTGCGCCTCGAGGACTGCATCGAATGCGGCCTGTGCCTGTCCGCCTGTCCGGTGGCGGCCACGTCGCACGACTACGTCGGGCCGGCGGCGCTGGTCGCGGCGCAGCGGCTGCTGGAGGAGCCGCGCGGGGCAGACCGCGAGGACGTGCTCGCGTGGGCGGGCCGCCCCGAGGGGGTCTGGCGCTGCCACGTCGGGCTCGAGTGCACGAGAGCCTGCCCGTCGGACGCGATCCCGGCCGAGCGCATCATGGCGCTGCGCCGCGAGCTGACCCTCGACGGTCACGACCGCGAGGAGGACACGCGATGAGCGCCCCGGTGACGAACGAACCGCCCGGCACCGCCCAGCGCGCGCAGCCCGGCCCGGTCCATCACAAGGGCCCGGGGCCGGCGCCCAGCGGCTGGCTGGACCCCCGCGGCCGCGCTCTGGGCGGCAGAGCCTTCGCGCTGCACCGCCTCACCGGGCTCGCCCTCGTGGTCTACCTCTACGTGCACCTCGGCGTGCTCTCGATGCTGCTCATCGGCGATTCGGCCTGGAAGGACTTCCTGAGCGTCGTGTCGGCGAAGGGCTTCCTCGCCTTCGACGTCGTGCTCCTCACGGGGCTGGTCTTCCATGCCCTCAACGGCATCCGCGTGGCCCTGGTGGGCAGCGGCTTCGCCGTCGAACGCCAGCGCGCCCTGCTGTGGGCGGCGGTCGTCGTCGGAGCGCCGATCGTGCTCTACGGAGCGCTCCACGTCTTCGGAGGTGTGTGATGGCCGTCGTCGAGATGCACGAGCCGCGGGCGCGGGTGTACCCCGGCGGTCGATCGGCGCGTGTCTGGCGCTGGACGGTGGGCACCGGCGTGGCCCTCGTGGCCCTGGCCGCCGTCCACATGGTCGCCCAGCACTTCGTCGTCGCGCAGACCGGCGGGCTGCGCACCTATCACCAGGTCCTCGAGTACCTCAGCCACCCGGTGATCTTCGCGCTCGAGTGCGGCTTCCTGTTCGCCGTGACGATCCACGCGCTGCTCGGCGTTCGCGGCGTGCTGCTGGACTTCGACTTCGGGCCGCGCGCGCGGCGCCGCATCGACGCCGGCCTGTGGACGGTGGGCACGCTCACGATCGGCTGGGGCCTTGTCCTCCTGATCACCCTCGCGACGCGGGCCTGACGCGTTGCACGGTGGCGAGCGCCAGGGCTAGGATCGGGCGTGGCCGAGCACGGCGGGGAGTTGCCTCCCGCACACCCGACCCTGGAGCAGCGGCTGACCGAGCGCGGCGTCAGCCGGCGCAGCTTCATGCGCTTCTGTGGCGTGATGGCCGCGACGCTGGCACTCCCCGCGGGCTACCGGACCCGCATCGCCGAGGCGCTCGCGTCGGTCCGCCGTCCGGTCCTCATCTGGCGCCAGTTCCAGGACTGCGGGGGCAACTCCGAGTCGATCCTGCGCTCCCCGCACCCCGACGTGGCCGAGCTCGTGCTCGAGACGCTGTCCTGGAACTACCACGAGCTGATCATGGCCGCCTCCGGCGCGCAGGCCGAGGCGCTGAGCAGCCAGGCCGTGCGCGAGCAGAAGGGGAAGTACATCGCCGTCATCGAGGGCGCGATCCCGACCGGCGCCGACGGTGCGTACTGCACGATCGGCGGCCGCTCGGCCGTGGACATCGTCCGCGAGGTGGCCGGCAACGCCGCGCTCACCCTCGCGGTCGGCGCCTGCGCGTGGGATGGCGGGCTCGTGCAGCACGGTCCCACCGAAGGCCAGGGCGTGCAGGCCATCGTGCCCGACGCGAAGGTCGTCAACCTCGGCGGCTGCCCGCACAACTCCGCCAACACGGTCGCCGTGCTCGTGCACTACCTGACCTTCGGCGACGTCCCGGCCCTCGACTCCCACAACCGGCCCCTGTTCGCCTACGGCGACCTCATCCACGACCAGTGCGAGAGGCGCGCCTACTTCGACGCCGGCCTCTTCGTGGAGGAGTGGGGCGACGAGGGCCATCGCAAGGGCCACTGCCTCTACAAGATGGGCTGCAAGGGCCCGTCCGCGAGCTACAACTGCCCCAACGTCCGCTGGAACGACGGCACGAGCTGGCCGATCCAGGCGGGGCACAACTGCATCGCGTGCGCGTCCCCGGACTTCTGGGGCGCGATGAGCCCGTTCTACCAGCGGCTGCCGAGCGTGCCGGGCTTCGGCGCCGACACGACCGCCGAGACCGTCGGGCTCGCGGTCGTCGGCGCGGTCGCGGCGGCGACCGTCGCGCACGGGGCGGCGAAGATCGTGCAGGCCCACGCGTCGCGGCCGGCGAAGCCGCCCAAGCCCGCGAAGACCCAGCCGCCGCCAGCAGATCCGCATCCGCCGCCTGCTCACGAGGGGAGCGGCGGTGCCGAACGTCAAGATTGACCCGGTCACGCGCATCGAGGGCCACCTGCGCATCGAGGCCGACGTGCAGGGCGGCAAGGTCGCCGAGGCGTGGGCGGCGGGGACGATGTTCCGCGGGATCGAGACGATCCTCGAGGGCAAGGACCCCCGCGAGGCCTGGATCTGGGCCCAGCGGATCTGCGGCGTCTGCACGACGGTGCACGCCATCGCGTCGGTGCGGGCCGTCGAGAACGCGATCGGCGCCTCGCCGCCGCCCAACGCGGAGCTCATGCGCAACCTGATCGCGGGCAGCCAGCTCGTCCACGACCACGTCATCCACTTCTACCACCTGCACGCGCTCGATTGGGTGGACGTCGTCTCGGCGCTGAAGGCCAGCCCGGCGCGCACGGCGCGCCTGGCTCAGTCGCTGTCGAACTGGCCGAAGGCGAGCGCGACGTACTTCCGCGGGGTGCGCGCGCGCATGCAGGGGCTGGCCGACGCCGGCCAGCTCTCGCTCTTCGGCAACGGCTACTGGGGCCACCCGGCCTACCGGCTGACGCCCGAGCAGAACCTGCTGTTCGTCGCGCACTACCTGGAGGCGCTCGAGTGGCAGCGCGACGTGATCCGCATCCACGCCGTCCTGGGCGGCAAGAACCCGCACCCGCAGACCTTCCTCGTGGGCGGGATGGCCGCGCCGCTGGACCCCAGCAGCCCGCAGGCCATCAACCCCGAGCGCATCGGCTTCCTGCGCGAGCGGCTCGCCACCATGCGGACGCTCGTCGAGCAGGTCTACCTGCCCGACGTCATGCTCCTGGCCTCGGCCTACCCCGAGTGGACGAGGATCGGCGCCGGGACGCGGAGCTTCCTCACCTACGGCGGCTACGGGAGCGGCGAGGTCGACGAGACCGCGTCCTACCTGTTCCCGCGGGGCATCGTTCGCGACCTGGACCTCACGCAGGTCGTGCCGATGGACGAGCGCAAGATCACCGAGCACGTCGCGCGCTCCTGGTACGGCGGCACGTCCGCCGAGCATCCCTACGACGGAGAGACGCGGCCTGACTACACCGGGCCCAAACCGCCGTACGACTGGCTTCAGACCGACGCGCGGTACTCGTGGCTGAAGGCGCCGCGCTACGACGGCGAGGCCATGGAGGTCGGATCGCTGGCGCGCGCGCTCGTCGCCTACGCGGCGGGGGTGGGGGAGGTGCGGCGGTCCGTCGACGCGACGCTCGGTCGCCTGGACGCCGGGATCGGAGCGCTGCACTCGACGATGGGCCGGGTCATCGCCCGCGCCACCGAGAGCGAGCTCGTCCTGCGGCGCCTCGACAGCTGGCTCGACGAGCTCGAGCGCAACATCCATGCGGGCGACCTGCGCATCGCGGACACCGCGAAGTGGGATCCCTCGACGTGGCCGAGCCGGGCGCGGGGCTTCGGTGCCCACGAGGTGCCGCGCGGCGCGCTCGGCCATTGGGTGGAGATCTCCGACGGCACCATCTCGCGCTATCAGGTGGTCGCGCCGACGACGTGGAACGGCTCCCCGCGCGACGCCAGGGCCGCCCGGGTCCCTACGAGCAGGCGCTCGTGGGGACGCCGGTCGCGGATCCGAAGCGGCCACTGGAGCTGCTGCGCACGGTGCACTCGTTCGATCCCTGCATGGCCTGCGCCGTGCACGTCCTGCAGGCGGGCGGCTGATGGCCGGCGTCGCTCCCGCCCGGCGCTCGGTCTACGTGTGGGAGCTGCCGGTGCGCATCGTGCACTGGACGATCGTCCTCGCGCTGATCGTGCTCTCGTTCACCGGCTACTACATCCATCACCCGTTCCTGGCCGGCGGCGGCGCGACCGGGCACCCCGGCTTCACGATGGGGACCGTCCGCTTCGTCCACGAGGCCACGGGCTTCGTCTTCACCGCGGCGGTGCTGTTCCGGATCTACTGGGCGTTCGCCGGCAACCGCTACGCGCACTGGCGCGGGCTGCTGCCGATCACCGCGCGCAGTGGCGCGACCTGCGCCACATGATCGGCTTCTACGCCCTGCGCCGGCGCCATCCGCCGGCGGCCAACGGCCACAACCCGCTGGCCTCGATGGCCTACATGGCCGTCTACGGCCTCTTCGGACTGTCGATCGTCTCGGGGCTCGGGCTCTTCGCGTGGGTCAGCCGGATCCCGGCGTGGCAGGCGCTGTTCGGCTGGACCTACAGCGTGATGTCGATCCAGCAGCTCAGGCTCCTGCACTTCCTGCTCATGTTCGTCTTCGGCGCGTTCACGATCCACCACGTCTACTCGGCGATCCTGGTCGACATCGAGGAGCGCAATGGCGAGGTGTCGAGCATCGTCACGGGCTACAAGGCGGACGTGCTCGACGGCGAGCAGCCATGAGCGCCGCGGACGTGGTCGTCATCGGCGTCGGCAACGTGGTGCTCAGCGACGACGGGCTGGGCGTGCACGCCGTGAGGCGCCTGGCCGAGCGCCACGACGTCGCCGGCGTGGAGATCGTGGAGGGCGGGACCGCGGGCCTGCTGCTGCTGCCGTGCCTGGCCGATGCGCGGCGGGCCATCGTGGTGGACGCGATCGACACGGGCGCGGCCCCGGGAACGCTGGTGCGTCTCGACGGCAGGGACCTGGACCGCTGGCTCGCCAACGGCACGACCGTGCACGACGTCGGCCTCGCCGACCTGCTCGGCGCCGCGCGCATCAGCGGCGCGTGGCCCGAGGAGCTCGTCCTGCACGGCGCGCAGCCGGGTTCGACCGCCGTCGGAGCCGACCTGACCGCGCCGCTCGCGGCATGCCTCGATCGCCTCGTCGATCGGGTCACGGCCGACCTGGCGCGATGGGGGACCCCGCCTAGGCGCCACCGCCCTCTGGCTGTATGACCCGCCGCAGGCGCGCGCCGTCCTCGCGCTCGAGCTCCTCGAGGGTCAGCTCCAGCGCACGCAGGGCCTGCTCGTGAGCCGGGATCCAGTTGCGCTGGATCGCGTTGCGCCGCAGCCTCGTGGCGTGCAGCGCCGCGTCGATGCGCCGCAGCGCAGCTTCGGCCGCAGCGACCTGCACCGCGGCCTCCAGCGCGCGGCGGTGGGCCACGGCCGCCGACAGCAGCGCTGCATTGCCGCCGAGCTCCATCAGCTCCTCTTCGCGATAGGGCGCGACCGACGCTTCGCTCGGACACGTGACGCCGAGGATCGCGCGCCAGCGAACGGTGACCTCCGCGGGCCGGGCCGCGGCCGCCGAGAGGGTGAGCCCGCGCTCGCCGCCCATCATCGCCGCGCGCGCGAGCCAGCGCTCCGCCTCGCGCGCGCTGCGCTCCCACTCGGTGCGCGCCGCGCGTGGCCGCCGGCTCCAGGCGCATGCGCTCGCGCACCAGGGCGCGGAACTTCTCGTCGAGCAGCTCGGCGCCGCGCCGCGACACCTCCAGGCGATGGACCAGCCACGGGCGACCTGCGCGACCGGGCGGATGGCGGATCTTCACCGCGCGCCCCCGACGTAATGCGCATCGAGCGAGGCGTCGGAGAGCATCGTCAGCTCCGCTCGCGGCAGTCGCGAGACCACCCGCCATCCGCGCTCCAGCGTGTCTTCGAGCGTGCGGCCCTCGCCGCGCTCCTGCCCGATGAACTCGGCGTTCATCGCCTCGGCGAAGTCCAGCCTCCGGTGCTCGGCCTCCGACAGCGCGTCCTCGCCGAGCACCTCGGCCAGCTCGCGCGCCCGGCGCGCCTGCGCCGCCAGCGCGTAGAGCTGGGCGGCCAGCTCGAGATGGTCCTCGCGCGTGCGGCCGGGACCCGCGCCCAGCCGCATGAGCCGCGAGAGCGAGCCCAGCGCGTCGAACGGGGGGTACAGGCCCTGGGCGTGCAGCTCCGGCGAGAACACCAGCTGGCCCTCGGTGATGTAACCGGCGGTGTCCGGCACAGGATGGGTGACGTCGCCGGCGGGCATGGTCAGGACCGGCAGCTGCGTGACCGAGCCGGCCCGGCCCTTGATGCGCCCGGCCCGCTCGAGCAGCGCCGCGAGATCGCTGTAGAGGTGCCCGGGGTAGCCGCGACGCGACGGGATCTCGCCGCGCGAGGCCGAGACCTCGCGCAGCGCCTCGCAGTAGCTGGTCAGGTCGGCCATGACCACGAGCACGTGCCGGCCGCCCTCGAAGGCCAGGTGCTCGGCGATCGTCAGCGCGATGTTGGGCGTCACGAGGCGCTCGATGAGCGGGTCGTCGGCGGTGTTGAGCAGCACGGTGAGGTCCCCGGAGCTGCGCGTGGCGAGCGCGGCGCCGACCTCCGCCGCGTCGGCATGGGTGATCCCGATCGCCGCGAAGATGACGGCGAAGGGCTCGTCGCCCGTCCGCGCCTGCGCGGCGATCTGCGCGGCGAGCTCCAGATGCGGCAGGCCACCGACCGAGAAGATCGGCAGCTTCTGGCCCCGCACGAGGGTGGCCAGGCCGTCGATCGCGGAGACGCCGGTGAGCACCGGCTCGCGTGGCGTCTCGCGCTGCCATGGGTTGATCGGGTCCCCGGCCACCTCGCGCGTCTCCACGCCGAGGACCGGCGGCCCGCCGTCCAGCGGCTCCCCGCGGCCGTTGCACACCCGGCCCAGCCAGCCGTCACCGACTGGGATGCGCAGCGGAGAGCCGGTGAAGGCCACGCGCAAACCCTCCGTGCCGATCCCATCCGTGCCCTCGAAGACCTGGACCACCGCAAGGTCGTCGTGGACGTCGAGCACGACGCCGTGGCGGACCTCGCCCGAGGCCAGGCGGATCTCGGCGATCTCGTCCCAGCCGACGCCGGCGACGTCGCCGACCACCACCAGCGGGCCGCGGACGGAGTCCACGCGCGTGTGCTCGACGAGCGCCCTCACGCCAGTCCCTCCATGCGCGCCAGCAGCACGTCGCGGATCGCATCGACCCCGCCGGCGTCCTCGGGGCCGACGCGGTCGCGCGCCCGCGCGGCGTCCGAGAAGTCGAGCTCCTCGATGCGCGCGCCGGGCACGCCGCGGTGGGTGAGGTCGATGGCGCGGTCGTGGATCGCGAGCACCATCGCGAGCAGCGCGGCCTGCTTTGCGGCGCCCGCCCAGGCGTCGTTGTCGCTGAGCGCGTTCTGCTGCAGCACCGCCTCGCGCAGCAGGCGGCCGGTGAGCAGCACCACCCGCTCGTGGTCGGGCAGCGAAGCGGCGCCCACCAGGTCCGCCACGGCCTGGACGCGGTCGGCCTCGGACAGCAGGCGCACGGCGCGGGCGCGGCGCTCGCCCCAGTCTTGGTCGCCGCCCTCCGCGGCGTGCCAGCGCGCCACCTGGGCCACGTCGCGCGAGGTCGACGCCGACCAGCTCACGGCCGGGTAGTGGCGCGCGTAGGCGAGGTCGCGATCCAGCGACCACACGGCGCGCACGAAGCGCTCGGTGTGCGCGGTCACGGGCTCGGCCATGTCGCCGCCGGGAGGCGAGATCGCCCCGAGGATGGTGACCGAGCCCACGTCGCCGCCCAGCGTCTGCACGCGCGCCGCGCGCTCGTAGAACGACGCCAGCGTCGGGGCGAGGCTCGCCGGATAGCCCTCCTCGGCGGGCAGCTCGCCGGTGCGCGAGGCGATCTCGCGCAGCGCCTCGGCCCAGCGCGAGGTCGAGTCGGCGATCACGAGCGCGTCGTAGCCCATGTCGCGGTACAGCTCGGCCACCGTGACGCCGGCGTGCACGCTGACCTCGCGCGCCATGAGCGGCATGTTCGACGTGTTGGCCACCAGCACCGTGCGGTCCAGCAGCGACCGGCCCGTGCGCGGGTCCTCGAGGGTGGTGATCTCGTGCAGGACGTCGGCCAGCTCGTTGCCGCGCTCGCCGCAGCTGACGTAGACGATCACGTCGGCGTCCGACCACTTGGCGATCTGCTGCAGCAGCACCGTCTTGCCGGTGCCGAAGCCGCCGGGAACCGCCGCCGTAGAGCCTCGCGCGACGGGGAAGAGCAGGTCGAGCGAGCGCTGGCCGGTGCTGAGCGGGACCGAGGCGTCGAGGCGCAGGCCGCTGGGCCGCGGTCGTCGCAGCGGCCACGGATGGGCGAGGCGCACGTCGCGCCCGGCGATCCTCGCGATCGGCTCGGCCACCGTGTACTCGCCCTCCGCCGCCAGCCACTCGACGGTGCCGGCGACGCCCGGCGGCACCAGCACCCGCGCCTCGATCGCCACGGTCTCGGGGACGCTCCCGAGCACGGCACCGGCGCCGACGCCATCGCCCTCGCGCACTCGGGGCGTGAAGTGCCAGCGCCTGTCGCGCGACAGCGTGGGAGCCCGGGCGCCGGGGGGCAGGCGCTCGCCGAGGTCCTCCAGCCGTCGCAGCATCCCGTCGAAGATGCCGCCCAGCAGCCCCGGGCCCAGCTCGGCGGTGAGCGGGCCACCGCCCAGCGCCGCCGACGCGCCGGGTCCGAGCCCGCCCGTGTATTCGTGCAGCTGGACGACCGCGCGCTCCCCGCGCAGCGAGATGACCTCGCCGGCCAGCCGCTTGGGGCCGACCTCGACGAGCTCGAGCAGATGCGCTGCGCCCATGCCGTCGATCTCGACGACCGGCCCGCTGACGCGGGTCACGGTGGGCGCCGTCACGTCCACAGCGCCGCGAGCCGCGGGCCGAGGTCGTCGACGCAGCGGTCGGCCAGCGCCGCCAGCGTGTAGTCGACCGCGCGGGTCCCCGCCGTGCCGCGCACGCCGCCGAGATCGGGCGGGTCGATCTGCAGCTGCGCGTCGTCGCCGAGGTCGCGGCGCGCGGCGGCGGCCAGGCGCTCGAGCAGCTCGGGGTAGTCGGCCTCGTCGCGCAGCGCGAGGACGGCGGCGCGGGCGCGCCGGCGCAGCTCGTCGTAGGACTCGCGCTGTGCGCCGAGCACGGCCATGTGCGCAGAGAACCGCTGCATGGCCTCGTCGCGCGTGGCCTCCAAGCGACCGTCGGCCTCGCCCTGCGCGCGCGCCGCGGCGACGAGCTCCTCGGCCTGGCGCCGAGCGGGCTCGATGTACTCGGCCGCCTCGGTCTCGGCCTGCGCGACGATCTCCTGCGCTCGGCTGCGGGCATCGGTCAGCAGCGCTTCGCGCGCCGTCTCGAGGCTCACTCCGCCATCACCGCCCACACGAGGTTCGGCCGCTCGTCGAGGCGCTCGTCCAGCGCTGCGTAGGCAGCCGGCGTGAGGATCACACAGGCGACGTCCCCGGGCAGCCGCTCCCACACAGCGCGCGCCGCGGCGGGGTCCTCGGCGGCATGCACCTGCACCCCGGCCAGCGCATAGCCCGCGACGCGCACGTGTTCGCCGATCGCGGCGGCGACCTTCACGTCTTGCCGATGAGCACGACCGCGATGACGAGCCCGTAGATCGCGATGCCCTCCGCAAGCCCGACGATCACCATCGCCCGGCCGAAGAGCTCGGGCTTCTCGCTGATCGCCGCCAGCGCCGCCGCGCCCGTGTACGCGACCGCGATCCCGGCCCCGATTGCCGAGCCCGCGATCGCGATCGCGGCGCCGATGAACGCCGAGCCGGAGTCGGTCGCCGCGGCGGCGCCCTGCGCCTGAGCGGGGTCGACGACGCCGAGCGCCAGCGCGGCCGCGAACACCGTCGCGCCGGCGGCCACCGCGAGGTTGAGCGCGATCAGGCGGCGCCACGCACGGCGTGGCGCGCGCCGTGCCCACGACACGGCGGCGACGCCGACGAGCAGGGCGACGGGCGCAGCGGCCAGCAGCGATGCGCTCATGTCGGCTGGGCCTTGCGGACCACGGGGACCCTCCACGGTGAGAATGGCTCGCCTTCGCCCGCGAACAGGCGCGAGAACAGCTCGTAGTATTCCAGTCGCATCGCCTGCACTCCGGCCACCAGCGCCTCCAGCGCGAACGCGGCGGCGTTTCCGGCGACGAACACGACGATCGCCACGAGCGTGGCTGTCGGGCCGCCTCCCCACAACCCGCGCGCGCCCTCGAGCACGACCGCACCAAGCGCCGCGTGCATGAGCCCGAACGCGCCCAGTCGCGTGAACGAGATCAGGTTGGCGCCGACACGCACGACCGCGTCGAACACCTCGATGAGCGCCTGCACGACGGCGGTGCCGGCGAAGCCCGCTTCAGCGGCGAATCCACCGAAGAGCAGGGCCATCCCGGCGATCACGACCAGTACACCGCCAGCAAGCACGGGCGTGCTTGCGAGGTAGACCCCCAGCGCCGCCAGCCCGGCGCCGGCAAACACCGCGAACCCGGCGATCCCAGAGGGCGCGAGGAGCGCGGCCCGGGGCCCGTCCTCGCGCCAGCGGTTGAGGATCCCCATGCCGTAGCTCACGGCCAGCAGCAGCGCACCGACCGCCACCGCCGCCGCGAGCAGCCGGGTCGGATCGTCGAGCGGGGCCAGCCAGACGGTGGGCACGATGCCGGTCGGCCCGAACGCCTCGCCGTACAGCAACCCGAACGCGGCGGCGACCAGGCCGCCCGCCACGGGAAACGGCCACAGCGGGCGCACGCGCTCCAGGCGCGCCGCGTGCGATCCGCGCAGCAGCAGGCCGAGCGCGGCGAGCAGGAGGCCGTGGCCGACGTCTCCGAACATCATCCCGAACATGAACACGAAGGACGCGGCCGCGAAGGGCGTCGGGTCGATATCGCCGTAGCGCGCGGCGCCGTAGGTGTCGACCAGTGGGCGGAAGGGACGCGCCAGCCGGCGTGGCCGCAGCAGCGTCGGCGGCTCCACCAGCGCGGGCCGCCGCAGCTCGATCGCGGCCGCTCCGACCGCTGCCAACCGCTCCTCGAGGGCGGGGAGGTCCTCGCTGGGCACCCACGCCAGGAGGGCGGCGAAGGCCCCCCGCCGCACGGCCGCATCAGCGCGGCGCGTGAGCTCCGCCTCGCCGGCCAGCAGGTCGCGTCGGCCGTCGCGCTCCATCTGCTCGACCCCGTCGAGGGCCTCGGCGAGGCGTGGCTCGGGCGCCTCCGCTTCGGGCTGGGCGCGCTCGAGGCGACGAAGCGCATCGACTGCCGCGCCCTGCGGGGGCGGCAGCGGGCCCACGAGCTGCACCGAGCCCGAGTCGGCGATGACCACCAGCATCGTGCGCAGCCGATCCGCGGGCGCGAGCAGCGCCACGCGGCTCATCGGCGATGGGAAGCGGTGGTCAGGCAATCTCGTAGAAGACCTCGACGGCGTCGGGCGTACCGCCGCGCGCCGCGGACTCGAGCGCGGCCGCCGTGCGCCAGGCATCGACTCCCAGCAGCACGACGCTGCCGACGACCATCGGCTCGCCCATGAGCGGGGCATGCGCGAGGACCATCGGCGTCCTGCTCGACGCGCCGCCACCAGGCCACCTCGGCGCGCCAGAGGTCGCCGGGCTCGGCGACGTCGCGAAGCGCCCATGCCGCCTGTGCGGGCAGTGCCGCACGCAGCGCGCCGATACTCCCGGCCTGCGCCCACGCGCTGCCGAGCCCAGGGGGTCGGCGTGCCAGCAGGTCATCCGGCGAGCGCCCGGCCATGAAGAGCTGGCGCGCCACGAGGAGCGCGACACCGCCGGCGGCCCATTCGCCGGCGTCGTCCACCGCCTCCATCACCCGACGCGCCCACGCCAGCCGCAGGCCGAGCCCGATCCCAGCGGCATCCGCGGCGCCCGGGTCGCCCCACGGCGAGGCGACCAGCGCGGCTTGAACATCCGCCACGGTCCGCGCTTCGGCGATCCGCGTCCACGCCGTCGCCAGGGCGCCGAGGGCAAACGGGAGCGGCGGCTCGCCCTCGGCGAGGAACGCGACCCGATCCTCGATGTTGACCAGCTCGAACCAGGCGGCCAGTGAGCGGATCGCCTCCAGCGCCTGTGGCGGCGCCCAGCCGGCCAGCACCCTGATGTGCCAGAGCGTGGTTTCCGCCAGCGCCCGCTGGGCGCCGGCCAAGTCCATTCCGGGTCGCAGCGCGCGGCCGTAGGCGGTGCCCGACAGCCCGGCGAGGGCATCCTCGAGCGACGGGGCCGCGGCGAGCATCCGGGACTGGTCGCCGATGCGTCGGGCGAGCATCTGGCGGGCTCGGACGCTGCCGGCGACCCAGCCCGGGCTCAGCGGTCGCTGCGCCGCACGCACTCCACGACCTCGTCCACCAGCCGGTCGACTCGCTCGTCGCGCACCATCCGGATCCGCTCGACTTCGTGCTCGGACGCCGCGCGCGCGGCGTCCATCCTGCTCGCTGCTGCCGCTCTCTGCCCGGCCGCGGCTCGCGCACGCTCACCGTCGCCGCGCACCTGCGCCTCGGCGAGGATCGCCGCCGCCTCGCGCATCGCGTCGTCATGGCGGCGGCCGGCCTGCTCGCGTGCAGCGGTCTCGATCTCGGAGGCCTGCTCGCCGACGGGGTCGAGCTGGTCGAGCACCGGTCCGAGCTCGCCCTCGAGCTCATCGCCGGACGCGGGCACGCCGACTGCCTCCGCGGGCCGACCGGGAGGCGCGAGGACGCGCCGGAAGCGCTGCAGGAACGAAGGCACGCGCGGCACCGGTTGGACCCTAACGGCGGGGGCGCTAGTCGGTGAAGAGCTCGCGCACGGGTGGCGGCAGGACGCTGATGACGTCCACGATCTCGCCGGCGGAGACGTGCGCGCGCAGGACGCGCGCAGCCGCGGCCGCCGCGAAGGACGCCTCGGTCTCGCCTGCCAGGTTGGCCTCGGCGGCCACGCGATCCAGGAATGCGCGAACGTCGTGGTAGGTCTGGGGCGTGTGGCTGGGCACCCAGCCCTCGTAGTAGACCCCGCGGATGAGCATCGGCAGCTGTGCGGCCAGCTGGGCCGACTCGTCGATTGGGATGCGATCGCGCAACGCGTGCAGGAAGCCCCGCAGGACGTGGTAGGCGTACTGGCGGTCGTCGGACTCGAGCTCCGCGCACAGATCCCTCAGCCAGACGTTGGTCTTCTCGACGCTGCGTTCGAGGATCGTGGGATGGGTGGTCGGCATACGGTGGGTCATCTCCTCAGGCACGGCCCCAGGCCAGCACACCGGCGATGTCCAGCGTGGAGAGGATCCCCACGGGACGGCCGCCGTCGGCGACGATGAGATGCGTGGTCTCGTGCTCCTCCATCAGGCGCAGCGCGTCGACGAGCGGCAGTGACGGCTCCACCGTCACCGGCTCGGTGGCGGCGATCGCGCCCACGGTCAGGTCCTCGATGCCCGCGCGCGCGGCGCGCAGGAGGTCCATGTCGGAGACGACGCCCCACGAGAGGCGCTCACCGTGGACGGGGTCGTGATGGATGCCCTCCACGACGACGGCATGGATGTGGTGGGTGGCCATCATGCGCGCGACGGTGGCGGCGGGGAGGTCGGGCTCGCAGCTCATGACGCCGGTACGCATGGCGTCGCGCACGGTGGCCTTCTCGAGGCTGGGCGTGAGGTAGCTCCCCTGATAGGGCTGAAGCTTGGTGGTCATGTCGGCCTCCCGTTTTTCGAGGTGCTCTACGAGCTTCGCTCTGCGGCGACTGTCGTGCATCCGTCGGTTGCACGCCGGGTGCTGCGGAGAAGTACCGAGTCCGCCTGGCCCGCGCGTCAGGCGGGAGCGGCATCCATGACCTCGGCCAGCGGGCGCCGCGGCGTCGGCCTGGTGGGGTGCATGGGTGGCCGAGCTCGATGATGGCCTGCGGGAAACACGGCCGGCCGAGCAGCGATGCGACGTGCATGCGCAGCTCCGGCACCTGGATGGGCTGGTTGAGGTAGCCGGCCTGCAGGCCTTGCGAGGCGGCCCGCAGGACGACGTGCTCGAGCGCCATGCCCGCGGCCAGCCAGTTGCTCGGGCGGTCGCCATGGGTGTCCAGGGCGACGATCGTGGGGGCTTGGTCGGCACGCTCGCGGTCGCGGGCGGCCGCCGGCATGCCGACGTCGAGCGTCACGATCGTGGCGTGCGCCAGCGGCGCGATGAGCTCCGGCGTCACCAGCCCGTCGCCCTTGCGCCGCGGGTGAAGCCACGCCGCCAGCTCCCGGCGCCAGTGGCGGTTGGCCCATTGCATGCGGTCGCCCTCGGCGACGAGGTCGCCGAGGCGGTCGCGGGCGTCCTCGTCGAGCACCTGCAGCCATGCACCCTCCGCGTGGCGCAAGGCGCGCAGGTCGTCGGCCATGCCGGCCGGCAGCGCGCGGTCGACGAAGGCGTCGCGATGGGTATGGCGCACCGCGATGGCGGCGTTCAGCCGGTCGACGTCGGCGGGCGAGCCGCCGCCGCCGTGCAGCCGCATGGTGGCCAGCAGATCGCGGTCGGCGGCGTCGGGCAGCAGCGCATCGTGGGCGCGGCGCCGGCGCACCATGCCGCCACGCGCAGGTTGAACAGCGCCGCCCCGCAGCTCATCACCAGCTCGCGGTCGTCGGGGTCGTTGACGGGCAGCGCCACGCGTGCGATCGGCGCGCAGGTGGATGACCCCGGGTTCGACGGCGAAGATCCAGGGCTGGGTGTTGTGCGAGGACGGGGCCAGGACCGCGGCGCGCAGAATCGCGTCGACCGTCTCGGGCGCGAGGTGGCCCGTAGGACGCTCGATGATGGTGCTCATGCTCCGAGCATCGCCGACGCACGGCGTGCGCGCATCGGCAGCGGACCGCCGGCGCCTACGGAGAACTACGGTTGGCCCGGAGGTGCCTGTGACTCGGGTTAGGGTTGACGCGTGTAGGCAGCTCACCCGAAGGGTTAGGACGAGATCGTGCATGACGAGACCGAGGTCGCGCAACGCCCGCGGAAGCGTGCCGACGGCAAGATGCTCGAGGCGATCAGCTCGGAGATCGTGAGCCTGCAGAGCCAGTTCTTCGGCAAGGGCCCCACCAGGGCGCGGACGACGTGGGCGGGCCCGGACGTCCTGGTGTGCCTGATGGGCGGCGGCTTCACGCCCGTGGAGAAGACGCTCTACAACTCCGGCCGTGTCGACGCGGTGATGCAGATGCGCCGGGCGTTCCAGGAGTCGATGGAGGGTCGGCTGCGTGATGTGGTCGAGGGCGTCACGGGGCGCCACGTGGTCGCCTTCATGAGCGCCAATCACCAGGAGCCCGACCTCATCGCCGAGATCTTCGTGTTCGCGCCGGAGACCGACGACCCCGACAGCCCGGTGCACGGCTGACGCGCCCCGAGCCACCTGATAGGTTCGCTCGTGCGCGCGCCGCGAGAGGGCCGCTTCAGTTTGCTCGCGGCTGCCGCTGATGGCCAGGCAAGCCGAGGCCGGGAACCGGCCGCCGCGGGCCTCCCACCGTTCCGACACTTGAACTCCGGGAGGTCCCGATCGTGCCAGCACTCGTGTGCACCAGGTGCGGCCTGCGCTACGACGGCGCGGCGCTGCCTGACTATCTGCTGTCGGCCTGGGGACCTTCGTGCCCGCGCTGCGCGGCGCCGCTCGAGGTTGAGGCCCAGGACGTCGCAGCGGACCGGCGCCCGCGCCTGGGCTCGACGCCCGAGCGCCACCATGCGGCCGTGCGACGGACGCTCGACTGGGCCGAGCAGGCAGCCGCTGCGGGCGACTGTGCGACGGCCGTCGCGTGGCTGGCGACGATCGAGGCCATCGACGGGCAGCTGCCGGCCGGCTTCGAGGCGAAGCGGCGGGCCTGGGCGCGGCGCATCGCGGGCGAGTCTGAGCGCCCCGCGCAGCAGTGAGGGCGGCGGATGCCGTCCACCACGTGCGGCTGGCCTACGCGTCGCTGAGGTAGCGGGCCTTGATCTCGTCGAGCAGCCGCTCGCGGGCGTGGAGGACGTCGGCGGCCCGGCGGGCGAGGATGTCGCGCTCGATCGCGCCGGCGACGGCGCCGAGTGGGCGGTCCTGGATCGTGCCGGTGATCCAGCGCGAGAAGTCGCCGCGCTCGAGGTGGTACGCGATGACCGTGTCATCGACGCCGCGCAATGCACGGCTGAACTCGGTGAGATCAGAGGCTGTGCAGGCAACCGCTCCAGCCGAGTCGCGAAAGACGAACCAGCGGTGGCGCGGTAAAGGTGCGACGGCGTACTTGCGCCGGTGCCGCACGTGGGGGGTACGGCGTGCGCTCATCGTGAACGGCCGCTCGGGCGAGCCGAGCTCACGGAGCGTGGCGTTCGGCGGGGCGGGCGCGCCGTCCGTGGCGGGCGCTGGAGGGCCCGTGACCGTGATCGTGACGTCGATCGCCGCCAACGCCTCGGCGCAGAGCTCCTCGGGGCGGTAGGTCACCAGGCAGTAGCCGAGGTCGGAGGGCCGGAAGACCTCGGTGGCGATGCCGCCCTCGCTCAGCGTGGCATGCGCCTCGTCGACGACGATCCAGTGCGGCAGCCCCCATGCGGCGCGCTCGGCGTCGATGAGCGGCGGGAGCGTGCGGAGATAGTCGAGGCGCTCCTGCGAGCCCAGCGCCGACACGTCGAGGACCACCGACAGCGACCGCTGGCGCAGGATGCTGAGCAGCTCGTGGGCGGTGGGCTGCTCGTCGAGGACGATCGCGCTGTGCAGGCGATCGAGCGCGACGTGCTCGCCCTCCATATCGACGACGAGCACGGCGTAGCCGGCCGCGACCCAGCCCTCGATCAGCAGCCCCGCACAGTAGGACTTGCCGGCGCCGGTCTCGCCGCAGACCAGGACGTTGGCCTGGGCTCCGGGCACCGTGGCCGCGGTCCCGTCGGCGAATCGTCCGACCGTCACCCGCCGGCGCGCGGGACGCAGCGTCTGCTCGCCGGTACGGATCGGCCCGGACAGCAGCGCGGCGACCCCCGCACCGTTCGCCTGGTCGAGGACGAGATCGGCGTGCCGGCGCACGGATGGCACAGCGTTGGCCACCGCGACCCCGACCTCGGCTGCTTCCAGCAGGGCCAGATCGTTCTCGGCGTCGCCGACGGCCAGCGTGTTGTGCGCCGAGATGTCGAACTCGGCCAGCGCGGCCAGCAGCCCCGTGCCCTTCGAGACGCCCGCGGGCAGCACCATCAGCGCGTCACGGTTGCGCACGACCTGGCAATCCAGTCCGAGCCGGCCGACCGCTTCCACGACCGTTGCCGCGTGGATCGCGTCACAGGCGACCAGCACCCGGCCGCGGCGAAACGGCACGCGTCGTTCGTCGAGCGCGGCCGTGAGCGACGCCTCGACGGCGGGCGCCAGGTCGCGGACGATGCCGCCGACCGCGAGCACGGCGCCGTTCTCGGCCACCACGGCGTCGAAGCGCGCTGCAGTGCCCGAGAACGTCTGCTCCAGCTCGGCGAGGATGCGCCCGGTGACCAGGATGGCCGTCAGCCCGTCGTCTCGGGCGGCGTCCACGCCGGCCATGGCCGCGTCCGAGAGGCGGTCCGCGTCAGCCAGGGTCCCGTCGAGGTCGAGCGCGATCGCGCGAACGAACCCTGCCATCAGATCCCGGTGGTCCCGCGCCGAGTGGAGCCCATGCATCGATCCTAGGCACCGGATGGCGGGCGTCATCCGGGCAGGGCCGCAGTCTTCGCCTGGAGAAGGGCCGCGCCGTCCGCGGGAACGGGGGTCAGCGCAGGGGCTGAGCGTTCTCGAGCCCGCGCGCGGTCTCGGCCAGCGCGCGCAGCCGCTCCTCGACACCCCGGTGAACCGTCTCCTCGGGGAACTCTCCGTCTGCGCCCCGATCGCCGGCCGGGACTCCGGTCAGGATCTCGAGCCCCTCGTCGATGGTCGCGACCGCCCAGATGTGAAAGCGCCCGGCGCTCACGGCCTCGATGACCTCGTCGCGCAGCATCAGATGGTGCACGTTCGAGCGCGGGATGATCACGCCCTGGTCACCGGACAGCCCCGCTCGACTGCAGACGGCGTAGAAGCCCTCGATCTTCTCGTTGACCGCGCCGATGGCCTGCACGTCGCCGTGCTGGTTGACCGAGCCGGTCACCGCGATGCCCTGGCGCAGCGGTATCCCCGCGAGGCTCGAGAGCAGCGCGTAGAGCTCGGCGCTGGCGGCCGAGTCGCCCTCGACGCCCGCGTATGACTGCTCGAAGGTGACGCTGGCCGAGAGCGTGAGCGGGACGCGCCCGCCGTAGCGCTGCTCCAGGTAGCCGCGCAGCGTGAGGAACCCCTTGTCGTGGACGGCCCCGCTGAGCTCGGTCTCGCGGTCGATGCTGAGCACGTCGCCGCGTCCGGCCGCGGTCGTCGCGGTGATCCGCGTCGGACGGCCGAAGGCGTAGTCGCCGAGCTCGATGACGGACAGGCCGTTGACCTGGCCCACGCGCTCGCCGTCCACAGCGATCATGAGCGTTCCGTCGGCGATGAGCTGGTCGATGCGCTCCTCGACGAGGTTCGAGCGGCCGATCCGGCGCGCGATCGCCTCCTCGACGTCGGCCCGCGTCACCACCTCGCGGCTCGCCGACCCCGCCCAGTGGCTCGCCTCGGCCACGAGCTCCGCGATGCCGTTGAACCGTGTGGTGAGCCTGCGCTGGTCGCCCGCGACGCGCGCCCCGTGCTCCACGACGCGCGCGACGGCCGTGGCATCGAAGTGGCGCAGGCCGTGCTGGCGCACGCGATCGGCGACGAAGCCTGCGTACTCGCGCACGCGGTCGTCGCTCCACAGCACGTCGACGTCGAACTCGACGCGCACGCGGAACAGCTCGCGCACGTCCTCGTCGAGCGCGTACAGCAGCCGGTGGACGTCCGGGGTGCCCACCAGCACGACCTTGACGTCGAGGTCGATGGGCTCGGGGGTCAGCGTGGCGGTGGGGAACAGCATGAACTGCTCGGCCGGGTTCTCGAGCTGGGCGCGGCCGGCGCGCAGCACCTCCTTGAGCTTGCTCCACACCAATGGCCGCGAGAGGACCTCCAGCGTGCGCAGCACCAGATAGCCGCCGTTGGCGCGGTGGACCGCGCCGGCGCACAGATGCCCGTGGTCGGTTGCGACCGCGCCGAACACGCTCTCGAACTCGATCCGGCCGAACAGGCTCTGATAGCTGAGATTGGTCTCGACGACGACCGGCGCCCCGTCGCCGTCCTCGTGGGCGACGAAGGCGTTCACGCCATAGCGGCGCATGAAGCGCTCTCCACCGTGCCCGCCCGCTCCCGCCTGCGGCATGGCGAGCGCCTCCGGCGCCATCGTGGCGGTGAAGCGGCCGAGGTTGTCGATCACGTCCTCGCGCACCCGCTCCAGCCAGGCCTCGACCGCCGGGGTCTGCACGAAGCGGGCCTTGACGTCGTCGATCAGATGGCCGACGGCGAACAGCGCGACGTCGCGATCCAGCGCGCGCACGCGCTCGTGCGCCTCGCGATCGATCTGGCGGAACGTCCTCACGAGCTCCGCGATCTCCTCCTCGATGTCGTGCTGCGCGGAGTCGAGCGCGTCCCTGGTCGCCTGCGGCAGCTGCTGGAGCTCGTCGGCTCCGACGGGGTGGCCGTCGACGAGCGGAACCATCACGACACCCGTAGGGGTCAGCTCGACCGCGACGTGCTGGCGCGCCGCATCGTCGCGGACCCGCGCCAGGACCTCCTGGCGGCGCTGCTCGAGGTCGGCCACCGCCGCATTGCGCCGCTCGCGGTAGCTGTCGCTCTCGAACGCGCGCGGGATCTCCTGGCCGGCCGCCTCGACGAAGGCCTCCATCGCCCCCGCGAGCTCGCGCGCGCGACCGCTCGGCAGGCGCGCGGCGATCGGTCGGCCCGGCTCGTCGAAATTGAACAGGTAGACCCAGTCGGCGGGAGCCGGGCGGCGTGCGGCGTGCTCGCCGAGCAGCGTCTCGACGGTCGTCTGGCGCCCGGTGCCCGATGCCCCGGTGACCAGCATGTTGTAGCCGGGCCCCGGAACACCGAGGGCGAACTCGATGGCCGCGGCGGCGCGGTCCTGGTCGATGCGACCCGACGACGGCGCGAGCTCGGCCGTGGTCGTGAAGCCGAGCGTCTGCGGATCGCACGACCGTCGCAGCTCGTGCGCGCTCAGTCGTGCGCCGGGCACCGGCGGGGCCGCATGTGGCGCAAACCCATCTTGGCTGGGCATGGTCACAGCGTGGCCTCGCCGCGGTCAGCGGGCATCCGCAGAAGGCCGCGCCTCCCGGTGGACATCTGCGGGGTCGCGGCCGGTCCTGTACTCGCGCTGGCGGGCGAGCAGCAGCCGGATCACGTCGGCGTCGGAGGCCTGATCGAAGTCGTCGTAGCACTCGGCGATCGCGCCGAGCCGTTCGGGCGTGGCAAGGCATACGACGTGGTCGACCTCGTGGGCCAGCGCGGCGACCGTCGTGCTCGCCCCCACCGGCGCGGCGAGGACGATCGTCCGCGGGCGCCGATGGCGCACGGCGCGCAGCGCCGCGAGCGCGGTCCCCCCGGTCGCCAGGCCGTCATCGACAACGATCGCGGTGCGCCCGGCGAGCGGGATCGCCCGTCCACACCCGCGATACAGCGCAATGCGCCTGTCCACCTCGTCGGCCGCGCCTCGAGCCCTGCGCTCGAGCTCCTCGGCGGTGAGGCCGGGCCACGCGAGCGCCGCGGCGTGGAACACGCGAACGCCGTCCTCCGCCACCGCTCCGAGGCCCATCTCCGGATTGGCCGGGGCGCCGATCTTGCGCGCGACGATCACGTCCAGCGGGGCGCCGAGGGCGCGGGCCACCTCGTAGGCGACGGGCACGCCGCCGCGCGGCAGCCCGAGCACGACCGGATGTGCGCCGGCCCAGAGGCGCAGCCGCTCGCCGAGCGCGCGGCCGGCGTCATGGCGGTCGGCGAACAGCGACCCTGGGCGGTGGCCGTCGTGGCCGCCGCCCGCCTCGGTGCGAGGCGCGGGCCGCATGCGCTACTCGACCGTCGGCGTGATGGTGATCGGCTCCTTCGCCGCCTCCTTGGGCAGCGGAACCGTCACCTCGAGGACGCCGTCGTGCGTCCTGGCCTTGATCTTCTTGGCCTCGACGCCGTCGGGCAGCGGGATGCCGCGCGAGAAGGCCCCGTAGCGCCGCTCGCGGCGCACGTACTGCTCGTCCTTCTCCTCCGTGGCCTCCTCATGCTCGCCGGACAGGGTCAGCAAGCCCTCGCGGATCTCGATCTTGATCGCCTCGGGCTTGATCCCCGGCACGTCCGCGCGGACCACGAGGTTGTCGGCGTCGCGGATGACGTCCACGGCCGGCGTCCACTCGCGCTCGCGCACGGTGCCGAAGTCCTCCAGCAGCCGCTCGAAGCGGCCCCGGAGCTCGGCCATGTCGGCGAACGGGTCCCAGCGGGTGAGCGTTCCCGGCATCGATACCTCCCTTGGTGGGGGACAGAGGCTGACCTCGACGCTAGGCCCGGTGACGGCCGCGCACATCCGGGCTGCCGTGCGGATCGCGTCCGTAGAACGCCTCGGTGCCGGCAAGTCCGCAGTTCCCCGCACAAGCTGGCGGCAGGGGGCGGATGGCGCTCGCAGCCCGGGCGACTAGCGTCGGTGGTGATGCCCGATCCGCTCGACCTCTACGGCCTGAAGCGGGCGTTCGCCCGCACGAACGAGTTCGGCGATCTGCTCCGCGAGACGGCCGATCCGGCCTTTCTGCTGCGGGCACGACGTGCGCTGCTGCCGATTCCGTGGATAGAGCACCCACCTGACGTGGAGAACCCGCTGCGGCGGCGTCCCGCCGCGCGGCCCGTCCCGGCGCTGGCGGACAAGCGCGTGGCGGTGATCGCCACCGGCGGCGGCGGCGCATGCGTGTCGCTGATCGGCGTCGCGCGGGCCTTCGAGGAGGCGGGCATACAGCCCGCCTCGCTGACCGCGTGCTCCGGCGGCGCGATCTGGGGGGCGATGTGGGCGGCCGGGCTGAGCGCGTACGACATGGCCCGCTTCTCGCTGTCGTGGCGACCCGAGGACTACCTCGACATCCAGTGGCGCCATCTGCCCGGCTTCGCGCTCAGCGCCCTGCGCGGGTTCACCGGCCTGGCCAAGGGCGAGGCGATCGAGCACCTCTTCGACGAGCGGCTGCGGGCGATGCCGGTCGGCGACACCCGATTCCCGCTCACGACGATCGTCTACAACATGGACCTCGGGCGCGTGGAGTACTTCGGCACGCGCCGCACCCCGGAGCTCACGATCGGCGAGCTCGTCCGCATCGCCATCGCGCTGCCGGTCTTCATCGAGGCCGTTCCCGTGGGCGACCACGTCTACGTCGACGGTGGGATCATCGAGCTCTTCCCGGCCGAGCCGGTGCTCGAGGAGGGGGGCTACGACCACGTCTTCGGCGTCAACTTCATGCTGCCGGCACAGTTCGAGCCCCAGGACATCACCGGCTGGGAGCGCCATCGGCTCGGCATCCTGCGCGCGAGCCGCCAGCTCGAGCAGGGCTACCACCTCGAGTTCGCCCAGCGCGCCAAGCGCCGGCTGGGCGACGCGCTGACGATCATCGACCCCGTCGACTACCGCGAGCTGCGCGGCGTCAGCTTCTACGACCTCTTCATCGACCGCTCGCACTGGCCGCGGCTCATCCGCCAGGGCTATGAGGCGGGCACGCGAGCCCTCGATCGCTTCCGCGAGCCGGCGGGCGAGCGGGCTTCCCGCCGTTCGGCAGGCTCGGTCGGGGGGGCGGCTCGGCGATGACGGAGGCCAGGCGCGCGCACCCCGACCCCCCACGCCAGCTGCGCCGCCGCTGGGCCGGCGTCCGTGAGCTCGCGATCTTCGCGGCGGCCTACCTCACCTACTTCGGCGTGCGCGCGCTCACCGAGGGCAGCGTCCCGCAGGCGCTCGCCAATGCCGCCCGGATCGCTCGTGTCGAGCGTCTCGCGGGTGTCGACTGGGAGGATGCGGCGCAGTCGGCGATCCTCGGCCACGACGCGCTCGTCCGGCTCGCGAACTGGGTCTACATCTTCGGCCACTGGCCGCTCCTGCTGCTCGCCGGCGTGCTGCTGTACCGCTACCGGCCCCGCCACTACTACCTGCTGCGCGACGTCTGCCTGATCTCGGGAGCCATCGGCCTGGTCATCTTCGCGCTGTTTCCCGTCGCCCCACCGCGCTTGGCCGGTGGCGGGGTCATCGACACGATCACGCACTACGCCAGCGGCTATCGAACGGTCCTTCCGGCCTCGCTGGTCAACGAATACGCGGCGATGCCCAGCTTCCACGCGGGCTGGAGCGTCCTGCTCGGCATCGTGGTTTTCCGGGCCAGCGATCGCTGGCCGCTGCGCGCCTTCGCGGTCCTCATGCCCGCGGCGATGGTGGTCGCGGTGGTCGTGACCGCCAACCACTTCGTCCTCGACGTCTTCGCCGGCACGGCCATCGTGCTGGCCACCCTCCTCGTGGTCGAGCGTCGCAATCGCGCGCTGGGAGACTCCTACACTGGCCGCCCATGAGGGCCGTATCGACGATCGCCTCGCCGCCGAGCGCACCCCCGCGCGACACGGGTCCGTTCGTCATCGCTCACCGCGCCGGGAACGACCTCGAACGCCTGCGACGGGCGCAGCGGCTCGGCATCGCAGTCGTCGAGGCTGACCTGCACCTGTACGCGGGCCGGATCGAGGTCCGCCACCTGAAGACGCTCGGTCCTGTGCCGGTGCTGTGGGACCGCTGGACGCTCGCACCGCCGTGGACTCCGCGGCTGCGGCTCGACCGGGTTCTGGCCGCGATGCGCCCCGGGACCGAGCTGATGCTCGACCTCAAGGGCCGCGACCCGCGCCTGCCCGCGCTGGTGGCCGCGGCCCTCGGCGAGCACGCGACGGGTGCGCCGGTGACGGTCTGTGCGCGCCACTGGCCGCTGCTGGACCTGCTGCCCGGGGTGCCGGCCGTGCGCCCGGTGCACTCGGTCGGCGCGCGGCGCCAGCTCGAGGGGCTGCGCCGTCGCTTCGAGGGCCGGCGGCTGGCTGGCGTCTCGATCCATCGCAAGCTGCTCGATGCGCGGACGGTGGAGGACCTGCGGCGGCGCGCGGACGTCGTCATGACGTGGCCCGTGCAGACCCGCGAGGACGTGCGCGAGCTCGTCGGCTGGGGCGTGCAGGGGCTCATCACCGAGTCCCCGGAGCTGGTGGCGGCCGAGCTCTCGGACATGGGCGCCGGCGCGTGATCAACCTCTTCGCCGCCGTGGTGCAGCGCTTCGGGCAGGTCGACGTCCGGCTGGCCGCGCTCGCCGTGTGCTTTCACCTCGCCAACCACGTGCTGCGCTCGGTGGCCTGGCGCAACGTGCTCGCCGCCTCCTATCCCGACCGCCGCGTGCGGCTGCTCGACATCGGCGCCGCATACGCGATCGGCGTCGCCTTGAACGCGGTCCTGCCGGGGCGCGGTGGCGACGCCGCGAAGGTGCTGCTCGCCCGTACCCGCGTGCCGGGTTCGACCGTCCCCACCATCGCGGCGACGATGTCGGTCATCGTGCTCTTCGACATGGTCGCGGCCACGCTGCTCGTCCTCGTCGTCGGCCTCACGGGAGCAGTGGCGTTCTCACCGCACCTGCCGTCGCCGAGCGCCACCGCGCTGATCGCGGGCGTCGTCGCCGTCGGCGTGGCCGTCGCGGTGGCGCTGGCGGCGCCGCGCGTCGCGTCGCGCCTGCGCACCCTCCGCCAGCATGTGGCGCAGGGCGGGGCGATCCTGAAGACGCCGCGCCGCTACGCGCGCCAGGTGGTGCTCGTGCAGGCGGGCGCCTGGACGTGCCGGATCGCAGTCGTCTTCTTCCTGCTCGCCGCCTTCGGGCTGCCTGCGTCGCTGCCGACGGCAGGGCTCGTGATGGTCGTCGCCGGGCTCTCGACGCTGGTGCCGCTGACCCCCGGCGGGGCCGGCACGCAGCAGGTCATGCTCACCTACGCGCTGCACCAGACGGTCGCCGCTGCCGCCGCCGTCTCCTTCTCCCTGGGCATGCAGACGGGCATCACCGTGGTCAACGCCCTGCTGGGCGTGGTCGCTGCGATGGTGGCGTTCCGCACCCTGCGGCCGCTGGCGGCGGTGCGTTCGGGCCTTGGCCTGCTCGGCGCCCGCTGACCATCCCCAGCGCTCCGCAGGCAGTTGCGGCCCCTCCTCAACCGCAGCGCCTGCCGTCACGGCCGCTTACGTGCTCCCGTGCTGTGAGACGTCGGCGAGCTGGGCGAGGTCCTCCGGATCGGTGACGGCCTGCACGGCGGCGGTGAGCGCCAGCAGCCGCGCGGAGAGGCGCACCGGGTAGGGGCGTTGGGGTCGCGCGTTGCCGATGCGCAGGGCGCGCGGTAGGGCGCCGATGTCAGCCGCGGCGCGGACGCGCAGCAATGGCAGGTCGTCGCGGAGTTCGAGGTGCCCATTGCGCATAGCGGTGCTCAGGAGCGGACGTCCCTTGAGCGACTCGTCCGCCACGGCCAGGACGTCCTCGACCATGGTGCCGTTGCGGGTGCGGCGGAAGACCTGCTTGGGGCCCGGCAGCGTGGCCTTGGCCTCGGAGCGCTTGGCGACCGGCCGCCATGCGGACGCCTCTGGCCGGTCGGCGACGAGCTTGAACACGCCGCCCACGGCAGGGGAGTCGCGACTCGTGCCGAGGTCGGTGCCCACTCCCCAGACGTCGATCGGCGCGCCGGCAGCGACGAGAGTGGTGATCCGGCCCTCGTCGAGGTCCCCGCTGGCGACGATCCGCGCGTCGGGCATCCCGGCGTCGTCCAGGAGCACGCGGGCGGCGCGTGACAGCGCCAGCAGGTCGCCCGAGTCCAATCGCACCCCCTTCAGTTGCACCCCGGTCCCGCGCGCGGCTTCGATCGCGTGGCGCACGCCGGCGAGCGTCTCGAACGTGTCCACGAGCATGACCGCGTTCTCGGGCGCGTCCTCCATGAACGCCTGGAAGGCGGCCCGCTCGTCTGGGAAGGACAGCACGTAGGAGTGCGCCATGGTGCCCACGGGCGTCAGCCCGTAGCGCATGGCCGCGGCCAGGTTCGACGTCCCGGCGGCGCCGGCAATCGCTGCCGAGCGTGCCGCTTTCATGGCCGCGTCGACACCGTGATCGCGTCGTGGCGAGAAGTCGACGACATCGCCACCGCAGCCGGGCGTGCCGGCGCCCGCGGCGAGCACGAGTCGCGCGGCCTTGGTGGCGATCGCGGTCTGGAAGTTCACCTGGTTGAGCAGCAGCGTCTCCACCAGTTGGGCTTCGATGCGCGGTGCGGTGATGCGCAGCAGCGGCTCGCCGGCGAATGCGACGGTGCCTTCGGGCATGGCGTCCACGCGTCCCGTGAACCGGAAGCTTGCGAGGTAGCGCAGGAAGGCTTCGGGAAGCCCGAGGCCACGCGCGTACTCGAGCTCGCGCGGACCGAAGCGCATCGCCTCGACCATCGCGAGCGCGGGGCCGATGCCCGCTACCAGCAACCAGTCGCGGTGTGGCGGCAGGTGGCGCGCGAAGAGCTCGAAGACCGCTGGCTCGTTCATCGCGCGCCGGTGGTAGCTCGCCGCCATCATCAACTCGTACTGGTCCATCAGGAGCGAGGTCTCGGCGGCCGTCAGCAGGCCGGGATCGTTGATCGGGTCTGCTGCGCCTGGTGTTGGCTGAGGCACGGGGAAAGCTCTCGGTCGGTGTCTTCCGACGCTAGCCACGCGGGCCCGGTGCGTCATCGGCGGAACACCGCAGCCATCGACGCGACCCGTGCGGGATCTCCGCACGCGAGCGTGGCCGAGCTCGTCACACGGAGCCTGCGGGCAACTACGGGTGCGATCGCGGGGCTATCTCTGATCGCCGGCGGCCGATCGCTGATGGCGCAGTCGATCCCCCTGCGTAGCTTGCCCGATCGTAGGAGCGCGACAGAGAGGAAGCCATGTTCGGCCCGTTTCGAGCCTTTGCCGCCACGAGGCGCGGCGCCCGCGATGCGCTGCCGCCGCTCCCGGTCGGGATCGAGCGCGACGCCGATCGCTATGTCACCGACGGCATCAACCTCTACCGCGTCGTGGACGCTCTGCGAGGCTTACGGGGTCATCCGATCGTCGGCGTCGAGGACTGCCGCTCGCTCGAGCTGATCCTGCTGCCGGCCGATGAGTTCCGGGCGCTGCGACTGCGGCCGGTCCGCCCCACTGCCGCGACCTGACGGTTCGCTCCCAGGCGGCCTCCACGGTCCTCCTCAGCGCTCTCGAGCAGCGCAAGGATGCGCGTCAGCCGCGCACCGGGACGTGCGTTGCAGCCGGCCCGGTGGCGGGTCGACGTGGCGTCCGTAGTTTGCTCGCGGGCCTAGGCAAGCGGCGGCGGGCCGGACGCTGACGGCGCCCGGCCCGGCCCGGCCGGCTACGGCGTGACGCGGTCAGCTGTTGCCCTGCGCGACAGCTGGCCCCTGCGCTTGCGGATCTCTGCTGAGAGCTCGGTGAGCGCCTCGGGCGAGCGCTGCGCGCGGATGGTCATCCGCCCCAGCTCGCGGAGGGCATCGTCGGCCGCGGCGTCGAGCGACTTCTGCCATTCGCCCACCTGGTCCTGACCGCGGCTGCCGAGCTCCTTCGCGGCCTCACGGACCCGCTCCATCGCCGCGTCGATGCTCGCCCGGATCTCCTCGCCGCCCTTCTCTCGAGCCTTGCCGAGATCCTTCAGTGCGTCCTCGAGGTAGTCGACCGACGTCCTCCGGGCCGGCGGCGCCGGCTTGTGCGGTGTCGGCGTGCGGACGGTCGCGGGCGCCGGCTTGTGCGCTGTCGGCGTGCGGGCGGTCGCGGGCGCCGGCTTGCGCGTTGCAGGGGTCGTGGGCATGACCCCTCCTTTCGTCGTTTCATTGCGACCTTCCTCACGAGTCTGCGCCGCCCGCGAATCGTCGCCATCCGTAGTCGCCCGAGCCGCCCATCGCCGGGGACTACGCAATCATGGACTCCCGCCGCCGGTAGGGCGCACGGCACACGCTTCGGGCGAGGCCGACTCGAGTGTCGGCGGGTCGGGCGGCACGCTCGAGTCCTCGCTCGGTGCTGGACCCTCAATTCGTTCGATCGGTGCCGGTTCGATCGCCCGGTGTTCGGGCGCGTCGTCGCGTGCGGCTCGGCGTCGCGAGGCCTTGCTTCGTGCTTCTGGCGGCGGTGGCGGCGAGCAGCCGCGAGATGCTCCCAGAGGCGTGATCCGGGCCTGAGGCGCGCAGCTGCGTCAGTCAGGCGGGGCGGGTGGCGATTCGCACGCCGGCCGCCGGGTCCGGCCACGCGGCGATGACGCGGCCGCCGCCGCGGACGAGGCGCACGCCCACGGGCCCGGCCGTCGCGCCGAGCGTCTGTGGCTGGTCGGGCGTGGGCGCGCCGACTTCTCCGATGGCGGCGTCGTACATCGGCGGGCCGACCTGGTCGTGGGACTTCGGCCACGCGACGAGCGCGGTGCCGTCATGCAGGATGACCGGTTGCGGCTGGCCGTCGATCCCGGCGGCCCTGGCGTGAAGCGCGACCGGCGCGCTCCACCGGCCGAGGTCGGCTGCGGTGGCCGCGAGGATGCGCGCGCCGCCCGTGTAGCCGATCCACGTGGCAACGGACGTCCGACCAGCGCCGACCGCCAGCTGAGCCGGCTCGATCACGTCGTGCGCATCGACGTCCCGGACTGGTCCGACATTCGGCGCCACCGCGCGGGTCCGCGCCGTGCTCGTGGTGCCGTCCCTTCTGATCCACGAGAGCGCGACAGTGCCGTCGGCGGCGGCGAAGAGCGGGGCCGCGAGACGCACGTGTCCGGCGACGTCGTGGCCGGGCCCGGGCAGCGGGGCGCCACGGCGGGCGCGCGCAATGACCGCGACGCGGGGGCCTGTCGGCCCGCGCTGCCAGCTCAACAGCGCGCCGCCGTCGACCGTCGCCGCGACCTGCGGATGGACGCCATCGTGGCCCAGCGAGCGTCCGGCACCAAACAGGCGGCCCGGTGCACGCCGGGCGTAGCGCACGGTCGCCTCGCCGTCCAGGCCCGAGCGGTCGCGCCAGATCGCCGCGACGGTGCCGCCGCTCAATGCGGCGAGGTGCGGCATGGCGGCCGTGTAGCTGCCGATCGCGCCGAGCGTATGGAGCTTGCCCCACACGCCGGCTGGCGAGGCCGCGATCTGCGCGACCGCGTTGCGTTCGCGCGAGAACGACGACCACACCAGGACGGTCTCCCCGCGATCGGTGACCACCGCCTGCAGGTCGCGCGCGGTGCGCTGACCCCGGGCAAGGGTCCGGTCGGCGCCGATGACGCCGTTGGCGCCCATCCGTACGGCGTGGATCTCTCCGGCGCTGTCGAGCCACGCCACGACGCCGGTGCCGCCGGGACCGGCCGCGGCGACGTCGACCGCCACGCGCGCGCCTCCCACGCGCACGGGATCGCTGAAGCCAAACGGCGCCGCGGCGGCGGGACCGCACGCGCAGAGCGCGATGAGAAGACCCAGGCAGATGGCCCGCATGGGGCAGACGTACCTGGCCGCTCGCGTCTGTCGAACCGGCGGCGCTGCGCCCCACAGCATCTCGACGAAGCACCCCTCAGTCGCCACGCCTGAGCCGGGTCCGTGAGCGCGCCGCGAGACCGTCGTCGTGCTGGCGTCGTGCATGGTGGTGGGGTCCGGGCGGGACCGGCACGTCGGTGCCTGCGGCGATGCGCAGGAGCTTTCTGAGGACAGGCGAGAGCCCGACCTCGGGAATCGGCATCTCGATCTCAACGGTGCCGACTTCGCGATCGACAACGCGCAGCGGACCGAGGCGCTCGAGCAGGCTCATCATCTCCTGGTTGGTGGCGAGCATCAGGGCGGTGAAGCTCCTGATGTCCTCCTCGCGCGCGCGAGCACTGACGACCTCCAGCAGCAGCGTGCCCAGACCTCGTCCCTGCCAGTCGTCGATGACGGTCACGGCGACCTCTGCCACGTCGGGGCGTGTGTCGTCGCGCGCGTAGCGTGCCACTCCGATTCCCTCGCCGCCCTCCTCATCGAGCGCGACGATCGCCTCGTGGTCGTGGTGGTCGACCTCGGTCAGGTAGCGCACCACCGCCTCGCTCAGCTGCGGTATCGGCGCCAGGAAGCGCCGGTAGCGGGACTCGCTGCTCAGCCGGTCGAAGCCGCGCAGCAGCAGTTCCTTGTCCGAGCTGTGGATCTGGCGCACGCGCACGCGCGAGCCGTCGCGCAGGGTGATCGGCGCGCCGAGCGCGACGAGTTCATTGGTAGAGGGAGTCCAGGACATCCTTGAACTTCGCGTGGACGACGGCCCGCTTCGCTTTCTGGGTCGGAGTCAGCTCTCCGGTCTCGTGGGTCAGGTCTCGATCGAGGATCGCGAAGCGCTTGACCTGCTCGACGTGCGCGAAGCGCGCGTTGACCTTCCCCACGTCACCCGCCAATGCGGCGAGCACGCGCGCATGCTTGGCCATCAGACGGCTCGTCCCGTCCGTGGTTGGTCGTCGCGCCGATGGCCGCCCAGGCGGTACGCGAGCACGGCGCAGCCGCTTGCTCCCCGGCGACGGTGGACGCGCTCGATCGGGTAGCCGGCGAGTTGCAGCTCGTAGACCGATTGGCCGGGCGTGCCGATTCCGTGCGCTCGGAGCTCGGAGATCGTCAGCGCCTGTTCCTCGGCGCTCTCGAGCAGCGCGAGCACCCGCGTCAGCTCGGCGACCGGCCCGTGCGTCCCGGTCGGGTCGAGGTCCGACCATTGCGCGATGCCACTCATGCGGTGCAGGCCTCCAATCACGTCATTGACGTTCACCTTGCACGGTATGCGGGGTGGGCGCTCGCGCCATCCTGCGTTTCCACCGCCGAGCTCGACGGTGAACTACGGTCGTGCCGCGGGACGTCGCGCGGGACCGTCACGGCTGTGAGTCCGAGGGCCATCGATGGGTCGAGCACACAGCCGAGCTCGAGCTGCACATCGATGCGTCGACCGAGGCGGCCGTCTTCGAGGAGGCGCTCTCGACACGGGCGTGGATCGTCGGCCCGATCGCGATCAGCTCGACCCCCTACGTACGCGCGAGGCCGTCGAGCGTTGCCTGGACCCCGGCCCCGTCGGGAAGCTCGCTCAGCCGCGCCAGGGCCTCGTCGGCGGGAACCAGCTGGCGCCGGTGGTTGGCGGGGACCGCAAGCCGGACCGTGTCCCGGCGCCCGTCGACGTAGAGGCTCAGTCCGGCGGCATCGAGTCGCCGCAGCTCACGGCGCAGGCGCTTGCGCAGCTGAGCTGCGCCGTGTACGTGCACGGAAGCGTGCGCGCCTGCGACCGTCGGTTGCCGTTCTCGTGCCATTGTCCTCACCGCTCCTTCGTCTCGTGTCCCGGCCGTCGGGGCCGTGGCTCGCGGGTTCGTACGGCGGTCGGGGCGCTCACGCGGTGGTCTGGAGGTGGCGGGCAAACCACTCGCCGGCCAGCCTGGCGACCTCCTCGAGCGCTCCGGGCTCCTCGAAGAGGTGGGTGGCGCCCGGGATCACCGCCAGCTGGCTGGGACAGCGCATCGCGGCGCGCGCCTGCACGTTGAGCATGTGCACGACGCGATCGTCGCTTCCGACGATGAGCAGGGTGGGGGCCTGGACGCCTGTCAGCCACGGGGCGGCCAGGTCGGGGCGCCCGCCGCGCGAGACGACCGCGCGCACAGTCCCAGGTGCCCGCGCCGCGGCCTGGAGGGCGGCAGCGGCGCCGGTGGAGGCGCCGAAGCACCCCAGTGGCAGCGACCGCGCCTCCGACTCGGTCTGCGCCCAGCGAAGGGCGGCGAGCAGCCGTTCGGAGAGGAGGTCGATGTCGAAGACGTTCTCGCGATCGAGCGCCTCGTCGGGCGTCAAGAGGTCGAAGAGCAGCGTTGCCAGCCGCTTGCCGTTGAGCGCCGTGGCGACCTGTCGGTTGCGCGGGCTCAGGCGACTCGAGCCGCTGCCGTGCACGAAGATCACGAGCCCCAGGGGAGCGGGCGGCAGGGCGAGCTCGCCGGGCAGGCGCGCCGCGCCGGCCGGGACGGCGATCGACAGGCGCCGCACGCGCGTCCAGTCGAGGCCGCCGGTCGCGGGGTCGGGGGAGGGTCGGCGACCGGCGCGGGCTCGCGCGTCTCGCATGCCGCCTCGAGCAAGGCCCGAACCTCGTCGTCGGCGGTCTGGCCGAAGCGCTTGTAGGCCTGGCCGACGGCGAAGAAGTCATGGGGTGCCTCGAGCTGCACCAGCTCATCGACGACCCCCGCGACGCGTTCGCCCAGGTCGGGCGGGCCGACAGGGACGGCGAGCACGATGCGCTGCGCCCCCCGTGCGCGCAGGACGCGCGCGCCCACGAGCGCCGTGCCGCCTGTGGCCACTCCGTCGTCGACGAGCACCACGGTGCGTCCCTCGAGCGCGATCGGCGCGCGATCTCCCCGATAGCGCTGCAGCCTGCGCTCCAGCTCCTCCTGCTCGCGCGCGACCACGGAGTCCAACGCGGACTCGGTGATCCCCAGCGCCGCCAGCGCCGTCGGGTTGACCAGCCGAACGCCGCCCTCGCCGAGCGCTCCGACGCCGAACTCCGGCGCTCCGGGGGCACCGAGCTTGCGCACGACCACCACGTCCAGCGGTGCGCCCAACCGCCGGGCGACCTCGAAGGCCACCGGGACGCCGCCTCGCGGCAGGGCCACCACGATCGGCGCCTGCAGCCCCAGCGCTGCCACGCGCTCGGCCAATAGCCGCCCCGCATCCCGGCGATCGCGGAAGGCAGGCGCCGCCAGCAGGAACAACGAGGTCATCGTGTGCGGGGCTCGGGCCGTGTCGGGCGCCCGTGAAACCCTCGCCGCGCTTGGCGAGCCCCGTGATGACGCCGGTGAGCCGCCGGCGCAATGGCGCGAGCGGCAAGCCAGGCGGCGACGTCGTCGGGCAACTCGCCGACTGGGAACGCTTCGCGCAGCGCCTCGGCGAAGAGCGCCTCGTCGACGTCACGGCGCTCCGGATGCGCGGCGAGGAACGTCATGAGCGCCGCCACCGCCCGCAACGGCACCGCCGGCGAGGGCGCGGCGAGCAGCTCTGCGATGGCGTCGAGATGCGCGCGCAACTGCGCGATCGTGGCGGTCGGTGGCCAGCCGGCGCCGAGCAAGGCAACCCACGCCTCCTCCTCGGCCTCGTGGCCATCGTCGCCATCGAGAAAGCCCCACGCCAAGTCCGAGAGCTCGACGAGGTCGAGGTCGTGAACGGACTCCTGTGCCATACATCGACCGTAGGCGCCCAGTACCACACGATCATGCGTGAGTCTGTGCAGCTCGGGCTCGGGCAACTACGGACGGCGACTGGCTGGAACTCAGGAGCCGACGCGTTCGTCGATGATGACCTGCACGACGGGCACGTCGAGCTCGCTGCGCAGGCGCTTGAGCTCGCCACGCTCCTGCCAGCTCTGACGCTCGCGCGGATGCGTCACGACGATCACCTCGTCGGCACCGAAGCGGCGCAGCTCGTCCGCCATCGCCGTGCTCGTGCTGGGATCGCCGATCTCGCCCCGTGCCCGGATGCCGTGCTCGCGCGCCCACGCCAGCGAGCGTTCCAGGCGCACCCGCGCCTCCGCGCGCTCCCGGTCGATGTCCGAGACCGCGGCATGAGCATGCGACGTCAGCAGGGGCGCGAGCACATCGACCATGACGCGCTCGGCGCCGGGCCCCGCGATTCGCTCCCGAAGATCGTCGCCGGAGAGCGTCTCGTTCGCGACGACGAGCACGTGCCTCGCCTCGGCGACAGCACGCGGGGGATGGGGCGCGCGCGCCGCGTCGCGAAGCACCGTGGGACGGTCGGGGTTCGGCGCGCGGAGATACGCGACGACCGCCACCGCGACCACCACCGCGAAGAGCACGACGCCCGCGAGGGGCTCGATCAGCCAGCCGATCAGCAGCGACGCGCCGACCAGCACCGCGCCGGCCAACGTGAGCCGGAAGGCCTCGAGCTCTGATCTGATCGGGGTGCGCATCTGTGTCCACGCTACGTCCGGCGAGCCGCGGATGCATTCGCAGAAACCACGGATCCGGGAGCGCAGTGGCCCGCTTCATCAGAGGCCAGCAGATCGCCTGGACGACCGTCCCCTGACGGGTCGAGCCGCCCAGGTCGCGGTATTCGGCCGCGATGCCCTGTGGCGTGGAGGCTCACCGCATCCAGTCCGTGCTTTCCCGCAGTCGAGACGCGGAAGCCGCCCGATGTGCTGCGCGTGCCCGGGGAGTTCGATGGCAAGAGCGAAAGGAGCGATAGCAATGCCTGCCAAGCTCACGCCGGGTCGCCCGGGAGAAGGGATCGAGATCGCCAGCATCGGGGGCGCTGCGGCGCGTCGCGGTCAGATCGTCGAGGTACTCGGAGGACCGCATCACGAGCACTATCTCGTCCGTTGGGAGGATGGGCGAGAGTCCATCCACTACCCGTCGGATGGCACCAGGTTCGTGTCGACGACCAAGCACGCCGCAAGGCATAGCCGTTGGGGGAGGCGCGCCAGCGTTTCAACCCACGGCATCAACCGGCTCGCGAGCGTCCCACCACGCGATAGAGCGCGCCGGGCGCGACTACGTGACCGCCGAGGCTCCGAATGGTGAAGGCCCCGCACATGATGCGAGGCCTTCACCGGCCAACCGCCTCGGCGGCTGGCGTCGATCGCCTTCGCGCTACTTCTTGTCGGCCTCGGAGCGGCTCAGCGACTTGCCCGCGTCGTGGACGACCTTGCGAAGGAAGTCGTACTGCGTGTGGACCAGTCGGTCGGCCATCTTCATCGCCGCGTCGACGACGGTCTGGCGCCTCGACGCGGCCTCGCCGTGCGGAAGCGCCGGAAGGACCCGGTCGACGGTGTCGACGAACTCGGTCACCGCCTCGATCGCAGCGCGCTGACCGGCCTCCAACCGCTGGAGCACCTCCTCGGACAGCTCGGTGGTCGCGGCCACCGCTGTCTTGTGCTCCTTCGCGGCCGCCGGGCGCTTGCGGGTCGCCGGCGCCTTCGCAGCAGGCGCCCTGCGCGGAGTCTTGGTCTGGGGCATGAACGTCCCTCCCTTTGGGAGTCGTGATCGAGCGGGACGCGACGACAGCGCGATGTTGCGGCGGCCGGCGTCGGCTCGCTCTGTACACAACGACCGTAGTTCCCGCCTTGCCGAGGTGCCATCGGTGCAAACTGCCGGTAGGCCGCTCGGGAAACGTGCACGGCTCGCTCACACCCCAAGGCGGCCGATGCGCTGGTCGAGCAATCCGAGCATGTCGGCGGCGAGATCCTCGACGGGGCGGTCGGTGCGCAATGTCAGGTGCGCGTAGGGCGCGACCTCGTCGAGCGGCTCCCAGCTCGAACGCTCGCCAGCGGCCGCGCGCAGGCTTGCGTCCGAGATATCCCCGGACTCGGCGTCGGGCTTGGCGGCACGCCGCGCGAGGATCGTGGCCGGAGCACAGCACTCGACGAAGAGCAGCGGAGCGGCGGCGTCGAATGCGCTGGTGAACGCGTCGCGGTCCGCGCGGCGCCCGAAGCTCGCGTCCACGATGGCCCCGCCGCGCACGGCGACCTGGCGGGCTGCCCGGCGGCCGAGCTCGGCCGCGGCGAGGGCGTCGAGGTCGACGTCGCAAGCCGGCCGCGCGGGCCCGAGGTCGGCGAGCCGCCTCCGGGTGAGATCGGAGCTCAGATGCGCGAGCCCCGAGAGCGAGGCCAGCATCTCGGCCAAGCGCGTCTTCCCGCTGCGTGGGACGCCGCACACCACGATCGCCAGCGGCAGCCGTGCCTGCCAGGCAAAGCGCTCGGCAAGCGACAAGAGGTCGCGCGCCTGCGCGCTGTGATGACCGTGCGCGGCACTCGTACGGGGCTGCTCGGCAGCACGCAGCAACGCCACCTTCGCTCGCACCAGCGCACGATGCGCGGCGCAGAAGGCGATCAGCGCGTCGTCACCGGTATCTCCACCGCTGTCGCGGTAACCGCGTACGAGCGCCCGCGCGTAGCGCTCACCTCCGCGCGCGACCAGATCCACGACCAGCGCCGCGAGGTCGTCGGCGACGTCGAGCTCGCGCAACCTGCGGTCGAATGCCACGCAGCCGACCAGCTGCACGCCGCCGTCGACCAGCACGTGCTCGGCGCGCAGGTCGCCGTGCCCCTCCCGTATCCGGCCGTCCCTCGCGCGGGCATTCAGCGTCCCCGCGTGCGCCACCACGAACGCGTGCGCGAAGCGCTCCAAGGCGAGCACGCGCTCGATCTCGGCGCGCTGCTCGACCCTTGCCAGCAGCTCATGGAAGTTCTCGGCCATCCGTCGCTCGAGGGCCAACGCCGGAACCCCGACCGACGCCGCACGCCGGGCCCGCGCGTGAAACCGTGCCAGCACGCCCCCCACCGCGCGCACCTCGTCGCGCCTGAGCTCGCCGCGCTCCAGTCGCCACGCCAGCGTGCAGCGCTCGTCGTAACGGCGCATCTCCACCACGTAGTCGACCGCGCGTGGATCCTCCTTGGTCGCCAGCTGCAGGCCGCCGGCCGTCACCACCACCGCACGGACACCGAGATACACCTCCGGCGCCGAGCGGCGGTTGAGCCTCACCTCCTCGTCGCAGAGCTCGCGCCGGCGCTCGAGCGTGCCCGGATCCGAGACCGCCGGCGGCTGCGGCTTGCGGAGCTTGTAGGCGCGATCGCCCGCCAGAAACACCCACGACAGGTGCGTCTCGTGGATCACCACCCGGTCGACCGGCACGGGGTAGAAGTCCGCCCGCGCCAGCGCGGCGCGGACGTCGTGGGCTCCGCTCAGCGCCCCAGCGCCGGCGTGTGCGGCGTCGGACGACGGAGAGCCGGTGTGCTGGCTGGCGACGGTGGTTCGGGGGGGTCGCTCGCTCATCGTGCGGCGGGCGCTGGCCGACCTGGATCAGCTCGTGCTGGACGACGCGGTGGTACGCGTCGCAGATGACGAGTTCGCAGATTCACCGGTCGGCGAGCCGTAGAGGAGGGCGACGATCCGCTGCTCCGAGCGGGGCATCTGACTGATCGCCTGCTGGAGCGCCGGCACCCCCGCGCTGCCCTGAGAGGCGAGCTCATGCCGCGTCTGCGAGGGCTTGCAGCTCGCGGCGCAGCGCGAGCTGCTCGAGCGCCTGCTTCTCGATCGCGCTGACGCGCACCGGGGAGAGGCCGAGGCGCTGGCCGATCGCCGCGTAGGTCTGCGGCTCGGCGTCGCCGTCGATGCCGTAGCGCAGCCGGATGACCTGGCGCTCGGGCTCGGGCATCTCGTCCACGGTACGCCGGACGGCCTCGCCGGCGAGGGTGATGTGCAGCTCCTCTCCGACGTCGGTCCCGGGAGCCGCGACGAGCTCGCCGAGCGTCGCTCCCGCGAGGTCGCCGACCGGGCGGTCGAGGCTCGTGGTGACCCTCGGCGCGTGCTTGATCTCCGCCACGTCCTCGACGCGCAGCCCGGCGGCGGCGGACATCTCCTCGTCCGTGGGATCGCGACCGAGCTGGGCCGCGAGCTCGCGATGGATGCGCGCGATCTTGCGCTCCCGCTGCTCCACGCCGGCTGGGAGGCGGATGATCCGAGCCTGGCGGACGAGGCCGTGCTGGATCGCCTGACGGATCCACAGCGTCGCGTAGGTGGAGAACCGGAAGCCTCGGCGCCAATCGAACTTCTCCGCGGCGCGTATCAACCCGAGCGTCCCTTCCTGGACGAGGTCCAGCAGGGTCATCTGCGTCGTGACCTGGTAGCGCCTGGCGATCGAGACGACGAGGCGCAGGTTGTGGTTGATGAGCTTCTCCTTGGCGGCGAGGTCGCCGCGTTCGATGCGCTTGGCCAGCTCGAGCTCCTCGGCACCGGTCAGCAGCGGGAAGCGCCCGGCCTCCCTGAGGAACTGACCCATCGAGTCGATCGTGTGCTGCACGAGGTCGTCGTCGGCGTAGCTGGTGGGCGGGACGCCGACCCTGCCGCAGTCGTCGTGAACCGCGATACCGCGCTGCGCGACCCGGTCGCGGAGGTCCTCCAGATCCGCGTCGCTGAGCTCCAGCGCCTCGGCGAGGCGATCGATCTCCGACTCCTCCACGCAACCCCGCTCCTCGCTCGTCGCGAGCAGCATCTCGATGGTGGGCCCGGATCGTGTCTCGTCTGCCATGGCAGCCCTCCAGCGTTGTGGACGCCTGGTCTGATCGTCGCGCGAGTCGAGGGCCGTTGCATACGTAGTTGGCTGCAATCCGGCGTGGGAC
Source organism: uncultured Actinomycetes bacterium (assembly GCA_963816845.1). GTDB lineage: Bacteria > Actinomycetota > Thermoleophilia > Solirubrobacterales > Solirubrobacteraceae > JAOPZW01. The sequence goes on along the minus strand of CAWFMR010000062.1, from coordinate 36,099 downwards.
CCAGCGGATGACCGCTGCGCATGTCGCGCGTAACGTCGGGCGGGATGGGCCATCTCATCATCGTGGACCTCCGCCGGCACGCGGCGCGCACGGTGCTGACCGCCGTCGGCATCGCGATCGGCGTCGCCACGATCGTCGCGCTGCTCGCCCTCAGCGCCGGGATCGAGCGCAGCGCGGCGGGCCTCATCAACCTCGGTGGCGCGGAGCTCGGCATGTTCCAGGGCGGCGTGGGCGAGCTGACGGCCTCCTCGCTGCCGCAGTCGCTCGTTCCGCGCGTCAAGCGCCAGCCGGGCGTGGCCGATGCGACGCCGATCGCGGTCGCCACCGGCGAGCTGCGCGAGAAGCCGTCGTTCCTGGTCTTCGGCGTCGAGGCCGACAGCTTCGTGTGGCGCAGCCTGGTGTTCGTCGCGGGCCGCGGCGCTCAGCGCGGCGACGAGGCCGTCCTCGGCGACGCGGCGGCCCGCGACCTGGGCGTCGACGTCGGCCAGCGCCTGCGGCTGGCGGCGGGCAGCTTCCGGGTCGTCGGGATCTACCACGCCGGCGTGCCGTTCGAGGACCAGGGAGCCGCGCTCCCGCTCGCGGTCGTCGAGCGCATGCGCGGCCGCCCCGGGGATGCCACGACGATCGCGGTCAAGATCGCGCGCGGGGCGCGGGCGTCCGAGGTCGGCGACCGGCTCGGGCACGCGTTCCGGGGAACGGTGGCGATCAGCCAGCCCGGCCAGGTCTCGCGCGTCGACACGAACAGCCTCCTCGTGCGCAAGGCGGCCCTGGTCTTCGCCACTCTGGCGCTGATCATCGGCGGCATCGCGGTCATGAACACGATGCTCATGGCCGTGTTCGAGCGCCGCGGCGAGTTCGCGCTGCTGCTCGCGGTCGGCTGGCCGCGGCGCCTCGTCGCCCAGCTCGTGCTCCGCGAGGGCGTGCTGCTGAGCCTCGCCGGCGCGCTCATCGGGCTCGGACTCGGCGTGGTGGCCGGGGAGCTCATCGTCCGCGCCTTCGCTGCCTCCGCGCTGGTCTCGCCGCACGTCACGGCCTGGACGCTCGCGCAGGCCGTCCTGGTCGCCGTGGCGACGGGGACGATCGGCAGCCTCTATCCCGCCTGGTGGGTCAGCCGTCTGCGCCCGGCCGAAGCGCTGGGCTGAGCGCCGCCGACGGGTCGGCGCCCGTGATCCGCCCGTCACGCATGCGCACGATGCGATCGGCGTGCCGGGCGGCATCCGGCTCATGGCTGACGAGCAGCACCGTGGTGCCGTGCTCACGCGATCGGGCCGCCAGCAGCTCGAGCACCTGAGTGCTGGCCTCGGAGTCCAGAGCTCCCGTCGGCTCGTCCGCCAGCAGGAGGCGAGGGCGCCCGACCAACGCGCGGGCCAGCGCGACTCGCTGCCGCTCGCCCCCCGAGAGCTCGGCGGGCAGGTGCGCGAGCCGCTCGTCGAGCGCGACCTCGTGCAGCGCCGCTCGAGCGCGTGCCAGGCGCTCGGCGCGGCGCCGGATGGTGGGGATGAGCGGGATCTCCACGTTCTCCTCGGCCGTGAGGCCGGGGATGAGGTGATGCAGCTGGAAGACGAAGCCGACGACCTCGCGGCGAAAGCGCGCGGGGTCCGGCAGGCTGGCGACCGGCTCGCCGCCGACGACGATCCGCCCCGCGTCGGGCCGATCGAAGCCGGCGATGAGGTTCAGCAGGGTGCTCTTGCCCGAGCCCGAGGGGCCGGTCAGCAGCACGAGCTCGCCCGGCTCGAGATGGAGGCTGACGTCGTGAAGGGCGGTGACCAGCGCGCCGTAGCGCTTGGTCACCGCGTCGATGGCGACCTCCGCTCCGCGCGCAGCCGTCGCGCCGGGGGATGCGGCCATCACACGCCGATCAGGAGCCAGTGCCCGGACGATCGGTGCAGCGACGTGCGCCCGGTGAAGCCCAGCTTCGCGAGGCTCGCGTCCATGACATAGGTGACGGTCGCGTCGTCGCCGTGGACCGTGACGTTCGTGATCCTCGCGCCGCGGATCGCCGCCTTGTCGGCCGCGCTCAGGCGGGAGCCCAGCAGGCGCACGCTGTCCTCGCACGGCAGGCTCGTCTGGCTCGTGATGGCCTGCTTGCCGGCGCTCGTGACGAGTGCGCAGAAGTGCGTCCCGTCGCCCCCCGCGGCAGCGGTGGCCGCTTCCTTCCACGTCGATCGCACCTCGTCGGAGGACGAGCCGCCGCCTCCGCCGCAGGCGGCCAAGAGGAACGCGGTGCTCACGACGATGGCCCACGACGGGCGCATGCCAGGAGCCTGCCGGCCACGACCGGCGCCGACATCGGCAGCGCCTACGGTCGCGTTGCCGGGAAACTACGCGAGCGCCTCGAGCGACCCCGGCACGCCGCGCGGCAGCACGATGACCGGGCAGTGCGCCTGCGCTACGACCCGGCGCGACACCCCGCCGAGCATGACCGCGCGGACCGGCCCGTAGCCGCGCGAGCCGCACACGAGCAGGTCGAGGCGCTCCGATGCCGCGATCAGCGTCGCCGCGGGGTCCTCCGCGAAGGCATCGACCTCGACGGTCACGTCCCCTTCGAGCTCTGCGACCGCGTTGCGGGCGGCCGTCTCGGCCAGCACTCGGTGCTCGCCCTCGACCTCGTCGAAGTCCTTGCCCCGCCGCCCCGCGGTGCGCGGCTCGGTCTCGGCGTGCGCCGCGAAGCCCACCCGTGCCACGGTCAGGACGCGCAGCGTCGCGCCCGACCGGCGGGCCAGCGCATGGGCGCCGCGCAGCGCCTCGCGGCCCTCGTCCGTGTCGACGTAGGCGACGCCGATCGTCTTCAGCCCGTCGCCTGCCCGCCAGCCGTGCGGGACCACCGCGATCGGGCACGGCGCACCGTGCATCAGGCGCTGCGCCGTGGAGCCGGGCAGCAGGCGGCCGACCGTCCCCTGCCGGGTGGAGCCGATGACCAGCAGGCCGGCATCCTGCGCCTCCGCGAGCTCGTGCAACGCCCGAGGCGCGCTCGTGCTCTCCACGTCGCGGAGCTCCGCCGCGACGCCCTGGGCGTGAAGATCCCCCTCGAGCTCCGCGAGCGTCTCGGTGGCATCGGCGAGGAGCTCCTCGCTCATCTGCCTGGCGGCGAGCCGATCGGCGCGGACGCCGTGCACCGACACGATCGTCAGCGGGGCGCCGGTGAGGCGGGCCGCGGCGACGCCGAACTCCACCGGAGCCTGGTCGCACGTGATCGGGTCGTAGCCGACGAGGACGGGCTTGCTCACCTGCGCGCGACCCTATCCGGTCGCGCGTGCCCCGTGCATCCGTGAACGTTCCTCCGGGCGCCTGCGCTCGCCGTAGTTCCCCGCAGCCGCGGCCGTGGTCCTCCGCCGATGCGCGTCGGGCGCCCGGGGAGCAGGCTGAAAGCATGCATGTGGACATCACCGTAAGGGGCAAGGTCGCACCGGAGGCGGTGCAGACCGCCCGCAACGAGGTGGGGGCGCTCGAGCAGATCGTCAAGGGCCCGCTGACGCACGGACGGGTGGTCCTCATCCAGGAGGAGAACCCTCGCATCGAGCACGGCGCCCGAGCCGAGGGCGAGGTCCTGCTCGCCGGGCGGCCCGTCCGCGCCCACGCGGCGCGGGCGACGATGGCCGCGGCGGTGGACGAGATGGCCGAGCGCCTGCACGACCAGCTGCGCCGCCACGTCGAGCGCATCATCACGCATCAGCGCGAGCCCGCCGAGGTCGAGCCGGGCAAGCGCGCCGGCTGACGGCGCGCTCGCTCAGGCGGCGTGGCGCTCGCGCTCGCGCGGCAGGTGCTCGTCGAAGACCATGCCGGCCTCGATCGAGCGCCGCACCGGGCAGGCCTCGGCGACCCGCATCAGGCGCCGGACCTGCTCGGGGGTCAGGTCACGGGGGAGGTTGACGGTCACGTCGAAGTGACGCGGCGTGGACGTGTTGTCGTAGACGACGTCGACGCTGAGCTCGCCCAGGGCCCAGCCCTTGGTGCGGGCGTACATCCGGATCGTGACCGCGACACAGGCCGCCAGCGCCGCGGGCACCAGCTCGTGGGGCGCGGGTCCGGTGTCGGTGCCGCCCAGCTGTGCGGGCTCGTCGGTGACGAGGCGGTGGCGGCCGTCGACGAGCACCTCCTGGCGCAGGGTGTCGCCGGCGGAGCGGGCGGTGGCGGTGAGGCTCATGCCTTCAGTCAACGACGGCGGCGCCCCGCGCGCATCCGCGGGGCAACGGTTGCGCAGCGCACGTTCGCCGCGGGGCTCGTGCGGGTTTCCCGCACCGACGCGAGCAGTGCGTGCCGATGACCGATCCGTCCTCGGGGCCTACGGTCGAAGCATGGCGAGCATCGCGCAAGCTCCCACGCCCGGCGCGACGCGGATCCGCAAGTTGCCGCGCCCCGGAGATCCTGCGCCGAACGTCGCCGACTACGACGAGGCGCGACGTGCCTTCACGTGGGAGGCCGCGCGGGCCGCGCTCGACGGGCTTCCCGGCGGGCAGGGCCTGAACATCGCCCATGAGGCGGTCGATCGCCACGCCCACGGCGCGCTGGCCGGCAAGACCGCGCTGCGCTGGCTGGGGCGCTGCGGCGAGCGGGTCGAGCTCACCTACGGCGAGCTGGCGGCCGCGACCTCGCGCTTCGCGAATCTCCTCGACCGCCTCGGCGTCGTCCGCGGAGAGCGCGTCTTCGCCCTGTCCCCGCGGCGCACGGAGCTCTACGTCGCCGCCCTGGGCACGCTCAAGCACCGCTGCGTCTTCTCGCCGCTGTTCTCGGCCTTCGGGCCCGAGCCCGTCCGCGAGCGCATGGCCATCGGCGGTGCCCGCGTGCTCGTGACCACGCCCGAGCTCTACGTGCGCAAGGTCGCGCCGATCCGCGAGCAGCTGCCGAGCCTGGAGCACGTGCTCCTGATCGGGTCGCCCGGCGACGCGGGCGAGTGCCCGGGGGCGTGCGACCTGCACGCGGCGCTGGCGGACGCCTCCGAGGACTACGAGATCGGCCCCACCGACCCGGAGGACCTCGCGCTGCTGCACTTCACGAGCGGCACCACCGGGCGCCCCAAGGGCGCGATGCACGTGCACGAGGCCGTCGTCGCCCACCACGCGACGGGTGCCATGGCCCTCGACCTGCACGCTGAGGACGTCTTCTGGTGCACGGCGGACCCCGGCTGGGTGACGGGCATCTCCTACGGGATCATCGCGCCGCTGACACACGGCGTGACGATGGTCGTCGACGAGGCGGAGTTCGACGCCGAGCGCTGGTACGAGACGCTCGAGCGCGAGCGGGTCAGCGTCTGGTACACGGCGCCGACCGCCGTGCGGATGCTCATGCGCCACACCGAGCAGGCGCCGCGCGAGCGCGACCTCTCGGCGCTGCGCTTCATCGCCAGCGTCGGCGAGCCGCTGAACCCCGAGGCCGTCCTGTGGGCCCAGGACGCCCTCGACCAGCCGATCCACGACAACTGGTGGCAGACCGAGACCGGCGGGATCATGATCGCCAACCTGGCGGCGACCGACGTCAAGCCCGGCTCGATGGGCCGCCCGCTGCCCGGCATCGAGGCCACCGTCCTGCGGCGCGACGCCGAGGGCGATCTGGTGCGCCCCGTGGTGGAGGTCGGCCCCGGCGAGGAGGGCGAGCTGGCGCTGCGACCGGGCTGGCCCTCCATGTTCCGCGGCTACCTCGACGACGAGAAGCGCTACCGGGCCTCCTTCGCGGACGGGTGGTACACGTCCGGCGACCTCGTGCGCCGTGACGACGAGGGCTACTTCTGGTTCGTGGGCCGCGGCGACGACGTCATCAAGTCGGCCGGGCACCTCATCGGGCCCTTCGAGGTCGAGAGCGTGCTGCTCGAGCATCCCGCGGTGGCCGAGGCGGGGGTGATCGGCAAGCCCGATCCCGTCGCCAAGCAGATCGTCAAGGCCTTCGTGGTGCTGGGGCCCGGCTACGAGCCGAGCCGCGAGCTGCGCCGCGAGCTGATGGCGCACGCTCGCCGCCGGCTGGGGGCCGCCGTCGCGCCGCGCGAGATCGAGTTCGCCGACGCGGTGCCGCACACGCGTAGCGGCAAGATCATGCGCCGGCTCCTGCGGGCCCACGAGCTCGGGCTGCCGGAGGGCGACGTGTCGAGCCTGGAGGAGCAGTCGTGATGATGGCACCGATCGAGCGCGACCACGGCCTGCACCTCCTGCACGAGATGCTGCGCATCCGCCGCTTCGAGGAGCGCTGCGTGGAGCTCTACAGCGCCTCGAAGATCCGCGGCTTCCTGCACCTCTACATCGGCGAGGAGGCCGTCGCCGTCGGGGCCATGCAGGCCCTCGGCGAGGACGACGCCGTCCTCACCACCTACCGCGAGCACGGCCACGCGCTCGTTCGTGGCGTCCCCGCCCGCGTGGTGATGGCCGAGATGTTCGGCAAGGCGACCGGGTGCAGTGGCGGGCGCGGCGGGTCCATGCACCTCTTCGACGCCGCACGCAACTTCTACGGCGGCAACGCCATCGTCGCCGGCGGCCTGCCGCTGGCGGTGGGGCTCGCGCTGGCCGACAAGATGGCCGGCCGCTCGCGCGTCGTGGCCTGCTTCTTCGGTGAGGGCGCGATGGCCGAGGGCGAGTTCCACGAGTCGATGAACCTCGCCGCGCTGTGGCGGCTGCCCGTTCTGTTCTGCTGCGAGAACAACCTCTACGCGATGGGCACGGCGCTCGAGCGCTCGGAGTCCGAGACCGACCTGGCCCTGAAGGCGGCCGGCTACGAGATGCCCGCGTGGTCGGTCGACGGGATGGACGTCCGCGCCGTCGAGGACGCCGTCGGGCGCGCGGCGCTGGCGGTGCGTGGGGGCGAGCCGTGCTTCCTGGAGCTGCAGACCTACCGCTTCCGCGCCCACTCGATGTACGACCCCGACCTGTACCGCAGCAAGGACGAGATCGATCGCTGGCGCCTGCGCGACCCGATCGTGCTGTTGGAGGCCGAGCTGCGCCAGCGCGCGCTGCTCGACGACGCCGAGCTCGAGCGCATCGAGCAGGAGGTCGCCGCCGAGATCGACGATGCCGTCGCGTTCGCCGAGGAGGCCGAGCTCGAGCCGGTCGAGGACCTCGAGCGCTTCGTGTACGCCGAGCAGGAGGCGCCCTCATGACCGCCACCGCGACGACCACCACCACGTTCCGCCAGGCGCTGGGCGCCGCCATCGCCGACGCGATGCGCCGCGACGAGCGCGTGTTCCTCATGGGCGAGGACGTCGGGCGCTACGGCGGGTCCTTCGGCGTCAGCCGCGACCTGCTCGACGAGTTCGGCCCCGAGCGCATCCGCGACACGCCGCTGTCGGAGTCGGGCTTCGTCGGCGCGGGCATCGGCGCCGCGCTGGGCGGCATGCGGCCGATCGTCGAGGTGATGACCGTCAACTTCAGCCTGCTGGCGCTCGACCAGATCGTCAACAACGCCGCGACGATCCCGCACATGTCCGGCGGCCAGTTCCGGATCCCGCTGGTCATCCGCATGACGACGGGCGCCGGGCGCCAGCTCGCCGCGCAGCACTCCCACAGCCTGGAGTGCTGGTACGCCCACGTGCCGGGGCTCAAGGTGCTCGCGCCCGCCACGCTCGAGGACGCCCGCGGCATGCTGTGGCCGGCGCTGCTGGACCCCAACCCGGTCGTCATCTTCGAGCACGGCTCGCTGTACAACGTCGAGGGCGAGCTCGCGGCCGATCCGCCGCAGGTCGACATCGCGCACGCCGCGATCCGCCGCTCCGGCAACGACGTGAGCCTGATCACCTATGGCGGCTGCCTGCCCAAGGCGCTCGCCGCGGCCGAGGAGCTCGCGGCCGCGGGCATCGACGCCGAGGTCGTCGACCTGCGCGTCCTGCGCCCGCTCGACGACGAGGCGATCCTCGCGTCGGTCGCGCGCACGCACCGCGCCGTCGTCATCGACGAGGGGTGGAGGACCGGCAGCCTCGCCGGCGAGATCAGCGCCCGCATCATGGAGGGCGCCTTCTACGAGCTCGACGCGCCGGTCGAGCGGGTCTGCAGCCGCGAGGTGCCGATGCCCTACGCGCAGCACCTCGAGCAGGCGGCGCTCCCGCAGGTCGACGGCATCGTGGCCGCGGCGCGCAGGACGGTGGGGGCCGATGTCTGAGTTCCGGATGCCCTCGCTGGGCGCCGACATGGACGCCGGCACGATCCTCAAGTGGCACGTGGCGCCGGGGGACGTCGTGCACCGCGGCGACATCGTCGCCCTCGTCGACACGAGCAAGGCGGAGATCGACGTCGAGGTCTTCGAGGACGGCGTGGTGGAGGAGCTGCTCGTGCCCGTCGGGGAGCGCGTTCCCGTGGGAACGCCGCTGGCGCTGCTGACGGGCGTCGCCGACGAGGCCGCGCCCAGCGCGCCGGCGCCCAGCGCGCCCGCGCCCGCCGTGCCCGCCGCGCCCGCGCCCGTCCCTTCGCCGCGCGTCGCGCCCGCGCCCATCCCTGCGCCGCGCGTCGCACCCGTGCCGGCGCTCGCGCTCGCGGCGGTGGCCCACCGCCCGCGCGTCTCGCCGCTCGCCCGGCGCATCGCCGCCGACCTGCACGTCGATCTTGCCGCGTTGAAAGGCTCGGGGCCGGGGGGTGCGGTCGTCCGCGCGGATGTCGAGCGGGCCGCCGCCGGCCCCGTTGCCGGCGGGGCCGCCGCGGAGCCGGCGGGCAACGGGTCTGCGCCCGTTCCTGCTGCGCCGCCGCCGGCGCCGCCGGCGCCGCCGGCGCCCGGCATGGCTCTTCGCATCGCGATGGGCAACCTCATGGCGCGCTCCAAGCGCGAGGTCCCGCACTACTACCTGCGCGCCGAGATCGAGCTCTCCGAGCCGCTGGCGCGGCTGCGCGCCGCCAACGCGGCGCGGCCCGTGGCCGAGCGCGTGCTGCCCGCCGCCCTGCTGCTGCAGGCGGTCGCGCGCGCAGCGCGCGACGTGCCCGAGGTCAACGGCTTCTGGATCGACGGCGAGCACCGGCGCAGCGAGGCGGTGCACCTCGGCGTCGCCATCTCGCAGCGCGGCGGCGGCCTCATCGCGCCCGCCATCCACGACGCCGATGGCAAGGACCTCGACGAGCTGATGCGCGACCTCCGCGACCTCGTCGCGCGCGCACGGCGCGGCGGGCTGCGCGCGTCCGAGATGGCCGATCCCACGATCACCGTCACGAACCTCGGCGACCAGGGTGTCGACGAGGTCCTCGGAGTCATCTACCCGCCGCAGGTCGCGCTCGTCGGCTTCGGCCGCATCCAGGACCGGCCGTGGGCGGTGGACGGGATGCTCGGCGTGCGGCCGGTCGTGACGGCGACGTTGTCGGCGGACCATCGCGCCAGCACCGGCGCCGAGGGTGCCCGCTTCCTGGCGGCCCTCGAGCGTCACCTGCGAACCACGGAGGAGCCATGACCACCGACATGACCGACATACCGCGACCGTCGTCGACGCGCTGCTGGAGGTGGCGCCCGACGTCGACCCCGCGACGCTGAACGCCGACGCGCTGCTGCGCGAGGACCTCGAGCTCGACTCGATGGACATCCTCAACCTGGTCGTCGCCATCAACGAGGCGACCGGCATCGACGTGCCCGAGCAGGACTACGGGGAGCTGACCACGGTGGCGACGATCGCGCGCTACCTCGACGCACGCGCCGCGTCGGACGCCGCCACAGCCTGAGTCGCGCGGCTCAGCCGGCCTTGCGCGATCCGGCCCGGCGCGCATCGACGCCCACGACCGACTCGAGCCTGCGCGACGGCTCGCGCAGCATGCGGATCGTGCGCTCGAAGAGGTCGGCCTGCGTCTTCATCAGGCCGGCGGCCTGCTCGAGCGACCGGGCGGCGTGCTCGATCGCCTCGGCCTGCTCGCGCAGCGCGGCGCCGCTCTGCTCGAGGAGATCGAAGGCCGCGTCGTAGGGCTCGAAGACGCGGGTCAGCAGGTCCCGCTGGAGCCCGCGCTCGCGCGCGAGCACCGACTGCATCGTCCGCTGCAGCTCGTGCAGCACGTCGGCGCCTGGGAGCTCGGGCATCGCGTCACACCGCCGTGGGGACCTGCGGCTCGGTCTCGGGCTCGGCGGGCTCGGGCTCGCGCTCGGGAGTCCGCTCGGCCGGGGCCTCGCGGGTCAGGCGCGGCAGCCACTCGAGCCAGCGCGGCAGGTACCAGTTCCAATCGCCGAGGAGCTTCATGGTCGCCGGCAGCAGCACGGCACGGACGACGGTCGCGTCGACGAGCACGGCGACGGCGAGCCCGACGCCCATCATCTTGAAGTCGAGCATCCCCAGGGTGGAGAAGATCGCGAACACGGCGACCATGACGACGGCCGCACTCGTGATGACGCTCGCGGTCGCCCGGATGCCGTGGGCCACGGCGTCGTCCGTGCTCATGCCCGACTCGTAGCACTCGCGCACGCGGCTGAGGATCAGCACGTGGTAGTCCATCGAGAGCCCGAACAGGATCACGAACAGGAACAGCGGCAGCCAGTCGGTCACGCCCCCGACCGACTTGAAGTGCAGCAGCGACTCGAGGTTGCCCTTCTGGAAGATGAGGACGAGCACGCCGTAGGCGGCGCCGACCGACAGCAGGTTGAGCACGATCGCCTTGATCGGGATGACGATCGAGCGGAAGGTCAGCAGCAGCAGCACGAAGGCCAGGCCGAGCACGTACGCGAAGACGATCGGCGCGTGCGCCTTCATCGTGTCGTTGAAGTCCTTGGAGCCGGCCGTCCAACCGGTCACCTTCGCCTCGGCGCCCGGCACCTTGCCGATCGTCGCGGGGATGACGTCATGGCGCAGCGTGTCGAGCGCGCGGTTGGACGTCGCGTCGGTCCCCTTGCCGGCCAGCGGCACCAGCACGCGGGCCGCCTTGTGCGACCTGCTCGCCTCGACGCTGATCGGCTCGTGCATCCGGCCGGTCGCGAGTGCCGCGCGCCTGAGGGCGGCGATGCCCGCCACGACCTGAGGCCGGGTCACGTCGTTTGCGCTGACGACCACGACCGCCGGCCCGCCGCCGCCGGGGAACGTCTTCTGCACGCGCTCGTAGACCTTCATCACCTGCAGGTCGCGCGGCAGGCCCTGCGCGCCCGAGTCGACCGTGTGCAGGCTGAGCGCGGGGATCGCGAGGGCGACCAGGAGGGCGACCGCCGCGCCGCCCCAGAGGATCGGTCGGCGCATCACGGCCGTCACGACCGCGCCCCAGAAGCGCGACTCGCCGTTGTTCGTGCGCCGGCGCGCGAGGAACGGGATCCGGCCGCGCTCGACGCCATCGCCGAGCTTCGACAGGACGGCAGGCAGGACGGTGAGCGACCCGACGAGCGCGATGGCCACCACGAGCACCGTTCCCACGCCGAACGAGGCGAAGATCTGCGAGCCCATGAAGAACATGCCGGACATCGCGGTCATGACGACGAAGCCGGAGAACAGCACCGCGCGGCCCGAGGTCGCGGCGGCAGCCTGGAGCGCATCGGCGCTCGACAGCCCGCGCGCACGCTCCTCGCGCGCTCGCCGCAGGTAGAACATCGAGTAGTCCACGCCGACGGCCAGGCCGACGAGCAGGATCACCGAGTTGATCGACTCGTCGACGCGCATCACGTGGCTGAAGAGCGCCGTGAGCCCCAGGGCCGCCGCCACGGCCGTGATGCCCAGCAGCAGCGGGATGCCGGCAGCGACGAGCGCGCCGAAGGCGACGACGAGGATCAGCAGCGTCACCGGCAGCGAGGTGACCTCGGCCTGCTGGAAGTCGTCGCTGGATGCGCTTCATGATCGCCTTGTTGGCGCTCGCGTCGCCGAACTCGCCGACGAACAGGCCGGGGTGGGCGCGCTGCACGGCAGCCGTCGCCGCCAGCGCGGGGCCGACGCGGTCCTTCGCCGTGTCGGGATCCCCGGTGATCTGGAAGGTCAGCAGGACCGCGGTCCCGTCCTTGGACTGCTGGCCCTCGTTGCCGGGCTTCAGCGGCGACTCGATCTGCGCCACCGCGGGCATGCCGGAGAGGCGCGCGACGAGCTCGTCGACGGCGGCGCGGTACTCGCTGCCGAGCAGCCCGCCGTTGCGGCTCTGGATGAGGATCTGCTCGGCCGCGCGCTCGCGCGGGAACTGCTGGGCGAGCACCCGCTCGGCCGCGCGGGAGTCGCCGTTGCCCATGTCCTCGTGCTTGAGCGCCACCGTGCCGGCGGCGCTGCCGATCATGAAGGCGACGACGACGAAGGCCAGCCAGCCGAGCACCGCGGTCTTGCGATGCGTCGCACTCCAGTGGGCCGCGCGCGCGGTGAAGGTGTCACGGGCCATGGATCGAAGGTATGCGCCGCTTCGGCGCACTTCATCGGTAGTGCGCCGGACCGCGACTGCGGAAAAGCTGCACGGGCGTCGGGCCCGCCGATCGAGGCTCTCGTCAGATCCCCGATGGCGCGACGCCTGGCGCGATGCGGTGTCGCGGCGACGTTCGACGCACACCACCAGCGCCCCGGCGACGAACGTCGGTCCTGCCCCCTCCTGACGGGGGAAGACCGACGTTCGACGCCACCGACGCACCGGCGACGCGTCGGTCCTGCCCGTCCCGACGGGCGAAGACGTCGTTCCACCACCCGTCGCCTGCAGCCGCTGGCGGACATCGACCGGCGACGCTGTCGAGCCGCCGCAACCGGCCGCCGTCGCGGCCTAGGCGACCAGCGCGATCAGCCGGTCCGGCGCCTGAGCGTCGCCGCGCCGAGGGCGAGGGCGAGCAGGGTGCAGCCGGCGACGACCGCCACGTCCACCGCGCCCCTCGTGCCGAGCGCGCCGTCGCCCGTGACCCGGTCGATCGCGTCGAAGGCATAGGTGAGCGGCAGCACGTCCGAGGCGGCGCGCAGCCCGGCGGCCATCTCGGCGCGCGCCACGAACAGCCCGCACAGCAGCAGCTGGGGGAACACGACGGCGGGCATGAACTGCACCGCTTGGAACTCGGTGGTGGCGAAGGCCGAGACGAAGAGGCCGAGCGCCATGCCCAGGATCGCGTTGCCCACCGCCAGCGCGATCACCGCCGCCGCCGACCCCGCCGTGTCGAGCCCGAGCGCGCCGAAGGCGAGGACGCTCACGACGATGGCCTGGGTGGCCGCCACCGCGGCGAAGGCGAGCGCGTACCCGACGAGGAGGTCGAGCTTGGCCAGCGGCATGCTCATCAGGCGCTCGAGCGTGCCGGTGGTGCGCTCGCGCAGCATCGTGATCGAGGTGACCAGGAACATCGTGATGAACGGGAAGAGGCCCAGGAGCGGTCCGCCGATGCCCTGGAAGGCCAGCGGCCGCGCGGCGAACGCGTACTTGAGGAGCGTCAGCAGCGCGCACGGGACCACGAGCAGCAGGGCGATCGTCCGCGGGTCGCGCCGCAGCTGCGTGAGCACCCTCAGCGCGGTGGCGCCGGCGATCCCCGGGTTCACGCCGCCTCGCTGTGCTCGATGAGCGCGATGAACGCGTCCTCGAGGTCGTCGCACCCGGTCCGCCGGCGCAGCTCGTCGGGCGTCTCGTTCGCCAGCACGTCGCCCTCGCGCATCAGCACGAGGGAGTCGCAGTGCGCGGCCTCGTCCATCACGTGGCTCGAGACGAGCAGCGTGACCCCGTCGGCGGCCAGGGCCTTGAACGTGCCCCACAGGTCCCGGCGCAGCAGCGGGTCGAGCCCCACGGTCGGCTCGTCGAGGACGAGCACCCGCGGCTGGGCCAGCAGCGCGGTGGCGAGCGACACACGGGTCTGCTCGCCGCCCGACAGCGAGTTGGCGACCCGGTCGGCGTGCTCGCCCAGGTCGACGGTGGCGATCGCCTCGTCGACCCGCGCCGCGGGCGCCCCGAGCACGCGCGCGAAGTAGCGCAGGTTCTCGCGCGCCGTGAGGTCGCCGTAGACCGAGGGCGCCTGCGTCAGGTAGCCGACCTGGCGGCGCAGGGCCGGCGTACCGGCCGGCAGGCCGAGGACCTCGACGCCGCCGCCGTGGACCACCTGGACCCCGACGATGGCGCGCATCAGCGTCGTCTTGCCGCATCCGCTCGGCCCCAGCAGGCCGGTGATCGCCCCCGTCGCGGCCGTGAGCGACACCGAGTGCAGGATCTCGCGGCCGCCGCGCCTCACCCGCAGCCCGTCGACGTGGATCGCGAGCTCGCCTGTCTCTCCTCGGGCCGTGGCCGCGAGTCTAGGCCCGGCACCGGGCAGATCCGGGACAGCGGCGCCACCGTACTTCGCCACCGGCCGCGGCGGGGTGCTGCGGATGCTCTGCGCGCCGCGCCGGCCTAGCGTCGAGGGTCCGATGCGACGCTCCGCCCTGCTGGCCCTCGCATTGTCCGCCATCGCGGGCGCCTCGACCGCCCGCGCCGCGGACTGGAGCGCCCCGTTCACCGTCACCACCGATCGCAGCATCGTCGGGCTGTCGGCCGCGGCCGACCCGCGCGGCGGCATGGTCGTGGTCTGGCAGCACGACACCGGGCGCGCGCAGCCGCCGACCGACGGGGGCTACGGCGGCACCGAGTCGTACATCCGCGCCCGCGCGTTCGCCCCCAGCGGCAGCGCCGGGACCACCCAGACGCTGTCGATCACGGACGACATCACCGCCGGCCCGGCAGTCGCGGTCGACGGCAAGGGGGGCGCCGTCGCGGTCTGGACCCAGGCCTACGACGGCCACCGCTTCACGATCATCGCCTCCCCGCGTGCGCCGGCCGGCCGCTTCGGCCCACGGCAGGCGCTCGGGCGCACGAATCGCTTCCTCGGCGGCTCGCCCCATGTGGCGATGAACGCGGGCGGCGACGCGGTCGTCATGTGGGCGCGATCGGACCGCGTGGAGCTCGCGGCCCGTCGCTCCGGCGGGCACTTCGGCACGCCGCAGGAGATCACGGCCCGCCGGCCGGTGCCCGGCGCCGTCGTGGTCGGCACCGACGGTGCGGCCCTGGCGACATGGACGGAGCGCGGGAGCGTCTATGCCAGCCGGCGGGCGCCGGGCCATCGCTTCGGCAAGCCGACCCTGCTGAACCCCGGCGGCCCGGGCGCCGGGGGCGTCACGGCCGCGATCGGGGCGGACGGGACCGTCGTCGTCGCCTGGCTGGCCGGAGATTCGGCCTTCGCCGCGGTCGGCGAGCGCGGCCGGGCCGTCGGCACGGCGCAGCCTCTGGCGACCTTCGAGCCCTTCGGGGGCCTCGGCGCCCCCGCGGCCGTCGTCACCCGTGCCGGAGAGGCGCTGGTCGCGTGGCCGCAAGGGGTGCACGACGCGGCGGGGTTCCGGACCGAGGTGGCGCTCGCCTCCCGGCAGCCGGGCGGCTCGTTCGGCGCTCCTCGTGTGCTCTCGGCCCCAGGCGCGAGCGCGAGCGCCCCGGCGCTCGCGAGCGAGCGCAGCGGCGAGGTGACGGCCGCGTGGTCGGAGGCCGGACCGATCGGCCCGGCGTCGACGCGGTGGATCTCGACCGCGGTGCGGCCCGCCGCGACGAGCGACTTCACGCCCGGCCAGCGGCTCCCGCGCACGGATGGCACCTATCGCCCGTCCGCGCTGCTGGGTGCCGATGCCAGCACCCTGCTCCTCTGGGACGTCTCGAACGGACCGCTGCTTGGCGCGCGCCTTGGCGGCTGAGGTAGCGTTGCCCACGATGGACGCCGAGCCCGCGATCGTCGACAGGACCGAGCTCGACGCCCTCTTCGGCGCGCTGCGCGAGCGCGGCTACACGGTCGTCGGGCCCACGGTGCGCTCGCAGTCGCTGGTCTACGACGAGCTGGGCAGCGCGGACGACCTGCCCGCCGGCTGGGTCGACGTGCAGGAGGGCGGGACCTTCCGCCTGCAGCGCGGCGACGACGAGGCGCTCTTCGCCCACACCGTCGGCCACGACTCGCTCAAGCGCTTCCTCTTCCCGCCGCAGCTGGCGATCTGGCGCGCCCGGCGCGGCGCCGACGGCGCGCTCGAGGTGCAGGCGCCCGCGCCGGCTCCCCTCTACGCCTTCATCGGGGTGCGCTCGTGCGACCTGCACGCCGTGGCCATCCAGGACCGCGTCTTCATGGGCGATCGCTACGTGGACGCCGACTACGAGGCGCGCCGCCGCGACGCGTTCTTCGTGGCAGTCAACTGCGGGCGCGCGGGCGGGACCTGCTTCTGCTCGTCGATGGACACCGGGCCGCGCGTGACCGCCGGCTTCGACCTGGCGCTGACCGAGCTGCTGGACGGCGACGGCCACCGCTTCGTCGTCGAGGTCGGCAGCGAGCGCGGCGCCGAGGTCCTGGCCGCCATCGACCACCGCGCCGCCGGCGCGAGCGAGGCCGCCGCGCCCGACGAGGCCGCCGCCCGCGCGACGGCCACGATGGGACGGACGCTCGACGTCTCGGACATCCGCGACCTGCTGCAGGCCAACGCCGAGCACCCGCGCTGGGACGAGGTCGCCGACCGCTGCCTGAGCTGCGGCAACTGCACGATGGTGTGCCCGACGTGCTTCTGCAGCACGGTCGAGGACACCACCGACCTCGCGGGCGGCGAGACCGAGCACACGCGGCTGTGGGACTCGTGCTTCACGCTGGGGCACTCCTACGTGCACGGCGGCAGCGTGCGCCAGACCGGGCGCTCGCGCTACCGGCAGTGGATGACCCACAAGCTCTCGACCTGGATCGACCAGTTCGGCACCTCGGGCTGCGTCGGCTGCGGGCGCTGCATCACCTGGTGCCCGGTGGCGATCGACATCACCGAGGAGGCGGCGGCGATCCGGGCCAACGACCTACGCGAGGACGGCCATGCGCACGATTGAGGAGCTGCTGGGGGAGGTGCCCGCGCTGCAGGCGCTGGCGCCAGAGCACCGCGACACGGTCGCCGGCTGCGCCCGCAACCAGGTGTTCGAGCCCGGTGCGCGGATCATGCGCGAGGGCGATCCCGCGGACGCCTTCTACGTGATCCGCGAGGGACAGGTGGCGCTGGAGACCAACGTGCCGGGGCGCGGGGCGGTGATCCTCCAGACGCTGCACGACGGCGAGCTGCTCGGCTGGTCGTGGCTGGTCCCGCCCTACCGGACGGCGTTCGATGCGCGCTCGATCGCGACCACGCACATGATCGCGTTCGACGGCGCCTGCCTGCGGGGCAAGTGCGAGGCCGACCCCGCGCTCGGCTACGACCTGCTCAAGCTGCTGTCGGGCGTGTTCGTCGCGCGCCTCCAGGACACCCGCCTGCGGCTGCTCGACCTCTACGCCAAGTCCGGCGATGTCTGAGCTGCCGATCGCCTTCCGCGTCGCCGACAAGCAGCGCGAGACCGGCGACACGTGGACGCTGTGGCTCGAGCCGGCGGACGCGACGGCGCCGGACCGCTTCGCCCCGGGTCAGTTCGCGATGCTCTACGCGTTCGGCGCCGGGGAGGCGCCGATCTCGGTCAGCGAGCATCGGCGGTGACGGCGCGGTCGTGCACACGGTCCGCGCCGTCGGCGCGGTGACCGAGGCGATCTGCGCGGCGAAGCCCGGCGACGTCCTCGGCGTGCGCGGCCCGTTCGGGACCGCATGGCCCGTGGCGGAGGCGGAGGGCCAGGACGTGGTCGTCGTCGCGGGCGGCATCGGGCTGGCGCCCCTGCGCCCGGTCGTCCACGAGCTGCTCGCCCACCGCGAGCGCTACGGCGACGTGTCGATCCTCTACGGCGGGCGCTCGCCCGCGGAGCTGCTCTACGTCAGCGAGGTCGAGGGCTGGCGCGCCCGCTTCGACGTCGACGTGGACGTCACCGTCGACGTCGCCGACGCCGACTGGCACGGCCGCGTCGGCGTGGTTCCGCGGCTCATTCCGAACGCCGTCTTCGACCCCGAGCGGGTCGTCGCCATGATGTGCGGCCCCGAGGTCATGATGCGCTTCACCGCCGTGGCGCTCCAGGACCGGGGGGTGAGCGACGACCGCATCTGGCTCTCGCTGGAGCGCAGCATGACCTGCGCCACCGGGCACTGCGGGCACTGTCAGCTCGGTCCGCTCTTCATCTGCAAGGACGGGCCCGTCCTGCGCCACGACGTCGTCGAGCCGCTCATGCGAGTGGCCGAGCTGTGAGCGCCAAACGCAGCCTCGCGGTGTGGAAGTTCGCGTCGTGCGACGGCTGCCAGCTGTCGATCCTCGACTGCGAGGACGAGCTGCTGGCGCTCGCCGGCGAGCTCGACATCGCCTACTTCACCGAGGCGGGAGCCGAGCGCCTCGAGGACGGCTACGACCTCTCGATCGTGGAGGGGTCGATCACCACCGCCCACGACGCCGAGCGCATCCGCGACATCCGGGCGCGCTCGCGGCGGGTCGTGTGCATCGGCGCGTGCGCCACCGCCGGCGGCGTCCAGGCGCTGCGCAACTTCGCCGACGTCGAGGACTTCGTGTCGGTCGTCTACGCCAGCCCGCAGTACATCTCCACGCTGGCCGACTCGACGCCGATCTCCGACCACATCGCGGTCGACTTCGAGCTCAACGGCTGCCCGCCGGACAAGGGCCAGCTGCTGGAGGTCATCAGCGCCTACCTCAACGAGCGCAAGCCGCAGATCGCCGGGCACAGCGTCTGCGTCGAGTGCAAGCGCCGCGGCAACGTCTGCGTCATGGTCGCCCACGGGACGCCGTGCCTCGGTCCGGTCACCCACGCCGGCTGCGGGGCGCTGTGCCCGAGCTACCACCGCGGCTGCTACGGCTGCTTCGGTCCGATGGAGCAGCCCAACGCGCCGGCGCTCGGGTCGTGGATGGCGGGCCACGGCATGCCCGAGCAGGACGTCGTGCGGCTGTATCGCACCTTCTATGCGGCCGCGCCGGCGTTCCGCGCCGAGAGCGAGGCCCGTGATGGCTGACCGCGAGATCCTGACCGAGGTGCTCGCCCGCGTCGAGGGCGAGGGGGCCATGGAGGTGCGCGTGCGCGACGGCCAGGTCACGGACGTGCGCCTGCGCATCTACGAGCCGCCGCGTTTCTTCGAGGCCTTCCTGCGCGGCCGGCGCTTCACCGAGGTCCCCGACATCACCGCCCGCATCTGCGGCATCTGCCCGGTCGCCTACCAGCTGAGCTCGATCGCGGCCATGGAGGACGTCTGCGGTGTCGAGGTCTCGCCCCAGGTCCGTGCGCTGCGGCGCCTGCTGTATTGCGGCGAGTGGATCGAGAGCCACGTCCTGCACGTGTTCATGCTCCACGCGCCCGACTTCCTGGGGTACTCGAGCGCGTTCGAGATGGCCCGCGACCACGCTGCGATCGTCGAGGGCGCGCTGGCGCTCAAGAAGGCGGGCAACACGATCATGCGCGTCGTCGGCGGGCGCGAGATCCACCCGATCAACGTCCGCGTCGGCGGCTTCTACCGGGCGCCCACGCGCGCCGAGCTGGCGCCGGTGGTGGAGGAGCTCGAGCGCGCCCGCGAGTTCGCCCTGCAGGCCGTCGGCTTCACCGCCTCGCTGCCGTTTCCCGACTTCGAGGAGGACTTCGTCTTCCTCGCGCTGAGCGATCCCGACCTCTACGCGATCGAGGGCGGGCGCCTGGTGTCGAGCACCGGCCTCGATCTCGCGCCCGATGAGTACGACGAGCACGTCGTCGAGGAGCACGTCGAGCACTCCACGGCCCTGCACTCGCGCCTGCGCGACGGGACGCGCTATCTCGTCGGCCCGCTGGCGCGCTACGCGCTCAACCGCGATCGCCTCTCGCCGGTGGCCCGCGAGGCGGCCGACGCGGCGGGGCTCGAGGCCGTGTGCCGCAACCCGTTTCGCAGCATCGTGGTGCGCGCGGTGGAGATCCTCTACGCGCTCGACGAGGCCCTGCGGCTGATCGACGCCTACGAGCCGCCGGATCCCGCGGGCGTCGAGGTGCCCCCGCGCGCCGGCGTGGGCCACGGCTGGACCGAGGCGCCGCGCGGCATGCTCTGGCACCGCTACGAGATCGACGGCGACGGGACCATCCTCGACGCGCGGATCGTGCCGCCCACCTCGCAGAACCAGGGCCGCATCGAGCAGAGCCTGCACGGCTTCGTCCAGCAGCACGTCGAGCTGGACGACGACGAGCTGCGCCTGCGCTGCGAGCAGGCGGTGCGCAGCTACGACCCGTGCATCTCGTGCGCGACGCACTTCCTGCGACTGGAGATCGACCGCGGGTGATCCTCATCGGCGTCGGCAACGGCTGGCGCGGCGACGACGGCGCCGGCCTCGCCGTCGCCCGGCGCGTGCGCGAGCTGGCGCCCGACGGCGTCGAGGTGCGCGAGGTCGAGGGGGACGCGACGGCGCTCGTGGACGCGTGGTCGGGAGCCGAGCACGTCGTCGTCGTCGATGCCGCGCAGTCGGGCGCGGCGCCGGGCACCGTCCGGCGCTTCGACGCCCGCTCGCAGCCGCTGCCGGTGCGCAGCCTGCGCTCCTCGACGCACGCCTTCGGGGTCTCGGACGCCGTCGAGCTGGCGCGATCGCTGGACCGCCTGCCGGGCCGGCTCGAGGTCTACGCGATCGAGGGCGCGAGCTTCGTCGCCGGCGACCGCCTGAGCCCGTCCGTCGAGCGGGCCGTCGCCGAGCTCGCCGGTGAGCTCAGCGCTTCGGGGCGCTGACGGCGCCGGACTGCGAGCGCGACCCGTGGGCGCTCGGCAGGCTGGTGAGGCAGGTGACCTTCGGAGTGAGCATGCCGAGAACCGTAGATTTCGGCGCGCGCCCGGCCATCGGTGAAATCCAGCCGACCGAAGGCGCCAACCACGGGCCTGCGCGGCGGATCTCACGCGGCCGCCGTCCGTGCGAACTACGAGCCACGGTCCGCGGCGGCCTTCTACGGACGACGCCGCGGCCCGATCCGGATGGCGCGGGGTGCGCCGCGGCGTAGCGTCCCCCGCACCAAAGCTGGAGGTCACGCATGGGCAGCATCGTCGTAGGTGTGGAGGAATCGGAGCGCTCGCTCGACGCGCTCGCTCTGGCGCGACGGCTCGCCGGACGCGGGGACGCCCTGCTGCTCGTCTGCGCCTATCCGGCCGATCCGCTCATGAGCGGCGAGGGCGGCGCGACCTACGGCCGCGCGCTGCGCGCGGAGGCGGAGGCGACGCTCGCGCGGTTGGGCGGGGAGATCGGATGCGAGACGCTCGCGGTCCCCGATCGTCACCCGGCCCACGCGCTGGCCCAGGTCGGGGCCGAGGTGGGGGCGGCGGCCATCGTGGTGGGCTCCAGCCACACCGGGCGCCTGCGGCGCATCGTGCCCGGAAGCACGGGCGAGCATCTGCTCGAGGCGGCGCCCTGCGCCGTGGTGGTCGCGCCGCGCGACTACCGCCGGCACGCGGAGCGGCCGATCGAGGTCGTCGCCTGCGCCTACGACGGGGCGCCCGAGGCGCTGCGCGTCCTGACCGTGGCCGAGGAGATCGCGCGCCGGCACGGCGCCGCGCTGCGCATCGTGCAGGTCATCGAGCCGTCTGAGGTCGTCGATGCCGTCCTCGCGGTCGATCCGCAGGGCGCCGCGGCCGCGCGACGGATCCGGGAACGTCCGCTCGACGAGCTGCGCCGGGTCGTCGGCGAGCTCGCTCCCGGCCTCGACGTGCAGGCCGACCTCGTCTCCGGCGACCCGGCCGAGGAGCTCGTGCGCGCATCGGCGAGCGCGGACCTCATCGTCGCCGGCTCGCGGGGCTACGGCCCGCTTCACGCCGTGCTGGCCGGCGCGGTCTCGGGCCGCCTGATCGGCGCAGCCGCCTGTCCCGTCATCGTCGTGCCCCGTGCCATCCGCATGCGCGAGGAGCGCGGCGCGCGAGCGCGACCACGCGACCTACGCGGCGATCACCCGGCGGTGAGCTCGACGGACGCCGCGTGCTCCGCGGCGTGCTCCTCGTGGGCGCCGCGCGGGACGACGATCACCGGGCAGGCGGCCGCGTGGACGATCCGATCCGAGGAGCCGCCCAGCAGGGCGCGGCGCACGGGACCGTACCCACGCGAGCCGAGGACCAGGAGGTCCATGTGCTCGGAGAGCCTGACCAGCTCGTCGCGGGCCACGCCGACGACCGCCTCGCCGGTGGCGCCGTTGCCGAGCTCGGCCACGGCCTCGGCCACGAGGGTCTCTGCGTACTCGCGGCGCTCGGGCGCGAGGGCGACCCAGTTGATGCCGTAGGAGATGCTGGGCGCGAAGCCCTGCGGGGGCTCGGCCGCGCAGAGGACGTGGACGGCGCCGCCGGTGGCGAGCGCGAAGCGTCCCGCCCAGGCCAGCGCGGCGCGGCTCTCGGGTGAGCCGTCGTAGCCGACGCCCACGGCCTGCCCGGCGAACGGCGCCGCGGCGCTCGGCCGCGCGACGAGGACCGGGCGCGTGGCGCCCTGGATGACGGCGCGCGCGGTGTCGCCGGCGACGACCCGGCCGAGCGGGCCGCGATGCGGCGAGCCGATGACGATCAGGTCGGCCTCGAGTCCCGTCGGCGATGCGGTGCAGGCCTCGTCCGGGAGACGTCTCGGCGGTCGCGATGGCCCGGGCGGACACGCCGGCCTCGGCGAGCTCGCCTTCGAGCACCGCTTGCGCTTCTTCGCGTGCCAGCGCTTCGACGTCGGTCCGCAGGCCGCGCATCGGGAACGGCTCATAGGGGTGGACGTGGACGGCGACCAGCTCTCCACCGGCGAGATCGCTGATGCGCTGCGCCAGCGCGAGCGCGTCGCGACCGCCCTGAAGGCCATCGACGCCGACGAGGATGGTGGTGAACATGTCTGCAACCTCGGACTCGGAGTACATGATCCGAGCCTAGGCACCGCGCGGCCATCCGCCATCCGGGGCGACCGCGCGTCCAGCCTGCGGAAGAGCCGCAACGTCCGAGAGTGGCGAGTGCGGGAGTCGGACCCGCCTGATCGAAGACAGGGCCGCGGCCGTGAGCGAAGGATGGGCCGCGTTGGTGGCCGCCACCGGGCGGTGCCACTCGCCAACCCCAATGTCGCGTCGCCGCGCCGTCCTCGCCACCGAGGAAGACCCGGTTCGTCGCGCGGACCCGCCGAAGCGCAACCGCGTGGTTCTCCACAGCGCCGAGTCGTCGAGCGTGGTCAGGCCGCCTTCGTTCAGACAGGCGCCCAGCTCGCGGCGAGGCCGGGCAGCGGAACGTCCGCGCCGTTCGTGGCCGCTGCCGCGGGCGGCGCGACCGCGGGGCGCCGCGCCCCCTCGGTTTCGTGCCGGAGGAAGGCGCCCAGCTCCTGGATGGTGCTCATGAGCGGCGCCGGGAAGACGATCGTCGAGTTCTTCTCGACGGAGATCTCGATCAGCGTCTGCAGGTTGCGCAGCTGCAGGGCGAGCGGGTGGGCCATCATGATGTCCGACGCGTTGGCCAGCTCGCCGGCGGCGAGCGCCTCGCCCTCGGCGGCGATGATCTTGGCGCGCTTCTCGCGCTCGGCCTCGGCCTGCTTGGCCATCGCGCGCTTCATGCTGTCGGGCAGCTGGATGTCCTTGAGCTCGACCAGCGTCACCTCGACGCCCCAGTCCTCGGTCTGGACGTCGAGGATCTCGCGGATGTGCTGGTTGATCTTCTCGGTCTCGGCGAGCGCCTCGTCGAGCGTGTGCTGGCCGACGACGGAGCGCAGCGTCGTCTGGGCGATCTGGTTGATGGCGGCGGCCACGTCCTCGATCGCGATGACCGAGCGGACGGCGTCCTTGACGCGGTAGTAGGCCACCGCGGCGATGTCGACGCTGACGTTGTCGCGCGTGATGATCCCCTGCGACTGGATCGGCATCGTCACGATCCGCAGCGACACGCGCCGGACGTGATCGACGAGCGGGATGATGAAGATCAGCCCCGGACCGCGCGGTCCGTCCTTGAGCCGGCCCAGGCGGAACTGCACGCCGCGCTCGTACTGCTTGAGGATGCGCACCGACGCGCAGAGCACGACGATGGCCAGCACGCCGACAATGGCGATGATCACCCAGGCGGACATTCTCGTCGCCTCCTGCTTGTCGAAGGACTGCGCA
Organism: uncultured Actinomycetes bacterium; assembly: GCA_963816845.1. Lineage (GTDB taxonomy): Bacteria > Actinomycetota > Thermoleophilia > Solirubrobacterales > Solirubrobacteraceae > JAOPZW01. The sequence continues at coordinate 12,339 of CAWFMR010000062.1, read as the reverse complement.
AAGTGCGCATCGCCAACATAGGACGGGGCCGACGCGCGAGCATCCGTGGACATCCACACGAGCCGCGCGGCTGAACCCCGATGGACGACTCCACGACGCCTCCTACGGTGCTCGCAGGCGGCGAGCGAACGCCGTCGACGCAACCGAGGAGAGCGGATGTTCCGGACCATCGTCGCGGGCTGCAACGGCTACGAGCGCGGACGCGGGGCGGTATCGCTCGCGCACGCGATCGCCGCGGCCACCGGTGCCCGGCTGGTGCTGCTGGGCGTCCACCACAACCCGCCGCTGCCGTTCCCCGACACCTACGCCGAACAGCGCGTGGAGCTCGAGCACGCGCTGAGAGCGGTACGTGACGAGCTCGCCCCAGAGGCCATCGTCCGCGTGCACGCCGATCTGTCGCCCGCTCGCGCCCTGCGTCATGTCGCCGAGGCCCAGCACGCCGACCTGCTCGTCGTCGGCTCGCGTCACCGCCGGCGGCTGCAGCACATCCTCGAGGGCGACCACGCCATGCAGGTCCTGCACGGCGCGGCCTGCGCGGTCGCGATCGCGCCCGACCCGCTCGCGCCGCACCCGGAGCTGCAGAGGATCGGCGTCGGGATCGACGCGACGCCCGAGTCCGACCGTGCCCTGGCCATGGCGCGCGACCTCGCCGAGCGCACGGGCGCGCGCCTATGGCTGACCGCCGTGGTCGACGACACGATCTCCAGCTGGGGCGGGCTCGTGCCGATAGGCGGCCCCCCGGACGTCTACGAGAAGATCATCGCGTCACGGGTGAGCGCCGCTCGTGATCTGCTCGCCGCGCGGCTCGAGGAATGCCGGGGCCTGGCGGCCGACGGAACCGTCGTCGTCGGCTCGCCCACGGGGGAGCTCGTCCTGGCGAGCGAGGGGCTGGACCTGCTCGTGCTCGGCTCGCGTCGCTGGGGTCCCGTGCGCCGCCTGGCGCTTGGCAGCACCTCCGAGCGGGTCATCCGCCACACGGCGTGCCCCGTGCTCGTCCCGCCGCGCGACGGCGCCTCTGAGGCCGTCGCCAGCTAGGAGCGAGGCGAGCTCAGCGGCGCGACGCGCTCGGCGCGGCGGCGACGGCCCCGGACTGCCCGCGCGACCCGTGGGCGCTGGGCAGAGTGCTGAGGCAGATGACCTTCGGAGTGAGCATGGTGCAGACCGTAAGCTCGCGCTCGCGCCGCGCCATCAGTGGGAGTGGGCCGATCGGCTGCGGCAACCACGCACCTCGCGCGGGGCGAACACGGCCTCCTGCGCGGCCTGCGTCAGTGGGAACTACGAGGTCGTGGCGAACTACGGTCGCCCGGCGGCAATCCGCACCGATGGCGCTGCGGCCGGGCCGTGGAACGGTGGTCTCGTAAGCGCGCGCTGCACCCGGCGCGCGTGGGCGGTCGGCGCAGGTCGGCCGGGAACCACATCATCGAGGAGCCACCATGGCCACCATCGAGAAGACCGCAACCTACGAGCCGCCGGGACGCCCCGGCAGCCCGGTCGAGGTGCAGGACCGCTACGAGAACTTCATCGGGGGCGCCTGGACGCCGCCGAAGGCCGGCGAGTACCGCGAGAACCTGAGCCCCGCCACGGGCGAGCCGTTCTGTGAGATCGCCTATTCGACTCCGGACGACATCGAGCTCGCGCTCGACGCCGCGCACGCCGCCAAGGCGGCGTGGGGCAAGACGCCCGCTGCAGGCCGCGCCGCCGTGCTCGACGCCATCGCCGACGCGATGCAGGACAACCTCGAGATGCTCGCGGTCGCCGAGAGCTGGGACAACGGCAAGCCGGTGCGCGAGACGCTCAACGCGGACCTCCCGCTGGCCATCGACCACTTCCGCTACTTCGCCGGCGTGATCCGCGGCGAGGAGGGGAGCATCTCCGAGCTCGACGAGAAGACCGTCGCCTACCACTTCCGCGAGCCGCTGGGCGTCGTCGGGCAGATCATCCCGTTCAACTTCCCGCTGCTGATGGCCGCGTGGAAGATCGCGCCGGCGCTGGCCGCCGGCAACTGCACGGTGGTCAAGCCGGCCTCGCCGACGCCGTGGTCGATCCTCAAGCTGGCCGAGGTCATCGCCGACGTCGTCCCGCCGGGCGTGCTGAACATCGTCAACGGCCCGGGCGCGGGGATCGGCAAGGCGCTCGCCTCCAACAAGCGCATCGCCAAGATCGCCTTCACCGGTGAGACCGTGACCGGCCGCCTGATCATGCAGTACGCGGCCCAGAACCTCATCCCGTCCTCGACCGAGCTGGGCGGCAAGTCGCCCAACATCTTCTTCGAGGACGTCATGGCGGCCGACGACACCTTCCTCGACAAGGCGATCGAGGGCCTCGTGCTCTACGCCTTCAACAAGGGCGAGGTGTGCACGTGCCCGTCGCGGGCGCTGATCCAGGAGTCGATCTATGACGAGTTCATGGGCCGCTGCCTGAAGCGCATCGCCGCGATCAAGCAGGGCGACCCGCTCGACCTGGCGACGATGATCGGCGCCCAGGTCTCGACCGCGCAGCTCGAGAAGATCGCGGGCTACGTCGAGATCGGCCGCGAGGAGGGCGCGGAGGTCCTCATCGGAGGCAAGCGCAACGTCCTCGAGGGCGAGCTCGCCGGCGGCTACTACTACGAGCCCACCGTCCTGAAGGGCCGCAACGACATGCGCGTCTTCCAGGAGGAGATCTTCGGGCCCGTGCTCGCCGTGACGACGTTCCGCGACGAGGCCGAGGCGCTGGAGATCGCCAACGACACGATGTACGGGCTGGGCGCCGGCGTGTGGAGCCGCGACGGCAGCCGCGCGTTCCGGATGGGCCGCGGCATCCAGGCGGGCAGGGTGTGGACGAACTGCTACCACCTCTACCCGGCCCACGCCGCGTTCGGCGGCTACAAGACGTCGGGCGTCGGGCGCGAGAATCACAAGATGATGCTCGACCACTACACGCAGACCAAGTGCCTGCTCGTCAGCTATGACCCCGAGCCGCTCGGGTTCTTCTGAGATGGGCGCGCGGGTCACCGCGACCCCGGAGGCGCTCGAGGCCATCGAGCGCCTCCGGGCCGTCCACGGCCCGCTCGCGTTCTTCCAGTCGGGGGGCTGCTGTGACGGCAGCTCCCCGATCTGCCTGAAGGATGGCGAGCTCCCTGCGGGTCCGAACGACGTGCTGCTCGGCACCGTCGGCGGGGCTCCCTTCTACATCGACTCAGACCAGGACGAGCGCTGGCGCCGACCGACGCTCGTCCTCGACGTCGCCGACGGCGCGGCCATGGGGTTCTCCCTCGAGGGCCTCGACGGGGTCCACTTCCTGACGGTCCCGCGGATGGCGGCGCGCTGATGGCCGCCGCGGGCGACGAGCTGCGTGAGATCACCCTCCACGGCCACCGCGTCTTCTTCCGGTCGGCCGGCAGCGGGCCGGCGCTCGTGCTGGTCCACGGGATCACGTCGACGTCGGCCACCTGGGCCAACGTGCTCCCGTACCTCGCCGAGCGCTTCACCGTCATCGCCCCCGACCTGCTCGGGCACGGCGAGTCGGCCAAGCCCCGCGGGGACTACTCGCTGGGCGCCTACGCGAGCGGGATCCGCGACCTGCTGCTCGCGCTGGGGCACGAGCGCGCGACCTTCGTCGGGCATTCGCTCGGCGGCGGCGTGGCCATGCAGCTCGCCTACCAGTTCCCCGAGCACTGCGAGCGCCTGGTGCTCGTCAGCAGCGGCGGCCTGGGCCGCGAGATCAACGCGCTGCTGCGCGCCGCCAGCCTTCCGGGCTCCGAGCTCGTGCTCCCGTTCCTGGTCGACGACCGCGTGGTGGGGGTCGGCCGGCTCGTCGGCGGCCTGCTCGGCCGCGTCGGGCTGCGCGTGCACACCGACGTGGGCGAGGTCCTGCGCGGACATGCGTCGCTGTCCGACGGCGAGGCGCGCGCGGCCTTCCTGCACACGCTGCGGCCGATCGTCGACATCAGGGGCCAGCGGGTGGACGCCACCGACCGCCTCTACCTCGCCGAGTCGATCCCCTTCCTGATCGTCTGGGGGGAGCGCGATCCGATCATCCCGGCCGACCACGGGCGCGCCGCCCACCGGCTCGTCCCGAACAGCCGCTTGGAGATCTTCCCGACCGCGGGCCACTTCCCGCACCTCGACGACCCGCTGCGCTTCGTGCGCGTGCTGGGCGACTTCATCCACACCACCGAGCCGTCGCGCGTCGACGCGGCGCGCTGGGGCAAGCTGCTGCGCAGCGGCGCGCACAAGCCGGTCGCGACGACCGCGAGGGGCCGGGGCCGTCGTGCCGCCGCGCGGTGAGCGAGCGCCGTCGCGCGGGGACGCGCAGGCCCTCGCGCTGACCGAGGAGCTCGGCGCGCAGCTCGGGCGGATGAAGGGCGCGGGCGCGAAGCTCGTGCAGCTCCTCTCGATGCTCGCCTTCCAGCGCGAGCGCTCCGAGGGCGCGCTGGGCGCGCTGCGGGCCGACGCGGCGCCGGTCGCGTTCGATCGCGTGCGCCCGATCGTCGAGCGCGAGCTCGACGCGCCCCTGCGCGAGCTGTTCTCCGACTTCGACGAGGAGCCGTTCGCGCTCGCGTCCCTCGGCCAGGTCCACCGCGCGCGCACGGACGACGGGGCGCACGTCGCCGTCAAGATCCAGCACCCCGGCGTGGCCGAGGCGATCGAGGCGGACCTGCGCAACCTCGGTCTCGTCAGCCCGATCCTGGGGCGCCTCGCGCCCGGGGTCGACGCGGGTGCGCTCCTGGCCGAGGTGCGCGAGCTGATCTCCGACGAGCTCGACTACGAGCTCGAGGCCCAGCACCAGCGCCGCCTCGAGCGCCGCCTGCGCGGCCATCCCGACATCCTCGTGGCTCGCGCGCACACCGGCCTCTCCACGCGCCGGGTGCTCGTGACCGACTACGTCGAGGGGCTCGGCGCACAGGAGATCGCGGGGCTGCCCGACGCCGAGCGCGACCGCGTCGGCGAGCTGGTCTTCCGCTTCTACTTCGGGCTGGCGTGGCGCGATGGCATCGTCGCCGGGGACCCGCACGCAGACAACTGCGTGCTGTGCCCGGACGGTCGCGTGTGCCTCCTGGACTTCGGCCTGCTGCGCGAGCTCGAGCCCGACTACGTGGAGGGCGAGCGCGCCGTGATGCATGCGATCGCCGACGGCGATGCGCAGGGGGTCCACGACGGGCTGTCGCGCCTGTCCTACCTGCCCGATGAGCACGCCGTCGACCCCGATGCGCTGCTCGAGCACCTCGCCGCGGCCGGCGGGTGGCTGCTGGCGCCGGGCTTCCGGCGGCTCGGCCCCGACGACGTCGATCGCACCGTGGAGCTGGGCTATCCGCCGCGCTCGCCGTGGTTCGCGCCGATGCGCCGCCTGAGCATGCCGGCGGCGACGCTGCTGCTGCGGCGCATGGAGCTCCAGGTCCTCGCCGTCCTCGGAGACCTGCGGGCGGGTGCCGACTGGGGCGCGCTGGCCGCCGAGCACCATGCCGCCGAGCCCCCGTCGACGGACCTCGGGCGCGCGGACGCCGGCTTCTTCGCGCGCCGCGCTCGCTGACCGGCGTCGCAACCTGCACCTTTCCACGGACTCGATCGCGTAGTCGAGGCGCTTGGCCGCCCGTTCCGGCCAGCCGACACTGGTTGACGTCCCCACATCCGCCAGGAGGCCGCCATGCACGCCACCGTCGATCCGCACCGCAAGACGAACCACCCTGGCGACCTCGCCGAGGATGTGGCCGTCCTCGTGATGATGTTCTCGGGCGCGATCCTGGTCGTGGCGCTGATCGTCGCGGCGTTCGTGATCTGAGTCCGCCGCGTGGCGTCACCGGGGCGGCGCGCTCGCACGTAGGGTCGCCCGATGCACGTGGGCTTCGGCCTCGCCGTGGCGCTGGCCTTCGTCTTCTCGCTGACCAACGGCTTCCACGACGCCTCCAACGCGATCGCGACGCTCGTCGCGACCCGGGCGGCGCGCCCGCTGCAGGCCGTCGTGCTGGCCGCCGTGTTCAACGTGCTGGGGCCGCTGGTGGTCGGCGCGGCGGTCGCCGACACGATCGGGGGCATCGTCACGCTGGCGCCGGAGGAGGCGATCCAGGTCATCGGCGCCGGGCTGGCGGCGGCGGTGTGCTGGAACGTGCTGACGTGGTGGCGCGGGCTGCCCTCGAGCTCCGGGCATGCGCTCGTCGGCGGCCTCGTCGGCGCCGGGCTGCTCGAGGGCGGCGTCGACGCCATCCGCTGGGGCGGCCTGGACGGCGTGCACCCGGTCGGTGTCTTCGGGACGCTCATCGCGCTGGCCGTCTCGCCGGCGATCGGCGCCCTGGTGGCGCTGGTCGCGGTCCGCGGCGCTGCGGTCGATCGGCCGGCGCGCGACGCGCCGCTGGATCGCGCCGGTGCGGGCAGGGCAGTGGGCGACGGCGGCGGCGCTGGCCTTCAGCCACGGGGCCAACGACGCGCAGAAGGCGGCGGGCATCGTCGCCGCGCTGCTGCTCGCCGACGGGCGGATCGGGCAGCTCGCTCCGCCGACATGGGTCGAGCTCGCCAGCGCCCTCGCGCTGACCGTCGGGACCGCCTTCGGCGGGTGGCGGATCGTCAAGACGGTCGGCCGGCGCATCTATCGCATCCGGCCGATCGACGGTCTCGCCAGCAGCGGGGCCGCCGCTGGCGTCATCCTCGGCGCGTCGCTCGTCGGCGGCCCGGTCTCCACGACGCAGGTGGTCGCATCGTCGGTGGTGGGGGTGGGCGGCGGACGCCGGCGCTGGCACCACGTGAACTGGGCGATCGTCCGCCACATGGGCCTGGCGTGGCTGATTACGATGCCGGCGACCGCCGTCCTCGCGGCGGCGGCGCTCGTGGTGTGGAGGTGGCTGGCGTGAAGCGAGAGCGATGGTTCCTGCCCGAGACCCCGGACGTGGTGGGCCTTCTGCGCGACCAGATCGCGGTGACCGTCGAGGGGATGGACGCGTTCGCGGCGTGGGCGGCCGGCGACACCGCGGCGGCGGACACGGTCCGCGACCGCGAGCATCGCGCCGACGAGGCCAAGCGCGAGGTGCGGCGAGCCCTGCAGGCGGCGTTCGTCACGCCGCTCGAGCCCGAGGACGTCTTCGTCCTGTCGCGCGGCGTCGACTGGCTGCTCAACCACGCCAAGGACACGATCAACGAGTCCGAGGTCATGGCCTGCCCTCCGGACGCCGCCCTCGCCGACATGACGGCGCTGCTGGCCGCGGCACTGCGCCACATCGACGAGGCGGTCGGGCGGCTGGGGAGCAAGGACGGCGGCGCCATCGAGCCCGCGAGCGCCGCGATCAAGTCCGAGCGCCGGCTCGAGCGCGCCTACCGTGCGGGCATGGCGGCCCTGCTCGAGAGCGACGACCTGCGTGAGGTGACCGCCCGCCGCGAGCTCTACCGTCGCTGCTCGCGGATGGGCGAGGGCGCCGTGGACGTCGCCGAGCGCATCGTCTACGCGGTCGTCAAGGAGAGCTGATCGGGGTCAGCGGACCGGCCGGCGGCTACTCCGTTCTCCCCGGCACCCCACCGGCCCGGCCGAGGTCGAGGGCCACCGCGAGGATGAGCGTCGCCGCCCAGGCGTTCACCGGATCGAGGGCCAGCGGCTCGTGGCCGCCGACGGTGTTCGCGACCAGCCAGATGACGAACCAGAGAAATGTCATGGGAGTCCTCTCGTCTCTGGTTCGAGCCTACGGACGCGGGCCTCGCCGGCCATCGGTGCGGGGCCGGCCAGCGGGGTGGAGAGCTACGGACGGCGAATGCGCAAAGAGCGCGGATGGCGGGCGCGCTGCGGCGCCATACGGTCGTTGCACCGCCTTCGACCTCACAAGGAGCCTCCATGCCCACCCGCGTCGCCATCAACGGCTTCGGCCGCATCGGCCGCAGCTTCGTGCGCTCGGCCTACGAGCGGGGCGCCGATCTGGAGATCGTCGCCATCAACGACATCGCCGATCCCGCGACCCTCGCGCATCTCTTCACCTACGACTCCGTCTACGGGCAGTTCGGACCCGAGGTGACCTGCGACGGCGACGTGATCGCCTTCGACGGCCGCCAGATCCGCGTGCTCGGCGAGCGCGCCCCCGGCGACCTCCCCTGGGCCGACCTCGGCGTCGACGTCGTCATCGAGGCCACCGGGCGCTTCCGCACCCGCGCCGACGCCGAGCAGCACATGCGGGCGGGCGCGAGCAAGGTCATCCTCTCGGCACCGAGCAAGGGCTCCGAGCCGGTCGACGCCAACGTCGTCCTCGGCGTGAACTTCCACGAGGTCTACGACCCGGCGGTCCACCACATCATCACCAACGCCTCGTGCACGACCAACTGCCTGGCGCCGGTGGCGAAGGTCCTCCACGAGACGGTGGGCATCCGCCACGGCCAGATGACCACGGTGCACGCCTACACCGCGGACCAGAGCCTGCTCGACGGCCCGCACAAGGACCTGCGGCGCGCCCGTGCCGCCGCCATCAACCTCGTGCCGACGAGCACAGGCGCCGCGCGGGCGGTGGGGCTCGTGATCCCGGAGCTCGCCGGTCGCCTCAACGGCATCGCCGTGCGCGTCCCGACGCCGACGGGCTCGCTCGTCGACCTCACGATCGAGGCCGGGCGCGCGACCAGCGTCGAGGAGATCGACGCGGCCTTCCGCGAGCGCGCCGACACCGGGCACATGACCGGCATCCTCGCCTACAGCCAGGCGCCGCTCGTCTCCTCGGACATCGTCAAGTCGCCCTACTCGTCGATCTACGACGCGCCGCTGACCAGCGTCATGAACGAGACCCAGGTCAAGGTCGTGGCGTGGTACGACAACGAGTGGGGCTACGCCACCCGGCTGGTCGAGCTCGCCGAGCAGGTCCTCGAGCCGGTGCACGCGCCGCTCAGCGCTCAGGGCGCAGCGGTGGTGTGAGGTGACCATGTCCACCGGGCCCGTGCTCGTGGTCTACGCGAGCAAGCACTCGTCCACCGCGGAGATCGCCGAGCGCATCGCCGCGGCCATGCGCGAGGTGGGCTGCGACGCTCAGGCGCGTCCGGCGGCCGAGGTCGACGACGTGTCCGGTTACGCGGCCGTCGTCCTCGGCAGCGCCGTCTACGCCAAGCGCTGGCAGCGCGACGCCCGCGCCTTCGCCCGCCGTCACACCGCCGCGCTGCGCGGCATGCCCGTGTGGCTGTTCAGCAGCGGCCCGTTCGGCGCGGTCGAGGAGCATCCGACCGCGCCGACGCCGCCCGTGGCCGAGAGGCTCGTGGCACACCTCGGCGCGCGCGAGCACGTCATGTTCGGCGGACGGGTGCCCACCGACCCGGGCAACTTCGTCGAGCGCGCGATGCTCAAGAACACGCCGCCCGAGCGCCGCGACGCGCGCGACTGGCCGGCGATCGAGGAGTGGGCGCGCGGAGTGGCCTCGCAGGTCCCCGCCCGCGAGCTCGTCCCGGCGCACTGACCCTCACGGTCCCTCCGGCAGCCGGACGGCGTCCATCGCCGCCCGGCGCTGGCGGGCCATGCCGGCCAGGCCGCCGAGCTCCTCGGCCAGCAGGTGCGCCGAGCCGCGCAGAGGGCGGGCGGGGCGCAGGTCGAGCCGCAGCCCGAAGGCGCGGTACGGGGCGAAGAAGTAGGGCGCGCGCAGGTGCCACAGCGACGTCACGACGCTGACGCGCGCCGCCACGCCGAGGGCCAGGACGATCGGCAGCGACCGCGACGCGTTCTCCGCCGTGTTGCGCCCCGCGACCTCCAGCAGCACCGGGACGTCGGCCAGCGGCCACTCGCGCCCCATCTGCTCGGCCTCGGAGAGGCCGTCGGTGTGGGTGTAGCCGGTGAGCAGGACCGCGCGCACGGGCGTCTGGCGGCACAGCGCCACCGCGCGGGCCATACGGGCACGCGAGTGCGCGGAGATGCGATGCTCGGCGCTGACTCCAGGCTCGCGGTGGCCGAGGACGATGGCGACGTGGCCGCTGTCGCGACCGGGCGCCGGGCGCAGGCGCGCGGCGGCCGCGCGGTCGCACAGGACGGTCAGGCATGGGTGGCCGCGCAGCAGCGACGCCGGCGCGGCCGGCCCGATCGGCCCCTCGAGCGCCGCGTGCAGCGCCTCGGCCTTGTCGGCGCCGGTCACGATGAGCAGGAGCTCGCGCGCGGCGAGCAGCGTGCGCAGCCCCACCGTCAGCGCTTCGCGCGGCACGCGGTCGGCGCCGCCGAAGTCGGCGGCCGCCGCCGCGATGGTCGAAGGGTCCAGCGCCACGCGCCGCACGTCGTCGCCGGGCCCTGACCCGGGCTCGTTGAAGGCGACGTGCGCGTCGCGACCCAGGCCGAGGACCGCGAGGTCGACCGGGGCCGTGTCGAGCACGGCCTGGTAGCGCGCCGCCTCGGCCGCCGGATCGGTCGCGGCGCCGTCGAGCGCCTCGCGACGGCCGATCGGGATGCCGGCGAGCTCGCCGTCGAGTGAGGCGCGGAAGCTGCGCGGATCGTCGGCGCCGAGGCCGAGGTACTCGTCGAGGCCGAGCACCGTCAGGTCCTCACTGGGCAGCGAGCCGTCCGCCGCGTGGTCGCGCAGCGCGGCGTACAGGCCGCGCGGCGTGTGCCCGGTCGGCAGCAGCACGCGCGTGCGTGTGCGCGCGCGAATGCGGTTGGCGACGAGCTCGGCCGCGGTCAGCCCTACGTGGTAGGGGTCGTCGAGGACCAGCAGCGACGGGAACGCCATGTGCGCAGTGTGGCGCCCGGATGAGTGATTGCATGTCGAGAAGTGCCGGACGGCTCCGCTCACACGGTGAAGGGCCTCGACAGGCGCGGCCCACCACACCAGGAGACCACGATGCCCAAGTACCTGCTGCTCAAGCATTACCGCGGCGGCCCGGAGCCGCACCATCCCTTCCCGCCGATGGACCAGTGGGCGCCCGAGGACGTGGAGGCGCACATGGCGTTCCTCAGGCACGTCAGCGAGCTGCTTCAGGAGAACGGCGAGTACGTTGGCGTGCAGGCGCTCACGCCGGCGCGCACCTGGGTGCGCTACGGCGGCCCGGACGCTGCGCCGGTCACCACCGACGGTCCGCTGCCCGAGACCAGCGATCTCGTGGCGGGCTGGTTCATGATCGACGTCGATTCCCGCGAGCGTGCGCTCGAGGTCGCGGCGTACATCTCCTCCGAGCCCGGCCCCGGCGGCGAGCCCCTGTACGAGTGGATCGATGTCCGGGAGATCATGTCCGGGGCGCCGTCGGAGGACTGATCCGGCGTGATCGACGAGCCGGCGCCACAGCTGGACGAGGGCGCCCTGCGCGCCCTCGTCCCGCGGGTGCTCGCGGGCCTGGTCCGCCGGGGCGAGGACTTCGACGCCGCCGAGGACGCGCTCCAGGAGGCGCTGCTGGAGGCGCTGCGGGTGTGGCCCGAGCACCCGCCGCGCGACCCGAGCGCGTGGCTGACCACGGTCGCGACGCGGCGGCTGGTCGATGCCCGCCGCAGCGAGGCCGCCCGGCACCGCCGCGAGGAGACCGAGTACGCAGAGCCACGTCCGGTTGCTCACGGAGGAGGGCGACGACACCCTCTTCCTGCTCTTCTGCTGCTGTCATCCGGACCTCGCGCCCGCGTCCCAGGTGGCGCTCACCCTGCGCGCCGTCGGCGGCCTCACCACCCAGGAGATCGCCGACGCCTTCTACGTCCCCGAGGCGACGATGGCGCAGCGGATCAGCCGCGCCAAGCGCACCGTGCGCGGGCGCCGCCTGGACCAGCCCGGCGACCTCGCCGTCGTGCTGCGCGTGCTCTACCTCGTCTACACGGCCGGGCATTCTGGCCCGCCCGCCCGGGTCGACCTGGCCGGCGAGGCGATCCGGCTCGCCCGCCAGCTCACCCTCGCCACGCGAGGAACCCGAGGCGCGCGGGCTGCTCGCGCTGATGCTCCTCAACCACGCCCGCCTGGAGGCGCGGCTCGATCCCGAGGGCCGGATCGTCACGCTCGACCGCCAGGACCGCGGCCTGTGGGACACGCGCGAGATCGCCGAGGGCGTGCGCGTCCTGCAGTCGGCGCTCGCCATGCAGACCGAGGCGCGGCCCCCGGGCCGCTACCAGGTCGAGGCCGCGATCGCCGCGCTGCACGACGACGCGGCGAGCGCCGAGGAGACCGACTGGCGGCAGATCCTCGCCTGGTATGACGACCTCGTCGCGCTGAGCGAGGACCCGGTGCGCCACGATCCTGCCGCGGTGCTCGGCCGCGCGGTCGCGGTCGGCCATGTCCTCGGTGCCACCGCCGGGCTGCGCGAGACCGACCGGCTGCGCGACGTGCTCGGCGAGCGCCACCGGTGGCACGCCGTGCGCGCGCACCTGCACGAGCTCGGCGGCGACCTGCCCGCCGCCGCAACGGCATACGCCGAGGCCGCCCGCCGCGCCACGAACGTCGCCGAGCGCGACCACCTGGTC
>CAWFMR010000061.1:0-31397 GCA_963816845.1 uncultured Actinomycetes bacterium | reverse complement strand
AGCGGCTCAGCCCTCGATGGATGACCCGGTGCGTGCGGCCCGCGCGATGCCGGGTAGCCCGAGCGGGCATGCAGATCGGCTACTTCCTCTCCTCCGAGGAGCACTCCCCCGGCGAGCTCGTCGCGCAGGCCCGGCGCGCCGAGGAGGCCGGATTCCACGCGCTGTGGATCTCCGACCATTACCACCCGTGGATCGACGCAACAGGGCCACAGCGCCTTCGTCTGGTCGGTCATCGGCGCGATCTCGCAGGCGACGAGCCTGCCCGTCACCACGGCGTGTCACCTGCCCCACGGTGCGCATCCACCCGGCGATCGTCGCCCAGGCCGCCGCCACGAGCGCGGTGCTGCTCGAGGGCCGCTTCAACCTCGGCGTCGGCAGTGGCGAGGCGCTCAACGAGCACATCCTCGGCGACCGCTGGCCCGAGGCCGACGTGCGCCTCGAGATGCTCGAGGAGGCCGTCGAAGTGATCCGCACGCTCTGGCAGGGCGGGCCAGCGCAGCCACCACGGGACGTCACTACACGGTCGAGAACGCGCGCGTCTACGACCTGCCCGACGAGCCGCCGCCGATCCTCGTCTCGGGCTTCGGGCCCAAGGCGATCGACGCTGGCGGCGCGCATCGGCGACGGCTTCTGCACCACGTCGCCCGACAAGGAGGCCGTCGATCTCTACCGCTCCGAGGGCGGCAAGGGGCCGGTCCACGCCGGGACCAAGGTGTGCTTCATGGCCGACGAAGACGAGGCGCGCGCGACCGCCCACCGGCTGTGGCCCAACGAGGCGCTGCCGGGCGAGCTGGCCCAGGTCCTCCCCACCCCCGCGCACTTCGAGCAGGCCTGCGAGCTCGTCGAGCCCGAGATGCTCGTCACGCCCGTCGGCCCCGACCTCGAGAAGCACGTCGAGTCGCTGCGCCAGTACGCCGACGCGGGCGTCGACGAGCTCTTCGTCCAGCAGATCGGACCCGAGCGCGACGCCTTCTTCGGCACCTGGGCGCGCGAGGTCCTTCCGCGCTTCGCCTGACGCTCGCGCAAACCGGCGGTTCGAGCGACGCGCGATCCGGTAGTGCGATGGGAAGTCCCACGCGAACAGGAGAGTGCAACGACATGGCTGAGCTCACCGTCCTCGAAGAGAAGCTGGCCGAGGTGCTCGGGCTGGCTCAGGCGGCGAAGGCCGCCACCGACAAGGTCTCGTCGCTCACCGACGAGCCCGATCTGAGCGCGGCGCTGCAGCGCATGCATGACGAGGCCGACGAGACCGAGTCGCGCTGCACCGAGGTCGCCGGCGACATCGACGGCAAGAAGACCGCCATTCTCGACAAGGCCCGGGAGACGAAGGCCGAGGCCGCCGAGATGATGAAGACCTACCTCGGCGAGGACGCCGACGCCCTGGACGGCTTCGAGTTCCTGACCATGGCCGAGGCGGGCGAGGTCGGCCACTGGTCGGTGCTGCGCAAGCTCAACGAGCGCGCACGGCGCGACGACGTCCAGCAGCTCGTCGAGTGGGCGCTGCCCATCCAGGAGCGCCACTTCCAGGCCGTGCTCGACGGATCGCTCGAGCTCGCGGCCCAGGAAGACCCCAACGAGCCCTCCTGAGCGATGAGGGTCGTCGTCCTCGGCGCGTCGGGCAACGCGGGCACTGCGCTGCTGCGCGCGCTCGAGGCCGAGCCGGCTGTCGGCGAGGTGGTCGCCGCCGCGCGGCGGCCGCCCGACCGCTGGGAATCCGCGAAGACGGTCTGGCGCGCCGTCGACGTCGTCGCCGATCCGCTCGAGCCGGTGCTCGCCGGAGCCGACGCGGTCGTGCACCTGGCCTGGCTGATCCAGCCCTCGCGCGACCGCGAGCAGACCCGCGCGGTGAACGTCGGCGGGTCGCGCCGGGTGATGGAGGCGGTGGCCGCCGCGGGCGTCCGTTCGCTCGTCTACGCCTCGTCGGTCGGCGCGTACTCGCCGGGTCCCAAGGACCGCCGGGTCGACGAGACGTGGCCGACGGGCGGCGTGCCGTCGTCGTTCTACTCGCGCGACAAGGCCGAGGTCGAGTGGCTCCTCGATGCCTTCGAGCGCGCGCACCCCGACATCCGCGTCGTGCGCCTGCGCCCCGGCCTCATCTTCCAGCGCGGCGCCGCGTCGGAGATCCGGCGGCTGTTCGCGGGACCCTTCCTGCCCAGCCGGCTGGTGCACCCGAAGTGGATCCCGATCGTCCCGCGCCATCCACGCCTGCGCTTCCAGGCCGTCCACGCCGACGACGTCGCCGACGCGTACCGGCGCGCCATCGTCGGCGACGCCCGCGGCGCCTTCAACGTCGCCGCCGAGCCGGTCCTCGACGGCGAGGCGCTCGGGCGCCTGCTGCGCGCGCGTCCGGTCCCCGTTCCCGCGCCCGTGCTGCGCGGCGGCGCGGCCGCCGCCTTCCATCTGCGCCTGACCCCGACGCCGCGCGGGCTGGGTCGACATGGCGCTCGCCGTCCCGCTCATGGACAGCACGCGGGCGCGCGAGGTGCTCGGCTGGCAGCCGACCCGCGACGCCGGCGAGACGCTGCTCGAGCTGCTCGAGGGCATCCGGACGCAGGCGGGCTCCCCCACGCCCACGCTCGAGCCCGGCGGCGACGGCCGCCTGCGCGCGCGCGAGATCCTCAGCGGCGTCGGCGCGCGCGGACCGCGCTGACGGGTAGGCAGAGCGGCCGTCCGGGTATGGCCCGCGCGATGACGGCAACGCGCCAGGCGCTCCCCTTGGCGGTCGCGGTCCTCGCGCTCGCCGGCTGCGGGCGCGCGGGCGACCGGGCCAGCGCGCGCTCGGTGGCCGAGAGCTTCTACGCGGCCGCGCGAGCAGCACGACGGCGCGCGCGCCTGCGCGTGGCTGAGCGCCGGCGCCCGCCAGGCGCTCGAGCAGGACCAGTCGTCGCCGTGCGCGCGGGCCATCGCCCATCTGAAGCTCTCCGGGGGCGGGGCGCGGCGCGTGGAGGTCTACTCGACCAACGCCGCCGTCGCGCTGCGCGGCGGCGACGTCGTCTACCTGGAGACGACGCCGCAGGGCTGGCGGATCTCCGCGGCGGGCTGCCGCGACCCCGCCTACGCCACGCCGGCCACCTGCGAGCTGCAGTCCTGATGCGCGCGATGTTCATCACCTACCTGGTCCTGGTCGTCGCGGGCCTCGCGTACTTCGTGACCATCGGCGTGCTGCACCACTAGGAGGCGGCCGATGCGCTTCGTCCGCGACAACAGCCTCTCGATCGTCTTCCTCACCATCTTCCTGGCCAGCCTCGCGGGCCAGGCCATCGCCGGCCACGGGTCGTTCAACCACGACCAGCTGCTGCACCACGGCTCCCCGATCTCGCTCGGGCGCTACCTGACGACCTCGGAGTTCGCGGCCGACGTCGCCGAGAACTGGCAGTCGGAGTACCTGCAGTTCACGCTCTACATCTTCGGCACGGTGTGGCTGCTGCAGCGCGGCTCGCCGGAGTCCAAGCCGCTCGACAAGGCCGGCCTGGAGAGCGACGAGGACCAGAAGGTCGGCGAGCACGCCGACGCGCGCTCGCCGCGCTGGGCGCGCGCGGGCGGCCTGCGCACGGCCCTCTA
This sequence comes from uncultured Actinomycetes bacterium, assembly GCA_963816845.1. Classification (GTDB taxonomy): domain Bacteria; phylum Actinomycetota; class Thermoleophilia; order Solirubrobacterales; family Solirubrobacteraceae; genus JAOPZW01. The sequence goes on along the minus strand of CAWFMR010000061.1, from coordinate 27,836 downwards.
CGGCAACTCGCTGCTCATCGTCATGACCACGATCTGGCTGGGCAGCTGGCTGGCGCAGTCGATCGCCGGCGCCAGCGGCTACAACGCCAACCAGCTCGACCACCAGGCCGCGACGGTGAGCTGGGTGCACTACCTGGGCAGCAGCGACTTCTGGGACCGCACGCTGCAGAACTGGCAGTCGGAGTTCCTCGCCGTCGGCTCGATGGCGATCCTCTCGGTCTACCTGCGCCAGCGCGGCTCGCCGGAGTCAAAGCCCGTCGGCGCGCCCCACGACGCCACGGGGCTCGAGGGCTAGAGGCCGCGCAGGAAGGCGTCCATGCGCTCGAGCGCGCGCGTGAGGTTCGCCTGCGAGTTCGCGTAGGACAGGCGCAGGTGGTCGGCGCCCTGGGCGCCGAAGGCCGTCCCGGCCAGCACGGCCACGCCGGCCTCCTCGAGCAGGCGGTCGGCCAGCTCCTCGGCGCTCACGGGCGTGTCGGCCACGTTGGGGAAGACGTAGAACGCCCCGCGCGGCGAGAGGCAGGAGACGCCGGGCAGCGCGTTGAGGCCGTCGACGACGAGGTCGCGGCGAGCGGCGAACTCGGCCACCATCGCGGCGACGTCGTCCTGCGGGCCGGTGAGCGCGGCGACGCCGGCGTACTGGACGAAGGGCGGCACGCACGAGGTCGAGTTGACGAAGAAGCGCGTCAGCGGCTCGACGAGCGCGTCGGGCACGGCCGCGTAGCCGCAGCGCCAGCCGGTCATCGCGTAGGTCTTCGAGAAGCCGTCGAGCAGGACGGTGCGCTCGAGCATCCCGGACACGCTGGCGATGGAGGCGAAGGCGTCGCCGTAGGTCAGCCGCGCGTAGACCTCGTCGGTGAGGACCCAGGCTTGCGTCCGGAGGATGAGGTCCGCCGCGGCCGCGAGGTCGCCCGGCGGCGTGACGCCGCCCGTCGGGTTCTGCGGCGAGTTGAGGATCACGAGCTTCGTGCGCTCGCTCAGACGGGCCTCGAGGTCCTCGAGCGCGAAGCTGAAGCCGAGCTCCTCGCGCAGCGGCAGCGGCACGGGCGTCGCGCCGACCCAGCGGATGGCCGACTCGTAGATCGGGAAGCCGGGGTCGGGATAGACGACCTCGTCGCCGGGCTCGCAGGTCGCGAGGATGGTGAAGAACAGGAAGGGCTTGGCGCCGTTGGCCACGAGCACGCGCTCGGGGGCGATGTCCACGCCGCGGGTGCGCGTCAGCTCGGTGGCCGCCGCCTCGCGCAGCTCGGGGATGCCCGCCGCGGGGCAGTAGTGCGTCTCCCCCGCCCGCAGCGCGGCGATCCCGGCCTCGGTGATGTGCGCCGGCGTGTCGAAGTCGGGCTCGCCGATCTCCAGGTGGATGACGTCGCGTCCGGCGCGCTCCATCGCGCGCGCCCGCGCGAGCACGGAGAACGCCGTCTCCGTGCCCAGCCGGGCCACGCCGGCGGCGAGCTCGCCCGTGTGCGCCTCGGTCGCGCCCATCGGCGCCCATCCTGTCAGACGCCGGGCAGCTCCGCCGCGGCCATCTCGCGCATGACGAACTTCTGCACCTTGCCGGTGATCGTCATGGGGAACTGGTCGACGAGCTTCCAGTAGCGCGGGATCTTGTACGTCGCGAGGGCCGGCGGAGTGCGAGAGCGAGAAGGTGGCGGGTTCGCGTTCGATGAGCATGTCGGGTCAAGACGCGCCCGGCGCACCGCGCTTCCCACCCTCTCAGCGAACTCTCGGGAGCCCTCCAGCGAAACCTCGGGGCGCGCGCCGACCCTGCGGTCATGTCCTCACCGAGAATCCGCAGGGTCGCCGTCATCGTCGGCGCCACCGGCCTGCTCGCCGCGGCCGCCGGCTGCGGCGGCACTGCCGCCACGTCATCGCCGTCGAGCGCCCAGGCCGCCGGCGGCCAGTCGCAGTCCGGGCAGCCGGCGGGAGCGCGCGCCGGCGCCCCCGACCTCTCGGCGCTGGCCAAGGCGCTCGGCGTCTCGACCTCCGAGCTGCAGAAGGCCATGCAGGCCGCGCGGCCGCCCGCGCCCGGAGCCGGTGGGCAGGGTGCGACCGATCCCGCCGCGGCGCTGGCCAAGGCGCTCGGCCTCTCCGAGGCCAAGGTCCGGGCGGCGATGCAGGCCACGCGCCCGAGCGGCGCCCCGCAGGCGCCGCCCTCGGGCGCCGCGCCGCCCTCGGGCTCGGCGCCGTCCACCGGCTCGCCGAGCTACCACGCTCGAGCTGAGACTGACGGCGTCGCCGGCGCGGGGGCGGCTTGCGCCGCCCCCGCGTGGCGAGTGAGAGCCCAGCGGATGTCGAGGGAAGCTGGCTCGGGGCAGCTAGGTGACTTCGGACAGGTCCCTTCGCGTCAGGACGGGCGGGTCGAGCGCCAGGCGCGCCGAGCGCGCGGCGAAGCGCAGCGTGACCGGCGCGTCGCCGTAGAGCGGGCTCGTGCCGTTGAGGACCAGCCGGGCCACCATCGCGGCGCCCCTGACGTCGATGGGGTCGTCGGCGCGCAGGCGCAGCGCGAGCGCGACGAGGTCGTCGGCGCACACGCGGACCTCGGCGCGCGCGAGCGGGAGCCGCGCGCTGACCGACCACGCCTTGTGCGCCTCGCGCACGGCGTCCTCGAGCGCCGCGGCCAGCGCGTTGCGGGTCGAGCGCCGGTGCAGCTGGGCGGCGCGGCACGCGAGCGGGGTGTCCGCGCCGATCCCGGGCTGAGCGCCGTGCTCGAGCTGCTCGTCGAGCTCGTCGCGGTGCCACCACGTCCGCAGTCGGAGGGCGAAGGTCTCGAGCATCGGGCCATCGTGGCGCGGACCGGCCCTCGCGCCTATGGGGGCCAATACCGATCTTGCGGTGGGGACGTCTCCCATCCGGCATGCTTCGGGCGCGATGTCGCTGTTCATGCGCGTCCTGCTCGCCAACGCGGTCGTGCTCGCGATCGCCACGCTGCTGCTGCTCTTCTCGCCGATCGAGATCAGCTCTCCCGTGACCGACACGCAGGCCGTGATCCTGATCGTCGGCTTCGTGGGCTCGGTGATCCTCAACATGCTGCTGCTGCGCGAGGTCATCGCGCCCCTGCGCCGGCTCACCGCGACGATGCGCTCCGTCGAGCCGCTCGAGCCCGGGCGGCGGCTGGCCATCCGCGGCACCGACACCGACGTCGCCGCGCTGACGGCGGCCTTCAACGACATGCTCGACCGGCTCGAGAGCGAGCGGCGCGAGAGCGGGCGCCGGGCGCTGCTGGCCCAGGAGGCCGAGCGCCAGCGCATCGCGCGCGAGCTGCACGACGAGGTGGGCCAGGTCCTCACCGGCGTCGTGCTCGAGCTCGAGCACGCGTCCGGGCGGGCCGGCGAGCACGACGCGGCCCAGCTCGCCGCGGCCCGCGAGGCCGTGCGCCGCAGCCTCGACGACGTGCGCCGCATCGCCCGCGAGCTGCGCCCGGAGGTGCTCGACGACCTCGGCCTGCAGAGCGCCCTGCGCTCGCTGTGCACCGCGACGGCGGCCCACAACGGCATGCGCGTCGAGCGCGAGCTCGACCTCGAGGACGCGGTGAGCCCCGAGGTCGAGCTCGTGGTCTACCGCGTCGCCCAGGAGAGCCTGACCAACGTGATGCGCCACGCCGGGGCCTCGCAGGTGCTCGTCGCCCTGCGCCACGTCGACGGCGGCCTGCGCCTGGTCGTGCGCGACGACGGCCGCGGCCTGCCCGCCGATCGCGACGCCCGGCGGCGCCGGCATCGCCGGCATGCAGGAGCGCGCGCTGCAGATCGGTGCGCGCCTGACGATCTCCTCGGATCCGACCGGCGGGACCGAGGTGCGCCTCGACGTCCCGCTCCCCGAGGGCCCGCCGTGAGCGCCCCGCTGACGACGAGGATCCTGCTCGCCGACGACCACCCGGTCGTCCTGCGCGGCCTGCGCATGGTGCTCGACGCCCAGCCCGACCTCGCGGTCGTCGGGGAGGCCGGCGACGGGCGCGAGGCCGTGGCCAAGGCGCTCGAGCTCGATGTCGACCTGGCGATCCTCGACGTCGCGATGCCCGGGCAGACGGGGCTTCAGGCGGCGGGCGAGCTCAAGCGCCGGCGGCCCGAGCTGCGCACGCTGATGCTCTCGATGTACGACAGCGAGCAGTACTTCTTCGAGGCTCTCAAGGCCGGCGCGTCGGGCTACGTGCTCAAGAGCGCCGCCGACCGCGACCTGGTCGAGGCCTGCCGCGCGGCCATGCGCGGCGAGCCCTTCCTCTACCCCGCCGCCGTCGCGGCGCTCATCCGCGACTACCTCGACCGCGCGAGCCGCGGCGAGGCGACGCCGACCGATCCGCTCACCCCGCGCGAGGTCGAGATCGTCAAGCTCGTCGCCGAAGGCCACACGAGCGACGAGATCGCCGACGTGCTGGTCATCGCCAGGAAGACCGTCGAGCACCACCGCAGCCACATCCTCGAGAAGCTCGGAATGCGCGACCGCGTCGAGCTCACGCGCTATGCGATCAGGCGCGGACTGGTCGAGCCGTGAACAATGGCGGGCGTGTCGACCATCTACGTGACGGGTCACCGCAACCCGGACACCGACTCGATCGCGTCGGCGATCGGCTACGCGGAGCTCAAGCGGCGGCTGGACCCGCGCCACGACTACGTCCCCGTGCGCCTGGGCGACGTCAACGCGCAGACCGCGTGGGTGCTGGAGCGCGCCGGCGCCCAGGAGCCCGAGTTCCTGCCCCACATCATGCTGCGCGTGCGCGACGTCATGCGCGAGAGCTTCCCGTCGGCCAGCCACCGCGAGCCCATCCGCCGCGTCGGGCAAGCGATGGCGCGCGAGGACCTCGAGCTCATGCCGATCGTCGACGACGACGGCGCCCTGACCGGCGTGATGACCGAGCGCACGCTGGCCCGCCGCTACATCCGCGAGTCGCGCGAGGCGACGAGCCTGTCCGACGCCGCCGCCTCGGTCGAGGCGATCGTCGAGGTCACCGAGGGGCGGCTCGTCGCGGGCGAGGAGCGCGAGATCGCCGGGCGGGTGTGGGTGCTGGCCATGGCCGTCGACGTCGCTGCCGGGCGAGATCCGCGAGGGCGACGTCGTCGTCGTCGGCGACCGCCCCGACGCCCAGCGCCGCGCGGTCGAGCTCGGCATCGCGCTGCTGGTCACGAGCAACGGCACGACGCCGTCCGAGGAGGTGCTCGCCCTCGCCCGCGAGCACGGCACGACCGTCGTCTGCTCGCCGCTGGACAGCTACGTCACGAGCCGCATGGTCACCCTCTCGGCCCCGTGCCGGGCGCTCATGAACGCCGAGCCCCTGACCGTGCGCCCCGACGACGTGCTGGCCGACGTCGCCGAGGACATCAACGCGATGGACTACCGCGCCGCGATCGCCGTCGACGGCCGCCGGCGGCCCGTGGGGCTCATCACCCAGGCCGAGCTCGCCGACCCCGAGCCGCGGCGCATCCTGCTCGTCGACCACGCCGAGGAGGCCCAGAGCGCTGCCCGGCGTCGAGCAGGCCGAGATCGTCGAGATCCTCGACCACCACCACATCGGCTCGATCGAGACGAAGGTCCCGGTCACCGCGACCTTCGACCCGGTCGGCTCGACCGCGACGCTGGTCGTCGAGCGCTTCCGCCAGAACGGCATGGAGCCCACGCCCGCCGACGGCGACGATGCTGCTCGGGCGCCGTGCTGTCGGACACCGTGATCCTCAACTCGCCCACGACGACCGAGCGCGACAACGCCGTCGTCGAGTACCTCGAGCGCGTGCTGGCGATCGACGCCACCGACTTCGGGCGCGAGATGTTCGAGGAGACCTCCGACGTGTCGAGCGTGGACGCGGACGACATCGTGCGCCGCGACGCCAAGGAGTACACGGTCGGCGAGGGCCGGACGATCTGCATCGCGCAGATCGAGACCGTCGGGCTGCAGATCCTCGATCGCCGCGACGAGCTGCAGGAGGCGCTCGAGCGCCTGCGCGAGGCCAAGGACTACCTTCTGTGCGCGCTGATGGTGACCGACATCCTCGCCAGGAACACCAAGATGCTCGTGGCGGGCGATCCCGTTCCGCTCGAGCGCGCCTTCGGGCACGACCTCGACGACGGCGCGCTCGACCTGCCCGGCGTCATGAGCCGCAAGAAGCAGGTCGCACCCAAGGTCCTCGGCGCGCTGTGAGCACCGGCCCGCAGCCGTCGGCCTCCTACAGCGTCACCATCCGCGTGCAGCTGCCCCACACCGCGGGGTCGTTCGCCCGGGTGGCCGCGCGCGATCGGCGACACCGGCGCGATCCTCGGCGCGATCGACCTCGTGCGCGTCGACGACGGGCGGGTCGTGCGCGACGTGACCGTCGCCTGCGCCGACGTGGCCCACGGCGAGGCCGTGGTGGCGGCCATCGAGGAGCTCGAGGGCGTCTCGGTCCAGAGCGTCTCGGACCGCACCTTCCTCATGCACCGCGGCGGCAAGATCGTCGTCGATCCGAAGGTCCCCATCACCACCCGCGACGACCTCTCGATGGCCTACACGCCGGGGGTGGCGCGCGTGTCCGCCGCGATCCACGACGACCCCGCCAAGGCGTGGACGCTGACCATCAAGGGCAACGCGGTCGCGGTCGTGACCGACGGCACCGCGGTGCTGGGGCTGGGCGACATCGGGCCGGCGGCCGCCATGCCCGTGATGGAGGGCAAGGCGATGCTCTTCAAGCAGTTCGCCGGCGTCGACGCCTTCCCGCTGTGCCTGGACACCAAGGACGCCGACGAGATCGTCGCCTTCGTCAAGGCCGTCGCGCCCGGCTTCGGCGGGATCAACCTCGAGGACATCGCGGCGCCGCGCTGCTTCGAGATCGAGCGCCGCCTGCGCGCCGAGCTCGACATCCCGGTCTTCCACGACGACCAGCACGGGACCGCCATCGTCGTCCTCGCCGCGCTGGTCAACGCGCTGCGGGTGGTCGGCAAGAACGCCGGCGAGATCAAGGTGGTGGTCGTCGGCGCGGGCGCCGCCGGGGTCGCGTGCGCCGAGATCATCCTCGCCCACGGCGTGCAGAACCTCGTGGTGTGCGACATCGAGGGCGCGCTGTACGCCGGGCGCCCGGGCCTCGATCCCGAGCGCGCGGCGCTCGCGGCGCGCACGAACCCCGGCGACGAGCGCGGCATGGCCAACGACATCCTGCGCGGCGCCGACGTGCTCGTGGGCGTCTCGGGGCCCGGCGCGGTGTCGGCCGCGGCGGTGCGCAGCATGGCCCGCGACCCGATCGTCTTCGCGATGGCCAACCCCGTCCCCGAGATCCAGCCCGAGGAGGTCCGCGACGACGTCGCGATCATGGCCACCGGGCGCTCGGACTACCCCAACCAGATCAACAACGTCCTCGCCTTCCCCGGCGTCTTTCGCGGTGCGCTCGACATCCGCGCGACCACGATCAACGAGGAGATGAAGCTCGCGGCGGCGCGCGCCATCGCGGGCGTCATCAGCGACGACGAGCTGCACGCCGACTACGTGATCCCCAGCGTGTTCAACCGCGACGTGGCCGAGGCGGTCGCCGCCGCGGTGGCCGAGGCCGGGACGCGCAGCGGCGTGGCACGCCGTCCCGTCACCCCTTCGTCGCCGGTGCCCTGATCCGTCAGGATGGGAGGGTGGCTGGAATCGCCGGGGCTACGGTCACCGTCATCTTCGCCGACGTCGAGGGCTCGACCGCGCTGCTCGAGCGCCTCGGCCAGGCGCGCTGGATGAAGGCCCTCGCCGAGTACGAGGAGCTGCTCGGCAGCCGTCTGGACACGCACGGGGGCACGCTGGTCAAGGCGCTCGGCGACGGCCACCTGCTCGCCTTCCCGAGCGCCAACGCCGCGCTGCGCTGCGCGGTCGACGTCCAGCGCGCGCTGCCGCTCACCACCGCGCCCGACCTGCGCGTGCGCATGGGGATGCACACCGGCGAGCCGGTGGCGCTCGAGGACGACCTCCACGGGCGCACGGTGGTCAAGGCGGCGCGCATCGCCGACCTGGCCCACGGCGGCGAGGTGCTGGTCTCGGGGATCGTGCGCGAGCTGGCCGAGACCGACGCCGACCTCGAGGAGGAGATCTGGTTCGAGGAGAGCCGCGAGGTCGAGCTGCGCGGCCTGCGCGGACGCCACCTCGTGCTCGCGGCGCACTGGCAGCGCGAGGATCGCGGCCCCATCCGCGTGGTCATCGCCGACGACTCGGCGATCGTGCGCGACGGCGTCGCCGCGCTGTTGCGCGAGTGCGGCGTCCACGTGGCGGGCCTCGCCACCGATCCCGAGTCGCTCTACCGCGAGATCGAGCGCCACCGCCCCGACGTCGCCCTCGTCGACATCCGCATGCCGCCGACCGGCACCAACGAGGGCCTCGTCGCCGCCGAGCACATCGGCCGCGAGTACCCGGAGGTCGGCGTCCTCGTGCTCTCCCAGTACCTGGAGCTCGCCTACGCCCTGCGCCTCGTGGAGGGCCAGGAGGCGCGGCGCGGCTACCTGATCAAGGACCGCGTCGGCGAGATCGAGACGCTGCTCGACGCGGTGCGCAGGGTGGCCAACGGCGGCTGCGTCGTGGACCCGGAGATCGTCGAGCGCCTGGTCACCCGCGGGGCCGGGGCCGGCGGCCCGCTGGCCCAGCTCTCCGGGAGCGAGCGCGAGGTCCTCGGGCTCATCGCCGAGGGCCTCTCCGACGAGGCCATCGGCGAGCGCCTGCAGACCACGCGGGAGGCGGTGCAGTCCGAGGTCGACCAGATCTTCGACAAGCTCGACCTGCGCGACGAGGGCGCGGATCGGCGCGTGGCGGCCGTCCTCACCTACCTGCGCGCCACCGCCGCGGGATAAGCGCACGGGTAAGGCCCTCAGGGGCGCGAACGTGCTCCATTTGCCCGATGTGCGATCGGGCGCCTCAGAGCACCATGTGGGCATGTCAGCACAAGCATGGTGGAGGCTCCTCAGAGGGCCGGTGAAGGACCCCGCGACCGGCGCCGAGCGCGCGCCGCACGGCGGCGGGCGCCGCCTGACCATCCGCTGGGCGACGCCCGACGACGCAAGCCCGATCGCCCGCCTCGCCCAGCTCGACGAGAGCCGCCCGCCGCGCGGCGTCGTCCTGCTCGCCGAGGTCGGCCAGGAGCTGTGGGCGGCGATCTCGCTCGACGACGGCCACCTGATCGCCGACCCGTTCCGGCTCAGCGGCGAGGTGGCCTTCGACCTCGCCCAGCGCGCGCGCAGGCTCAAGCGCGCCGAGCGCGGCCGCATGGGTCGCCTGCCGCGGGTCTTCCCCGTCGGCGGCCGACGACTACCTGATGACCTGCTAGCCGGTCAGCTCGCGCGCCGGCGCACGGCGCTCGAGCGGGTCGAACGTCGGTCTTCCCCCCTCTACAGGGGGTAGGACCGACGTTCGAACCCCCGGGGTCAGGCGCCGACCAGCGCCAGCGCCCGCGTCGGGCTGCCGGTCCCGCCCGCGAGCTTCAGCGGCGCCACGATGATCACGGCGCCGACCGGCGGGAGCTCGGCGAGGTTGGCCAGCTGCGTGAGGCCGTACTTGCCGGCGCCGAGCACGAAGTGGTGCACCGGGAAGGGCGGGTCGAAGCCGCCGGCGGCGCCCGCGTCGGTGCCGACGGTCTCCACGCCCACTCCCACGACCGGGCTCTCCTGCGCCAGCCACCGCGCGCACTCGGCGTCGATGCCGGGCGTGTGCGGCTGGCCGTCGCTGACGTTGAGGAAGGCGTCCTGATCGTGGGCGCGGGCGTCCCAGCCCGTGCGCAGCAGCAGCCAGGCGCCCTCGGGGATCGCGCCGTGCTCGGCCTCGAACGCGCGCACCTGGTCGACGGTCAGCAGGTAGTCGGGGTCCTGCGCGGCCTCGGCGGACTTGTCGATGACGACGGCGGGGCCGACCAGCCGTGCGGGCGGCACGCTGGCGACGTCCTCGCCGTCGCGGCCGGTGATCCAGTGGATGGGCGCGTCGAAGTGCGTGCCGACGTGCTCGCCGATCTCCAGGACGTCCCACGCCCACGCCGGGCCGCGGTCGTCGTAGCGGCTGAGCTCGCGGCGGCTGAGCCCCGGCGTGTTGGCGAACGGCTCGGGCAGCACGAGCACCGGCGTGCGCTCGCTGAGCGGCTGCGTGAGGTCGACGACCCGCGCGGAGCCCGACTGCAGGGCGTCGACCAGATCGGTGAGCAGGGGCATGGGTTCGTCCTCCTCGGTCAGTGTCTGAAGGCTTCCTCGAGCCAGGCGCCGCAGATCGCGGGATCGACCTTCGCGTCGAGCACGAAGGGCCGGTCGGGCGCCGCGAGCCATTCGCGCAGGGCGCCGAGATCGTCGAGCGAGCGCGCGGTGAGGCCGTGGCAGCCGGCCGCGCGCGCCAGCCCCTCGAAGTCCGTGTCGGGGAACTGCGCGAGGTCGACGGCCTCGCCCATCGGGGCGAAGTGGTGGACCTCGGCGCCGTAGGCGGCGTCGTCGTAGATGACGACGAGCAGCGGCAGGCCCAGGCGCCCGAGCGTCTCGAGCTCGGGCAGCGACATGAGCGCGCCGCCGTCGCCCAGCGCGGCCACCGTCAGGCGGTCGGGCCGCGCGACCGCCGCCCCGATCGCGTTGCCCAGGGCGAGGCCGACGCACTGGAAGGCCTGCGGGAAGACGAAGCCCGCGGCGTCGGGCACGCGCAGGTACATCGACGGCCAGCCCATGAAGGCGCCGGAGTCGACGACGACGGTGCGCTCGGTCGGCAGCAGGTCGTCGAGCGCGATGCTCAGCGTGCGCGGATCGAGCACGCCGGCCGTCGCGCTCTCGTCGTAGGGCTCGTCGCGCCAGCGCCGGGCGGCGATCTGCGCCGCCAGCTCGGGCGTGCGGCGCGCGGCGCCGGCCGGCGCGCGGCCCGCGAGCGCCGCCACCAGCGCCTCGGCGGTCGCCGCGGCGTCGCCGACCACCCCCAGCGCCACCGGCCGGTGGGCGCCGATCGCCTCCTCGTCGAGGTCGACCTGCACGACGGCCGCGTCGCGCGCCAGCAGCTTCCCGTGGCTCGTCGTCCACTGGTTCAGCGCGGCGCCGAAGGCGACCACCACGTCGGCGTCCCCCAACAGCTGCGCGGCCAGCGGGCTCGCGAAGCCGCCCGAGATGCCCAGGTCGTAGGGGTCGCCGGCGAACAGCCCGTTGGCCACCGCGCTGGTGGCCAGCAGCGCGCCGGTGAGCTCGCCCAGCGCCCGCAGCGCGGGCCCGGCGCCCGCGAGCACGGCGCCGCGGCCGGCGATGATGGCCGGGCGCCGCGCGCCGGCCAGCAGGTCGGCGAGCGCCGTCACCGCCGACTCGGCCGGGCGCGGCGGTGCCAGCGCCGGGCCGTCCGGGGGCGCCGCGCCGTCGGGGCACTCGGCCGCCTGCACGTCGAGCGGCAGCATGAGCACCACGGCGCGGCGCTCGACGCGCGCGCGGCGCACCGCGCGGGCGACGTCGGCCATCGCCGTGGCCGGGCCGTGCACGCGCTCGGCCGTCGCCCCGACCGCCTCGACCAGGCCCACCTGATCGATGCGGAAGTTCGAGCGCACCGCCGCGCTGGGCATCTCCGCCGCCAGCACGATGAGCGGCGTTCGGCTCTTGGCCGCCTCGGTCAGCCCGGTGACCGCGTTCGTCAGCCCCGGCCCCTGGTGGACGCTGCACGCGGCGAGGCGACCGCTCACTCGCCCGTAGCCGTCGGCCATGCAGACGGCGCCGGTCTCGTGGCGCGCCCCGTAGCAGCTCGCGCCGGCGTCGCGCAGGGCGTTGGTGACGGCGAGGTTGCCGCTGCCCATGAGCCCGAAGACGGTGTCCACGCCCGTCGCCGCCAGCGCGCGGCCGACCGCCTCAGCGACGAGCATCGAGAAGCGCCTCCAGGTGGTGCATCGCGGGCGACGATATCCAGTCCGAACGGCTAGGACGTGGCGCGTGGACGGGCCATACGGTGAAGGCAAGGCAACGGGTGGAAGAGGGGAAGGGTCCAGTGCGCCCCATCGGTTCGATCTCAGTCCTGGCCATCGTCGGCACGCTTGCGCTGGCCGCCACCGCGTCGGCATCGACGCTCGCGGTCGACGGCGGCGGCGTCCTGCGCTTCGACGCCGCCAAGGGCGAGGCCAACAACGTCGACCTGCGCGACGGCGGCGGGCAGACGACGGTCACCGACTCCGGCTCGATCATCCACGCCGGCAACGGCTGCACCCAGGTCACGCCCCACGAGGCATCCTGCCCGCTGCCCGGGGGCTTCGGAGACCAGGACGTCGTCATGACGCTGGCCGACCGCAACGACGTCGCCCGTGCGTTCAAGTTCAGCTTCGGCCGCATCGCCATCGACGGCGGCGCAGGAAACGACACCATCGGCGACTTTCCCCAGTCCGGCGCCGACGTCGACGGCGGACTCGGCGACGACACCATCACCGTGCGCCCCAACTTCGGCGGGAGCGTCGACGTCCACGGCGGCCTCGGCCGCGACTCGATCACCGCCATCGCGGCGTCGGGCACCGTCGACGGCGGCCTCGGCGACGACGACATCACGCTGACCAACTTCGTCAACCCCGCCGTTTCGGCGGCCTACGGCGGCCTGGGCGACGACACGATCACGGCCGACCAGGGCACCGACATGGGCCTGATCGACGGCGGGCTCGGCGACGATCGGATCTCGACCGGACCGCTGGCCGTCGTGGCCCAGCTGACCGGCGGCTTCGGCGACGACCGGATCGTCTCGCAGAACGGCACCAGCACGATCAGCGGCGGGTTCGGCCGCGACTTCATCGACGGCGGCGACGAGGGCGACACGATCGACTGCGGCTTCGGCATCGACCGCTTCGTCAAGTACGCGGGCGACACCGTCAGCAACTGCGAGATCGCCCAGACCTGACCCGTACCCGGGGCGGGCCGGCTACGGCAGGGCCGCCCCGAAGTCGGCGATCGCCGCGACGACGGCGTCGGCCTGCTCGAGGTGCGGGCTGTGCCCGCCGGGCACGACGAGCCGGCGCACCGGACCGCGCACGCGGGCCTCGATGCGATCGAGGTGCGCGAGGCTCGCGTACTCGTCCTCGGCGCCCTGGATGAGCAGCGTGGGCGCCGCGACCTCGGCGGCGTCGGGCTCGAGGCTCCAGTCGCGCATGGCGGGATCGAGCCAGACGTCGCACCAGCCGTGGAAGGCGGCGTCGGGGTCGTCGTGGTGGCGGGCCAGGCGCGCGCGCAGCTCGCCCTCCTCGAAGTCCCGGAGCGTGACGCGGATCGGCGGGACCATCGAGTCCTCCAGGAAGACGTGCGGGGCGAGGAGGGCCAGGCCGCTGACCGGGTGGCGCGCCGCGTGCACGAGCGCGATCGAGGCGCCGTCGCTGTGGCCGACGAGCAGCGGCTCGGGCGCGTCGAGCTGCGCCAGCAGCGCGGGCAGGACGTCGTGGGCCTCCTCGTGGAAGAAGGCCGGGGTGCGCGGCGTGCGGGGCGGGTCCGAGCGGCCGTGGCCGAAGCGCGAGAAGGCCACCACGCGCCGCCCGGTCGCCGCGCGCAGGGCCTGGGGGAAGCCGCGCCACAGCCCCACCGATCCGAGCCCCTCGTGCAGGAGCACGAGCGCCCGGCGGTCGCCGTCGCCCGGCAGGTCGGCGACCTCGACGTGGAGCCCGTCGACCGTGGCCACCGCGGTCAGGCGGCTGCCGCCTCGGGCACCAGGATCCCGCGCCCCCGCACGCGCCCGTGGTCGAGGTCGTCGAGCGCGTCGTTGATCGCCTGGAGCGGATAGGCGTTGGTGTGCAGGGTCACCTTGCCCTGGGCCTGCAGCGTCATCAGCTCGGCGAGGTCGTTGTAGGTGCCGACGAGGTTGCCGACGAAGTTGATCTCGCGCGAGATGATGTCGATCGTGGGGATGTCGAGGTTCTCGCCGTAGCCGATCACGTAGTACGAGCCGCCGTCGCGCAGCATGGCGACGCCGTCCGCCGTAGCCCCCTTCTCCCCCACGAAGTCGACGACCGCCTCGGCGCCCTTGCCGTCGGTCATCTCGAGCACCGTGTCGACGTAGCCGTCGCGGACCTCGACCGTCTGGTCGGCGCCGAGGCCGCGGGCCAGCTCGAGCGCGGGCTCGAGCGGATCGACGACGATGATCTCGGCGGCGGTCAGCGCCTTCAGGCACTGGATGCCGATGTGCCCGAGCCCGCCGGCGCCGATGACCACGGCGCGCGTCCCCGGCTCGAGGATGGCGGCCGCCTTCTTGACGGCGTGGTAGGCCGTGAGACCGGCGTCGGCGTGGGCGGCGACGTCCTGAGGTGCGATGGCGGGGTCGAGCTTGACCACGGCCCGTGCGTTGGTCTTCAGCAGCTCGGCGAAGCCGCCGTCGGTGTCGATGCCCGGGAAGGCGCCGGTCTCGCAGTGCATGTCGTCGCCCGCGCGACACGCCCGGCACAGCCCGCAGGTGATCAGCGGGTGCACGATGACCGCGTCGCCGACCTCCACGTTGCTCACCGCGGAGCCGACCTCGTGCACCCATCCGGCGTTCTCGTGGCCCAGGGTGTAGGGCAGCGTCACGCCGCTCTTCTCGGCCCACTGGCCCTCGATGATGTGCAGGTCGGTCCGGCACAGCCCGGCGCCGCCGATGCGCACGACGACGTCGAGCGGCCCGCTGGCCGTGGGCTCGTCGATGGAATCGAGCTTCAAGCGCTCGTGGTAGCTGTGCAGCCGCGCCGCCTTCACAGTCCCTCGCCTCCTGGCTGTCTTCGGGTACCTGTCAGCAGGCTACCCCGCATGCGAACATGCCGCCCGTGATCGGCGACGTGCTCTGGACCCCGCCCGCGGACGTGCGCGAGACGACCGAGATCGGGCGCTATCTGAACTGGCTGCGCGACGAGCGCGGGCACGACTTCGCGGACTACGACGCGCTGTGGCGATGGTCGATCGACGACCTCGAGGGCTTCTGGGGCTCGGTGTGGGACTTCTTCGGCGTGCGCGCGCACGCGCCCTACGAGCGCGTGCTCGGCGCGCGCGGGATGCCCGGCGCCGAGTGGTTCCCCGGCGCGCGCCTGAACTACGCCGAGCACGCGCTGGGGACCGACGAGGACGCCGACCGCGTGGCCGTCGTCGCGCGCTCGCAGACCCGCGAGCCGATCGAGCTGACCTTCGGCGAGCTGCGCGAGCAGGTCGCGCTCGCGCGCGCCGGGCTGCGGCGCCTGGGCGTCGGCCCCGGCGACCGCGTCGCGGCGTACCTGCCCAACATCCCCGAGACGCTGGTCGCCTTCCTGGCCGCCGCCAGCCTCGGGGCGACGTGGGCGGCGTGCGCGCCGGAGTTCGGCGCGCGCAGCGTGCTGGCGCGCTTCGGCCAGATCGAGCCCAAGGTGCTGCTCGCCATCGGCGGCTACACCTACCGCGACCGCGCGGTCGACCGCCGCGAGCAGGTGGCCGAGATCCGCGGCGGCCTGCCGACCGTCGAGCACGTCGTGCACGTCCCCTACGGCGAGAACGAGCTTCCCGACGCCGTCTCGTGGGGCGACCTGCTGGCCGGGCCCGCCGAGCCCGGCTTCGAGCCCGTCCCCTTCGACCATCCGGTCTACGTGCTCTTCTCGTCGGGCACCACCGGGCTGCCGAAGGCCATCGTGCACGGCCACGGCGGGCAGCTCATCGAGCACTTCAAGGGCGTCGGCCTGGGCTGGGACCTCAAGCCCGGCGGGCGCCTGCTGTGGTTCTCCACCACCGCGTGGATGATGTGGAACGCGCTCGTCTCCGCGCTGCTCGTGCGCGCATCGATCGTGATGATCGACGGCGACCCGATGTGGCCGGA
This sequence comes from uncultured Actinomycetes bacterium, assembly GCA_963816845.1. Classification (GTDB taxonomy): domain Bacteria; phylum Actinomycetota; class Thermoleophilia; order Solirubrobacterales; family Solirubrobacteraceae; genus JAOPZW01. Next base: position 12,160 of record CAWFMR010000061.1, on the reverse strand, counting down.
CCTCTCGTTCCAGTGGCGGCTGGCCGAGGAGACCCAGCCGACGCTTCATGGGCGTCGCACCGACCTTCCTCATGGCATGCCGCAAGGCAGGTCTGCAGGTCGGCCGCGACTACGACCTGCGCAGCATCCGCGCCCTGGGCTTCGCCGGCTCGCCCCTTCCGAGCGAGGGCTATCACTACGTCTACGAGCAGCTCGGCCCCGACGTCCTGGCCCTCAACGGCAGCGGCGGCACCGACATCTGCGGCGCGTTCGTCTCGGGCAGCTTCATGCTGCCCGTCTACGACGGCGAGATCTCGGGCTGCTGCCTGGGCGCCGACGTCAAGGCCTTCGACGCCGACGCCAACGTGGTGGTCGGCGAGCTGGGCGAGATGGTGATCACCGAGCCGATGCCCTCGATGCCCGTGCGCCTGTGGAACGACCACGACGGCGAGCGCTACCGCTCCTCCTACTTCGACCTCTATCCGGGCGTGTGGCGCCAGGGCGACTGGATCCTCTTCACCGAGCGCGGCAGCTGCGTCATCACCGGGCGCTCCGACGCGACCCTCAACCGCGGCGGCGTGCGCATCGGGACGAGCGAGCTCTACGCCGTGGTCGAGGAGATCCCGGAGGTGGCCGACAGCCTGGTCGTGCACCGCGAGGACGACGAGGGCGGCGCCGGCGAGCTCATCCTCTTCGTCGCGCTGGACGGCGAGCGCGAGCTCGACGACGAGCTGCGCGGGCGCATCGCGGGCGCGCTGCGCTCACAGCTCTCGCCGCGCCACGTGCCCGACGCCATCGTCGCCGTGCCGGCCGTGCCGCGCACGATGACGGGCAAGAAGCTCGAGGCCCCGGTCAAGCGCATCCTGCTCGGCGCGCGCGCCGAGGAGGTCGCCAGCACCGACGCGCTGCTCGACCCGACCGCGATCGCGGCCTTCGTGGCCTACGCCGCGGCGCGCGCCTGATCCTCGCGGCGCGCCACCTCGGCGCGCACCAGCGGCGCCACCTCGGTGCCGAAGAGCTCCATGGAGCGCAGCACGTCGCGATGCTCGACCGCCCCGACGCTCATCTGGCCGATGTAGCGCTGGTGGCCGAAGAGCTCGTGCTCGAAGAGGATCTTCTCGGCGACCTGCTCGGGCGAGCCGGCGGCCACGGCGCCGCGCGGCGAGCGCAGGGCCTCGTACTCCGCCTGGCCCGAGGGCGGCCAGCCGCGCTCGCGCCCGATGCGGTTCATCATCGCCAGGTAGGGCGCGGCGAAGGCCGCGTCGGCCTGCGCGGAGGTCGCGCCGACGAAGGCGTGGGTGTTGATCGCGACGGGCGTCTTGTCGGGCCCGTGGCCGGCGGCGGTCGCCGCCTCGCGGTAGAGGTCGACCAGCGGCACGAAGCGCTCGGGCTGGCCGCCGATGATGGCGAGCACGAGGGGCAGGCCCAGCGTGCCGGCGCGCACGATCGACTGCGGCGACCCGCCGACGGCGACCCACACCGGCAGCTGCTCCTGCGCCGGGCGCGGCCACACGCCCGCGTTGTCGAGCGGGGCGCGGTGGCGGCCCGCCCACGTCACGTGGACGTCGTCGCGCAGCTTCAGGAGCAGGTCGAGCTTCTCGGCGTACAGCTCGTCGTAGTCCTTGAGGTCGTAGCCGAAGAGCGGGAAGGACTCGATGAACGAGCCGCGGCCGGCCATGATCTCCGCGCGACCGCCCGAGAGCAGGTCGACCTCGGCGAAGTCCTGGAACACGCGCACCGGGTCGTCGGAGCTCAGCACGGTGACCGCGCTCGAGAGCCGGATCCTCTCGGTGGTGACGGCCGCCGCGGCCAGCGGGATGGCCGGCGAGGAGATGAGGAAGTCCTCGCGATGGTGCTCGCCGATGGCGAACACGTCGAGGCCGAGCTGGTCGGCCAGCCGGACCTCCTCCATGAGGTTGCGCATGCGCTGCTCGGGGCTGATGCCCGAGCTGAGATCGGCGAAGGTGGCCACTCCAAGTTCCATGTCGGACACGATAGCAGGTAGTTGCGCGCGCAACCACTTCGCTGACGCATACACTGCCGCGCGTGATCGATCTCGACGCCCTCGTCGCCATCGACGTGCACACCCACGTGCAGGCCTCGCAGGACGGCCGCGGCTTCCCGGAGGACTCGCCCGAGGCCGCGGTGGCCAAGGTCTTCGGCTCCGATGCGCTGCTCACCGTGCCCGAGCTGGCGGCCTACTACCGCGAGCGCAAGATGGCGTGCGTGGCCTTCATGGTCGACAGCGTGCGCTGGGACGGGCCGGTGACCAACGAGGAGATCCTCGAGCTCGCGCAGGCCGAGCGCGACACGCTCATCCCCTTCGCGAGCGTCGACCCCCACCGCGGGGCCGAGGGCGTGGCCATGGCGCGACGGCTGATCGACGAGTTCGAGGTCGCGGGCTTCAAGTTCCACCCCAGCCTGCAGCACTTCTTCCCCGACGACCGGATGGCCTACCCGCTCTACGAGGTCATCGCCGAGCACGGGCTGCCGGCCGTCTTCCACACCGGCCAGACCGCCGTCGGGTCGGGCCAGCGCGGCGGCGGCGGGATCCTCCTGAAGTACTCCAACCCCGTCTGCCTCGACGAGGTCGCCGCCGACTTCCCCGACATGCCGATCATCATGGCCCACCCCTCGGTGCCCTGGCAGGACGAGGCGCTGTCGGTCGCCGTCCACAAGCCGCAGGTCTACATCGACCTCTCCGGCTGGTCGCCGAAGTACTTCCCGCCCCAGCTCGTGCGCTACGCCAACTCGCTGCTGCAGGACAAGGTCCTCTTCGGGACCGACTACCCCGCGCTGACCCCCGAGCGCTGGCTGGCGGACTTCGAGACGCTCGACATCAAGCCGGCGGTGCGCCCGAAGATCCTCAAGGACAACGCGGCGCGGCTGCTCGGGCTCAGCCCAGCGTGACGTAGAAGGCGCGCTCGCGCGATTCGAGCAGCCGCGGGATCGCCTCCTCCTTGACCAGGCGCGTGAAGTGCTCGGAATCCATGTGCGCGTGGTAGCCGGCCTCGTCGACGTACTGCTCGTAGAGGAAGAACAGCCGCGGGTCCTCGGGCGAGCGGTGCGGCTGGTAGAAGAGGCAGCCGGGCTCGGCGCGCGACGGCTCGAGCAGCTCGCCGACGATCTCGGCGACGCGCCCCTCACAGCCGTCCTTGGCCCGCCACAGGGCCGACACCACGTAAGCCATCCGGCTAGCTCCTCTCGTTGACCGCTCGTGCGCGCGCACACTACGCTCGGCGCGCTCGACATGACCATCACGCCCATCCAGCCACGCGACGCGGACTTCGTGCGCTCCATCGAGCGAGGGCTGGCGGTCATCTCCGCGCTCGGGCGCCCGGGCGGCGGGCTCACGGTCGCCGAGGTCGCGAGGGCGATCGGGGTGACGCGCGCGAGCGCCCGGCGCACGCTGCTCACGCTCGAGCAGCTCGGCTACCTGCGCACCGACGGGCGCCGGTTCGCGCTCACGCCCAAGCTGCTCGACCTCGGACACGGCTACCGCTCAGGGCTGGCCCTGCCCGACGTGGCGCGCCCGCACCTGCAGCAGCTGATGGAGGCGACCGACGAGTTCTGCTCGGTGTCCGTGCTCGACGGCGACGAGACGCTGTGCGTGGCCCGCGTCGCGCCGGCGCGCATCATGAACGTGGCCATGCCGGTGGGGACGCGGCTGCCGGCCTACGCGACGTGCGTGGGCCGCGTCCTGCTCGCCGGCCTGGACGCCGACCAGCTCGACGGCTACCTGGACCGCGTCGAGCTGCGCGCGCTGACGCCGGCCACCCGCACGACCGTGCCCGCGCTGCGCGACGAGCTCGACCGCGTGCGCCGCCAGCGCTACGCCGTCGTCGACCAGGAGCTCGAGCGCGGTCTGCGCTCGGCCGCCGCGCCGATCCGCGACGTCGCCGGGCGCGTCATCGCGGCGGCCAACGTCGGCGCGCTGGCCGGCCGCGTCACGGTGGCCACGTTGCGGCGCGACCTCGTGCCGCCGCTGCGCGCGACGGCCGACTCGATCGAGCGCGACCTGGCCGTGGCGCGTCCGTGAGCGGCTAGCGCCGGCGGCCGCTTGCTGACGTTGTGAACGGCTGAGGGGTTCGCGGCGGCAACGCGCGGCGCTGAACGTTCACGACCTCCCCGTGCACAACGGCTAGCGCCGGCGCCCGCGCGGGCGCCGCGACGATCCGCTCGCAGCGCCGCCGGCCTCGACCCACGCCCCCCAATCCGCGCCCGGGAGCAGCGGCGTCGCGGCGCGCAGCTCGCCCGGCGCCGAGAGCTCGGGGGTCTGCGAGTAGCCGAGCGTGTGCAGGTAGCCGCGCACGTCCTCGAGCAGCTGCTCGCGGGTGTACTCCAGGCGATCCACGCGCTCGATGTTCTCCGCGATGAACCGGCATCCCCAGTAGGTGAAGATCCCGTTGGGCCGGCCGTCGATGTAGTCCTCGCCGGCCGGCTGCCCCTCCTGCGATGCGCCCCACATGACGTTGCTCTCGGCGAAGGAGCACGCGCGCAGGCGGTGGATGTCGAGGCGGTCCCAGTCGCCCTCCGCGCGGGCGGCGATGTCGAACGGAGGCTGCAGGTACCTGACGTCGCGCCGCAGGGCCACGGGAGGCGGCGCGGGCTCGAGCCCGCGCGCGTCGGCACCCCAGAAGCAGCAGTCGAAGAACGCCTCGAGCAGGACGCCGGGCGGGAGCGAGCCGAAGATCTCGTCGAGCTCGTCGTCGACGATGTAGGTCCCGCGATCCCAGTCCATGTCGTACGGGCAGATGATCTCGTCGAGCCCATCGGTCAGCTCGTCGCCGTTGCGATCGCGGATCTGCGATCCATGGCCGGAGAAGTAGAAGACGATGACGTCGCCCGCCTCGGCGCGCGCGATGGTGGCCTCGATCCGTTCCAGGATGTTCGCCTTCGTCGCCCGGCTGTTGACGACGACCCGCAGGTCCTCGTTCGGAACCTGGAAGTACTGCTTCAGCAGCGATCGAACGAGGGCGACGTCGTTGACGCAGCCGCGCAGCGACGGAACGTCGTCGCGCTCGTACTCGTCGATTCCGACCAGGACAGCCCGGATCCTGGTCATGGGTTCACGACCGTTCAAGCCGACCTACTGTCTCACCTCGTCCCGGCGCCGTCAAAAAGCGCTGCAGAGCTTTTGCACTGGTTGACATCCTTGTTCGGCGCGGTTATTGCTCGGAGATGCTCTGCGACCGCTGCGGACGCGCGAACCCGGACGGGTTCCGGTTCTGCGGCGCATGCGGCGCGCCGCTCACCGCCCCCGACGCCACCGGCTTCGAACAGGAGCGCAAGGTGGTGTCGGCGCTGTTCTGCGACCTCGTCGGCTTCACCTCGCGCGCGGAGGTCATGGACCCCGAGGACGTCCATGGACTGCTGCGCGCGTACTACGCGAGCGTGCGCAGCGAGTTCGAGCGCTTCGGGGGGACGGTGGCCAAGTTCATCGGCGACGCGGTCTTCGTGCTCTTCGGCGCTCCCCGTGCCCACGAGGACGACCCCGAGCGCGCCGTCCGGGCCGCGCTGGCGGGCGTGGCCGCCGTGGCGAAGCTCAACGCCGCCCATCCCGAGCTCGACCTCCACGTCCACATCGGGGTGACGACCGGCGAAGCGCTCATCACCTTCGGCCCGCAGCCCGACGAGAGCGGTGGGCTGGCCTGGGGCGACATCCTCAACACCGCCGCGCGCCTGGAGGCGGCGGCGACGCCGGACACCATCCTCGTCGACGACGCGACCTACCGCGCGACGCGCCACGTCATCGAGTACGAGCTGGCCGAGCCCATCCACGCCAAGGGCAAGGCCGACCCGGTCCCCGTGTGGCAGCCGATCGCGCCGCTGGCCCGCACGGGCCTGACGATCGCAGAGGCCGCGCGCCAGCCGCTGGTCAGTCGTCGCGCCGAGCTCGCGCTCCTGCTCGGGATCCTCGACGGTGTCCGCACCAGCCGCGCACCGCAACTCGTGACGATCGTCGGCGAGCCGGGGATCGGCAAGAGCCGCCTCGTCTTCGAGCTCTTCCGGCGCATCGACGAGATGACCGACCTCATCACCTTCCGGCTCGGTCGCTCGCCGCCCTACCCGGAGGGGGTCTCGTTCTGGGCGCTGGGCGAGATCGTCAAGAACCAGGCCGGCATGCTCGAGACCGACGGCGCGGCGGCAGCTTCGGACAAGCTCCATGCGGCGGTCGGCGACCTGGTCCCGAGCATGGCCGATGCCAGCCGCATCGAAGGCCACCTGCGATCGCTCGTCGGGCTCGGCGACGCGGCGCAGGCGAGCGGGGACCAGCGCGGCGCAGCCTTCGCCGCATGGCGCCATTTCCTCGAGGCGCTCGCGCGCCAGCGCTTGCTCGTCCTCGTCTTCGAGGACCTCCAGTGGGCCGACGACGGGCTGCTCGACTTCATCGAGCACCTCGTCGGTTGGGCCCGGGAGGTCCCGATGCTCATCGTCGCGACCGCGCGTCCTGAGCTGCTCGAGCGCCGCCCCGACTGGGCCGGCAAGCACTTCGCGACGCGGCTCGCGCTGCCGCCGCTCTCGGACGACGAGACGCGCGAGCTCGTCGACGCGCTCGCCGGCGAGGCCGCGTTGCCCGCCGACCTGACCGAGGCGATCGTCGGCAACGCGTCGGGCAACCCGCTGTACTCCGTCGAGTTCGTGCGGATGCTCGCCGACCGCGGGCTGCTCGGATACGCCGACGCGTCCAGCGGCTCCAGGCCGCTCGAGGTGCTGGCCCTCCCGGAGTCGCTGCGCGGGATCATCGCCGCGCGCCTCGACTCGCTCAGCGTCGACGACAAGCGGCTCCTGCACGCCGGAGCGGTCATCGGCAGGATCGTGTGGCCGGGCGCGCTGGCGGCCATCACCGGCCGTCCCCGACGATGGATCACCGGGCGCCTGCGCGACCTCGAGGAGCGCGAGTTCCTGCAGGGCGCGAGCAACTCGTCGGTCGAGGGCGAGCCCGAATACCGCTTCCGTCACGTCCTGATCCGCGACGTCGCCTACAGCGAGATCCCGCGCCTGCGCCGCGGCGAGATCCACCGCAAGACGGCTGAGTGGCTGGCGTCCCTGAGTCCCGACCGCGCGGCCGACCGGGCCGAGATGCTCGCCCACCACTTCGAGTGCGCCTACGAGCTGACGCGGACCGCCGGAGGCGATGCGACGGCGCTCGTCGATCCGGCCCGCCACGCGCTGCGCGACGCCGGCGACCGAGCCCTCAGCCTCAGCGCCTTCCCGGCTGCGGCACGCTTCTTCCGGGCAGCGCTGGACCTGTGGCCGGACGACGATCGTGAGCGTCCGTCGCTGCTCTTCCGCCTCGGGAAGTCGACCTACTACGCGGAGACGGCGGGCACGGAGGTCCTCGAGGATGCCCGCGATGCGCTGCTCGCGGCGGGCGATCGCGGCACGGCGGCGGAGGCCGAGGCGTTCCTCGCCAACCTCGCCTACCACCAGGGGATGCGCCACCAGGCCTCCGAGCACCTCGACCGGGCCGTCGCGCTGGTCGACGGACTCGGGCCGACCCGCTCGCGCGCCGAGGTGCTCGTCGACCTCGCGAACTACCTGTCCCTGGCCAGGGACCATGCGCGCACGATCGCCGCGGCGACGGAGGCGCTCGAGATCGCGCGGGCGCTCGGCCTGCGCGAGGTCGAGGCCACCGCGCTGTACACGATCGGGATCTCCCGGGGGCTCTCGGGCGATCTCGGGGGCCGCGATGAGCTCGAACGCAGCATCGCGATCGCCGAGGAGATCGGCTCGCATCTGAGCGCTCAGTGCTGCGGCGTCCTCGCCGACCTCGAAGGCAACGTCGGCAACCTCGAGACCTGCTTCGCGCTGCAGAAGCGCGCACGGGAACACGCCGAGGCTTTCGGCCATGCGGGCTTCGTGCGCTGGCTCGCGGGGGAGCGCGTGGGCGAGCGCTACTGGACCGGCGACTGGGACGAGGCGCTGCGTGGGGCGGACTCGCTCATCGCCGAGGCGGAGGCCGGAACTCCCAACTTCATGGAGGGCTATTGCCGTGCCGTGCGCGGGAGGATCCTCCTCGCGCGCGCCGACCACGCGGGGGCGCTCGAAGACGCGGGGCGTGCGGTGAGCTTCGCGCGGTCGGCCGAGGACGTCCAGCTGCTCTATCCGGCCCTCGCCTTCGGCGCCCGAGCAGAGGTCGTGGCCGGGTCGCTGGACCGGGGCGTGAGCCTCGCCGACGAGCTGCTCTCCCTCTGGCAGTCGAAGGTCGACGCGTTTCCGGCCGCTTCATGGGCGGTCGACCTCGCATGGACGCTCGACGCGATCGGTCGCGGCGACGAGTTCGCCGAGACGGCCGCGCGCGTGGCATCGCCGACGCTCTGGCTGGGGGCGGTCGTCGCGTTCGTGGCCGGCGACTTCGGGACCGCCGCCCAGCGCTTCGCCGAGATCGGTTCGCGGCCCGACGAGGCGTTCGCCCGGCTGCAGGCGGCCAAGGCCCTGCTGGACGCGGGCCGCGACCACGAGGCGCGCGGCGAGCTCCGCCGCGCCGTCGCGTTCTATCGCGCCGTTGACGCGACCACCTATCTGCGCGAGGCCGACTCGCTGGCCGGAGGGGCCACACCAGGAGAGCCCCCCAGCGTTGGACTCGCCGAGAAGACGACCGAAGGAGGCAACCATGGGCACTGACTGGACCGGCTCGCGTGGCGAGGACCCCGGCGACGGCTGCTCCGCCGACCGTCCCTACGGACCGAGGCCGTACGGCCCGCGACCCTACGGACCGCGACCCTACGGGCCACGCCCTTATGGACCGCGACCGTACGGTCCCCGATCCGACACGCCTCGGCCCGCTCCGATGCCGTACGGCCCGCGCTCGGACCGCCCGCCGCCCGTGCCGATGCCCTACGGGCCGCGGCCGTACGGGCCGCGCCCGTACGGCCCCAGGGGCGACGAGGAGGAGGGCGCGCCCTACATCGATCCCGGCGAGTGGGGCGCCGACATCGCCGAGCTGTTCTGCCAGGACTCGGCGGTGATCCGCCTGGGCGCCCGCGTCGTGACCGACGCCGGCAGCCTCTCGCGTCCTTTCCACTGAGCCGCTGGAGGGGACGCCCCGGTACATGGCCCGATCGAAGGAGACCTTTCCGAGGCGCCCGCCGGACATCAAAGCGGGCGACTGGCGCCCGGAGCCGAGCAAGATCGAGTTGGGCGCCGAGAAGAAACGGGCCGGGCTGGCCAAGCGCGTCCTCAGGCCGAGAGCAGCACGAGCTCGCGGTCAAAGTCGTCATCCCGGACGACCTCGCGCGCAACCTCGTCGACTCGCCGGAGATCGCCTGGGGTCTCAAGCAGGACATCGCACACGGCCTCGCGGTCGAGGCCGACCGGGCCTTCCTGCAGGGCGATCCCGACGGCCTCGCGCCGGTCGGCATCAGGAGGACCACGGCGGTCACGCCGTATCCCTCTCCCCGGCGACGTCCTCCAGATCGCTCGCGGGATGCTCGGGGAGATTCGCCGCCGCGAGCAGGTGCGCTTCGGCAACGCGGGATGGGTGATCCATCCCTACTGGGTCGACGCACTGACACGGCTGCTCACCGCCGGACGCCCAGCAGAGGGATGGGGAGTGGGCCTCGACGCGCTGTCCTGTTGCTGCTCACGCCGGACGGGCGCGACGGCGGAAAGTCCTCCTCGGCTTCCCCTACGTCGTCACGTGGGCCGCCACAGGGAGGCTCGCGCCGGGAGAGCGCGAGCGACATCGGGAGAGGATGGACCTGGACCGGGCGTGGATCTACTTCAGCTCGGACTGGAGTGAGGCGTGGATCGGAGCAGATCCGGACGTGGTCGCAGTCGATGTGTCCGTCGACGCGCACTTCCAATCGGACGAAACAGTGGTCAGGGCCGTGGTCAACCACGACTTCCTGCTGCGCCGGCCGAGGTTCTTCATCTACGCGGACGAGCGAATCGCCCTGAGATATTCGAGGACGGCACCGCCGGGGTTGGCCTTGATTCCAAGCCGTCGTCGACCCCGCGACCCGCGGCCGCCGCCGCAGCCGGAAGAAGAAGACGTAGTAGACGACGATCCCCCGGACAACTCGCTCGCTCACACCGCGCGGCGGCGCAGCTGCTCGACGTCGAGCAGGGTCACGCCGCGCCGTCGCGTCTCGATCCAGCCCAGCTCGCGCAGCGCGCGCAACGCGCGGATGACCGCTTCGCGCGAGGAGCCCGTCCACCCGGCCAGGTCCTCCTGGGTGATCGCCAGCTCGATGTGCACGCCGTCGCCCTCGGCCTCGCCGAAGCGGTCGGACAGCTCGACGAGCCTCGAGCAGACGCGACCGACCGTGTCCTGAGCGAGGTACTCGATGCGCTTGCGGTCGGCGTCGCGCAGGCGGCGGGCGATCATCCGCGCCAGCACGAGCGCCACGCCGGGCGTGCGCTCCAGGAAGCCGGTGAAGGCCTCCCGCGAGACCGCGATGACCTCGACCGGCTCGAGCGCGGTGGCGGTGGCCGAGCGCGGGCCGCCGTCGAGCGCCGACATCTCGCCGATGAGGTCACCGGGCTCGCGGATGCCGAGCAGCGCCTCGCGGCCGCCCTCGGTGACGCAGCTGAGCTTGACCCGCCCGGCGGTCAGGACGAGCACGGCCTCGCCCGGCTCGCGCTCGTGGAAGAGGGGCGTGCCGACGGCGAAGCGCCGCGTGCGGCCGAGGGCCCGCAGCGCCTCGACGTGCCCTTCGTTGAGCACGTCCAGGAAGCGCGGATCCGAAGGCTCTGCCACATGCCCATTGTGACGAGCCCCACAGACCCAGAGGGTCAAACGACGCGGTAGCCCCGACCGCCCGCTGGGACCGTCCTTCTCACCAACCAGAGGGCGGCAGTGAGCGCCCTTCATCTCCCAGGAGGGGCAATGTTCCAGTCCAAGTTCAACCGGCTCATCGTCGCGGGCATCGCGGCCGCCGCGATCACGCCGACGGCGGCGCTCGCCAGCCCGGCGACCGACGCCGGCGGCACCGCGCCGCAGACGCAGGACCTGCGGGCGCCCGACCAGATGAGCAGTCCCTCACCGCCGCGCCGGGCACCGGCGTGGTCGTGCAGGACCTGCGCGCGCCCGACCAGGTCGCGCCGGGCACCCAGCCCGGCCCGGTCGTCGCGGGGCCGCCCACGTGGCCGATCAACCCGCAGCCGATCAAGACCGCCGCGCCGACGAACGCCACGTCGGACAACGGCATCGACGACGGCGTCCTGATCGCCCTCGGCGGCGGAGCCCTGCTCCTCGTCGCCGGCATCGGCGTCGCGGGCCGCAAGCGCCTGCAGGTCGTCCGCCAGCGTCAGCTGGCCTAGGGCGCATTCCCGGGGACGCCGCCACCGCCGGCGGCGTCCCCGGCACGCGCTCGAACGCTCGTCGCTCATCTCGTTCAGGGGGACATCCGATGCTGCACCAACTGCACCAGACATATCTGCTGCTCGGCGGCCCCGAGCCGTCGCGCACGCGCGCGGCGCGTGGCCGCTGGGTCACGCGGCGCCGGCGCCTGCGCGGGCTGCTGCGCGCGCCCGTGTGGCGCCTCCCGATGGGGGTGCACCATGCGTGAGCTCGCACTCAACGGCCGCGTCGAGCTGTCGTGCCTGGCGCGCGACGCCGCCGCCGGCGACGAGCACGCCTGGACCGAGCTGGTCCGGCGCCTGGACGGCGTCCTGCGCGGCGTCGCCCGGCGCTACCGGCTCGCCTCCGCCGACGTCGACGACGTCGTGCAGACCACGTGGCTGCGGGCGGTCGACCATGTCGGCCGCCTGCACGACCCGGGCGCGATCGCGGGCTGGCTCGTCGTCACGACGCGTCGCGAGGCGATGCGCACGCTGCAGCGCGGCGTGCGCGAGGTCCTCACCGACGACACGTCGGCGATCGACGATCCCGATCCCGCCGGCCCGGACGTGCACGCCATCGCGCGTGAGCGCCGCGCGGCCCTGCACACCGCCGTCGAGCGGCTCTCGGGGCGCCAGCGGGTGCTCCTGACCTCGATGCTGTCGACGCCGGCCCCGACCTACGAGCAGCTCTCCACGCGCCTGGAGATGCCCGTCGGCTCGATCGGCCCGACGCGCGACCGCGCGCTCGCGCGGCTGCGCGACGATCCCGACCTGGCGCGGGCGGTCGTCAGCTGACCTGCGCGCCGGCCGTGAGGGTCGAACGTCGGTCTTCCCCCGTCCTGACGGGGTAGGACCGACGTTCGACCGCGCGGGGCGGCGCGGCCGGCGCTGG
>CAWFMR010000060.1:0-12299 GCA_963816845.1 uncultured Actinomycetes bacterium | reverse complement strand
CGGCCTCGTGGTCTCAGACCTGCGGCGCCTGAGCCGCTCGATCGTCGACCTCGGAGCGCTCATGGAGTGGTTCCGCGACGCCGGTGCCGGGCTCGTCGCCCTGGACCTCGGCGTCGACACGTCGACGCCCGGGGGCCACGAGGTGGCCGCGACGCTCATCACGCTCGGCGACTGGGAGCGCGAGCGCATCGCGCGACGCACGCGCTCGGGCCTCGCCGAGGTCCGCGCGAGCGGGCGCCCCACCGGCCGTCCGAAGATCAGCGACCGGCCCGATCTGGTCGAGCGCATCACCGCCATGCGTGCCGCCAACATGACACTCCAGGCCATCGCCGACCAGCTCAATGCCGAAGGGGTTCCCACCCTGCGTGGGGGAGCCATGTGGCGCCCGTCCAGCGTGCAGGCCGCGCTGGGCTACCGCCGCCCGGGCAGGCGGACCCCGCGCGACCAGTTCCCCACTCTGGAAGACAGGGTGTAGACGAATGCGCCAATCCGTTACGCAACGGGGTTCTCACGTAAATCCGTAAAGTACATATTTGCAGGCCTTTTGTCGCTTGATCGTGCTGCCTCGCGCCGTTCGTGGCAGCAGCGGCTCTGGCCGTGATCGTGCCCGTGGTGCTGGCGGCCACGCCGGCACGGGTCCTGCCGTCGCAACGCATCGACATCAAGGTCCTGCTCGTCTCCGCGGACGGGACCGACCCCGGCTTCGGCGCATGGAAGGCAGAGCTCCAGCGCGAGGGGGTTCCCTCCGCCGGGGGCGCGCGGTCGAACGTCGGTCTTCCCCCGTCCAGACGGGGTAGGACCGACGTTCGACCCCCGCGGCTGCAGAAGGTGTTGCGAAACACGCACGATTGCACCCAAGGCGCACGCGCCTGAGGACGACGACGCGGGCCCCGAACCGCCGGCCGCCTCCCTTTCCCTCGGTGATGCTGTTAGGGCGCCGCGCGCTGCAGCAAGCGTCGAGCGGAGAGACGTCTCACCAGCACGTCTCACGCCACGCATCGAGCGACAGCCGCTTGCGCATCGCCATGAGCCCGGCCGAGCGCGCCGCCGGGCAGAAGCTCGCGGTATCGAGCTCGTACTCGGCGACGAAGACGGCCTTGCCCGCGCGGTCGAAGGGCTGCAGACGATCGCACTCGTGGTACTGGAAGCACTGCTCGTCCAGGGCCCAGTCGAAGGCGCGCTCCAGCGCGCGCCCATGGCTGAACGGTAGGCGTTTTGACTGCGCGGCAAACCTCGGTGCGGCAGTCTGTGTCAGGTGTCCGAACGCGCCGGCCGGCCCTTCCTGATCCTGACCGTCGCGTTCTTCACGCTGCTCGTGGGCAGCAACCTGCCCACGCCGCTCTACGCGGTCTACCGCGAGCGCTTCGGCTTCTCGAGCGTCGTCCTGACGCTCGTCTTCGCCACCTACATGGTCGTCCTCGTGCCGACCCTGCTGCTGTGCGGCCAGCTCTCGGACCGCGTGGGACGAAAGCGGGTGATCGCCGCGGGCCTGCTCACCGCGGCGGCGGGCCTGGGCCTCTTCGCCGCGGCCACCGCCACGGCGTGGCTGTTCGCCGCGCGCGCGGTGCAGGGGCTGTCGGTCGGGATGGTCACCGGCGCGGCCACGGCCGGGCTCGTCGAGCTCGAGCCCCACGGCGATCGCGAGCGCGCGGCGCTCTACGCGGTGATCGTCCAGGGCGCCGGCAGCAGCGTCGGGCCGCTGCTCGCCGGCACGCTCGCGCAGTGGGCGCCCGCGCCGCGCGTGCTCTGCTACGTCGTAGCCCTCGTCCTCGCGCTCCTGGCCGCCGGCGCCGTCCTGACGATCCCCGAGCCCAAGATGGCCGGCGGCCGCTGGCGTGTGCAGCGGCCATCCGTGCCGGCCGAGATCCGAGCCGGCTTCTGGCGCGCGAGCCTGACCGCCGGAACCGTGTGGATGGTCGCGGCGCTGTATCTGTCGGTGGTGCCGAGCTACGCCGCGACGCTGCTCGACACCGGCAACCTCGCCCTGCTCGGCGCCATCGCCGCATCGCTGCTGGCCGCCTCGTGCGCCACGCAGCTGATCGCCTCGCGCCGCGACCGCGCCGCCGGCGCGCAGCCGCTGGGCCTGGTGCTCGTCGTGACCGGGCTCGCCGCCCTCGTGCTCGCCTTCCCGCTGCACTCGCTCGCGGCGCTCTTCGCCAGCGCCCTGCTCGGTGGCGCCGGCCACGGCCTCGCCTTCCTCGGCGCGCAGGCCGAGATCAACGAGCTGGCTCCGATCGAGCGCCGCGGCGAGGTGACCGCTGCCTTCATCTCCTGCATCTACTCCGGCGTCGCGATCTCGGCCATCGGCGTCGGCCTGCTCTCCACCGCGCTGTCGCTGCGCACCGCGGTGACGATCTTCGCGGGCGTCGTCGGCACGACGGCGCTGACGGCGACCGCCTGGCACCTCAGGGCGCGGATCAGGGCTCCGCAGGCGGCCCGTTGAGCTCGGCCAGCTCGCCCGCGAGCTGCGCCAGGCGCGCGCGCACCTCGTCGGCGAGGACGCTCGCGCTGTCGGCGGGCGCGCTGACCTCGGCGGCCAAGCCCGGACGCTCGCGCGCGAAGCGCTCCGACGCCTCCAGCACGGCCGGCTCGACCGCGATCGGGGCGCCGCCGACCAGTGCGAGGGTGAGCGCGTCGCTCGGGCGCGCGTCGACCTCGCTGCCGTCGGCGAGGACCGCGACCGCGTAGAAGATGCTGTCGGCCAGCCGGCTGATGCGCACCTCGCGCAGCGCGCCACCAGCGGCGGCGAGCAGCGCCTGGGCGAAGTGGTACGGGCCTGGACGGGGCAGTTCGACCTCCTCGAGGGCGGCGACCAGCGACAGGGCCTCGGGCGTCCCGATCCAGATCGGCAGGCGCCGCTCGCCGCCGACCTCCTCGAGCACGACGATGTGGCGCTCGGGGCGGTCGGTGGGGCGGCGCACGTCGGCGACGGACATGGGCACGGCGGTGGGCATGGCGAACTCCTCTCGATGGACGTCGACGAGCTCGTGGCGCAGCGCGCCGCGGGCCTTGTGCAACCGCGTCTTGACCGCGCCGGGGCGCGTCCCGAGGCGTCCGGCCACCTCGGCGTGGCTGAGCCCGCCCAGATGGAAGAGCGCCACCGCGGCGCGCTGGCCGGCGGGCAGCGCCGCGATCGCCGCCCGCACGCGCTCGGCGATCTGCGCGGCCTCCGCGGCCTCGTGCGGGCCGGGCCCGGGCGCCGGCGTGTCGGCGGCGTCGGCGCGCGCCCAGCGCGCCCGCTCCTGCAGCGCGCGCCGGCACAGGTTCAGCCCGATTCCGATCAGCCACGCCCCGAAGCGCTCGGGGTCGCGCAGCCGGTCCAGGCCGACGAGGGCGGTCACGACCGCCTCCTGCGCGGCGTCGGCGGCCAGCTCGCTGTCGCCGGTGGCCCGGCGGCAGGTGGCGAGCAGGACCCGGTAGTGGCGCTCGACGAGGGCCGCGAACGCGGGGCGGTCGCCGCCGCGGGCGGCGGCCACGAGGTCGGCATCGGGTCTCTCGCGACGGGTCATGACGGGTCCATCGAGCTAGTGCGTCGAACGGCCGTCCAGGTCACCCGGCGACCTGATGCCCACGTTATGCCGTCGCGCGTACCGTCGATCGGCGATGGACGAGCTGCGTTTCCGCCGAGTGCACGTGGCCGGCGCCGGGGGCCTTCTGGGCACCGCGGTCGCCGGCGAGCTCGAGGCCGCCGGCCACGAGCTGCTGCACGCGACCGCACCGGTCGACGCGGTCGTCCATTGCCCTGCCCCGGAGCCCCCCGGGCGCCTGACGCACCGCCGCCTCGCCGCGCATCGCCGCGGCGAGGAGGCGCGTGCGCAGGCGTTGGCCCAGGACGCCCTGGTCTGCAACGCCAGGCTGGTCCACGTGGGGACGGCCTTCGCGTGGGGCGACCACGGCTCGCGCTGGATCGACGAGGGCACGCCGCAGCGTCCCGCACCGCTGGGCGCGGGCGACGTCGACGTGGCGCGCCACCTGCTCGCCCTGCGCGAGGAGCGCGGCCTGGACGTCGTCTTCGTGGCCCTCGGGCTCGTCTACGGCCCCGGAGGCCTGTTCGAGCGCGCCCTGCTCGACCCGCGCGCGCGGGTCGTGGGGTGGGGCGGCAACTACCTCAGCTGCGTCCACGTCGACGACGCCGCCCGCGCCGTCGCGGCCGCCCTGGAGCGCGGCGCGGCGGGGACGACGTATCTCGCCGTCGACGACGAGCCGATGACCCAGCGCGCCGTGGCCGACGCCGCCGCCGACGCCGCCGGGCGCCCCCGCCCGGGGACCGCGTCGCTGGGCCTGGCCGGCGCACGGGTCGGCTTCGCGCTGGCCCGCTCGCTGGCGGCCTCCCAGCGCGTGCGCAACGCCCGCGCCAAGGCCGAGCTCGGCTGGGCGCCGCGCTTTCCCACCGTGCGCGAAGGAGTCCGGACCGCGCTCCCGCGCTGACCGTCCGTCGTCACGGTGTGGGGGACCAGAGTGGGTTCACCAGCGGGCGCGGTGGCGTTCCATGACGCCGTGGCCGCTGGCCAGCTCGGTGCCGTCGGGCAGGGTGCCGGCGAAGGTCCCGAACGGCTGGCGGTAGTCGCTGGCGATGAGCAGCAGGTCGTCGCGGCGCACGCGCTCGGCCTCGGGCGTGAAACGCAGGTCGCCGACGGCGTCGAGGCCCTCGGCGAAGGCGACGGGCCCCACCTCGCGCGGCTCGCCGTCGACCCACACCGTGCGCTCGCTCCTGCGCGGGGCGTCGTGCACTCCGGCCACGAGGTTCCACACGACCGCCTCGCCGCCCGTCGCGATGCCGGCGCCGGCGCTCCACTCCCACGCCGTGTGGCGCGCGTGGTAGCCCGCCGTCTCGTCGATCAGGCCGCGCGCGTCGACCGCGAGCGTGCGGCCCTCCAGCGTCACGAGCCCGGTCGCCCGGACCGGCGACTTGCGCGTCCAGATGTACGAGGCGCCGTGGCGGCTGACGACCTCGACCGGCTCGCCGGCGGGCTCGAGGACGAGATCGACGGAGACCTCGCGGTCGGCGACGCCGACCGCGCCGTCGGGCAGCGCGACCCGGCCGCGGCGCATGACGGTGCGCTCCCACAGGCGCTGGCCCTCGCGGTCCCAGACCGCCCAGAACGTCTGGGGGAGCCCCGCGACGCGGACCATGCCCGCGCACAGCATCAGCTCGGGCCCGTAGACGCCCACGTAGCGCCAGCGCTTGAGCGGTCGGCGACCCATGCGTCGCGGCATCGGCCCGGGGGGCAGCGCGAGCCCCGCGGGGCGGACTCTCCCATCGCCCCGGTAGGGCAGCGCGTCGAGCATGCTGGCTATGCTCTCCGCGATTGACTCATCAGTCAATCTCGCAGGAGAGGGAGAGACCAGACGCCAGTACTTCGTGCCGCCGCTGTCCAGCTGACGGCGACTCCGGACAAAGCTTGCAATCTCGAGACGGCGGACCGCCTCGTGCGCCGCGCCGCGGCCGACGGCGCGCGCCTCGTCGTGCTGCCGGAGAAGTGGAGCCTCCTCGGGCACGGCCGCGACCTGCAGGCCGGCGCCGAGCCCCTCGACGGCCCCGCGGTGACGTGGGCGCGCGAGGCCGCGCGCGAGCTGGGCATCGACCTCGTGGCGGGCTCGGTCTCCGAGCGCGTCGAGGGCCAGGAGAAGCTGCGCAACACCTCTCTGCACATCGGCCCCGACGGCGAGATCGAGGCCACCTACCGCAAGGTCCACATGTTCGACGTCGAGGTCGACGGCACCGTCTATCAGGAGTCCGCTCACGAGGAGCCGGGTGACGAGGTGGTGCTCAGCGCCACCGCCGACGGCGTCGAGCTGGGGCTGACCGTCTGCTACGACGTGCGCTTCCCCGAGCTCTACCGGATCCTGGCGATCCGCGGCGCGCGCATCGTGACCGTTCCCGCGGCCTTCACGCTGCCCACCACGCGCGACCACTGGGAGGTGCTCGTGCGCGCCCGCGCGATCGAGAACCAGAGCTTCGTCATCGCCGCCAACCAGGTGGGCGAGCACGCCGAGGGCCTGCGGTCCGGCGGACGCTCGATGATCGTCGACCCCTGGGGGCTCGTCCTCGCACAGGCCGCCGACTCGGAGACCGTGATCACCGCAGACCTCGACCTCGACGCACAGACCGCGATCCGTACGCGGCTGCCGTCGCTGGCCAACCGCCGCCCCGCGGCCTACCGCTGGCCCGACGCCTGATGGCCGCCCGCAACGAGAAGCTGGCCGCGGAGAAGCGGCGCCTGATCCTCGATGCCGCCGTGCGCGTCTTCGCCCGGCAGGGCTTCAACCAGTGCCGCGTGAGCGACATCGCCGACGAGGCCGGCGTCGCCTACGGCCTCGTCTACCACTACTTCCGCTCCAAGGACGAGGTGCTCGACACGCTCTTCCTCGAGCGCTGGAACATCATGCTCGACGTCATCCGCGAGCTCGACGGCCAGGACCTCGCGCCGCGCGAGGAGCTCTATGCGATCGCGTCGTTCATCGTGGACTCCTACAGCCACGACCCCGACCTGATGAAGGTCATCATCGTCGAGGTGACGCGCGCGGCGAACTCGTTCGGCCAGACGCACCTCGAGAAGATCACCGAGGCCTACGAGCTGATCGCGGGGATCGTCGAGCGCGCCCAGGCCGACGGCGTGTTCAAGGACACGGTCACGCCGCGCTTCGCGGCGCTGGCCTTCTACGGCGCGATCGAGCAGGTGCTCTCGGGCTGGATCTTCGAGACGCTGCCTCGCGGCGAGGCCGAGTTCGAGGAGGCCAAGACGCTCGTGGTGGAGACGATCTGCGGCGGCCTCGACGCTGCTCCCGCGACCGCGTGAGATAGGGTCCGGCCGATGGACAACGACCTAGCCAGGCGCCTCATGTGGTCGGCGCTGCTCGCCGGTCTCGGCGCGCTCGCGTCGATTGCCACCACGCGCGTCGCGGCGATGATTTGGCGCCGAGCCTTCGGGGAAGATCCGCCGGAGTGACCGAGGACCTCCACAGCCCCACGACGGCCGGGCCGCAGCCCACCCCGGTCGTGGGCGCTTCCGATGCGAGCACCGAGCAGCCGCCCGGCACCGCCGCGGGCAGCGGCCTGCCGGGCCCGCTGGCCAACCTCCCGGTCGAGGAGCATCCTGAGATCCTCGTGGGAGCCGCCTTCGCCGGCGGTATCGTCGCCGCCTTCATCCTCAAGCGCCTGGGCCGATGACCGACCAGCAGCAGACCACCGACACCACCACGCAGAACATCGCGGAGGCCATCCAGGAGGTCTCCGAGCGCGCCACGCTCCTCGTCCGCGAGGAGATCGAGCTCGCCAAGGTCGAGGTGACCGAGAAGATCACGAAGCTCATCAAGGGCGCGGTCGTCGGGATCGCGGCCGGCATCTTCGTCGTCTTCGCCCTCATCTATCTCCTGCACGGCTTCGCGTGGCTGACGTGGTACGAGCTGTTCCCCGACCAGCAGTACTTCTGGGGCTTCTTCGTCGTGGCCGCGGTGCTCCTGCTGCTCGGTGCACTGGCCGGCTACATCGCTTCGCGCGCGTTCAAGTCGGCCGCGCCGCCCACTCCGCAGCTGGCCATCGACGAGGCCAAGCGCATCAGGGATACCGTCCAGTCCTCGCACCCGGAGCGGACCATCTAGCCATGCCGACCCGTACGCCCGAGGAGATCCGCGCCTCGATCGAGTCCAACCGCACGGAGCTCGCGCACTCGCTCACGCGGTTGCGCGGCGAGGTGGCCGAGATCACCGACTGGCGCAAGCAGATCGCTCAGCACCAGAAGCAGGTGCTCATCGGCGCGGCCGTGGCCGGCTTCGTCATCGGGGGCGGCATCGCCGCCGTCGGTGGCCTCTTCCGCCGCCGACGGTAGTGCCCACGCTCAGCGAGCCGGTCCGCCAGGCGCTCGACGCGGGCGGCGCCGTCGTCGCGCTCGAGTCGACGATCATCGCCCACGGCCTGCCGCGCCCGCGCAACCTCGAGGTCGCGCGCGAGCTCGAGGCTGCGGTGGCCGCGGCCGGCGCGGTGCCGGCGACGATCGCGGTGCTCGACGGCGAGCCGCGCGTCGGCCTCGACGAGGACGGCCTGGCGCGCATCGCGACCGCCGACATGGCGAAGCTCAGCGTCCGCGACCTGCCGCTGGCCGCCGCGCGCGGCGCCGACGGCGCCACCACGGTGGCCGCCACCGCGCACCTCGCGGCGCGGGCCGGCATCCGCGTCTTCGCCACCGGTGGGCTGGGCGGCGTGCACCGCGGCGCGCGCGAGTCGTGGGACGAGTCGGCCGACCTGCTCGCCCTGGCGCGCACGTCGATCACCGTCGTGGCCGCCGGCGTCAAGTCGATCCTCGACGTCGGCGCCACGCTCGAGCGTCTGGAAACGCTCGGCGTCGGCGTCGCCGGCTGGCAGACCGACCGCTTCCCGGGCTTCTACCTGACCGACGGCGGCTTCGACCTCGACTGGAGCGTGCAGAACGCCGACGAGGTCGCCGCGGCGATGGCCGCGGCCGACGAGCTGGGCGTCGAGGGTGCGCTCGTGGTGGCGAACCCGATCGGCGCGGGCGAGCAGCTCGACCCGGCCGAGCACGAGCGCGTCCTCGCCGAGGGGCTCGAGCGCGCGCGGGCGGCCGGCGTCACCGGCAAGGCGGTGACGCCCTTCCTGCTCGACCACCTGCACCGCGCGACGGACGGACGCTCGCTCGAGGTCAACATCGCGGTGGCGCGCGGCAACGCGTCGGTGGCGGGCGCCATCGCGGCGGCGTGGGCGGCGCGCGCGTGATCCTCGTCGTCGGCGACGTGATGGACGACCTCGTGGTCCGCCCGCTCGGCCCGCTGGTGCCCCGCAGCGACACGCCGGCGCACATGGAGCGCCACCCGGGCGGCTCGGGCGCCAACACGGCGGCGTGGCTGGGCGTGCTCGGCGCCGAGGTGCGCTTCGCCGGGCGCGTCGGGCTGGCCGACCTGCGCCGCCACGCGCGGGCCCTCGAGGCGTGCGGCGTCGACGCGCGCCTGGCGGGCGACGCCCGCACGCCGACCGGCAGCATCGTCGTCCTCGCCCACGACCGCTCGATGTTCACCGACCGCGGAGCCAACCTCGGCCTCGCGCGCGACGACCTGCCCGACGACCTGCTCGAGGGCGTCGAGCACGTGCACGTCTCGGGCTACTCGCTGCTGGAGGACGGCCCGCGCGCGGCCGTGCTGGACCTCGTCGCGCGCGGTGGCGTGCCGTGGTCGGTCGACCCCGCCTCGCACGCGTTCGTCGCCGACACGCCGTTCCTCGAGTGGACCGCCGGCGCCAGCCTCTGCTTCCCCAACGAGGACGAGGCCCGGGTCCTGGGCGACGGCCTCGCCGACGCCTACGAGGTCGTCGTCCTCAAGCGCGGTCACGAGGGCGTGCGCGTCCTGCGCCGCGGAGCGGAGCCCGTCGACATCCCGGCCATGACCGCCGCCGCCGTCGATCAGACCGGCGCCGGCGACGCCTTCGCCGCCGGCTACCTCGCGGCGCTCGTGGGCGGCGAGGACGACGCCGCGTGCGCGCGGGCGGCCGTCCGCGCCGCGACCGAGGCGGTCGGCCGGCCTGGGGCGCGGCCGCGGTAGGGCTCTTCGCCTGCCGCGTGACGTCCGCGGCGCGGCGCGGCCAGGGCATCGAGGGAGAGCAAGAGGCGCTGGCGCGGGCCGCGGGCGGTCGCTTCACGCGAACCGTCCCGGATTACCTTCGGAAAGCGACGGTTATCCGGGACGGTTCGCGACGTGTTGCGCCCGCCCAGTCCCGCTGGGCCTTCCTCCCTCGGTGCCCTGGCCGCGCGGCGCCGCAGACGCCGCAGGCAAGCGAGGCGCTACCGCAGCAGCCCCAGCGGGATGCCGCCGACGCCGACGAGGCCCGGGCCCGCGTGGACGCCGATGACCGGGCCGATCTCCGAGACGAAGAGCGGCTCGCTGCCGAAGATCTCGCGCCCGCTGGCGACCAGGCGCTCGCAGACGTCGGGCGCCTGGATGTGCTGGATGACCCAGCCGTCGGCGCCGTCCTCGTGGCGCGCGCGCAGGTAATGCACCATCCGCTCGAAGGCGCGGCCCGCGGTGCGCACGCGCTCGATGGGCACGATCTCGCCGTCGAAGGTGAGGATCGGCTTGATCTTCAGCGCGCCGCCCAGCCACGCCTGGGCCGCGCCGATGCGCCCGCCGCGCTGCAGGTACTCCAGGGTGTCGACCGCGAACCACAGGCGCGTGGCGCCCGCCGCCTCGCGCGCGCGGGCCGCGACGGCCTCGACGTCGGCGCCCGTGCGCGCGAGCGCGACGGTGGCGAGCACGACCATGCCGAGGGCGCCGCACGCGAGCTTCGAGTCGATGACCTCGATCCGCGCGCCGGACGGCGCGAGCTCGGCCGCGGCCTGCCGGGCCGCCTCGACCGTGCCCGAGATCCCGCCCGAGATGTGGATGGAGACGATGTCGCGCCCGTCGCGCACCAGCGGCTCGTAGACGGCCAGGAAGTCGCCGATCGAGGGCTGCGAGGTGGTCGGCAGCGTGTCGGCCGTGCGCAGGGCGTCGTAGAACGCGGTGAGGTCGACGATGTCCGCCTCGCGCTCGGCGCGATCGCCGTCGTTGACGTAGAGGCTGACCTCGCCGACTCCGAGCTCGGCGACGGTCTCCCGCGGCAGGTAGTGGGTGGTGTCGGTGACCACCGCGACGTCCGGCATGCCGGGCACCCTAGATAATCACCCCGGATGACGACCCTGGTGACAGGGGCGACGGGTCTCGTCGGGTCGCACGTCACGCGCCTGCTGGTGGCGCGCGGCGACGCCGTGCGCGCTCTCGTGCGCCAGCGCTCGCCGCTCGACGAGCTCGACGGCCTCGACGTCGAGCTCGCCTACGGCGACGTGCTCGACCGGCGCTCGGTGCGCCGGGCCATGCGCGGCGTCCAGCGCGTGTTCCACGTCGCCGGCCTGACGTCGCTGCGCGCCAGCGCCGACCGCACCTTCGCGGTCAACGTCGGCGGCACGCGGATCGTGCTCGAGGAGGCGCTGCGGGCCGGCGTCGAGCGCGTGGTCCACACCTCGTCGGTGGCCGCGGTGGGCCCCGCGGCGCGCGGCTCGACGGCCGACGAGAACCAGGTCTTCCGCGCCGGGCGCTACGGCCTTCCCTACGTCAACGCCAAGCACGAGGCCGAGCTCGAGGCGCTGCGCCTGGCCGCGCACGGGCTGCCGGTGGTGATCGTCAACCCGGCGCACGTGTTCGGCGCCGGCGACCGCCACCGCTCCTCGACCGAGCTCGTGCGGCGCTTCCTGCGCCGCCAGATCCCCGCCTACGTCGACGGCGCGCTCAACATCGTCGACGCCGAGGACGTCGCCCGCGGCCAC
The DNA here is from genome assembly GCA_963816845.1 of uncultured Actinomycetes bacterium. Taxonomy (GTDB): domain Bacteria; phylum Actinomycetota; class Thermoleophilia; order Solirubrobacterales; family Solirubrobacteraceae; genus JAOPZW01. The sequence continues at coordinate 993 of CAWFMR010000060.1, read as the reverse complement.
CTGCTGGCCGACGAGCGCGGCGAGCTCGGCGAGCGCTACATCCTCGGCAACCGCAACTTCACCCTCGACCGCCTCTTCGCCGACCTCGCGCGGCTCTCGGGCGTCGAGCCGCCGGCGCTCAAGCTGCCGCTGGCGGCCGCGCTCGCGCTGGCGCGCGCGGCCGAGCTGGCCCCCGGCCGGCCGGCGGTGACGACGGTCGAGGTCCGCGCCTCGTCGCTGTGGTGGGCCTTCCGGTCGACCAAGGCCAAGCGCGAGCTCGGCTGGCGTCCGGCCCACCACGAGGACACGCTGCAGACGACGATCGACTGGTACCGCGAGCGCGAGCCCGAGCGCCTGAAGGCGCCCGGCACCCGCCAGCCGCTCGCCCTGCGCGCCGCCGGCCTCGGCCTGCGCACGGCCGGCGGGATGCTGCGGAGCTTCGCGCCATGAGCGCCACGCTGCACCGCTGCCGCACCCCGACCGACTGGCTGTGCCCGTGCGGGCGCGTCGCGCGCGAGCTGCGCCGGCGCGGCGTCGACTACGAGGAGGTCCGCGTGGCCTGGCGCCAGCGCGACCGCCCGGAGATCGAGGCGCTCAGCGGCCAGCGCCACGTGCCGCTGCTGGTCCTCGAGAGGGAGGCGATCTGCGACTCGCTCCGGATCATCGAGCACCTGGAGTGGCGCCGGTCAGAGCAGTCGTGAGCAGCGCCTGGGCGCTCTCGCTCGACGCGCGGAAGACGGGATCGAAGGCGAAGAGCACGGCCCGGCCCGCGCCGACGCGCTCGTCGAGGATCGCCGGGCGCCCGGCCGGCGAGCCCAGCGTCCAGCCGCTGAGCACCGCGCCGTAGGACGCGGCGACGTGCCCGCCGACGACGACCGGGTCGTCATTGTCGAGGACCACGCTGCCTCCCACCGCGACCGCCGCGCCCGGGATCCAGGTCGCCGGCCCGCCCGCGGCGACCGTCGCCTGCGTGAGGCCGGCCGCGCCCGCCACCGCGATGCCGCGCGCGCGCCA
>CAWFMR010000059.1:0-37667 GCA_963816845.1 uncultured Actinomycetes bacterium | reverse complement strand
GCGCGGACCGCGATCTCGTCGATCTGCTCCTCGGTCGGCGCGTGGATGGCCTGGAGCACCTTGACCTTCTCGTTGCGCACCTCGTCGGCCGTGAAGTTGACCGGCGGCTCCATGGCGACGTGGCACAGCAGCTGGAGCATGTGGTTCTGGATCAGGTCGCGCAGCGCGCCGGCGCTGTCGTAGTAGCCGGCGCGCGTGCCGATGCCGATGTCCTCGGCGGCCGTGATCTGGATCGTGGTCGATGTAGTTGCGGTTCCACACGGGCTCGAAGAGCCCGTTGGCGAACCGGAACGCCATCATGTTCTGGACGGTCTCCTTGCCCAGGTAGTGGTCGATGCGGAAGACCTGGTGCTCGTCGAGGACCGAGAGCACCTCGCGGTTGAGCTGCTCGGCCTCGGCCAGCGTCGTCCCGAACGGCTTCTCGATGACCACGCGCACGTCGGCGCCCTCGTGCCGGGTCAGCTTGTGCTCGCCGAGCTGGCCGACGATGACCGGGAAGAACATCGGCGCGGTCGACAGGTAGAAGCAGCGGTTCATGCGCACGCCGGCGGCCTTGTCGAACTCGTCGAGCGTGCCGCACAGCGTCTCGTAGACCGACGTGTCGTCGAAGGTCCCCGGCACGTAGCGGACCTCGTCGAGGAGCTTGTCGAGCACGGCCGGGTCGGGCTCGCGGCGCGAGAACTCCTTGATGGCCTCGTGCGCCTGCGCGCGGAACTCCTCGTGGGCGTGGTCCGAGCGCGACACGCCGACGAGGTTGAAGCGCTCGGGCAGCGCGCCCTCGTGGGCGAGGTTGTAGAGCGCCGGCAGCAGCTTGCGCTTGGCCAGGTCGCCGGTCGCGCCGAAGATGACGAGCGTCGTCGGGTGGACCGGCAGGCGCTCGAGCCCCTCGACGAGGGGGTTCTCGGCGCGCTCGGCGACGGCGCTCACACCAGCCCCCTCAGGCGCTCGGTCAGCGCCCGCAGCGCCGCGGCCGGATCGTCGCCCTCGAGCGTCACGCGCTCGGCGGGCAGCTCGTGCGCGCGCAGCGTCTCGAGGTCGCCGATCGCCTGCGCGTGCTTGAGGCGCGTGAAGCCGTATTCGGCCTCGGGGATGTCGACGTCGGGCGCCGAGTCGTGCACGAGCTGCAGGAAGCGACCGGTCGGCGGGCCGCCCTTGTGCAGCTGGCCGGTCGAGTGCAGGAAGCGCGGCCCGTAGCCGAACGTCGTCGCCGACTTCGTCGCGTCGCGGATGACCTGGCGCAGCTCGCTCACCGCCGCGTCGAAGTCCGCGGACGGCTCGACGTAGCCCATGACCGCCAGGTAGCTCGGCGCGCCGAGGCCGCCCAGCAGCGCGCGCAGCTCGTCGTCGGTGGCGTCGGGCTGGTCCTCGGCGCCCTCGGCCAGCACGCGGCCGGTGGCGTCCTTGGCCTCCTGCACGTTGGGCTGGTCGAACGGGTTGATCCCCAGCACCCAGCCGGCGGTGGCGATCGCGAACTCGGCGAAGAAGAAGATCCGCCCGAGGTCGTCGGGCCCGCCGACCTCGCGCACGATCACCGGGTGGTCGGCCTCGCGCAGCGCCGCGACCTTGGCGTCGGTCGCCTCGTCGGGCGCGTCGGCGTGGCGCAGGTGCAGGAAGGTGCGGTCGTTGCCGTAGACGTCGGGATCGCCCAGCGGCTCGTCGACCACCGGCAGGATGCCCTTGCCGTGCTTGCCCGTCGACTCGGCGATGAGCTGCTCGACCCAGAGCCCGAAGGACTGCAGCGGCGGGTCGATGACGTAGGTCAGCTTGTCGCGGCCCGCCGCGGCCAGCTCGCCCCAGGCGAGGCCGAGCCACAGCCCGCTCGAGACGTCGCCGGACTCGAAGCTCTGGCAGTTGTGCTCGGCGACGCCGGCGGCGTGCAGGATGCCCGCCACGTCGGCGCCCATGAGCGCCGCGGGCACGAGGCCGAAGAACGACAGCGCGCTGTAGCGCCCGCCGATGTCGGGGTCGTTGAGGAAGGTGCGCCGGAAGCCGTGCTCCTCGGCCAGCTTCTCCAGGCCCGAGCCCGGGTCGGTGATGGCCACGAACGCATTGCCCTCCGGCCGCCGCGACCAGAAGTGCTTGAACAGCGACAGCGTCTCGATCGTGCCGCCCGACTTCGTGGAGACGAGGAACAGCGCGTGGTCGAGGTCGATGGCGCTCTCGACGCTGCGCACGGCGCCCGCGTCGGTGGAGTCGAGCACGTGCAGGCTCGGCCAGCCGGCCTGCTCGCCGAACGAGCGGCGGATGACCTCGGGGGCCAGCGACGAGCCGCCCATGCCCAGCAGCACCACGTCCTTGACGCCCTCGTCGCGCACGCCCTCGGCGAACGCCTTGCAGGTCGTCGAGGCTCTCGCGCATCTGCTCGGCCACGGTCAGCCACCCGAGGCGGTTGGCCACCTCGGGCTGGCCCGCGGGGCCCCAGAGCGTGTCGTCCTTGCGCCAGATGCGCCGGGCGACGTCCTCCTGCGCGGCCTGCTTGACGCGCGCGGCCACGCGCGGCTCGACGTCCTCGTCGGGCAGCGAGGCGTCGATCGACGGCGGGCGCTGGGTGACGATCGCCTCGCGCTTGGAGCCGATGCCCTCGAGCAGCTTGTCCATCGGCTCGACGAACTTGTCGACGCCCTCGCGCAGCAGCTGGTCGGTGACGTCGACCATGTCGATGCCGGCGTCGGCCAGCGCCTTCAGCACGGGCGTCGGGTCCTCCCCGGCGGTCGCGCCCCTGATCTCGGCGTGGTCGCCGGTGGCCAGCAGGGTGGCCATCGGCATGGTGTTGACGGTGTTGGGCCCGACGAGCTCCTCGACGTACATCACGTCGCGGTAGGCCGGGTTCTTGACGCCGGTCGAGGCCCACAGCGGGCGCTGCACGGCGGCGCCGGCGTCGCGCAGGGCGGCGAAGCGCTCGCCGAGGAAGATCTCCTCGTAGCGCTGGTAGGCGGCGCGCGCGTTGGCGATGCCGGCCTTGCCCAGCAGGTCGTCGTGGCCGGTGCCCTCCAGGCGCTTGTCGACCTCGGTGTCCACGCGCGAGACGAAGAACGACGCGACGGAGTTGATGTCGACCGACTTGCCCTCCTCGAGGCGGCGCTCGAGGCCGCGGATGTAGGCCTCGGCCACCTGCGCGTACTCCTCGACGCCGAAGAGCAGGGTGACGTTGATGTTGCGCCCCTCGTAGATCATCTCCTCGATCGCCGGCGTGCCCTCCTTGGTGCCCGGGATCTTGATCATCAGGTTGGGGCGATCGACGCGGTCCCAGTACTCGCGCGCCTGCTCCATGGTGCGATCGGTGTCGAAGGCCAGGTCGGGGTCGACCTCGAAGGACACGAAGCCGTCCTTGCCGCCGCTCTCGTCGTAGACCACGCGCAGCACGTCGCAGGCGTCCTGGATGTCGCGGATCGCGAGCTCCTGGTAGATGCCGCGGTCGTCGAGGCCCTCGCGCGCGGCCTCGGCGAGCTGCTCGTCGTAGTCGTCGGAGCCGAGGATCGCCGGCGTTGAAGATCGTCGGGTTGGAGGTCACGCCGCGCAGCGAGTCCTCCTCGACCAGCCGCTGCAGCTCTCCGGTGGTGATGAGGGCGCGCTTGATCTGGTCCAGCCAGACGCTCGTGCCGGCGGCGGTGAGCGCGGCGAGGCGCTCGTTGACCTGTTGCGTGGCCATGGGTGTCAGCTCTCTTTCGTGATCTCGGCTTGAAGGGGAAGGCCTTCGCTTTCCAGCTCCTGCCCGGCGAGCAGCGCCGCTCCGCGAACGCCCGCCTGCGGGCCGTAGCGGGCCAGCTCGATGCGGGTCTGCGTGCCGACGCCCGGCAGGATGAAGCGGGCCGCCGACTCCTTGGCCGGATCGAGCAGCAGCTCGCCGGCCACGGAGACCCCGCCGCCGATGACGACGAGCTCGGGGTCGAAGATGTTCACGACGTTGGCGATGCCCACACCGAGGCGTTCCCCGAGGATGCGCATGCATTCACGTGCATCGCGATCGCCGGCGCGGGCGGCCGCGACCACCGCGGTGCCGTCGCCCAGGCCGCGCGCCTCGCCGAGGCGGTCCAGCGCGCGCCCCGCGGCCAGGTACTCCAGCGAGGCGTGGTGGGGCTGGCGCTCGGCGCGCGGCGGCGCGCCGTCGGTGAGGTCGGCCGCGACGATGATGTGGCCCAGCTCGGGCGCGGCGCCCGTGACCCCGCGGTAGATGCGCCCGTCGATGACGATGCCGCCGCCCACGCCGGTGCCGACGGTGATCATCACGAGCGAGGCGGCGATGAGGTTGAGGTCGTCGTCATGGGCCTCGGCGAGCGCTGCGACGGTCGCGTCGTTGTCGACGAAGGCTGGGATCCCTACCCGGTCGGTCAGCAGCTGACGCAGCGGCACGCCCTGCAGCGGGATGTTGACCGAGCTGCGCGCGGTGCCTGTTTCGAAGTCGATCACGCTCGGCACGCCGATGCCGACGGCGTCGGCCGGGCCGGCGTCCTCGATCGCCTCGGCGAGCTGTTCGACGAGCGCGTCGCTGCCGGAGAGGACCGTGGGGCGCAGGACCGGCTCGGAGAGCACGCCGTCCTCGAGGACGGCGACCGAGACCTTGGTCCCGCCAACATCGACGCCGATCAAGCGATCGCCCACGCTGTGCACGTTAGCGACGTTGTACGGTCCCCCGGTGGCCGACGACCACGCGCTGGTGGAGCGCCTCCGGGCCGGCGACGAAGAGGCGTTCATGGACCTCGTCGTCCGCTGGTCCCCATCGATGATGCGCGTCGCGCGCATGTACGTGCCCAGCGCGGCCGTCGCCGAGGACGTCGTGCAGGAGACGTGGCTGGCCGCGCTGCAGGGCCTCGACCGCTTCGAGGAGCGCTCGTCGCTGCGCACCTGGGTCTTCAGCATCCTCGTCAACCGCGCGCGCACGCGCGGCGAGCGCGAGCGGCGCTCGGTGCCCTTCGCGGCGCTCGCGCGCGAGGAGAGCGACGGCGATTTCGCCGCGGTCGATCCCGATCGCTTCGTCGGCGCCGGGACCGGCGCGGGCGCGTGGGCGGCGCCGCCGGTGCGCTGGTGGGAGGAGCCCGAGCGCGCGCTGGCCTCCGACGAGGCGGTCGAGCGGATCGAGTCGGAGATCGCGAAGCTGCCGGAGATGCAGCGCATGGTGATCACCATGCGCGACGTCGAGGGCCTGTCTTCCGAGGAGGTGCGTAGCGCTTTGGAGATCTCCGAGACCAATCAACGGGTCCTTCTGCACCGCGCGCGGTCGAAGGTGCGGGCGGGCCTCGAGGACTACTACGCCGATGCCTGATCTGCTCACACGACTCTTCCGCCGCCGCGGCGGCGATCCGGGCCTCTCCTGCCAGGAGATGGTCGAGCTGGTCACCGACTACCTCGAGGGCGCGCTGTCGCCCGCCGATCGGGCGCGCTTCGACGCGCACATCGCCGGGTGCGAGGGCTGCACGATGTACCTGCGCCAGATGCGCGACATGCTCGAGCTCCTCGGCGAGCTCACCACCGACTCGATCTCGCCGCAGGCCGAGGCCGACCTGCTGGCGACCTTCCGCGACTGGAAGGCCGGCGGCGGGTCGTCGTCGTCCGGGTAGCGCCGGCGTCGTGCCGTCCGCGCTGCGTCTGCGGCGCTGCGCCGCGCTTACAGCAGCATCGAGGGAAGGAGGGTGGCGGTGAGCGGGCGCTTGCCGCTCCGCTCGCGTCGGCGGTGCCCGGCGCGGAGTTCCTGCGCAGTTCGCGTGCGTTGCGCAACGCCTTGCGCCGGGCCGCGCGGTCGAACGTCGGTCTTCCCCCGTCTGGAGGGGGTAGGACCGACGTTCGACGCCCGGGGCTCCAAGAGGTGTTGCGAAACACGCGCGATTGCACCCGCAAGACGCACGCGACTGAGGACGACGACGCGCGCCCCGAACCGCCGCCAGCCTCCCTTCCCCTCGATGATGCTGTAAGCGCGCGCAGCGCCGCAACGCGGCGCGGACGACCGCGCGGAGCCGCCTACCCGGACTTCATCGCCCGCGCGACGAGCGCATCGAACGCGCGCGCGGGCAGGACGCTGTGCAGCGCGCCCTGGATGCGGGCCCGGCGGCCGACGGTGTAGACCGCCTTCGGGCGCTCGGCGGTGAGCGCGTGCTCGACGGCCTGCGCGGCCTCGTCGGGCGAGCTCGCGCCGGCAGCGATCTTGCGCGTGGCGGCGACGAGGGCGTCGAGCGGACGGGCGTAGAGGGTGCGCACGCGGTCGGGCAGCGCGTCGATGACCTCCTGCGAGCCCTCCTCGCCCTTGCGCCAGATCGGGGTGTCCAGCGCGCCCGGCTCGACGAGGGCGACGCGGATGTCCCACGGGCGCAGCTCGCGCCGCAGCGCGGCGCTGAGACTGCGCACGGCCGCCTTGGAGGAGCTGTAGGGCCCGACGAACGGCGTGTTGATGCGCCCGCCGATCGAGCCGATGTTGACGATCCGTCCCTGGCCGGCGCGGATGGGGTCGAGCAGGGCCTGGGTCACGGCCAGCAGCCCGAAGACGTTGACCTCGTACTGGCGGCGCACGAGGTCGAGCGGGACGCCCTCCAGCGGCCCGGCCACCGCGATGCCGGCGTTGTTGACCAGGCCGGCCAGCGGGGCGCCGCCGACGCGCGCGGCGAGGCTCGCGATCTGCCCGGCGTCGGTCACGTCGACGAGCACCGGCTCGATGCGCCGGTCCTCCCCGCGCAGGGCGGCGCCGTCCTCCTCGCGGCGCACGCCGGCGAGGACGACGAAGCCCGCGCGCGCCAGCCGCAGCGCGGTCGCGCGCCCGATGCCGGTCGACGCGCCGGTGATGACCACCGTTCCCGAGCTGGGCATGGCGGCGAACCCTAGTCGGCGGTCGCGGCGGCCTGCCCCAGGCAGTCCTTCATCCACGACTCGTCGGAGAACAGCTCGGGGAGGTCCATCGCCGCGGCGACGTTGATCAGCATCCCGGTGGCGAAGAAGCCCTGAAGCTCCAGCGGGTCGGCGCCGCTGAGCTCGCGCACGAGCTCGTAGAGGTGCGCGTAGCCCCGGCGGACGACCTCGCGCACCTCCGGGTCGCCGCACGCCGCGTAGCCCTGCAGCTGCATCAGCAGCAGCGAGCGATCCGACATGAGCTCGCCGTAGGCCGCGCCCATCGCGGCCAGCGGGCCCTCGTCGCCCGCGCCGGCGGCCGCGGCGCGAAAGGTCTCGGCGATGCGCTCGCAGCCGCGCTCGACGGCCGCGAGGAACAGGCCCTTCTTGGTCCCGAAGAGGCTGAAGGCGTAGGGCTGCGTGATGCCGACCTCGTCGGTGATGGCGCTCACCGCGGTGCCGTGCAGCCCGGTCTGGGCGAAGTGCTGGACCGCCGCCTCGACCAGCGCCTGACGGCGCTCGGGGGCGGTCTGGCGGGTGCGGGGCGAGATCTTGGCGGCCATGGGCTTGACAGTGTACTTAGTGAGCGCTAACTTCTCAACTAGTTAGCAGTCACTAAGGATCTCGAACCGAGGAAGGCCTCCCTCATGTCTCCCGCCTCACCGAAGACCCGCACCGGCGCCACGCTCGCGATCGTCTCGCTCGCCCTCTTCATGGTCGTGCTCGACAACCTCGTCGTCACCGTCGCGCTGCCCGCCATCCGCGAGGACCTCGGCGCCACGCTGCAGTCGCTGGAGTGGACCATCAACGCCTACACGCTCGCGTTCGCGGTCATGCTCATCCCGGGCGCCGCGCTGGGCGACCGCTTCGGCCGCCGGCGCCTGTTCCTCATCGGACTTTCGCTCTTCACCGCGTCGAGCGCCGCCGCGGCGCTGGCGCCGACCACCGGTGCTCTCGTCGCCGCCCGCGCGCTTCAGGGCGTCGGCGGCGCGATCGTCGCTCCGCTGACCCTCACCCTGTTGGCCGACGCCTTCCCCGAGAACCGCCGCGGCGCCGCGCTGGGCATCTGGTCGGGGATCAGCGGCACCGGCGTCGCGCTCGGGCCGATCGTCGGCGGCGCCGTCGTCGACGGCATCTCATGGCACTGGATCTTCTGGATCAACGTCCCCATCGGCCTCGTCCTGATCCCGGTCGCCGCGCGGGTGCTGCGCGAGAGCCACGGCCCGTCGCGCACGCTCGACCTGCCCGGCTTCGGCCTGGTCTCGGTCGGCCTCTTCGCGCTCGTCTTCGGCCTCGTCCGCGGCCAGTCCGAGGGCTGGACGAACCCGCTGATCGTGTCGTCGCTGGCCATCGGCACGGTCCTCCTTGCGGCCTTCGTCGCCTGGGAGCTGCGGGCCAAGGAGCCGATGGTCCCCATGGGCCTGTTCCGCAAGCGCACCTTCGCGGTCACCAACGCCGTGTCGTTCTTCATGTACTTCGGAACCTTCGGGTCGATCTTCCTGCTCACCCAGGTGCTGCAGTACGTGCTCCACTACACGCCCTTCCAGGCCGGCCTGCGGATGCTGCTGTGGACCGGGGCGACGATGGTCGTCGCGCCGATCGCCGGCGTCCTCTCCGAGCGCATCGGCTCGCGCGGCTTCATGGCCGCCGGGCTGGCGCTGCAGGCCGGCGCGCTGGCCTGGTTCGCGGCGACGACGAGCACCTCGGTGACCTTCGGCCACCAGGCGATCGCCTTCGTGGCGGCCGGCGCCGGCATGGGGCTCGTCTTCGCTCCCTCCGCCAGCGCGCTGCTGAGCGTCGTCAGCCCGGCCCAGGCGGGCCAGGCGTCGGGTACGAACAACGCGATCCGCGAGGTCGGCGGCGTCTTCGGCGTGGCCGTGCTGGCCACCGTGTTCAGCGAGTCGGGCGCCTTCACCTCGCCGCAGGCCTTCGTCGACGGCCTCGTGCCGGCGCTGTGGGTGGCCTCGGCGGTCGTCGCCCTCGGCGCGGTCATCGCCCTGGCGCTGCCCCGCCGCGTGCGCCAGTCCAGCGAGGCTGAGGAGCGGGTCGCGACGCCGGCGGTCGCCTAAGGTCCGCGGCATGCACGAGCCGCTCGAGGGGATCGCGGACGCCGACGCCGTTCTCGGCCGGCCGTTCCCGCTCCCCTCGGCGGCTCTTCCGCTCGCGCGCTGGGTCGACGTGGTGCAGGTCGGCGAGCACGGGGTGGAGGTCGCCTGGAACCTCGACGACACCCGCCCCGGCGCGCCCGGGCGCCTGGCGCTCTACGCCGGCCTGGGGCCCGCGTCGGACCGCGACCTGCCCGACGCGCGGGAGGCCGGGGCGGAGGACGGCATCGCCGTGCGCACCGCCGCGCTGGGCGAGGCGCAGCCGTCGCTGCGGCCGGTGACCGAGCTGGCCTGGGAGCGCGACGGCCTGCACCTGCGGCTGACGGCGCAGGGGCCGTGGGAGCTCGACGCCCTGCTGGCGCTGGCGCGTTCGGTGTAGGGTCGCGGGCGCATTGGGCGGGCGCCTGCATCGCAACGAGCTCATGGGGATGGCCGGCGGCGCGCTGCTGGCCCTGAGCGTGTTCCTGCCCTGGTACGGGACGGATCCCAACAACCGCTTCGCGCGGATCGACGGCGTCCGCGGCGACCAGTCGTGCTGGGAGGTCCACCCGATCCTGCGCTGGCTGCTGCTGGCCGCCTCGGTGGCGCCCTTCATCCTCGCCTACATCATCGCCACGGACGCCAAGCTCTCGTGGGCGCGCGGGGAGATGACGATGGTCACCTCGATCGCGGCGCTCGGCCTGATCTTCTACAACGGCGTGATCGACCGCCCCGGCGAGCCCTCGGCCGCCATCTCGCTGAAGTACGGGTGGTTCCTGGCCCTGTTCGCGGCGCTGCTGATGATCGTCGCGTCGGCCATGCGCTCCTCCGAGCACGAGCGCGCCCGCAAGCCCCCGGGAACGATCTAGGAGCACGCATGCCCGACGCGAGTTCGACCCGCCCCGACCGCAACCTCGCGCTCGAGCTCGTGCGCGTGACCGAGGCCGCCGCGCTCGCCGCCGCGCGCATGATCGGGATGGGCGACAAGGAGGCCGCCGACCAGGCCGCGGTCGACGCCATGCGCGTCGTCCTCGAGACCGTGCACATGGACGGCATCGTCGTCATCGGCGAGGGCGAGAAGGACGAGGCGCCGATGCTCTACAACGGCGAGAGCATCGGCGACGGCAGCCCGCCCGAGGTCGACATCGCCGTCGATCCGCTCGAGGGCACGCGGCTCGCCGCGCAGGGCAGGCCCAGCGCGCTGGCCGTCATCGCGCTGAGCCCGCGCGGGACGATGTTCGACCCCGGCCCGTGCGTCTACATGGAGAAGATGGCCGGCGGCAGCGACGTCGCCGACCTGCTCTCGCTCGACCGCCCGCTGGGCCAGACGCTGGGCCTCGTCGCCGAGCGCCGCGCCTGCGACATCCGCGACATCATGGTCGTCGTCCTCGACCGCCCGCGCCACGAGGAGGGCATCCAGGCCATCCGCGACGCCGGCGCGCGCGTGCGCCTCATCACCGACGGCGACGTGAGCGCCTCGCTGCTGTCGGTCTCCGACCGCTCGCCCGTGAGCCTGCTGTGGGGGATCGGCGGCACGCCCGAGGGCGTCATCTCGGCCGCCGCGATCAAGGCCTTCGGCGGCGCGTTCATCGGGCGGCTGTGGCCGCGCGACGACGGCGAGCGCCAGGCGGCGCTCGACGCCGGCTACGACCTCGACCGCGTGCTCAACCAGGACGAGCTCGTGCGCAGCGACGACTGCTTCTTCTCGGCCACCGGCGTGACCGACGGCGACGTGCTGCAGGGCGTGCGCTACGAGGGCACCGCGGCGACGACCGAGTCGATCGTCATGCGGGCGCGCACGGGGACGGTGCGCCGCATCAGCGCGCGCCACAACCGGCCGAAGCTGCGCGCCTACATCGGCGAGCGCTACGGCTAGAAGATCGCCGGGGCGGTGAGCTTGACGCCTTCGGCGTCCAGGTAGAACGGCGCGCTCGTGCGATCGCTCTGGAGGCCGAGGCTGTCGGTCGTGGCCGGCAGCGCGCGGTTGGCGTCGACGACGCTCAGCGTGAACGGACCGCCAGAGCCGGCGAAGCGCCGGGTGGCCTGCACGTGGCCGTCCTGCAGCAGCCAGGCGGCGTTGTAGCGCGTCAGCAGCGGGCTGCGCGGGACGACCGGCTGGCGCGAGACCGGGACGAGGACGCTGCCGTGGCCGGACAGCAGCCGGACCGCCAGGCCGCCGCCGCGGCTCGAGTTGTAGGTGTAGGCGACCCGGGTGCTGTTGGTGGCGGTCTCGCGCGCCAGCGTGCTGGTCAGCCGCTTCGGGGCCTTCGACGATCCGAGGGCCCAGTAGTAGAGGCCGGGCCGGGGGCCGCCGCCGCGGCGCACGAAGGCGAGGCGCCCGAGCTCGATGCTGGGGGCCGTCTCGCTGTAGCTCTTGGAGGCCAGCTGGGGGATCTTCTGCTCGGTGCCGGCGGCCAGGTCGTAGGCGTAGACGTCGCAGCCGGCGGTGGCCGAGGCGCCCTGGCAGCGCGAGTAGACGGCCAGCAGCCGCCGGCCCGAGGCGGCGAACTGGGTCGAGCCGATCTGCGGGCGCGGGGGCGCGCCGAAGTCGGCGATGGGCGGCATGGTCACCGAGCCGTCGGGTGCGCGGACGGTCAGCCGCCAGCGGCCGCCGGCGGCCGGCGCGGCCCACGCCTGGTAGCCGCCGTTGGCGGTGAGGTTGCGCGCGCCCGGCGCCGCGGTCACCAGGGTGTCGGCGTCGGCGGCGGTGGCGCTCGCGGCCAGCAGCGCGGCGGCGAGCAGGGCGGCAGTCGGGGTGCGCATGGCGTTGGAACGCTCTGCGGGCGCGAAGGTCACGATGCCAGCGACGTGTCGCTGCGCTCGCTCGGCAGCGGCGTGGACGGATCGGGCACCTCGTCGGCGGACACGAAGCGCCCGACCCGCGACGGCTCGAAGTCCAGGCGGGCCAGCGAGCGCAGGAAGCCGTGGGTCACGATCACGTGGATGCGCGACTGCGTGTTGGTGTAGACGAAGCGGCTCAGGCGCGACGCGATGGCCGGGTAGAAGTTGGCCACCGCGACCTCGACGGCGACGTTGACCGTGCCGGGCTGTTCGCCGGGGCGGCGCTCGACGTCGATCTCCAGGTAGCCGTCGCCCCCGCGACCGCGCCGGGCCACGAGCAGCCCGCGCGCGATCCGCCAGCGCACGACCCCGCGGCTGTCGTCCATCTCGTACTCCGGCGCCTGGAAGGTCAGGAGCTTCAGCGGCCGGAGGAGCAGGCACACGTAGCGCTCGCCCTCGGTGTAGTAGACGCGGATCAGGCCGAGCGTGGCGCGCGAGAGGAAGCGCCAGTAGGTGCGCGCGAGGCGCTCGAGGTACTCCGGCGACCACATCGCGTCGATCCGCTCGGCGGGCAGCACGACCTCGGCCGACTGCACCGAGCGCACGGCGCCGGTCGAGCGGTCGATCTCGGTCACGTCGTCGACGTCGCGCACGATGCGCAGCCACTCCGGGAGCGCCTGGACGAACACCTTGCGCAGGCCCACGACGGCGGCGGCCAGCAGCGCGGCCACGGCGACGATGACGGCGGGCACGGCAGGAGCCTACCCCGCGTCTTCGGACAGGGCCTCTCGTACGGCGTCGTCGAAGCCCAGCGGCGCGTCGTTGATCCCGGCCGGCGGCGCGGTGCGCACGAGCATCTCGGCGCTCAGCCCCTGGACCAGCGGGCGCGCGACGCCGGTGTCGACCGGGGTGACGAGGCCGAGCCAGTACGACGACAGGCGCGGCGTGAGGACCGGCACGCGCACCACCAGCGGCGCGCGCCGCCCGGCCGCGGCGGCGTAGCGGTGCATCATCTCGCGGTAGCTCAGGACGTCGGCGCCGCCGAGCTGGACCTCGCTCGGCGCGTCCTCGGCGGCGAGCGCGGCGAGCGCGGCGACCACGTCGCGGATCGCGATGGGCTGCGTGCGCGTGTCGATCCAGCGCGGGCAGACCATCACCGGCAGGCGCTCGACCAGGTGGCGCAGGATGAGGAACGAGGCGCTGCCGGCGCCGATGACCATCGCCGCGCGCGCGTGGACGGTGTCGGGCGCCGCGGTGGCCAGGATGCCGGCGACCTCCTCGCGGCTGCGCAGGTGCTCGGAGTCGCCGCCCTCCAGGCCGCCGAGGTAGACGACGCGCCGCACGCCGGCGGCGCTCGCGGCCCGCGCGAAGGCCTCCGCGCCCGCGCGGTCGCGTTGCGCGAACGCGTGATCGCCGCCGCCCATGGAGTGCACGAGGTAGTAGGCGACGTCGACGCCCTCGAGCGCCGGTGCGAGCGTGCGCTCCTGGAGGACGTCGCCGCGGACGACCTCGGCCCGCTCGGGCAGCGTGGCGCGGCTCGGGTCGCGCGCGAGGCAGCGGACCTGCAGCCCGCGCTGCAGCAGCTCGGGCGCGAGGTGGCCGCCGACGTAGCCGGTGGCTCCGGCGATGAGGACCTGGGTCACCCTCTGCCTACGGTTCGCGCGGCGCGGGAGATGAGCCCGGGCGGGTGCGTCGTCCGTACCGGTCACGATGGCCGGGCCGATGGCAGAAGGGTTGAGCATTCGCGAGGTCGCCGAGCAGACCGGGCTGGCGCCCGGCACGATCCGCATGTGGGAGCAGCGCTACGGGTTCCCCAGCCCGCGCCGCACCGCCTCGGGCTACCGGCGCTACGAGCCCGAGGACGTCGCGACGCTGCGCCGCGCGCGGGCCCAACGCCAGCGCGGGCTGTCGGTGAGCGCCGCCCTGGAGCGCGCACGCGAGACGGGGGCGACGTCCGACCATCCATCGATCTTCGCCGCGGTGGCGGCGACCGACCACGGCGCGCGGGCGCAGGTGCTGCGCAAGTCGACGCTGATCGCGCTGTCGCGGGCGATCGAGCACGAGCTGCTGGCCCGCGCCGCCGCGCCGGTGCTCTTCGGCGCCTTCCAGCGCGAGCGCTTCTACCGCGCGCTCGAGCCGCGCTGGCGCCGGATGGCGCGCCACGCCGATGCGGCGACCGTGTTCGCCGACTTCGCGACGCTGCGCCGGACCTCGCGGCGCCCCCGTCGAGGTGCCGATCGCCGAGGGCGAGGCGCTCGCCAACGAGTGGGCGGTGATCGTCGACGCCCCCGGCTACGCGGCGTGCCTGCTGGCGTGGGAGCAGCCAGGCGCGATCGAGCCGGCGGGACCGGAGGACCTCGATCGGCGCTTCGAGGCGATCTGGACCATCGATCCGCAGGCGACGCGGCGCGCCGCGCAGGCCGCCGCGCGGCTGGCCGGCAACGTCGACCCCGCCTATGGCCGCCGGCTCGAGGAGCTCCTGGCCGACCGCCCGCTGGCCATGGAGCAGCCGGCGCCGGCGCTCACGGCGCTGACCAACCGCATGCTGGCCTACGTCGAGGGCATGCGCTAGACGAGCTCGACGACGACCTGGTCGCCGGGCAGCGCCGAGCCTTCGCCGGCCGTCACGATCGCGAAGCCGTCGGCGCCGAGCATCGAGCTGAGCTGGTGCGATCCCTGCGGCCCGGTCGGCGTCGCGAAGCCGTCGTGCAGGGTCACGCGCACGCACTCGTCGCGATCGGGGTGGCGAGGGATGGCCGCGTCGAGGTGACTGACGATCCGCTCGGGCTCGTGGGGGGCGCCCTGCATCGCCCCGAGCGCCGGGCGCGCGAAGAGCATGAAGGTGACCATCGCCGAGACCGGGTTGCCGGGGAGGCCGAAGACCAGCGCGTCGCCGCGCGTGCCGAACCAGGTCGGGCGGCCGGGGCGCAGCGCGACGCGCCAGAAGACCTCGTCGACGCCGAGGGCCTGGAGCGCGGGCTTGACGTGGTCGTGCGGGCCGACCGAGACGCCGCCGGAGAGCACGAGCACGTCGGCCTCCTCGAGCGCCGCGGCGATGGCCGCGCGCGTGGCCTCCTCGCTGTCGCCCACGGTGTCGGTGCGCAGCACGCGTGCGCCGGCCTGCGTGGCCAGCGCCGCGAGGGTCGCGCCGTTGGAGTTGTGCAGCTGGCCCGGGCCCAGCGGGCCGCCCGGCGCGACGAGCTCGTCGCCGGTGGCCAGCACCACGACGCGCGGCTTGCGCGCGCACGTCACGGTGCCGCGGCCGGCGACGACGGCGATGCCGATCTCGGCGGCGCCGATGCGGGTGCCGGTGGTGAGCACGGTCTCGCCGGCGTTGACGTCGTCGCCCGCCGGGCGCAGGTTGCGCCCCGGCGCGACGTCGTCGTCGAGGGTCACCGTGTCGCCGTCGAGCGTCACGAGCTCGACCTGGAGCACGGCGTCGGCGCCCTCGGGGACCGCGGCGCCGGTCGAGATGCGTATCGCCTCGCCCTCTTGGACGCCAACGCTGGCCGGAGTGCCGGCGCGCGACTCGCCGACGATGCGCAGCGCGCGCCCCTGGCGGGCCCGAGCGCACGGCGAAGCCGTCCATCGCGCTGTTGGCGAAGGAGGGCACGTCGCGCTCGGCCACGACGTCCTCGGCCAGCACCCGGCCGAGCGCATCCTGGACCGCGACGTCCTCGTGGGGCAGCGGGCGCACGGCCGCGAGGACCTTCGCGCGCGCCTCGTCGATCGTGAGGGCCATGGTCAGATCATCGCTGGCGTGTGCTGTCGGCGCCGCCTGGGGCGGTCGAACGTCGGTCCTCCCCCCTCCAGAGGGGGTAGGACCGACGTTCGACGGGCAGGTGGAGCGGCTGCCGTCGGCCGTGGGTGGTATCCAGGGTGGCGATGCCCGAGGCCCCGTTCGGCGCTCGGCGCCCTCACCCGGTCGCCGACGTGCCGCCCGCAGCGCTCGCGGACGGCCAGGCGCCGGCCAAGGGCTGGCTGCTCGCGCTGGTGGCCGCGCGGCCGCTGCGCGACGCCCCGGCGCTGCCCGTGCCCGACCTCGCGCGCGACGCTCCCGCGCTGTGCGCCGGCGGTCCTGCGCGCGGTGGGCTCCGACGCCGAGCTGCGCCGGCTGGAGCGCGGCGGCGACCTCGCGGGCCTCGCCGCGGGCGCCGGTGCGCTGGCGGGCGCGGGCGGACCGGCGGCGGCCGTGGCCGCGGTCGCGGCGCTGCGCGCCGCGCTGTGGGAGGCGCTGACGGCGACCATGGCGCCCCTCGACGCGCCGACCACCGCGGCCCTGGCCGAGCGCCTGGCCTTCGTGTGCGACGCGGTCGCGGCCGCGACGCTCGGCGCTGCCGCTGCCGCTTCGCCCGGCGCTGCCGCTTCGTCCGGGGCTGCCGCTTCGCCCGGGGCTGCCGCTTCGCCCGGGCTGCCGCCGCTCCGCTGCCGCTTCGCCGGCGCGCTGCTCCCCCGCGGAGACCGCTCCGGCAGCGGGCGACGACGCCGTCGCGAGCTTTCGCGTCCGCGACGCGCGCGGTGACTGGCAGGGGGCCGTCGAGCGCCTGGCCGCCGGCGCGCGCCCGTTCGCGCTGCTCGCGGTCGAGGTCGACGACGCGCAGCGGCTCGCGGCCGCCGATGCGCAGGGCGCCGCCGAGGCGCTCGCGCACGTCGAGCGGGCCGTGCGCGACGAGTTGCGTCCCGGCGACGTCCTGGGCCGCGAGGAGGACGGGCGGCTGTGGATCGTCGCCGCCGACCTCGGCGCCACCGGCGCCCGCGCGCTGGCCGAGCGGCTCGCCGATGCCGTCGCCGCCGTGCCGCCGCTGCGCGGCGCGCCCCTGACCGTGTCGATCGGGCTCGTGGCGAGCCCGGCCGGCGGCGCCGACCGCGACGAGCTCACCGCGCGCGCCGATGAGTCGCTCTACGCGGCGCGGGCGGCGGGGGTGCCGATCGCCTGAGGCGGTCTCGTGTGCGCCTTGCGCTGCTGCGCGGCGCTTCTGAACAGCATCATCGAGGGAAGGGAGGTGGCGGCGGTTCGGGGCGCGCGTCGTCGTCCTCGGGCGTGCGCGCCTTTCGGGTGCAGTCGCGCGTGTTTCGCAACAGTCTCTGGAGACGCCCGAGGGGGTGGTCGGTCTTACGCATCTATGTAGATGCGATAGGGCCACCCCCTCCGGCCGCCCGTGGAAGGTGTTGCGAAACACGCGAAGTGCGCCAAGACTCCGCGGCAGGGCGCGCCGCGAAGCGGCGCGCGCTGGCGGAGCTGCGCGCGCCCCGACCGCCGCTCCTCCCTTCCCTCGATGCGGCAGTAAGCGCCGCGCAGCGCCCGAGACGCCACGCGGCGGACCGTTACGGCCCTACGGAGTCGGCGTCACGCCGCCGGTACCCGCGAAGGGCGACGGCGCGGGGACGGGCGGGTCCATGAAGGCGCCGCGCTGGGGCACGACGCCGACCGTGCTCGTCTGGGTCATCCCGACGGCCTGGGCGACCGCCGAGGTGAGGTCGTAGCGGGCGCCGTTGGCGAACGGGCCGCGGTCGATGACGGGCACCGTGATCGCCTTGCCGGCGAAGAAGACCGAGACGGGCGTGCCGCACGGAAGGGTGCGGTGGGCGACGCCGAGCAGCGCGTGGCTCATGACCTGTCCGCAGGCGGTGTGCTTGCCGTAGAAGCCCGGGCCGAACCAGGTCGCGCGAGCGGGCCGGTAGACGGTCACGCTGGTGGTGAGCGGCAACGGCGTCGGCGGCCTGGGCCTGGGTGCCCGCGATCAGCGCGCGCACGGCGAAGCTGCCGATCGCGTCGGTGCGCCACCGCGCCAGGAAGGTGCCGTCGGGCGCCACCGTCGCGGTCGCGGTCTGCGTCCACGCGCCGCCGGCCACCTGGCGCTGGATCTGCAGCGTGCGCCCAGCCTGCTCGGCGCCCACCGCGCCGCGGAAGCGCAGCGTGTGACCGAGCAGCTCGCCGGGGCGCGTGAAGAGCGACGGCGGGTCCGCCGACGCGGTGCCGGCGGCAGCGCACGCGCCCGCGCACAGGACGGCAGTCAGGATCGCGATGTGAACACGCACAGGGGGCTTGGTCCTCGTTCGACGGCCTACGGGGTGAGCTGACGGGCTCGCGCCGAACGAGCGGCGCTACCGGTGGATGGTCCGGATTCGCCCCAGCGGACCGACGTGCGGCCCGCAGTGGTTCCCCCGCTCCGCGGGCATCAGGTGCCCGAAGACTCGGCAGACGGGCGGCAGCCTACCCCAATCAGGGCCGCGGCAAGCGTCCAAGCGCCGACTTCAGCGCGCGGCCCCCGGCGGCGAGGCCGATCTGCGCCAACTCGCCGGCGGCCTGCACGGCGGTGGTGACGAGCTCGGCGCCGTGCGGCACGCCGTCGTCGGCGCCGCGCGGCGTCGCGTAGCCGGCCGCAGGGATCTGCGCGTCGGTCGCGCGAGGCGGAGCGGCCGCGGCCGCGGGCTTGGCCTGAGCGGCGGGCTTCGGCGCTGAGCGCGCGGGCTTGGCGCGAGCGGCGGGCTTGGCGCGAGCGGCGGGCTTCGCGCGAGCGGCAGGCTTGGCCTGCGGCGCGAGCGCGGCGTCGGCCTGGCGCGGCTTCGCCTTCGCCGGCGGCCGGCCCGGTCGGCTTCGCCTTCGCGCCGGCGCGGTCGCGCCGGGCGCTGCGTCGCTGCGGCCGCGTGTTGGGCAGGCTGCCGAAGACGTCGCGGTCGCCGTTGGCGCTGGAGGAGGAGTCGCTCGAAGCCATGGCCATGATTCTGCCGCACCGCTCCAGCCGAGCCCCTCACGACCCGAAACTTGAAACGAACAGCCCCGTTTCACGTATTAGCGGCAAAGGGAAGCCCCTTGAGGGGTCCGAACCCTTGAGCGCATGGCGTCGGGCGCCGTATCATCACCGGCTACGCTGGGACTGTACGTTTGCGCGGGGTACGCTCGCGACAGGGCTCCCCAGCACCCCTCCCAGTAGAGATTCATGCCGGCCCCGACACCCGGCGAACCGAACGGACGCACATGTCAGTAGTGGAACTCCAGGAACTTGAAGAGATCAAGGGCCTCGTGGCCAGAGGCCAGCAGGTGGGCGTGCTCACGTTCGCCGAGATCGCCGACGCGGTCTCAGAGCTGGATCTCGACGAGTCCGACGTCGAGGAGCTGCACGGCTTCTTCGAGAAGTCGGAGATCGAGCTCGTCGAGGAGATCGACCCGGCCGCGGCTGCCTCCAAGGAGGTCGAGCGCGCGCCCGACAAGCGTGGTCGGCGCAAGCCGAAGACCACGCTGGACCTTCGCCCGGACATGACCACCGACTCCCTTCAGCTCTTCCTGAAGGACATCGGCAAGGTCCGTCTGCTCACGGCGCAGGAGGAGGTCGATCTCGCCAAGCGCATCGAGCGCGGCGACCTCGACGCCAAGCAGAAGATGGTCGAGTCGAACCTGCGCCTGGTCGTCTCGATCGCCAAGAACTACCGCAACCAGGGCCTGCCGTTCCTGGACCTCATCCAGGAGGGCACCCTCGGGCTCGTCCGCGCGGCGGAGAAGTTCGACTACCGCAAGGGCTTCAAGTTCTCGACCTACGCGACCTGGTGGATCCGCCAGGCGATCGCCCGCGCCCTGGCCGACAAGGCGCGCACGATCCGCATCCCGGTGCACGTGGTCGAGAAGCTCAACAAGATCGGGCGCGCCGAGCGCAAGCTCGTCACCGAGCTCGGGCGCGAGCCCACGGCCGACGAGATCGCCGAGGTCACGGGCATCGACCCCGAGGAGGTCGACTCGATCAAGCGCTCCGCCCAGGCGCCGGTCTCGCTCGAGAAGCCGGTCGGCGACGAGGAGGAGTCCGAGTTCGGCCAGTTCATCGCCGACGAGCGCGCCGAGTCGCCCTACGAGCGCGCCGCGGAGATCCTCACCAAGGAGGCGCTGCGCGAGGCGCTGGAGAACCTCTCCTACCGCGAGCGCCGCGTGCTCGAGCTGCGCTACGGCCTCGGCGGCGAGCACCCGCGCACGCTCGACGAGGTCGGGCGGACGTTCAACGTCACGCGCGAGCGCATCCGCCAGATCGAGAACCAGTCGCTCAAGAAGCTGCAGTCGCTGGCCGAGGCGCAGAAGCTGCGCGACGTGGCCTAGCCGACCAGCGGCTCACCAGGATGTGCGAAGGGCTCCGAGAGGAGCCCTTCGTCGTTCGCCGCGGTGTGGAGCGGGGTCTAGGCGCAGAAGGCCGAGGCCGGGACCCAGCCGGTGACGACGTACGTCTTGCCGTTCTTGGAGTTGGTCGCGATGCGCTTGCCGTGGTGCCAGACGCCCTTGGCGCTGCCCTTCGTGACGCGCACGGTGCGGTCGACGTGGAAGTGCTCGCCCTTGAAGATCGTGCCGACGAAGATCTTGCCCGGCGCGGGGGCGTCGATGTAGGCGCTCTTGACGCACACGGTCATGCGTCTTGGAGTGCTTGGCAGGAGCGCTGTCGGCCGAGGCGGCCGCGGTGATGGTGCTGGCGCCCAGGGCCGCGACGGCGGCGGCGGCGAGGGCGATGCGGTGGAGCTTGCGGGTCATGGTGGCGGGGTCCTTGTGACGAGAGAGGAGGGTTTCGGTCCACCCATGGTGCCGGCGCCCGCGCCCTTCGCGGACGCACCTGGGTGTCGACGTTCCACACCTGCCTGACGTCCGTCCAGCGCGCCCTCCGCGCCCTTCAGGGAGGGGTCCCGGACGCCGATTTGGAGGGCAATGAGCTTCGATCTGCACTTCTGCCTGCACCACCTCATCGAGCACGGCGGCTCCGACCTGCACCTCAAGGTCCCGTCGGCCCCCGTCATGCGCATCGACGGCGTCGATGCACCCGATCGAGGGCCTCGCGCCGCTGACGCCGGAGGACACCGAGCGCGCGGTCCACGAGATGCTCGGCGATCCCGACAAGCTGCAGGAGTTCGACGACGAGGGCGAGGTCGACTTCGCCTACTCGATCCCGGGCCTCGCGCGCTTCCGCTGCAACGCCTTCCGCCAGCGCGGGTCGGTCTCGGTCGTCGTCCGCGCCATCCCGGTGTCGATCAAGTCGATCACCGAGCTGTCGCTGCCGCCCGTCATCCGCGAGCTGGCCGAGGAGGAGCGCGGGATCGTGCTGCTCACCGGCACGACCGGCTCGGGCAAGTCGACGACGCTCGCCGCGATGATCGACCACATCAACTCGACCCGCCGGCGCCACATCGTGACCGTCGAGGATCCGCTCGAGTTCCTCCACGAGGACAAGAAGTCGATCATCAACCAGCGCGAGGTCGGCATGGACACCGGCTCCTTCAAGCGCGCGCTGCGCCGCGTCCTGCGCCAGGACCCCGACGTCATCCTCATCGGCGAGATGCGCGACGAGGAGACGGTCCACACCGCGCTGAGCGCGGCCGAGACCGGCCACCTCGTCTTCTCGACGGTCCACACCGTCGACGCCGCCGAGACGGTCAACCGGCTCATCGACTTCTTCCCGCCGCACATGCACAACCAGGTGCGCGCGATGATCGCCTCGACGCTCAAGGGCGCCGTCTCGCAGCGCCTCGTCCCGACCATCGACGGCAGCGGCCGCATCGCCTGCTGCGAGGTCCTGCGGATGACCGGGCGCGTGCGCGACATGATCACCGACCCCGCCCAGACCGGGAAGCTGCCGGAGGTCATCGCCGAGGGCTCGTTCTACGGGATGCAGACCTTCGACCAGCACCTCTTCGAGCACCTGAAGGCCGGCCGCGTCGAGATGGACACCGCCGTCCAGTTCGCCACGAGCCCGCACGACTTCAAGCTCCTCGTCGCCGCCGACGGCAAGCGCGGCACGACGATGGACGACCTCACCGACGCTCAGAGCCGCCGCACGCTGGCCGCCTAGCGCGGGCGCCGCTTGACGGCGCCGGGCCGCCCCGACAAGGTGGCGGACATGCAGACGACCCTTGCGCAGTTCAACGAGACCGCGTCCACGGACGCCTTCGCCCTGCAGAACTCCTACCTGCTGAAGGTCCGTCTCGACCAGGGCGCGATCCGCGCCAAGCAGGGGTCGATGGTCGCCTACCAGGGCGACGTCACCTTCGAGCACGCCGGCAGTCGGCGGGATGTCGAAGTTCATGAAGAAGGCGCTCACCGGCGAGGGCCAGGACCTCATGAAGGTCTCGGGCACCGGCGAGGTCTTCCTGGCCGACACCGCCCAGCACGTGCACCTGATCATGCTCGAGGGCGAGCAGATCACGGTCAACGGGCGCAACCTGCTCGCCATCGACGCGGACATCGACTGGGACATCAAGAAGGTGCAGGGGGGCAGCGGCGTGATGGCCGGCGGCCTGTTCAACACCGTCCTGCGCGGATCGCGGCTGGGTGGCGATCCTCTCCGACGGCAACCCGGTGCTGCTCGACGTCGCCTCGGCGCCCACCTTCGCCGACGCGCAGGCGGCGATCACCTGGTCGGAGGGCGTCACGACGTCGATCAAGACGGACTTCAAGCTCTCCAAGACGCTGACCGGGCGCAGCTCCGGGGAGTCGGTCCAGATGGCCTTCGGCGGCCAGGGCTGGGTCCTCGTGCAGCCGTCGGAGGGGCGCGTCGGCACGCAGCCGGCCAGCGGCGGCGGCGGGGCGCTCGGGAACCTGCTCGGCGGCTAGCTCAGGCGGCGGTCGGCAGCTCGCCGGCCACGTCGTGCGCGGTGAGCTCCTCGAGGCGGCTGGCGGCGGCGCGCAGGCGGTCGGCGACGTCCTGCGCGTCGGTGGCGGCGCCCGCCAGCGACGAGGACGTGGCGCCCGCCTGGGTGATGGCGGCGGTGATGCGGTCCATGCCCGCGTGCTGGCGCTCGGCGGCGCCGGCGATGTCGCGCGCCGCGCTGGCCGAGGTCTCGCCGGCGGTCTGCAGGAGCGCGATGGCGTCGGTGGCCCGGTCGGCGACGGCGACGCCGTCCTCGACCGTGCGCGCCCCGGCGGTGGCGGCGTCGGCGGCCGCGGCCGCGGAGCCGGCGATCTCCGCCAGGATGGCGTCGATGCGGGCGGTCGCCTCGCGCGACTCCTCGGCCAGCGAGCGGACCTCGTCGGCGACGACGGCGAAGCCGCGGCCGTGCTCGCCGGCACGGGCGGCCTCGATCGAGGCGTTGAGGGCCAGCAGGTTGGAGCGCTCGGCCAGCTCGCGCACGGCGACGGTGATCTCGCCCGCGCGGCGGACGTGCTCGGCCAGGCCGCGGACGTCGGCGGCGACGGTCTCGACGCGGCTGCCGGCCTCGCGCATGCGCGTGACCATCGCGGCGACGGCCTCGCCGCCCTCGGCGGTCAGGCGCTGGGAGTCCTCGGCGCCGGCGGCGACCGCGAGGGCGTCCTCGGCGGCGCGCGCGGCGTCGGCGCGCACGTCGGCGACGGCGCGGGCGACGTCCTCGATGGCGCCGTGCTGCTCCTCGGCCGCGCGCGCGCCGGCGGCGGTCTGGGCCACCAGGCGCTCGACGCCGGCGAGGACGAGGGCGGCGGTGTCGGCCGCGCTGCCCGAGAGCTCGCCGTAGCGGGCGAGGGTCATCTCGCGATCCTGGACCGAGGCGTCGAGGCGGGCCACGATGCTGTCGAGCTCGTCGTTGCGCGCGTCGAGCGCGGCGTTCTTGGCCTCGAGGTCGGCGGTGTGCAGCTCGGCCTGGCGCCAGCTCACGAGCAGGGCGACGATCTCGACGACGACGAAGAACGCGTGGACCGCGACGCGCCCGAGGGTGTCGGGCAGCGTGTGCGTGCCCTTCCCGAAGACCTGGTCGGGGGCGATGACGCCGACCACCGCGTGGTGGAAGACGACGAAGCCGACCGACAGCGCGAACGGCAGCCAGTCGAGGTAGAGCCCGACGGCGGGGAGCATGGCGAAGAAGAGGAAGTGCGCCTGGACCGCGCCGTTGGCCAGGTGGACGAGCATGGCCGAGCCGGTCATCAGGCCGAGTGCCGCGACGCACGAGCGGGTGCGGCGCGAGAGGCGCCGCGAGCTGGCCAGCAGCGCGGTGATGGCGAGCGGAGAGAGGTCGATGACCATGTGCGTGACCGTGCGCCCGGTCAGCAGTCCGTAGGCGGCGAGCGCCGGGACGTGGAGCCAGAGGACCGCGACGATGCCGCGGTGGCGGCGCTCCCAGAGCTCGTCCGGGAGGCCGGCGAGCCGGGGCAGGGCGTTGACGAGCGAGCGCATGCGCATGCGCGTGTGGTCGGCCAATGTGCACGGGTTTTGAGCCCAGAGCCGACGGTTGGCCTAACTTCACTTGGTAAAGTGTTGGGATATGGCGTCCGATCCCACCTGTCCTGTCTGCCGTACGGCGGACATCGTCTGCGGCAAGTGGACGCTCCTGCTGGTGCGCGATCTGGCCGAGGGACGCTCGCGCTTCTGCGAGCTCGAACGGTCGCTGAACGGCATCAGCCCTCGCACCCTCTCCCTGCGCCTGCGCGCCCTGGAGGAGGAGGGGATCGTCGAGCGCCAGACCTACGCCGAGGTCCCGCCGCGGGTCGAGTACTCGCTCACCGCGAAGGGCCGCGCCCTCATCCCCATCATCGAGGGCATGCGCACCTACGGCGAGCGCTGGCTGGGCGCCGAGTGCGCCACCGAGCCGGCGGTGGGCCTCGAGCCCGTCGCCGTCGCCGTGTAGGCGAGCAGCGCGACCGACAACAGCACTGACAGCGCCAGCCCGAAGATGCTGGCCACGTTGTCTGACGTCGAGTAGGCGCTCGTCGTCGTCAGGTGGTAGCCGAAGTGCGCCGTGCTCTGGATCGTCGAGGCGACGAGCGCCGCGATCACCACCCGCCGGTCCAGCCACCAGGCGGCGAGGAGCAGCACCGCCGCCTGGCCCAGCAGGGCGCCGCCGAAGTCGGTGAGCAGGTGCTCGTTGTAGGGCCCGAGACGGTCGACCCAATGACGGCCTCCCGGCGGGAAGTCGCCATAGAACGTGTGAGGGAACAAGAGCGCCCCGAAGCCGACGAACAGCGGCGTGAGCGCCAGCAGCAGGAGGCAGAGCGGACCAGACGCGGGTGGAGCATGGCGCCACGCTACGGGACCGCAACTCGCGCCGGCCCGGCGAGTCCTAAGCGTGTGGCAGGAGATCGTGCAGGTGTTGCGCCCTCCGGACAGCGAGCTACCCTCGCCGCGGTGGGTGGCACGACGATCACGCGTCGGCGCGCCCTCGTCCTCGGTGCGGCCGCCGGCCTGGGATCGCTGCTCGTGCGGCCGTTCAGCGCCCTCGGGAGGGGCGCGCCGGCACGGGCACGCGGCTTCGGCATGGCCGTCGTGCCCGGGGACTTCGAGGGTGCCACGAGCCGGGTGCTGCGCGCGCCGCGGCGCTTCGACCTGCTCGGCGTGCGCGGCCCCGATGCCGCGCGCGGGCGCTTCGAGGTGCGCGTGCGCCGTCGCGGCGGGGACTGGAGCCCGTGGGTGGCGCTGGCCGTCCACGGCGACCACGCGCCCGACACCGGCACCGGCGAGCGGGCGTCCGATCCGATCTGGGCCGGGGGCTGCGACGAGCTTCAGTTGCGCGCCTCGCGGCCGCTGCGCGGCGACGCTGCGCGTGCACTTCGTCTCCGTCCCCGCCGCGGGCAGGTCGCCCGTCGCGCGTGCCGCTGCCAGCCACAAGCAGCAGGCGGCGCCGCAGCCCGGGACGCCGCCCACGATCATCCCGCGCGCCGCGTGGGGTGCCGACGCCGTGCCGCCGCGCGCGGCGCCCGACTACGGCGTCGTGCAGATGGCCTTCGTCCATCACACCGTCACCGCCAACGACTACACGCCCGAGCAGTCGGCCTCGATGGTGCTCGGCATCGCCAAGTACCACCGCGACACCAACGGGTGGAACGACATCGGCTACAACTTCCTCGTCGACCAGTACGGGCAGGTCTTCGAAGGGCGCGCGGGCGGGGTCGAGCAGGCGGTCATCGGCGCCCAGGCGCAGGGCTACAACTCGCAGTCCACCGGCGTCGCGGTGCTCGGCACCTTCACCGCCGTGCCGATCCCCGAGGCCGCGATGGCGTCGATCACGCAGCTGCTGGGCTGGAAGCTCACGCTGCACGGCGTCCCCTGCGAGGGTGGGCTGACGATCGTCTCCGGCGGCGGCAGCCTGAACCGCTACTCCTCCGGCACGCCGGTGGCCATGCAGCGCATCTCGGGTCACCGCGACGGCGACAGCACCGCGTGCCCCGGCGATGCCCTCTACGCCCAGCTGCCCGAGCTGCGCCGGCGTGCGGCGGCCCTGGCCGGGCCGATCGTGGCCCACGGCGAGATCAGCCTGCAGCCCTCCGCCGACGCCATCGACTACGGCGCCGACGCCGTCTTCAAGGGAACGGTCATCCGGCCCGACTCCACGGCCGGGGCCGGCGAGGTCGTCGCCCTGCAGAAGCGCGGCACCGGCGGCGCGTGGGTGACCGTCGCGCGCACCACGGCGCTGATCGACGGATCGTGGGTCGTGCGCGTGCCGTGGCGGCGCGGCGGCAACGTGCGCGCCGTGGCCGCCGGTGTGACGTCGAAGGCCATCGCGGTGCAGGTCACGCCGGCGCTGACCACGCACACCACGCCCAAGCGCGTGACGGCCGGCAGCAGCCTCACGCTCTCCGGGCGCGTGCGCCCGTCGGTCGCCGTCGCGGTCCTGCTCGAGCGCGAGGGCGCCGACGGCAAGTTCCACCGCGTGCGCATCGTGAGCGGCACCCGGCGCCTGACGAACTGGCGCGCCGCGGTGCGCCTGCGCCGCCCCGGCCTGTACCGGCTCACGGCGCGCACGGCGGCCAAGGACGGCAACGCCCGCGGCAGGGCGGTCTACGTCCGCGTCGTCCGGGCGCACACGGGCGGCGTCTCCGGATATCGATCTCTCACGCTTGCCCGCGTGGGAGCGTTGTCGGCGCATGACCGAACTGACCCTCTACGACTACGCCGCCTCGGCCAACTGCCTGAAGGCGCGGGTCCTGCTGGCCCAGCTCGAGCGCCCCTACCGCCGCGTCGGCGTGGACATCTTCGGCGGCGACACCGCCGCGCCGGAGTACCGGCGGCGCAATCCGCTCGGGCGTACCCCGGTGCTGGAGCTGGCCGACGGCACGGCGATCGCCGAGTCGGGCGCCATCCTGCTCTACCTCGCCGAGGGCACGGACCTGCTGCCGGCCGACCCGGTGGCGCGGGCGCACGTGCACCAGTGGCTGTTCGTCGAGCAGAACGACGTCGAGCCCAACCTCGGCCGCGCGCGCTTCTGGCGCCTGACCGGCCGCGACGCGCTCTCGCCCGAGGTCTTCGCCAACTGCCTCGCGCGCGGCGAGGCCGCGATCGACGGGCTCGAGGCGCACCTCGACGGCCGCGAGTGGGTGGCGGGCGATCGGTACACGGTCGCCGACCTCGCGCTGTGGGCCTACGTCCACCTGGCGGGCGACGTCGACGTGGACCTCGCCGCTCGCCCGGCGGTCAGCGCGTGGATCGAGCGCGTGCAGGCGACGCCGCGCTTCGCCGACGACCTCGAGCCCTATCCGGAGAACGCGCTGCCCGGGCGCGGGTCGCGGCCGGAGCGTGAGGCGCGCTAGACCGCGCGCTGCGACGTCTGCGATGCCGGCGCGACCGGCGCGCGGTGGCAGTGGCCGTGGCCCGACATGCGGACGTCTTCGCGGTGCTGGAGCTTGCGGGCCAGGGCGGCGGCGTCGCCGTTGGGCTTGGCCTGCCCCTGGGTGCTCGCGATGCCGGCCAGCGAGCCGGCGAAGACGCCGATGGTGGTCGTCACGGCGGCCAGGTAGGCCGCACGGCGCAGGAGGGGTCTGCGCTCAGGCATGGGCACGCTCCCGAGAGTAGCGGTCTGGTTGGGTCGGCTCCGCCGGTTCGCCGCGCGGAAGGGTCACGGTGGCGCGCAGGCCGCCGTCGGGGCACACGGCGAGCGCGACGGCGCCGCCGTGGGCCTGGGCGACCGAGCGGACGATCGAGAGCCCGAGGCCGGCGCCGTCGCCGCGCGCGCCGCGGTCGATGCGCTGGAAGGGCTCGAGCAGGCTCGGCAGCACGTCGGCGTCGAGCACGTCGCCGTCGTTGACGACCTCGACGACGCTGCGCCCGTCGCGGCTGGAGGTGGTGACCGACACGCGCCCGCCCGGGCGGTTGTGGCCGACGGCGTTCTCGACGAGGTTCGCCACCAGGCTCTCGAGCAGGCGCCGGTCGCCCGACACGGGCGCGGGGTGCAGGTCCGCGGTGACCGCCAGGCCGGCGGCGTCCGCGTCGCGCGCGGCGTGCTGGAGCGCCAGGCGCGCGGCGCTCGCGAGGTCCAGCGGGTCGCGGCGGGTGACCGCGCCCTCGGAGCGCGCGAGCGTCAGCAGCGACTGGACGAGGCGCTCGGTGCGGTCCATCGCGTCGTGCACCGCCTCGGCCATGGTGCGCAGCTCGGCGTTGGTGGCGTCGGGATCGGCGAGGGTGACCTCGAGCTCCGTGCGCATCACCGTGAGCGGCGTGCGCAGCTCGTGCGACGCGTTGGCCACGAAGCGCCGCTGGCTGGCGAACGCTCCCGACAGGCGCTCGAGCATGGCGTCGAAGGTGTCGGCCAGCTCCTTGAGCTCGTCGCGCGGACCCTCCAGGGCGATGCGCTCGTCGAGCGTGTCCTGCGAGACGCGCCGCGCCGTCGCGGTGATCTGCTGCAGGGGGCGCAGGACGCGACCCGCGACGAGCCAGCCCAGCAGGACCGAGAGCAGGGTCATCGCGGCGAGGGCGATCGCGTACTGGA
This sequence comes from uncultured Actinomycetes bacterium, assembly GCA_963816845.1. GTDB lineage: Bacteria > Actinomycetota > Thermoleophilia > Solirubrobacterales > Solirubrobacteraceae > JAOPZW01. The sequence continues at coordinate 9,363 of CAWFMR010000059.1, read as the reverse complement.
TGCGCAGGCGGTGCAGGGCGTCCTCGGCCACCTCGCGCTGGATCGCGCGGCGCAGCTCGTCGGCCGGCGCTGGACCCGACGCTGACGTGATCGGCCGTGAGGTTGTTGCGCACGAGCACGTAGCTGACGGTCAGCAGCGCGGCGCCGGCGAGCAGGAAGACCCCGGCGTAGAGCAGGGTCATGCGCAGGCGGACCGTCGGGCGTGGCATCAGACGCGGTAGCCGGCGCCCATGACCGTCTCGAGCACGGCCGGCTCGCCGAGCTTGCGCCGCAGGGTCATGATCGTCATGCGCACGGTGTTGGTGAACGGGTCGGCGTGCTCGTCCCACACCTGCTGCAGGAGGTCCTCGGCGGAGACGGCGGCGCCGTCGGCCGACATCAGGGCCTCGAGCACGCCGAACTCCTTCGGCGTCAGGTCGAGCTCGGCGCCCGCTCGCGTGACGCTGCGCCGGGCCGGGTCGAGCTCGAGGTCGCCGCGCCGCAGGACGGCCGGGCGCGCGCGGCCGGCGCGCCGCGCCAGCGCGCGGATGCGGGCCACGAGCTCCTTCCATTCGAAGGGCTTGGGCAGGTAGTCGTCGGCGCCGAGCGTCAGGCCGTCGACGACGTCGTCGAGGCCGTCGGCGGCCGTGAGCATGAGGACCTTGGTCTCACGCTCGTCGCCGGAGAGGCGGCGACAGACCTCGTCGCCGTGGAGCTCGGGCAGGTCGCGGTCGAGCACCACCACGTCGTAGGGGAAGACGCGCGCCTTCATCAGGGCGGACGCGCCGTCGTGGGTGATGTCGACGGCCATGCCCTCGCGGCGCAATCCACGGGCGATGGCACCGGCCAACCGGCGTTCGTCTTCGGCGATCAGGATTCTCATCTCATACCAGGATGACGCGAGATTCCTGAGCGTTGGCTAAGTCTTCTTGAAGAAGCGCTAAATCCGGCCCGGCCTTATCGCCAACTGACGAGGGCGGCGTCACCCTGGCCAGGAGCCGTTCGCCGGGGCGTGCGGACCGTCCTGGACCCGGTCCGCGAGGGATGCCCCGGCGGTCGGCTCCTTCGCCGCGCGGCGCGATGCGAGGTGGAGAGTGAGCCGCCGCCCGCCGCGCGCGCGAAGCGAGGACTGGGAGGTGCCGCTTCCGGCGGCGGCTCACAAACAAGAACGAGTCTCATTCCTGTACGCTGGGCGGCGGATGCTCGAGCCGTTCCAGCTGCCCTTCGTCCAGCACGGGATCGTCGAGGTCCTCATCCTGGCCGTGGCCGGGGGGCTCATCGGCACGTGGATCGTCCTGCGCGGCCTGGCGTTCTACGCGCACGCCGTCGGCACCGCCGCGTTCCCGGGGCTCGTCCTCGCCGGCGGGCTCGGCTTCGCAGCCGTCCTCGGCGCCGGCGCGACCGCCGCCCTGGTGGCCATCGCCGTCGGCCTGCTCGCGCGCCGCGAGGGCGCGCGCGACCGCTACGACTCGCTCACCGCGCTCGTCCTCGTCGCCGCGCTGGCGGTCGGCGTGATCCTCGCCAGCGACGTCTTCCACTCGGCCGGCAGCGTCGAGACGCTGCTCTTCGGCAGCCTGCTGCTCGTCGACGGCGGCGACTACGCCTTCGCCGCCGTCAGCGCCGCGATCGTGGTGGTGGGCGGGCTCGTCCTCGAGCAGCGCTGGCTGGCGACGGGCTTCGACCCGGGCTCCGCGCGCGCCCTCGGCGCCCGCTCGGCGGCGCCCGACATCGCGCTGCTCGCGCTCGTGGCCCTCGTGGCGGTCGCCGCGCTCTCGACCCTGGGCGCGCTGCTGGCCACCGCGCTGCTCGTGGTCCCGGCCGCCACCACGCGGCTGGTCTGCACGCGCCTGCGCCCGTGGCAGCTGGCCACGGTCGGGCTCGTGGCCGTCGAGGGCGTCGCGGGGCTGTGGCTGTCGGTGCAGGTCAACACCCCTCCCGGGCCGGCCATCGCCGTGCTCGCCGGCGGGGTGTTCGCGGCGGTGGCAGCCGGCCGGGTGCTCGGAGCGCGCCGCTCCGCCGTGGCCGCGGTCGCCGTCGCGGCGCTCGCGCTGCTCGCCGGCTGCGGCACCGACCTCGGTCAGCGCGGCGCCCGGGCCAGGCCCAGGTCGTCGCGACGACGACCCAGATCGCCGACTTCGCCCGCGCCGTGGGCGGCGAGCGGGCCAAGGTCGTCCAGGTCCTGCGAGCCCAACACCGACCCGCACGACTACGAGCCCCGCCCGAACGACGTGCGCGAGACGGCCGATGCCGACGTCGTGCTCCTCAACGGCGACGAGCTCGACCGCTGGATGGGCGACGTCGTCGAGGCGGCCGGCGGTGACCCGGCGATCGTCGATCTCGGCGCGCACGTCCCGGTCAAGGTCGCGGGGGAGAGCTCGGGCCCCGAGGCGTCGCGCTACGACGCGCACTGGTGGCACGACCCGCGCAACGCGCAGGCGGCCGTGGCGGCGATCCGCGACGCGCTGACCAGGGCCAACCCCGGCGCCCGCGACGCCTACGCGCGCAACGCCGCCGCCTACCTGGCCCGCCTGCGCAGCCTCGATCGGGGCATCGCCGCGTGCATGCGCAGCGTGGCGCCGGGCGCGCGCAAGCTCGTCACCGACCACGACGCCTTCAACTACTTCGCGCGGCGCTACGGCATCACCGTGGTCGGGGCCGTCATCCCCTCGCAGAGCACGCAGGCGCAGCCGTCGGCGGGCGACGTCGCGCGGCTGAGCGCGGCTCATCCGGCGCGAGGGCGTCAAGGCGGTCTTCCCGGAGAGCTCGATCAACCCCAAGCTCGCCCAGGCCATCGCGCGCCAGACCGGGGCGACGAGCGACCACGAGCTCTACGGCGACACGCTCGGGCCCAAGGGGTCGAGCGGCGCCACCTACCTGACCATGGAGCGCGCCAACGCCGACGCGATGGTGCGCGGCTTCACCGCGGGAGCACGGGGATGCCCGATCGCGGGGATCTGACCCTCGTGCGGACCGAGGGGCTGGCCGCCGGCTACGGCGCCGCGCCCGTGCTCACCGACGTGTCGTTCGCGCTGCACGCCGGCGAGCGGATGGGCGTCCTCGGACCCAACGGCGGCGGCAAGACGACCCTCTTCCGCGTGCTGCTCGGCGAGCTCGCGCCCATGACCGGCACGCTGCGGGCGCCCGCGCGCTTCGCCGTCGTGCCGCAGACCGAGCGCTCGCGGCTGGACTTCCCGGTCAGCGCGCTCGACGTCGCGCTCATGGGCTCGATCTCGACGCTGCCCTGGTGGCGGCGCCCCGGGCGCGCGCAGCGCCGCGCGGCGCGGGCGGCGCTCGACGAGGTCGGGCTCGGCGAGCAGGCGCACGCGACCTTCGGGGACCTCTCGGGCGGCCAGCGCCAGCGGGTGCTCGTGGCGCGGGCGCTGGTGCAGGACGCGCGGGTGATCCTCCTCGACGAGCCCTTCACGGGGCTCGACGCGCCGAGCGCGGAGCGTCTGGAGGCGCTGCTGGCCGAGCTCGCCGCCGAGGGGCGCGGCGTGATGATCGCCACCCACGACGTCGACCAGGCGCGCGGGTGGGACAGCGTGCTGTGCCTCAACCGCCGCCAGGTCGCCTTCGGGCCGCCCGACGCCACGCTGCACCGCGCGGTGCTCGAGGCCACCTACGCCGGCGAGATCGTCGAGCTGCCGGGCGGCGAGCTGCGCGCGGTCGTGCCGCCCCACCATCACCACTGATGCTCGCCGCGCTGCACACGCTCACCGATCCGTGGGCCGACCCGGTCGGGCGGCGTGCCCTGCTCGAGGTCGCGCTGCTCGGCGTGATCGGGGGCGCGCTGGGCTGCTGGATCGTCTTCTACAACCTCTCCTACAGCGCCGAGTCGCTGGCCCATGCCCTGCTGCCGGGGCTCGTCCTCGCCGCGCTCACGGGCATCCCGCTGCTGCTCGGCGGGGCCGCGGGCCTGCTCGTGGCCGCGATCGCGATCGCCGCCGCCGGCCAGGTGCCGGCCATCGGCCGCGACACCGCCGTGGCGGTGGTGGTGACCACGCTCTTCGGTGCCGGCGCGCTGATGGCGCTCTCGCCCTCGTCGCCTCCAGGGCTTCAGAGCCTGCTCTTCGGCGACGTCCTCGGCGTCTCGGACACCGACCTGGGCCTCGCCGCCGGGCTGGCCGTGGTCGTCCTCGCGGCGCTCGCGCTGCTGCACGCGCGGCTGCTGGCGGTCGGCTTCGATCGCCTCAGCGCGCACGGGGCTCGGCGTGCGTCCGCTGGTCGTCGACCTCGTGCTGGTCGGACTCGTGGCGCTCGCCCTGCTCGTCGCCGTGCAGGGCCTGGGCAACCTGCTCGTGGTCGCGGTGTTCGTCGCCCCGGCGTCCGCCGCCCGCCTGGTGGCGCGGCGCATGGGACCGATGATGGCGGTGTCGGCCGCCGTCGCGGTGGTGGCCGGCGTCGGCGGGCTGTACCTCTCCTACTACGCCGGCACCGCCGCCGGGGCCTCGATCGCGGCGATGCTCGTCGGCGCCTACCTCCTGGCCGGCGTGGGCCGGGGCGTCGCCGCCCGCGCTTAGGCGACGGATGTCACAGAGAGGATCTCCTACGGCGCGTCGTCCTTCGGGGGTATGCATCCCTACACGTCACCCCGCCGCCTCGTCGGCGGCACACTCGCCGCCGGCCTCGTCGCCGGCATGCTCGGACTGACCGCGGCGCAAGCCGACGCGGCGCCCGCCATCGGCCTCAAGGGCAAGACCCTGATCGCGAAGGGCACGGGGGCCGGCGACAGGCTCGCGCTGCGCCTGCACGCGGGCGCTCCCGACAAGATCGACGTCGACATCGGCGACAACGGCAGCGCCGACCTCGTGGTCGCCCGCAACAAGGTCAACCGGATCCGCGTCAAGGGCGGCGGCGGCAACGACCAGATCCGCATCGACGACGCCAATGGTGCCTTCACCACCACCATCCCGACGCGTATCGACGGCCAGGGTGGCAACGACGCCATCCGCGGCGGCAGCGGCGCCGAGCGGCTCAACGGTGACGGCGGCAACGACACGATCGACGGCAACGGCGGCAACGACGTCGCCAACCTCGGCGCGGGCGACGACCGCTTCATCTGGGACCCGGGCGACGGCAGCGACACCGTCGAGGGGCGCAGGGGCGCGGACACCATGACCTTCAACGGCAGCGGCGCGAACGAGAGCTTCCGCGTGTCGGCCAACGGGCGCCGCACACGCCTGACCCGCGACGTCGGGACCATCACGATGGACTTCGACGGCATCGAGACCGTCGACGTCAACTCGCTGGGCGGCAACGACGTCGTCAACGTCGACGACCTCAAGCGGACCAGCGTCCGCACGGTGAACCACGACGAGGCGGCCGCGCTCGGCGGCTCGGCTCCCGACACCGGCAATGACTCGACGATCGTCAACGCCACCAACGCGAAGGACACGATCACGGCGGCCGGCGCGGCCAACGCCGCGTCGGTCGGCGGCCTGGCCGCGACGGTCAACACCCGGCATGCCGACGTGACCAGCGACGCCCTCACGATCAACGCGCTCGGCGGCGACGACCGCGTCGACGCGAGCACGCTGGGCGCCGACACCATGAAGCTCACCGAGGACGGCGGGGCCGGCGACGACACGCTGCTCGGCGGCCGCGGCAACGACGTGCAGCTCGGCGGCGACAACAACGACGCGCTCGACGGCAACCAGGGCAACGACACGGCGCTCATGGGCGCCGGCGACGACCGCTTCACCTGGGATCCGGGCGACGGCAGCGACACGATCGAGGGCCAGGCCGGCAGCGACGTCCTGGCCTTCAACGGAGCCAACGTGGCCGAGGCGTTCGACGTGTCGGCCAACGGCGGGCGCGTGCGGTTCTTCCGCAACGTCGCGAACATCACCATGGACCTCGATGACGTCGAGCGGATCGACCTCAACGCGCTCGGCGGCGCCGACCAGCTGACGGTCAACGACGTCTCCGGCACCGACCTGACCGCGGTCAACACCGACCTGGCCGGGACCATCGGCGGGACGACCGGCGACGGCGCCCAGGACCAGGTGATCGTGAACGCCACCAACGGCGCCGACGTGATCGCGGCCGGCGGCGCCGCGGGCAGCGCGTCCGTCACGGGCCTGTCCGCCACGATCGGCATCGCGCACGCCGAGGCGGCCCAGGACACCCTGACGGTCAACGCGCTGGGCGGCGACGACGTCGTCGAGGCGTCCGGGCTGGCGGCCGACGCCATCCGCCTGGAGGCCAGCGGCGGCGACGGCGCCGACGTGCTCATCGGCGGCGCGGGCCCCGACACGCTGCGCGGCGACGCGAACGACGACGTCCTGCTCGGCGGCCCGGGCGTCGACGTCCTCGACGGCGGCGCGGGCAGCAACGTCGTCATCCAGGACTGACGCCGGCCAGCTCGCGACGCCCCGGCCGGTCGAACGTCGGTCCTACCCCGTGGACACGGGGGAAGACCGACGTTCGACGGCCCGGGCGTGGCGCGAACTACTCTTGCGGTCGTGAGTGGCGCTCCCCACCAGAACGGGCATCGGCGGCAGCCCTCGATCGCCGTCGTGGGCGGCGGGTTCGGCGGCGTCGGCGCCATCACCATGCTGCGCCGCGCCGGGTACGAGGACGTGACCGTCTTCGAGCGCGGCGAGCGGATCGGCGGGGTCTGGCACCACAACACCTATCCCGGGGCCGCCTGCGACGTCCCGTCGCACCTCTACGAGTTCTCGTTCGCCCCGAACCCGCACTGGTCGCGCCGCTACGCGCCCCAGGCCGAGATCCAGGCCTACCTCGAGGACGTCGCGCGGCGCCACGGGGTGATGGAGCGCATCCGCACGTCGACCGAGGTCCAGCAGGCGCGCTGGGACGGCGAGCGCGGCAAGTGGGTCCTGCAGACGAGCGCGGGCCCGCACGAAGCCGACGTGCTGCTCACCGCCTGCGGCCAGCTCTCGGTGCCGACGGTGCCGGCGCTCCCCGGCCTGGACAGCTTCGAGGGCCCGGCCTTCCACACCGCGCAGTGGCGCCATGACGTGGACCTGCAGGGCCGGCGGGTGGCGGTGGTCGGCACCGGTTGCAGCGCCATCCAGGTGGTGCCTGCCATCCAGCCGATCGTCGAGCACATCGACGTCTACCAGCGCTCGCCGGGCTGGACGATCCCGAAGATGGACTTCGCCTACTCGCCGCGCGTCCAGCGGCTCTTCGAGCGCGTCCCGGCGCTCCAGCGCGCCGATCGCGCCGTCATCTTCGCCTTCATGGAGCTGGCCACCGCCGCGCTCACGAGCAGGCGCTGGCTGCGCCGGCCCTTCCACGCCGTGGCGCGCCACCAGATCACCGCGGCGATCGACGACCCCGAGCTGCGGCGCAAGGTGACGCCGCGCGACGAGGTGGGCTGCAAGCGGATCATGCTCACCGACAACTGGTATCCGACGCTCACGCAGCCCAACGTCGACCTCGTCGTCGACCGGATCGCCGCGATCACGCCGAGCGGCATCCGCACCGAGGACGGCGTCGAGCGCCCGGCCGATGTCCTCGTGCTGGCCACGGGCTTCGCGAGCCACGCCTTCGTCGCGCCGATGGAGGTCGTCGGCGCCGGCGGTCGCACGCTGGCCGAGGAGTGGGCGGAGGTGGCGCGCGCGTACCTGGGGATGAGCGTCCCCGGCTTCCCGAACCTGTTCCTGCTCTACGGGCCCAACACCAACGGCGGCGCCGGCTCGGTCATCTACACGCTCGAGGCCGCCATGGGCCACGTGATCGCCGCCCTCGACGAGCTCGCGCGCGCCGACGCGCGTGCGATCGAGCTGCGGCCCGAGACGCTCGAGGCCTACGACCGCGAGCTGCGCGAGGCGCTGGCCGACACCGTCTGGCACTCCGGCTGCACGAGCTGGTACCTCGACGAGAACGGCAACGACCCCAGCCAGTGGCCGTGGCTGTGGAGCACCTACCGCCGCCGGACCGCGCAGATCGAGCCCGGAACGTACGAGCTGAGCCGGGGCTGAATAATCGGGCGGTGCCCGATTCTGGATCCGTCCGGCGCCGCCAGGCCGGAGTGCTGGTGGTCGGCGCCACCGAGCGCGAGGTCCATCCCTGGCTGCGCGCGGCCGGGCACGCGACGCGGGTGGCGCCCGACGCGAAGTCCGCGCTGGCCGCGCTGGGCGAGGAGTCGGCCGACCTCGTCATCGTCGACCGCGACCCGGGCGGCCTCGACACCCCCGACCTGTGCCGTGCGCTGCACGCCGACCCGCGCCTCGACGGAGCCTGGATGCTGGCCATCACGGCGAAGGGAAGCCGCTCGGACGCGGCGCTCGCCGCCGGCGCCGACGACTACCTGCACCGGCCGTTCACGCGCGGCGAGCTGCTCGCGCGCGCCGGCGCCGGCCTGCGCGCGGCGCGCCAGCGCTCCGACGACCGGCTCATGCGCGCGCTGATGCTCAACGTCCCGGGGGCCATCTATCGCTCGGCGTGGCACTCCGGGCACGTGGTGGAGCTCATCAGCGACGAGATCGAGCGCATCGCCGGCTACCTGCCGTCGAACTTCGTCGCCAGCACCCGGCGGACGCTGCTCAGCATCGTCCACCCCGATGACCGCGAGATGCTCGAGCGCGCCGTCCAGGACGCCGCCGAGCACGAGCTGTCCTTTGCGCTGGAGTACCGGATCGTGCGCGCCGACGGCGAGGTGCGCTGGGTGCTCGATCGCGGCCAGGTCGTGCCGGGATCCGGCGGGCGGCTGTGGATCGACGGGGCGATGTTCGACGTCACCGAGCGCCGCGCGGCAGAGCAGGCGCTGCGCGAGCGCGAGGTCGAGCGGGCCCGCAACGACGAGCTGCGCGCCTCGCGGGCGCGGATCGTCGAGGCCGCCGACGCCGCCCGCCGACGCATCGAGCGCGACCTGCACGACGGCGCCCAACAGCGCCTCGTGCTCGTGTCGCTGACCCTGAAGCGCGCCGAGGCGCGGGCCAAGGGCACGCCCGCCGAGGAGGTCCTCGTCGAGGCCTCCGACCAGCTGCGCGAGGGGCTGGCCGAGCTGCGCGACCTGGCCCACGGCATCCATCCGGCGGTGCTCGGCGAGCACGGCCTCGGCGCCGCGCTCGACGGCCTCGTCGCCCGCTGCCCGTTCCCGGTGGACGTGCGCGTCGCGCCCGAGCGCGCCGCGCCGGCGGTCGAGGCCGCGATCTACTTCACCATCGCCGAGGCGCTGACCAACGTGGCCAAGTACGCGCAGGCGACTCAGGCCTCGGTCACCATCGAGGTGCAGGACGGCACGCTCGTGGCCGAGGTGACCGACGACGGCGTCGGCGGGGCGAGCATGGCCGGCGGCTCGGGCCTGCGCGGCCTGGAGGACCGGCTCGACGCCATCGGCGGCACCCTCACCGTGCACAGCCGCGCCGGCCAGGGCACGACCATCCGCGCCTGCGCGCCGCTGCACCCCGACGT
>CAWFMR010000058.1:0-20411 GCA_963816845.1 uncultured Actinomycetes bacterium | reverse complement strand
CGGCGCTGCGCGACGTCTACTGCCGCATCGAGGGAAGGAGGGTGGCGGCGGTCGGGGCGCCCGCGGCCCCGTGCGCGCCTGCGGTTCCCGGCGCGGAGTCCCGTCGCACTTCGCGTGCGTTTCGCAACACGTCCCGCCGCCGGCGCCATAGGTGGTCGGGCTTAAGCATCTACGGATGTATGACCGGGCCACCCCCTCTGGGCGCGTACCGAGATGTTGCGAAAGACGCGCGGTTCGTGCACCGAGACGCATGCGCCCGAGGAGGACGGCGCTGCGCCCCGGCCACCGGTCGCTCTCTTCCCCTCGGTGATGCTGTTTGCGCCGCGCAGCGAAGCAAGCGCGAGCGGTCAGACCCCACGCCGCGGCCCCAGCACCCGATCGGTGTAGGCGTTCGAGAACACCCCGTCCGGGTCCATGCGCGCGCGGACGCCCTTGAACCGCTCCCACTCCGGATAGCGCGGCGCCAGCGTGGCGGCGGTCTGGAAGTGGCGCTTGCCCCAGTGCGGGCGACCTCCGTGCTCGTCGGCGATCGCCTCGACGGCGCGGAAGTAGGGCTCCCACTCCATGCCCTTGAAGGCGTGGACCGCGATGTAGACGGTCTCGCGCTGATGGGCCGGGCTGAGCAGCGCGTCGTCGGGCGCCACGAAGCGCACCTCGATGGGGAAGTTGATCGCGTAGCGCTCGGCGGTCGCCTTGATCGCGCGCACCGCGTCGGCGGCCACCGCGCGCGGCAGCGCGTACTCCATCTCGGTGAAGCGCACCAGGCGGGGCGAGGCGAAGATGCGGTCGGAGCGATCGACGCGCGTGCTCGTGCCCGACAGGCGCGTCACGAGCCGATTGAGCGACGGGATCGCGCGCGGGAACGCGCGGCCGATGACGCACGCCAGCTGGAAGGCGCGGTTGGCGAGCAGGATGTCGTCGACCCACGCGCGCCACTGCGGGCGCGGGCGCGGCGGCTCGTCGACGACGTCGTTGGTCCGCGTCAGCGCGCTGTCGGCGTGCGGGAAGACGAAGAACTCGAAGTGGCGGTGCGCGTCGACGCGCTCGTCGAGACCGTCGAGGACCTCGGCCAACGCGACCGGCGCGTCGACGCCGCGCAGCGTGAAGGCCGGCACCGTCTGCAGCGTCACCTCGGTGACGACCCCCAGCGCGCCGACGGCGACCCGCGCCGCGAGCAGGTCCTCGCCGCCGTCGAGGTCGACCACCGTGCCGCGCGCGGTGACCAGGCGCACGGCGCGCACCTGCGCGGAGACGTTGCGCAGCGTCACACCGGTGCCGTGCGTGGCGGTGGAGATCGCGCCGGCGATCGACTGCTCGTCGATGTCGCCCAGGTTGGGCATCGCCAGCCCGTGCTCGGCGAGTGCCTGGCTGAGGACGTGCAGGCGGATACCGGCCTCGACGCGGACCAGGCCGCTGCTCGGGTCGGCGTCCAGCAGCGCGCCCATGCGATCGAGGCTCAGCAGCGTGCCGTCGGTGAGCACGGCGGCCGTGAACGAGTGGCCCGACCCCGCGACGCGCACGCTGCGTCCGGCCGCCACCGCGCGCTCGACGGCGCCCACGACCTCCCCGACCGCGGCGGGCCGCTCGACCGTGGCGGGCTCGCAGCGCTGATCACCGGCCCAGTTGCTCCACATGCGCGCACGCTAGCGTGACGGGGATGACCGATCCCGACGCACCTCAGCTCGAGGTGAGCGCCGAGCACACGGCGGCCGCGCTGGCCGACGGCAGCGCCCAGGTCGTCGACGTGCGCGAGGCCTACGAGCGCGTGGCGGGCCACATCGCCGGCAGCCGCCACATCGTCCTGGGCGACCTCGCCGCGGAGGCCGAGTCGCTCGACCGCGAGCGGCCGGTGATCTTCCAATGCCATGTGGGCTCGCGCTCGCTCATGGCCGCGCAGGCCTTCCGCCAGGCCGGCTTCGAGGCCTACTCGATGGCCGGCGGCCTGGAGCAGTGGGAGCAGGAGGGGCGCCCGGTGCAGACCGGCGACGCCTGAGAACGCGAAGGGCCCGCACCAGGCGGGCCCTCCGAAAACGCGTCGCGACCCAGGCCTAGACCTTGGTGACGTTGACCGCCTTGGGGCCCTTGTCGCCGGCCTCCTCCTCGTAGACCACCTTCGCGCCCTCGGGCAGCGAGCGGTAGCCGTCGCTGTTGATGCCGGTGTGATGCACGAAAAGGTCGCGGCTGCCCTCGTCGGGCGTGATGAAACCGAAGCCCTTGTCGTCGCTGAACCACTTCACAACGCCGGTAGGCATTCCAGCCCTTCCTCCGTTGAATCTGTGCTGCGTGCGGAGGAAGCTGCTGCTGCCTGGACCCGACGCCCGCACTCCTCGCCGGGGTCAGCCCCCGGCCTGACGCGGCGCAAAATACCTAGGCGAGCCGCGGGACGCAACCGCCGTAAAGTGCAGGAATGGACGACGTCATCACGGGCGACGGCTGGGCCGTCTCGAGCCTCGACAAGCTCGGCGACGGACCCGGGTTTCGCAAGATCCGAACGCCGCTCGGCGTGACCGCCTTCGGCATGAACGCGATCGTGCTGCCGCCCGGCATCGAAACCGGCCGCCACTTCCACGACCGCCAGCAGGAGGTCTACTTCCTGCACGCCGGGAGCATCGAGATGCAGTTCGGCGACGGCGCCACGCAGACGCTCCATGCGGGCGGCATCGCGCGCGTCGACCCGTCGACGGTCCGCAAGATCCGCAACGTGGGCGACGGCGACGCCGTCTACGTCATCGTCGGCGGCGCCGACGGCTACGTCGGGCGCGACGGCCATGTCCCCAGCGAGGACGAACAGAGCTACCAGGCCACGCAGTGACCGCCGTCGCCGCCCTGCTGTCGCTCGTCGCCGCCGCGACGCCGGCGCCGGTCACGCTGACCGTGCGCTACAGCGACGGCTCGAGCGCCGAGCACGTCGCCCATCTGCGCTGCCGCGCCGACCACGCGCGGGCCGATGGCTTCCTGCGCGATGCCGGCGCGGCGACCGTGTGCCGGCGCGCGCGCACCATCGCGAGCTTCCTGGCGGCCCGCCCCAGCTCGAAGCGGATCTGCACGCAGATCTACGGCGGGCGCCAGCGCGCGCGCATCACGGGCACCATCGGCACGCGCCGCATCGACCGCCGGCTGAAGCGCACGAACGGCTGCGAGATCGGCGACTGGCAGCACGCCGTCCCGCTCGTGCCGCGCGTGCGCGCGGGCGTCGCGCCGTGACCGCCACCGCGCCGCTGCCGATCTCCGTCGACGACGTGCACGCGGCCGCCGCGCGGCTCGACGGTGTCGCGCACCGCACGCCGCTGCTGCGCTCGCGCACGCTCGACGCGCGGGTCGGCGCCGCGGTCGCGCTCAAGGCCGAGAACCTCCAGCGCGCCGGCGCCTTCAAGTTCCGGGGCGCCTTCAACGCGGTGGCCGCGCTGCGCCCCGACGGCGTGTGCACGGTCTCCTCGGGCAACCACGCCCAGGCGCTGGCGCTCGCCGCGCGCGAGCACGGCGCACGGGCGACGATCCTCATGCCGCGCGACGCGCCCGCGTCCAAGCGCGCGGCCACCGAGGGCTATGGCGCCGAGGTGATCGAGTTCGACCGCTACGCCGACGACCGCGACGCCCTCGCGACGGCCCTCGCCGCCGAGCGCGGGCTGACCCTCGTGCACCCCTACGACGAGCCGCTCGTGATGGCCGGGCAGGGGACCGTCGGCCTCGAGATCGCCGCCGAGGTCGAGGAGCTCGACACCGTCGTGGTGCCGGTCGGCGGCGGCGGGCTGATCGCCGGGGTGGCGACGGCGGTCAAGGCGCTGGCGCCGCACGCCCGCGTGGTCGGCGTCGAGCCCGAGGCCGGCGACGACGTGGCGCGCTCGCTGCGCGCAGGCGAGCGCGTGTCGATCGAGGTGCCCCAGACGATCGCCGACGGCCAGCAGGTCACCAGCGCGGGCGCGCTGACCTGGGAGGTCATCCGCGTCCTCGTCGACGACGTCGTCACCGTCAGCGACGCCGAGATCGTCGACGCCATGCGGCTGCTCTTCGAGCGCGTGAAGGTCGTGGCCGAGCCGAGCGGCGCGACCGCGCTCGCCGCCGCGCTCGCCGGCCGCGTCGGCGCCCGCGGCGGCGGGACGGTGGGCGTGGTCATCAGCGGCGGCAACGTCGACGCCGCGCGCTTCGCCGCCCTGACCGCGGCTTGATACGACATCCGCCGAGCCGGACCTAGAGGCGCCTCTACCGTGCCGGGATGCTCCCGTTCCTGCGCCTGTGCGCGACCGTGCTCGCGGCCAGCGCCGTGCTCGCCGCGCCCGCGGCGGCGCAGGCGCCGGTGCCCACCCCGGTGGCCCCCGCCGACGGCGCGACCGCGCAGGCCGGGACCCCCCTCTCCTTCACGGCGCGCGGGCAGGGAGCGCTCGTGGTCCGCGTCGCGCGCTCGCCCGCGGTGGTCGACGCGTGCGGTGCCATCGCCGAGGACGGCGGGCGCTTCGACGGCACCCCGTCGCCGGCCGATCCGTCGCTCGTGCAGTTCACCGCCCCCGCCGGCCTCGCCGCGGGCGAGTGGTTCTGGCAGGTCGGCGATCCGACCGACCTGCAGCGCGGGGCCGATGCGCCGCATCACGGTGGTCGGGTCGGGCGCGGCGGCGCCGGCCACCCCCGGGACACCGGCGGTCAGCCCGGCGCCGGCGCCGGCGGGCAGGCTGCCCAAGCTCGCGCGCGCCCCGATCCCGTTGCGCATCGGCACGAGCAACCACGCGCTGCTCGTCCTCGCGCTGGGCGAGGGCTCGCCGTCGGTCTCGCGCAGCCGCCTGATCGCCCTCGTGCGCAACAGCGCCCGCCGCTGGCGCCTCGATGCGCGCGGTCCCGTCAAGCGCGTCCCCCGCCTGGGCGACGGGCACGACGACGTCGGCTTCGCCGCCGCCCTCGTCTCGGAGGGCGCGCTGGGGACCACCACGATGCTGCGCCAGAACTACGTGCGCGTGCGGCGCGTCTGCGCGGCCGCGGGCTGTCGCACGACGCGCACGCCGCTCGGCACGCGCATCGTCGAGCGCGACCTCGCGCTGCTGCCCGACGTGCCGTGGGCGCAGGGGCCCGCGCACCCGACCGACGAGGAGTACGACCTCGAGACCGTGGTCCTGCACGAGCTCGGCCACTGGGCCGGCAACCTGCGCCACACCCCGGTCGGCTGCCACGACACGCCGATGGTCAAGGGCCTTGGCCCGGGCGAGTGGTGGCGCTCGCCGAGCGACTGGCACTACGACGCCTGCGGTCCGGCCCGCGCCCGCGCGGCGAGCGCCCTCGACGTCCCGTCGCTCACCGCGCCGCGGCCACTGCTCACCGAGCGGGTCGTCGAGCAGACGGTCGTGGTCCGTTAGACGCACCGGGCACCGGGTACGGCCGGTGCATGGACGAAGAGAAGCAGGGCATGCGCGAGCTCGAGGAGAACCCGCCGAAGGCCCTCGAGGACTGGCCCGACGACGAGCGCAAGTACGAGACGTTCGGCGGGCGCGAGGGCGACCACTCCTACGATCCACGCCCCCGAGCGCAAGCTCGGCCCTTCGGGCGTCGAGCACCACAGCGACGGCTCGGTCACCATCGACGGCGAGCCCGTCGACGATCCCGACTCGCTCAAGGGCGACCCGATCCCCGGCGGCCCGACCGATCCCGACGCGGGCCGGCCCGACGCCGAGCGCAACAGCGACTAGCGCTAGCGTGGGCGGCGATGGAGGCCGCCCTGCCGCCCGGGCCGCGCGAGCCGGCCGCGCTGCAGACCCTGGAGTGGGTCGTGCGCCCGACGGCCTTCCTGCGCCGCTGCGCGGCCGCCCACGGCGAGGCGTTCACCATCCGCCTCGCCTTCGACGACGCGCCGCTGGTCCTCGTCTGGCATCCCGAGGCCGTGCGCGCGGTGTACGCGGCCGATCCGTCGGTCGCCCAGCGCGGCGCGAGCCCAGGGCCGCTGCGCCCCGTGGCCGGCCCGCGCTCGATCCTCTTCGCCGACGGCGCCGAGCACCTGCGCATCCGGCGGCTCATGCTCGCCGCCTTCACCGGCCAGCGGATCGCCGGCTACCGCGCCGTCACGCGCGAGGTCGCCCTCGAGCACCTCGCGCGCTGGCCGCGCGAGCGCCCGGTCGCCGCGCTGGGGCTCATGCAGGAGCTCACGCTCGACGTGATCCTGCGGGCCGTGTTCGGCACCAGCGACGAGCGGCTGGCCGCCGACATCCGCGGCACGCTGGCCGTCGCGCGCTCGCTGCCGCGCGCCGCGGCGATGTCGCTGGCCCAGCGCGACCTCGGGCCGCGCAGCCCGTGGGGGGCGTTCCTGCGGCGCATGGCGGTGGTCGACGAGCAGCTCATGGCGCTCATCGCGCGCCGGCGCGCGACGGGCGCCGGGGGCGACGACGTGCTCGCCCAGCTGCTCGCCGCCGGGCTCGACGACGCCGAGCTGCGCGACCACCTGGTCACCCTGCTGGCCGCCGGCCACGAGACGACCGCGGGCTCGCTCGCCTGGGCGCTGGAGCGCCTGGCCCGCGCGCCGGACGTCTTCGCGCGCGTGCGCGCCGGCGACGAGGCGTGGATCGACGCCGTGGTCAAGGAGACCCTGCGCATCCGCCCGGTGCTCACCGTCGCGCCGCGCAAGCTCGCCGCGCCGCTGCGCGTCGACGGCCTCGAGCTGCCGGCCGGGGTGCACGTGGCCCCGTGCATCTACCTCGTCCACCGCCGCGAGGACCTCTATCCCGAGGCCCGCAGCTGGCGGCCGGAGCGCTGGCTGGGGGCCGCGCCGCCGGAGTCCTTCGCGTGGATCCCGTTCGGCGGCGGGGTGCGCCGCTGCCTGGGCGCGGCCTTCGCGACGATGGAGATGGCCGAGGTGCTGCGCGTCGTCGCCGAGCGCCTCGACGTCGCTCCCGCGGACGCGCGCGGCGAGCGCATGCGCCGGCGCGGCATCACGCTGCAGCCCGGCCGCGGCGCGCGCGTCGTGCTCAGCGGTGCTTCTTCGGCTTCTTCGTCGTGACCGTCTTGGTCGTCGGCAGCGCCTGGCGGTGGCCCGCCTTGTCGATGGCGACGATCGTGAAGCGCTGGGTGCCGTAGGGCAGCTTGGAGGCCACGACCTTGTAGCGCGTGGAGGTGAGCGCCGCAACGCTCGGCCTGCTCGTGCGGTGCTTCGTGCAGGCGACCGTCTTGTGGCTGCCCTTGCGCTTGCAGCGGCTGCGATAGGTCGAGCGCACCGTCGACTGCACGGTCTTGATCCCGGCCGAGAACCCGACGTCCGTGACGGCGACGGTGAGCGTGCAGCGCGTGGCCGTGCACGCCGTCTTCGTGATCCGCGCGACCGGCGCCGCCGTGTCCTGCGGGGCCTGCGAGGGCGACTGGTTGCTGGGCGGCACGATCGTCGGCGCCGCGGGGACGGTGGACGACCAGGTGCTCTGGCTGTAGGCCATGCCGCCGCCGTTGTGGGCCTTGACGAAGCAGGCCAACTGGCTCCCGACGTCGTCGCTGGTGACGACATAGCTCTGCTGCGCGCCGAGGTTCGTCACCGCGGCCGTGGTGCGGCCGTCGATGCCGCGCAGGAACTGGTAGTCGAGGCTCACGTCCGTGCCGGCCCAACTGCCCGCGCCGCATGTGATCGTCTCGCCGACCGCGGCCGTGCCGCCGACGGTCGGCGGGCTCGCGTTGCGCGGCGCGCTGATCGGGTTGGGTTGCGTGAGGTAGCTGAGGATCGCGGGCGAGGCCACGCGCGTGTAGACGCCCGGCGGCGATCCGTCGCAATCGAGATTGCCGTAGCTCACGATCCCGGCCAACAGCGGGTAGCTGACGTTGTTGATGGGGTCGTCGAAGTTGACGACGAGCGGCCCCCCGCTATCTCCGAAGCACGAGTCGACTCCGGGCCGGCCGGCGCAGACCTGGATCGAGGTGTCGATGCCCTCGTCCGCCCAGCTCGCTTGGCAACTGGAATCCGAGGCGAACGGCATCTCGGCCCAGCGCAGGTCGTTGGGGTAGATGCCCCCCTCGATCCGGCCCCAACCGCTGACCACGGCGGCGGTGCTTCCCGGCGGCGGCACCCATGGATCGTCAGTCTCGAAGTCGATCGGCAGCGCACCCGTTCCGTCGAGCTTCGTCGAGAGCGTCAAGACGGCCGCATCGTGCGCGAGGGTGGAAGGGTCGAAGGCCGGGTCGATCGAGACCGCCGAGACGTGCAGTCGATGCCCGCCGGGATCGTTGAGCTTCGGCTTCCCGACGAAGACGTCGAGATTCGCCGGAGCGATCGGCTGCCCGGGAGCCGTCGCGGTGTTGTCGAACACGCAATGCGCTGCGGTGACGACGTGAAAATGCTCTCCCGCGTCGTTGCGGACGGAGCCTCCGCAGAATTGCCCCGCGAGCGTGCTGGGCCGATCGTTGCGGATGAGCGCTACCTGATAGTTGAGCGGGCCCGTTGTCGGAGGGTTGCCGTCGGCGATGACCTGCTTTCCGCCCACGATCGCGCCCGCAGGCGGGCAGCACGCTAATGCCGCGACAATGGCGGCCGCCGGTGCGAACACCCATCGCAGGCCCATCAAGCTTGATTCGGCATTCTGGAGGCCCGCCTGAAGCGGCGGTTCATCAACGAACAGGGTAGTGCGCGTGAACGACCCAATGTGGATCTCTCGTGATGTCGCCGTGCCGCTGCGCGAGATCGCACTGCGCACGAGCCGCTCGTCCGGCCCCGGTGGCCAACATGCCAACGTGACCGAGTCGCGGGTGGAGGCAATCTTCGACGTCGCGGGCGCCGATTCCCTCAACGAGGCGCAGAAAGCCCGCATCATGGCCCGCTGCGGCCCGGTCGTGCGCGCGGTGGCGCAGGACGCCCGCAGCCAGGCGCGCAACCGCGAGCTCGCGCTGGAGCGCCTGCGCGCGCGCCTGACCCATGCGCTGGAGGTGCCGCGGGCGCGGCGCCCGACCAAGCCGACGGCCGGCTCCAGGGCCCGGCGCGTCGAGGCCAAGCGGCGCCTGTCGCAGCGCAAGCGCGCGCGGCGGCGCCCGGTCGACGACGACTAGGAGCCGGCGCCCAGGTCGCGCGCGGCGCGGACGAGCGCCGCGTTGCCCTCGGCGCGGGCGCCATCGGGCCCATCGACCGTGTCCTCGAGCCCGATCCGGGTGTCGATCCCGCGCCGGATCGCATCGCGCAGCAGCACCCAGGTGGCCGCGCCGTCGCCGTGCTGCAGGCGCGGGGCGGTCACCCCGAGGCGCTCGAGCGCGGCGTGGATCTCGTCGACGACCGCGACCGCGTCGCCGGCGGAGGCGTCGACGGGCTCGACGAGGATCCTCGTCACCCGGTCGCCCAGGCCGGTGGCGGCGAGGCGCTCGGCATCCTCGACGGACCACACCCCCGCCTCGATGCCGACGCCGGCGTCGAGCAGCGTCCGCATCGTGTCCGCGGCGCCCTCCTCGGAGAGGTTGACCGAGGCGTAGTCCGGCGCGCTCCAGCCCGCGACGAGCTCGAGCCGGCGCCCGGGATCGGGCTCGATCCAGGCACCGGTCGAGACGCCCACGGGGACGCCGCAGGCGTCGCGGACCGCCGCCACGACGGCGTCGACCACCTGCGCGTCGAGCCGCTCGGCGCCGTCGGCATCGCGCGGGTGCAGATGGATGGCCTGCGCACCGGCCGCGACGCAGGCGGCGGCGTCGCGCGCGAGCTCGTCGACGGAGACGGGCAGCTTCGGATGGAGGTCCTTGCCGAACGGGCCGTTGAGGGCCGCCTGCAGCAGCACCCAGCCCACGCTAGCCGACGGTCTCGGCCAGGCGCACCGCCGCCGCCCGGCCGAGCTTGGTCTCCAGGCGGTAGGTCACCGCGTCGTGCAGCCACACGACCGTGTTGCCCGCGATGCGCGGGCGCAGCTCGTCGGGGAGGGTCACCGCGTGCGGGCCGCCGATGAAGTAGCCGCGCTCGCCGTTGATCCGGACGGGCGTGATCGGCACGCCGCCGGCGACGAACTTCTCGATGAAGGCGGTCGCGTCGCCCTGGATCTCGTCGAGGAGCGCGCCCACGCCGGCGACCCCGGGTGGGAGCCCGGGTCGCGCGGCGTAGACCACCGACACGCGCGGGGGCGGGACGTCGTCGATGTAGATGGCGGCGGGCCGGCCGAGGGCGCGGACCGTGGCGATCGGGCTGCCCAGGTGGGCATTGGCCTGGGCCACGGTCGCGCGGCGGCCCAGCTCCAGCTGGCGGGCCGGCGAGATGTCGGGCAGGCTCTGGACGCGCGCGATGCGCACCGAGCCGATCCCGAGCCAGTCGCGCAGCGTCGCGCGGACGCTCGGCGACGCGGCCAGCACGGCGCCCAAGGCGATGAGGAGGACCAGCACGGCCACGAGCGCGGGCACGAGCCGGCCCGGCAGCCAGGCACGGCGCCCGCGGCGCTCGCGCTCTCGCGGCTCATGGGCGACCCGCGCCTGCACGGCGGTGGCGAGGTCGGGCGTCGGCGGCCAGGAAACCTCGTCGCGCAGAGCGAGCAGCTGGAGCTCGAGCTCGGTCACGGCGCCCCCACCTCCTCGACGCCTTCGCGCGCGCGCAGCCGCTCGAGCGCGCGGGAGGTGCGCGACTTGACCGTGCCGCGCCGGCAGCCGAGCGCGGCCGCCGTCTCCTCCTCGGAGAGCTCGAGCAGGTAGCGGCAGGTGAGGACCGAGCGGTCGCGCTCGTCCAGCGCCGCGAGGGCGGCGAGCAGCGTCTCGCGGCGCGCGCTGGCCAGCACGAGCGTCTCCGGCGAGGCGCCCCCGCTGCCCGCGGAGCGCTCGGCGTGCTCGGCCGCGCGCAGGGCCAGGCCCGCGCGCCGGCCGGCGGCGCGGCGGCGGTTGCGCGCCTCGTTGGCGACGATCGCCAGCAGCCACGGCCGAAACGGCGAGCCGGCCCGGAAGCGGGGCAGGGCGCGCCACGCCTTCACGAAGCCCTCCTGCGCCGCCTCCTCGGCGTCGGCGGCCGAGCCGCCCGCCAGGCAGGCGACCCGAAAGGCGATGTCCTGGTGTGCGCGCACGAGGGATCCATAGGCGACGGCGTCGCCCCGTTGGGCCCGCGCGATCAGCGCGGCTTCGTTGTCGGGTGGCCGGCCCACCACCGCTAGCTCTACACCCTGAGGCGGCGGGGCGTTCCCGGACGATGCCCGCGTGCGCAAGGATGGCGCGCGTGGCCGAGCACCGGGTGAGGATCGTCGCGTGGACCGCGTTCGTGACGTTCCCGCTCGCGGGCCTCTCGATCCTGCTCGCCGCCCCTCACGCCGACGTGCGCTGGGAGAACCACCCCAGCCACTTCTGGCTCGTGCTCGGCACGTCGATCGCCAGCGCGATCCTGGCCTACGCCACCGGCGAGGTCGCAAAGCGCCGTGGCGACGGGCGCCTGTTCCTCGTCTCGCTCGGCTTCCTGGCGGCGGCCGGGTTCCTGGGGCTGCACGCGCTGGCCACGCCGAAGGTGCTGCTCGACGCGCCCAACGGCGGCTTCGTCCTCGCCACGCCCGTCGGCCTGCTGGTGGCGGCGGCGCTCGCGGCGCTGAGCGCGGCGCCTGGGGAGATCGTCACGCGCAACCTCCAGCGCCTGCGCGTCGGCCTCATCGCCCTCATGGTGCTGTGGGCGGTCGCCTCGCTGGCCGAGATCGCGCCCCTCAACGACCCCACGCCGCCGGAGTCGGGCTCGGCGCCGCTCACCGTGCTGGCCGTCGCCGGCATCGGGCTCTACGGCTACGCGGCCCTGCGCTACGCCGCCCTCTACCGCCGCCGGCGCGCGGCGATCATCGTCGCGGTCGTCACCGCCTTCATCCTGCTCGCCGAGGCGATGGTGGCGGTCGCCTTCGCGCGCAACTGGCACGCGAGCTGGTGGGAGTGGCACCTGCTCATGCTGGCCGCCTTCGCGCTCATCGCGCTGGCGGCGCGCGCGCAGGGCCCGGCCGAGCGCTTCAGCGATCTCTACCTCGAGGCCACGGCCGCCGGCAAGCGCGACGTGAGCGTGGTGTTCGCCGACCTGGCCGGCTTCACCGCCTTCTCCGACGGCCGCGATCCGCGCGCGGTGTCGGAGATGCTCAACGCGTACTTCGAGGCGGCGATCCCCGCCGTGGTGCGCCACCACGGCGGCGAGATCGACCAGCTCATCGGCGACGCGATGATGGCCACCTTCAACACGCGCGGCGATCAGCCCGACCACGCCCAGCGCGCCGCGGCCGCCGCGCTCGACGTCCAGCGCGAGACGGCGGCGCTGGCCGCCGCGCACCCCGACTGGCCGCGCTTTCGCATCGGGGTCAACACGGGCGAGGCCCTCGTGGGCATTCTCGGCTCCGGCGAGGGACGCAGCTACACCGTCGTCGGCGACACCGTCAACGTGGCCAGCCGGCTGCAGGCGGCGGCTCCGGTCGGCGGCGTCGCGGTCGGCGCGGCGACCCTGCGCCACCTGCCCGGAGCCCGGGTGCAGAGCCTGGGGGCGCTGGAGCTGCGCGGCAAGCGCGACCCGGTCGACGCCTACGTGCTCGAGGCGCTGCGCTGAGCGATCCGCTCGTCGGCGCGGGCCTTGGCCGCGTCGCTGATCAACGTGCCGAAGACCGAGCGCCGGCCGGCCACGGCGCGGTAGCCCGCGCGCGCCAGCGCCGGCGCGCGACGCGCGAGCGCCGCCAGCGGGCCGCCGCCGGGCAGCACGGCGGCGATCGGCGCCATCGCGTCGCCGCCCGAGGTCCGGCGCCCCGCGGCGTCGACCGCGTGCGCGGTGGCGAGGCGCTGTTCGGGTGTCAGGTCGGCCAGCAGGCGCTGGCCCTCGGCGGACTGGATGGCCACCGGCCGCAGGCGACCGGCGCGATCCCAGGCCAGCAGGCGTCCGATGCTCCAGCGGCAGAAGCCGCAGTCGAGGTCGTACAGGACGGTGACCGCTGGGGGGCGTGCGGCCACCGTCCTATCGACCTGCAGGACCCGCAGGCCCTTGCAGCTTCCTAGAGCCCTGTGGGGTGGCGAGCGACGTAGCCGCTCGACGAGCGCATGTCGGACTGCCAGCGGGTGTTGTTCGTCGTGCGACCGCTCGTGTCGAAGCGGATGCCGGCGACCACCATGTAGGCGTGGCTGGCCTTGGTGTAGATGGTCACCCACTGGCCGGGGCCCGAGTCGCCCCAGCTCTCGAAGTCGCCCGAGGCCAGGGGCTTGTCGAGCAGCCCGGCGCCGTGCAGCGCGTAGGAGACGGAGCCCGAGCAGTCGTAGCCCGAGTCGTTCCACTTGCCGTGCCCGCCGCCGTACTTGTAGGGCTTGCTGGCGATCTGGTTGCCCGCGGCGATGATCGCCTTGACCGGGTCGGGCGCGCTGGCGGGCGCGATGGCGAGGCCGTCGGGGCCGATCTGGGCGGTGTCGCCGGGCGCCAGCTGCGTGGGCTGGGACACGGGCTGCGTGTCGGCGCCGGGGTCGTCCTGGCCGGCCAGCGTGCGCAGGGCGTCGATGTCGGCGGCGTCCATGATGCCGTCGACGGGGCGGTTCTGCGCGGTCTCGAACTTCTTGACCGCCTTCTCCGTGGTGGAGCCGAACTCGCCGTCGATGCCGACCTTGAAGCCGGCTCGCGTGAGGAAGTCCTGAAGGACGCGGATGTCGTGGCCGCTCATCCCGCGCTTGACGGGGATGCGGTCGCCGAGGCTGTGGTGCGCGCCGTCGTCGTTGGGGTTGTCGGAGAAGCCGCCGTTGGCGTTGGCGCTCGAGCCGCGCAGCGCGCGCTTGAGGGCCTTGACGGTGCGCGTGCCGACGGTGCCGCTGGGCTCCAGGCGCGAGGCGCGCTGGAAGCGCTTGACCGCCCGCAGGGTCCCGGTGCCGAAGTTGCCGTCCACCTTCACCTTGAAGCCGGCCTTCCCGAGCGCCTGCTGGAGCTCGCGCACATCGGGTCCCGAGGCGCCGGAGCGCAGCGGGCGGTCGCCGAGATGCGACGCCTTGGCCGTCCGGCTCGCGAGCGCGCTCGGCGCAGCGACGACGGGTACGCCAAGGGCGAGCACGGCAACGACAGAAATCAGAGAACGGCGGTAGGACGGCGGCACGACGCTAAAGACCCCTCTTTTTTCTTTGGCGCCTACGGGGTTAGCTGTCGGGCTCGCGCGAAAAAGGCCGCGCTACGTCGCTCTCATGGCGACGATTCGCCCCATGCCACCGAAGTGGCTACTGGGTCCCCCGCTCTCGGCCGTGGCACGGCAGAGATTCGGCTGGTCAAAACGACCGGGGCAATCTAGCGGATAGATCGGCGGAGTGGTGGCTTCCTTGAGGAATTCGCCATCGGGCCGCTCGGACCTGCCGCCGGTCACGCACGCAGAACGGCGTCCGCGACGGCCAGCGCGATCTCCGCGCGCGGCCGCAGCGACGAGGCCAGCACGTACTCGTGGGGCGCGTGCGCGCCGCCGCCGCGGGGCCCGAGACCGTCGACGGTGAAGGGGATCGTGGCCGCGAAGTGGGCCGCGTCGCTGGCGCCGCCGCGGCCCGCGCCGATCACCGGCCGCCCGAGCGCGCCGGCCGCCGCCTCGAGCAGCGGCGCGGTGGCCTCGCGCGCGTCCATCCCCGGCCACTGGCGCACGAGCTGGGCCTCCAGGCGCGCGCCGCCGAGCTCCGCCGGGAGCGCCTGCAGGACGCCTTCGAAGGCGTCGAGGCTGTCGGCGCGCAGGTCGCAGACCAGCTGGCCGACGCCGGGCACGACGTTGAAGGCGTCGCCCACGTGGAGCACCGTCGGCACCGCGGTGAGGCGCTGGGGGCCCTGGGGATCCTGACTGCCCGCCACCGCCTGCGCCGCCGAGGCCAGCGCCAGCAGGGCGTTGATGCCCTTGTCGGGCGCCGAGCCCGAGTGCGCGCTGCGCCCGTGCGCCGTCACGCTCAGCGTGCCGGCTGCCTTGCGGCGCACGACGACGGCCTCGAGCTCGTCCTCGGCCAGCTGCCCGGCCTCGAAGCACAGGCAGGCGTCGAAGCCCTCGAAGCGCGGGACGTGGACGAAGGGCCCGACGCGCCACTCCTCGTCGCACACCAAGAGCAGCGCCGCCTCCGCGAAGTCGCTCGTGCGCGTGGCGAGGGCGCGCAGCAGCCCGAGCGCCAGCACGTCGCCGCCCTTCATGTCGATCGTGCCCGAGCCCAGGAGCCGTTCGCCGTCGCGCGTCAGCGGGCGGTGCTCCTCGTGGGCGACGACGGTGTCGAGGTGGCCGAGCAGCAGCAGCCGGCGCGAGCCCGAGCCGGTCAGGCGGACGAGCAGGTCGGCGGCGTGATCGGGCGATGAGCACTCGACGCGCTCGATCGTCGCCTCGTCGGGCGCCAGCGCGGCCACGAGGGCGGCCGCCTCGTCGGCTCCGTGGACGTCGCCGCTGGGTGAGGAGATGGCCACGAGCGCCTCGAGCTCGCGCTCGGCGCGGGTCGCGATGGTGGCGGCGTGCTGAGCGATCCACGGATCCACGGCTCCCGTACCCTTTCACGCCATGCCCTCTACACCGCACGTCGGCGATCTCGCCCCGGACTTCGCCCTGGAGGGCACGGACGGGAGCTTCCGGCTCTCCGACCACCGCGGCCAGCGGGTCGTCCTGCTCTTCTATCCCGGCGACGAGACCGCGGTCTGCACCAAGCAGTTCTGCTCCTACCGCGACCGCGCCGACGACATGGGCGCGCTGGACGCGGTCGTCGTCGGGATCTCCGATCAGGACCTCGACTCCCATGAGGCGTTCAGCGCGCACCACGGCCTGACGGTGCCGCTGCTGGCCGACGTCGACCGGGAGGTGGCGAAGGCATACGGCGCGTCGGCGCCCGTGCTGGGCACACGCCGTGCCGCGTTCGTGATCGACGAGGACGGCATCGTCCGCCACCGCGTCGTCCACACCCTGGGCCTCGACTTCCAGAGCGCGGACGATCTCGCCGAGGCGCTGGACTCGCTTCCCTCGCGCACGTGATCGACGAGCACACGCTCGTCGACGGCGGCCAGACGGCCGAGGCGATCGCCGAGCGGCTCGTCGCCTGGCTCGGCGAGGCGCAGCGCTCGCTCGACATCGCGCTCTACGACGTCCGCCTGCCCGGCCCGATCGGCGACTCGGTCGCGGGCGCCATCCGCGCCGCCGCCGCGCGCGGCGTGGCGGTGCGCATCGCCTTCAACCAGGACGGCGACCGCGCGGTCAAGCCGCTGCCGCCTCCCCCACGCACCGAGCCCTCGCTGCTCGAGCAGCTCGGGGTGCCGCTGCGCGCCATCCCCGGCGATCCCGACCTGATGCATCACAAGTTCGTGGTCCGCGATGGCGCCGCGGTGTGGACGGGGTCGACGAACTGGACCCTCGACTCGTGGACGCGCGAGGAGAACGTGCTCATCACGGTGGCCTCCGAGGCGCTGGCGGCGGCCTACGCGCGCGACTTCGACGACCTCTGGGGCCGGGGACGGGTCGAGGGCAGCGGCAGCTTCGACACGTCCCGGGTGGACGTCGACGGGGTGCCCGTGCGCGCGTGGTTCTCGCCCGGGCGCGGCCCTGAGCTCTCGCACCGCATCGCCGAGTGCATCGGCATCGCCCGGCGGCGGGTGCGGATCGCCTCCCCGGTGCTGACGGCGGCGCCGATCCTCGCGGCCCTCAACCAGGCCTTGGGCGAGGGTGTCGTCGACGTCGCCGGCGTGTCCGACGCCACCCAGGTCGCCCAGGTCTTCGCACAGTGGCGCGGGAACGAGAACTCGGCCTGGAAGGGGCCGCTGCTCGCGCGGCTGCTCTCCGGGCTGCCCTGGTCGGGCAAGGTCTCGACGCCCTACGCACCGGGCGCGGTCCACGACTACATGCACGCCAAGGTCACGGTGGCCGACGACATCGTCTTCGTCGGCTCGTTCAACCTGTCGCGCTCGGGCGAGGAGAACGCCGAGAACGTGCTGGAGATCGCCGACGCCGGGCTGGCCGAGCGGATGGCGGCCTTCGTCGACGACGTGCGCGCCCGCTACCCGGCGATCGCGGTCCCCGGCTAGGCCGCCAGCTGAACTCCCTGTCGCCGCGCGCCCGCGCGCACGCGCGCGACGACCTCGTCGGGGTCGTCGGTGACGGTGAAGAGGTCGAGGTCGGACGGAGCGATCGTCCCGTCGGCCACCAGCCGCTCGCGCATCCAGTCGGTCATGGCGCCCCAGAACGACGGCCGGACGAGGATCAACGGGAAGTGGCGGATCTTGCCGGTCTGGATGAGCACGAGCGCCTCGAAGAGCTCGTCGAGGGTCCCGAAGCCGCCGGGGAAGACGACGAACGCGCTGGCGAAGCGCACGAACATGAGCTTGCGCGTGAAGAAGTAGTGGAAGCGCAGCGCGATGTCCTGATACGCGTTGGCCCCCTGCTCGAACGGCAGGTCGATGTTGAGGCCGACGCTCGTCACACCGGACTCCTTCGCTCCCCGGTTGGCCGCCTCCATGATCCCCGGGCCGCCGCCGGTGATGACCGCGAAGCCCGCCTCGCCGAGGCGGCGCGCCGTCTCGCGCGCGAGCGCGTAGTCGGGGTGATCGCGAGGTGTGCGGGCCGAGCCGAAGATCGACACCGCGCAGCCCAGCCCGCCCAGCGCCTCGTAGCCCGCGACGAGCTCCTCGCGGATCCGCTCGAGCCGCTCCTCCTCGGTGCGCTCGGTCACGACGGCCGGCCGCTCGGCGCCGAGGAGCTCCTCGTCGGGGGTGGCCGGGCGGATGGCGTCGGGCACGGGCCGAGGGTAGATGATGCCCTCGCGCACGCTCCGCGTGACGTTCTCGCGTGAGCGACGAATTTCGCCCGCATAGCGGGCATTTCTCGTCGCTCGGTGCTCCGCGCCGGCGGCAATCGGCCGCCACGACGAACAGCGGCACTACATCGACGGGCGCGGGGCGGTACAAACTGATTGGCGATGGCGGAAGAACCGACCCCTACGGAATCCGACGAGAAGCAGGACGCTCCCGCCGGCGCAGAGGCCGGATCGGCCCCGGCGCCGCCGGCCGAAGCGGCACCTCCTGCGGCGGAGCCGGAGCAGCCCGCGCCGGCGGCCGAACAGCCCGCGCCGGCGGCCGGAGCAGCCCGCGCCGGTGGCGGAGCAGGCCGCGCCGGTGGAGCAGCCGCGGTGGAGGCCGCGCCGCGTCGAGGAGCCCGCGCCCGCGGCAGAGCAGCCCGCGCCCGCGGAGCAGCCGCAGCCGAAGCTGCCCGCGGCCGAGCAGCAGCCCACGCCCGCGGCGAAGCCCGCGCCCGCGGCCGAGCAGCCCGCGCCGGCGGAGCCGCCCGCCGCCGAAGCTCCGCCCCCGGCCGAGCAACCAGCGCCCGCGGAGCAGCCCACGGCCGAAGCTCCGCCCGCCGCCGAGCAACCCGCGCCCGCGGAGCCGCCCGCCGCCGAAGCTCCACCCCCGGCCGAGCAACCAGCGCCCGCGGAGCAGCCCGCCGCCGAAGCTCCGCCCGCCGCCGAGCAACCAGCGCCCGCGGAGCCGCCCGCCGCCGAAGCTCCACCCGCCGCCGAGCAGCCAGCGCCGGCGGAGCAGCCCGCGGCCGAAGCTCCGCCCGCCGCCGAGCAGCCAGCGGCCGAGCAGCCCGCGGAGGCCGGGCAGCAGCGTGCTCCCGGCGGCGGCAAGGGTGCCCGGGGGCAGGGCAAGCCCCGGCGTGACCGGCCCCGGCGCGACCGTGGGCCCAGGCAGGCCGGACGGGGCGGGCGTCCGCCGCAGCAGCAGCGCGCCACCGGCCCGCTTCCCTTCCAGGAGCTGCGCGACGCCGCGAGCGCGGTCGTCGACCTCTTCGGCGCCCGCCAGGCGCTGCGCGACGCCTTCGCCGCGCTCGGCGAGAAGGAGCGGCGCGACCTGTCGCGGCTCGTCGCCGAGGACGGCGACTGGCGCGTGCGCGCGCGCAACATCGCCGCCGGCTCGCTCGGCGCCGGTCGGGTGGGCAAGGCCCTGGCGGCGCAGCAGATCTCGATGGCGCGCGTGGAGGACCTCTGGCCGCTCACGCTCTCGCGCGAGGAAGCCGCCGAGCGCCAGTCGCGCGTGCGCAGCGCGCGCCAGCGCGACGAGCGCCGCGCCAAGCGCGACTCCGAGCGCGAGCAGCGCAGCGACCGCGTCTCGCGCGCCGAGCTCGAGAAGGCGCAGGACGGCCGCGTCGGCGCGCAGATCCGCATCGTCATCGGCGGCCAGCCGCGCGACCGCAAGCGCAAGGGCGAGGAAGCGCCCAAGGAAGAGCCCAAGAAGGGCTCCGACGTGCTCGACCGCCTCGGGTACTGAGTCGGCCGCACAGATAGGTCGTCCGCGTGGCGTCGTGGCGCTGCGCAGCGCTTACTGCCGCATCGAGGGACGGGGAGTGGCGGTGACCGGGGCGCTCGCGCCTCCGCGTCGAGCGCGCGGCTCCCGGCCGGCGCGCCCCGGAGTTCCTGCCACTTCGAGCGTGTTTCGCAACGCGTTCCGCCGGGGGCGCGGTCGAACGTCGGTCTTCCCCCATCTGGACGTGGTAGGACCGACGTTCGACGCCCGCGGCTCTAGAAGGTGTTGCGAAGGACGCGCGGTTTGTGCACGAAGGCGCACGCGCGCTGCGGACAACGCCCCGCGCCGCGGCCGCGCCTGACCCAAACCCTGGAAATCCAGTCGCCTTTCAGGTAGACAGGCGGGCCCGACCCACCTCGCGACTCCGGAGGGCCTCGTGCCGCTCAAGCCAGATCCGACCTTCTACCCGTCCCCCGCGAGCGCCGCCGAGGGGCCCGCGGAGAAGCTGGCCTACGTCGTCACGCTCAACACGGGCACCAACGGCGACCGGCGCCCCGATGCGCTCGCCGTCATCGACGTCGACACCGACTCCTCGACCTACGGGACCGCCATCGGCCGCCTCGACATGCCCAACGTCGGCGACGAGCTGCACCACTTCGGCTGGAACGCGTGCTCCAGCGCCCTGTGCCCGTGGGCGCCGCATCCGCACGTCGAGCGCCGCTACCTCATCGTCCCGGGCCTGCGCTCGAGCCGCATCCACGTCATCGACGTCAAGGACGACCCGGTCAACCCCAAGCTGACGACCGTCGTCGAGCCCGAGGACCTGCACCACCGCACCGGCTACAGCCGCCCGCACACCGTCCACTGCGGCCCCGACGGCCTCTACGTCTCGGCGCTGGGCAACCCGTCGGGCGACGGGCCGGGCGGGGTGCTCCTGCTCGACCACGACGACTTCAGCCCGCGCGGGCGCTGGGAGATCGACCGCGGCCCGCAGCACCTGGCCTACGACGTGTTCTGGAACATCGGCTACGACACGCTGCTGACCAGCGAGTGGGGCACGCCGAACATGGTCGAGAGCGGCATCCAGCCGGACCTGCTGCTCTCCAACCAGTACGGCCACCACCTGCACGTGTGGGACCTGCGCCGCCGCCGCCACAAGCAGGCGATCGACCTCGGCCCCGAGCACCAGATGGTCCTCGAGCTGCGTCCCGCCCACGACCCGTCGCGCCCCTATGGCTTCGTCGGCGTCGTCGTCTCGACGGCGGACCTGAGCGCCTCGGTCTGGCTGTGGCGCCGCCAGGACGACGGCAGC
>CAWFMR010000057.1:0-14710 GCA_963816845.1 uncultured Actinomycetes bacterium | reverse complement strand
TAGCGGCGGGCTCACGGTGCCGACAGCGTATGGCTCCGCGATGTCGCCGGCCCACCGCGCGGTCGCGGCGCGGGGCTACCTGGCCTTGCGCGCGCCGGCCACCGTGGTCCGCCCGTCGGGCGCGGCCACCGCCGCCCGCACGTGCCACACCGTGTTGCCGAAGCGCAGCTCGTCTCCGGCGCGCAGACGCTCGGGGCGCTCGATGCGCTCGCCGTTGACCCAGGTGCCGTTGGTCGAGCCCAGGTCCTCGATGGTGAAGCCGTCGGGACCCTCGGCGACGACCGCATGGCGGCGCGACACCTCGGGGTCGCTGAGGACGACATCGCAGTCGTCGCGGCCGAGGGTGGTCCCCGAGAGCACGGCAACCTCGCGCCCGTGCATGGGCGTCGACTCGACGAAGACGAGCTTGCTCATCGGCACTTCCTCCCCGACCGGCTAGTGGTACGGCCTCGCTGGTGTGGTCCCATAGCGCCGGGCGAGCGTAACCGCGTGGTCCAAGCCGAGGAACCCGCCACGGGTCCAGTCATTGAGGGGGGCAGAGATGCGAGGTCCACGATTCAGGCGCATGTGGTGCCGGCGCCGGGTGCTGCTCGTGATCGTGACGGCGGCCACGCTGGCGTGCCCCGCTGGCGCCCTGGCCGACAACGACTTCTCCACGAGCCCTCAGGACGTCCCGCTCGACCGGCAGAACTACGACAGCAACACGGGCGCGACCGCCTTCGGCGAGATCTTCGCCGACGGCTCGACCACCTACTGCCCGCACGGCGGCGGCACGCTGCACGTGAGCCACACGCGCTGGTACCGCTTCACCGGCACCGGCGGCCCGATGGTCGTGAGCACCGAGGGATCGACCTTCGACACCCTCCTGGCGACCTTCACGGCTCCGACTCCGACGCTCGCCTCGAGCCTGTGCTTCAACGACATCGGCGGCGGCAACGTGCAGTCCGCCTACCGCATGCAAACCACCGCCGGGACCCAGTACCTCGCGCAGGTCGGCGGCTGCGACTCCTCGTACGACACCGGCACCACGGACAACCCGACGCCGTGCTCGGCCACGGGCGACCAGGGCACGATCGTGTTCAGCGCCATCGGCAACGACGACAAGGCCTTCGCGGAGCCGATCTCCAGCGGGCAGACCCTCACGCGGGCGAACACGAGCACGACGCTCGAGGCGAACGAGCGCCACGACTGCCAGGGCGTCGACTATCGCAAGACGGTGTGGTTCCGCTGGGATGCGCCGGCAACCGGCTCGGCGACGATCGACGTCGGCTCCTCGATCGCCGACAACGTCATCGCGCTCTACCGCGGCGACGGCTTCGTGAGCTGCAACAACGACTCCGGCGGCAGCGCCAACGCCTCGCAGATCGTCGCGGACGTCACGCCGGGGACGTATTACATCCAGGTCGGCGGGCGCTCGGCCAACATCATCGACTCTTGGGACTTCACCCTGCGGGTGAGCTTCACCGAGGATCTGGACGTCGACAACGACGGCGTCAACCGCGACAAGGACTGCAACGACAACAACGCCAACGTCCGACCCGGCGCGACCGAGGTGGTCAACAACGGCGTCGACGACAACTGCGACGGCGTCTCTGCCGTCGACGCCGACCACGACGGCTACCTGGCGCGCCCGGCCGGCAACGACTGCCGCGACGACAAGGCGAAGGTCCACCCCGGGGCCAAGGAGATCCCCGGCAACAAGGTCGACGAGAACTGCGACGGCAAGGCCGCGCTCAACCGCCTGAGTGGAGATGCGCGCCTCGGCTACGTGGCCACCTCGAGCGGCGTCCTCGTCGCCCGGCTCAAGGTCGTTGCCCCCAGGCCATCGCGCGTGGTCGTGCGCTGCAGCCACAGGCGCTGCAAGGGCTCGAATCGCAAGGTCTCGGGCCACGGGCGCGCTGTGCGCTTCCGGGCCCGCGGCGTAGCCGGCGCGCACCTGTCCGCCGGCACGACGGTGACGGTCTACATCACCCGGGGCTCGACCATCGGACGCTGGATCTCGTATCGAGTGCTGCGCGGCGACGTCAACAAGACCTCGGGCTGTCTGCTGCCCGGCAAGCTGACCCGGCGGCACAAGTGCTGAGTCGAACCATGCTCGCGGTGCTCCTCGCCACAGCGGTGGCGGGGTTCGGCGTCGCGTACGCGCTCGGCAGCAGCGGGCAGAGCGCCGACGCGGGGGGCACGAGGACCACCGGGAGCGGCGCGGCGCTGCCCACGCTCGATGCCCCGGCGGGCGGCCCCACCATCGCGGCGGTGGGAGACGCGGCGACGCTGCCCGCGCTGCGCCACCGGCCCCGCCGGCGCCAGCCGGCCACGCCCACCACGTCCACGACGCCCACGACCCTTCCGCCTCCGACGACGACCGTGCAGCCGCCGCCGCGGACCACGCACACGAACCCCCCGCCGCGGCCCCCGACGATCACCGAGGAGTAGCGGGCAGGTGCTCGAGCCAGGAACCCAGGTCGCCGGCTATCGCATCGAAGGCGTCCTCGGCCACGGCGGGATGGGGATCGTCTACTCGGCGCGCCAGCTTGCGCTCGAGCGGCTCGTGGCCCTCAAGATCCTGGCGCCCCAGCTCAGCGGCGACGAGTCATTTCGCCAGCGCTTCCGGCGCGAGGGCCAGGTCCAGGCGGCCATCGACCACCCGCACATCATCCCCATCTACGAGGCCGGCGAGATCGACGGCGCGCTGTTCATCACCATGCGCCTCGTTCGCGGCCCGACGCTCAAGGACCTCATCGTGGCGCGCCAGCTCGAGGCGGCGCGGACGCTGCGCATCCTCAAGCCGATCGCGCAGGCGCTCGATGCGGCGCACGAGGTCGAGCTCATCCATCGCGACATCAAGCCGCAGAACATCCTCGTCGGCCTCCACGACCACCCCTACCTCGCGGACTTCGGGCTGACCAAGGGCGCCAACGAAGTCGGGCTGACGCGAACCGGCCAGTTCGTGGGAACGACCGACTACGTCGCCCCCGAGCAGATTCGGGGCGAGCAGGCCGGCGCCCCGAGCGACGTCTACTCGCTGGCGGCCGTCCTCTACGAATGCCTGACCGGCGTCGTGCCCTACGCGAAGCCGTCAGACGCGGCGGTCCTCTTCGCGCACATGATGGAGCCGCCGCCGCTGGTCACCGACCAGCGCCCGGACCTGCCCGCCGCGCTCGACGAGGTCGTCGCGCGCGGGATGGCGAAGGACCCGGCGGCCCGCCAGCCGCGCGCCAGCGACCTCATCGACGAGGCCGAGCGCGCCTTCGGGCGCCGGATCCGTGCCGCGATCACCCCGCCCGGTCCGCTCGAGGTCCCCGAGGAGACCGGGATCCGGTTCCCCGAGCAGAAGATCGCCACCCACCAGACGCGCGTGCGCACGGTCCCCGAGCCCGCCGAGTCCCCGAAGCCGCCCCCCGCGGACCAGCAGCAGCCCCCGGCCGTCGTGGAGCCCGCTGACGAGCCGGCCGAGCACGTCTTCCTCCCGGCCGAAGCGCTCCCCGCGGCGGCGGAGGCGTCGAACGTGCTCGCCTTCCCGCCGCCCCAGGAGACGGCGCTCCCGGCCGAGCCGGAGCCCGCCGCGCCGGCCCCGGCGCAGACGCGGCTCACCCCGCCCGCCGCCCCCACGCCCTCCGCGCCGCTCGCGCCGGCCGAGCGGGCACCGACCGCGCCGTCGCCACTCGCGCCGACCGAGCACGCACCCGCGCCGTCGCCGCTCGGGCGCCGCCGCGTGCGCGACGACACGCCGGCGACCTTGCGCGCGGCCGCGACGCCGGTGACCGCTGCCGCCCGCCCGGCCGGCGCCCAGCCGCGGGGCGAGCGCCGCTCGCTCGTGGCGGCGGCTGTGCTGGTCACGGCCGTGACCGCCATCGCCGTGGCCGCCGGGCTGCTCCTCGGCAAGCCGGACGACTCGACCCCGGCGCCGTCGCCGTCCGCCCCCTCGCTGTCGAGCTCCGCAGCCAACGACGCCGTCGGGCTGAGCTTCCCGGCGACCTGGTCGCGCGCCGATCGCGCGCCTGCCATCGACGGCCTCGACCTCGCACGGCCGGTCGCGCTGAGCGCGGGCGCCCGCGACGCCGGCGTCGTGGCCGGTCGCACCGCCGCCACCGGCCCGACGCTGCTGCCGGGCGCCTTCGTCAAGCAGCTGCCCGACCGCCCGGCGGCCGAGCGCGTGCGCCTCGGCGAGTTGCAGGCGCTGCGCTACGCCAACCTGCGGCCCGGCGGGTCCGCCACCGCGCTGACCGTCTTCGCGGTGCCGACGACGCGCGGCGTCGCGACCGTCGCGTGTCATGCGCCGGCCGCGGCGGCGGCCGCGTTCCGGGCCGACTGCGAGCGGGTCGCGGCGTCGTTGAAGCTGTCGGGCGCCAAGCCCTACGGGCTGGGGCCGCAGGCGCCCTACGCGCGCGGCGTCGACCGTGCGCTCACCGCCCTGGCCGCGTCGCGCGGGCGCGACCGCCGTGCCCTCGCGAGCGCCCGCACGCAGGGCGGCCAGTCCCACCTCGCCGGCGCGCTGTCTCGCGACCATGATCGCGCCGCCACCGCCCTGGGCGGGCTGGCGGTCAGCCCGGCCGACGCCCGCGCCCACGCGGCACTCGTCGCGGCCGTGCGCCGTTCGCGCGACGGCTACGCGCGGATGGCTCGCGCCGCCCGCCGCCACGACGCGAGGGGCTTCGCCGCCGGCGAGAGCGCGGTGCGCGACGGCGACGCAAGGTTGCGCAAGGCCCTCGCGGCCCTGAAGGACCTCGGCTACCGGACCGGGTAGAACTCCGGTTCGTGCCGCCGGCTCCGCGCTCGATCGCCCCGATGGCCCCGGACGAGCCCGAGGAGCTCAGGGGCATCGACCTCAGCGGCGAGCCCCGCCCCGGGCTCGAGCTCGTCGACGCCGCGCTGAGCGACTGCAACCTGGCCAACCTCCACGCGCGCGGCGGCACCCTGCGCCGCGCGACCGTGCGCGGCTGCCGGATGACCGGCGTGCTGTGGACCGAGGGCACCGTGCGCGACGTCACCGTGAGCCAATCGCGCATCGACCTCGCGTCGTTCGCGGCCAGCACGCTCGAGCAGGTCGTCTTCGACGGCTGCATCCTGTGCCAGACCGACTTCCAGGACGCCGAGCTGCGCGCCGTGCGCTTCGTCGACTGCGACCTCACCGGCGCCGATCTGTCGGGCGCGCGCATGAGCCGCTGTGAGCTGCGGAACTGCACGCTCGAGGGCCTGCGCGGCGCCGAGGCCCTGCGGGGCGCCGCCATGCCGTGGCCCGACATCGTCGCCGCCGCGGGCCTCTTCGCCGACGCGCTCGGCATCCGCGTCCTCGAGGTCGACTAGGGGTGGCGAAGGCGGCCGTGCGCCGTTGCGCATCGGAGGAGTAACAGCCGCCTGAGGCGGGCCCCCGTGCGTTCTCCCTAGACCTCGCGCGCGGCCTCGCCCAGCAGCGCGCGGGCGATCACGAGCCGCTGGATCTCGCTCGTGCCCTCGTAGATCTCGGTCACCTTCGCATCGCGGTAGTAGCGCTCGACCGGGAACTCCTTGGTGTAGCCGTAGCCGCCCAGGACCTGGATCGCCTCGCCGGTCCAATGGCGCGCGACGCGCGAGGCGAAGAGCTTGGCCTGGGCGCCCTCGACCGAGTGCGGCTTGCCGCCCTCCTTCAGCCGCGCGGCGCGCCACACGAGGGCCCGGGCGGCCTCGATCTCGGTCTGCATGTCGGCGAGCTTCTGCTGGATGGCACCGAAGCCGCCGATCGGGCGCCCGAACGCCTGGCGCTCCTGCGCGTAGGCGGCGGCCACGTCGAGCGCGGCCTGGGCGATGCCCACCGCCTGGGCGGCGATGCCGATGCGCCCGGCGTCGAGCGTCTGCAAGGCGATGCGCAGGCCGGCGCCCTTGACGCCGAGGCGCTCGGCGGGCGTGTCCTCGAAGCTCAGGTCCGCCGTCGAGGAGGAGTTCAGGCCCATCTTCTCCTCCTCGCGGGTGACGCTGAAGCCCGCCGCGCCGCGCCGCACGACGAAGGCCGACGCGCGCTCCGGATCGCGCGCGAAGACGAGGAAGCTGTGGGCGTGCGAGCCGTTGGTGATCCATTGCTTGGTGCCGCTGATCCGCGGGCCGTCGTCGGCCCGGCTGCGCATGGCCCCGGCGTCCGACCCCGAGCCCGACTCGGTCAGCGCGAAGGCCGCGAGCTCGTGGCCCTGCGCCAGCGGCGGGACGAGCCGGCCGACCTGCTCGGGCGTGCCGTGGGTCAGCAGCGGCAGCGTGCCGGCGCTCGTGTGGACGGCGACCGTCACCCCCACCCCGGCGTCGGCGCGCGAGAGCTCCTCGAGCACGAGCACGTAGGAGAGGAAGTCGGCGCCGGCGCCGCCGTGCTCCTCGGGCACGCACACGCCCATGAGCCCGAGCTCGCCGAGGTGCTCGAAGACCGGCTTCGGGAAGCGGTGCTCGCGATCCCACGCCCCCGCGTGCGGGGCGATCTCCTCGTCGGCGAAGCGCCGCGCGAGGTCGCGGATCTCGCGCTGCTCGTCGGTGAGCTCGTGCAGGCTCACCGCTTGCGCACCGCCACCGTCCGTGCGCCGGTGCCCACGAGCGCGGCGAAGGCGAAGGCCGCCGCGGCCTTCAGGCGCCGGCCGAGCTGCTCGAAGCGCATGACCTCCCAGCCCTCCTCGCGGGCGACGCGGCGCAGCTCGGCGTCGGGGTTGACGACGACCGGGTGGCCGACGGTCCGCAGCATCGGCAGGTCGGACTCCGAGTCGGAGTACGCGTAGGACGCGGCGAGGTCGATGCCCTCGGCCGCCGCCAGCTCGCGCATGGCCACGGACTTGCCCTCGCGGTAGGTGAAGGGGCCGGCGGGGCGCCCCGTGTAGCGGCCGTCGACGACCTCCGAGCGCGCGCCCAGGGCGCCGTCGAAGCTCAGCACGTGGGCGAGCATCTCGGCCATCTCCTGCGAGGCCGCCGTGCAGATGTAGACCGGGCGCCCCGCGTCCTGATGGGCGTGGGCCACCTCGAGCATCTGGGGGTACAGGCGCGGCAGCACCCCCGCCAGCACCTTGGGCGCGAGGCGCTGCAGATCGACCACGCGCTGGCCGGAGATCATCTCGCCGACCTCGCGGCGCACGCGGTCGGTCGCCTGGTCGGTCGAGCCGCGCAGGCGGAACTTGACGTTCTCCCACCCGTAGCGCGCGATGCGCCGGCGGGTGAGCAGGCCCGCCCCACGCGCCGCGCGCGCCCAGTACAGGCCCGACGAGCCGGCCATGAGCGTGCGGTCGAGGTCGAAGAACGCGGCGCCCCGCCCGTGCTCGGCCGGGACGTGCGCGACCTCCTCCTGAGGGGTGACGTCGTGCGTCACGCCCCGTTCGCGTGCACCTTGAGGATCACGGCGTCGCCCTGGCCGCCGCCGCTGCAGATGGCCGCGCAGCCCAGGCCGCCGCCGCGCCGGCGCAGCTCGTGCACGAGCGCCCCGAGGATCCGCGCGCCCGAGGCGCCGATCGGGTGCCCGAGGGCGACCGCGCCGCCGTTGACGTTGACGCGGTCCTCCTCGATGCCGAGCATCCGGATCGAGTTGAGCGCCACCGAGGCGAAGGCCTCGTTGATCTCCCACAGGTCGATGTCCGAGGCCGACAGCCCGGCCTTGGCCAGCGCCTTCTCGGCGGCGCGCGCCGGCGTGGTGGCGAGGTAGGCGAAGTCGTTGGCCGACTGGGCGTGGGCCACGATCTCGGCCAGGGCCGCCTTGCCGTTGGCCGAGGCCCACTCGTCGCTGGCCAGCACGAGAGCGCCGCCGCCGTCGTTGACGCCGGGCGAGTTGCCCGCCGTGTGCGAGCCCTCCTTGCCCACGAGGCCCGGCAGCTTGGCCAGCGTCTCGAGGCTCGTATCGCGGCGCGGCCCCTCGTCGACCTCGACCACGGTGTCGCCCTTGCGACCCTTGACGGTGACCGCGACGATCTCCTCGGGCAGGCGGCCCTCGTCGGTGGCGGCCACCGCGCGCTGGTGCGAGCGCAGCGCCCAGCGGTCGAGGTCGGGGCGCGTGAGCTCGAGCTCGTCGCCGATCTCGGTCGCCTCGTCGAACATCTGGCGCCCGCTGAAGGGGTTGGTGAGGCCGTCGTGGACCATCGCGTCGAGCGCCTTGGCGTCGCCCATGCGGAAGCCGAAGCGCGCCTGGGGCAGCAGGTAGGGCGCGCGCGACATCGACTCCATGCCGCCGCCGACGCCGACCTCGAGGTCCCCCGCGCGGATCGCCTGGTCGAGCAGGACCGAGGCGCGCAGGCCCGAGGCGCACACCTTGTTGATGGTCTCGCTGGAGACCTCCTTGGGGATGCCGGCCTTGATCTGGGCCTGGCGGGAGGGGATCTGCCCCTGCCCGGCCTGGAGGACCTGGCCCATGACGACGTGCTGCACCTCGCCGGGCGCGACGTCGGCGCGCTCGAGCGCCGCGGTGATGGCGGTCGCGCCGAGCTCGGTGGCATCGATGGTCGACAGGCCGCCGCCCATCTTGCCGATGGGCGTACGTGCGGCACCGAGGATCACGGTCTTGGGCATGTGCCTAAGGCTAGTGACGTAGCCTGCCTGGCCGATGCACGCCTCCGCCACGACCGCCGCTCCCGCCACCACGGAGGCCGACACGATCGCCGTCGGCGTCTTCGACGACGAGGGGGTCGCGCACGACCTCGAGGGCGGCCAGCTCGGCGCGCTGCTCGAGGCCGGCGAGGCGCGCACGAGCTTCAAGCACCTCGCCCTGCACCGGGCCGACGGACGGCGCTGGCTGCTCGTCGGCCTCGGCGCGCGCGAGCGCTTCGACGCCGAGCGCGCGCGGGTCGCCGCGGCGGCCGTCCACGTCCGCGCGCGCGAGCTCGGCGCGCGCACGCTGTGCTGGGAGCTGCCCCACCATGTCCCCGACGACGTGGCCGCCGCGCTGGTCGAGGGGACGATCCTGGCCGCCTATCGCTTCGACCGCTATCGGGCGCGACGCCCCGAGGACGAGCCGCCGCGCGAGCTCGACGAGGTGATCGTCTCCGCCCACCACGACGTCGCCGACGCGGTGCACCGCGGCGCCGTCGGGGCCGACGCCCAGAACTTCGCGCGCGAGCTCCAGGACACGCCGGCCAACGACCTCACGCCCACCGCCCTGGGCGACCGCGCCCGTGAGATCGCGGGCGTCGAGGTCGAGGTCCACGGCCGCGACTGGATGACCGAGCAGGGCATGGGCGCCTTCCTGGCCGTCGCCCAGGGCTCGGACCACGAGCCCGCGGTGATCGTCGCGCGCTACGACGGCGGCGGCGACGGGCCGCTCATCGGCCTCGTCGGCAAGGCGGTCACCCACGACACCGGCGGCCTCTCGATCAAGCCGGCCGCCAGCATGCACGAGATGAAGTTCGACATGTCCGGCGGGGCCGCCGTCCTGGGCGCCGTGCGGGCCATCGCCGAGCTCGAGCTGCCCGTGCGCGTGCTCGCGATCGTCGGCTCCACCGAGAACACGATCAACGGGTCGGCGGTGAAGCCGGGCGACATCGTGCGCGCCATGACCGGCACGACGATCGAGGTCAACAACACCGACGCCGAGGGCCGGCTCGTGCTGTGCGACTGCCTGGCCTACGCGGTCGCGCAGGGCGCCGAGCGCCTCGTCGACGTGGCCACGCTGACCGGCGGCATCGTCACCGCGCTGGGCTCGACCTACGCGGGGCTCTTCGCCACCGACGAGGAGCTGGCCGCGGCGGTCACGGCCGCCGGGGCGGCCGCGGGCGAGATCGTGTGGCGGATGCCGCTGCACGCCGAGTACGACGAGCAGATGAAGGGCCGCTACGCCGACCTGACGAACTCCGACGGTCGCAAGGCCCACCCGATCCAGGGCGCCTCGTTCCTCAAGCGCTTCGTCGGCGACGTGCCGTGGGCGCACCTCGACATCGCCGGCACCGGCCATGACAACGGCCGCGCCTACGCGGCCAAGGGCGGGTCGGGCTGGGGCGTGCGCCTGCTGCTCGAGCTGGCCCGCGCGCAGGTCCCGGCCAAGGCCTGAGCTACAGGCCCTCGGGGTGGCGGGCGACGAAGCCCGCCGTGCCGCGCCCGGTCGCCTGCCAGCGCGTGCCCGAGCCGCGGATGCCGCCGGTGTCGAAGCGCAGCCCGGCGACCTCCATGAAGACGTGGCCGCCGTTGGCGTAGATGGTGATCCAGCGTCCCGGACCGGCGGAGCCCCAGCGGGCGAGCAGGCCCGAGGTCAGCGGCGAGTCGAGCAGGCCGGCGCCGGCAAGGGCGAAGGAGACCGAGCCCGAGCAGTCATAGCCGCTGGCCGCCCAGCTGCCGTGGCCGCCGCCCCACAGGTAGGGGGTCTTGGCGATGACGTTGCCGGCGTTGATGACGTCGCGGACGATCTGCGGCGCGTCCTTGGGCGCCACGGCGGTGCCGTCGGCCAGCACGCGCCCGGTGTCGCCCACCGGGAGCTGCGCCCTGCCGGCGAGGTCCTTGAGCTGCGCGAGCTCACGGCGGATCTCGTCGTCGCTCGGGCTCTGCGAGGCACCCGCGGAGGTGGTGGTCGACGACGACTGGCTGGCGGCCTGGTCGCCGGCGGAGACGCCGGCCTCCGGCTCGACGGCCTGCGGATGCTCCCTGGGGAGCGATGGCTCGGGGCCGCTGTCGACCATCGGCGCGGCGGCCACGCCGGCGGTCGCGGATTCGGAACCCGGCAGCGCGGTGGCCGTCACGGCGGCGGCGAGGACGACGACGGCGATGACGACGCCCGCGATCAGGGTGCGGCGGACGAAGCGCTTCACGCTCCGACCAGCGCTTGCCATAAGACCGCTCACCCCCGGCCTGATCGACCGCGGACCCCGGGGCTTGAGCGCTGGTTTCAGCCCTCCTACGAGGGGTAAGGGCAAGTGCGAGGCGCTCGGGAGGGCGCCTTTCCACCCTTCACTCCGAGGAGGAGCACATGGACAAGGCAAGGCGAACGGCCTTGGCCGGCGCCGCTGCGCTGGTCATCGCCCTGGTGATCGCGCCCGCGGCTTCCGCGCTCGATCAGGTCAACACCAACCCGCTGCGCAAGGCCGTCACGGTCAACGGCATCCTGCGCCACGAGCGCGCGCTGCAGGCCATCGCGAACGCCAACCTCGGCACGCGCGTGTCGGGCACCGCCGGCTTCGACCAGTCGGCCGACTACGTCAAGCGCCAGCTCGTGCAGGCCGGCTACAAGGTCACCGAGCAGCCCTTCGAGTTCCCGTTCTTCCAGGAGACGGCGCCCGCCGTCTTCGAGCGCGTCTCGCCCGATCCGCGGACCTTCACCGACGAGGAGTTCGCGACGATGAGCTACTCGGGCAGCGGCGACGTGACGGCCAAGCTGCAGGCCGTCGACGTCGTCGTGCCGATCGGCGACAACCCGCCGAGCACGTCGACCAGCGGCTGCGAGCCGGCCGACTTCGCCGGGTTCACCGCGGGCAACGTCGCGCTCATGCAGCGCGGCACCTGCTCATTCGCCGTCAAGGCCCAGAACGCGGAGGCCGCCGGCGCGACCGGCGCCGTCATCTTCAACGAGGGCCAGGCGCCTGCCGGCCCCGGTGACGAGGACCGCCGCGTGACGCTCCAGGGCACGCTCGGCGAGCCCGGCGTGACCATCCCGGTCGTGGGCACGAGCTACGCGATCGGCGAGGAGCTGACCAACCAGACGCGCGCCGGCGACGTCACCGTCCACGTCTTCACCGAGACGGTCTCCGAGACCCGGACGACCAAGAACGTCATCGCCGACTACAAGGGCGGCGGCGACCCGTCGCAGACCATCGTCCTGGGCTCGCACCTCGACTCGGTGCCCGCCGGCCCCGGCATCAACGACAACGGGTCGGGCACGGCCACGGACCTCGAGACCGCGATCCAGATCGCCAAGCTCGGCCTCAAGCCGCGCCGCGCGCTGCGCTTCGCGTTCTGGGGCGCCGAGGAGGAGGGCCTGCTGGGCTCGACGCACTACGTCGAGAGCCTCGGAGCCAAGGTGAACGACATCTACGCCAACCTCAACTTCGACATGCTCGCCTCGCCGAACTACGTGCGCTTCGTGTACGACGGCGACGGCTCGGACACGGGCACGGCCGGACCTCCCGGCTCGGCCCAGATCGAGGCGCTGTTCAACCAGTACTTCGCCGGCCAGGGCCTGGCGACCGACCCGACCGCGTTCGACGGGCGCTCTGACTACGGGCCGTTCATCGACGTCGGCATCCCCGCCGGCGGGCTGTTCAGCGGCGCCGAGGGCGAGAAGACCGAGGCGCAGGCGGCCACCTACGGCGGCACCGCCGGCGAGCCGTACGACGCCTGCTACCACCAGGCGTGCGACACGGTGAACAACCTCAACACCAAGGCGCTCAACGAGCTCGGCGACGGCGTGGTCCACGCCACGTGGACGCTCGCGAAGTCCAAGTCCGGGCTCTTCGAGGATCAGAGCCTGCGCGCCAGGAAGGCGATCAAGGGCAAGACCGACGGCCCGCTGGCCGTGCGGTAGCGACTCCGGCCGCCGGGCGCGCCTCAGCGCGCGCCCGGCGCGCCGTCGGCTCTCAGACGAACAGCCCCGAGCCGACCCAGTCCTGGTCGTCGCGCGCGCCCGGCGGCGCGAAGAAGTAGCCGCCGCCCGTGGGGACGACGTAGTCGACCAGGGGCTCGCCGGCGAGGCGCTTCTGCACGACCTCGAACTGCTTCTCCACGTCGGCCTGGAAGCAGCAGAACACCAGGCCCATGTCGAGCTGGCCAGAGAGGTCCAGGCCGCGCGAGTAGCTGTAGCCGCGGCGCAGGATGCGCGAGCCCTCGGTCTCGGGCGTGCGCGGGCGCGCGAGGCGGATATGCGCGTCCATCGGAATCCGCTCGCCCTTCGGATCGGAGGGATAGCCGGGGTCGTCGGTTTCCTTGGGGCGCCCGAGCGGCGCGCCGGTGCCCTTGTCGCGGCCGATCATGAGCTCCTGCTCCTGGCGCGCCACGCGGTCCCAGAACTCCACGCGGTTGCGGATGATGCGCACCACCTGGTAGGTGCCGCCGGCGGCCCATGACGGCTCGCCGTCGCGCGCCCACACCACCCGGTCCATGAGGCCACGGTCGGCGGTGTCGGGGTTGGCGGTGCCGTCCTTGAAGCCGAGCAGGTTGCGCGGCTTGCCGGGCTCCTTGGAGACGGGCAGGAAGCCCTCGATCTTCCAGCGCGGCGCGAGCGAGCCCCGCGTCGCGCGCATCAGGTCGCGCAGCGCGTTGAGCAGCGTCTGCTCGCTGTTGGCGCACAGCTGCACGAGCACGTCGCCGTGGCACTCCTCGGCGACGAGCGCGTCGTCGGGGAAGGTCGTCATCGGCTTCAGCGCGCGCGGCTTGCGCCCGCCCAGGCCGTAGCGCGAGCCGAAGAGCGAGGCGCCGAAGGCGATGGTGACGGTCAGGCCGTCGGGCGTCACGCGCGGGCCGAGGATGC
Organism: uncultured Actinomycetes bacterium; assembly: GCA_963816845.1. Lineage (GTDB taxonomy): Bacteria > Actinomycetota > Thermoleophilia > Solirubrobacterales > Solirubrobacteraceae > JAOPZW01. Next base: position 1,338 of record CAWFMR010000057.1, on the reverse strand, counting down.
CGGAGTCGGGCGTCGGGCCCTCGCCCGCGGCCCCGAGCAGGGCGTCGTAGCCGCGCGTGAGCCGGCGCGCACGTTCGGAGAGCGCCTGCAGGGCCGTGGCCAGCTCGGCGCGCGACGGCGCGATCGCGTCGAAGGCCGCGAAGATCGCGTGCGGCGGCGCCGGGGTGAGGATCCCCGCCTGGTGGGCGCCCTCGAAGGCGATCGGCGCGGCCGCGGCGGCGCCGTGTTGCGCGGCCTGCGCCGACGCCGAGCCCGCGCCGGCGCCCAAGACGCGGTCGATCGCGGCGCCGGCGCCCAGCGCCGCCGCGCTGCCCAGGAAGGCGCGACGCTTCATCCGCCGTCCCCGAACGAGCGCTGCGCCGGGCGGGGCGGGCGCGGGTCGATGAGCTCGGGGACGTAGGCCAGCTGCTCCGCGGCGCCCGTGGCCAGCCCGTCGACGAGCTCGCGGTCGCGCTGGGCGAGCGAGTCCCAACGCGGGAGCGAACCGTCGGCGCGCTGCAGCCGCGCGAGCGCCCCCCTGAGCCGGCGCAGCGCTCGGCGCGCCTGCGGCAGGGCGCCGCCGGCATCGCGGCGGGCGATGAGCGGGCGCAGCGTGCCGAGCACCACCTCGGTGCCCGCGACCTCGGCCCGCAGCGCCACGAGCGCTGACCCGCTCCACGGGCTCGCCTGCCCCGAGAGCTGCAGATGGATGCCGTCCTCGAGGATCTCGTGCGCGCGCAGCGAGTACTCGAGCGGATCGATGGTCATCCCCGCGACCTTCGAGCGCAGGCGCGCGACCGCTCGCGACAGGTCTCGTGCGGGAGCCGCCGCGTCGCGGGTGGAGCGCTGGCGCCACAGCGACAGCTCGATGCGGTGAAGGCCCGTGAAGTCGGGCGAGCGCACACCGCCGGGCAGGCCCGCCGGGCGGCCGTTGACGGCGGCGTCGAGGTCGCCGAAGGCTCCGTAGGCAGCGCCGATCGACTCGTAGCGAGCGTCGGCTCTCAGCCATGCCGCGCGCGCGCCGGCCAGGTCGCCGCGCGCGATGGCGGAGCGCAGAGCGCCGACCTCGCCCAGCAGCGCCCCGAGCTGGCGGCGGACGTAGCGCTTGTAGGTCGCCACCGGCCGGCGGTAGTCGGCAGCGGTCACGCGCGCCACTGCCCCGGCGGCTGTGCTGCGCTTCGAATAGGGCTGCGCAGGTGGATTGGCGGCGTGGTCGTCCTTGCCGGCGCCGCAGCCGCCGACGGCGACCACCGCCGCGAGGGCCGCGCCGAGCGCGATCGCTCTCAGCATCCGCGCCGGACGCTCCCGAGCGCGTCGAGCGGGTCCGCTGAGTAGGTGCGGATGGTCGAGTCGTAGTGC
>CAWFMR010000056.1:0-19921 GCA_963816845.1 uncultured Actinomycetes bacterium | reverse complement strand
GGCCGACCACGCCGCCGGTCTGACGCCCAACCCGTGCGTCGCTGCAACAACGTGCGCCTGAATTCGCCATGCTCGCCTTCGCCGATCGGCTCGGCGCCGCGACGCTGACCACCGGCCACTACGCGCGTCGCACGCCCGAGGGCCTGCTGCGCCTGGCGGCCGATCCCGCCAAGGACCAGGCCTACATGCTCGCCGGCCTGTCGCGCGCGACGCTCGCGCGGCTGCGCTTCCCGCTCGGCGACCTCGACAAGGCGCAGGTGCGCGCCATCGCCGCCGAGCACGAGCTGCCCGTGGCCTCCAAGGCCGACTCGCAGGACCTCTGCTTCCTGGCCGGCACCGGGCGCGCGGCCTTCCTGGCCCGCCACGGCGACCTCGGCGAGCGCCCGGGCGACATCGTCGACGCGGCCGGGCGCGTCATGGGGCGCCACGGCGGCGCGCACCGCTTCACCGTGGGACAGCGCCGCGGCCTGGAGCTCGGGGGCGCGCGCGAGCCGCTCTACGTCCTGCGCACCGACCCGAGCGCCAACACGGTCACCGTCGGGCCGCGCGCGGCGCTGGCCACGACCGGCGTCCGCGTCCGCGACGCGCGCCTGCACGCGCCGGCGGGCGAGGTCGACGCCGTCAAGCTGCGCTACCGCGCCCCGGCGGTGCCCTGCACGCTGCGCGGCGAGACGATCGAGCTGGCCGAGCCCGTCGACGGTCCGGCCCCGGGGCAGACCGCGGTCTTCCTGCGCGGCGACGCCGTGCTGGGATGCGCCACAATCGCTGCGTGACCTCCGACGAGATCCGTCAGCTCTTCCTGGGCTTCTTCGAGGAGCGCGACCACCTGCGCCTGCCCAGCGGGTCGCTCGTGCCCGCGAGCTACGACCCCTCGGTCCTGCTCACGACCGCGGGCATGCAGCCGCTCAAGCCCTACTTCCTGGGCATCGAGAAGCCGCCCCACCCGCTCATCACCACCTGCCAGAAGAGCTTCCGCACCGTCGACATCGAGAACGTCGGCTCGACGACCCGGCACCTGACCTTCTTCGAGATGCTGGGCAACTTCTCGATCGGCCAGTACTTCAAGCAGGGCGCGGCCGAGTACGCCTGGGACCTGTCGATCAACGGGTTCGGCTTCAACCCCGACGACATCTGGATCACCGTCCACGAGGGCGACGACGCGCTCGGCCTGGGCCCCGACGAGGAGGCCATCGCGGTGTGGGAGGCGATCGGCGTCCCGCGCTCGCGGATCATCCTGCTGCCCAGCGAGGAGAACTTCTGGCAGGCCGGGCCGACGGGCCCGTGCGGGCCGTGCAGCGAGCTCTACCTCGACCGCGGCCTGGCGTGGGGCTCGCCCGACGACCTCCCGGGCGGCGACAACGAGCGCTTCCTGGAGTACTGGAACCTCGTCTTCATGCAGTACGACCAGGATCCGATCGGCACGCTCACCCCGCTGCCCTCCAAGAACATCGACACGGGCCTGGGCCTCAACCGCATGGCCATGATCCAGCAGGGCGTCGACTCGATCTTCGAGACCGACCAGTTCCTGCCGCTCATGACGCTGGGGCGCGACCTCGCCACCAGCGAGCCCGACGAGCGCGCGTTGCGGATCCTGGCCGACCACACGCGCGGCATGACCTTCCTCATCGCCGACGGGGTCGTGCCCTCCAACGAGGACCGCGGCTACGTGCTGCGGCGGATCATGCGCCGCGCGCTGCTGCAGGGGCACCGCATCGGCATCGAGCACGGTTTCCTGCCGCAGTACGTGAGCCTCGTCGTCGACCTCATGGGCGCCGGCTACCCCGAGCTGCTCACGCAGCACGAGACGATCGACAAGTGGGTGCGCGCCGAGGAGGAGAGCTTCGGACGCACGCTGGAGCAGGGGACGAAGCTGCTCGACGACCTCATGGCCGCGGGCGCGGTCTCGGGCGCCGACGCCTTCCGCCTGCACGACACCTACGGCTTCCCGATCGAGCTGACGCGCGAGATCGCCGCCGAGCGCGGCGTGCCGTTCGCGGGCGAGGCCGACTTCGAGCGCCTGATGGGCGAGCAGCGCGCGCGCTCGCGCCAGACGGGCGCGCGGGTCATGGCCGGCGCCCTCACCGTCGAGGGCGAGCCGACGACCTTCACCGGCTACGAGCACCTCGAGGAGCACACGACGGTCACCGGACTGAGCAGGCAGGACGGGCGCACGATCGTGAAGCTCGCCGAGTCGCCGTTCTACGCCGAGGGCGGCGGCCAGATCTCCGACGGAGGCGTCATCGCCTGCGAGGACGGCGACTGCCTGGTGCGCGTGGCCGACGTCGTGCGCGCGGGCGACGACCAGGCCATCGTCGTCGAGCAGGTCGACGGCGAGCTGAAGGCGGGCGAGCGCGTCGTGGCGCGCGTGGACCGCGCCGCGCGCAACGCCACCCAGGCCAACCACACCGCCACGCACCTGCTCCATGCCGCGCTGCGCGCGCGCCTCGGGCCCCACGTCCACCAGGCGGGCTCCTACGTGGGACCCGACAAGTTGCGCTTCGACTTCTCCCACACCCAGCGCCTGAGCGAGGAGGAGCGCCGCGACGTCGAGGACCAGGTCAACCAGTGGATCCTGCGCAACGATCCGGTGCGGCCGTTGACGACGACGCTCGACGAGGCCCAGCGCCTGGGGGCGATGGCCCTCTTCGGCGAGAAGTACGGCGACGTCGTGCGCATGGTCGAGGTCGGCGACGGCAGCTACTCGCGCGAGCTGTGCGGCGGCACCCACGTGCGCTCGACGGCGGAGATCGGGCTGTTCAAGATCATCAGCGAGGGCTCGAGCGCGTCGAACGTGCGCCGCATCGAGGCGGTCACCGGGCCCGAGGCCGTCGGCCTCCTGCGCCGCCACGACGACCTCCTGCACGAGGCGGCCGACGTCCTGCGCACGCAGCCCGAGCGCCTGCCCGAGGCGGTCGCCGCGCTGCGCGCCGAGGCGCGTGCCGCGGCCAAGGCCGGGGCCGCCGTCGAGGGTCCCGACGCCGCCACGCTGGCGGCGCGCGCCGCGCAGGTCGACGGCGCCGTCGTCCTGGCCGAGGTCGTCGACGCGCCCGACGCCAAGGCGCTCATGGACATCGCCGATCGCGTCAAGGGCAAGCTCGGCGACGCCGCCGCGATCGTGCTCGGCACCGCGGTCGATGGCCGCGTGCACCTGGTCGCCGCGGTCACGCCCGCGCTCGTCGAGCGCGGCGTGAAGGCGGGCGAGGTGGTCAAGGTCGCCGCCCAGGTCGCCGGGGGCGGAGGCGGCGGGCGCGACACCATGGCGCAGGCCGGCGGCCGCGATCCGGACAAGCTGCCCGAGGCGATCGCAGCGGCCCGCGAGGCCATCGTCCACGCTCTCGGCTAGCCTCGTGCGCGTGCTGGCACTGGACTACGGCAGTGCACGCTGCGGCTGCGCGCTCTCGGACCCGACAGGCACCCTGGCCACGCCGATCGACACGATCGAGCGCCCCGCGACGCGCAAGGGCTTCGCCCGCGTCGTCGACCTGGTGCGCGATCGCGGCGCCGAGCGCGTGGTGGTCGGGCTGCCGCTGGGGCTCAGCGGCGCCGACACCGACCAGACGCGCGAGGCCCGCGCGTGGGCCGATCGGCTGGCCGCCGCGGTGTCCGTCCCCGTCGAGCTCTACGACGAGCGCTTCACCACGGCCATCGCGGCTCGCGAATCCAGGTCCCGCGCGCCGCGCACGAGCGAGGACTCGCGCGCGGCCGCGGTGCTGCTCGAGGACTGGCTCGTCCGCCACGCGCGGGAGGTGACCGGCTGATGCCCCTCTTCGGACGCGGGGACGACCGTCGCGAGCGCAGCGCCGCCGATCGCGAGGCCGCTCGGTTGGAGCGCGAGCGCCGTCGCGCGAAGCGCGAAGGGCGCCCGCCCCCCGAGGAGCCTGCCGACTCGACGCTGGGCGACGAGGCGCCGCCCGACGAGCGGCCGCCCGACGAGTCGCCTGCTGCCGACGAGCCGCCTGCCGTCGACGAGCCGCCTGCCGTCGACGAGCCGCCTGCCGTCGACGACCCGCCCCCCGACGAGCCGCCTGCCCGCGGTGAGGCGCTGCACGACCACGCGCCAATGCACGACGATGCTCCCGTGCACCACGACGACGACCCCGGCGACGACGACGAGCCGCGCTGGGCGCCGTTCGACGACGAACCCGCCGACGATGAGCCCGACGCGGTCGATCCGGCGCCCGAACCGCGGCCGGACCCCGAGCCGCCCTGGCCGGATCCCGCGCCCGAGCCCGAGCCCGTGCCGGGGCCGATGCGCGAGCCGGTCGACCCGCAGTCGACGCAGCCGCTCGAGCCCGTGGGTGCCATCCATGCGCGCCGGACGGTCTCGCTCCCACGCCCGCAGACCGAGGAGCTCGGCCACCACACCGACTCGTGGGACCGGCCGATCGGCACCGTCCGCGTCTCGCGCGGCGAGTACCAGGCGCAGCCCGGCGCGCCGGGGATGCCGCCGCACCGCAACATCGGCGTGCAGAAGACGCGCCGGCGCTGGCTGCGGCGCTTCGTCGTGCTGCTGGTGATCCTCGCCCTCGCCGCGGTCGCCGTCTTCGCCTTCATGCTCTACCAGCCCTTCCACGGCAAGGGCTACGACGCGGTCGTGGTGAAGATCCCGCCGGGGTCGAGCGCGGGCGACATCGGCAAGCTGCTGTCGTCGAAGGGCGTGGTCGAGTCGGGGTTCTTCTTCGCCCTGCGCGCGCGCGTGGAAGGCGACCGCGGCAAGCTGCAGGCCGGGACGTACACGCTGAAGAAGTCGATGCCCTACAAGGACGCGCTGGCGGCGCTGACGCAGGCGCCCAAGGCGGCGCCGACCATCGACGTCACGCTGCCCGAGGGGCCGTCGCGGCGCGAGCTGGCGCCGCGCGTGAAGGCGGCGGGCGTGCGCGGCAGCTACGTCGACGCCAGCGCCAGCTCGAGGCTGCTCAGGCCGCGGACCTACGGCGCGCCGAAGGGCACCAGGAGCCTCGAGGGCTTCCTGTTCCCGGACACCTACCAGCTGCGCAGCCGCACCGCGACGGCCAAGGCGCTCGTGAACCTCCAGCTGCGCCAGTTCAAGCGCGAGTTCGCCACGATCGACCTCAAGCACGCGCGCCGCAAGCACCTCAGCCGCTACGACGTGCTCATCATCGCGTCGATGATCGAGCGCGAGGCCCAGGTGCCCAAGGATCGCCGCCTCATCTCGGCGGTCATCTACAACCGCCTGCAGCGCGGCATCCCGCTCGGCATCGACGCGACCCTGCGCTATCGCCTGAACAACTGGAGCAAGGCGCTGAAGGAGTCCGAGCTGAACATCAACTCCGACTTCAACACGCGCCGGCGCATCGGCCTGCCGCCCACCCCGATCGGCAACCCGGGGCTGGCCTCGCTCCAGGCGGCGGCCGACCCGGCCACCGCCAAGTACCTCTTCTACGTGGTCAAGCCGTGCGGCAACGGCGCCCACGCGTTCAGCTCGACCGACGCGCAGTTCCAGAAGGACGTCGCCGCGTACAACCGCGCCCGCGACAAGCGCGGCGGCAAGGACCCCTCGCACTGCTGATTGGAGCCGGCGTAGGATCCGCTCGTGACCGAGATCCCCGACGAGGCGCGGGCCATCCTCGAGAGCGCCGCGCTCGCGCACCTCGTGACGAGCAACGCCGATGGCAGCGCGCAGATCAGCTGCGTGTGGGTCGGCCTGGAGGGCGCAGACATCGTCTTCGCCTCGCTGGGCCCGCGGCGCAAGCTCGACAACATCCGCCGCGACCCGCGGGTGGCGCTCTCGCTGGAGGGCACCGAGACGAGCGGCATCGGCCTGAAGGAGTACCTCGTCGTCCACGGCCACGCGCGCATCGAGGAGGGGGGAGGGCCCGAGCTCCTGCAGCGCCTGGCCCACACCTACCTCGGGCCCGACGTGAAGTTCCCTCCCATGGACGACCCGCCTCCCGGCGTCGTCGTGCACATCGCCGTGGACCGCCTGGGCGGCGTCGGCCCTTGGGCCTGACCCGGCTCGGCGTCATCGGCTGGCCGGTCGCCCACAGCCGCTCGCCGGCCATGCACAACGCCGCGCTGCGCGCCGTCGGCCTGAGCGACTGGCGCTACCAGCGCCTGCCGATCGCACCGGAGCTCTTCGTCGAGACCGTGCGCGCCCTGCCGGGGGTCGGCTTCGTCGGGGCGAACGTGACCATCCCGCACAAGGAGGCGGCCCTCGCCCTGGCCGACGAGGCGACCCCCGCCGCGCGCGCCATCGGCGCCGCCAACAGCCTGACCTTCGCACCCGGCGGCGCCGTGAGCGCCGACAACACCGACGCCCCGGGCCTGCTCGCCGCCCTCGGCGACCTGCGTCCGACCAGCGCGCTGATCCTCGGCGCGGGCGGCTCGGCCCGCGCCGCGGCCTACGCCCTGGCCCAGGCGGGCGCCGCCGTCGCGGTCTGGAACCGCACGCCGCAGCGTGCCCGCGCGCTGGCGGCCGACCTCGGGGTGCAGGCGGTCGGCGCCCCGGTGGCCGCCGACCTGCTCGTCAACTGCACCTCGGTGGGGCTCACCGATCCGTCGAGCACGTTCAAGAATCTCCCTCTGAGGGCCGATTCCCTCGGTGAATACGCGTGCGTGGTCGACCTGGTCTACAGGACCGGCGGCACCGTGCTGGCGCAGGAGGCGCGGCGCCGTGGATCGCAGGTGATCGACGGCCTCGAGATCCTCGTGCAGCAGGGTGCGCTGAGCTTCGAGGGCTGGACCGGCCGGGCCGCTCCCGTGCAGGTCATGCGAGAGGCAGCACGCGCATGAGGACCTTCTCCACCCGACATGAACCCCGACCATCCCCATCTGCGACCGGTGCCGCCTGCGACGGCTGCCGGCGAGGCCCTGGCCGTTGACCGGTCGGCGGCCGACGGGTGGAATGGGATCACGTCCCCGCGCGCGCGCCCTGGCGGGCCGCGCTTCCTGACCGACGTCATCGTCGAGCTCGGGCTCGCGCCGCGCGAGCGCGTCGAGGAGGCGATCGAGTCCGCGCGGGCCAGCGGCGGCACCCCCGAGGACATCCTCGTCCAGGCCGGCGCGCTGAGCCAGGACGCGCTGGCGCGGGCCATCGCCGAGCGCAACGGCCTGGACCACCTCGACCTCACCGTCATGCACGTCGACATGGGGGCGGCCAACCTCATCTCCTCGGCGGCGGCCAAGCGCTACGAGGCCGTGCCCGTGCAGTTCATCGGCGACCGCGGCCTGCTCGTGGCCATGGCCGATCCGGCCAACGTGCTCGCCGTCGACGACATCGCGCTGATGACCGGCTACGAGGTGCGCCCCGCGGTCGCCTCGCGCGAGGACATCAGCGCCCTCGTCGCACGCCTCACGCGCCTGGACGACGTCGTCCAGTCCGCCAGCTTCGAGGAGGAGGAGGAGAGCGGCGCCGAGGTCGTCGAGCTGCTCGACTCGGCCGAGGACGCGCCGATCATCAAGCTCGTCAACGGCATCGTCGCCCAGGCCGTCGAGCAGGGCGCCTCCGACGTGCACCTGTCGCCCGACGGCCATGAGCTGCGCGTGCGCTTCCGCATCGACGGCGTCCTCATCGACTCGGCCACCGTCCCGCGGCGCATGGTCAGCGGCGTCATCAGCCGCGTGAAGATCATGAGCGACCTCGACATCGCCGAGCGCCGCGTCCCGCAGGACGGCCGCGTCGGGATCACGATCGACGGCCACCACGTCGACCTGCGCGTCGTCTCGCTGCCCAGCGTGCACGGCGAGTCGATCGTCATGCGCATCCTCGACCAGTCCGAGGGCATCCCGGAGCTCGGCAAGCTCGGCTTCGCCGACGGCGAGCGCGAGCGCTTCGAGAAGGCCTTCCGCCAGGCCTATGGCGCCGTCCTCGTCACCGGCCCGACCGGCTCGGGCAAGTCGACGTCGCTCTACGCGGCGCTGGGCGAGGTCAACACGCCCGAGAAGAACATCATCACCATCGAGGACCCGGTCGAGCGCCAGATCGACGGGATCACCCAGGTCCAGGTCAACGCGCGCGCCGGCCTGACCTTCGCCAGCGGGCTGCGCGCCATGATGCGCGCCGACCCCGACATCATCATGGTCGGCGAGATCCGCGACCGCGAGACCGCGCAGATCGCCATCGAGGGCGCCCTCACCGGCCACCTGGTCCTCTCGACGCTGCACACCAACGACGCGCCCGGCGCCATCAGCCGCCTCATCGAGATGGGCATCGAGCCGTTCCTCGTCGCCAGCGCCCTGGACTGCATCGTCGCCCAGCGCCTGGCGCGGACGCTGTGCCAGCACTGCAAGCGCCGCACGATCCTCTCCGCCGAGGTCATGCGCGACCACGGGTTCCCCGCGCTGGCCGACGTCGAGGCCTACGAGCCCGTCGGCTGCGCGCGCTGCGGCGGGTCGGGCTATCGCGGGCGCATCGGCCTCTATGAGGTCATGACCGTGACCGAGGAGGTCCGCACCCTCGCCATCGAGCGCGCGTCGGCCGACCGCATCGCCGAGGTCGCCGTGCGCCAGGGGATGCGCCGCCTGCAGGAGGACGGCCTCGAGAAGGTCAGGCAGGGCCGGACCTCGATCGCCGAGATCTACCGCGTGACCGCGTCCGGCAGCTAGTCGGGGAGCGGACGACGTTCGGACGTCTGTCCGCCATGCCTCAAGGAGCGTGGCCGAACGTCCGATCCGCAGGGCGATGAACTTCGACTTCGCCGATCTCCTCATGGACGTCGTGGCGCGCCGCGCCTCCGACCTGCACATCACCGCCGGCGCTCCGCCGATGGTCCGCGTCCGCGGCCGCCTCGTGGGCGTGGAGGGCTATCCGCGCCTGACGCAGACCGACACGCGTGAGGTCGTCTACTCGATCCTCACCAACGACCAGCGCCAGAAGCTCGAGACCGACTGGCAGATCGACTTCGCCTACTCGGTGCCCGGCCACGCGCGCTTCCGCGTCAACGCCTACTTCCAGCGCTCGGCCATCGGCGCCGCCTTCCGCCTGATCCCGGCCGACATCGTCTCCATCGACGACCTCGGCCTGCCCACCGCCGTCCACGACTTCACCAAGAAGCCGCGCGGCCTCGTCCTCGTCACGGGGCCGACCGGCTCGGGCAAGTCCACCTCGCTGGCGGCCATGATCGACGCGATCAACGAGACGCGCGAAGAGCACATCATGACCGTCGAGGACCCGATCGAGTTCCTCCACGGCCACAAGAAGTGCATCGTCAACCAGCGCGAGGTCGGCTCCGACGCGCAGACCTTCGCTCTCGCCCTCAAGGCCGCGCTGCGCCAGGACCCCGACGTGATCCTCGTCGGCGAGATGCGCGACCTCGACACGATCTCGACCGCCCTGACCGCGGCCGAGACCGGCCACCTCGTCTTCGCCACGCTGCACACGCAGAGCGCGCCGCAGACCATCGACCGCGTCATCGACGTCTTCCCCGCCCACCAGCAGGACCAGGTGCGCGTGCAGCTCTCGGTCGCCCTCATGGGCGTCATGACCCAGCAGCTGCTGCCCACGGCCGACGGCTCGGGCCGCGTCGTGGCCTGCGAGGTGCTCGTGCCCACGCCGGCCGTGCGCAACCTCATCCGCGAGGGCAAGACCCACCAGATCCCCTCGGCCATGCAGACCGGCTCGAGCGTCGGCATGCAGACGATGGACGCGGCCCTGGCCGGCCTCATCCGCGCCGGCAAGATCAGCCAGCGCCTGGCCGAGTCGCGCTCCTCGACGCCCGAGGAGCTGCGCCGCCTGCTGGGCTTCGGCGGCGTGCAGGCGGCCTGATCGCATGGCCAGCTACGTCTTCAGGGCGATGGACCTCACCGGGGCGAAGGCCACCGGCGAGGTGGAGGCGGACACCAAGCAGGTGGTCGCCGACCAGCTGAAGGCGCGCGGCCTGATCGTCCTCGACATCAAGGCCAAGCACGGGTCGAAGGAGATCTCCCTCGACTTCATGAAGCGGGTCAAGCCGACCGACCTGACGATCCTCACCCGTCAGCTCGCGACGATGATCAGCTCGGGCATGACGATCCTGCGCGCGCTCTACACGCTCGAGGCGCAGACCGAGAACAAGCTGCTGGCCGACATCATCGCCGACGTCCGCAAGGACGTCGAAGCCGGGCTCCCGCTCAGCGGCGCGCTCGAGCGCCACTCCAAGGTCTTCTCGCCGCTCTTCGTGGCCATGACGCGCGCCGGTGAGACCGGCGGCGTGCTCGAGGAGTCGCTGCTGCGCGTCGCCGACCAGCTCGAGAAGGAGGACTCGCTGCGCCGGCAGATCAAGTCCGCCATGGTCTACCCGGGGGTCATCATGACCTTCGCGCTGATCGTGCTGGTCGGCCTCGTGACCTTCCTGGTGCCGGTCTTCGTCGGCGTCTTCAAGCAGTTCGGCGGCGACCTGCCGACGATCACCAAGTTCACCGTCGCGCTCTCCAACGCCATCAAGGGCCAGTGGTGGGCCTTCATCGCCGGCTCGGTCGGCAGCGCCTGGGCCTTTCGCAAGTTCCGCCGCAGCGACTGGGGGCGTCCCAAGTGGGACGCCTTCCGCCTGCGCACTCCGATGAAGATCGGCGACATCGTCCAGAAGGTCGCCCTGGCGCGCTGGTCGCGGACCCTCTCCGCGCTCGTCGCCGCCGGCGTCCCGCTCCTGGCCGCCCTCGACATCACGGCCAAGACGGCCGGCAACTACGTCGTCGAGAAGGCGATGGCCGACGTCATCGAGTCGGTCAAGCGCGGCGGCACCATCGCCGAGCCCCTGCGCCACGCGTCGGTCTTCCCCGGCATGGTGGCCCAGATGGTCGCCGTCGGCGAGGAGACCGGCGCCCTGGACACCATGCTCTCCAAGATCGCCGACTTCTACGAGGACCAGGTCGAGGCGGCCGTCAAGTCGCTGACCTCGATCCTCGAGCCGATCATGCTCGTCGTGGTCGGCGGCATCGTCGGGTTCATCGTCATCTCGATGTACCTGCCGCTGTTCAAGGTCTACGACCAGATCAAGTAGCGCTCTGCCGTCGGATCCGCCGCCGCGGTACGGAAGCGTGCGGCGGCCCGGGCCAGGGGGTCAGAGTCGTTCTCGTTCGCGCGGGGTCGGGCGCCTGCTCTGGACGGTGGATCAGGCGGTAGGCGATGTAGAAATGGAGTGTGGCTGCCGGTACGAGCAGCGCTCCCCACCAGCCGCCGCGGCCGTAGCCGTACAGAATGGCGGTGAGGAACACCAGCCAGACACCGGTGACAACGCGGACCGGCAGCATGAGGCGGGCATGGCTGTACTCCCATGGAGTCGGCACCTTCGTCTGGCGCAGGCGCATGAAGATCGCGCTTCTGACCAGATCGGCGGACTCTGCCAGTCGGGGGCGCTTCTGGCCCTCCGGCGCGGCGGCCATCAGCACCGAGAGGATCTCCTGCTCGTGGTCGCGGCGGTACGCCTTCGGGTAGAGCGCCAGCAACGAGCGGTAGCGGCGCTCCAGACGACTCGGATTCGTCATGTGCTCGCCGTCCCTCCAATCGGATCCAGCCGTGACATCGCGGCACGGGCATTGGAGTGCAAACGGGCCGCCTCCTCAGCCAGCGTCTCCTGGCCGGTGGGCGTGAGCCGGTAGTAGCGACGCAGCCGGCTGTCCACGACCTCTTCGCGATCCACCGCGATCAGCTTGTCCTCGCGGAGTCGGTCCAGCGCCGTGTACAACGTCCCTGCCCGCAGTCGAACTCGCCGCTTCGAGATCTGCTCGACGTCGGTGATGATCCCGTAGCCGTGCTGGCTGCCTCCAGCCAACGCCGTGAGGATCAAGAACGACGCCTCCTGCATGGGCCGCCTGCTCATGCAGCGAGTATATATCGATCAACTAGCTATGGTCAAGCGGGTCGCCTTCACCGGGGCGGGCACGACGCTCCACACGATGGTCGGTAGTTCGAGCCGCTGTTGTGCGTAGTTTGCCCCGCTGTGGCGCGCTCCCTCACCGGCGAGAGTTGAGTCGATCCTTCCGTTACCAGGGTCGAAGGGAGGCGGTTCCGCCGGACAATCCAGCGAACATCCCATCGTTACCGGTGTTCAGAAGGACACAGAGCGGTGCGCGTGCACCGCAGCGGATGATCGGGCCGGATTGAAAGATGTCCGGCCCGACGCGTTCCGGGGCCGCCTTGACATTGGCGCAAGAGAGAGGAGAGTCGGCACTCTCTACATGGGAGCGTCCCGGTCGGAACGGCCGGAGCCACGCCCAAGGAAGGGGGCATCCTGACCCCCGCCAGCAGTGTCTCGCCTGTGCTGTCGCCCGATGACGCGGCGGCGTGGCGGCCGTCGCGGCCAACGTTCGAGGTGCGGTGCGCGGACGTACACCCGTTTGGCTGTGAGGAGGCGCTGCGCGCGCGAAGCGCCAACGACCTGGTCGCACTCGCGTGCGAGCACGGTGGGCTCGTTCACGGCTTCACCCCGGTCTATTACAGCTCGGAGAGGCTTGCCAGCATCGCCGCAGCGGTGACGACGCGCACTGGCTGAACCGGTGCCGCCCCGGTCGACTCGGGAGGCGGCGAACTACGCGCGAGGTGCGGTAGTTGTCGACGACGTTCGCCACCAGCCGTGGCACTAGCGTTCCCGTCAGCCCGATGATGAACGCTGCCGGAACTGAGCAGGACGCGACCAGACTGGCCGGCTGGACTGACGAGATCGTCAGGCGCGGGCCGGTCACGAGGTGGGGTTCACGTCGCACCGGAGAGCGATCGCCGGCGCGAGACAGCGGGGCGCGACGATGAACGACGAGGGCCGCCTGTCCGACGGGGAGCTCGCGGCGGCGATCTCGAACACCGTCGTCAGCGCGCTCGCACGCACGACCGGCCGCGGCCCGACCAAGGCGAGAACCACGCTCGGCGACAACGGCGTCTTCGTCGTGCTCCAGGACAGCCTCACGCGCGGCGAGCAGACACTGGCCGACGCCGGCGAGGGCGCCGCCGTGCTGGACCTGCGCAGACGCTGGCAACGCGTCATGCAGGCCGACCTCAGCCACGAGATCGAGCGACTCACCGGACGCAAGGTGATCGGCTTCATGAGCGACAACCACCTCGACCCCGACCTCGCCGTCGAGGTCTTCGTGCTCGAACCGCTGCCCCCGGCGCGCTAGCCAGCCGCCGCGGCCCGATCCAGCTGGCTCGCGGAAGCGGATCGCGCCAGAGAGCCGACGCTCGAGGGCTGACTCCCGGGGCTGCGTAGCCCCTGTAGCGCAGACCAGGGAGTACACGGGCGCGACGGCGCCCTCGACGCGTCAGTCTCCTTCGCCACGCAGGAACGCAGGAAGTGCCATGCCGCCGGCCTGAAAGGAATGCGATGAATCAAAGTCCTGTGCTCCTCCACATCTGGAATGTGCATCCGGAGGCGGAGGCGACGCTGGTCGAGCAGCTCGGCGAGATGCTCCGCCATGTCAGCGACGACCCGGGGCTTGTCTCCGCACGGATCCTCGCAAGCCCCGATGGGACGTCGGTTGCCGCTCTGGTCGAGATGCGAAGCCCCGAGGATCGCGAGCGCCTCGAGGCAGCTGCCCGAAGTTCGCGAGACGCTGCACAGCGTGCAGGACGGTGCCTACAACCTCATCATCACCCTCTACCACGAGGTCGGACGCGTACCGTGACGCTGATTGCCTCGGGAGGGTCTGTTTCGTGCCGGGAGCGGGCTGAGTAGCGTCTGGGCGCATGGCGCAGATGCGAGCAGTGGTCGCGGAGCGGCCGGACGGGCCTGACGGGCTCGTCCTACGCGAGGTGCCGCGCCCCGAGGCCCGTCCGGGCTGGGCGCTGGTCAGGGTCGAGGCGTTCGGGCTCAACCGGTCCGAGTACAAGACGCTCAAGGGCTACGCCGGCGACGCGGTGACGTTCCCGCGGATCCTCGGGATCGAGCTGGTCGGCGTGGTGGAGGCGGTGCACGGGGACGCGCCGGCCGTGCCGCCGGGTGTGACGGTCGCGGCGCTGATGGGGGAGATGGGCCGCGCGTTCGACGGCGGCTACGCCGAGTACGCGCTCGTACCCGAGCACCAGCTGATCACGCTCGACACCACGCTGCCGTGGGACGTGCTCGGCGCGCTGCCCGAGACGTTCGTGACCGCCGCCGGCTCGCTCGAGCACCTCGATCTGGAGGAGGGGGAGACGCTGCTGCTGCGCGGCGCGACGTCCTCGGTCGGCCTTGCCTGCTTGGAGCTCGCCCGCGCCGCCGGCGTGCGGGTGATCGCGACGACGCGCAGCGAGGCGAAGGGCCGGCGGCTGACCGAGCTCGGCGCCGTGGACACCGTGCTCGAGGGCGACGGCTTCACCGAGCGCGCCCGAGGCGCGCTGCCCGACGGCGGCGCCGACGGCGCCGTCGACCTCATCGGCGGCCCCGCGGTGCTCGAGACGCTAGGCCTGCTGCGCCCCGGCGCGACGGCCTGCAACTCCGGCTCACTGTCCGACACCTGGGTGATCCCGGACTTCGAGCCGATCGCGATGATCCCATCGGGACGAAAGCTGACGGCGTTCCATTCCAACGACGTGCACGACGCGCAGGTCGGGGGGCCGCTGCTGCGCGCCGTCGTCGAGCAGGTCGAGCGCGGCAAGGTGGCGCCGAACATCGACGCGGTCTACACGCTCGAGCAGACGATCGACGCGCACCGCCGGATGGCGGCGAACGAGGCCACCGGCAAGCTCGTCGTGCTGCCGCACAAAGCGACCGCCTGAGCGGCCGCGGCACGGGCTACTTCGTCCACAACCCGAAGCCGTCCTAGACGGTGTCGCCGTCCGGGCGCTGATGCCGGCCTTCGGCTGCCCTCGTCGCGAGCACCGCTGGCCGACCGGCTCCGTGGCTCCTACGGATCGCGTATGAGTGGAGACGCCGATGAGCCGCGCGCCGGGGGCCGGGAGACTCGGGAGACGCCAAAGGAGGCACCTCATGAAGAACTCTCGGCTCACGGCCCCACGGCTCGCGATGCTGCTCGTAGCGCTCGTCGCACTGGCGATCGCCCCGGCAGCGGGCGCCAAGACCACGACGGTCAAGCTCAAGGGCGGCACGACGACGCTGGCCTTCAACCCCCAATCCGCACAGAACCTCCAGGCGATGGGCATCGCGGTCGCCCCGGTGGCGCCGACCACCGCGGCCGCCGGCCCCGTCCTGACGTTCCCGATCCGCAGCGGCACGCTGAAGATCAGCGGGGCCAAGAAGAAGAAGGTCACCGGCAAGGTGACGCAGGCCGGAGGCATGACGCTGTCCAATCCGGGCTACGCCGTGACGATGAACACGCCGAGCGTGACGCTCGCGGCAGCCGGCTCCAACATGGCGGCGAGCACCCTGCTCAACGGCACCCCGGCCGGGGTCATGGCGGTCGCGGACGTCGACCTCTCCAAGGCGAAGGTGACGCTCACCTCCAAGACGGTGAAGATCACCGGGGTCGTGGTGAAGCTCAACCCGACGGCCGCCGGCGTGATGAACCAGGTCTTCGCGGTCACGGGCTTCACGCCGGGCTTCGAGGTCGGGACCGCGACCCTGCGCGCGGACCTCAAGAAGCACTGACGGCATCGTGTGCGGCGGGCCGCACGGTCCGCCGCGCCACGCCGGCGCGGGTGCGCGCTAGCGTGCCGCCGACATGGAGCGCGTCTTCCTGACACCCCCCGTTGCCGCCGACGCGGCGGCGGTGACCGAGGTCGTCGTGGCGCTCGAGTCGTCGCTCTACGGCGAGAGCGCGTTCTCGCAGGGCGATCTGGAGGACGAGTGGTCTGACCTCGATCTCGAGCAGAACGCGCGCGTCGTCCGCGACGGCGACCGCATCGTCGGCTACGGCACGGTGCGCGAGCTGGGCGAGCTCTGGCGCGCCGAGGGGTACGTCCATCCCGACGCGCTCGGGCGCGGGATCGGGACGCTGATCGCGACAGGGCTCGAGGAGGACGTGGCGCGCCGCGGCGCACGCAGGATCCAGAGCAACGTCTTCGAGATCGACCCCGCCGCGCGCAGCCTGCTCGAGTCGCTCGGCTACCGCGCCGTGCGCGTCTTCCGCGAGCTGCGCATCGAGCTCGAGGGACCGCCGCCGTCACCCGAGTGGCCCGACGGGCTGCGCGTCGTCGCGTTCGACCCGGCGCGCGACGCGGTCGAGTTCCACGCCGCGCACCAGGAGGCGTTCGCCGATCACTGGGACTACACCCCGCGTGACTTCGAGGCGTGGTCGAAGCGCCACCTCGGCAGCGAGCGCTTCGACCCGACCCTCTGGTGCGTCGCCCGCGCCGGGGACGAGATCGCCGCCGGGACGATCTGCGCGGGCGACACGTACGGCGGCGGCTGGGTCGACGTCCTCTTCACGCGTCGCCCATGGCGCAGGCAGGGCGTGGGCGCGGCGCTGCTGCGCGACGCGTTCGGCCGCTTCTGGGAGCGCGGCGAGCACAGCGTCGGGCTCGGCGTCGACGCGGCGAACGAGACCGGCGCGTTCCGCCTCTACGAGCGCGCCGGGATGGCGCCCGTGCTCGGCTGGGTGATGTACGAGAAGGAGCTCGGCGGCGCGGGCCATCGGTCTGGGTGAGCCGCCTCCGCCCGGCCTACGCGGCGGTCGGCTCGTCGTACTGGTCGTGGAGGTTCCACCATCCGTAGGGCGGGGTCTGCGGGTAGCCCTCGGGCGAGTCCTCCCACTCCTCCTGGCGGCCGAGCGCGGTGAGGTCGAGGTAGCTCCACGTGCTGCCCAGGGCTTCGTCGCCGCGGTTGTTGACGAAGTACGTGCGGAAGATCTGGTCGCCGTCGCGGAAGAAGGCGTTGGTGCCGTGCCACTCGTCGACGCCGAAGTCCGCGTCGAAGTCGTCGGTGATCGTGTACCAGGGGATCTCCCAGCCCATCCGTGCCCGGTAGCGCTCGATGTCCGCCTGCGGCGCGCGCGAGACGTACGCGAACGTGGTGTCGCGGGCGTTCAGATGCGCGACGTGGGCGACCTGGTCGGCCATGAGCGAGCACCCGGTGCAGCCGTGCTCGGGCCAGCCGGCCACGCCGGGCTCGAAGAAGAAGCGGTAGATGACCAGCTGGCGGCGCCCCTCGAACAGGTCCAGCAGGCTGACAGCGCCATCCGGGCCATCGAAGGCGTAGGTGTTCTCCACGGCCATCCTCGGCATCCGGCGGCGCTCGGCGGCCAGCGCATCGCGGGCGCGGGTGAGCTCCTTCTCCTTGACCAGCAGTTCCTCGCGGGCGGCCTCCCACTCCTGGGGCGACACGATCGGCGGCACGTTCATCGCGGTACGTCCTCCTTCAGGTATTCGTCGACGACGTCGAACAGGCGCCCCCAGAGGGCGCGCTGGCGATCCATCCAGTCGGCGGCCTCGCCGAGCGCATGGGTCTCGAGCGAGAGCCGGTGCGTCCGGCCCTGCACCACGCGCGTCACGACGCCGGTCTCCTCGAGCACCTTCAGGTGCTTGGAGATCGCGGGCTTGGACACCCCGAAGCCGGCGGTGGCGTCGCCCACCGTCGCGGGACCCGCGGCGAGGCGCTCGACGATGCCGCGGCGGATCGGGTGCGACAGCGCCTTGAACGGATCGTTAACCACAGGGTTAACGGTACCACGACGCTCCGAACCGGCAAGCGCCCCGACGGATTGCGCATCGCGCGGTCGGGCGTGCGCTGATCCGCGTCAGCCAGCCAGGCGCCCCTAGAAGCAGGCGCTGTTGGCGTGCCTGCGCGACGGAGCCTTGCGGTACGCGGGGAAGTACCAGATGTACTTCAGGTAGGCGCGCTTGCCGTGGCAGGTGCCCAGGTCGAAGGCCACCACCTTCTCGGTCGCGAGCTTGCCGTCGGCCTGCGACTGGGCGTTGTCGGGGACGTACCAGCCCTGACCCAGGCCGGTCGCCTCCTTGGCGCCCCAGTGCGTCCAGCGCAGGTGCTGCACGGTCACGGTGGCCGCGGGGCCGGAGGACAGCAGCGACGGGTGCGCGTGGCCGAAGCCGTGGGTGTCGGGCAGCGCGCTGCCGAGCACGGGCACCGGCGCTGAGGCGGGGCTGGCGGTGGCGCCGGCGAGCGCCGCGCTCACCGCGAGGGCTGCCGTAGCGCAGGCGAGACGCATGGCGGCACGCTAGCCCGCCGGCGATCGCCGGTCCCTAGCCCTTCGGTCAACGGCTGAGAACGAGCAAGCGCTGTCACGCCGCGCCGTTCGGCGCCTTCGACCGGCGGGCCTCGTCTCACGCGGTCCTGTCGCCGCTTCGTGTGAGCGCCCGCACCGGGTGAGGCGAACCGCACGCTCGTTGGGGAGGAAGCGCCCGTACCAGATCGGTTCGAAGGTCGTCTAATAGTGACCGTCAATCGACACAGGAGATCCCCCCGCATGAACGCCACGAAGCTCACCGCCTTCGCCGCGACCGCCGCAGTGGCCGTCTCGGCCGTTGCACCCGCCGTCGGCATGGCCAAGGCCACCGGTCCCGGCAAGTACACCGTGACCAAGCAGGTCTACGTCTACAAGGAGCCCGGGAAGATCTTCGACGGCACCGTCTTCAAGGGCAACACCGTGAAGGTCGAGCGCCTCTCGCCCAGCGGCAAGTGGGCGTACGCGATGGTCTACGGCCACGTCAACCGCCACGACTGGATCGACGCCGGCGCCCTGACCAAGAAGAAGTAGCCGACCCCGCTAGGGCGAGCCGATCCTCCTCGGGGTCGGCTCGTCCTGCTGGTCGGCGCCCCGGACGAACTCGCCGCCGAAGGCCTTGCGGTCCGCGGCGATCGAGGTCTCCGCCGGCGTCAGGGCCACCTGGCCGTCGTGGCACGCCGCCTTGAAGTGCAGGTAGGAGAAGCGCACCGCGTCGGTCGCGCGGTCGCCGCGCAGGCAGACCGCCACGCCGATGTGGGTGGCGAGCTCCGTGCCGGCCACGTTGCCGTCGCTCGCCTGATAGACGACGCGGAAGCGGTACTCGTCGCTGCTCTGCACATCGGTGTGGATGCTCTCGCGCCCGACGAGCAGCCGGTGGGCCATGCCCTCGGCCGACAGCAGGGCGGGGGAGGGGTCCGAGCCGATCGAGCGCAGCAGCGTCAGGAAGACGCCGAACACGACCAGGCAGCCGACGAGCAGGATGACGACGCCGGCGGCGAGGGGATTTCGCCTGATGGCCGCCATCACGCCGGCAGAGCGGCTCGGCCGAGCCTGGCATCGTGTGTGCATGACCACGTCATCGCAGCGTCCGCAGGGCAACGTTGCCCCGATCGCGTCCAGCCCACGCCCGATCGACCCGGGCGTCACCATCGGCCACGTCCACCTGCGCACGGCCGACATCGATCGCGTGCGCGGGTTCTACGTCGACCTGCTCGGCTTCGACGTCGTCGCCGAGGCCCGCGACGTGCCCGGCTGGGGCACGACGGGGGACATCCTCTTCGTCTCGGCCGGCGGCTATCACCATCATCTGGGCTTCAACACGTGGAAGTCCGCGGGCGGCGGTCCCCAGCCCGACGGCGTCGCGGGGCTGCACCACGTCGCCATCCGCTATCCCACGCGCGCCGGGCTGGCCGATGCGCTGCGCCGGCTGCAGAGCGTCGACTGGCCGCTGCGCCAGGTCACCGACCACGGGACCCACGAGGCGATCTACATCAGCGACCCCGACGGCAACGACCTCGAGCTGTGCTGGGACCGCCCGTTCGAGCAGTGGCCGCTCGACGGCAACGGCCACGTCCAGGCGCTCTTCGGTGACCTCGACCTCGAGGACCTGCTCCAGGAGGCGCCTCCGGAGGGTTAGTGCGACTGGGCGGGCGCGTTGGCCGGCGGCGTTTGGTCGGCCGTCGAGCCCTGGCCCGCGCTGCCGCGCAGCACGACGCCCATGGTCCCCACGACGATCATCGCCGCCACCAGCGCGGCGATGGCCCATTTGCTGATCCCCAATTCGGCGTCCATGCTCAGCGTCTTGGGTACCCATCTCGGCGCGACGTAACCGCGCCGGGCCCGAAATCTCGTGCAAAAGCGACACCGCTTTCCGGACCGGCCGTCGTCTGTGCCAGCCTGCCGGTCCGGCGCCCCCCGAAACGCCTGCTCTCCTCCG